>JANWVT010000009.1 GCA_025056255.1 Bernardetiaceae bacterium | reverse complement strand
CGAAATTCGGGATGTTCTTTCAAAATATTTTTGCGGGCAATTTCAACGGCTTTGCGAAAGAAAACATCGTCTGGCAACAGTTTGCGATAAGCAGTTAAGCCATATTTTTTCATTTCTTGCTTCCATTCCACGTGATACCAAACCATAGAGGCTTGGTGAAAGACTTTCAAGTTTCTTTTGTCCAAAATCATTTTGCGGATAGGGTGTTGCTTTACATACTCACCGATTTGTGCAAATGTTTCTTGAAAGTCTTTTGCAGGTACGTAATCGGTTTTTAAGATGCAAACAATTGTTGCCGCATCGTCAAGCACCGTTACCTGTGCATATTTGTTATCTACAAGTTGAATCTGCATAAAATAAAAAATCAAAGGTCGCGGCGCAAAGGTACGCATTAATTCTTTGATAAGAAAAGCAATATTTTGTCGAAAAAACACAAAATCATTGCAAAACATACATATATTTTTCTTTGGGAATCATTTCACAAATTCCTGATTTTCAGCAAAAAACCTGCAAGCATATACCAACTTGCAGGTTTTGTTATATGTTTTAACAACTAATTTTACTCTTTCATTACACGAAGTATCAAAGAATGTTCTTCCGAAACAATCTTCATCAGGTATAATCCGGTCGGCAGGTGTCCGAAGTCAAACTCGCGGGTGAAATATTTGGCTTGTACCTCAAAGGTTTCGCTGACGGGTACGCCGCGCAGGTCGTAGAACTGAATCTGCACATGAGCTTCATCACCCATTGTTACATCCAGCGTAAACTTACCGCGTGCCGGATTGGGGAATACTCGCGCCTCTACGATGCCTTTGAACGCAGTACTTGGTGGTGCGCCCTGTGCCAGCCCGTCGTTGGGCAGCCTTCCGCCTTGCCGCTTCACATTGATGCGCTTGGTGCGGGTATGCTCGCAAACGCCATTGCTTACTTTGAGCGTTACGTCAAACGTTCCTTCACGTGTGTAGCTGTGAACAGGATTCTGAACCGTGCTTTTGTTACCGTCGCCGAAATCCCACTCGTGGCGATTGGGCACGGGATGCGACACGTTGACAAACTGCACTTGCTCGCCTACTCCAACCTCGCTTTGCGACAAGAACTGCGCCTCTATGCTCTGTGGATTGCGAATGATGTTGATAGTACGGACGGTTGTACAGGCCTTATCGCTGACGGCAGTCAGGGTATATCTGCCTGTTTGTGAGATGGTTACTTTATTGCCACTTGCCGTGAAGTTGCCGCCTTCGCGTGTCCACGTATAGCGAACGCCCGCCTGTGCGTTGATTTCCAACTCCAAGCTGTTGCCTTCGCAAAGTTGTCGTTCCTGAGGCAGTTGTACTTGCGGCAACGGGTTTACTTTGACTTCTGCCTCATCGGTTGCCGTGCATTGCCCGTTGCGAACACGCACGCGATAGACACCTGCCCGCGAAACGGTGATGGTGCGTGTGGTTTCGCCCGTGCTCCATTCGTAGCTCATGCCCGGATTGCCCGCATCTAAGGTTACGGTTTCACCCTCGCAAATTTCGCGGTCATCGCCCAAATTGACCTCCAATGGCGGTTCTTCTATCGTGATATTGACCGAAGCTGTTGCTTCGCAGAATCCGTCGCGCATAACGGTAACGCTGTATGTGCCGGAACGAACAACGCGCAGGGTTTGCCCCGTAGAACCATCCGACCAGCGGAAGCGTGCACCTGCATTGCCCGCATTGAGCGTTACGGGCGTACAAGACACCTGATTAGCCCCCAAATCTACGGTGAGTTTAGGTCGGGTGCGCACAATGAAATCTTTCACGCGCACACAGCCCTCGGCATCGGTCATTTCCACGCGGTAGCTGCCTGCCTGACGAACGTTGATGCTGCGCGTGGTTGCGCCCGTACTCCAACGATAAATTTGTGCTGCATCGGCTTCCAAAGTTTCGGCATCACCTTCGCAAAGGGTCAGCTCGGCAACAGGCAGCGATTCAGGCTCGCGGATGGTAACGGTTACGGAACTTTGCGCTTCGCAAAAGCCCTCGCGCATAACCGTTACGGTGTAAGTGCCGGAACGAACAACGCGCAGGGTTTGCCCCGTAGAACCGTCCGACCAGCGGAAACGTGCACCCGCATTGCCCGCATCCAATACAACGGGTTGGCAAGAGGTGCGATTTTGCCCTAAGTCCACGCGCAGGCGCGGTTTTACGTTCAGGCGGATTTCATGGCGACTTGTGCAGCCTTGCGGCGTAGTGATTTGCACGACATAAACGCCTGCCAGTCGTGCCTGAATGGTTTGCGTAGTTGCGCCCGTGCTCCACAAGTAGCGGCTGCCCGCGTTGCCCGCATCCAATACGGCAGTTTCATCGCTGCAAATTTCCACCTGATTTTCAGGCACTTTTACCTCTTCGGCAAAATGCACTTTCACCGAACGGCGGATGGTGCAGCCGTCTTTGCTCACCTCTACCCAATATGTGCCGCTGCGGCGAACCGTCAGCGTGCGTGCGGCAGAGCCGTCTGACCATCGGAAAGTTGTACCCGGGGCAAAGTTGCGGGTATCTAATACTTCCACTTCTCCGAAACACTTGTCAATTTGTTCAGGAAACTCAAAAGGTTCGGGACCGCCTACGGAAACATCTACCCAAGATTCAGCCGAACAGCCATCTTCGCTGAAAATGGTAAGCGCATAGCGTCCCGGTTTATCAATCTCTATGGCGCGGGTAGTTTCGCCCGTGCTCCACAAATAGCGCACGGCATTTTGGTTGATGGCAGGTTGCAAGGTCAGCTTTTCGCCGCGGCAGAGGATTTCACGCGACTTAGGAAACTGCAAAAACGGTTGCTTTTTGATGCGGATAAATACTTCATCTGTGCGCTGGCAACCACCTCCGTCGGTAACAGTTACGGAATAATTACCGGTTTCGGTTACGCGAATAAAGCGCGTGGTTGCACCCGTGTTCCACAAGTAAGTGCTGCCCGGGTTGCCCGCATCTAAGAATGTTTCGCCACATGCTTCACGGTCAGCACCTAAGTTGAGATTGATAGTAGAAAGCAATTGTACTTCTACGGTTTCTGTAATTTGACAACCTGCGGGGGAAGTAACCGTAACGCTGTAAATGCCCGAAGTGGTTACGTTGATGGTGCGTGTGGTTGCGCCTGTGCTCCACAAATAGGTACTGCCCGGATTTTCGGCATCTAAGGTAAGGCTTGCTGCACACGTGCCGATTACGCCGCCAAAATTCAACACGGGTTTGGGGTGAATAACCACGTTTTGCGTGAATACATCCACACAGCCAAAGCCGTTAGAAGCGGTCAGCGTAACGGTATAACTACCCGCTGTTGTGTAGGTCTTTACAGGCGATGCATCGGTTGAGGTGTCTCCATCGCCAAAATCCCACAAATAGGTAGTGGCTGTGGCAAAAGTATTGGTCGTGTTGGTAAAGGCTATTGCTTCGGTTGCACAGCGAATAGCAGGAACAGTAAAAGCAGCCGCAGGGCGCGGGTGAACGGTGATATTTTGTGTGGTCTGATGCGTACAACCGTTGATGTCGGCAACAGTCAGGGTTACGGTAAATGTTCCAAAGGCAGTGTAGGTATGCGTGGCATCGTCGTTGCCGCCCAGCGTTACCGCAGGCGAACCATCGCCAAAATCCCAAGTTGAACTTACCAATGCGTGAACGCCTGTGGAAGTGTTGGTAAAGGTCAGTGGGCTGTCTTTGCAAATGTTGGCAGCCGTAAAAGCAGCAGTCGGCAGCGGATGCACGGTAAAGTTTTGTGTGAAACTGTGCGTACATCCTGTATTGGAAACAACGGTCAGCGTTACGGGATATGTACCTGCCAATGCATACACATGCGTTACGTTGTCCATTGTGTTAGCCCCTGTCAAAACGACCAAGGGCGAACCATCGCCAAAGTTCCAGCGCGATTCTACAATTTGAGGCGTTGCCGCCAAGCCGCCCGGGTCGGCAATTGCCGAAGTATTGTTGAAGGTATAGCCAGCAGGGTTGATACATGCCGCTCCAACAGATGTAAAAGCTGCCACCGGATTGGGACGCACTTCTACGGTATGCTCAATGAATTGGGTACAGGCATTAGGCGCATCGGTTGTTACGGTCAGGCGAACGGTGTAAACGCCCGCCGCGGCATAGGTATGGCTTACAGCGTTCAGGGCATTTGCACCTGTCAGGGTTTGCGTGTTGCCGTCGCCAAAGTTCCAAACCGAAGTAACAATTTGCGGGGCTGTTACAAAGCCAATCGGCATGGGAACAGCGGATGTATTGGTAAAGGTAGTTGGTGCATTGTGGCAAACTTGTGTAAAAGTAAAGTTGGGCACAGGCTGCGGATGAATGGTGATGTTTTTGGTCAAGACCACTTCACAGCCGGTATTAGAAACAACCGTTAATGAAACCGCATACTTGCCTGCGGCGGCGTAAGTATGTGAAACGCTGTTTAAAGCATCTACACCTGTTTCCGTTACGATTGGCGAGCCATCGCCAAAGTTCCAGCGCGACTCTACAATTTCGGGCGTAGCTGCTAAACCACCCGGGTCAGTGATGTCAGAAAAATTTAAAAACTCAGTTCCTGCGCCTGTAAAGCACAATTCATCCAAAAAGGAAAAATCAGGGACAGGGTTGGGGCGCACTTCTACGGTTTGCGTAACGGTATGCGAACAGGCGGCAGGTGAAGTCGGGGCGTTGGAAGTAACAGTCAGTGTTACAGTATAAACGCCCGGTGCAGCGTAGGTATGCTGTACCATGTCCAGCGCATTTGCGCCTGTGAGCGTTTGCGTGTTGCCGTCGCCAAAGTCCCAGACAGAAGTAGCAATTTGCGGCAATACTGCCAGCCCCAAAGGCTGCGCAACGGTGGAAGCATTGGTAAACGTAGTTGGCGTACCTGCGCATACGTCGGTTTTGGCAAAAGCCGCCACAGGAATCGGATACACATCTACCGCCTGCGTAATTTCAGTGATGCAGGCAGGCACGGCGTTGGAAGTGGTGCGCAGCGTAACGTTGTAACGACCCGCCGCCGCATAAGTATGCGAAACATTGCCCGTTCCCGCTACGATTTGCGAATTGCCGTCCCCAAAAATCCATTCCGACTGCACAATGGCAGGCGTTACCGATAAGCCCGCAGGGCTGGCAATGGTAGAATTGTTGGTAAAAGCAGTTGTTGCACCCTCACAAACGGTAGTAGCTACAAAGGCAGGCGCAGGATTGGGACGCACTTCTACGGTCTTTTCTGTGAAAGCCGTGCAGCCGTGCGCCGAAGTCATTGTCAGGCGAACGGTGTAAACGCCTGCCGCAGCGTAGGTATGATTTACCGCATCCAAGGCATTTGCGCCCGTTTGGGTCAGCGTATTGCCGTCGCCAAACTGCCAGAAACTTGTGGCAATGCTGACGGGCATCCCGCTGGGCGTTGCGCTTGGGAAACTCAACGGTGAGGTAATCGGCGTTCCCGTAATGGTAAAATTGCTTGCCGTACCTGCACAAACTTCCGTAAAGTTGAAATCAGGGACGGGTAGCGGACGTGCCTCAACGGCTTTGACCACTTCATCGGTGTAGGTAATGCGGTCTAAGCCGCCTGAACGGTACTTGGCAGTCAGCCGCAAGCGGACATTATACACGCCTGCCGTTGTATAAGAACGGATATGTGTGTCTGCATCACTTGCTTGGTCGGTCAAGGTGCGGATTTGAGGCGAAGAACCCGCCCCGATGAAATCCCACTCAACGGTGTACACTGCCGAATAGCCCGCTGCAATCAAATCCGGTGTAAGGGCAGTGTTGAGATTGGCAGTTGCCAAGTTATGGTCGCTGCCCGTGCAGGCATTGGTTGCCGTAAAGTCGGGCGTAAATCGCGGAAATACGTTCACTGCATAGGTGCGCGTATTGGCACAGCCCCGCGCATTGGTCAGCGTTACGGTATAAAGGAAGCGACCCACGTTTGCGGTATTGACCGCATGGGTTTGCACCAAATTCAAAGTCGGCAAGGTATGGCTCACAAAAGCACCGCTCCAACGGGCATCAATCAGGTTGGCACCATTGCCGTCTGCCGCCACGTCGTTGTAAACGCGTAGCGTGAGCGGGTTTCCCTGAATCACGTAAATTTCTACGGTCTGCCCGGGTGTTGCCGATGTGGTTGGGATGGCAGCATCTGGATTATCTGCCAATCTTGGCGCATTGACACAGTTAGCATCGGCAAGTGTCAGGATGGTATTGTTGCCGATAGGTGCGGCGGCTGTACTTTCCAGAAAATTACTTGCCGCATTAGGCGTTCCACCAAAGTTTTGGAACGTTGCTCCGCCGTCGGGCGAAACAAACAGCGCGTAGTTGCTCTCATTGCCCACTACTTCGTCGTCCACATAGCCCAAACGCACTTGCGCATTAGCAGTGTTGGCTGCATTGAATGCAAAATAACGCGCAATACTGCCGTCGGCAGCATTAGGGAAAGCCGTATGCCCGCGCCATATTTGCGTAGTGCCCATGTTAGCACCGCCCGTAGTGATGCCCAAACCTGTTCCGCGCAGGTTCAGCATGATATTGTTGGGGGCAAAAGCGGGTAAGGTCATGCGAAGTAAGCCATTGCCATAGGCACGACTGAAATTATTTTCATTTTCCAGAAAGCCGCCCTCATCAGTGCCTGAAACAAAATTGAGCAAATTCAGGTCAAAGCCGCTCAGGTTCAATCTTCCGCCATTAAACAAAAGGCGATTGCGCAAATCTATGGCTCTGCCCAGCGTAACTTCGCCTGCGGGTTTGTTGAGTTCTAATCGGAAAAAGTTGATGTTTTGCAGTGTTGAAGAAAGCAACTGATTGGCTGTGCCATTGAGCAAAACCGTTCCTTCGGTGGGAAACAAGCCATTGGCTGCCTGATGCGAAAGGTTGCCACCCAGCGAAAGCAAGCCCGTGCTTGGAACGTTAGCGGTATTCAGGTTGGTAAAACTGCCCGTAATGCGCAGCGTAGCGCCTGCATCAATGGCAGTTGTGCCGTTGGCAGCGTTCTGAAAATCACCGTTGACGTGCAGCAGTGCGCCGTTGCGAATGGTGATATTCGTTCGGTTGTGTATCAGTTGGGCAAACAAGGGCTGCATGCTTAACAAGCAAAGCCATAACCAACCCCAATGCCGTAAACTTCGGATGCTCATACCGTAAGGGTTTAAGGTGAAATCAGTTGATGCGCATGATGAAAGCTAAGGCAAAGTATGGTGGACGGTTTTCGTGTGCTGCGCTGCCGCCTGCGGTGCTGGTCGTAAAGCTGTGTGAGTGTGCGCCTGTGGTGTTGCTTTGCACCTGCCCGCGCCATCGGTTATCGTTGGGGTCTGCATCGCTGCCGCCGCCGAAGCCCATATCTACGGTGGTTGAGTTACCCACATAGAACCTTGTACGCCAGCTAAGCCCTGACGCATCCGTACCTTCGGTCATGTGGAAATGGTCGCCGTCCCAAGAAGTAGACCCCGTGTGGTTGTGTGCGGGCATTTCGGCAGCGGTAAGTGTAACCTGATTAGCACCGCCAGTGTTGCCGGGTACATAGCTGCTGCCTGCCCCCACGATGAAACGGTCGCGCAGGTCGGGGGTGCCGTTATTGCCGTCGCACAAAGCCCAGCCAGCGGGAATAGTGGCAATAGAACCGCTCCACATGATAATACCACCGATAGGAATGGTACCGTTGCCGCTGATAACGCCGCTTACGTTTAAGTTGCCTGCCGTAACCGTTCCGCCGGTAGTCAGATTATTAGCTGTCAGGTTGCCGTTGATAAGCGCATTGCCTTGCACCTCCAAGCGATTGGCAGGTGGGGTAGCGTTGCCAATACCAACGTTGCCGTTGTTAAAACTCCAAGCATCCAGCACTACCCATTGCGTGCCGGAACGATACACAAACTTGTTTAGGGTTGTATTGAAAACCAACAAACCGTTAGCAGGGGATGCAATCACATTGTGGTCGGGCATACGAGGTACCAACAGCCCACTATTGGCAGAGGTAACATCCAGCATGGCAGAGTTATCGGGCGTGGCAGTGCCGATGCCCACGTTTTGCGCCCATGCCTGAACAGACAGCAGGGTTAAGGCAGCGAGTAAAATGCAGAATCGTTTCATATGGCTTGTTGTTGATTTTTTTATTCGTTGATGGTGGTTTTGACAGTAGAGGAATGCGCCACTATACCATTGGCATAGGTGCGCACTTCGTAATAATAGGTTTGCCCGAGTTTTATGTCTGTATCGGCAAATTTTGTGTCGCTGAGCATTCCGCTGACAGGTCGCCAAGCGGCATTTTCTTGTTTGCGATAGACAATGAACCCTTGCCAAGCGGTTTCTTGGGGCTTGTTCCAACTCAGTTGGGTTTGTTTATTTCGTTTGTCGTAAGCAACGGTCAGTCCGGCAACTTGTAGCGCATCGGCATTCAGGCTTGTCGTTAATGCTGCGGCAAGCGGTCGCGCCTGCGGGGAACTGTTGCCGCTGCTATCTATGGCAGTGAGCGTGTAGCGGTAAAGTTTGCCTTCCTGCAAGCCCTTATCGGTAAAAGCGGTTTGCGCGGGGGGCAGCATCGCGCCCAAGGGCACAAAACCCGCCGAATCAACGGCGCGGAAGAGTTGATACCCTTTCAAATCGCTGTCCGCATTGGCAAGCCAACTGATGGTGATGCTTTTATCGGTATTAGCTGCAACGGAAGTAAGGACAGGCTGTTCGGGGGCTACCACGTCGGGCATTCTGCCTTCGGCTGCCAGCGAACCTCTGCTTTCGTTGCCCGAAGAATCTAAGGCTACCAATCGGTAAATGAACTTGTTGCGGGCAACGGCGGGCAGTTTGTCCACATAGCTGGTGGCGGTGAGCACGTCGTTGTGAATCAATGCGAACGATTCGGGGCGGTTTTCATCTATGGTGCGATAGAGCCGATAGCCCAGCAAGTCGGGTTCGGTGTTGGCTTTCCATTTGAGGTGCATTTCACCGCTTCGGGCTTCCAAGGTTAAGCCTTGTGGGGGGGCGGGCGGCTCTTTGTCGGGCAAAATGGCAAAAGTTGTATCCGAATCGCTGCGGTTGCCTGCGCGGTCAAAGGTTGCCACCTTGTAGAACCACACATCGGCAGCGGGCGGCTCATCTACGAAGATTGTATCGCGGGGCTGTTGCAAACTGTTGTTGATTTTTCGGAAGCCCGTTTGCTCTTTGCGCCCGCGGCGGTAGATGTCGTAACCTGCCACATCGGGCGAAGGCGATGCCTGCCAGCGAAGGGCAATTTTGCCGCTCTTCGGGTCTGCCTGCGAAGCCAGCGCACCTGCCGGAACGGGCGGTATGCGGTCTTCGGCACGCACTTCTACCGCGGCGGAAGGCTGCGTTTCCCTGCCGAAAAGGTCTATGCCCGCTACCTCATAGGCATAACTTACGCCGTATTGAAGGGTCGTATCAGCATAAAGAAAACCCTGCTTTTGCAAATCGTCCAAGCTGCTCATCAGCGGCAATTCGTTGAGTTTTTTGCGTCCTTCGGCAACGGATGTGCGATAGACGTTCACTGCCAAAAATCGGGAAGGTTCGGCTTTCCATCCCAACTGAAAAGTTCTGTCGGTCAAAAGATGGACGATGCCGACGGGCGGTGCTTCCAACACTTCTTCGCCCATGGTTACGGCGGGCGACGTATTGAGCACCTTGCCCGATGCGCTTATGATGCGGTACTCATAGCTCTGCCCCGCAACGGCGGTTGCGTCGGTGTACCAATTGCCCAGATAGCGGGCAAAGTCGGGGCTTAATACCGATTGAATCGTGATGAATGCGCCTGCCAGCGTAGCTAAATCGTCGGCGTTCAGCTTATCGGCTAATTCGCGGTAAGATGCCAAGGCGGGGTTGCGGTCAAGGGCTTCTTGGGGCAATGGGACATCGCCTTTCCTAACGGGTTTTGCCGTCAGTTTTTCCCATTGGTTGCGCCCCGCAGGGCTGCGAAACACATTCACCCCTTCGGCAACATAGACCGCACGCGGAAACCAGCGCACAATCATACCGCCTTGTGCAGGGGTAGCAATCACGCGGTTATCTTGTGCGAAACTTACGCCCGCAACCGCCATGAGCCACAAGCAAACGGAAAATATTTTGGCTTTCATGGCGGCTATTGGATTTTATGGGTAAACTGTTGCGTCTCAATATCAAAGTCAATGCCTACTACGTGCACTTTGCCGCGCAGCTTGCCGCTGAGGGAAATTTCATTTTTGAAGCGGGCTATCAAATCGCCTTGGAAAATGACATCCACTAATCGCAAGTTGCCTTTGCCCACCACAACAAGTTCCCACTCTACGCCTACTGCTGCCCGCGCCGTTGCACTCAACCGCACGTTATCTAAGCCAAGTTCGGGTTGGAAAATTACCTTGGTGCTTGCCATTGCCTGCAAATAGGCGGAAAGGTACGGGCGAATGGCTGCCACTTCGCGAACGCCTATCCACGGCAGTTGTAAGTCTATGCCCGCTTTGAAACCGACACCTACTTCAAATTCCTTTTCGTTGATATCCAAAAAGCCTGTCATGGCAACCCCCAAACACATGGGCATCATGTAGGCGGGTCGTTCGCGACTGCCTATGTTGAGCCGCACATGCTGCGGGCTAAGGTCAATGGCAAAATTGTTTTGTCCGCAAACGACGGGGGCATTAAACATGGCGTTGGCTTCCAATCGTATCCGCGTATCGGGAATGGAAATCACAGCTTTTCCATCAATGGCTGCCACAGAGTAGGTAAACATGCCCGGCAACCCAACGTTGCCCACCTTGCCGAATATTTTCATGCCAATGATGTAGCCCAAACGCGAATCGCCTGTGGCAGGACGGTCAAACCTGCCGCCGTTGAGCGAAAGCTCTATCATGCCGCCAAACTGCGCAATCATACCCGATGAGGGCATATCGGAAAATTGCGCCCGCAGCATCATGCCGAACCAATTGTCGGGGTCGGGAACGAAGGTCAGGCTGTGCATACTGATGTCTTCGCCGATGTCTTCAAAGCTGCTGCGCTTCATACCGAAATAGAACACGCCTTCCATGCCCGTGAGGAACAGCACCTTCGGCACAACAGGAATGCCTTTGGAAAGCATTTCCATCACTTTGGCTTTGGTAGATTTGCCCCCGTTGGCGTTGTTGCCCGCATTTTTGGCTGCATTGGCAACGTTTTGCCCTGCATCAAACAAAGAGTTGCCCTTGGGCGAAGGCTTGACAGGGAACAACTGATTGCCTGTTACTTTGAAATAGATTTTTCCTGCCACCCATTTAGCACCCGACAATACCACATTGCCTACTGCTTTGGCAGCGGCTCCCGCTTTGGCTTTCAAATAGGCTTTTACGGTAAGTTCCAACTCACCGCGCAGAGCTATGTCGTCGGAAGTTTTAACCAAATTTGTCCACAGCAAGGCAAGCCTTCTTTGCTCATGTTCGGTCAGGCGTTTTTCCAATGTGCCGCTGCGGTCATCCATGCGTTTGATGAAAATCAGCTCATCGTCGGTTTTGACCTTGCGGGCAAGAATATCTTCCAACTCTTTTTGCATGAGTTGCTTAATGTCTTCGGACGAAAGTGGCACGCCGTATTTTTCCTCTAATTGTTCGGCAATGGCACTTTCGCGTTGGAAGTCTGCCAAGGCAGCATCCATCAGCGGGGCAACGGCAGCGCGGGATTCCACCTTTCCGCCAACGGCAGCCCCGAACTGAATCAGCCCGAAGGGATATTTATCCTTTGCGCCCGCTATTGCCAAACCGTAGAGTTGAATGACAAAAGGCAGTTCCATTTTGCCGTCTAATGCGCCCATGAAGGCATCGCCGTACACTTGATGCCCGTAGTAGAGTTTTAACATGCCTTCCATGGAAAACAGCAGCGGCACGGCAACGCGCAGGTACATGGAATCCATCACAATTTTGCCGTCCGCATCGGTTTGTTTAAACATGCCGCCCTTGAAAATGGCAGGAACCGATGCACTGTTGCCGCTGATGCCTGCGGTCGGTCGCGGGTCTAATCTGTCGGGTGGCATACCCGATGTGCGCGGCGGAGTTTCCCGCGCCCTGTCGCGGTCGCTGTCGGAAATACCCGTATTGGCACGGGCTAACATCTCTTTAAAATCCATCGCGCTGATAAAGTCGGCGGTCGGAACGCCTTCTTTGCCTGTCGCATTTGCCATCATGACAATTTCGGCACGAATGCCAAAAGCATATTGACCTGCCAAATTTGCCGCCATTACGTGGGTAACGCGTATTTCGTTGCCCGAAGGCAATCTACCTTTGGATTGGTTGGTGAGTGCCACCTGCCCGTTGGGAATAACAAAGCCAATGCGCCCATCGCCCCATACGCGAAACCCTTGCAAGCCACTCATTGTCAGTTCCAGACTTCGCCACTCGGCATCTAAGGTGATGTCTAAACGCTCGTTATCGGCAAAAGCAGCGCGGGCAATCTGCATTTCCACGCGCTGGTCGCCGCCGTCGGGGTTAAAGGCAAAGTAACGCCCCGTTAGGTCTTCTTCCATGCGCCCGGGCTGAATGCCTTGCGAAGTGATATCGGCAGTATAGTTCAACTCTTGGTCGCCTGTCAGCAACGGAATGCGGATAAAGCCGCGCAAAGTGCTCTTGGTCAGCACGTTGTCTTCAACGTTGAGTTGTAAGCCGCGCAAGTTGCCGCCAAAGGTGTTGAACAGCGCCGCGGGCAGTTCGTTGTTGAAATCCCGTTGGAAGCGCAGCGTCAGCCCACTGCCCGTCAGGAAGGCATGGCTTTCGGGCAACGATTGCAGGTCTGTTTCCCAAGCGCGGGTGAAATAGAACTGATTGCTGCCGTCAAACTTCTGTGGAATTTGCAGGCGATAATTCTCAAAATAAATGCCCTTCCATGCAGGGTTCCCGCTATGGATGCCTACTGACTTTTCTTCTGACAAATCCACGATAAATTTTTGCGGCATTAACTGTATCAGCGTACCCGGAACGGCTACCAGCGGACGGTCAAAGGTCAGGTTGTTTTCTAAGTAGAACAGTTGGGCGGCTTGCGCAAAGCGAACCGACAGCGACTCATCGGTCGGTGCTTTGAACTTGTTGTCGGGCAACAGCAAATCGCCGTCCATCTGCAACCCATAGCGGTTGTCTTGGTTGATAATAATGCGGGACGAAACGGCTAAGTTGAGGCGGAAACGGTAAGGTTCTGCCAACTCAAAACGGTTGTTTTCTGCCGCAGCCGTACTGCCCAAAAGTTTAAAATCGTCGTAGCCGAAGCGCGCCTTAACAAACAGCACTTCCGCTGCTTTGCCGCTTGTAACGGGGTGCGGCAGTGCCCATTTGGTTTCGCCTTCTATCTGCAAAAAATCTTTGGTAAGAATCAAGTTTTGCGGGTAGAAATAAGCTGCGCCGTTTTCGGGCAACGCAGGGGTGAGTTCTATGCGTTCCCATTTGAGCGGATGCACGATTTCGCCACCTGCCAACACCATGCGCCCTGCGATGTTTTCTAACTTAATGTCCTTAAAATCAAACTCTTCAGTGTCGCCTGCGGAATTGATAACTATTTTTCCGCGTCCTGAAAGTTTGCTCAAATCGGCATTGGATGTGCTAAGCACGGTAACTTCATGCTTGCCTGCCAGAAACTTTTCTACAATCGGCGGTCCTTTGAAAATTAGTGCATTGCTTTTAGCAATTTCTTGCTCTCCGCTGTATGCCAGCACGTGCCAAGCATAGGATTTGCCTGCTTCGGGTCGCTGCCCGCGCAGGATGTATTCCCAACTGCTGCCAATGGCTATTGTTTCGGTTGTTTCTTCTTCAAACCATGCAGGATTGCTCGCTACGGCACTTGCAGCATCTTGACCGGGCATCAGTTCTACGGCGCGGAACTTGTAGCGCACTGCCTGCCCTGCCACTAATTTATCAGGCAGCGACCATGCAAATTTCAACAAGTCATTCTTTCCAAAAGCATATTGATTATCAGGCTTTTGTAAAGTAATTCTACCACCTTCGGGATAGCCGTACTGAAACCAGCACACCTGACTGATGCCGTTGTTTTTGAACACATTGCGCCCGTCGCGGTCTATTGCCTGTACAGTCCACACGTAGCGTTTTGAAAGTTCTAACGGCGGAGCACTGATGTTGTAGTTGTAGCTGGTGCGCCCTACAATCGGTTCAGATTCAAAAATCGGAATGGCTTTGCCGTTGTTAATTGCCAGCAGCGGGTCGGTTTGCAGGTCGGTTACTTCATATACCTTCAACACATATTCGGTATTAGCCTGAATAGCTGCCGTACCGTTGGTCAGTTGCCATTGGAACTGCACGTTTTGCGGCTCTATGGGCTTAACGGAAGCTCCGCAAACGGGCAAAATCGGCGTAGGCTCGTCAATGGTCATCAGCCATGCTTCGTAACAGCCCACTCGCGAAAGCACCTGATTGCTGCGGTAGTCTATCACTTCAAAACAAAAACTGTAAAGCCCATCGGGCAGGCGGTCGGTGCGGCGCAGTTCGTCGGCACTCATGCCACTTATTTGCATGTTGTTCAGGTCTAAATATGGCGCAAGGTCGGCGGCGGTCAGGCGCAAAGGCGTGCCGGGAACGATGGTAAACGGTGCAGCGGGACGAAAATCGGGGCGGGTGCGCAAACTCATGCGGCTGCTCTGAATACTGACGCGCAGATAAAATTCCCACGAAGGCTCGTTAAAGTCGTTAAAAGCGACATTGACGACTAATTTTTCGCCTGTGGGCAATAAATAATCGCTCAAAAGCGTAGAATACGGCGGCTGAACAATCGGATTGACCCGAAACGGAAAGGTTTGCGCCTGTGCCGCTTGTTGCCCTGCCCCTGCCAGAAATACCATGCACAAAAGTTGCAGCAATTTGTGCCGTACAAACCGACTCATAGTGTATAACGGTAATAGTTTAAAAGCCGAAAGTATAGTTGTAATTCAACCCGGCACGCAGTTCGGTGAAAGAGGGTGCATTGGCTTGCTTAGAGGCACGGCTCAAATACATCACGTTCAGCCCCAGATTGTGCGAAGTTGCTACGCGATAGTTCATCATGGCACGCAGGTTGAAATTGCCGCTCAAAAGTTCGCCCGCTGCATAAGAGTTCAGCAGGCTGCCCGAGGCATTCAGGCGCATTTTGCGTTTGAGCAAGCCCTTGGTGGCGGTCAGCGTAGGACCTGCCACTAAATTTTCAAAACCCGTGCTGATGTTGCGACTGATATTAAAAGAGAGAGCCAAACTTAAATCGGTAGGAACCAGCGTGTACTGATACGAACTCAACCAGTTCCAGAAGGTGGTTTTGGAATTATCGTTATCGTTAGCACCCTGAAAGTTGAAGTTGCTCATCAGCACGTGGCGGGTGCGTTCGTTGCCCGTGTTGTAGTTGGCACTCATGCCCGCGCTGTTGGTGATTTGTAACAAACTCAACGAATCGGGGTTGATTTGCGTATTGTTGAAGTCTGTGGCAGTCAGCAAAACCTTGGTTGCCGAACTGAAATTGGAATAATTTGCCGAAACATTCAGCTTTTCGTTAGGCGCATAGCTGATGTTAAACGAACCCGAAAGGCGCATCATTTCGTTGGCAAGCCGACGACCCAAATTGTTGCGCTGAAAGCCGCCCCCTGCGGAAATGTTGATTTTATTGTCCAGCATTCGCCAACCAACCGAAGCCTGCACGTCTTCCAAATCGTTGTTGAGAAAAACCGAACCCGTTGTTTTGTAGTCGGGGTCTATGCGGCGGTAGAGCAACCGCAATTGATATTTGTCTGCCGCATAGGTCGTTTCGGCGTTGAGGGCGGCGTTTACCTGCGTGCTCAAATTCCTTTGCGAAAGCAGCGCGGCAGCCATACCCTTCAAACCCGAAAAATTAGTACCGTCGTTTTCAAGTCGGATGTCGTTAGTAAATGCACTAAGCGCGTATTCAGCCCGAAAGTTGAGCCGCTTGGTGAGTTGTTGCCTCACCTGCAACCCCAAAATGCCGTTTTCTACGGGTGTCAGCCCTTCGGTAGTAGCCAACGGCACGGAATTGACGTTGTCTTTTGCCTGAAAGTAAATCAAATCTGCCGAGCGGTTTTCCTGTTTGCCGAGCGTGAGTTTTACGCCCTGCCCCCACCGTTCGTAGGCAGGAACGCCGCGCACAATGCCTTCTACCCCACCCTGCGCAATGGCACGCACAAAGCGCCCGTACAGTGCCGTAACCTTCACGGGCGAATCTTCGGGCGCAACTTGAATGCCTGCGCCTAAAAATACATTTCCCGAAAGTGTATAGGGCGAAAATTCCAGATTGCGATATCCCAAATGCGCCGTTACGGACTTGTAGCGCGGGCTTAATCCAAACTGGTTAAAAGGCTGGGTAAAACGTCGGTTAAGTTGGCTGAAAGTGGCAGAAAGGGGAATATCCACCCCGTAAAGGCTGATGTTGAGCGTGCCGTTCAGTTGCCAGAAGAAAGGGTCGCGGCGTGCTGCAATACCGCTTGCACTATACCCCAAAAATGAACCACCCAACGAACCGCTTACACTGACAGGTTTTTCATTTTTCAGATTCGCTAAATCTTGCCCAAATGCCCGATTTTGCAAAGAAATTACAGCAAAAAACAATATGTAGTAAATTTTTTTCATACAAATTCTTTGCAGCGTTAGCGAGCGATTTCCACAAATGTAACATATGTGTAAGAAAATATTTCACAGAAAAATCGACTTTAGAATACACTAAAAGATTTATAATGTATTTGAACTTTATTCCGTCCCAATCGCACCCAAATGCCTTCAAAAAAGTACAATAAAAAAGTGAACCCCATAAAAGAGCCTCACTTTCTCAATAACATAACCGATTTAATGGAAAAATCAGATAAATATTACATGGCACGGTTTTTAATGAATTATACCCCTTCTTCTTTCTTTACAACGTAATTATTGACATAATTTGCAGTAATTTTTTGGTATTCTTCGGGGTTAATTTTATGCGGTAAGGTATTTTTACTTTCTGGCATTTTCTCTACGTACAAACTGGTGCTTGGGAAGGCAAACTGTACGCCCAAAGCAGCAGCCAGCCGAATGATGTGTAAAATCAACTCTTCGCGAATCATGAGTTCTTGCTTAATGTCAGTTACGTTAATAAATACCTGAAAGCGAATTTGAATAGCAGAGTCGGTAAAATCAAAAAGAGTAATCAGAACATCGTCTGGTTCAATATGTGGGTGAGCAGTAGCCATTGTACGCAACCCTTCTACATAGGCAAATATCAGGTCGGGAGGGGTGCTGTACACGATGCTGATCATGGTACGGAAGCGGTGCTTTTGACGCATGCCCATGTTTTCCAGCGTAAGGTCGGCTAATCTGCCGTTGGGAATCACTGTTACCGAATTGGCAAAAGTTCTGATTTGGGTACTTCTGAAACCAATATACTCCACCCGGCCATCTACCCTGTCGCCAATAATCCAATCTCCTATTTTGAAGGGCTTATCTAAAAATATCATTACCGAGCCAAACAGGTTTTTGAGTGTATCTTGAGCTGCTAGTGCTACTGCCAAACCACCAATAGAAAGACCGGCAATGACGCCTGCTACATTTAAGTTGAAAATATATTGTAGCAAATAAACAACTGTTACAAACACAATCAGCACGCGCAAGATGCGCTTAAACAACAAAGCAAGTTGCTCATTGTAGTTCCAGTTATTTTTTTTGTATATTTTTTCTACATAATAACCAATTAAGTTAACAGATTTGTAGATGACAGTGGCAAATTGTACTACCCAAATCACCGTCAAAGTAGGATAGACATAGCGCATGTAAGCAATAGGTAAGTGCAAGGCAGGTAAAAAAGTGTTGAGTGCAAACAAAGCCGTTGCCATTACCAGAGGGCTGGCTACAGGAACGATATAATTATCGGCAAAGTCGGCTTGGTCAGCCCGCTTGAGCATGGCTACCGGTACGCGAATTAACAACACAACTGCTAATCTGTACATTAACAGCGTAAGTAGTAGCATAGCGGCAAGTCCTGCCCATTGCCACGCCGTTAACAGTAAAAAAGTTTGCGGTGGGTTAAATAAATCAATGCCAAATAGTTTTTCAGTATCAATAATGAAAACTATTTCATACAGTTCGGGAATTAAGCGAATGGTTTCTGGTGAGTAGTACCAATTATTTCTGACTTTTTCTAAATATATCGGATAACCCAGATGAGTAAACAATAAATATGCATTGGGATTACTCATCGTAGAATCGCGATAGTTAGGGTCGTCAGGAATAGCCGCAAAGTCAATATATTTACCTAATCCTTCGTAAATTTCTTTTAACATACGAGCGCGTCTGATGCGCTCTTTCTCGTTGATTTCGTTGCGCAAATCGGGGTGATTGAATGGCGCGGCAGCTGACTTGGGAAAACTTTTTGCCCAATGTGTTTCTCCAAACCCTAAGTTTCTTAAATGAGTTTCAACAGCTTCCCGAGGGGTAGCTAACTGAACTGACTGCCCCAATGCCGACAATACACACACCCAAGCAAACAAACAGCCAACTAACCGCAACAGTAGGTTTTTCATAACAATAGACAATAAAATTGTAACAAAAGTTAAACAAATATAACTGCCTACGGTTTATTTTTGCAACATGAACGCTATTCGTTTGATAAGTCTACTGACAACTTTGTTGTTGCTCAATGGCTGCCAAAACAACCAAGGGGGCATTTCCAGAGGAGTCACAGCGCCGGACTTTGAAACGACCGACCTACAAGGAGTCGCCTACAAACTCAGCAATTATAAGGGAAAAGTGGTAATGTTATATTTTTGGGCAGACTGGTGTCCTGCTTGCAGAAAAGAATTTCCTGAAACACAAGCCTACTATCAAAAGCTCAAAAGCGACCAATTTGAACTGCTTGCTATCAACGTAGCCCAGCCTCGCCAAGCTTCTGAGGAATTTTACCGTAAGTACAAAGCAACTTTTCCTATGTTGCTTGACACAACTGGTAGTATTTCAAAACAGTATGGTGTTGAAGAACTGCCTACTAATTATTTCATAGACCCAGAAGGTAAGGTAGCTCGCAGAATAGTAGGCTGGATAGGCGAGCCGCAGGTACGTGTTATGATCAATCAATTAGCAAAAAATAAATGAAAGCCTGTTTTCGCCTTTTCTTGATACTTACCTTTTCAGGAGTGGTTGCATGTAGCAACCCAAACAGCGACAATAGCAACACCAATACTCGCTGTGCACAATGTGGAATGCCTACCGAAGAGTTTCAAGCATGGCGCAGTAAAATTATCAGTAGCAATGCGGTAAAACATTTTTGTTCTCCGCGATGCTTGTTTATTAACAGCCAAGCACAGGGATTGGCAGCTACAGACAGCGTATTGGTTACTGACTACTACGAACAACAGTGGATTGATGGCAGGCAAGCATTCTACATTATCGGGAGTGACGTGATTGGACCAATGGGACATGACCTAGTGCCTGTTGCTACTCCACAAGCTGCTGAGGAGTTTATGCAAGAACATCAGGGCAAAAGAATACTTACATTCCAACAGGTTAATGAAACTGTTATTAAGCATTTGAGCATACACTCGCAACATTAGTGGCTATTTGGTTTTTTGTAAGGTTCGTTTTGCCAAATTTATAATTCATGAAAGCAAACTTGCTGTTGTGCGTATCTTGCCCTTACCGCGCGTGGAGAGGCGTGCAACAGCGAAACAATTTCGGGTGTAGCAGTAGGAAAATTCCAAAATCCGCAATCCCCAATCCAAACTCATGTAGCGAGGCTGTTTTTCAGCTACAAATCCTGTCAATCCTGCCGTCGCGCATTGTTTAGGTTATAACGTTTGCCCCTGTAAAGCGCTAAAGGCACCATTACTACTGTGGAAATTCAACTATGCCCTACATGCCTTTATTTAGTCATGTTGATTCGCTCATAAATAATAGGCATATTGTAGGGGGTTATTTGCCTACCTTCGCGAATGAGTAATTCCATTACTTCCAAGCGGTCTTTGCCAATGGTTTCTTCTAAGGTAAACACGCCGCCGGGAAACTCGTTAGGAGCTTTCAAATAAAAACCGCGCTCGGTTTGGGTATACACTGCCGGGCGAAAAGTGGGAGATGGCTGTAAAGTCCTATAGTCGAAGCGAAGGAGAGGATTATCGTTGCGAATATCTTTGGGAGCAATTTCTTTCGGTAATTGCATAGAGTAGAGCTTCACCTTGCCTTCGGGCAGCGCTTCAAAGAAAAACAGATAAGGTTTAACGATAGTATCTCCCTCGGCGTACTTATAATAGCTTTCTTCTAACAAGAAAAAACCATTTAACGGGTTAGGTAAGTGGTCTATTTTTTCATTGGCTACTCGGTTTACATGTTTGGCATACGGATGCACCTGCTTGCCCGCTTGTAGCTCTTGCGCTATTTGGCGACTGTTGTCAAAGTCGCCAGTGATGTAAGACTGAAATAAATGTATGGGGTGATTGTCTGGTATTTGGGCTTGCAATGGTAAAACATAGCACACACATGCCACCAGAAACGGAACAACTGCATTTTTCTTCATGCTTAAAATTACAACTATGTTATCATAATTACAAGATTTTGTTGTGGTTAGCGGCAAAACTTCTATATTTGCAGTCCTTTCGGGTGAAAGGCAGCTTTTGCTGGATGGTTTAACTAAAATGCTTGCAAGAGTGCGCCCTCGTGCAAGTGTACTAATGGCGCTATCAAAATTCAATGAGCAAAGAACAAGTAACAGAATTTGACTGGGACAGCTTCTCGTCCAACAAATTAGGCAGCGGCTACTCACAAGAAGAAAAGAGCCGCTTAGAACAGCTTTATGCCGGTACGCTTTCCGAAATAAAACAAAATGAAGTAGTTACTGGTACGGTAGTAAGCATTACTGACCGCGATGTGGTATTGAACATTGGTTTCAAATCCGATGGCTTAGTACCCTTGTCTGAATTCCGCGACATGCCTGACTTGAAAATTGGCGACACCGTGGATGTGTACGTGGAAAACCCCGAAGACACGAATGGACAACTGATTCTCTCCCGCAAAAAAGCCAAGATTGTAAAAGCATGGGAGAATATCGAAAACGCCTTGCAAAACGACTTAGTTATTGAAGGACTTGTAAAGCGGCGTACCAAAGGCGGTCTGATTGTAGATATTTTTGGCGTAGAAGCATTCTTGCCCGGCTCACAGATTGACGTAAAACCTATTCGCGACTTCGATATCTATGTAGGCAAGAAAATGGAGGTGAAGGTGGTGAAAATCAACTACGCCAACGACAACGTAGTGGTTTCTCACAAAGTGCTGATTGAAAAAGACCTCGAATCGCAACGCGCTGAAATTCTCAACAACCTCGAAAAAGGACAAGTACTCGAAGGTGTTATCAAGAATATGACCAACTTTGGCGTATTCATTGATTTGGGAGGCGTGGATGGCTTGCTACATATCACCGATATTTCATGGGGACGAATCAACCATCCCGAAGAAGTGCTCAGCTTAGACCAAAAGGTAAATGTAGTAGTGCTGGACTTCGACGAAGACAAAAAACGCATTTCTTTGGGCATGAAGCAACTCATCCCGCATCCGTGGGAGAGCTTGCCTGCTGATATTCAAGTGGGTTCGCGTGTAAAAGGCAAGATTGTCAATGTGGCCGACTACGGTGCGTTCCTCGAAATTATGCCGGGTGTAGAAGGACTCATTCACGTATCAGAAATGTCTTGGTCGCAGCACCTGCGCAATCCTCAGGACTTCATCAAAATTGGCGACGAGCTTGAAGCAGTGGTGCTTACACTCGACCGTGAGGAACGCAAAATGTCGCTGGGTGTAAAACAACTCACCGAAGACCCATGGACCAAAGCCGACATCACCACTAAATATGCGGTTGGTACGCGCCATACCGGTATTGTGCGCAATTTGACTAACTTCGGCTTGTTCCTTGAATTAGAGGAAGGTATAGACGGACTTGTACACGTTTCTGACTTGTCTTGGACAAAGAAAATCAAGCATCCTTCTGAATTTATTAAAGTAGGTGAAAAGCTCGATGTACAGGTGCTGGAGTTAGATGTAGAGCAGCGTCGCTTAGCCTTAGGACACAAGCAACTTGAAGAAAATCCGTGGGATACCTTTGAAACCATTTTTGTGCCGGGCTCTATTCACCGCTGCACCATTATCAGCAAAAATGATAAAAATGCTGTGCTCGAATTGCCTTACGGATTGGAAGGTACTTGCGCTTTGAAAAACTTAACCAAAGAAGACGGAACCAAAGCCGAAGTAGGAGAAACCTTGGATTTCAAAGTATTAGAATTCTCCAAAGACGAAAAGCGAATCGTGCTTTCGCATACTAATGTGTATAAAGATAAAGAAGAGGCTAAAACCTCAGCGAAGAAGTCTAAAAAAGAGAGCGAAGGAGAATATGTGCCTAAGCAAGAAGACTCCGGTCGGGCAACATTAGGCGACTTAGAGGCACTTTCGCAACTCAAAGAGGACTTAGCGCGCAGCGAAGAAAAAAACCAATCTTGATTGTTTGTGTAAATTAAGTCTATAAGCCATTCTGCTCATTAGTAGAATGGCTTTCTTATTGAGTAGTTGTTTGGGCTGTTGTACTGTCAATTTTGTCAAATTTATGTTAATGAAGCCAAGCGCTGTTGTTGGCGTTTCACATCACCATAGATAGCACCTCAAACTCCTTTTGTTATATCTTACAAGCTGACCACATTTACCGCATCCATACCGAGAACATGTGTAAGGCTGCAATGAGCAATACCAGATAAATAGCTAAGGCAATGTACATTTGCCGCCACGATTTAAAAAATGGCGGTAGTCCTCCTGTTTCGTTGTTATTTTCCATAAGAAATTAGGTTGGTGAACAAGCGATAAGCGCCCGGGACGCCTGCGGGCAGTTGGCGAAAGAAAGCATAGCCAGTGTAGATAAAAGCACCCTTGCCATATTGGGCAAACAACAGACCGCCTTGCAACTGTTCTGAGCCTGGGTCGGCACAAGAAATAACGGTTTGGTATTTTTCATCCCAGCGGTCGGCAAAATACAGCCCGCGCTCTTGTATCCAGTCCTTGAAATCTTCCTGTGTAATTTTGTTAGGGCTGTTGAGCAGCGGATGATGTGGGGCAAGAAAAGTGACAGGTGCATCTTCTAACGTAACGCGCTCGCGAGAGATGCGGAACGGATAAGGTCCAATTTGTTGTGTGCCCAGTCCGAAGCTCACGTTGTATTGTACAATCAACGTTCCACCTTTTTCTACGTATTCCAACAGCTTAGGGCTGTGAAACTTAATCCGCGGACGCGCGTTGTAGGCACGTACGCCTGTAATAATGGCATCGAATTGCGAGAGATTCGTGTTGTCAAAATTGTCGTCGGTTAAGGGTATAACTTGATAGCCGATTTGGCGCAAACTGGCGGGAATTTCGTCGCCAGCCCCTTCGTAGTAGCCAATCAGTTTGCCTTTGGTCTGAATATCTAACTTTACCACTTTGGCAGATGCCTGTGGGAACAACATTTGAATGGGAATGTGCGGATAGTTAATCTCTTCGTAGCTATATGCGCGCTCGCCGTTGACAAGAACACCAATTTCGGCTGTGCAACTTTCCTGAGGGGGGAGCAGTTGGAAACTGACCGTTTTTTCTTCTTCTTTCATGGCAAGTGTAAAATTGATTGACTGAGGCTCGCTGCTCCAGCCCGGAGGCAGCATCAGCGATACATTGCCCGATGCGTGGTTGCGTCCTGCTTTCAATATTAGCTTTACTTCTTTGGGGGTGCGGTCGGAAAACACATACACTTTGTCCTGAATGTTGGCAGTAACTGCTGGAACAATAGCAAAAGGACGATAGCGTTCGCCATCTACGCGATGCGTCCACTTATACATCATCGGGATTCGGTAGGTAAGCAGCACGCCGTTGAGCTCTACGCCAAAAAGTACTGTGTGTTGTGGGGGAGTCTCTGGCAAGCCGACCAGTTGCCAGTCTTCCACCCGATACATGCCTTTGTAGAGCGGTTTTGTGAGCCAATAGGGTTGTGAAATAGCTAATTTTTCTGATAGCCGATACTTAGCTTTGACAATTTGCGGAATGTTGTTGGCAAGCAGTATGCTCTGGTTAGGTTTTCCAGCTTGGGAGGGGTCGAATGCTTGGGCAAATTCTACGTCGTAAATGCGCCATTGAAAAGGCAACGGACTGCGATTAATTACTGTGGTAGTAGTGTGAATGCTATCGCCAGCTACGGCAGAGTAGTCTTCTGCTACTATTTCGAACCAAAGACCTGCACATTGGCGAATTACTTCCTTTACTTCTTCTTTTTTGATACCAACCCAGTGGCGCTCGTCGGCATTGGTAGGCTGCCATGTATCCAGTAGGCGGTAGGCTTGTAATAACAGCGGCACAATTGCCGAGGGATTTTCGGGATGAAACTGGGCAATAGCTTGGTCAATCAGTCGTCCGATTTTTTCGCCGCCTCTAATGCGCGTCCAAGAAGTATTGATGTTGTCGAACAAATCTTGTTGTGCCCGCTCACCTATGATGTGCTGCACATATTCCATACGGGTGCCACGTTCTTTGGCTGCCCCGAAGCCTTGGCTTTTGTGCTGGCTGCGGCTATCCATGGCAATGTCGTAGTAGCTTTCACCCAGTAATGGATTGTACGTGCCTACATCCATAGCTAACAATTCGCGCTCATCAACTTTGGCTGTATCATTTACGCCACGCCATTTGTTCCAGAGCAGTCGCTTGGGTTGCCAAACCGTAACATATTGGAGTTGTTCTGGGAATAGATTAGGGTTAGCAGCCGCTTGGAAAGCCACTTCGGCAAGTAAAGCAGAGGCAGTATGGTGTCCGTGTCCACCGCTACCATCAGTAGGAAAGCGAGTAATAAGTACATCGGGGCGAAATCTGCGAATTACCCACACCATATCTGCCAACACGCGAGTGCTGTCCCACAAGAGCATGGTTTCGGTTGGATTGCGGGAAAAGCCAAAGTCGTTGGCAGTAGTAAAAAACTGTTTGCCACCATCTATGCGTCGGGCGGCAAGTAGTTCTTGTGTGCGGATGACACCAAGTAAGTAGCCTTGTTCGCTACCAATGAGGTTTTGCCCACCGTCGCCTCTGGTGAGCGAAAGATAGGCAGTTTCATAGTGCTTGTGCTTGGCTAAGTAGGCAATCAGCCGCGTATTTTCATCGTCGGGGTGAGCTGCAATGTAGAGCACCGAACCAAGTACGCGCAATTTTTTGAGTGCCAGTTGGAGTTCGTCTGTTTTTACAGGTTTCAATGCCTGTGCATGTACAATATAGGAAAGTAGTAACATGCCTCCTAACAACGCCGAAAGCCGATAGATTTTGGGTTGCATTTTCATATACCAATTCTGTGGAAGCGAAATTAAGTAGTTGTAGATAATGTGTCGCTATCAATGCAAAACTATCTCTATATTAGCATTAGATTTAGCCAACCAAACGTATGCAAAGAAGCGCTTTATGCCTGTTCGTATTGGCTTGCCTGTTAGGGTGGGGGTGTAGCAGGGGGAGGTCTCACAACACCGATGTGCCTTTTACATTGCAAAATCATCAGATTAGGCGCGACTTGATGACCATTTATTTCAATCAAGCAGATAGCTCAGTGATAGACACGGCTCATCATACCTTATCTATTGACTATCCTCTGATTAGCGACTGGGAGAACCGGGAAGCACAGCAAATTTTCAACACATGGGTGAACAATTTGGTAAATGAAAATATTGCCATGTTTAATAAAGAAATGGTGCCCGACGACTATCAGGAAAAAGTGTGGCTTGATTCGCTGGCAGCCAAAGAGTATGCATACACTGGTAAGAGTTCTTCATTGTATATCAACTATCAGCCGGGTATTGTCAACCAAGATTTTATTGCCATTCATTTTGCTTTTGATGCCTACTATGGAGGAGCTCATGGCATGCAATATTTTCAACAACTCAACTTTGATGTTTCTTCAAAGAAAATATTGACGCTTTCCGACCTGTTTAAACCAGATGCCGACTATTTAAACCAAATTTCTCAGTACTGCCGAAAGGATTTGCTCAGTCGTCTTGATGAAATTGGTTCAGACTCTTCAATGGTTTTGTCGGGCACGGAACCAGAGCTTAGAAATTTTGAAAATTTTGAACTTACTTCACAAGGCTTAAAATTGTATTTTACACCGTATCAGGTTGCGCCTTATGCCTCTGGTTCACAGGAGGTTAAAATACCCTATGCTGTTTTAGAGCCCATATTAGAACCCGATGGTGTGTGGAGAAAAATTAGCAAGCAAGCTAATTTAGAGCAGAGATAAAGGTTCAAATCGCCGTCCTAATACAGCAGTTGGGTCTGCTTGCAGCCAGTTCTCTACCAAGTTGGCATATATGCTGCGAAAATCAATACGGTGCTTTAGGTCGCCATCGTCTAAGTCGCTCAGGTCGGGTGCAGCATTTACAATACCTGACTTTTTCAGCTGTGTGCCTATCAGAAAAACACAATTGGCAGCACCATGGTCGGTGCCATTGCTTGCATTTTGTGCTACGCGCCTGCCAAATTCCGAGAAGGTTAAGATAGCTACCTGTTGGTGTTTGCCTATTGTTCTTAAATGTTGTACAAAAGCATAAATTGCCTCGCTGTATTCGCTTAGCAAGCGATTTTGCTGGGGGATTTGGCGCACATGTGTATCAAATCCGCTGAGTGAAAGATAATAAACGCGAGTTTGCACACCACTTTGAATGAGTTCTGCTACGGTTTTCAGTCGGCGAGCTAACTGACTATTAGGATATTCGGCATAACTACTACTCACTTTTGTTTTTTGATAAATGTAGTCGGCAGATGAGCTTGTTTCGGCTATTGTTTTGTATAAGTAAGCAATATGCTCATTGGTAGGGTCGGCAGGTTTCCCAAACCGCGCAATACTTTCATAAATAGGGCTGTGCACGGCTTGATAAAATTTTTGCGGGTCTTGTAAAGCAAGTCCTTTCAATTTGGCACCTTTCAAGACAAGGCTCAGAGTATCGTCTATCTCTATTGCTCGATACGCGTGGCAGGTGTCTGTACATTGAGCATCCAGATACCGCCCCAACCATCCCGTATTGAGGTATTCGTTGGCGTGGCTTGCCGTATGCCAAATGTCCATAGAGCGAAAATGCGAACGGTCTGGGTTAGGGTATCCTACGCTATTGACAATGCTCACCCATCCTTCATCGTAAAGGCGGCGAAATTTTTCCATCGCTGGATTCAGCGCTAACTCGTCGCTAATTTTCAATGCTTCACCAGCGGCAATAGCAATGTTTTGCCGTTTGCTGTAGTAGATATCGTTGCGGAAAGGAACCACTGTATTTAGCCCGTCGTTCCCACCCGAAAGTTGAATCACTACTAATATTTTATCGTCTGGTTGAAGTAGGTTTTTCTCAAATACTTTTAAAAATGCTGGCGCTAGCATTGTGCCAACAACTGCCAATGAAGACTGGTGAATGAATTCTCTGCGAGAAGCCATAGCGTTTGTTTAAATTGATGTATGAACCGATAGCACAAATAAGTAATGGAGCATTTGCTTGCCAACAATTAGGATGCTTTTTGTAGCGTCTTTCTAATTTACAGCCCAAGCTACTTACATCGTATTGCGATTGATTGGCACAAATACATATGGAGGGCATTGGGTGGCATAGTGATTTTGTTAACAAAGTTGATATTCGGGCAGCGAAGCGAGTGCAAGGCTGATAAATTGCACGGCTGCTTCCCTACTGTGGCGTGGCGTATTTTGCAAAATCAGCCGTTGGTTGGCGTCTGAAAGCTCGGTTTGCAACAGGTAGCTTGCTAATTTTTCCAGCATATCTCTTTCTGAGCCGTTTCCGGCAAGGGTTAGCAGTGGCTGCCAGTTGGCAGTAGCTTTCAACTTGCGGAAGCCCCGTTGAGCTAAAAATGCCGTGTTCACGTCGCCTTCCTCCTTAGGCTCTACGGGTAGTTCTATTTCGCGCCAGGTAGCGAAAGGCATCAAAGTGCGTATCATGAGGGTAGAGCTGTCAATCCAGTTTTGTCCTTCAGCCCAACCTGCCACGTTAGGGGGGTAGAATAATATTTGCCCTAATAGCTTTTGAAGAAACAATAAAGCATGCTCAGGCTCAAACTGCATTCCAAATTGGCGGCGAAACATCGTAATGTATTCTACGGGTGCTTTGATGCGGCATCCAATATTGTGCGGGGCATAAAACCAATCTGCAGTGAACATTTTTTTCATGAGCTTGGCAATATCATATTCGCTTTCATAAAAATGCTTAGCTAGTTCGCTAATAATTTCCGTGTCTATCTTCTCGTTTACAAAATGCCGATAAATTTTTTGCGTTATAAACCATGCTGTTTCGCGTTTTTCTAAAATCATGCGGATAATATCTTCGCCTCCCCAATTGCCTGATTTGCCCATGAAAATTTTTTCGTCGGCATCGTGAAAAAATCGGCGAAACACAAACTCGCCTTGTTGGTTAAAGCCCCAGCCAGTAAAAGCTCTTGCTGCCTCTTTCACATCTGACTCGGTATAGTTGCCACGTCCTAATGTAAATAATTCCATCAGTTCACGAGCAAAATTTTCATTAGGACTGCCTTTGCGATTTTGTTGGTTGTTGAGAAATTGTAGCATAGCAGCATCTTTGGAAACACTGAGCAGCAAGTCGCCAAACTTGCTTAGTGCTTTCTCTCGGATAAGATTGTTTTGCAATTGGGCGAAAAAAGCGTTGAAAGTGCGGGTAGCAAAATGTCCGTGCCAAAATAGTGTCATTTTTTCGCGCAAAGTAGCTGTATTTGTTGCCATGCGATTGAGCCACAATAAGTTGAGCTCACGTCCGCGATTCAACGCTTCGGCTACCATTTCGCTGCGTCCTTCCTGACCGGCAAGCAAAATTTTTATAAGTTTTAACTCGTTGTCTTTCAACAAACTAAGAGGTGATATTACCTGGCTTTCAGCAAACAGGCGTTCTACATGTTCTTGTAGTGGCATCTTTAAGCCGGCTACTAGGTCTTGTGGTGCTATTCCAAAGCCAGCGCGCAGGTATAGGTGCTGCAACTGGTGTTGATGAGTTGGCATGAACAATCTGATGATTTTGTGTATTGGACAAACTCGTTGCCCCAAGGTTTAAATGAATGCGCATGCTGCAAAGAAGTATTGTTCGTTATAGACATGAACAACGGAAAACGGAGTAAGAAACAGCAAGGGAAAAAACGCGAACAACAGCAACAGGCAAGATGTTAAATTACTTGCATTACTTATTTCCGATGTGCATATACGCGAACCCAGTCAATTTCCATGCGTTGAGGAAAGATAGAATCGTCTACTCCCTGAGCACCGCCCCAGCTGCCGCCAATAGCAACGTTGAGAATCAAGTAAAAGGGTTTGTCAAATGGCCACTCTTGATTGCTTTTCTTTTCATTGTAAAAGGTAAAATATTTTTTGTCGTCTACAAACCAGTCAATTTTTTCAGGTGTCCAGTTGATTTTATAAACGTGAAAATTTTCCGAACAGTCTGGAATGTATATGGTATCGCCGCGTTGAGTTCCTTTAATATGATTGTAGGCTTGGGTATGTACTGTTCCGTGTATAAATCCTTGTCTATATCCTACATGCTCCATGATGTCAATTTCGCCATCATCTGGCCATTGCAGTGGGGTTTTAGAAGCCAGCATCCAAATAGCAGGCCAAGTGCCTCTTCCCTTGGGTAGCTTAGCACGCACTTCTACTTGCCCATAGGTGAAATCTCCTTTGCCCTTGCTAATGAGTTTAGCAGAAGTGTACGCATTATTACCGATGTTTTCTTTGTGAGCTTCAATAATGAGCCTACCATTTTCAATGCGTACGTTTTTGGGTTGGGCTCGGGTGTAATATTGCAATTCCTGATTGCCCCACCCGTGCCCACCTACGTCGTAGCTCCACTTAGTAGTGTCGGGCATACCATTGCCTTCAAATTCATCTTGCCAAATAAGTTGACCGTTGTTGTCAACAGAGTGTTGTTTTGTAGGAGATTGGCAGGCAACTAAGTAAACAATAATTCCCACGATAAGTAAAAATTTCATGACAATAACAAGCGTTTGGTTTTGTTTACATTCAGTGCTATTTGTGTAATTTTGCATTGTAAACATGGCACAGCGTTATTTCTTAGAAATAGCCTATAAAGGTACAAATTATCATGGTTGGCAGGCACAAGAAAATGCCACTTTGACTATACAAGGCGAGCTCAATCGTGCATTAGGTTTTATTCTCAGGCAGCAGTCGGTAGAAACAGTTGGCAGCGGCAGAACCGATGCAGGTGTGCACTGTAAAAGTCAGTATGTACACTTCGATGCAGCAAAACCTATTGACAATATTTCAAAATTTATTTACTCGCTCAATCGCTGTTTGCCTGCCGACATCTTAGTGAAAAATTGTTTACCAGTACACTCGCATGCCAATGCCCGATTTAGCGCATTAAGCCGCTCTTACGAGTACCACATCACGCGCGAGAAAGACCCTTTTAGCAAAGATTTGTCTTATCAGTTTGGCTATGTATTAGATGTGGATACTATGAATGCAGCTGCTGCGTTGCTTTTACAATACAACGATTTTCAAGCTTTTAGCAAAGTAAAGACCGATGTTAAAACCTTCCGCTGTAGAATTTTTTATGCCTACTGGGAAGCAACCGCGAAAGGATATGTTTTTTATATTAAAGCAGACCGATTTTTACGCGGCATGGTGCGCACCATTGTGGGCTCTTTATTGGAAGTAGGTTTAGGGAAGCAAACCATTACCGACTTTCAGCACATCATTGAGTCTGGCGACCGCAAGCGGGCAGGCAGAGCTGTTCCCCCGCAAGGTTTGTTTTTGTGTGGCGTAGAATATCCTGCCGAAGTTTGGCTTTACAATGTGGTTAATCTAATATAAAGTTTACTTTTTTTTACAGAAAACGCCTCTGTTGGAAGAAATTGGTAAGAGTTTTGTAAGTTTTAAAAAGTGTTAATTGAGCTGAAAGCAAATTGGGTTGCAAACAAGCAGAGCAGCCGTAGCCTTAAACCTATTACAAAACGATGAAGATTTGCATTGTTGTTAACTCGTCGTGGAACATCTATAATTTTCGCAGTGGGCTTATCAAATCGTTGAAAAAAGGCGGTCACGAGATTGTAACTATTGCTCCTAACGACGGTTATATCCCATTAATTGAGCGTTTAGGATGCCGCCATCATATTATTGAAATAGACAGCAAAGGCTCTAATCCCTTAAAAGACATCTGGTTTTTCTTGCAACTTTTGCACATATATTGGGTAGAAAAGCCCGACGTAGTTTTACACTATACCATCAAGCCCAATATCTATGGTTCATTTGCGGCTGCGCTGTTGCGCATTCCTGCCATTAACAATGTAACAGGTTTGGGAACAGTTTTTCTGCATCAGAACCTTACTGCCCGCATTGCCCGTTGGCTATATCGCTGGTCGTTCCGATTTCCGCAGACCGTATTTTTTCAAAATCAGGAAGACCGCCAACTTTTCATTGATTTAAAATTAGTCGATGAGAAAATCACCGATGTTTTGCCCGGTTCAGGTATCGATGTAAAGAAGTTTGTTCCGCTTCCCAGTCGCAAAAACGAAGTTTTCACCTTCTTGCTTATTGCCCGCATATTATACGACAAAGGCATCTTAGAATATGTAGAAGCTATCCGCATATTGCGCAGAAAAGGTATCCGGGCAAAATTTTGGCTTTTGGGTAAAATTGATACAGACGCTGGCTTGGGCATTCCGCCAGAGGAGGTAGCCAACTGGCAGGCTGAGGGCTTAATCGAGTATCTGGGTACTACCGACGACGTAATTTCGGTGATTCGCAGGGCAGATTGCGTGCTGTTACCTTCCTACCGAGAGGGTACTCCTCGCACCTTATTGGAAGCCGCCAGCTTAGGAAAGCCTATTATTGCCACAGACGTGCCCGGTTGTCGGGAAACGGTACAACATGGAATTAACGGCCTTTTGTGCAAAGTGAAAGACCCAGCCGACTTAGCAGCTAAGATGGAGCAGATAATGCAAACAGACGAAGCTACACTCCGCCAAATGGGTTACAACAGTCGCAAGTTGGCAGTAGAGCGCTTCGATCAAAACATCGTTATTGATAAATACCAACGTGCATTAGCTTCCATTGTTGCAGGTGTGCCTTTTATTCCCTAACAGTTACCATTTTTCCATCAAGTCTGCCAGATGTCTGAAAGTTTCTTTTGAATGAGTAGGAAAGTTGGCAATGCGTATTTGTGTTTCTTTTAGGTTGCCGTAACCACTCCCTACTACAATGTGATATTGTTTGCAAAATGCAATGAAATTAGCAGCCGGACGGTTGAGCACATTAGCTACAATCACTGTAGGCGACCTGTGGTTAGGATTGGACACAAATAAAGAAAACTTGTCAGGATACTGCTGCAGGCTGTGATAGGCAATGGCTGCTTTTCCGTCGGTTTCTTGTCTAATGGTTTTAATGCCGCGTCGGTTCATATCCTCAGCTACTTTGCCGAGTAGATAGATACCCAGCATATTGGGGGTTTCTGGCGTCTCATTTTTGCGAATAGCATTAACCAATGAGGGAATGCTGTGGTAAGTGCCAATACTTTTTCCTTTTTGCAGCAAGGATTCGGCTTTGGCAACACAACGCTCATTGAAAATCCAAACCCCTAATCCAGCAGGCAGCCCGAAACACTTTTGCACGGAAAAAAATAAGCTGTCTATTTGTGTAAAGTCAATGGCAGGATAGGGAGCAGAGGAAACAGCATCTACAATTAGCAAAGCATCGGGAAATTGTTGGCGAAGTGCATAAATATCTGCCAAAGGCATCGAAACGCCCGTACTGGTTTCGTTATGAGTGATGCAAAGGAGCTCAGGAGATTGAAAAGTAGGCATTTGGGTGATATCGAAACCGCAACCAAGCGGCACTTCCCACTTGTCGGCTTGTCGGTGCAATTGTTTGCTAAAATCGTAGAATTTTTTAGAAAAGCTACCATTTACCAAATGCAGGGTGCTTTCTTCGCTTAGGTTTTGAATGGCGCGTTCCCACACTTCGGTAGCCGATGCAGTAAAAGTGATGTAATAATGGTCGGGCAGTTGGAATAATTCGCGCAGTTGTGCAATTGTATGGTGAACAATTTGTTGAAATTGCTTGCTTCTATGCGAAATTTCACAAATATTTTCTTTAAGAGCAGTTTTCATATGGTCTGCTACTGTGTAAAATAATTCGGAAGGTCCGGGTGTGAGAAAGTGGGTATGTGCCATAGCTGTTTGAAATTTCAGTTTGCAGGGAGCTGGTCGTTGAGCTGTTGAAGCATTGCATACACTAAGTGTGTCGGGAGCCCCATAACGGTAAAAAATGAACCTTCAATTTTAGTGATACCAATCATGCCAATCCATTCTTGGATACCATAGGCACCGGCTTTGTCAAAAGGGCGGTAGTGGGTAATGTAGTAGTCTATTTCCTGAGCAGTAAGTGGGCGAAAATGTACTTGGGCAATATCGCTGTGGGTAATGATATGTTGTTTGGTCATTAGGCATACGCCAGTAACTACCTGATGTACATTGCCCGAAAGCATTTGCAACATAACAGCTGCCTGTTGTGCATCAGCAGGTTTATTGAGTATTTTTTCATTAGCCAGCACAATGGTATCCGCCGCCAGCACAGCTTGATGTGCCTCAATATCTGCTTGGAAGGCGAGTGCCTTCTTTTCAGCCAAATAAGCAGCTGCTTGTGTTGCCTTTATATGGCTTGGAATTATTTCGTCGGTATGTTTAGTTTGTACCTTAAAGTTACAGCCAAGTGCTTCAAGCAATTGCTTGCGACGTGGAGAGCCGGAAGCTAAAATGAGTTGGAAACGAAGTGACAACAATTTTACTTACGCTTATTGAGTTCGTCTCTAATTTTGGCAGCTCTTTCGTAGTCTTCTTCTTCAATAGCGCGTTGCAGTTCGTTTTCTAATTGCTCGGTGGTCATACTTGCAAATCCACCTGCCATAGGGGAGCGGCGCTCGCTGCTGCGTTCTCGCGAGCTGCGGGAAGAAGTTGCCTGCATTTCATCGTCTTCTTCTTCCATATCTGAAATAGTAATGCCTGCTTCGGAGAGTACATCTTCGTAAGTGTAAATAGGGACGTTGAAGCGCAACCCAATGGCAATGGCATCCGAGGGGCGGGCATCTATTTCAACGCGCTCGTAAGAGTTGTTAGAAGAGCAAACAATTTTGGCATAAAATACCCCTTCCCGCAACTCAGAAATAATAATCTCGTGAATATCGTAATGAAATGCTTTGGCAAAAGACTTGAACAAGTCGTGGGTCATAGGGCGCGCTGAGGTGATTTTTTCTATCTCAATAGCAATTGCTTGTGCCTCAAACATGCCGATGATGATAGGCAAACGCCTCTTCTTACCTACTTCTCCAAGTACCAATGCAAAAGACCCCGATTGCGACTGACTTGAGGAAAGCCCGAGTATTTCGAGTTTAATTTTTTCCACCTTGCCTTTCTTAATAAAAATAGTGTGCGAATTTAACAAAAGTTCATCGAATCCGACTAGGCTGTTAGTATAAAAATCAGAAATCGTAGCCGAGTGTAAAATACATAATCGGTTTTTGAATTTGTTCGTTTTCTATGCCCCAAGCTACATCGAACTTGGTGTAGTAGCTGCCCAGCAGCATGGTACGTACGCCACTTCCTATTCCTATGAGGAATGGATTTTTGAAGTTAGATACGCGGGCGGCAAAAGGTTCGCGAATAATTTCGATGGTATTGAGTGAGTTTTCCCGATTGAAGGGGCTAATGCCACTCCAAGAAGCTCCAATGTCGGTAAATGCAACAAGCTGTAAGTTGCGGAAGAAATTGGAGGTAACAGCGCTTTTATAAAAATATTTCAAAAGCGGTAGGCGCAACTCTGCATTAAACAGAATGTAACTGCTGCCGCGCAATTTGTTCCAGTTAAAGCCGCGCAAATTGCCGACGTACTGTACAAATAGCAGGTCGCTTAAATCTTTGCCGGGCTGTGTCGGGTCTACAAACAGTGGGTCTGTATTGGGAACAGGATCGCTTTGGTTGCCTATCCAATTTGCCATTCCGCCTAAGCGATAGCTTTTTCTACCGGGACCGAAAAATTGCCCGTAGCTAAATCGTCCCGCAAAAATGAGAGACGTATTGAGCTTGCGATAGGTACGTGCATCTATGGTTAGGTTGCTGAAATTTCTACCGCGAGCTGAAAGCCCCACCCATGTTTCATAGCGTGCCATCGCGCGGGTGCCTTCCATCAGGTTTGGACCCAACGTGAGGCTGTTGTCGAACACGAATTCAAACCCGATGCCGCCGTAGGTAAATACGCGGTCAGGTATTTGTTGTACTACAGGATTAATGTCGCTGGTAGGAGTGAATACCGTATTGGCAAAAAATGGGCTTGCTGAAAGGCGAGTAGTTACGCTGAAAGGATAAGAGGCAGCACCTTGCAGCTTGTTGAGTGTGTATTTTTGTAAAAAATCAAGAGGAGATACTGTGAGCGATTGCCTGTCGAAGCGGATTTTATAGTCGATGCGTTGTTTCAAGTAGCGGTATTCTGCATAATACATAGCACTGCGCAAGGTAGTAAGCCCAAATAGTCCTGCATTAAATTTATGATTTTCTAGCGCGTCGCTCATGCTTGCTTCCAACACAATACCTAGTCCGCGCAGTGGGTCTGTCACAATAGAAGTAATAAGGTTATCAGCGCTAAACCTGCTTTCGTAACTTTGTGGCTTGGTTACGCTGATGTTTTTGTTCATCATTTGCTCAAATGGCGTAACGGGGCGATAATTTTTAAGTAGTTTTTTCTTTTCAGTCTTCGTAAAGGTATCGAAGCGATAGTTTTCGGTATCTACTTCATCTGTTTGTCGGATGCTGTCGGTTGCTGCTACTGTTTTTTCTTCTTTGGGGGCGGCAGTAGGTGATGTGTTGCCTGTAGTGGGCAGTTGTTCGCGCTCGCTCTTTTGACGCATCTGATTAAAGCGCCTCAGATCGAGCAACTGCTGGCGGTATGTTTTGGAAGTGAACAGCGAGTTGCGCACATTAAAGTCGGCAATATGAAAGATGCCTTCGTTGCCTTGAAAAAGGCTGATAAAAGCTAGTTGATTGCCAGCAAGGTCATAATACTTTATGTTATGAGGAAAGGCAGATATTTGCGTGCTGACTTCTTCTTTTAAATCATAGCGAAACAAATGGCGGATACCGCGTTGGTCGCTGAGAAATAGCAACGTGTTTTCTGAAATAGACAAAGGATGGCTGTCGTAGCTAAGTGTATTGGTGAGGCGCTTGAGTACGTTTTTTTGTTGAGGGGAGTAAATAAATATGTTGAAACGTTCGCGGTTGTCTTCGTCTGTGGTGTTGCCATTTGCCAAGGTGTCGTTGATTCGGTTAGAACTGAATGCGATGGCATAGCCTTTACCTTTCAGAAAAACGGGGTTGATGTCGTCGGCATCGTCGTTAGTGATGCGGGTAATTTGTTCTTTTTCAAGGTCGTAGGTATAAATATCATTGCGGATACCTTGTGTAGCACTCATAACTAATCGCCTGCCATCTTGTGAAATATCCATATCTCGGATACTGCTAAAAGAAGGAAGCGGGCGACTGGTGATTTTTCTGCGCTTGCCCACACTAATTTGGCTAAGTTGGTAGCTATCTTCAAAGGCATGAATCACTAATAGGGTGTAGGCATCTTTCCACACAAAGAGGGGTAAAGTGTGGTCTATTTCCTGATTGAGAACGCGATTACCTCCTCGCATCACAACCCAGTCTTTCTTGTTAGATAAATCGTGCAAGCGAATATGATAACGTCCGCGATTGTTTTGGGCATAGGCAATCAGTTGGCTGTTTTGCGGATTGATTTTGATGCGATTGTAGTAAACACCTTTCTCATTAGGAAAAAGTTGCGACTCTGCCCACACATACTGGTGATTTTCTCTTAAAGTTTTGGCTTGTTCTAAATAAAAATTGCGCCAATTATTTAGAAATCGTTGGTAGGCAATGCCAAGTGTATTTTCTATGCTGCTTTCTTCGTTGCGCACCAAGCGAGTGAGGTTGAGAATATTAGCAACGTTGTTTTTGCCATATTTTTCCACAATAAAGTTCCAGATAGACTGCCCAACAATATGCGCTTCTTGCCCCTCCATATTGGCAATTTTTTTTAGTTTTCGATTTTCCAAAGCATCACGTATATAGTCGTCCAAGTCGCTATTCCATCCGTAGGCAATATATCGTGCGGCTCCCGCTAAAAACCAGTCGGGTAGGTGCAATAGGTAAGAACTTTGCAGTACGTCTTTCAGATTGCCGCCATACATCATTTCTGAAATCAGCATTTCGGCAATGTGTAGCCTAAGTTCTGCTCGATAATTACTTTGTAGCCCTGTGAAGGCTATTTCTATTTCTGACTTGGCAAAGCGGGTTTGCCCAGTAGCGGCAAACCCCTGCCTATCTACGCCGATGTTGCTTTGGTGAATATCCTTTACTGACGGATAGACGAAAATTTTAACCTTGGTAAATGGTGCATAGCCTATTAGGTCAGTAATCAGTGGAAATTCTTGTTCGGCTATGGTAGCCGTTAAGCGGGCTAATTCTTCGTTGCCTCCGTAAAAAAAGATGTTAAAATTTTGGGTGGCAATATATTGCCAGTCAAAATTTTTGTATTGAATGCGGTTTTTGCCAAACATGCCAGTGCTGTATTGTGCATAGGTAAATTCCTCAGCGAAACATACCAGACATAAGGTTATATAGGTGATTCTCAGCAAAATTTGAATTCGGTTCATGGTGAACGTAAAAACGTATTGGTGCTAAGATAATAAGAAAGCGTTTAAGTTGATAGTCTTCAAGAATTGTTGCTGGCTTAAAAGTTTTTATTGTTTGCCAGATTAGGCAGCTTGGTTTCAAAACAAGATACAGATGTATGGAGGCTCACCACACCCAGCTCACACTCAGCCCGCCGAAGAAATTGCGCGGCGCGCCCGGGTAGTAATAACGCGGCGGATTGCCCGTAGCATTGACCAGAATCATACTGGCATAGCGCTCATCAGTCAGATTCAGGCAGCCACCGTACAGGTGCATTGCCAAATGCCCCAAGAATGTGTGTCGGTAGCCTACGCGGCTGTTTAGTATGCGGTAGGCATCCGATTGCAGCGTGTTGTCATCGCGCATGGGCATAGCACCTACTGCCTGTAAGTTGAGCGAAGCATATAAACCTACATCGGTTTGCAGGTCTAAGCCTGTGGCAAGTACGTGGCGAGGTACGCCCGTTAGCGGATTGCCCGAGTAGTCGGCATCTAAATCCTTGAAATTCACAAAGCGGTAAGGTGAATAGGTGTAATTGGCAAATGCCTGTAAAACAGGCTGCTGCCTGCGATTTTTGAGCAACACATATTGCAGCGCCGCCTCTGCACCCGCATGTAGCGTTCGCCCTGCATTTACTCCTACAAAAGCGTCATCGCCGGTGCGGCGTGCCACCAACAGGTTGCGGATATCCATTGCATACACCGAAAGGTCATATTGCAAGTTTTGCCGCTGTCCGCGCCAACCGATTTCGTAGTTCATGCCTGTTTCGGGACGTATGTCAGGATTGATTTGCCCGTTGGGTGTCAGCGTCTCTGCCAGCGTCGGCGGCGAAAATCCGTGGCTGACGCTGAGGAAAACTGCCTGCTTGTCAGCACATGCATAATTGAGGGCAAGGCGCGGAGAAAACACTGCACCAAAGTTGCGACTGCCCGAAAGGTCGCGGTTGCCAGAACGGAACAGGTCGGTATAGGTGTAGTTGGTCTGGTTAAAGTTCAGCCCTGCCACCAGCGTAGTGCGTTCTTTCCAAATAACTTCCGCCTGCGTGAACAGATTCAGGTAACGGCGTTGTTCCTCGTTGTCGCTGATAATGGCACCCTGCCTGCCGCTTGCATTGCGGTAGGTTTGCCATTTGTAAAATTCGCTGTACAGCTCTGTTCCCAGTAAGGCTTTGAAAATCAGCCTTTTGCTATTGTCGGTTTTGTATTGCAACTTGCCTCTTCCCCCTGTTGCCTGTGCCGATTCGCGCAGGAAATTGAAGGGGCGCGGTTCATCGTTGTTGCGCTGTTGCATGAACAGACTGCCCGTCAGTTCCCAGCGCCTACCGAAACGATGTTCTACCGAAGTGCCTGCCAGTGTTTTTTGGTAGGCTTCATAGCCGCGTAGCGCGAGCCAGTTGGCAGCGGCAGCCCGCGGATTGTTGCGAAACGTCGCCTCATCAATAGAACTTGGGATATAGGCTTTTACTGCTATGCTGTTTGCCAGCAGGCTGACAGTTGTATTTTCGCCTGCATAAAACTGTCCGTGCACAGAAAGCAAGTTGCGGAAGTAGGCATTGTTTTCACGGAAACCATCGGCTTGCTGATAGCTGTGCACCAGCCGGATATTGGCGCGTTCGTTGCCCGACTGCACGTGGCTGACCATGCGCTGCAGCCCAAAACTACCTATCAGGTATTCCGTACCTGCTTGCGACTGCTTAAAAGCCGACCGCGAGGCGCTAAGCAACAGTGTGCCGCCTAGTCCGGCACCGTAGATAGAGGAGGAGGGACCTTTGATGACCTCTACGCGTTCTACTGCACTTAGGTCAATGTCTTCTATGGTTGTTTCCCCATCACCGGTAGTAAGTGGAATTTCGTTGAAATAGGCGCGAATTTTATTAGTAGAAAACAGCGAGCGCGAGCCGATTCCTCTGATTATCAATTTGTTGGTATTCAGTGTTCCGCTTTGCATCAGCACACCTGGGATGCGGTTCAGCGCAGGTGCAATGATTAGGTTGTTGTCGCGCTGCAAATCGCGGAGGCTGAGCGCAGCTACCGCTGCCGGTACGCGCAGCAGTGGTGCCTCGGCTTCCATACCTGCAATCAGCACTTCGTTGAGTAGTGTGTAGGTTGCCTGCATAGCAAAAGTAAAATTTCCTGTGGCAGCAGGCACGCGCCAATACAATGTTTCATAACCGACATGCGAAAGCCGCAGCGTATCGCCCTCGTTTACTGCTGTAATGATAAAAATGCCGTTGTTGTCTGTTGCTGTTTGCTTTTGTTTGTGTTGCACCGAAACTTGTGGCAGAGGCAGGTTAGTGGCAAGGTCAATTACACGCCCTTTGATTTGTGCAAGAGCAGGCAATGAAAATGCTATCAGAGAGAGAAACAAAAACAGATATGGTGGAAAAATGGCAAACATTTCAGCGTTTTATGAGTTATATTGGCAAACTTTTTCAAACATTCTTCAATCAAATATCAGTTATCAAATTTTTTATTTTATCTCTTCTGAGCAAAACCTGCTAACAGTAAACTACTGCATTTTGTAAACACGTGCAACGCATTACTTCTGTTTTTTGCGAAAATTATGTGTGCACACAATAGTTAATTTGATTAATCATTATTAACTTTTCACCAACATTCAATCTTTTATTTACCTAAGCGTAATCAGCGATGAGAAAACTTTTCACCCTTTTTTTGTTTGCAGGAGCTTTTTTAGTCTCCCATGCAATTGTTGCCCAGCGCGGTACGGTGCAAGGCAAAGTTAATGATGAAACCGGAGAACCCACCCCGGGTGTAAATGTTGTAGTAGTGGGCAGCAGTATTGGCACTGCTGTGAAGGCAGACGGAACTTACTCGCTTTCAGTGCCCGCCGGTACTTTGCAACTGCAGTTTTCGGGTGTCGGTTACAAAACAGTTGTACAAAGTGTCAGCGTGAAAGACGGCGAAACGCTAACCTTGGATGTTACTATCAACACGGGCACCAGTGTATTGAACGACGTAGTTATTTCTGCTACTCGCCAACCCGTGCGCAAAATTGAAGCGACAACAGCAGTAAGCGTACTGAATGCCGACGAGCTGTTGCGGCAAGTAGCCCCTACAATAGGCGATGCTCTCCGTTTTACGCCGGGTGTTTTCGTAGCTTCCCAACGGGGGCGTGTGAGAGCGAACATCATCATGCGCGGCTTCCCTGAAAATCTTGGTACAGAAGATAAATATACCACCATGCTGATTGATGGCTTACCTGCCTACGCTGGTAGCGGCAACCCCTACGATGTGTATTTTCAGCAGGATTTAAACGTGGAACGCATTGAAGTGGTGCGTGGTGCAGCAGCTACGCTTTTCGGACGTTCGGCTGCAGCGGGGGTTTACAATATTGTTAGCAAAGTAGGAGGGGAAAAAACACACGGCATTATCGAGCAAATTCTATCTCCCTCTCCTTCTGCTAAGGGAGGCATGATGACGCAAACAGGTGTTAACGTAAATGGTGCTATTGCACAAAAATTGCGCTACAATGTAGGCGGCTTCTATTTAAATGACCCCGGGTTTCGCACACAAGCCGGACCAGACAAAGGTTATCAGTTCCGCGCTAATTTTGACTATTTGCTCGGTAGAGGAAGCATCCGATTATATGGCACTTTGCGCAGCATAGACTTGTTCAACAACGTAGCTGTACCAGTGCGGGTTAGCGACTTAAAGATAGACAGCCGCTTTACTAACCGCTTCACCGATTGGAGCGATATATGGAACAGCGTAAACTTTACCCGCCCTACAGGCATTACAGCTCCTACCGTGCCACTATTCCAAGGTAGTACTGAAACCATCAGCGGCAACCCCAATAATATTGAACAGGTGAATGTGGGAGAAGCTAACCGACGCGGCAACTTTGGCGACGTGCACTCTATTGGGTTGCGTTTTAATTACGACTTCGGCAAAGGATTCTCTATCCAAAACAACCTGCGCTATCAGCGTGCCGAATTAGGAACGAAGTTTATCACCGCAACGGCTTACACCGTTCCGGCAAATAACCCGAGCCAATTGTTTGCCAACGTATTCAACTCTACTGGCAAGCGGGTTATGTTTGATATTATTGACGAGTTAATTCTCAAAAAAGAAGCTACTATTGGCAGCAGCAAACATGTCTTTACTGCCGGTGGCTATTTAGGCTACTATGAGCAGCGAGCATTGGCAAGCGGTGTGTTCTTAGCCTCCGACCTCAGCGATGGAACAGTAAGATTGCGCACAGCCTTCCCCGGAGCTATCCCAGGCATTCTCACTACCAACTTATTGCGTGGCTCTGATACCTTTGCAGAGGTAACCAACACTTCGGCTTTTGTAGGCGATGAAGCTGCGTTTGCCGCTGACAAATTAAAACTCAACTTTGGCTTTCGTTTCGACAATAGTAACATCAAAATTTTGCACTTCCTTCCCAAATCTGCCAACGGGCAAATCACTGGACCGCTGTTTGTTTCCAACTTCACCGACCGCCGCGAAGTGAGCATTGGCGCATTTAGTGCTACTTTGGGTATTAACTATCTGATTACACCCAATACGGCTGTTTATGGCAACTTTGTGCGTGCGTTTCGTGCACCCGACGAACAAATATTTGTGAATATGCTACGCGGTGTGCCCGGACAGCAACCGCCACCTGAGCAGTTAGGTCCGGGTTTGGTGAACTATCGCCCGATTGATACCAACAACCGCCCTTTTCTGACTCAAATTGACCGCCCAGAAACAGTTTACAATGCCGAAATCGGATTCCGTACTTCTGCCCTCAACGATGATTTGAGCATAGACCTAGCGGGTTACTATACCCAAATCAATGACCGGATTATCTCTGGTTTCCGCGACGTAGCACCCGGCTTTCCACCCCAATCCACTTCCATCAGTGAGGGTTCAGTAGCTATCCGCGGCTTTGAAGGCTCGCTCACCTACACCCCTTCTTGGGCGAAAGGCTTGCTAATGCGCACCTCACTTACCTTGCAAAGTAGCGAGTTTCTCTCTATTCCTAATGGTTTGCGCCTTACCTCTGTTTTCACTTTGCCAGAAGCAGAGCTGAAAGGCAAAAAAATCAAGAATGTGCCCGGCACTATTTGGAACTTTAACGTGCAGTATGACCGCAAGTTCAGCAAATCGTTTGCTGCCGGCTTGGGTATAGACGGCAACTACATGGCAAACCGCTACGGCGATGAACTCAATCGCTTCAAGTTAGCAGATGTGATGCTGCTCAATGGCAACGTGTTCGCAAAAGCCAGCCTGAAAAATGGCAACGATATTCGCGTGTCTGTACGCATTAGCAACCTGACCGATACGCAAGAAATTTTGTGGTTATTAGATATTACTAACCCTATTGTAGCTACCTCAGCTCCTACCAATGCCAGCGTAATTCCGGGCATTCCGTTCTTGCCGCGTCGTACTTTCTTTACAGTAGCATATAGTTTCTAACAATATTGTTCCATTTATTCTCGAAAATGGCTGCTGACAGTTGAGTGCTGCCAGCAGCTTTTTTTATTAATTACCTAAGTTGGTCGTGTAAATTACATTTGTGCCACAAACCAGAAAAATGCAACTCCATGCTGGTAAAATTCAATTTCTCGCTCTGTTATTTGCCCCTTATGTGAATATTTTACGGGCAAAAAGGATGGATAAAAACCAAATCACTACTTAGGTAAGATGTAAGGATGAAAAGGATTACAGTGTTTATTAGCTGAAAAACAACCTTTTCCTTACTTGCTAGGGCTGATTGTAAAAACATGAACAATGACGGGGTTGACTTCATGAATATGAGTTTGGTAAAATGAACCTTACAAAACCCCAAACAGCTACCAAAATTGACTGGCGCATCAAAAATTTATTTGGATGGCTGTATCGGAGTGAACGTGCACCTAAACAAACATCCAAGTTGCAAAATATCAAAACTTCTTAACTTGTTTTTTTACTTACTTTGCAATTGCAGTTATGTTTAGTTGATGTTTGAAGAAAAAAAGTTAGAATGAACCTCCAATATTACCTTAGTCCGAGCAAAGCTAACTTGCGTAGCTATACGCCTACATACGCATATTTTGCTTTTTCTATCAGTCAAAATTTGTCACCGATTATTGTGTTTACTTATATTTGGGAAGTAGCTAATACTTTAATTATGAGAAGCTCTTACATAGGCTTTGCATTTTTGTTGATATTTCCCTATCTGGTTGCTGCCCAAAATGGTGGTTCAGAAAAGGGATTTTATATAGACGGAGCAGGTAACTACTATCACCGTTTAAACTTGCCAGTGTACATCCGTATTGCTAGTTCACCTGATGACGCGGGCGTATTACTTTCTGGCAAAAAAAACAATGAAAATCAGGTGCAAACCATTCCTATCCAACTCGATGGGCACGGCACTCATTATCTGCGGCACTTAGATGCAACAGACCCTCAAAATACTTTTTTTTACATAATCCATGCCGATGGAAAAGCACCTCAAAATAAATCAGTCTATATCACCCCCAACCGATTTTTTGATGGTAAAACGCATTTCTATGGCAAAGATTTGATAGTAGAGCTACAAAGCAATGACGACATGTCGGGGGTAGAAAAGGTATTTCTTGCTCAGGACGGAGGACAAGAAAATGTATATACAGCCTCAGTAGCTATTAACCAAGAAGGAGAGCGCCAAATAAGTTACTATGCCATAGACCGTGTTGGCAATCGCTCTGCTGTGACTACTGAAAAGTTTGTTGTAGATGTAACCCCGCCGCAAACTCGTTTACAAGTAACAGGTATTTCTGAAACCAAAGTGGTTTCCGTTTCTACGCGCTTTTACTTTTTCATGGAGGACAATATTGTAGGGGTAGCTAAAACGCTTTATAAAATAGACAATGATGCATGGGAAATATATAAGCCCGGACAAATGTTGCCTATTGAAAAGCTTTCGGAAGGAGAACACACCATCACATTTTATTCTGTTGATAAAGTTAACAACCAGGAGGAGGAGCAAACTTTTAGCTTTTTTATGGACCGTACAGCGCCTATTATGTCAGCAGATATTTTAGGCGACAAATTCATTGTAGGCAATCAAGTGTATTTTTCGGGTAGAACCAAATTAAAACTCACTGCCTTGGACAATAAAGCTGGCGTGAAAAATGTATTTTATTCTATTGATAACGGCGAGCAAAAAAAATACGAAGAACCATTTTACATGCCTGAAAAGCCCGGTTTGCACATTGTCCGCTATTTTGCCGAAGACAACATAGGTAACGCAGGCGTGTATCTGACCGATTCTAAAACCAAAGCCTTCGACGAGGTGCGCCAAAACATCAGTGCTGTTTATGTGGACTTAACCGGACCGGTTATTAGGAGTAGGTACGTAGGAAAAACTTTCCAACGAGCACGACAAACCTTTACCGGTCAGCAAACAAGCGTGGAAATCACCGCTGTAGACACTGAGTCGGGTTTGCAGCGCATTGCTTACCGTTTTGAAGACCAATCGGAAGAACAGCCCTACTCAGGATTGATACCTCTTACCGAGCGCATTGGTAAACAGCGCCTCGAGCTGATTGCCTACGACAACGTGAACAACCGTAATGCTGTTTTCATCGAGTTTTGGATAGATGGCACCCGCCCACAAATAGCACATCGCTTTAGCGTAGCACCCATAGCCGAAAATACATATCCTACCTATGCCAAACTCTTCCTCAGCGTGCAAGACGAGGACACCTCGCCACAGAATATTTTTTATTCTATCAATGGTGCCCCGCCTGTGCCTTATCAATCTCCTATTAGTGGCTTCAAAAAGAATACAGCCTACGAAATCAGGGTTTTTGTGGAGGACGTGGTAGGTAACCGCACCGAAGAAATAATTCGTTTCCAAACAGCCGATTTCTAAAAGTGTTGCGATTACTGTTAGTTTTTTTCATCGCTTCTGTTGTCAGTGCATCGTTGCAGGCACAAGGTTACTTGGTTGCCCGCGACTCGGCAAAAATTGCTGCTTACTTGCAAGAATCTGCTCAGCGCAAGGCTGCCAAAGACTGGCGCGGCGCAAGCGACCTGCTCAACAAGTCTGCATTGGTTTACTGGGATGCCCGCGAGTTTCAAAAAGCCATCGACCTGTTTCACCAATCATTGGCGCTCAATCGGCTGGTAGATAACCAGAGCGGCATTTTTGGGATAAACAACAACTTGGCATTTTTGCATGCCGACTTGCAACAGTACGACTCTTCTGTGTACTACTTCAATAAAGTGTTAGAGGGGCGCCGTCGGCAGCAGGTCAGCGAGCCTATTATTTCGGCATTGATTAATCTTTCGGTAGTCACTAACAAGCTCAAACGCTACGAGGAGTCGGTAAAGGTGTTGCAGGAAGCCTTAGAGCTTGCCCGCAGCCAGAACAACTTAGAGCGGATGCGCACCTGCTACGGGCTGCTGGCAGAGACCTACGAAAAAATGGGCGACCTGAACAAAACCCAAGAATACTTTGAGCGCTACAAGTCAATAGTAGACATGCTTAACAGAACACAGCTTTCTGCTTTGAGCGAGGAATTAAGCAAAGAGCAAGAAGCCCGTCGGAAGATAGAAGAAGCTCGTCGCCTTGCCCAGATGGAAGCGCGCCTGCGAGAGGAGGCGCTCAGCCGTGCAACCCACCGCCTTACTGCCCAAGACTCAGCCATTGCCAACTTGAACGAACGCTACACCAAAAACCAAATGGCACTGGAAATCTTACGGCAAGATAGCGTCATTAAAATACTTGAAATAGACCGGTTAAACTACGAGAAGGAAGAACAGCGAAATCGTTTGTATCTCTGGTTAGCAATAAGCATAGCAGTTCTGCTGATGGCTGTAGTGATAATTGCTTTCCTATATCGAATTGAAAAAAACAAAGAGCGAGAAAACCGCCTGTTGCAAGCTAAAAACGAAGAACTCGCTGTACTGGGGGCACAACTTCGTCAGCGCAGTGCCGATTTGGAAGCAGCTAACCAAGAGTTAGCGGCAGCTCTTGAACAAGTCAATTTGCAAAAACAAATAATAGAAAAACGCAACAAGGATATTTCCGAAAGTATTAACTACGCGGCTGGTATTCAACGAGCAATGCTATCGTTTGCCCCAGAAGTGATAGAAGTATTGCCGCCACATTTTGTTTTTTATCAGCCCAGAGATGTAGTAGGCGGTGATTTCTACTGGTTCAACGTTCGCAGGCAAGAACATGAAACCTTGTGTTTTATTGTGGCAGCAGACTGTACGGGGCACGGCGTGCCCGGTGCTTTTATGAGCATGTTGGGTAGTGCACTGCTTAATCAAATCATTAACCAACAACAAGTTACCAACCCTGCTGATATTTTACAAAAAATGCACGAAGGTTTGAACGATTCCTTACATCAGCAGCAGTTTGGCAACCACGATGGTATGGATATTGGTATTTGTGTACTTTACGGTAGCAACGGACACTACCAACGCATAGAATTCGCAGGAGCAAAAATGAGTCTCATTTACATTCAGCAAGGCGATATGCTGCAAATTTACAAAGGAGACCGCTGGCCTATCGGTGGATATGACCCTAAAATAAAACATCAGTTTAATACCTTTTCCCTACATTTGACGAAAAAGACTCACTTTTATCTCGCCTCTGATGGATTTGCTGACCAATTCGGAGGTTTAACAGACCGGAAGTTCTCCACAGGGAATTTTAAAGCGTTGTTACAGCAGGCACATACTTTACCCATAGAAGCTCAAAAAGAGTTTTTGCAAAAACATTTTAGCCAGTGGAAGGGCGACTTCCCACAAATAGATGATGTAATGGTAGTAGGATTTGCCTGTGGCTGAATCATATCGTTTTCTACTTATCAGTTGCTGTGGTACGCGATATTTTTGTATTTTAATGCATGCATCGTTTTTGCCTGTTGGTACTAATTGTGAGCAGTGTTATTTTTTTGCTGCCAAGTAAATTGTATGCTCAAAATTATCTTACTGCCCGCGACTCGGCAAAAATTGCTGCTTACTTGCAAGAATCTGCTCAGCGCAAGGCTGCCAAAGACTGGCGCGGCGCAAGCGACCTGCTCAACAAGTCTGCATTGATTTACTGGGATGCCCGCGAGTTTCAAAAAGCCATCGACCTGTTTCACCAATCATTGGCGCTCAATCGGCTGGTAGACAACCAGAGCGGCATTTTTGGGATAAACAACAACTTGGCATTTTTGCATGCCGACTTGCAACAGTACGACTCTTCTGTGTACTACTTCAATAAAGTGTTAGAGGGGCGCCGTCGGCAGCAAGTCAGCGAGCCCGTTATTTCGGCATTGATTAATCTTTCGGTAGTCACCAACAAGCTCAAACGCTACGAGGAGTCGGTGAAGGTGTTGCAGGAAGCCTTAGAGCTTGCCCGCAGCCAGAACAACTTAGAGCGGATGCGCACCTGCTACGGGCTGCTGGCAGAGACCTACGAAAAAATGGGCGACCTGAACAAAACCCAAGAATACTTTGAGCGCTACAAAGAAGCCGTAGAAACGCTCAATAGCCTGCAAATCAAAGCAATAAGTGAAGAACTGGAAAGTGAACAAGAGCGACTGCGCAGAGCAGAAGAACAAAGGCAAATTGCCCAGATGGAAGCGCGCCTGCAAGAGGAGGCGCTCAGCCGTGCGACTCGCCGACTTACTGCCCAAGACTCAGCCATTGCCAACTTGAATGAACGCTTCACCAAAAACCAAATGGCACTGGAAATCTTACGGCAAGATAGCGTCATTAAAACCTTTGAAATAGAGCGACTGCGCTATGAACAACGCTACCGCGAAACGCGTTACCATTTTTATTTGCTTATTGGCATTGCTGTTTTGTCAATAGCGTTTACCACCATTGCATTCTTATATCGCCTAAAAGAAAACAAGGTACGAGAAGCCCTTGTGCTACGAGCAAAAAACGCACAACTATTGGAGCAGAAAACTGAAATTGCGCAACAAGCTGAGCAACTCAACCAACTCAACCAACGCCTTAGGCAACTTTTTGCCATTATTGGACACGACTTGCGCGCCCCTGTAACCTCGCTCAAAAGCCTCCTAGATTTACTGCTTAACGGTAACATTAGTGGTGAAGAGTTTTATACCTTGTTGCCAGCTATCCACAACAATGTTACTCAGTTGCTGGTAACTTTGGATAACTTGCTACTTTGGAGTAAAACCAATGACTACAAACAAGATGTTCCTGTTTGCCACGTAGCTCTTTTTGAAGAAGTACAAACTACAATTGATTTACTGGTACTGTTTGCACAACAAAAACGCATTCAAATATGCAACCATGTGTCCCCTGAGATAGAGGTTTGCTTCAATCGACTCGAATTGCAAACAGTACTCCGCAATCTGATTAACAACGCTATTAAATTCACTCCCTCAGGTGGCAAGGTTACAATCAGTTCAGAAATACAAGGTACCTATTGCATACTATCGGTACAAGATACGGGCGTGGGTATCCCTCCTGAAAAACTTACCTCTATTTTACAAGGTGGAATAAGCAATCGCGGCACAGCCGGCGAGATAGGCACCGGGCTAGGCATTCAGTTGTGCAAAGATTTGTGTATACGAAACCACGCCGAATTGACAGTGGAGAGTACCCTTGCAAAAGGAACAACTTGGCGAATACACATAAAAATGACCGATAAAAAAAGCTAATGGCATAGCATATTTGTGCAAATGGAATAGTTTGGCTTGAAGCAACCTGTTGTTTTACTGTAAAAGCTCTGTTGAGTTGCCCGAGCCAATGTAAGATTTGCTTATGCATAGCGTGTGCCTTTCATACAACAGGTAGATATGCGCAAAACACGAACAATAGTGAGGTGCAACAGCAGCGTGCCAATTTTCAAATGTTTAACCGCATAACTTGTGTTAGTGGGTGTTTATGTTGTAAGGCAATGAGGCACTACTGTGTAGCAAGGCTATTTTTCAGCTACTCAATACTGAAATCCTGTTAGTCTTGCTATCCTATCTAAGTGGTTATTTAGGTTTTTATCCATCATTTTCGCCTCTGTGAAGCCTAAACATACAAAATATTAAAAAATACCTTGTTGGTATTGCTGAATAGCTGGCATATCAGAGCTTGTATGGTTGAGAAGTTTGAAATACGAAATACTATGACAAAAACCTTTCGAAGCGATATTTCAGGTAAAGAGTACCCTGCCATAGAACGGATACAGGGCAATGCTATTAAAACCTCTTTGTTGGCATACATTCGCAAATCCTATCCAGATTTTGGCGAAAACCATTGTCTCTCATTAACAGAACTCAATCAATTCCGAACAGCCTACTTAGCAGAAATTTTGCAACAACAACAAGGCGACTTAAATGAATTGAGCCAAACCGTATTAGCATCTTTACATAACCAAACCCTGCTATCTGAACAAATAGCAGAGAAGGCTGAGGTTTCGCTAACTATAGGACAGCGACTCGCAGACCGCGTAGCTAAGTTTGGCGGCAGTTGGCATTTTATTATTTCTTTTGGTTTTTTTATCTTATTATGGATTACAGCTAACTTCTATCTGTTATCTCCTGCATTCGACCCCTATCCGTTTATTTTGCTCAATTTACTTCTTTCCTGCTTAGCGGCTATTCAAGCACCTGTTATCATGATGAGCCAAAACAGACAAGACGAAAAAGACCGCGACCGCTCGCGTAAAGATTACATGATTAACTTAAAAGCAGAACTGGAAATCAGGATGTTGCACGAAAAACTAGACCATCTGATGATGAAACAGCAGCAACACCTACTATCTATCCAACAAGAACAAATAGCAATGCTCGAGCAGATTTTAGATAATATTTCACATCAACGCAGGCAATAGCAGTCTGCTAAATTTTGCTTATTTTTGCACAAGCACATGTGCCAACGAAGCATGAGATAAGCATTTTTGAATACTGACAGAACGGAGACAGGGTAAATCGGCAGAGAAAATGCATACAGAACACATCAGAAAATTACTCGCCCAAAAGGGAGTCCGCAAAACCAGAATTAGAGAGGCTATGTTAGCATTGTTTTTTGACAAAGGCTATGCCCTTTCTCATGCTGATGTGGAAACTTTGCTGCCCGATGAGTTCGACCGTGTAACTATTTACCGAACGCTCAAATCGTTTGAAGAGCAAGGATTGATTCACAAAGTACCTGATGACAGAGGTGTTATGCGCTTTGCCCTCTGCCCTGAAAGCTGTACGCATCGCCAGCATACGGATAGCCATCTGCACTTCTTTTGTCGTCGTTGTGGGCATACTTATTGTTTACATGTGCACGTGTCTGAACCGGCTTTGCCTGCTGGCTTTAAGGCTGAAAACTTTGAATGGCTGGCACAAGGTACTTGCCAAACCTGCAGCAGTAAGCAATAGAAAAAGTGCTATTGCTAAGTATGCAGCTTGTTTCTACTCTTTGAATTTTTGAAAAATGCGTTTTGTTCGCATGTTCTTAATGAAAGGCAAGTTGTAAAAGATTGGCTTGGTAGTCAGCTACTTATAGGCGAAAGTGAAACACCAAGCAAGAAAAGATGGTCTTCTGTTTTGTCTTTTCCTACAAATCTCCTTGCATCAGTCACATCAATTTGCGTAAGAGAAAAAATCTTGTGAACTACTAACCAGCTGGAAGGCTGCTATCGTCCTAACTTTACAGTTGCACTTGTGTATTTTATCTGCCAAGCACCCACTACAAGATATTTCGAGCATGTTTAGGTTGTGCAAACATGGTGGATAAAAGCCTAAACAACTACTTATACATGATAGCAGGATGGACAGGGTTCAGTATTGTGTAGCTAAAAAAACAACCTTGCTACATTGTATTGTATAGAAGTTTGTATTTGAAGATTTTGAATTTTGGAATTTTTCTACCTTCTACAGTCCCAAATCTTTTTGCCGTTGCATGCCTCTCTACGCGCGTAAGAGTCCATAAATAGCAAGGCATCATTTAATTTTTGGCATTTGCACACATATGGTTCATAACTTGCTTAGTTATAACAGTAGCAGTGTATAGAGGAGCATATTCTTATCGCTCTGTTCTTGCAAGTAAATGGACTAAAAATTTTGTCAGACAACTGTTATTATTGCAAATTAGCGGCTGCTTCTTACAAAGAGCGAGTAAGCTATGTATGTTAGCTTAAAGTGGTAACAAATGCTTTGCTCTTAATCAACTCTTTGTAGTTCTTAACAACTAACCAATTTACCCCTATGAAGTTCATTTGCATTATACTTGCTGTCAGCCTATGTCTTTTTGCACGCTTAACCACCGCCCAAAGAAACGATTTTGAAAAAGGCAACGAGGCGTATCGGAATAGAGATTACCACTCTGCTATTGGTTATTATAACAAATACTTGAACCAATCCAAGCAAGAGGTGCCTCTTCTGCTTTTCAGGCGTGGCGATGCATTCTTAAAATTAGGAAAATTTAAAGAGGCTATTAATGATTTTAACCGCTTAATAAGCATTAGCCCCACCTATGAGAAGGCACATTATTATCGTGGATTAGCACATCAATCTTTGGGATACTATGAAATGGCTATCCGAGACTTTTACAAAGAGCTTGCACAAGTACAACAGCGAAAAAACAGCGATAGCCTCAGGATAGAGCCCTTGAAACGCATTAGTGACTGTTACCGTTCCATGGGTAACCATGAAAAAGCTAAGGAATGTGCCGAAGAAGCAGTTGCATTAGAGGTAGCCATTAAGAAATCCAACCCTAACAACCTGCCAACTTCTCCTTTCCCGTTGGGTAATGGCCCAAATGGTCATCAGCAGCGAGAATATGGTATTTCAGATGCGCAACGAATGCTGAGCGAGGCGCGTGCACTGGCTGAGCAGTCCAAATACGCCGAGTGCGAACAAAAATGCACTCAGGTAATACAGCTCAATCATGTCGAAAAAAATCTACTCAAGGAAGCCTATGATTTGCGCGGCACGGCGCGCATTCGCATGAAAGATTATGCAGGCGCCATACAAGATTTTGACCAATCGCTCAAAATCAATACCAAAGATGCTTGGACGCTCAATCAGCGCGGTATCGCCAAAACAGAGACAGGACTTTTCGATGAAGCCGAGCAAGATTTCAAAACAGCTATTCAGATAGATTTAAACTCTCCTGCTAAAGAAAACTTGAATCTGCTAAACGTTCGCAGAAAAAGGTTTATATCTGCTAACGATTTTCAAGGACCAGTAGTAACTATTATTAGTCCGCAACTGACCGAAGAAAACAGCAGAGGGTTGAGTAATGTATATGCTTACAACAATACGGTTACTATTGTGGGCATAGTAGAAGACCCTAGTGGTGTTCGCGAAGTACAGATAAACACCATTTTTGCCAAGCTGACTTCCATAGATTCTACTGGTAGGCGATTGTGGTTTACGGCAACTATTCCTGTAAAAGAATACGGCAAAAACGTGATACAGCTGATTGCTAAAGATGCTGCCAATAATACTACGGAACGTTCTTACAGCTATTTTGCCACTGGTGGATTGCCCTCGCCAATAGCAGATAAATACAATGCCCGCCGCCTACTTGGCAATAACTATGCACTGATTATTGCTACCGACCAATACGGATATTGGTCTAATCTTAGCAACCCTGTGTACGATGCCAAAGCGCTTGCCGAAATATTGGAAAAAAACTATGGCTTCAAGGTAGAAATGTTGCTCAATCCTGCCAGTAAAGCCGATATTGAATACAAGCTCAAACAATGCGCCAGTCGGTCTTACAATTATAATGACCAGTTGCTGGTATTTATTGCTGGGCATGGCTACTTTCATGAACACCTCAAAAAAGGGTTTATCATTCCTGCTAATGGGTTGCCCTCGCGAGCAGACTTGCAAGGCAACACATGGGTGTCTCACGAATTTATCAGAACTACCTTAGATCTTTCTACGTGCCGCCATATATTACTGATAATCGATGCTTGTTTTAGTGGCACTATCTCTTCAAAAATAGCATGGCGCGGCGATGAAAACACGCTTTCGATGTATGAAATGGTGGCAAGCAAAATGCAATTGAAAACGCGTAAATACCTCACCTCTGGGGGTAAAGAATACGTACCTGACGGCGAGCCGGGTAAGCATTCGCCTTTTGCCGCCACTTTGTTAGATTTACTCAAAAGCAAAGGAAGGTTCAGAGGGGGCATGCTCACCATTCAAGACATCCGCATTGGCATGCAAAATCTTGTTCCTCAACCGCACTGCGAAACCTTTGACCATAGTAGTGGCGACCCCGAAGGAGAGTTCTTCTTCATTCCTGTTGAGAATTAAATCAAGCAACGCAACAGCTGCACATGGCAGTTGCTGGTGCTGCGGGTATCCTTTAGCGTTGTTTGTATCCGATGAGCAAATTGCCTTGGCAGAGGTCGGTAAGCAGCAAACCCACTGATTCTGCTGACAATCTGCTAACTTTGCGGTGCAAAATTCAAATGAGGTAGCGAAATGGTGTACATCTGCCGCAAAGAGCATTTTAATGCTGCACATAAATTATACAATCCGAACTGGTCGCCCGAGAAAAATGCGGAGGTGTTCGGACCTTGCGCCAATGCCAACTGGCACGGGCACAATTTTGAGCTGATTGTTACGGTAAAGGGCAAACCCGACCCTGAAACGGGCTTTGTCATGGATTTGAAGGCTTTGAGCAACCTCATCAAGCGCGAAGTGGTGGACAAATTAGACCATAAAAACCTCAACTTAGATGTGGACTTCATGCAGGGCAAAATGACCAGTTGCGAAATTCTGGTGCAGGAAATTTGGAAAATTTTAGCGCCTAAAATCAAAGAAAAAGCCCCCAACGCCGACTTGCACAAGCTCACCCTCTACGAAACGCATCAAAACTTTGTAGAGTACATGGGCGAATAGTCAATAAAATCATCTTTTTATGAATATTATTTCGGCTGATAACATCGGCAAAACCTTTGACGGCGAGCGCTGGCTGTTCCGCAACCTGACCTTTGGACTTTCACAAGGCGAAAAAGTAGCTTTGGTAGGTGTCAACGGTTCGGGTAAAACCACTCTGATGAACATACTGGCAGGCTTGATTCCGCCCGACGAAGGCTCTGTATCGGTCCGAAAAGAGGTGCGCATGGGCTATTTGACCCAAAATCCTGTTTTTGATGAGCAGGCGACCGTTTGGCAAGCCGTATTTCAGTCAGAACATCCAGCACTGGCTGCCCTGCAGGCATACGAGCGCGCCATGCGCAAGGGTGATGATGCTGCACTGCAAAAAGCCTTGGAAGGAATGGAAACGCCCGGTGCATGGGAGTTGGAGTACAAAGTCAAAGAAATTTTGGGCAAATTGGGTTTGCACGATGTAGAGCAACCCGTTTGGCAACTATCTGGCGGGCAGCGCAAACGCTTGGCGCTGGCGCAACTGCTTATGTCGGAAGCCGACCTAATCATATTGGACGAACCAACCAACCACTTAGATGTAGATACAATTGAGTGGCTGGAAAGTGTGCTGGCAACTGCCAACCGCACAATTTTATTAGTTACTCACGACCGCTACTTCTTAGACCGCGTCGCTAATGCAGTGCTGGAATTAGACGGTGGCAAAATCTATCGCTATGCGGGTAACTACGGTTACTTTTTGGAGAAAAAAGAGGAGCGGATGCAAATAGAAGCCGCAGCAGTGGACAAAGCCCGCAACCTGATGCGCACCGAACTGGAATGGATTCGCAGGCAGCCCAAAGCACGTACAACCAAAGCAAAATTTCGCATAGATGCCTTTGAAGAACTCAAAGAGCGCGCCGCCGGAAAAGCGCCCGAGAAAAAGGTGGAAATCAATGCGGGAATGGCACGGCAGGGTAAAAAAATCATAGAAGTAGCACATATAGATAAAGTTTTTGGCGATAACATCATCCTAAAAGATTTTAGCTATACTTTCCGACGCAGCGACAAAATAGGCATTGTCGGCGCAAACGGTGTTGGCAAAACCACCTTCCTCAAACTGCTTACCGGCGAAATACCACCCGACCGAGGCACGGTGGAAATGGGGCAGAATACCGTTATCGGCTACTACACCCAACAAGAACTCATCGCTCCGCCCGATTTGCGAATTATTGACTCGGTAAAAGCTGTTGCCGAAGTGATTACCACCGGCACAGGCGAAACCATCACAGCCTCACAACTGCTGAGCCTGTTCCGATTTCCGCCTTCGGTACAATACACACCCGTTTCGCGGCTGAGCGGTGGGGAAAAACGCCGCCTGCAACTACTGCACGTGCTAATGAAAAACCCCAACTTCCTGATATTGGACGAACCCACCAACGATTTGGACATCTTGACGCTCAATATTTTGGAAGACTTTCTGGCAAATTTTGGCGGTTGTTTGCTGGTTGTTTCCCACGACCGCTACTTTTTAGACCGCTTGGTAGAACATCTGTTCGTATTCGAAGGCAACGGCATTGTGCGCGACTTCCCCGGCAATTATACCGACTACCGCAACCGATTGGCTGAGGAACAAGCAGAAAAAGCTCTTTTGCAAGAAAAAAACCTCAAAGCTCCCCTTGCCGCTACTGCCGGCAAATCAACAGGCGACAAACGTCGCCTAAGTTTCAAGGAAAAGCAAGAATACGAACAATTAGAAGGTGAAATAGCTGCTTTGGAGCAGGAAAAAACCGACATTGAAAACCTGCTTAGCGCGGGCAAAGGTACGGCAGAAGACTTTGCCCGCTGGGGCAAGCGCCTGCAAGAACTTACCTTGCTGATAGAAGAAAAAACCATGCGCTGGCTGGAGCTGGCAGAATGGGCTTAATGACTTCACGTTTCATTTGTACCGTAGACTGCGCGATAAACCATTTCAGCCACTGTAAAGTCAATTTCTTCATCAATATCTAATGCTTCGTGTTTAGGGATTTCCAGTAAATAAGGGCGATTGCCAATTCGGTTGTGTCGTTCAGTGAGTATTTTTTTGTCGAACAGATACAAACAAGAATTCTCTTCGTAAACCGGCGGCAGGTCTTGTGTGCGCAGCAATATGTTCGGATTGTGATTAATAGCCCGAGCCAATCCATCCCACAAGCGCGTTTGCAGGCGAGTTACGGAAAATAAAGAATCGTAAATGGGAAACTGCCTGAGAAATATATCTACTGCTTTTTGGATAGTGGAGGCGCTTAACAAGGGATTTGTGCTGTGTGTTTGCAAATAAAAATCGGCGTGCACTTGGCTTACTACGTGCAGCAGCACATCATTCATAGGAATAGAGCCGTCGCGCAAGTGTGCGGGTCTTTCTAAGAGCAGCACTTGCGGAAAGTGTCGGCGTGCGTAGTCCATAATCACGGGGCTGTCGGTATCAATCACTACTTTTGTGATAGCTGGCACTTGCAGCAGATTGGCTGTTATGTAGTGAAACAGCGGTTTTCCGTTAAAGGAGCGATAGTTTTTTCCCGGCACGCGCTCGCTGTGGTGGCGCATGGGAACAATAGCTACAATGGTGCGGTTCATGGTTGTTTGCGTTCTGCTATTTTTTGGAGTACTACTTTTGCCATTTGCACTAATTCGGGTTGGCGGGCAACAGCAATAAAGTTTTTCAATTCGTTTTCAACTTGTAAAGAGGTAGGAGTTAAGGCTAATTGCGACAAAATTTTCAGCATAGTAGTTTGCTCACTCAACGCATTACCCGGATAGCGAGCTTCAAATTGCCTGAGTTGTTCTAATGCTTGCGCATATTGCCCGTTTCTGTACGATTCGTAGGCTTGGGCATATGCTTGGCTAACTGCCTCATCAGCAACTATTGGCAAAGTATTGCCAGTAGTTTTGTCGGTGTTGTTTTCAGCTGACTTGCTAAGCAGTTGTGCATACGAAGACTCAGGGTATTGCTCCAATAATTGTTGCTTGTATGCCGCTGCCTGACAGTTGGCTTGGTCATTACACAAGCGAACGATGGTATAGAGCACCTCTGGTACTTTCGGATGGCGCGGCGCAAGTTGTAGGAAGCGTGCTAAGTCTGCATGTGCCTTATCAGGCTCACCCAATACTTGAAAATAAAGTTTTCCAGTTTGGTAAAGCGCTTCGGCTAATTGCAAACGCAGTTGTTCGACTTGTTCTTCGGTAGTAGGGATTTCTGCTAAGCGGCTTTCCAAAGATTTTACTGAGGCGTAGCGGTCGGGAGGGGATTCGGAAGTTGTTCTGCCGGCTTTGCCTTCTTGGTTAGCTGACCGCACTATTTCATCGGGTTGAGCTTCGCGCACTTTGTCAGAAACTCGCCAGTTGTCAGCCAACGGGATGTTTCCCCATGTACGTGCAAATGCGGTTCTACCGTTGGCAACAGCTTGCACGTTGTAGAAATACCATGTAGCCGCTGTTGTTACAGGCGCCAACAAATTGTTGCCGGCGGGTGGAACTCCTCCGCCCGTGTGATTAGCACTCTGCTGCATGGCTGCTTGCTGTTGGTCAATGACTGTTTTTTCAGCTGCTATTTCTTTTTCAAGGAATTTTCGACGCTCTTCCTCGTTCATTACAAACAATTGTAGCAGTCGTTCGGCATTTTTTACTTTAGCTTGCTGTTCGGCAAATTCTTGTAAAATAGCTGCCCGATTTTTGACAGCCTCCAACTCTGAGGCAGTAGGAGGTAAAGTTTGTGAGGCGCTGTCGTAATAAAGAGCTGCTTTGGCATAGTCTTGCAGTGCCTCGTAGTATAACTTGCCCAGTTGCAAATAGGTATTAGCTTTTTGCTGAGGTTGGGAGGCTGCTGCAAGCGATTCTTGGTATGCTTTCAAGGCTTGAGGCAAATGTCCGCGTCGGGATTCGAAGTTGCCAATTTCAAACCAAATGCGGTCTTTGTACTCTGCATTTTTAGGGTCTTTCAGCAGCGAGCGCAGGGTCTTGTCGGCTTTACTAACAGCGGCTGCATCGGTCATATCAACCGCACTGGTGGTGTAGAGTTGCGACAAAAATAAAATTTCGTAGGGCGGATTGCTGCGTGTCAGTTGGCTGTAGTATTGGTATGCCTTTTCGGGCTTGTTGAGTTTTTGGCTGATTTGGGCAATAATAAACAACGCTTTGATGCGCATTTCTTTATTAGTGATGTAAGGAAGTGCTTTTTCCAAATAGGCGGCGGTTCGAGGAAGGTCTTGCGCCAGTCGGTAGTAATGCGCCATATTCAGGTAAAAATCGCGTGCGTTGTCGTTATTAATCGGGTTCTCGTCTTTGCTAAGGTATTCGGCGGTGTAGAGCGCGTCCTTGCTATTGTTTTGTTCTATGAAAAGTCTTTGCAGCCAAACCAATGCTGTATGCCGCGCATCGGGGTCAGGGCTTTTGGTATTAACATACCGGAATGTGGTAGCCGCATTGCGAAAATCGCCCATGTACAAACGTGCTTTGCCTATCAGCAAGTAGCAATCGTCTACCCATTTACTTCGCTCGTGTAGTTTAATAGGTAGCGAAGCTTTTTCAATCACGTACTCGAGCTCAGCTTTTTGCGAGGCGCCCGATGCCGAGTCAATTCGCGGAAGTACCATGAGCACATCATTATAATCTTGTGGGGCAGCTGCCAACAGGGCTGCTTCTACTTCCAGCATCTTTTCTTTGGCAAGAAAATAAGCATTGAACCGCGCCGTAGTGTCATGATATACCTGACATGCGCTCAGCAAAAACAATAGCGCTACTCCACTTAGAAAGAATAAATACTGAAAACGATGATAATACATGGAAAAGAGCTAACTATAAGCAAAATGCAAAGTAGGCGTGTTTGAATAATATTTTTCGGCAATGTGCTCAGCAAAAATAGCAAAAACGATGGTATCAGAACTCGACGTAAACCAAAATAAAAACCCTACCTTTGCAGAAAAACGAAGCCATATAGTTGAATAGAAAAACTATATACGACCGACTCTCGCATCGGTTGTTGCTCATTATCCGCGACGAAGAAACGCTTGCCCCCCGATTTAGCATGCGGTTCACAGGCTCTTATGTATTGGTGGGTGTTGTGGTGATGATGTTGGTTTGTTTTCTGATGAGTTGGATAAGTTATCAGCTTATTAGCTATGTTACCTCTTTTCGGCAAAGCGAATCGGAAATTGACCGCCAAGTAGTGCAACTTTCCATGAGCATAGACTCCCTTGCAGAAGCGCTGCAAATACGCGACCGGTACATTAACGACCTCAAGCTGGTGTTGCAGGGCGAGTCGCCCTATGAGGTAGACAAAAAAGGGAGTGCATCTTCTAACAAAAACAAGGTCAACATTGAAGAGGTAGCCAAAATAACAGCAGTAGACTCGGCGTTTCGCAGCCAGTTTGAACAAGAAGCCGTTGCCGACCAGCCAGCTCGCAACAGCACGGCTGTGGCACTAAAAAATATCGTTTTTTTTACGCCGCTTAAAGGAGTGCTTTTGGGCAAATTTGAACCCGACAGGCGTCATTATGGCGTAGATATCGTTGCCCGAAAGAACGAGCCCATTAAAGCCATTGCCGACGGAACAGTGCTGATTGCTTCTTGGACGCAAGATTCGGGCTATACCATTGGTATTCAACACGCTAACCAATTAGTTTCTTTCTACAAACACAACTCAGTGTTGTTGCGGAAGGTAGGCGACCGAGTGCGCGCCGGTGACATCATCGCCATCATTGGCAATACCGGCGAGCTCACCGACGGTCCGCATCTGCACTTTGAGCTATGGCACAATGGCAAACCAGTTAATCCAGAAGAATATATCTCTTTTTAACAAAAAATTGAAACCTATGGCAATATTCAACACACCTAAAGAAGAGCGCAAGGTACAAGAAAACATTAGCACCATAGCTAACATTATTGGCAAGGGTACCCACATTACTGGTGACATAGAAACACTGGGCAATATCCGCATAGACGGTTCGATAAAAGGCAATATCAAATGCAAACAAAAATTAGCCACTGGGCAAGGCTCTTTTTTAGAAGGAAACATCTACGCGCAGAATGCAGAAATAGAAGGCGAAATAAAAGGCACTTTGGAAATTAGCGAGGTGCTAATTCTAAAAGCCACTGCTGTAGTGACAGGGGAAATTTACACTGCTAAGTTAGTAATAGAGAACGGCGCTAAATTCAACGGCACCTGTAAAATGGGCGAAAGCAACAAAACACCCAAAATAGAAGATGGGCTCAAGCAAACCACAAAAACAGCTTAATCCGTACCTCCGATATTCAAGTATGGCTTTTGAGTTGGCAGGTGCGCTCTTGCTGGGCTACTGGGTAGGGCGCTGGATAGACCGCGAGTGGCTTTTGCCAAAGTCGTTGGGCACAATGGTAAGTATGATGATCTGCTTGTTTGCTGCTCTGTTCCACATTTTGCGCAACCTGATGAAAAGCCAATCTTAGAACTCGATTTGCTCAATGAAATCTTTCATTAAAAGTCTTTTGTTGCTTACCCTATTGTGTGCCGGCACCATGGTGCTTTTGGGCTTGTGGCAAGCACAGTGGATTGTTGCCTATTCGTGGTATTTGTTGGGCTACTTTTTTGTTATCACACTGCTCACCTACTACCTGCTATACCAGAGCAAGCATGCTCCCTTAGACTTTCCTAATTATACACTGGGTGCAACAGCGGTGCGCTTGTTTGTGTCGGCAGTCATTTTAGGCATATTTTTTTGGTATGAGAAAGAACCTACCATGCGTTGGCACTTTACTGTTACTTTCTTTGTTATGTATTTCCTCTTTACTGCTTTTGAAATTAAATCATTGATATCTAACTTGCGCCAAAATTCCGGAAAGGCGGATAAAAAAGATGTGTAAAACTTTACGTAACCTACTGATAGCCAGCTGCTTAATAGCTTATACCAGCACTGTTTTTGCCAAGGGCGAGCATCAAGATACCGATGCCTTTTCGCCCAAAGACATGATTCTTCACCACATTGGAGATGCATATGACTGGCATTTTTTTGATTACAAAAAAAGCGATGGGACGGTAGTGCATGTATCGCTTCCTTTGCCAGTGATTCTGATAACCGAAGGACATGTCGATGTTTTTCTTTCCAGCGAATTTCATCATGGCGAGCAGCAAGTTGTTCGCGGCGACCGCGTCTATCGCCTCGAACATGGACATATCCGAGAAGCAAATGGCAAAAAAGTAATCGACCTATCGTTTACTAAAAACGTGGCTTCTATGTTTGTTGCTTGCATCATTTTGGTGAGCATTTTTATTTCGGTAGCCAAAGCCTATGAGAAGCGTCCTGGGCAAGCACCAAGCGGTTTGCAGGCTTTTATAGAACCAATTGTCCTTTTTGTTCGCGACGATGTGATTATTCCCAATATTGGAGAGAAAAAGTACAAGACCTATTTGCCCTACTTAATGACGCTGTTCTTTTTCATTTGGGTCAATAATTTATTGGGGCTGATTCCCACTGGTGCCAATGCATCAGGCAATATTGCTTTCACCCTTACATTAGCAGCTTTTACAGCTATTATCACCAATGTTTCAGGTAACAAAGACTACTGGAAGCATATTTTTGCCATGCCGGGTGTTCCCAAGCTCATGCTCATTATTATGATTCCCGTAGAGCTCATAGGCATTTTGACCAAGCCATTTGCCCTTATGATACGTCTTTTTGCTAATATCACAGCTGGGCACATTGTGATTCTTTGCTTGGTAAGTTTCATTTTTATTTTCAAAAATGCTTTACTGGGCTTGCCTGTGGGTTTTGTAGTGGTAGCCATTACCTTTTTGGAGCTATTCGTGGCTGCTTTACAAGCATATATTTTTACGCTACTCTCTGCCTTGTTTATTGGCTTGGCTGTTGAAGAACATGAGCATCATCACGAGGCAGCTCACCATTGATGTTGGATTGATTCACTCAATTTTATTCACATATTTCAAACTTTATTAAACATGTTGTCTAACATTCTTTTGGAAATGACAGGCACAACCGGCGCACTGGGTGCCGGCATTGGTGCTGGTATTGCAGTTTTAGGTGCAGGTTTAGGTATTGGTCGCATTGGTGGCAGTGCAGTAGAGTCTATGGCGCGTCAACCTGAAATGGCTGGTCGCATTCAGACCGCTATGCTGATTTCAGCAGGTCTGATTGAAGGTGCGGCACTGTTTGCTATTGCTGTGTGCTTCATTGTAGGCAACGCCTAATTTCCTGCCAGAAAGCCGCCAGCAAATGGTGCAGGCGGCTCTTTTTCCAAATTACAATGTTAGAAAAACCCGTAGCTGAACCATTAAAAACAACATACGCCCAATGGAATTAGTTACTCCCGGCTTAGGTCTGATTGTTTGGACAAGCTTATTTTTCCTCATAGTACTTTTCCTGCTTAGAAAGTTTGCCTGGAAAGTCATTTTAGACAGCGTTGATGCACGCAACAAGTCTATTGAAGAGGCACTAAAAGCTGCTGAGCGCGCACGCGCCGAAATGGCACAACTCAAAAATGAGAACGAAGCACTACTGCAACAAGCGCGTGCTGAACGCGAAAAAATGCTGCGCGATGCCAAAGCCACTGCTGATAGGCTGATTAGCGAAGCCCAGGAAAAAGCTACAGCCGAAGCACAACGGATTATCAAACAAGCGCAAGAAACCATCCAAAATGAGAAGAATGCCGCACTGACAGAGGTGAAAAACCAAATTGCGGCTCTCGCGCTTGAACTGGCTGAAAAAGTGTTGCGGAATAAGCTCAACGACCGCAGCGCACAAGAAGAACTCGTAAAAGCATACATGAAAGACCTGAAAGTAAATTAATGCAATGTCAGAATTTAAAGTAGCATCTCGATACGCCAAGTCACTGGCAGGTCTGGCACAAGAAAAAGGAGTACTCGAAGAAGTACACCGCGACATAGTACTTTTTGCCGAAGTATGTAAAGCAAACAGAAATTTGCGTTTATTGCTTCGCAATCCTATTGTGAATCGCGATATTAAATTGAATACCTTGCGCAGGATTTTCACGCCACATATGCACCCACTTACCATCAGTTTTTTTGAAATTAGTGTGCGCAAAAGTCGCGAAGACCTGCTTGAACAAATAGCCATAGAGTTTCATAAACTTTACAACCAACTCCACAATATCGAGCAAGCACAACTCACTACTGCCGTTCCGTTGAGCGACGATTTACTTAACCAACTAAGAGAGCAAGCTCGCCACATAGGCGGTAAAGAAGTGGAACTACAAGTGAAAATTAATCCTGAGCTGATAGGCGGTTTTATACTTACTGTTGGCGACAAGCAAATAGACAATTCGGTGCGCACGCAACTGAATAACCTGCACAAGGCACTCACCTACAACCCCTATATAAAGGAATTGTAAAAAAACAAACATTTAAGCACATACAATCATGGTTCAGATTAGACCGGACGAGGTTTCAGCGATATTGAGAGAACAACTCTCCAATTTTAAAACCGAAGCCGAACTCGAAGAAGTCGGTACGGTATTGCAAGTAGGCGACGGTGTTGCCCGCATTTATGGACTTACTAAGGCACAAGCAGGTGAATTGTTAGAGTTTGCTAATGGCTCAAAAGGCTTGGTGCTCAACTTAGAAGAAGACAATGTAGGGGCGGTAATCTTAGGCGATTCTGCCGGCATCAAAGAAGGCGATACTGTGAAGCGCACGCGTAAGATTGCCTCTATCCTTGTAGGAGAAGGCATGTTAGGACGCGTAGTAAACACCTTAGGACAACCCATAGACGGCAAAGGACCCATCACTGGCGAGTTGTTTGAAATGCCTTTGGAGCGTAAAGCACCGGGTGTTATCTACCGTCAGCCTGTAAACGAGCCGCTACAAACTGGCATCAAAGCCATCGATTCCATGATTCCGATAGGTCGCGGACAGCGCGAACTTATTATTGGCGACCGGCAAACCGGTAAAACAGCTGTTGCTGTTGATACTATCTTGAACCAAAGAGAATTTTACGAAAAAGGGCAACCCGTTTACTGCATCTATGTAGCAGTGGGTCAGAAAGCCTCTACTATCGCTCAGGTAGTGGCAGCTTTGGAAAGAGGTGGCGCGCTGCCTTACTCTATTGTAGTAGCAGCATCTGCTTCAGACCCAGCTCCTATGCAGTTTTATGCGCCTTTTGCCGGGGCAGCCATTGGAGAATACTTCCGCGATACGGGACGTCCTGCTTTGGTAGTGTACGACGACCTGTCTAAGCAAGCAGTTGCCTATCGGGAAGTATCGCTGCTATTGCGCCGTCCACCCGGTCGCGAAGCCTATCCGGGCGACATTTTCTACCTACACTCTCGCCTGTTAGAACGTGCTGCTAAACTCAACCAGCAAGATGCCATTGCACAACAAATGAATGACCTACCACCTTCATTACAAGGAAAAGTAAAAGGAGGAGGTTCTTTAACAGCACTGCCTATTATTGAAACACAAGCAGGCGACGTTTCTGCTTATATCCCTACAAATGTGATTTCTATCACCGACGGACAGATATTCCTTGAGTCTAATTTGTTCAATGCAGGTATTCGTCCAGCTATCAACGTAGGTATTTCTGTATCGCGTGTAGGAGGAGCTGCTCAAATTAAGTCTATGAAAAAGGTAGCTGGTACGTTGAAATTAGACCAAGCGCAGTTCCGCGAGTTGGAGGCATTTGCTAAGTTTGGTTCAGACTTAGATGCTGCTACTAAGCTGACTATTGAGCGCGGGCGTCGTAACCAAGAAATACTCAAACAAGGTCAGTTCTCGCCGGTGCCGGTAGAAAAACAAGTAGCTATTATTTATGCCTCTACTAATGGACTGTTGGACAACGTGCCTGTCAATCGCGTTCGCGAATTTGAACAGCAGTACACAACTTATTTAGAAACGCATCATCCTGATGTGCTGAAAGGTTTGGCGCAAGGAAAGTTAGATGATGACATAACTGCCGTACTAAGAAAAGTGGCCATAGAGCTGGCGAAGGGTTTTACAAAATAATTTAAACTCACTCCGTATTCAAGCTTTTCAGCAATGCCAAGTTTAAAAGAAGTAAGAAACAGAATTAATTCGGTGCGTTCTACGCAGCAAATTACCAAAGCCATGAAAATGGTGGCTGCTGCTAAGCTGCGCCGTGCTCAGGATGCCATCATCCAAATGCGTCCCTATTCGCAGCGCTTGCAAGGTATTCTGAGCAACATTATTGCTACTATGGAAGAGCAATCGGTGAATGCTTTCTCCGAGAATCGCCCTGTTCAAAACGTACTTATTGTTTGCATTACTTCTGACCGCGGTCTGTGTGGAAGCTTTAATACTAACGTGATTAAAGCCTGCAGCGCATTGCTCAACGGTAAGTATGCTACACAACACCAAGCAGGACGCGTTACTGTCTTGGCAATCGGTAAAAAGGGACGCGATTTTTTTGCTCGCAAAAATGTCCCTTTAATAACTGATTTTGCTGAGCTGTTCAATAAGCTATCATTCGATAACGTGCGCCGGGCTGCTGAGTTTGTAATGGAAGGGTTTGTTAGTAAAAAATACGATGCAGTAGAGCTTGTATACAACGAGTTCAAAAATGTGGCTACGCAAATTGTGCGTACTGTGCCCTATCTGCCCTTGCAGCAGGTACGTGCTCATGCCACTACTATTGCTTCCGATTTTATTTACGAACCCGATAAAGCGGCTATTGTAGCAGAATTGCTGCCCAAAACCTTAAAAGTACAATTTTACAAAGCCTTGCTCGAGTCTAATGCCTCTGAACACGGCGCCCGAATGACAGCTATGGATAAAGCTACTGAAAATGCAGGCGAATTGCTCAAAGAGCTTCGTTTGGTATATAACCGCTCGCGTCAGGCTGCTATTACCAAAGAAATTCTTGAAATTGTGGGCGGTGCCGAAGCTCTTGCTAAAGGATAAACATAAACAGCGTTGTTATTGCCGCTATACCATACCGACGGTGAGAAATGTTCTTGCCGTCGGTAGTTTTTTAATGAGTAACCAATCGCTATTGACCAGCTTCATGTACTACTCCCAGAGCAACAGATAGGCTGCTCGCAATTTATAGATTAAAGCTGTAAGAGGTGCTTATAACATTTCACCCAAGCAAACAACATGTGCTTGTAAGAGCATGTTTAGACTTTACAGGGGCAAACGTTAATTTAGACAGGATGGACAGGATTTTGTAGCAGAAAAACAGCCTCGCTATGAGAGTTTGGATTTCGGAATTTTCCCTGCTATACGCCAAAATTTTTTTGCTGTTGCATGCCTTTGCACGCGCAGTAAGGGTGTGGACGCAAACAACGACAAATTTGCCTGCATGAACAAGAATTTGGCAAAATTGACCGTAGAAAAAACCTAAACAACCACTAAAGCTAAACATCAAAACAGCCGTTGTTCCTTCGTAAGGAGAAAACTCGATTGCTCCCTACCTTTTGCCAACTGTTTTTTGCTCGTAATACTTTTTATAAATGTTCAGGTGTTAAACCCATTAACTGAGCGTTTGTCTAACTTGAAAAAATTTTTATGAAGAAGACCTTTTTTGTTGCCATTGCATTTTGTTATTATCTGCTAACAGCTTGCCAAAAAAATACTCCCTTGCTAGCTCCTGCTGCTGCTTCGCTCTACTTTCCGCCTGTAAGCGGTAATACATGGGAAACTGTTTCTCCTACTGCTTTGGGTTGGAACGAGGCAGAGTTGAACCGCCTCTACACTTACCTGCAACAAAAAAATACGAAAGCATTCATTATCTTAAAAGACGGAAAAATAGCAGTAGAGCGCTATTTCGGGCGTTTTACGGCAGATAGCATCTGGTACTGGGCATCAGCTGGCAAAACCATCACTGCTTTGCTAGTGGGTATTGCACAGAAAGAGGGGCTTTTGCGCATTAGCGACCGTACTTCTCAATATCTTGGCAATGGCTGGACTTCACTACCGTTAGAAAAGGAAAACCTCATCACTATACGCCATCAACTCACCATGACTACCGGGCTGAATGATGCAGTGCCAGATGACGACTGTACGTTGCGTTCTTGTTTGCAATATGCAGCCGATGCTGGAACGCGCTGGGCATATCACAATGCACCCTATACCTTGTTAGAAAAAGTAGTAGAAGCAGCAGCTCGCACCGACTACAACACCTACTTTCAGCGCACCATTCGCAACCAAATTGGTATGACTGGCTTGTGGATAAAAGTCGGTTTTAACAACGTTTACCTCAGCAATGCCCGCAGCATGGCGCGCTTTGGCTTGTTGCTGCTCAACCGCGGCAAATGGGGTAGCACGCCTATTTTGGACGATGACAATTATTTTAACGACATGATAAACAGTTCACAACAGCTCAATCCCTCTTACGGCTACCTGACTTGGCTAAACGGAAAGAGCACGCATATGCTGCCAACAGTACGCATGGTTTTCAACGGCGCACTGGTTCCTAATGCACCTGCCGATATGTATGCTGCCTTAGGAAAAAATGACCAAAAAATTTACATCGTTCCCTCTAAGAACATTGTAATAGTGCGCATGGGCGAGTCGGCGGGTAATGTGCAATTAGCTGCTTCCAGTTTCGACAGCGAACTGTGGGAACAACTAAACAAAGTAATCCGGTAATTTTTGTTTACTTTTGGTTGGATGCAGTTACCAAAAGATTCACTGTTGCAGTGGGTATTGTGTTTTTCCACCGTCAATTTGAGGTAAATGGCAGAGCAAAATAACAGCGACGATAAAAAATTTTTGGAAGGTCCTCGCAGCAGGCAAGCAGAATTTATCTTTACACTCAAAGTACTGGCAGATTTTATTCGTGGATTTCGCAAATTGCATTTTGTAGGACCGTGTGTAACCGTTTTTGGCTCGGCGCGTTTCGACGAAAACCACCCTTACTATATCCAAGCCCGTGAAGTAGGTAGGCAACTTGCTAAAATGGGGTTTACAGTAATGACAGGCGGCGGACCGGGCATCATGGAAGCTGCCAACCGCGGTGCCAAAGAAGCCGGAGGCTACTCTGTGGGCTGTAACATCAAACTGCCTCATGAGCAAGCACACAATCAGTATATGGACCGATGGGTAACAATTGAGTACTTTTTTGTGCGGAAAGTACTGCTTTTAAAATATTCCTATGCGTTTGTAGTAATGCCGGGTGGAGCAGGCACAATGGATGAGTTTTTTGAAACCCTCACCCTTATTCAAACCAAAAAAATTGACAGTTTCCCTATTGTGTTGATAGGGCGTGAATATTGGAAGCGCCTTATTGATTTTATGCAAATGATGGTAGAACAAGGAACTCTTAGCCCAGAGGACATGAACCTGATTTGCCTGACCGATTCGGTGGAAGAGGCTATGGCACACATTAGAAAATACGCCATTGAACGTTTCAACCTCACCTATCGCCGAATCAAACCTATGCCTTGGTTAGGTGAACAGATTGCTAAGGTTCGCACCAAGCTAGAACTCTGAATGTAAAAAATTCGTGAGGCAGCTCTTCAAATTCACGGAAGTGCTGTAAATGAGACACTTGAAAAATGCAATTTGCACGCGCCGTTGCACGCGCCGTTGCACGCGCCGCTGTTCGTGCTCACAAGAAACCACTTGCTGTGTGTGGACATACACTACGGCATAGTATTTTGTAACATTACTTAACTGTTGTCCTCAAATGCTTCTTGGGCACACGCTGCGGTAGATTTGCGCAATTACTTACTGGTTTACCAACTGTTCGGCAGCCGATAGCACTGCTGATAGGTTAGCAGTATTCTTCCCAGCAGCCGTTGCAAAGAAAGGCTGACCGCCACCACCGCCTTCTACTAATTTGGCTAGTTCTTTTACTATTTGTGAAGCATTCCAGTTGCGCTCTTTCACTAGCGTTTCGGCTATCATAACCGCAATATGTACTTTGCCGTCTATTTCAGCGGTCAGCACAGCAAATAAATTATCAATTGCTTGTTTCAACTGGAAAGCGAGTGTTTTCAGAGCTTCAGGTTTGGTTACTTCTACGCGTGTGGCTATAAATTGGATACCATTTTTGTCTGCAACTTGCTTTAACAGCTGTTGTTTTACACTTTGCAGTGCTTGGTTGTGCAAGTGCTCAAGTTCTTTCTGCAAAGCTTGTTTTTCTTCCATCAAATTTTCCACAGCTTTAAGCAAATCTTTCGGATTTTTGAGCAAGTTGCGTACACTGTTGAGCAAAGCTAACTCTTGGTTGATTTTTTCCTCAGCTTTTGCAGCTGTAATAGCTTCAATTCTGCGCACTCCTGCTGCTGAAGAGCTTTCTGATACAATTTTAAACTGCCCAATGACGCCTGTTTGTGGAACGTGTGTGCCGCCGCAAAGTTCTACGCTAAAGTTTTTGTCGAAGGTAATCACTCGTACAAAGTCGCCATATTTTTCGCCAAACAGTGCCATGGCACCCATAGCTTTTGCCTTTTCAATAGGCACATTGCGCTGTTCTTCCAAAGCAATATTAGCACGAATTTTAGCATTGACTATTTTTTCTACTTGCTCTATTTCTGCATCGGTCATTTTAGCAAAGTGCGAGAAGTCGAAGCGCAGCATTTCATCGTTTACCAATGAGCCCTTTTGTACCACATGCTTACCGAGTACTTCTCTTAAAGCAGCGTGCATCAGGTGGGTAGCCGAGTGATTACATTCAATCAAGCGTCGGCGTGAGCTGTCAATCATAGCAGTGACTGTAGGTGCGTGGGCAGTGTTTGCCAATATTTCTGGCAAATTGTCGTAAGTAAAATGAATGATTTGGTCAATTTCTTTTTTAGTATCGGTAATGCGAATTTTACGCGGATGCTCGCCATGTACAATAAGCAAGCCTGTATCACCTACCTGTCCACCGCTTTCGGCATAAAAAGGCGTGCGGTCTAATACAATTTGGTACTGGGTTCCTTTTTTGTCACTAATAGCACGATAGCGCAACAGACGCGCTTGGGCTTCATCTGTTTCATAGCCAACAAATTCGGTAGGCTCTTCGGAGGCTTCTAGCACTACCCAGTCGCTTTTTTCGGAGGCTGCCGCATTGCGTGAGCGTTCTTTTTGCTCTTGCATAGCCTTGTCGAACCCTGCCTCATCTACCAGTAAGCCGTGTTCGCGGGCTATTAAGGCAGTTAAATCTAGGGGAAAACCATATGTATCATACAGTTCAAAGGCAATTTTCCCGTCAATAATTTTTGCATTGGCAGATTGTGCGATAATACTATCCAGCATGCGCAGTCCGTTTTCCAAAGTGCGTAGAAAGGCTGCTTCTTCTTCTCGGATGACATTGATGATAAAGTCAGATTGCGCCTTTACTTCTGGAAAAATGCTGGCAAACTGTTCTGCCAGCAGCGGTACTAAATGGCATATGAAAGGTTTGCGAAAACCCAAAAAAGTATATCCATAGCGCACGGCACGTCGCAAAATGCGGCGAATAACATAGCCTGCCTTGTTGTTGGAAGGAAGTTGCCCATCGGCAATAGCAAAAGTTACTGCGCGCAAGTGGTCTGCTACTACGCGCATTGCAACAGCTACTTTGCTGTTTTCCTTTTCTGCCTGATGATAGTTTTTACCGGAGTCTTGTTCTAATTGGCGGATAATGGGCTGGAAAATGTCGGTGTCGTAATTAGAAACTTTTCCTTGAATGGCACGCACTAATCGCTCAAAACCCATGCCGGTGTCCACGTGACGGTCGGGTAGGGGTTCAAGGCTGCCATCTGCTTTGCGATTGAATTGCATGAATACTAAGTTCCAGATTTCAATCACCTGCGGATGGTCTTGATTTACCAAATCATAGCCGGTTATTTGTGCGCGTTCTGCATCGGGGCGCAAGTCTATGTGAATTTCCGAACACGGACCACAAGGACCTTGGTCGCCCATTTCCCAGAAATTGTCTTTTTTGCTGCCATACAAAATGCGACTGGGGTCGATATGTTGTTGCCACAGTTGATAGGCTTCCTCGTCGCGAGCGAGCCCTTCTTTCTGGTCGCCTCCAAAAACTGTTACATACAGCCGGTCTTTGGGCAGGCGATAGACTTCGGTTAGCAACTCCCATGCCCATTGGATAGCTTCCTTTTTGAAATAATCGCCAAAAGACCAGTTGCCTAACATTTCAAACATGGTATGGTGGTAGGTATCCAGCCCCACGTCTTCCAAGTCGTTGTGCTTGCCCGATACGCGCAAGCATTTTTGCGAGTTGGCTACGCGCTTGTGTTCAGCCGTGCGGTTGCCTAAGAAATAATCCTTGAATTGTACCATGCCCGAGTTGGAAAACATCAGCGTAGGGTCGTTTTTAAGCACCATAGGCGCTGAATGCACATAGGCATGTCCGCATTTTTTAATGAAAAAGTCTAAAAACTGTTGGCGTATTTCGTTGGCGGTCATCATGAAACAGACTTTTTTCTTGTCGCAAAATATGGCTATCCAAAAGGTGGTAGGGCGCAAAGATAGTAGTTAATCATATCTTTTTCGCCGATTTCCACGCAAGGTATTGTTGTAGCACTGGCACATCGGCAGGGCACCAGTCTAAGCCGAGTAGCTCCTCTTTTGTACACCATTGAATGGCGTCATGCTCAATGGCTTGAAAAATAGCTGCCTGCTCGGCTTGGCAAACAAAAGGCATCAGACAAACTGACAAGGCAGGATAGTGATACAGACAGTCGGGTAAGCGAGCAACGATACGGATGTTTGCCCCCAGTTCTTCCATAATTTCTCGTATAAGGCATTGCTCTGGTGTTTCACCTTGGTTAAGTTTGCCGCCGGGAAACTCCCACAAGCCCCCTTGTGAATGGTGTTTTTTGCGGCGAGCTGCCAACACTTGCCCTTGGTGCTCAATAATGGCACAAGCTACCCATACAACAGACATGCAACAAATCTCGGCAATATTGCTCTAATTTTGCCCCGTTTTTTGAAAAACGACCAGTTGGGTGCGCCATATAAGTTTGTATAACACTTGTCAGAAGCCGCTACTTGAAAAAAGTTAATAGCAAGTGCAAAATATGCAGACCCAAAAACAGTAACTTTTTTTGAAGCTAAATTACTGATAATCAATTGCTTGCTTTGTCGTTTCCTAAAAAATACCTCACCTGAAATTATCTACTTTTCGATAAGCCTCTATCAGGGCACGCTCGCCTTCTCTGCCGGGTTTGGCATTACCATGCTCCATACCCAAAATACCTTTGTAGCCTTTGTCGTAGATGTACTTGAAAACATTCAGATAGTTAATTTCGCCAGTAGTAGGTTCTTTACGTCCGGGGTTGTCACCAATTTGAATGTAGGCTATTTCGTCCCAGCAAAGTTCCATGTTGCTAATTAGCTGTCCTTCGTTGCGCTGCATGTGGTAAATGTCGTACAAAATCTTACAAGCTGGACTTCTGACTGCCTTGCAAATCATATAGGCTTGGTCAGAGGTGCGCAAAAAAAGGTCTGGCGTGTCGCTAAGGGGCTCTATCACCATTACTAAGCCGTGTGGCTCAAAAATATCTGCTGCTCTGCGAAGCACATCAATTACGTTGGCAGTTTGGATGCCAATTGGTAGCCGACGCTCAAAATAACCCGGCACTACAGTCATCCACTTAGCATTCACGCGCTTGGCAGCTGCCACAGCTGCCTGACAGGTTTTCAGAAAGTTGTCCCGAAATTCGGGCTTGCCCGTAGTGAGTGAAGGTTTCCAGTTGTCTCCGCCGTCAATTACAAAAACCCCCATTTGGATGTCTAATTTGGCAAGTGCTTCGCCTATCTTGGCTTGTTCAGAGGCGGGTCGTAGCAACAAGCCATTGTCTTCCAGTGCCCGAAAACCCTCATCTGCCATAAATTTGAGTTGGTCTATTAAGTCTTTCCCTGCATGGCTTTCAAACATGCCAAAATGAGGAGCGTAATTTAAATTGAATTTTTGCTTAGCAATCGCTCTCAATGGAGTATTTGCCAAGGTAGAAAGAGTGGTTCCGGCAAAAGCAGTTTTAACAATAAAGGTACGACGTTTCATGAGTATTCGGTATGAAACAAAAATAGTGATTTTTTTAGTTGGTCAATTTTTGACTGCTGTATTTTGTCTGCTGCAAGCACATGCACAGCCTCCGAAGTGGGCATTTGAACATGTCCAGATGGGTACCCTGTTCCGCATCCAAATAGCAAGCTACGACAGTGCTCAGGCAGCAATAGCAGCACAAGCAGCCTTTTACGCACTGGATTCGCTTAATCTGATTATGAGCGATTATCGTGCTGACAGTGAGCTCAACCAACTGTCTGCCACTGCTGGTAGCGGAGAGTGGATAGCGGTTAGTCCCGCTTTGTGGGAGGTGTTGGAGCAAGCACAAAAAGTAGCAAAGCACACTGCCGGCGCATTTGATGTAAGCATTGGCGCGCTGACACAACTGTGGCGACGTGCTGTGCGCCAACAACAGCTACCCGACAAAAAACGTCTGCAAGCTGCCCGAAAAGTAACCCACTACCGATATATCCGACTGCACTCCAAAGAACAGAAGGTAAAACTGACCCGAAAAGGCATGAAGTTAGACCTCGGCGGCATTGCCAAAGGCTATGCTAATGCAAAAATGCAACAGATTCTACGCCAATATGGGTTGCACCAAACGCTCATTGAGGGCGGAGGCGACCTACTCGCTGACCAAGCCCCCCAAGGCACAAGCGGCTGGCGCATTTTGCTCGGCAGCGATACGATTCATCTAAAAAATGCTGCCCTTGCTACCTCAGGCGACGACTTCCGATTTGTGGAAATATATGGCAAACGCTATTCGCACATTATCAACCCACGTACAGGCATAGGCGTAACCCACCGCACAAAAGTATCTGTCATTTGCCCTGATGCTGTGCTTGCCGATGCACTTTCCTCAGCTTTTTCAGTAATGGGAAGAAGGAAAAGTCAGCGATATGCTTGCCGTTGGCAGCGCAAACAGCACTTCACAATGCTCTGGCATGATACAGACCACAGCATAGCAAAGTAAAGCTCAATCAATTTTAAGCATTACCAGAGTGGCTGGTAGGGTTTTGCAATTTAATTTATATGGCAGGCAGCTGTTAATGAACGTAAAGAAACAGTATTGCTTGATAGTCAACCAAGATGCAGGCATATTCTATATTGCATTTTCAAACATTTACTTCCTACATGCTATCGGTTCAATGGCGCAAGGCATGCTACAACACTCCATTGTTTTTTTTGGAGCACTAAGAAGATGGGTTGGTACCCAACTTTATGCTGTAATGCGTGAAACAATAGGCATAATCATAAAAAAGCAAGAACAGTTCGATTTTTCAAATTCCTGATTGCACGGCTATTGGCTACATTAGCCCCTTGGCAATAGCATTAATCCTTTTTTCTTTGGCATCTAACAAGCGCTGAATGTCTTCACGGGTTAGGTTGCTGCCATCGTAGAGAATATCGCTAATTTTGGTGGTGATGACGTCTAACTCATTGGCTTCTTTAATCAACCTATCGATGAGTTCCCAGTCGTTGGTGGCATTAGGGTCATGGGTCATCAGATATAACAAGCCTCTGATACGTGCTAAGGGTGCTCGCAGCAGGTGGGCATTGATAAACGCGTACTCACGCAACTGCTGATTTTGGATTTCTAATTGGCGAGTTCGCTCTTCTACGCGTGCTTCTAATGTATCGTTAATAGTTTGCAGTTCTTCGTTCAGCGCGTTCAATTCTTCATTCATAGTTTCTACCTCGTTGGCTTTGGCAACAAGTTGGCGGTTTTGCTGCCTAATTTCTTCTGCCAATTGCTTGTTATGCTGATTTTTGTGATACAGCGAAATAATATCTGCCAAGGATTGAATGAATAAAATATCCTGTGTTTGCCAAGCCCGATGCTCATATTGATTTTCACAACAAATAACACCAATGAGCTTCCCTTCCGACAAAATAGGACAGTCTAACATAGACATGATATTGAGTGGGGCAAGGTAAGTGGCTGTAAAGCAATGGGTAATTTTGTGTTGACGTGCATCATCTGCAGCTATGTAAGGAGTATTAAAAAGCTCTTCAAAATAAGCAGGAAAATCTTTCCGACAGATGATGTGAATGTTATCTGGCAAGCTATTTTGTTGAAAAAGATATTTCCGCACCAGACTTTCTTGTGCTGTATCATAATGCCACAGGCTTACCCTACTGATTTGTAGAGTATGGCTAACTATTTGACACAAATAGGAATAAAACCTATCTCGCTCCCAATCAAAAATATCAGGGTGGCGCGTAATGTTAATCAGCTGTGTTTGGTAGTGTTCTAGTCGCTTTTGGTTTTCTATTAGCGTGTTTTTTAGTGCTTCAAGTTCCTGATTTTTAGCTTCGGTAGCCGCATAGGCATTTTCAAGCAATTTATAGACTAACAAGACCCCTGCAAAAAAAGCAACAAAAAACAATACCCCTCCTATGGCATAAGAAAACACTTGAACTGTTAAATTGTAATATTTGCCATAGATACGGTACAAATGCCATGTATTCAACGCATGCGACCCCAGCATAACTAAAATCCAAATTTGTGCATATTTCCAGCCATGGGTTACCAAAGCTAACAAAGGAGCGAAAGGCAACCAGTATATGGCTGAAGAATACACTTTGGGACTTAAAAACAAATGAGCCTCAGCTGTTCCATACACAATCAGAATCAAGCCGTTGCTAATAAGCCAACTGGGTACTTTGAGCAGAAATAGTACATCTAACAAGAAAACAGCTGCTACGCTACATACAATAATAAAACGGTCTATGGATTGCAAGTCATACCACAACTCGCAAGACAACATGAAAAATGCAATGACGTTAATTGTCAGCACAGCAAACCTAAGAGTTTGCCGCGATGCTTGTTGGGAGTTAGTAGAAGCCATTGTTAGTAGAAACGATTGCATGCCTTCTCAATTGCTTTTCTAAGCTACCAAAAAATTATTGCAAGGTCAAAATTGGTATCATCGAATAGCCAAAGCCCTAAGTAGTAGCTTGTAACCACAATAAAAAAACCTCCTGAAATTTCAGGAGGCTATCTAAAAATGCTACCCAGCAATAACTATCTATCCCAGAACACTAAATCGGTGATAGATGCCGGACCGGCAGCTGCTACTGAGGCTCCATTGGTTTGTACCTCAGTGATAGGATAAGGCCAACGACGGGGGAACCTACCTTGCGTAAAAGTTTGGGAATTGTTAGCAATAGCAAGGGCAGGTATGCCATTGGGAGTTTGCGGGGTAATCATGCGCCGCCAGTCTGTCCATGCCTCTGGGTCTAAAAACATAGCGATGTACTTTTCGGTCATGATTTTTTCCAGTGTAATGGTGGCAGCTGTTTCGCTTGCATATGTAGCAATGTAGGCATTGTTGGCAGCAGTGTTAGTGGTGAGCCCAACGGTAGGAATAGGAGCCGTAATTTTAGCGATAGAGGCACGTACTGCTTCGTTGTAGGCTGCTGCCGCCCGTTCACGATTGCCCAGTCGCAAGGCTGCTTCGGCTTCAATAAATTTCACTTCTACATAAGTAATCAAATTAGCTGGCGACTCGGGGCGGTTGAAATACGGTCCGGGCAAAGAGGCATTCAAGTTTTGCGGACCGCCTGCCGGCGAGCCTACAAAAGTACCCGCTGCAGTAGTGCGAGCGTAAAAAGGCAAGCGTGGGTCTTGGCGGCTTTGCATCAGGTTCACCATAAAGGTAGAAAGGCGAAAAGCATTGCCAAAACTGCTGTTAAGTGCTGCAAACCAAGGAGTAGGCGTATTAACAGCTGTTCCAAACACAATTCGGGCATCTTGAGCATTGGAAGTGATAGCACCAGCGTCAATAGCCGCCAGTGCCCGTTGTGCAGAACCTTGTGGGTCTATCTTGCTCAGGTGGTTGGCGTAGCGAGCTTGCAAAGAGCGTGCAGCCCGTATCCAGTTAGCGCGATTGCCTCCGTACACCAAATCGTCGCGCCCGGGCGATTGGAAACTGGTGGGGCTGTTCAAATCATTAATGGCATTGTTGAGCAACGCATTCACCGAGTCGTATAATACTGCCCCGGGCTGATAGCGCGGCGTAAATATCGGATTTGTAGGGTCGTTGCCACGAAAGGCTTCATCGTAAGGAGCATTGTTCCACAAATCTACGATTTGTCCTAAGGCATTTGCCATCAAGATGCGGCTCACACCACGGTAGTGCGGTGAGTTGTTCTGAAAAGATTTGCGGATAACGATGCTCAGGTCTTGCATAGCTCCCGGATAAAGGTTGCCATTCCATACACGAGCCGCTACGTTGGCGTTTAAATCGTATTGCCCAATGCTGATGTAGATGTTTTCTACGCCAGCAAGATGCTGCACCAACAAGCTGTTAAACTGTGAAATATCGCCATGTAAACCGTACACCAAGTTAGCTTGTGCAGCTGGCAGCAATACATTCATGGGTGCATCGGTGGCGGCATTGGGGTTTACATTGGTATTGCCAAAATCGCAGGCACTAATAGCCAGTGTTATAGTGGCAATAAAACAGCATATATTGCGTTTCATACTGATTTTCAGGTTTTTAGTTAACAAGAAGGTTAGAAAGAGGCGTTCAGGCTAATACCCATGCTGCGCGTATTGGGGTTGCCGAAATAGTCTAATCCCTGTGCTGGGCTTACACCATACAAGTTATTTTCTGGGTCAACGCCGCTGTAATTGGTGAGCAACCACAGGTTTCTACCAAAAAGAGCTACGTCTAACGATTTCATTTTTAGCTTTTGTGCAAATGCTTTTGGCAAGGTATAGCTCAGAGTGAGGTCGCGGAGACGTACCCAACTGGCATCTTCTACAAATTGCTCATGCACACCAGCAGCACCTGTTGCCCGCCCGTCTTGTTGGAACCAGTTTTGTTGCGTAAGCGTTACAGCTTGCGTATTGGGGGTACCGTCGCGGCGCACGCCTTCAAACACAACCTGCTGACCGCGCTGCAGTGTGCGCATAGTAGCGCCAATGTTAGTCAGCACTGCTTCTGTTCCATTCCATACATCGCCCCCTTTGCGAATATCGAACAGGAACGATAAGCTAAGTCCTTTCCAAGCAACCGTGTTTCGGATGCCAAGCAAATAACGTGGGTTGGGGTTGCCAATTAGGATATTGTCTTGGCGAATGGGAAAGCCATTGTCGCCAATAATGCGCCGCCCTTGCTCGTCGCGCAACCAGCCAGTGCCGTAAAAAACACCAAATTCTTGCCCGGGTACCAAGCGCGGCGTGAAAATAGTGCCAAAGCCGGGCAAGTTGATAAAAGCAAGCCCCTCGGGAAGTGATTCTACAATGTTGCGGTTGCGGGTAAAGTTAAAAGTCATATCCCAACGGAGGGCTTCCTGCTTGAAAGGAGTTAACGTGAGAACTGCCTCAATACCTCGATTGCGAACCTCACCAGCGTTTACATTGCGCGTGGTAAAACCCGATGAAGCAGCTATTTGCAGGGGTGTGAGCAGGTTGCGGCTCAATGAGTTATAGTAGGTCAAATCCAGTGTAATGCGGTCGCTGAGAAAGTGCAAGTTAGTGCCTACCTCAAAAGTGTTGTTGGTTTCAGGTTTCAGGTCAGGATTGCCCAAAGTGTTGCTGAGCGTTACCCCGCCAATATTGCTGCCCTGAATAGGAAAGCTGATGCCATTGCCAAAACCATTGACAGCACTGGCACGGAAGTAAAACGTTTCTGTGGAGTATGCCGCTGGAATTTGTGCAGCACTTGCATAAGACAGCCGCACTTTGGCTAATGAAAAGTTTTTGTTATCCTGCAAACCCAGCATATCGGTTAAGGAAGCACTTAGGCTGGCAGAAGGAAAGAAAAATGAATTGTTGTTCTTAGGAAGCGTAGATGCCCATTCGTTTCTGCCAGTTAGTTCCAAAAAAATCATGTCCTTGTAGTCGGCTTTTAAGCTGGCAAATGCTGCATAAGTAGCCCGGCGGGTAAGGGTTTGTTGCGGATTGGCGTAAATAGTGGCATTAGAAATGTTGAAAAAATCGGGCTGGTTGAATGTATTGCCATCTATGCGGCGAAAAGTGGACTGTGTAGCAAAATGGTTGTGCCCTACCAAAGCTGAGAGATTAAAATCGCCTACTTTTTTCTCCGCCGTAATTACCAAATCGGAGTTAAATGTTTTGTCTAAATAGGTTTCCTCAAACACACGTCCATAGCGTCCGTCGCCTCCGAAGGAGCCAATGTTAAAAGTTTGGATCCGATTGTCGGAGAATATATCCACGCCGCCGCGCCATAGTGCTTTCAACCAAGGTAAAATTTGTCCATTGAGTTGCACATAGCCATTCAAACGATTTACTTCATCTATAAAGGGGTTTTGATTGACCGTCCAAAGGGGGCTGTCGGGTCCTAGTCCCAAATCGGCGGGGTTCATACCATCAATTTGGTTGCGGTTGCGGAAATTGCGTTGCGAACCGTTAGGGAACTGATAAGCAATAGGGTTGCGCGGGTCTTTTTGCCCGTTGAAAATATCAAAATGAACGGGCGTGCGATAAAGCCCTTGTACTACCCCTGTAAAATTGTCTCCACGACCTACACGATTGCCCCCCGAGCGCGTATAGGTAGCCGAAGAAGAAATGCGAAACTTATCGCCCAGTGCCGATTCACCTGAAAGTTTGACTGACGTACGGCTGAAAGTATTGTTGGGAATAATGCCCTTTTGGTCTAAATGCCCAATAGAAAAGTATAGATTGCCATCTTTATTGCCACTGGTAATGCTCACATGGTTATTCCAAGAGGTGCCTGTTTGCCAAAAGTTACCTTGGTTATCGAACGGTAGCACCAACAAATCTTGTCGGGCAGAGGGGTCAGTGGCAGGCACAATCCTTCCCAGAGGACTCAGCACATCGGGAATGCCATTGTAGCGCAACTCACTCAGGCGAGGTCCGAACAGAAAAGTTTGAGTAGGTGCATCAGAAAATACGCCGCCGCTTCCTTGTGCAAATTCTTGCTGCAACTGAAACATCTTGTTGATGTTTTCTATGGCATAGGATGTGTTGAAATTGACTGTTGTAGTGCGTTTTTCGCTCTTCGCACCTTTTTTGGTAGTAATCAATACCACGCCGTTTCCTCCTTGAATGCCATACAAAGCTGCTGCCGCCGGTCCTTTCAATACAGAAATAGACTCGATGTCGTCAGGATTAATATCTACTGCACGGTTGGGCACATCTACCCCCGCTCCGCCGCCACCGCGAAAGGCATTGTTAATAGGCACGCCGTCTACCACAAAAAGCGGCTGACTGGCTCCTGTAAAAGAATTTTTGCCGCGAATGTTGATGGAAGCGCCAGCTCCGGGCGTACCGCCATTGCTAATCACTTGCACGCCTGCCACCTTGCTATTGAGTGCATTGACAATATTTGCCTCCCGCGATTGTTGCAGTTCGGTACCTTTTACTTCCTGAACCGAATAAGTCAGGGATTTTTTCTGCTGTGTCAAGCCCAAAGCCGTAACTACTACCTCATCTAATTGGCGGGTGTCTACTTGCAACAATACGTCTATGGTAGTGCGATTGCCTATTTCTACTTCCTGACGAATAAATCCGACCGAAGAAAATACTAAGAATTTAGCGTCTCCTCCAACAGAAATGCGATAGTTACCCGAAGCGTCGGTTACTGTGCCTTGTGTAGACCCTTTCACTACTACATTTACGCCCGGAATACCCGAACCGTCTTCTGAGGAACTTACGCGTCCACTGATGACGCGTTCCTGTGCCCACAGCGAAGTGGCTGCCGAGAAAAAGACCAACAAAAGCGTCTTTTTCAGATAGTGAAATTGCTGCATACGAAATGAATGTTAAAGTTTTGCAACCAACTAAAATAGTTAGCATAGTTAACCAAGCTAAAAAAACAGAATGATTTCTCCAATTTTTTACCGGAGGAGTTACAGAGAAGTGTTAGAGTTGTGGTACATGATACTTGGTAAGCGTTCTCTCTACGCATTGGCTCAGGAACAACTCCTTATGGGTTGGGAAGATACCAGTACAGGATAGCAGGGTAAAAAGGGGTTCGGTATCGAGTAGCTGAAAAACAGCCTCGCTATGGGAGTTTGGATTTCGGATTTCGGATTTTTCCTCCTGCTACGCGCCAAAATTTTTTTGCTGTTGCATGTATTTCTGCGCGCCATAGGGGGCAGAAGGCGAACAACGGCGAATTTGTCTGTATAGATGAACATGTATTGAGCAAAATTCAACCCTACAAAACCCTCTATCATCACTAAAACAGCTACCTGCTCATACAAACTTTGCCATCCAAGTGTGAACCTTCCAATATTCTAAGTGCCTGTGCCATTGAGGTTTAATTTGTTGTGGAAAAGTCTATGTATGGCAGAAGTTTTTGCAGTTTTTCAGGTGTGAGTATGCGAATGGCTTGCAAGTCTTCGGCAGTTTTGTAGCTGCCATGCTGTTGTCGGTAATTAACAAGCACTTGTGCCAATTTGTAGCCAATGTAAGGATGTCTTTTGAGTGTTTCCACATCGGCAGTGTTGATGCGGATTTTGCGATGCGAATCGGGCTGGAGAACGGTGTAGCTTGCCAACGAGGCTAATGCCTCAGGCGTAATGCCATACACCTCGTTGAGTTGTTCTGTACTGTAAAATCCGCCCAGCGCATCCCGAAATCGGATAATCCGCCCAGCCATAACTGCTCCAATACCTTTCAAAGCAATTAGTTGAGTAGTGTCGGCAGTGTTGAGGTCAAATGTCGAGGGCTGCTTGCCCACCCCCAATGCTGCTTGCTTAGAAGTTTTATCTTCCAACACGTGCTGAGGTGCCGGAACTGCTGCCGATAGTGTAACTTCTTGCTCCGGCAACAGAATAAAAGGTGCTAACTTTCGGTACAATGGCTCTGGAAAACCATACACCTTCAATAAATCCTTTTTGGTTCGGAAAGGGCTAACCTTTTCGCGGTATTTGACCATGCGCATAGCCAAATAAGGTTTCAGCCCAAGTGCTTCCCAAGCCTTTGCATCTAGTTCGTTAGGATTGAACGGTTCAACAGGGCGTTGTTCATTTGCCATAGTAATTTGCAATGTGGTTTCCTGTTCTGGATCTGTGCGAACAGGCGGCATTGCACTGAGCAGGCTGTCTAATAGCGCCTCGTCAGCCGTGCGATTGTAGGCGCGATTTTCTTGCATAGCATCGAAAACAACAGGCAACGACAGTACAAGGGTCATTGCCAGCAGCATCAGCACAAAGCCTTTCATTTCTTGGGTGGAAAGTCCTATCCATGCTGCTAAGCGAGACTGAAAAAAACGACGCGCCATACTCAGTTTAACAACAAACTAATGAACCTATCTGGAGCAATTACATAGCTGTGAGGCTTATCGCTTTGTTGATTATTTGGCTAGTTACAATTTGAGAAATTCAAGTGGCATAACAGCAAGCAAATTTGACTGATTTGTTTTTAGTAATAACATCCATCAGGCTGCTACTGCATAGTGGCTTGCAGAAGTGGCTCTTGAAAAAGCCATGAAAAACTGTTCTACAAGAACAGCTTTTCGGAGTCTGCCTATTGTTATTTTTTCCAATAACACATCATAAAGTAAAAACCCTTCTCAAATGGCTTGATTACATGCCCAACGCTTGTTTTTGAGCTTGCTGCCACTGGTCTAATTTTTTATCCATCACAGCAAACCAAAGCGGCGGCACTAAGGCAAGCAAAATCATAGCGGGGTAACCTGCCGGCAATTGTGGGCTTTCAGGAATATGCCGCAGTACTTGGTAGCGCTTGTGTGCATAAGCATGGTGGTCGGAGTGGCGTTGTAACTGAAACAAGAAAAAGTTGCTAATCAACTGGTTAGCGTTCCAAGAGTGCAGCGTGTTGACTTTTTCGTAGCGTCCGGGCGCTATCTGGCGGCGTTCAATGCCGTAGTGTTCAATGTAATTCACCAGCTCCAACAAGGTAAAGGCAAGTACACTTTGTACCATGAAAAAACCGATAACAGGCAGCCAAACATGCTGATGCAGGATTGCGCTGTAAATAGCTGCTACCAAGCATACAAAAATAATTGGCAGTATGGCGTACCATAGCATCATATTTTGCAAGCTATAAGGCGAAATACCTTTTTTGCGCAGGCGCTCAATCTCCAACTGCCATGCATGTAAGTATCCTCTGCTAACAGAGCGCCACCAAAAGGCGTAGAAGTTTTCTCCTCGGCGGCTTGTTGCTGGGTCTAATGGCGTGCCTACATAAACATGATGCCCTTTATTGTGCTCAATGTAAAAGTGCATGTAGCATACGGTCATGAGCAACACCTGTGCATATAGCCGCTCAATAGCCGATTTTTTATGCCCTAATTCATGTGCTACCGTGATGCCAATACCGCCCGTTACCAAAGGAACACCAATAGTAAAACCTATCAACTCGGCAGCAGTGAAAGGGTAAACGGCTATTTGCCAAAGTGCCCACAGCACAAAAGCTATTTGGAAATAACTCCACAAATAAGTAATGAAGCGATAGTAGAATGCTTCGGAAACAATTTTGACCTGACTGTCGGGCACATTTTCATCGTCCAATCCCACTTGTAAATCTATCAAGGGGATTAGAACAAATACAAAAATAGCGGCGGCGTAATTCCACCATCCACCGGCGTAAAATCCGGCTATCACCAACGTAGGAATGATGAAAGCGGAGAAAAAGCCGACTTTTTTAGCAGTTTTCATAATTTACTGGTTGCTGGCTGTTGTTTCAAACAGCTTTAGTTTTTCCCGGAATGGCGATAGGATACAATCCGTTAGCATCAGGTAGTACTTTGGGCAGTGCGTCCCATGCCAGTTTGTCGGGCATCAAGTTGATGTTAGAATTCAAGGCTTCCTCCCAAGTAACCACTTGTCCCGAATAGGTTGCCATGCGCCCCATAATGGCTGTCATAGTACTTTTAGCACCAAATTCTGCATCTTGAAACTTGAACTCGCCTTTGGCAACTGCATCGAACAGCTCGTCGTGTTCTACCTGATAGGGGTTGAGTTCTTTTTCCTTTTTGCGATAGCTCCACACGCGGTTGCCTTTTAGGTCAGTAATTACGTGTCCGTTATGAGTAAAAGCCCGTCCTTTGGTGCCGACAATAGTCTCTGAAACGCGGTTCATGGTACCGGGAATGTGTCGGCACTGGCTGTTCAAGATAGTACCGTCGGCATATTCAAATTCTACGAAGTGGTGGTCGTAGATTTCGCCATATTGCTTGCCATCGCGCACTTCTCTGCCACCCATGCCTTGTGCACGCACTGGGTAGGCGTTTTTTGCCCAGTTGAACACATCTATGTTGTGAATGTGTTGCTCTACGATATGGTCGCCACACAACCAGTTGAAATAGTACCAGTTGCGCATTTGGTACTCCATTTCAGTCCATTCTGGTTTGCGTTCTACCACCCACACCCCGTCGCTGTTCCAGTAAACTTGTCCGGCTATGATGTCTCCAATTTCGCCATTGTGAAGGCGTTGCATCATCTCTTTGTAACTGGTTTCATAGCGCCGCTGTAAGCCTACTACTACGTTGAGTTTTTTCTGTTTGGCAAGCTCAGCTGTTTCTAACACTTTGCGCACCCCTGGGGCATCAGTAGCAACTGGTTTTTCCATAAACACGTGCTTGCCTGCTTTGATACAAGCCTCAAAATGGGCAGGGCGGAAGCCGGGCGGAGTGGCTAAAATCACTACATCAGCCAGTTCAATAGCTTTCAAATATGCATCAAAGCCTACAAAACGCCGTTCAGGGGGCACATCCACTTTGGTAGCAACGCTTACAGCTTCCCCACTCCAATCTTTGAACGATTTGGCAGTAAGCGCTTTGTAAGACTCTTCTAAGCGGTCGGCAAAGGCATCTGCCATTGCTACCAAGCGGGTATTTTGCTTTACAGAAAGGGCTTGGGCTGCGGCTCCTGTTCCTCTGCCGCCACAACCCACAAGGGCAACTTTGATAGTGTCATCCGCATATCGGGCATAGGCACCCCAAGGCATAGACATAGCCAGCAGACCGCCCGAAGCCAGTGCTGAGGTTTTCACAAAACTACGGCGAGAATGTTTTTTCAATGTCATATTCAATGTTTTGCAATACTGTTTCACTGATGTCTGAAAATTAACATTTTTTTCGCTCAAATACGTGTTTGTGTTTTCAAAAATTAAACTCGAACCGACAAACGGAAAAGCTGTGTAATTTTGTACAATGTTAGCCCCTTTTTAGAGCTGCTGATGGAAAAAATGTTTAAAACCTCCGAGGTTACCTCTTATGAAATTGCCAGTGATAATGTGCTAAACAACAGGCTTTTCTTTGCTTACAAAAAAGCTGCTGAAATGGTGCATGGCAATGTACTTGAGGTAGGATGTGGCACAGGCAAAGGACTTACCGTATTTGCCGAGCGCTGTGAACACTACACTGCTATCGACAAGAATACAAAACTGCTTAATCACCTGTCTAAACTCTACCCGCGTTTTACCTTTATTGATTGTTTTATCCCTCCTTTGAAGGGCGTGCCAAGCAATGCTTTTGACGTAGTAGTTAGTTTGCAAGTAATAGAACACATTGAAGACGACCATGGTTTTTTGCAGGAAATCGTACGGGTGTTGAAACCCGGCGGTAAAGCTATCCTCACCACACCTAATATCCATTACACACTTTCGCGCAATCCATGGCACGTGCGTGAATATACCCCTGAACAATTTGAGAAACTATTAGAAAAATATTTTCCCGGACAGGTAACACTCCAAGGAGTGAAAGGTAGCCCAGCCGTTATGGCATATCACGAACAGAACCGACGCTCCGTACAACGCATTATGCGATGGGATATCTTTGATTTACAGCACAAACTGCCACGCAAGCTGCTGCAAATTCCATATGATATTCTCAATCGCATCAATCGAAACCGGCTAATGCGCCAAGACAATGAACTTGTCAGTAGCATTGGTTTAGAGGATTTCTCCTTAGAAAGCAACCCTGCACTTTGTTTAGACTTGTTTGCAGTGGTAACGAAAGTGTAAACGAACAAGCTATCTAAAATGGGCATTTTGCTTGAAGGGTGGCATTAAACAACACAAGCCATGCAATCTGAAAAATGTTATGCTGCCGTAGCACATGCAACAAGTTGTCATGTGTGCAGGCACAAACAGCACTATTAAGACCATTTAATACCACTTCATTTGTTCAACATGTGGTTGTGCAGCCAATAGCACAGTGCAAATGACGCTTCTGAGAATAGTTGTTTTTTGACGAATATGTAATAAATTTCTCTCGACAGTCGTTGAGAGTATGAACTTTTAACAAGCTGAGTTGATAAGTTAGAAAACCCCTGCTGATTTTTTTCGACTCACACCTTATCAGAGTAAATGCAATTGTTAGTTACAAGATAATGTTTCGGAGAATTTTTCTGCTGATTTGCTTTTCAGTTTGTTTGGTTTGGTCACTTTCAGCACATCAGGTTGCCTCCTCATTTCGGTTGCTGCATGTAGAAGAAATAGTACGCTTATTGTATAACAGAATGGGACTTGCCCAACAAGGCATGCATCCAGAAGCATTTCAGAAAGCGTTGATGGGCTATTTACAATTTCGACAACTTGGCAAGTTATCAGCTAAACCTGTGCTTTCTATTATCGACTTCTCGCTTCCTTCCAATCGGCAGCGCTTGTGGGTAATCGATTTAGCCAAACAGCAAGTGCTATTTCACTGTTTGGTAGCTCATGGTGTTAATAGTGGTTTGCACTATGCGCAGAAATTTTCTAATCGGGAAGGGTCGCAACAAAGCAGTCTTGGTTTTTACATTACCGGAGCAACCTATCAAGGTAAGCACGGTCTTTCGCTATACTTAAACGGGCAAGAGGCTCGATTTAATAGCAATGCCCGCCGGCGAGCTATTGTAATGCACGGGGCAGCATACGTCAGCTGGACACACGTTGCAGCTATGGGGCGCATTGGGCGCAGTCAAGGCTGTCCGGCTGTTCCTGAAAATCTGGCAGCAGACATTATCCACACCATTAAAGAAGGTACTTGCTTGTACATTTATCACCCCTCACGCGAGTATCACCGATTCTCTAAGTGGGGGAGGATGATGCAATGGGATTATCAGTGGCTTGCTTTTCTGCCTTTTGCTATCTGAAACATGATAAAAGTTATGTCTAAAAGTGTAACTTAGAGGATACATATAAGCTGTATGATGAACAAAACTTTTTTCAGCATCCAACTGAAAATTGCAGCAGGGTTGCTGGTTATTACGCTGCTGTTCTTACTCAACGCTATTATTGCTTACCTATTTTCTCAGCAGGTTACTGACTTACTTGTCAAAGACTATCAGGCTAATGACCGGATTGCTTGGAAACTTTCCGAATTGCGCACCATGGTACTGGAATCGAAAGTGTACGCCGGCGACTGGATTTTTCGCGAGAAAGACACTGACAGTAAACTGGCATTGCGCAACATCCATAGCGACAACTTCCCTACACTCCAAATAGAATTAAAACAAATTTCAGCTAATCTGGAAAAAGAAAATCAGATTGAAAAGTCGCAGCAATTAGACAACGTGCTGCGTCAGGTAGACACGCTTTTTAGTATCCAAAAAACATTGATGCAAACTCTCAACACCGAAGCCGACTATGAAGACCCTATCAAACGTTTTGAGTCAGAAACTTTGCTGAATACTAAAATAGTGCCGCTATTAAACGATATTGTTCGACGCCTCGACCCAATTATTGCAGGAGAAAGACGCGCACGCAACAACTCGTTTACCACTGCTATTGATTATCTGCGCTATGAAAGGTCGTTTCAGGTAATTGCAGCCATGCTTGTTATCATGATTGCTGTACTAACTTGGCAATTTTCGGCAAGGCAAATCACCCAAAATATTCAAGCCATCCAACAAGCTCTCAGCAGGCTGAGTATCGGTGAGATTCCACCCCTTATTGCCGACATAGCAAACGACGAACTGGGCGAAATCAGTGTGGCGGTCAATCAACTGATAGGAGGCTTAGGCAAACTATCGGACTTTGCCGCGCAGATTGGCAAGGGTAACTATGATGCTTCTTATGAAAAACTCAGCCATAACGATACTTTGGGCAACAGTTTGCTCAACATGCGCGACAACCTGAAAAAAGTAGCAGAAGAAGATGCACGGCGCAATTGGGCTAATGAAGGTGCTGCCAAATTTGCGGATATTCTGCGAGCAAACAGTAGCTCCATTCCTCATTTAACCAAAGTGGTTCTTTCTGAGTTGGTAAACTATGTAGGAGCCAATCAAGGGTCTTTTTTCATAGTTGACCAACAAAGCCAAGAGCCCCAGTTGCAACTAATGGCAACATTTGCATGGAGTCGCCATCGCATCCGACAAAAAACTGTTAGATGGGGCGAAGGTTTGGTAGGGCAGGCATGGATAGAAAAAGACATTTTGTTTCTTACCGAAATACCGCAGCAATACATAGAAATTGGTTCAGGTTTAGGCGACGCCAACCCTAAAAACATCGTAGTGGTGCCACTTATTTTTAATGATGAAGTGTATGGCGTCATCGAACTGGCCTCCTTCGACATACTGCCATCTTACAAAATAGATTTCCTCAGGCGCATTTCCGAGAATATAGCCTCTACCTTAGCTGCCACTTTTGTCAATGAACGCACGCAGCGGTTGTTGCAAGAGTCGCAAAGTATTTCTGAACAGTTGCGCGTACAAGAAGAAGAAATGCGGCAAAACCTCGAAGAGTTGCTTTCTACACAAGAACAATCGATGCGCAACATGGAAATAGCCAAAACCTCTACGCAAATACTCGAACAAATTATCGAGAGCCTGCCCGATGGGGTGATACAAGTAGACGCCGAATGGCATATTATAAAAGTCAACAATAATTTCTGCAAAATGACGGGCTACTCGCGCGAAACGCTATTAGGTAGCAATATTGTACGCTTTGCCAAGCAGCTCAATCCGGCCGCTGTAAAATTCGGTGTTAACTATGTACAAGAAATCACTCGCAAAGACCGCTCAGTATTTATGGCACAACTGACTTTCCACCAACTCGGCGAAGAAGAGCGTATTGTTTACATTCGCGATATAGATGAACAAATTAAAAAAGAAAAAGAATACATCCGCCTTCGCAAAGAATTGGAACGACTGCAACAGACACAGCGTTAGAGCCGTCATTTTGTCAGGCTGATGGTTTTGGACTAATTTTCGTTACTTTTATGTACAATTCCAACCGCTAACCAAATCGTTTTCATCATGAATTACGCGCACGAATTCAGAAAATATGCTGTTAAAGGACAAGGCATCAGCAGCATAGTAGTAGACCAATATATTGATGCTTCCATTACCAATTTTACTCCTTACATTATGGAAGAGCGTCCGATGAATCTGATTCAGATGGACGTTTTCTCCCGACTAATGAAAGACCGCATCATTTTTTTGGGAGTACCCATAGACGACCAAGTAGCCAATGTAGTAGTGGCGCAGCTATTATTCCTCCAGTCGGTAGACCCAGCTAAAGATGTGGTGATGTACGTCAATACACCGGGCGGGTCGGTATATGCTGGTTTAGCCATTTACGATACCATGCAAATTGTAAGCCCCGATGTGGCAACTGTATGTACTGGCTTAGCTGCTTCTATGGGGGCAGTATTGCTTTGTGCAGGAGCCGCTGGAAAACGAGCCAGCCTGCCACATGCCCGTGTAATGATTCACCAGCCACTGGGCGGTGCCCAAGGACAAGCCTCCGATATAGAAATTACACACCGAGAGATTCAAAAAATTAAAAAAGAACTCTACGAAATCATTTCTAAACACAGCGGACAACCCTATGAAAAAATATGGGCAGATGCTGACCGCGACTATTGGATGATGTCGGAAGAAGCAAAAGCTTATGGCTTAATTGACGAAATATTAACGCCCAAAGCCAAGCAATGAAGCAAATTTGGCGGTTGCCACACTTGGCGGTTGCCACACCTTCACAAACAAGTGCTTTGTTGCACATAGAAACACCCATAAAAGCAACAATAAAACCCGACAGGTTCTCCAAACTTGTCGGGTTTTACATCAACACATACGCAAACAAACTATTGACACCTACAACCTACATTCTATTACTTGTCGGTTGTTGTACTGCTTCCTCTGCTAAACGGAAATGTTAGCGGTTCTTTGCTCAGTTCTACTTTGCTGTGAGTAAAGCGAAAAGTAAGATTAGTTCTGTTTCCTCCGGGTGGTTCAAAACTCAGGTCAGCATTGCAGACAAAAGGGAAAAGCATGCCTTCTACATTGGTAAAATTGCCGTAGGAGGCGTTCAAACTATTAGGAGCATTTCTATCTTTCAGAGCAAGTTTTTCTAGCCGAGCAGTTTGTTTGCCTACATACCCTACTACATCCACATTGGCGTGTTGCTTGCGCAAAATGAATTGTTCGCCCTCGGCAATAGGAGTAGCTGTTTCTAACTGATAGGGCAAGTTGCCTAATAACGTATTTTGCAATACTTGAAAATCGACAGGAATATCTAGGCGTTTACTGAGCGAGTCGAAAGTAAAGCCCAAAAAGTCGTTGTTGAGTTTGTCTAATATACGCACCGAGTCGGGGGTAATAAAGATGCGAGCCGCCTCGATGCCCAGCCCGGGACGCAAAGAAATCCAAATAGCGCTGTCTTTTTTCATCCGGAGGTCGGCATTGGTATTTACATCACGACCATTATTGCTAAAAATTAAACGTCCTTTCGCGGTCAGATAAGTGAAGTTAAATGGATTAAAATGATACGTGGCTTCCTCTTTTCGAGCAGGGGAGGGAGCGTTGCTTCCACTGGTATTAGGAGCAGAACTTGCTGGTGGTTTTTGGCACGAGAACAATAACAGGTTTGCTAGTATAGCAGTTGCACATACCAAAGCATGAAAACGTAACAAATGAGAATAAGTGGACATGTGTTTTTTATTCAAAGAGTTTTTTTTCTGCAATTTTACGGTCTAACCATTGGCTGGCAGCACCATTTTTTTTAGCCAAGTGCCAGTATTTGAAGGCTTCCTCACTTTTTCCTGTTTTGTACAAAACGTCGCCGTAGTGCTCTAAAATAGTTCCGTTGGTAGGGTTTAGTTTGGCTGCTTTTTCTAATAGCGGCAATGCCTCTTGATATTCGCCACGCATATACAACACCCACCCGTATGTATCTAAATAAGTGGCGTTTTCTGGCTCTAATTTGACAAGCCGCGCCGACATTTCTTTTGCTTTATCTAAGTTTTCGCGGCGAAGAGCAAGATAGTAGCTGTAGTTGTTCAGAACATAACGATTGTTTGCGTCGTATGTAAGTGCTTCTTCATAGGCTTTGTCTGACTTATCGTATTGTTTTTGCCCGTTGTAAGCATCGCCCAATTGTGAATAGATATTTTGCAAGAGTTCTTTATTGCCAAAGGCAAGCAGTCTGCTTTGTTCCAAGGCAGTTACAGCTTCGTCGTAGTCTCGGTTGAGCAGGTGCGCTGTGCCGTTGTAAAACCAAAAAGTAGCATTGTTAGGATAATATTCTATGGCTTGCTCAGTATGCTTGGCAAGGTCTCGGTAGTGTTGTAGCATCAGGTCGGTACGGATAAGCCCTACCCATGCTTGGTAGTTGTCGTTGTGGAGCTGGAGCACGCTTTGGTAGTATCCTTTGGCTTCTGCTGGTTTGCCGCTTTCCAGAAGGATATCTGCATACAAGCCTTGCATTTGGGGATGCTCGGGATATAACTGCATGGTTTTTTCCGATAAGGATAGCAAAGCAGTTTTTATTTGCGCATCTTTGGTAGCAATGGCTTGCTCATACAAGTCGGAAAGTATTTGCAGGCGCTGTTCAATTGCCAGTTGTGGGTTTTCAAAAGCTTTTTCTAACGTTTTGAGTTGAGTTTCTTTTTTGCCAGTATTTTTTGCCACTTCGGCACTGAGCAGTAAAATACGTGGCTCGCTGGGAAAGATATTTTCTGCTTCGGCAATAAGTTTACGGGCTTCATCGTGCTTGCGCATGTTTATTAGCAACTCTATTTGCGCTAGGTAGGTTTCAGGGTCTTCGGGGGCGGCTTCAATGAGTTTTTTCCCCTCTTTCAAAGCGTTTTCTTGCTGATTCATTGCCAAATAAAGCTTTTGCTTGCGCTGAATCACCGAAGGGTCTAAGCCAACTTTCTTTTCCAGTTCATCGTAGACGCGAATAGCCTCTTTGAATTTGTTTTGATAGAGCATTGCATTGGCTAAGTCGTAGTAGTAATTTATCTCATTGGGTTTAAGGGTAATAAGGCGCGTATAAATTTTTTCGGCTTCGTCGTAGCGGTCTTGTTTTTCATAAATTTCAGCCAATAGGCTTAGGTAATAAGGATTACTGTTGGCAAGAGTAAGTGCCTGTTGTACGCAGCGTGCAGCATTTTTGTAGTCTTCCATTTTCAGGTAGGCGCGAGCCATCTGATAAGGAATAGCTGAGTTGTTGGGAGCCAGTTTGCGGCTTTCTTCCAATGTTTTCAGTGCTTTGCTGTAATTATCGGATAAGAAGTATTGCATTGCTTCTCCAAATAAGTACTCAGCACTATTCTCTTCTACTTCCCGCGCCATTTCCAGTGAATCAGGAGGAGGCTGTGGCGTATTTTTTTTAGGTTTTTGTGCTTCGCTATTCAAAAATATCGATAGGCTTAACATTAGTGCTAAGCCTATCGGTACAAACCAAGTATGTTTTTTATTCATCACGGTTTTACTTGTGTATAGTCGCCAATACTCAAATCGGCAATATGTCCATGATATTTAACATGGCTGCCCAGCATAGAGTTTCCAATCACCGCGTTCTCAATCAGGGTATTTTGCTGAATGAGTGAATGTTGTATCACGCTGTTTTTCACAACGGTATTTGCTCCCACAGATACATGCGGTCCGATAACACTATTGTGCAGTTGTACATTTTCTCCAATATAAGCAGGAGGAATGATGATGCTGTTGTTATTTTTTACGGAGGCAGCTATTAAGGTTTCTTGCAGTTTTCCAGCTGCTTGCCGCTCGTAGAGATAGTCTAAGTAGCGGCTGTTGGTAGCAACAGTGCTATCTTTATTGCCACAGTCCAACCACTCGGTAATGCGTCCGGGTACAAATTTGACACCTTTTCGCTTCATGTTTTCAAGCGCATTGGTGAGTTGGTATTCGCCCTTGTCTTTTATATCGTTGTCGAGCAAATATTGCATCTCTTCGCGCAACATGTCACCGTTTTTCACATAGTAGATACCAATAATGGCAAGGTCAGATACAAAGTGAGTTGGTTTTTCAACAAAGTCGGTAATGTAGCCTTGCTCATTAGTTTTAATAACACCAAAAGAAGACGGGTTATCTACGCGCTGCACCCAAATAATGCCATCTTGAGTTTTATCTAAGGTGAAGTCTGCTTTGAACAGCGTATCAGCGAAGGCAATCACTACTGGTCCGGTGATAGATTCTTTGGCACACAGTAGGGCATGTGCTGTTCCGAGCGGCTGGTCTTGGTAGTAAATTTTTGCCTTTGCTCCCATGCGCTCTGCAATTGTGGAAAGGTCGCGCTCTACCTGTGCCCCAAAATCACCAATAATAAATGCTATTTCTTCAATGGGCTCGTTGCACACTACGGCAATGTCTTCTACCAAGCGCTGAACAATCGGTTTTCCGGCAATCGGCACTAAGGGTTTAGGAAGGGTAAGCGTATGTGGGCGCATCCGCGTACCTTTACCTGCCATTGGAATAATAATTTTCATATCTGCTTACAAGGTTAATAAGTGTTTGTGCCGAATTTACAAAAAGGATTATTCCTGTAAAATAATCTGCACCCATCCTTTTAAGGTTTGGCGGCTTGCCTCGCGGCTCAGTCGGCGGAAGGTTACCACAGCTTCGTAGTAATACACACCTGCTGGCAGTCTTTCACCTGAATTGCTAACACCGCGCCAATTAATGAAAATGTCGCGATCACTTTCATAGACCAGTCCCCCCCATCGGTTAAAGACGCGAAACTCTACTCGCTCTACAAAACGTGGGCACACTAAGGGGCGGAATGTATCATTTTTCCCGTCTCCGTTGGGTGTAAACACGTTGGGGAGTTCATAGTAAGGGCAGTTGTCGTTGCAAACAATATTGCTCAGTCGGCTTTCATTGCCGGCGCTGTCTAATGCTGTAACGGCATAGCACCCTGCTACAGTATTGATTTGTTCGTGGATGAAGCGCGTATTGCGAATGTTGCGCCGCAAGATGCGCAAGGTGTCGCCTTCAAAAGGTGCAAAGTAAAGATTGTAGCTTACAATTTGGGTGTCGCAAGGTGGGGTAAGGTTAGCTCGCCAAGTAAGCTCATTCTTGTACACCGAGTCGGCACAAGTAGCTGGGTCGCGAGGGTTAAACCGTGAGCAATCTAATGGTACAAGGCTTAAAATAGGGGGACAGGGAGCGGTGGTATCGCGCAAAGTGGAGCAAATCACCTGAGACTTGTTCAGCAAAGGCTCAAAAATGTTGGGGTTATCGTAGGTGCCACGCGTGGTAACATAGTAGCAATACACTTCCCGCTCGCGCAAAGGCTGATTTTGGAAGCGTCCGCGGTCGGTATAAGTAAAGCCGTTTGCGTTCACATCTACACTATCTATCAGGTCAAAAGTGCCGCGTTGCGTGAGCCGTTCGCGGAAGATAAGATGCCTGCGAAAACGCGCCGAGTTGTTGTTCCATGGCACTTGTGCGTTCCAAGTAAGCGTAATAGCGCCCGCTGCAGGTTGTGCAGTCAGCCGTACAGAAGAAGCAACTGCTGAGCTATCAATCAACCTGCCCGCCGAGAAGAAATAGACGCGGTAGTTGTACACGCGGTTTTCTGTATTCAAGTTGCGGTCTGTGAAGAAGGTATCATTTTCGGCGAACGTTTGGGGCAAACGAACCAGGTTAGTAGTAGTGCCAAAGCCCTCTGCACGGGCAACCTGATAGGTCCAAGGACGGGGAAAGCGCTCAGGGGTAATGCCAATAGGTTTTACCCAACGAACAAAAATTTCTCCGTTGGTAGTAGAGGTGCGTTCTACACTTACGTTGGTAATTAAAGGAGCATTGGTTTGCACTGTTACGCACACTTCCTGTGAGGCAATACTTTCGCCTCCTTTGGGTTCTGGAAAAGTAGCGAAAATGCGATAGCAGTAGGTAATACCCGGCTGCATACCTCTGCCGTTGTTGTTGTCTATGAAGCGACCTGTGGCGGGGTCTACCCTGCCGACAAGTTCGTACCCTGCCGACTCGGGAATGCCAGTCTCGCAAGGACCCGGGTTCCAGCCTGAGCTGCCGATACGCCTGTAAATCAGCATATTATTGGCATTGGGGCAAATATAGTTTGCCCATGTAAGAGTAACGCTGCGTGTTTCAGGGTTGTATGCTGCTTGTTGCAAATTGGGCGGAGGACCCACTACGCGGATGCGGTAGGTCAGGTAATCGGCTAATTGATTGCGAAGAGGCGTAGGAAAGTCGCGTGTGATGAAAGTAGCAATGTAAGGCTGCCGGCTTACGTCGTTGCAGGTAGTTTGCCAGCGAAATAAGCTACGGGCAGTACCAAGAGGAGGCTGTGAGCGAATGCTATCTAAGGTAGCGCGGTTACTGGGGGGTGTCAAGTTAAACACTTGTCCTGTACCTAATATGACTACGCCGTTGCGGTCGGGGTCGGTAGCTACGATTAGGTCTTGCACCAGTGCGCCTGCCACTACGCAAGTATCTTTTGACCGATTGGTAAACAATGGCGGGCGGTTGACACATTCGCGCACTAAAATTTGCATGTCGCGATTAACCGAACCAATGCGGATGCCATTGCGCCATTCATCTACAAAAAATGCTACATTGTACTCACCCGGTTGCAAAGGCGCATCCCAGACTAAATCTCCTGTGATAGGGTCTAAGGTAAGGGTAGCAGGCTGCGTGCCTGCCTCAGTAGTAGCATCAATACCCGGTACGCGGTTCAAAGGATAATAAATATCTACATTTTGGTTTAGGCTTTTCTTAGAAATGGTAAAACGATACGACAAACTGTCGCCGTCAGGGTCAAAAGCACCTGGGTTGTGTTTAAACCGGCGTCGCGAACATGCCAAAAAGTCCACGGGTGGGTTAGTGAGTATAGGGGAAGAGTTCAACCCTAAAAAAGGCGAAATGAGGAAAGTAGACTGAATAGCAAAAGCTGTATTAACTGAATTAGGGATATTGACGATACCTGCATTTCGGTTGCGAATTACGACTCCTACGTTAAACTCCCCCGGACCGGCGAACGTATAGGTGGTGCGATAGATATTTTCTGTGGTTAGGTTGCCAATTGGGCGGAAGGCTGTGCGACGCACCATACGCGAAGGCGAGCCGTCGCCAAAAAACATTTCTATTTCTTCATCAGGGGGTACGCCCTCATCGTCGGTGTATATCGTTACGGTAAACTCATAAGTGAGCGAAGTGCCGGGCAAGCGACGGGCAACTAAGTCCCCTGCCCGAATATGGGTGGCTTGTACTGTTTGGCACAATGCCAACAGCAACCATATAAAACAAAACAAGGCAATCTGCCTACATATTTTCCTCATCTGATTTTCGGTTTAATGCGGTCTGCTACAACAAAGTTGTTACAGGATAGGCTGATACAATATGGTTCAATTTAACTACTTGGTTACGCAAAATAAAATCGGCAAGTACTAAGGCCGCCATTGCTTCTACAATAGGCACAGCACGAGGCACTACGCAAGGGTCGTGCCTGCCTTTTCCAGATATAACGACTTGTTCGCCGCTTTGGTTGATGCTTGGTTGATCTTGCATAATAGTGGCTACGGGCTTAAAAGCTACGCGAAAGTAAATATCTTCTCCGTTGCTAATACCGCCCTGTATACCGCCAGAGTAGTTGGTGCGGGTGCGTACACGTCCCTTCTCGTCGGTGTAGAAAATATCGTTGTGTTGCGAGCCCAGCATAGCAACTCCCTCAAAACCACTGCCATATTCAAATCCTTTCACGGCGTTGATGCTTAGCATGGCTTTGCCCAACACTGCATGTAACTTATCAAAAACAGGTTCACCCAAACCTACCGGAACACCGCTAATAACGCAACTGACTACTCCCCCAATAGTATCGCGGTTTTTTCGCGTGTGGTCTATTAGGTCAATCATTTGTGCTGCCATGGCTGGATCGGGGCAGCGCACCATATTGCTTTCAATAGCTGCCTCTGAAAGGTCTAACTGGCTGTAGTGTTGCTGAAGTTTTAAAGCACCCACTTGCGACACGTAAGCGGTGATGCGAATACCTATATGATTCAAGAACAGCTTTGCTACTGCTCCGGCAGCTACGCGGGCAAGTGTTTCGCGAGCCGAACTGCGTCCCCCCCCTCTGTAATCGCGCGTGCCATATTTCAATTGCCAAGTATAGTCGGCATGAGAAGGGCGGTATTTGTCTGCAATATGCGAATAGTCCTTGCTGCGTTGGTCTTCATTCCATACTAATAGGGCAATAGGAGTGCCTTGTGTATATCCTTCAAAAATGCCGGAGAGTACTTCTATCCGGTCTTCTTCTTGCCGTTGGGTGGTAATCTTAGATTGCCCCGGACGGCGGCGGTTCATCTGTTTTTGAATAAAAGCTAAGTCGAAAGCAATACCTGCCGGACAGCCGTCTATCACCACTCCTACTGCCTTGCCGTGCGACTCGCCGAAAGTGGTAATGCGAAATATTTTTCCGAAAGAGTTACTCATTTGCCAAACTGGTTTCAAACAAAGATATAACCAAGTTTTGGCTTTGGTGCATAAATGGCTTAATTTTGCGCTGCAATTTAGCGCGGCATCATTATTATTTCACGATAAAACAGCCTTTTACCATGAACAAAGCCGAAATTGAAAAACGCTTGCACGAGCTTAATGTGAAGCAAAGCAATATCATGAGCCAAAAAAAGCAAAATCGCCATGCAGAAGAGCTAAAAGCTATTCGCGAACAAATCAATCAACTCAAAAAGCAATTAAAAGCATAGTCAAACTAACAGTCGGGTAATCTCCAAAACCCGACTTGCTCACGTGGCACACTACCCTATTTTGCCCTACTTCTCCACTTATATCATCAAAACATCTCTGATAAAACTATGTCTATTACCGCATCTGACGTAAACAAACTGCGCCAAATGACTGGCGCCGGCATGATGGACTGTAAAAAAGCTTTGACCGAAGCTAACGGCGACTTCCAAGCTGCCATCGATATTTTGCGCAAAAAAGGTCAGAAAGTAGCTGCTTCACGTGCAGACCGCCAGTCTTCTGAAGGTACTGTATTTTTGCGCACTACGGCTGACCGCAAAGCAGGCTTTGCCATTTCTTTGAACTGCGAAACCGACTTTGTAGCCAAAAACGATGAGTTTATTGCAATGGGCAATCGGATAGCCGATTTGGTGGTAGCTCACCAACCCGCCGATTTAGCTGCTATAAATGCCTTGCAATTAGAAGACGGTCGTACGGTTGCTGAGCATTTGACTGATATGATGGGAAAAATTGGCGAAAAAATTGAAGTTGCCAACTATGCCCACGTTACAGGCGAACACGTGGTAACCTACATACACACTGGTGCCAAAGTAGGCGTTTTAGTTGCCCTTAATTCGGCGTCTGATGCAGCTGACACTGCCGGTAAAGATGTTGCCATGCAAATAGCCGCTATGCGCCCGTTGGCACTGAATCGCGAAGGCATAGATGCAGCCACTATTCAGCGCGAAATCGAAATTGGCAAAGAACAAGCTCGCGCCGAAGGAAAACCCGAGAATATGCTGGAAAAAATTGCAATAGGCAAACTGAACAAGTTTTACAAAGAAAATACCCTGCTTGAACAAGACTTTGTAAAAGATAACAGCAAAACTGTGAGCCAATACTTAGAGTCGGTTGAAAAAGGACTTACTGTAACCGACTTCAAACGCATCAGTGTAGCAGGTTAAGTGCCCGCATTATTTCCATACTCAATATGAGCCATTCTGACCAATTCAGGATGGCTTTTTTGCTGCTTGCCCAAACATTTGGCAGCCAACTCGCCGTTTACTAACCGCAAGCCAAGTGAATTAGCATGTGGAAAAATACCGTTACATTCTGATTATCAGGCTTTTAGTATTGCTCTTAACGGCATAGCCAAAAGCCAATTCTCTGAAAACTGATGTAATTGCTCGCCCAATTCGTTTCGAGGTTCGGTTGCATAATTTGCGTTTAAATAAAAAAGGATGCCGCATAGCAGCATCCTTTAGTCTCACCAGTAAATATGAAAATGAAAAAACTATTTGCTCTTAAATCTGCTACAAAGATATATTCGCATTTTTGAAACACAAAACCTTTTATTCGCATAAGCAAATGTTTTAATAGCAAAAAAAATCTAAACTGCTTTTATCACTCTGATAGTCAACATATTACACATAGTCAAAAATTTAGGAGGTAGCATAATTTTTTACTTGGTTCACCAATTTGACCAATAGCAAAATGAAAACATAAACAAGTACTTTGTATTACAAGGTAACTTGTTTAATTTAGTTCCGTTTATTGCTATGTAGCTTACTTGCAAACAGCCAGTAAGTGAGAATTGGCAAAACTGGCAAGCATATTAACTCCTATTTATTAGGAAAAATAAAGATGATTAGTAAAGCTGTAAAAAAGCTAAGTGCATGAACTTGGAAAATACACAAATTCAGATGCGAAAAGGGGTGTTAGAGTTCTGCATTCTCAGTATTATCTCGCGTGGAGAGATATATGCTTCTGACATGCTGGAAGAACTTACCCGTGCCAAGATAATGGTAGTAGAAGGCACACTTTACCCTTTGCTGAACCGCCTCCGCAAAGCTGGCTTAGTAGAATACAAATGGGTAGAGTCGGCGTTAGGTCCGCCGCGGAAGTACTACATGCTTACCGAACAAGGACATCAGTTTTTGCAAGCACTCCGTACTACGTGGGAAGAACTTGTAGCCTCTACTAATGCCATTGTTAATGCTCAATCGCAGTTATAAGCAACCTTAACATTACTTCATTCATCTTTTAATTAGTGCCATTCATACATCAACTATGAAAAAGACTATCAGCATCAATATCAGCAACATCATTTTTCACATAGAAGAAGATGGCTACACGCTACTGAAAGACTATCTGCTCAGCATCAATCGCTATTTCTCTTCTTATGAAGACAGCGCCGAAATTATTTCCGACATAGAAAACCGCATTGCTGAAATATTTCTTGCCCGCTTAGGTGAAAATAAGCAAGTTATCACCGTAGAAGATGTGCAAGACCTGATAGCCACTATGGGGAGTGTTTCGGATTTTGAAGCAGCAGAATTTAACAGCGACGCTTCCTTCCGCCGTACCGAAGAGCCGTTGCAAGATAAGCACGAGTCGCAAACTAACCAGCAAGCCTCCCACAAGCGCAGCACCCGCCGCCTCTACCGCGACCTAAAACGCAAATTAATAGGTGGCGTAGCAAGTGGCATTGCCCACTATCTTAGCATCGACCCACTGTGGATTCGCTTGGCATTAATGGCTACTTTGGTAGATGTGTTCTATTTTACCTCGCTGAGCGGTGTGGCACTAATAAGTTACCTTGTACTTTGGGCATTGGTGCCGGGTTCAGACAACCTTCCCGACGATACGAGTTACAAACGCCTATTCCGCAACCCCGAAGACCGCGTGTTAGGCGGCGTGGCAAGTGGATTGGCAGCTTACTTCGGCGTAGATGTTTTGGTAATACGGCTGCTGTTTGTAGGTGGTATATTTTTGGGCGGTGTAGGTATTATCACCTACTTAATTTTTTGGGCAATTACACCAGAAGCTAAAACCCTCACCGACAAGATGCAGATGGAAGGCGAACCGGTTACCCTTTCTAATATTGAGCGCAAAATTAAAGAAGGGCTGAATATTGACCCCGAACAGAAAGAAGAGCATTGGTTGGTCAAAATCTTGTTGTTCCCATTTCGTTTGTTGTCGCTTACGATTACCTCTTTCAGTCGCGTTATTCAACCTTTTGCTGGGTTTTTGGGGCAATTGTTGCGCGTAGCAATGGGCATCGTTGCTACTATAATAGCAGCCGTTGGCATTATTGCAATGGTAGTGTTTTTCAGCCTGCTAATTGGGATAAGTCATACTGACATAGCAATTGGAAGCGTTCCGTTACAAGTTTTCAGCAACAGCATTCCCAAAATAGGCATTTTTGCCTTTTTTATCACCTTGATGATACCCATAGTGGCGCTGGGCATTGCTGGGCTGTCTTTACTGGCTAAGCGTCGCGTGGTGGGCTCTGTAGCAGTATGGTCGCTGTTTGGCATATGGATGTTCGGCATTGCACTCACCTCAGCCATTATACCTTCTATTTGGCAGCAATGGCAGGCAGAAGAAACCTTACGCACCGAGCAGGTATTTACGGCTGTTTCTACGCCGCTCATATTGGGGCTGAATCCAACAGCTGTTCACCAGTTCGATATAGTAGAGCTCACGCTGAGGGGGTATGAAGGCAATGAAGTAAAACTGATACGCATGGCTCGTGCACGTGGTAGCAACGCTCAAAATGCACTAGAAAACGCACGCATGGTGCGCTACAATGCCACTCAGCAAGCCAACCTGATTCAGTTTGACAAGGGCTATGGGCTAGATGCTCATGCTGTTTTTCGCGGACAGCATGTCCATCTCGAGCTGCTCATCCCTTACGAGCAAGAGTTTATTATACATCCTAATTTGGTGCATATCTTGCGCAATACACTTTACCCCAATGGCTACGATATTGGCGACTTAGACCCCAATCATCGCTGGAAATTCACTGAGGAGGGACTTCAATGCCTCAATTGTCCTAACAAAAACAAAGCTGCACATGTTATAAGCCCCAATGCCAAGCACTACTCTAACTATTCCGATTTTACCAAAATAGCATTAGAAGGACACTATTACGTTGAAATTAAGCCCAGTAAACAATTTGAAATCGTAGTAGATGGCGACAGTGAGGATGCTATTGCCCAAGTTGCTATCCGTCAGGAAGGGAACCAATTAAAAATCATCAGTAAAATTACAGAAGAAGAGCCACCACGCACGCACATTGTTGTACGCTTGCCCTCTCTTACTGCTTTGTCCGCAAAAGGAGCAGGAGAAGTACATGTAGCCGAGTTTAAAACCCAATCTTTTGACCTGAGCTTAGAGGGAGAGATTGCTTGTAAAGCCAAAATAAGCGCACAACACATCAAAACACTGCTCAACGGTCATTCTAGCTTGCAGCTAAGTGGTACTACCGATACTTTTATGATACACGCTGAACAGAGAGCTGATTGTGATGCCTTCGGGCTAAAAGCAAATGAAGTGATTGCCAAAGCAAATGACAATAGCCATGTAAAGGTGTATGCCAACAAAAAAATCATGATGGATGCTGCTGAGCAAGCAGAAATTAGCTACAAAGGCAGTCCACAAGTAGTGCAAAGCTATCGCGATTAGCCATATTTTTGCGCATGATTCGCTCTGTGCTTGCTCGACCGTTTGCCGCTTATGTTGTTGCCCGCCAGCGACAGTGGGCAGCTCGTCCTGTTGAAACACAAATGGCAGTGTTGAAAGCTATTGTCAGAAAAGCCCAGCACACGCAATTTGGCATTGAACACGACTTTGCCAACATACGCACCTATGAAGATTTTCAAAAGCGCGTTCCCATTCGCGACTATGAGGAGTTTAAACCCTATATTGAGCGCATCATGGAAGGGGCAAGCCATGTGCTGTGGACAGGCAAACCAGCCTATTTTGCCAAAACCTCTGGCACTACATCAGGAACAAAGTACATTCCACTCTCTGGCGAGTCGGTGCCCTACCACATCAACAGTGCCCGCGATGCCTTGATGTGCTATGCATACCAAACCGGCAACTTTGATTTTTTAGACCGCAAGCTCATTTTTCTCTCGGGCAGCCCTTTGTTAGAGCGCAAGGCAGGGATTCTGACCGGCAGACTGTCGGGTATTGTCAATCATCATGTGCCGGCGTGGTTGCGCAGCAATCAAATGCCCAGCTACCAAACTAATTGCATAGAAGACTGGGAAGAAAAATTAGAGCGGATTATTGATGAAACCCTTCCAGCCGACATGTCGCTGATTTCAGGCATTCCGCCTTGGGTGCAAATGTACTTTGATCGCATTCAGGCAAGAACAGGAAAAAAGATTAGCCAAGTATTTCCTCATTTTTCAGTTTTTGTATATGGAGGAGTAAATTTCGAACCCTACCGCGCCAAACTGTTTGATTCGATAGGTAAAAAAATAGACAGCGTAGAAACGTATCCCGCTTCTGAAGGTTTCATTGCCTATCAAGACAGTCAAACAGAACCCGGGCTATTGCTGTTGCTTAATCATGGCATTTTCTACGAATTTATTCCCGCAGATGAGTATTTTAAGCCTCAGCCACGGCGCTTGCACATTGGCGAGGTAGAATTGGGTGTTAACTATGCCCTCATTATGAGTACCAACGCCGGACTTTGGGGCTATTCCATTGGCGATACGGTTAAGTTCGTTAGCAAAAACCCATACCGACTGGTTGTAACTGGTCGCATTAAACACTTTCTCTCAGCTTTTGGCGAGCACGTAATTGGCGAGGAAGTAGAGAAAGCTATGCAGCATGCTCTTGAAAAACACCCTGAAACTACAGTTGTTGAGTTTACTGTAGCGCCACAGGTCAATCCTGCTGAAGGCAAGCCTTTTCACGAGTGGCTGATTGCTTTTGCCAATCCTCCACACAACCTTGAACAGTTTGCCCAAGATTTGGATGACTATTTGCGCCAACTCAATACCTACTACGACGACTTGATTGCCGGCAACATCCTCAGGCGGTTGGTTATTACGCCACTCCGACAAGATGCCTTTATTGCTTACATGAAGTTGCAAGGAAAACTGGGCGGACAAAACAAAGTGCCGCGCCTGAGCAATACCCGCAATATTGCAGATGCTTTGCAGCCATTCAAAGCATAAATGGCATCCGAAGGTTTTGCCGCCATTTATTGGTGAAAGCACATGCTACGGCGTGGGTCGTGCTTGCTATCTAACCAGTATGATGCACAAAACATTTCCTTCGACAAGTGCAGTAAATATGTTGTTGGATAATTCTTGCTTGGAGCCCTCTTGCCCCATGCGCGTTATGTAGATTAGATATTCGCACTGGAGTTTGCTGAGGAAGCATCGGTAATGAGCTGCTGCAACTCTTTCCTGTTTACTTTTCCCGTAGCTGTTTGCGGAAACTGAGGTAAGCAGAAAATGTGCTGCGGAGCATGGTAGCGCGGTAGCTTCTCCTTCAAGCATTGTACGATTTGTTCCACATTAGGCAATTGGTTCGTTTCTACTACCAATACAACTTGTTCGCCTAACTGCTCGTCGGGCTGCGCTGTAATAATAAAGCGCTTGTTTTGCAAGGCAGGTATTTGGAGAGCGGCAATTTGCTGTTCCAATTTTTCGGGAAAGATTTTGATACCTCCTGAATTGATGACAAAATCAGCGCGTCCTTCAAAACGGAATCGGCGCGGTGCAGTAAAAGTTACTATGTCGTTAGTAGTTATCCACCGCCCTTGTGTTACCTCTCCGCAAATCATTAAACAACTGCGTTCATCAGTTTGGGCGGTTATGTTGGGCAACAAGCCATAATCAGCTTCGGGGTGCTTGCCGTTGATGCGTCGCAAAGCAATGTGCGAGACTGTTTCAGTCATTCCAAAAGTAGCGTAAACGGTAGCGCGAACAGACTGAGTTGCTTGCTCTAAGGCAACGTTCATAGCCGCTCCGCCGACAATAATGTTGCCACAGCGGTCTAAAATGTACTTGTCGGGCTGATGGCAGATGCTTTGTTGAAGTTGCAAAGGCACCATGGCTACAAAGTCGAAGCGCATGTGGGTGTCAAAATGTTGCAACGGACGCGAAGTAGGGGCTACCAAATACATATGCAACCCCAGTTGCCACCCGCGTGCTAGCATCATGATGCCAGCTACGTAAGCAGGATTGAGACAAACTAATGCTGACTGTCCACTGCTTAGTTGCAAGGCAGCTGCTGTAGCGCGAATACTTGCCAGCATTTGTAGGCGGCTTATTGCCACAGGCTGAGGTGTTCCCGTAGAGCCAGATGTAAACAATTGAAAAGTTTCCTGCCCTTGTAACCATGAGCGACTAAACTGCAAAGCTGCCCGATAGATGCCCTCATAAGAAGCTACCTCTTCGTTTGTCATTTGCAAAATGGCATCGGCAGTCCAAGTGGGCTTTCCAAAGTAATCGGCAAAGCAGAGGGTCATTATGCAATCGGCATTTGTCTAAGTATTCGGCAAGATAGCTCTTTGCATTGGTATGTGCATTGCCAGCGTCATCTATTTCTACCTTAGGGACTCACTAAGTTGATGCTAAAAGCAAAGAACAGCGGATTGCTAAGCGTATTGGTTACAATGTAGTCGCGGCGAGGGGCGCGCTCTGTTGCCGATACGTTGAAATTGGCATTCATCCGTATACCAGCTTGTGCAGAAAGCCAAATAAAGCCTGAAATTTGTCGCTCGTAAGTGAGTCGTGCTTTTAGCTCCGAGCGCCGGATTTCGGCTCCGTTGATGCGTTGGCTGAAAGGGTCGCTACTTGTCGTACGAATGTGATACGAGTTACCTTCTAACTCATAACCCAATAGCAAAAGCGAAGTAGGCGAAAAGTTGTGGCGTATGTTCAGGCGGGCGGGTAGCAGGGCTTCTATGCCCCAACGGTCGTTAAAGGTGCGGTTATACATCAACAGGGGGACCGTATTGTTTACTTCGCCAAGTCGGTAAGTACGTGCCCACCCTAAGCCCCACATCAATTTGTCAGATTTTTTCCATCCGTAAATACCTAAGATGCTATAGCGCAATGTGCTGAGCGGCTGCACATCGGCAAAATTATAGTTGCCATTTAGGTCGGCATTGGCTGCTACAATAACAAAGTTTTTTTCGTTCAGCGGCTTAAAAATAGTTGCCATTAGCCCTGTGGTGCGTAACCCGCGCTCTTTCAGGGCGCGATGCATAGCGTTGTTCACCGCAGCTTGGTTTTCGAACGCCATGCGACTTTCGTAATAGTTGACGCCTAAGTTGATAATAATGCTGCTGCGCGAGATAACGGGGAAATTAGCTCCTAAGCGCAAGCCGTGTGAAAGAAAGGTAGCAGTTGGGTTTCCTTCTGATGGCAATGTGCTTGTTCCAAAAGAGGCAAAAGAGGTGTTAATGGTCTGCGGCAGCTGCAGTTCATAGCCTATGCTGATGAGTTTGGTTGGACTAAGATATTGTACTTTTTGGGTACAATAGCGCTTCACGCTCTCGTCGTCGCCATATTGACTGTACTGATCAAAATCTTCTTCTACCTTAGTGGTGTCAGTTTGTGCTACCAATGGGTTAGCAGTATATAAAGTACACACAAGCAGTGCCCCAAGGCATACTGCTTGTGCTGACAAAGAGCTGATTCTAAATAACATAGAGCCTAATCTTTCTTTACTTGACGTTTCCATATATCTGTTCTGCCGAACAGCGATACCCCAATGTAGCCGCGTACTTCCAGCGTATTCTCGTCGGTGAGTTTCATTTCACAGCTGTAATCGTTGCCATTTTCGGGGTCGTAGATGCGTCCGTCTTCCCATACTTTATTGCCTTTGTAAACAAAGTCGCGCAGATTGACTAATCCTAACAGCGGGCGATTACGCAGCGATTCATCGCTATTGTTCTTGTCTACCTTAGGTTTTCCGTTTTCATCGTTAGGTTCTTTCAGCCACACAATTTTTCCGTAGTACTTATTTCCTTCTTTGTAGATGCGCACCATGCCTTTGCCCGAACCTGTTTTCCATACTCCTATAATGGCATCGGCATATTTGTCGTTGGCATAGGTGTTCAAAAACAAATAGCAACACACTATTGCCACGGCTGTCCATGTAAAGAGTTGCCATTTTTTCATTTCCATAGTCAACATAGTTGGGTTTAATCAAAACGCAAGTTATCCGATTTCATTCATTTCTAAAATAGCACCCCTATGCGAAAGCCCCAGAACTGATAGTTGGCTTTTTCTGACCAAATGTTGCGCGTGATTAAATTGATTAACTCGATTCGTTGCTGCTGTTGTTGAAAACCAACGTGTGCATAGAGCGCATGTTGCCATGTTAGGTGTATCCTTATGCCTGCCGCTGCTTCAAACATGGCACCGCCCCAGTCTGCACCTGAAAGGCTGTCGCGCCAGCCCATTGAGTAGCCGGTACGTAAAAGCAAATAAGGAGATAAGGGTTGGTGTAGTATGTGCGTACGCAATTCTGCAAATAAGGGCACTATTTTCCGGTCTGGGGTCAGCTGTCCGTATCCTGTTCCCAACGCCAATAGGGCGTGTTCAGCCACATGTACTCCCACGCCTGTTAAAAAGGTATAGCTTTGGGAGATGTAGTTGAATGAACCGCGCGAGGTTCGTAGCATACCCGTGCTGTTGCCGTAACCTATTTCATGAAAAACAGCCATGCCTTGCCCTTTAAATCTACTTGGCTTTATAGAATCTGTTGCTAACGTATTGCATGGCTGTTTGACAATTCGTTGCACATCCTCCATAGATAGTTCTGTCTGGCTATCGTTGTGTGTGCGAACCTTCAAAACTGCATTATCAATACTTACTAACTCTCCTTTTATCACTCCCCCACTCTTCAAATAAATAACATCTTGATAAACAGATTGCGCCTGCACCCTCATCAACCATCCTGTCAACATAATCAGGAAAAACAGGCATTTTTTCATAACTCTTTACTGGTAAATTGTTGTCAGAAATTCACATATTCACTTTGTTATTCGAAGAACAATGAAAAATGGTTGGTTTTTAGGACTACTATTGTTAGCAGGCATCCAACAAATAGCCGCCCAGCACGTTGACTCTATTCCGATTTATCCAAACAACCCAATACCATTTGCTAAGGAGGGGCACGGTATTGTACAAACTATGAAGTCACTAACTCCCGATATTGACCTTGTCAGTGGCGTAACAAGCCCCTATCTCAAATTGTTTTTGCCAGCCCTACAAAAAAATGTTAACCCTATTATCATTATCTGTCCGGGAGGTGGTTATCGCGTTTTAGTAAATAAACACGAGGGCACGGCTGTAGCCCAGTGGCTCAATAGCTTAGGGATTGCTGCAGCCGTATTGCACTATCGCCTGCCCGATGCAAGGGCAATGGAGCAGCCCGCTTTTGTACCCTTGTACGACTTACAACAAGCCATCCGACTTGTCAGGCGGACACTTAGCAGCTATGGCAGGAGTGAAATGGGGGGAGCAAAATGTTCTCCGCCCAGATTTAATGATGCTCATTTATCCAGTCATTAGCATGGCAGCACCAATAGTGCATATTGGCTCACGAGCAGCACTACTTGGTGAGCATCCTGACAATCAGTTAATAGCGGCTTTTTCTGCTGAATTGTGGGTAAACGAACAAACACCTCCTACCTTTTTAGTGCATACAACTGATGACCCGGTAGATGCACAAAACAGCATTGCGTTTTACATAGCACTCAAAGCCAAAGGCGTTCCAGTAGAGATGCATCTGTTTGCCCAAGGCGGGCACGGCTATGGCATGGCAGACAACCTGTCGCTGCCGGTGGCTGCATGGACAAAACTGTGCGAAAAGTGGCTTCAAACAAATTACTGGTTGCCTTGATGCCAGTCCATTGCTTTTGTTTTTCCTATTGCGTTACTTTAACAAGCAACAATTCACTTCAAATTATCAACAAACATTATGGGCGATCTGAGGGTACGATTAGCTAAAACACATACCGACCTGAATCGGTTTACACGCTATTTGCTGAAAGACGTAGAAGCATTAGACATTATGCTTCGCGAAGGATGGTTTGAAACCGATGTAATACGCATTGGAGCAGAACAGGAAATGTGCTTAGTAGACCGGCACTGCAAGCCTGCACCAGTAAATATGGAACTGCTCGAACAGCTCAAACATCCTAATTTTGTCACTGAACTTGCCAAGTTTAACATTGAAGCCAATGTGCCGCCTCTTATTTTTGAAGGCAACTGTTTTTCTGAACTGGAAAACAACCTGCTAGGGCTGATGCGTACCCTTCAAGGCGTTACTCAGGAACACGACACCCAAGCAGTGCTCACAGGTATTTTGCCTACTATTCGCAAGTTTGATATCAATTTAGAAAATCTGACCCCTGTAGACCGCTACTATTCCTTAATGGAAGCCATCAATATGATGCGGGGCAATCGCTACGAGGTGCGCATAGAAGGACTCGACGAACTGAACGTAGTGGTAGATTCTGCCTTAATAGAGGCTTGCAATACAAGCTTTCAAGTACACTTGCAAATTAAACCAGAAGATTTTGTTAGAAAGTACAATATCGCTCAGGCAATTGCAGCGCCCGTGTTAGCTATTGCCACCAACTCTCCTATGCTATTTGGCAAGCGCTTGTGGGCAGAAACCCGCATCGCTTTGTTTCGGCAGTCCATCGATACCCGCATCGCTTCCGAACACCTACGCGAGCGAAGCCCCCGTGTAACCTTCGGTAGCCAATGGCTGAAAGGTTCGTTGTTAGACATGTACAAAGAAGACATCATGCGCTTTCGCGTCATTTTCATGTCCGATATTGAAGAAGATGTGTTGGAATGTGTGCGCAACGGACAAACGCCACGCCTAAGAGCGTTGAACATTCACAACTCGACCGTCTATCGTTGGAACAGGGCTTGCTATGGCATCAGCCCTAATGGGAAACCTCACCTCCGCATCGAAAATCGCGTGTTTCCCTCCGGACCTACGGTAGTAGACGAGGTTGCCAATGCTGCTTTTTGGATTGGGTTGATGAATGGCTTTGAAGACGCCTACGGCGATGTTACTAAACTTATGGACTTTGACGATGCAAAATCTAACTTCTTAGCAGCTGCTCGCGTGGGACTGGGCTCTAAATTTACTTGGTTCAATGGACAGAAAATTATTGACATGGAACTCATTCGCAAAGAGCTCATACCACTCGCCAAAGAAGGACTCAAAAAAGCCAATATTGCCCAAGACGATATTGAAAAATACATTGGCATTATTGAAGCGCGCAACGAAACAGGTATTACTGGCTCTCGATGGATTGTGAACTCTTATGCCAAACTCATTAAAGAAACCACCAAAGAAGAAGCAACAGCTGCTATTACCGCTGCCATGATTAAAAATCAGCAGCAAAACCTACCCGTGCATCAGTGGAAAGATGCTAGCACCAGCGATATTGTAGAATACGAGCCTACCAACATGCTCGTAGAAGAATTTATGACCACCGACCTTTTCACTGTCAAAAAAGATGATTTGGTAGAACTTAGTGCCGATATTATTGACTGGAAGCGCATTCGCTACATGCCCGTAGAAGACGACCAAGGGCGGCTTATTGGGCTTATTTCCTCGCGCGCGTTGCTGCGGCACTTCCTGCGCAAAAGCCGCTACCCCGACAACAACGATACGCGCGTAGAAGAACTAATGGTCAAAAATCCGATTACTGTTACTCCACAGGCTACTATTTATGAAGCTATGGAACTGATGCGCAAACATCAACTGGGTTGCCTACCCGTCGTTAACAAAGATAGTTTAGTGGGTATTATTACCGAATCTAACTTTTTGGATATCACCGCGAGCTTGCTTAAACGACTTGCACAAAAGCGCAGCAATAGCAAAAAGAAAGAAAACGGTGGGCTTGTGTAGTAATTGTACGCACAACTTTGCGTTTTCTGTAGGTTAGGCTACAGAACGCAAAGTTGCAACTCTATCCGATGCCCTTGGTAGTTATTTAAGTTTTGGTAAGGTCTGTTTTGTCAAATTCGTACTTGAAGGTAAACTTGCCATTGTTTGTGTATGCACAAGCAAGCCCTTGGCATGGCAGCAAATACTTGCTTTGAAAAAAGCAAAACAGGAACATGCTTTTCTCAGCTAATATACTTTTTCAACCTCTAATTATACAAATTTGCGTTACCCAACCATGCCTGTGAAACTACTCTTCTCACTCATATTTTCAGCTCGATAAGGTAGTGCAAAAAAGTGCTGCCATGTGTAACCGTTTTTCTCGTCCGATATTTCGAAAGCATTCTTCTTGGGTTGACAATCGGTTTGAGAAAGACTAAAAAATGAGCCGCCTCTCGCAGTTTACCAGCTTACGGTTGTGCTTGCTGTACTGCTTGGAAGCGGCGCATTTTGTTATAAATCTGTTCGGTTGGTAGCAGTAATTTGAGGATTTTTGCATAAACATTGTATAGCCGCTGTGCACATCACTGTGTTTGGGGCTGTATGTGTAGCTAAGGAGTTGCCCTGAGCTACTGCAATCCTGCAAAGAAGAAGAACATGCCAAAGATGTATTGCTGAATGGCAGAGATGTGGTCGCCGCCGGGAATTTCAACTAACTGTACATCGGCAGCCCCTCGCCGGCGCATAGCATCGAGCGCATTGCGCGAGTGAAATATTGGCACTGTGGTATCTGCTGTGCCATGATAAAGGCGCACAGGAGCTTGTGGGCGCCAATCATGAACGTCGTTGTCGCGAAAAGCGTTGATAAACGCTGCATCGGTGCGGTTGCGAATACCTGCTGCAAACTCGGCAGTAAACAATTGTTGTGGGTTAGGATTTACCAATGTAAACACGCCATTGGCTTGTACTGCTGCTGCCGAGGGCTGAGTAAGCATTGCCGTCCACGGACGATTGATTTTATAAATCCGGTTATAAGTATCCAACACCCACAGATACAAATTGATAGAGGGCTGAGGCTGATTGGTATTGACTAAAAAATCTGCAAATCCTGTTTTGTGATAAGCCCCTGCGCCAGGCGCGCTTGCTGTTACGCGAAATTCGTTAGATGCTTCTTCTTCAATTTTTTTGTGCAGTGCCATAGTAGCGTTGCCACCTTGCGAGTAGCCAGTCAGGAAAAGTTTGTCGTTGAGCTGAATGCGATTGATGCGACAATACTCTTTAGCTGCACGAAGCATATCTAAGCAAACCTGCGCCGTATTTTTAGCATGCTCGTAGGGATGCGGAATATTGCGAGAAACACCATAGCCCAAATAATCAGGAGCAGCAACCACATAACCTGCTGAGGCTAATACTGTTCCAATTGACCAAGCCTCGCTTTGGTTGGTGTAGTTAGAAGGAGCTTGGTTATCGTTAGTAATGGTGCCGTGTTGATGACTTAACAACGCCAGCGGACGGTTAGGATTAGTAGGAAAAATCAGAATGCCAGAGGCGCGAACTTCCTGTCCATCAGGGTCTTTGGTGCGGTAAACAATTCGCACAGCGCGCACATCAAAATTAGTCAGAGTGGCTATTAGTGGAATACCGGGAATTCTTTGATTAATCTCACTTCTGTTTACCTCAGCAACCGTAGTTGATTCTATTAAATATTGCGGGGCTATCTCTTCACTTTTTTTATTACATGCATTCAACAAAACAAGTGCTACCCACAACAAGCATGTTTGTAGGCGATTATTAAATGTTATTGTGTTCATATGAGTTTTGTTATTGGTTGTTGTAGATGTAAAATTAGTAGATTTACGCAATTCGAACGAAATAGCTTGCTCACTTACCCGATGCCATTCCAAGCAACCACACCATCAGCGTGAATGTACACATCAAGCGTCCTATTAGCAGCAAACCGCGCAAAAACAAGTAAGCTAGTGGCATGGCTGCTGCACCATTGTAGCCCATATCTTGCCAGCAATAGCACAGGCGCCAATCGAAACGCTACTGATACCGCACGTGGGTTTGTGCCAGCAAATTAACATGTTCCTGACTCAGAACGGAAACTGCTATCCCGCTGATGCCTATCAACCAACCCACTGCTACTCATAAACAACGCCCTTGCACGAGCGTGTATCCATGCAAAAGTGCCGTGCCATGCCGATGCAACAGTAATACCTGTAAATGTGAGTACAAACATGGCTGATAAAAATAGCAGCCAAAGTCCGCTGCCCATTGCCGAATGCCCCTTGGTAAGCTGACCCGTATATAGCATGGTACATAAACAAAGTAGGCTGAGCAACCAACATATTTTTGCTATCACAGATGCATAAGGGTGTTGTTTCTTTAGCAGTTGAGTAGTTGCAATAATTTTCCAATGCTCCTGCAAAGTTTGCTAAGTATTTAACAGAACGCGCCGAACTTTTTTACACTCTCTGCATTTCCTTGCGAGCCTAATTAGTAAAAACTTGCACGAGTGCTGTTGCAGTTAGCATGCCTACTATGGCGAATAGGCGTTGTTGTAAACTTTTGAATATAAGTTAGCAAAAATAACAGACAGACACAAAGAACGGCATCTTCAACAATGGTAGGAACTCTTTCGCAAACGTAATTAGAGACATCTTAACTTTACTGATTTGCCTGTCGGAATATGACAATAAAATGGGCAATAAATAACTAAGAACTTTACTTAGGCACTCGAATTTTTGTCATAAATGTAGGGTTGCTTCAAGCAAAAATTGGTTTAGTTTGAGCACTCTTGCTCCTTTGGGCATGGTATAAATACAAATTTTTACAAGAAAGCTTCATTGAACAGCTACGTGTAATTTTTAACGCCAGCAAGGGATATTTTGAATGATTGTATGCAAACTTAACATAAATTTCATCTTTACGCATATACAAAGCCTGCATAGAGCCGTTTTTTTAGCGGTATTTTGCGGTTAATAAAATGCAGGCAACTATGGTAGTAAAGTACAAAAATCTAATTCTAACAGGAATTTTCTGTGGGTTATACGTTGCGTTAGGAAACATATTGCTTGCTCAAAGCATTAAAGTAAAAGGCAGCGACACTATGTACCCGCTGATGCACGAAATCACGGATTTATATGGCAAGGGAGTGCAAATAGAAGGCGGAGGTAGTAATGCTGGCATTCAAGCACTGCGCGAAGGAAGAGCAGATGTAGCAATGGCATCGCGCAGCTTGCAACCAACAGAACAAAGCGCACTTGCTCAGTCAGGTCAAGATGCCGTATCTGTGGTAGTAGCTTACGACGCGCTCTCGTTCATTGTTCATCCGGAAAACAAAGTATCTAAGCTCTCCCAATCACAACTCGAAGGTATTTTCAACGGCAGTATCACTAATTGGAAGCAAGTAGGAGGCGACAATCGCCCTATTCAAGTAGTTATTCGCGAGGCTACCTCAGGTACTAACGAGTTTGTGAAAGACGTCATTATTCACAAAAAACCTTTTCCCACCAATGCAAAAGTTTGTGTAGGAACCTCCGCGGTGATTCAAACAGTAAGCCAAGACCTTAATGCTATTGGTTTTGTAGGGATTGGTTACTTGGAAGAAATTGTTAAACCATTGGCAATAGCGGCTAATAATAGCAACTTTGTAGTGCCTTCTTTCAAAACGGCGCTCAATAAAACCTATCCATTGGTGCGTCCACTCTACTTGTTCTATCCCAAAAAGCAACTTAGTAAAGTAAAACCTTTTATCGATTTTGCCCTTTCTCCATTAGGACAGAAAGCGGTGGTTCACAAAGGGTTTATTCCTGCCGGTAACGGAAAATAATAACCTCTACTTATGCTTTTGCGCACTACCATTCGTTTCAGATTATGGCTCTCGCTGGGCATTTTTGCCTCTATTACCTTGCTTATGCTACTGGTAATGTTTTGGTTTGATACCAGACAGCGCAAAGTGCGCCAACTGACCGATGTATTGCGGCAGATTAACTTGCAGGTAGAGCGAGCAGCAAAGCTGGAAAAAGACTTCTACATCATCGAAACCATCAACCCCGATTTTTATGAAACAGGAAAAAGCGAGTTAGTTAGTCAGCATAGTTTGCTGTTAGACAACATCAAGCAAAGCTTAGCTAACCTGCAACAGCATCCTATGTTGCAAGATGCTGATTTGGATAGCAAGTTAGATAGCGTGGCAGCAGAAATAGATTTGTTCCGCACGCTGTTCGACAGCTTGGTCAACATGCAAAGAAAGCGCGGCTTTAAAAATTTCGGCTTAGAAGGCGAAGTGCAAGCTGCCATTAGCCGCGTTGCTAACTCGGGCTACTTGCTCAACGAACTAACCATTGCCAACATCCGAAAGCTGGAAAAAGATTTCTTGATGCAGAAAAATCCTGCTTATGTAGGGCGCATTAAGGTGTTGATTGACTCGCTTTTGCTCAATACCATGCAGGTCATTCGCGAGCCCGTGGGTAGAGAGTTTGTGGTCAGTTCTCTGGAACAATATCGCAACAGCCTCGACAAACTTATTGAAACACAAGCTATTATTGGCGCACCCGGGCAAAGCGGCTTGCAAAATGATTTGATGCTCACCTCGGCTCGCATTGAGGAGAAAATTTCACAAATAGACCGCACCATAGAAGAAAAAGCAGAGGATATGAGCAGAAACTTGCGCATTACGCAACTTATTCTCTTCCTACTTTTATTGGCGCTAATGTTATCGCTTGGTTATTTGTTGATGCAAAGCATTAGCCGACCGCTGCGTGCCCTTTCTGACTCTATCCGAGTGGTAGTAGATAGTAATTTCGACCGCCGTAAGCAAATTTTTCAGGTTAATACCAACGATGAAATAGGAACTCTGTCCAAAAATTTTGCTTATCTGCTGCAAATGTTCTATCGGCGAACCGACGAGGTAGAACGGCAGAAAGAAGAATTGCAAGCCTCTAACACTCGGCTGATTACCGTTCGAAAAATGGGACAGCGCCTTAGTGCCGTGTTAGATGTTGAAACGCTCATACAGGTGCTGTACGAAGAATTACTGACCGAAATGCCACTGCCCTTACTAATGGTATGTATTACAGACCGCTACAATCGATTGGTGTGCAGAGGTTTCCACAATGGAGAATGGATAGATAGCATTTTGCTCGACATAGATGCCGATGCCAATCACATAGCTGTTGCTGTGTTACAAAAACAGAAAAAAATTATTAGCAGCCACTGGCAAACTGAAAACACCGATTGCCTTGTTCCTTTCTTCCCCGAAGAGAAGCCCCAAACAGTAGTGGGCTTATTCATGAACGCCAAAGAAAAACCCTTAGGTGCCATTGTGATACAAAGCCCACAGCCTGAAGCTCTCAACGAAGTACAGCTGAGCATTGTTCGCAATATGGCAGTGTATACCACCATTGCCTTAGACAACGCCCTGCTCTACGAAAGTATGGAAGACACCATACAAGAACGCACTGCCGAAGTATTGGCACAAAAGGAAGAAATAGAACGCCAAAAGAAAGAGTTGGAAGAAGCCTTTGCAGACGTACAGCGCCTGAGCGAAATTGGCAAAACCATTAGCAGCTATTTAGATGTAGATAAAATTGCTGCACAAGTATATCAGCGCGTTAATGAGCTCATGGATGCCGATACGTTTGGCATCGGCATTTTGCGCAGCGAAGCCAACTTGTTGGAGTTTGTTAATGTAATAGAAAATAATGAGCCACTGCCACCCTTCAGCTACTCGTTAGACAATCACCAAAGCCTTGCTGTACATGCTGTTAGGACCGAACAAGAAATCATTATCTACTCTTTACGAGAGGAAGCTGCACACTACCCAATGATAGACCTCCTTGAAAAAGAGGTGCTCCCACAGTCGTTGGTTTACATTCCGCTGCGAACCAAAAATGGCATGGTGGGCATTTTGACTGTGCAAAGTTTTCAACCCTATGCCTATAACGACTACGACCTCAACCTACTGCGCAGCCTTGCCATTTACGTAGCCATTGCACTGGAAAATGCTAACGCTTTCAGTGAAATTGCACGACAGCGCGAAAGTATCCAGAAAAGCAATGAAAAAATCACAGCCAGTTTGAACTACGCCAGTCGCATCCAAAATGCCATGTTGCCCGATTTGGCAGAAATTAATCGTTGTTTGCCCGATTCCTTTGTGTTTTTTCGCCCACGCGATATTGTTAGCGGCGACTTTTACTGGTTACAAGAAAAGGACAATAAGATACTACTTGCAGCAGTAGATTGCACAGGACATGGCGTTCCCGGGGCATTCATGAGCATGATTGGTATTGACATTCTCAACGAGATTGTCAACCAAAAAGGCATTACTGAACCCGACCAAATTTTGAACTTGATGCACTGCCGCATTCGGCAAGCATTGAAGCAAGAAGTTACCCAAAATCGGGACAGCATGGATGTTGCCCTCTGCGTAATTGATACTAAAGCTAAAAGACTATCTTTTGCCGGAGCTAAAACTTCGCTCGTTTACTGCCAGCAAAATCAATTATTAGAAATAAAAGGCAACAATGTACCCATTGGTGGCTTGCAGCGTGAAAAAAACCGTTTGTTTACTTGTCATCGCATTGCTGTAGAACTACCTACCTCGTTCTATCTTTTCACCGATGGATACAAAGACCAATTTGGCGGCGAGGGCAATACTAAGCTAACTGCCCGTAGATTCAAGCAACTTTTGTTCAATATTCACCAACAACCCGCTGAAACACAGAAAACCTTGTTAGCCAACTATTTAGACGACTGGATGGGTACCTATCCGCAGTTAGACGATATTTTGGTGATAGGGGTACAATTGTAGCAGCTTCGCAAAACAGTTGCCGTAGTGATTATACCGCAGCGCTTTACTACTCTTTTGATGCGGTAACTAATTTTGTGTACTGTTTGTATCCCTTTTGTTTGAAAATGAAAACATCTGCGCTGCCTTTTGCCCTCATCACTAGCCTGTTTTTTATGTGGGGGCTTGCCAACAATATGACCGATACGCTGTTGGCTGCCTTTAAAAAAATTATGAGCATGACCGACTTCCAAACCTCATGGATTCAGATTGCTTTTTATGGCTCTTATTTTTGTTTGGCTTTGCCCGCCGCCCTGCTCATTAAAAAGTTTACTTACAAGTTTGGCGTAATGGTAGGTCTGGGACTATTTATTGCAGGGGCGCTGCTGTTCTATCCAGCAAGCCTAACCCAACAATACAGCCACTTTTTAATAGCCCTGTTTATCTTAGCAGGTGGACTTTCTATTTTAGAAACCTCTGCTAATCCGTTTGTAATTGCCATGGGGCTACCCGAAACAGGTACGCAACGCCTCAATTTTGCACAATCTTTCAACCCTATTGGGTCTATTATCGGTGTGTTGCTGAGCAAGTTTTTTATTCTTTCGGAGTTGAACCAAGCCACAGAAGCAGAACGCGCTGCCATGTCTGCCGAACAACTGGCTGCTATTCAGTCTGAGGAACTTGCCGCTGTAATGGGTCCATATGTGGGGGTGGCAGTTTTCTTGCTGTTTTTGCTGATAGCCATCGGGATAACACCTATGCCTGCTGCTTCCGACGAAGGCGGCGAGTTGCAACTGGGAGCTACTTTTCGTCGGTTGTTGCAGCGTCCGCGCTATTTTTGGGGAGTAGTGGCACAATTTTTCTATGTAGGCGCCCAAATTGGCGTGTGGTCGTTCACTATTCGCTACGTGATGCAAGAGTTGCAAGTAAATGAACAGGAGGCTTCCAACTATTATGTCTATTCTTTGGTGATGTTCATGATTTCGCGATTTGTGTGCACTTTTCTGATGCGATTCATCACGCCAGCACGCTTGCTAACTTACATGGCAATTTTGGCAATGGCGCTCACCTGTGGAGTAATATTTTTGAAAGGGCAAGCAGCTGTTTGGTGTTTAGTAGGTATTTCAGGCAGCATGTCGCTTATGTTTCCTACTATCTATGGCATTGCATTAGAAGGTTTGGGCGATGACACTAAAATAGGCGCATCGGGGTTAATTATGGCAATTTTAGGTGGAGCAGTACTAACAGCTGCTCAGGGAATGGTTTCCGACCAAACAGGGAGTATTCACATTGCCTATGTTGTGCCGCTGTTCTGCTTCTTGGTAGTGGCTTGGTACGGAGCAGTCAACGTAAAGCGTCCAATACCTCAGCTCAGTTGATTCATTGCACAAACCCGACAAATGCACATTTTTGTCGGGTTTAAAGTTTATGCCGCCTTGGCTTGCGTATCTTTGCCATGCAAGGAATATACTTTCTCTATCTGTCGGCGGGCATATTCACCATCTACTACAAACTCTTTGATGCCCGAAGAAGGCAACTCATACATAGCTTCCAGCATCATCGACTCACAAATGGCACGAAGTCCGCGTGCACCCAATTTAAGTGCATTGGCACGCTCTACAATTACATCCAGTGCCTCGTCGGTGAAGTGCAGTTTGATTTTTTCCATCTCAAACAATTTCTTGTACTGCTTGGTGATGGCATTTTTGGGTTCGGTCAGAATGCGGCGCAAAGCAGCGGCATCCAAAGGCTGCAAGGTAGCCACAATAGGGAGCCTACCAATCAATTCGGGAATGAGTCCAAAGCTACGCAGGTCTTGCGAGGTCAGATGTTCGAGTAAGTCTTGGTTTGCCTGTGCTGTTTTTGCCCCGTAAGATTGGCTGCCAAAGCCAATAGGGCGAGTTTCCAAACGGTTGGCAATTTTTCTCTCAATTCCCTCAAAGGCACCACCGCAAATGAACAGAATATTTTCTGTATTGATTTGAACCATCTTAGCGTCGGGATGTTTTCTGCCACCCTGCGGAGGTACGTTTACAATCGTTCCTTCCAGTATTTTGAGCAATGCCTGCTGCACACCTTCGCCGCTTACATCGCGCGTAATAGACGGATTGTCGCCTTTGCGAGCAATTTTGTCAATTTCATCTATGTAGACTATGCCTCGTTCTGCTGCTTCCACATCGTAGTTGGCAGCCTGCAACAGCCGAGTTAAAATAGTTTCTACATCTTCGCCTACGTAGCCTGCCTCGGTTACAGAGGTGGCATCGGCAATGGCAAAGGGTACTTGTAGAAACTTTGCTAACGTTCTGGCAATCAGCGTTTTGCCTGTTCCTGTTTCGCCAACCAATAACACGTTAGATTTTTCAATGGTTACTTCATCATCTTTTGGTTTTTGTAGCAGGCGTTTGTAGTGATTGTAAACAGCTACGGAAATTATTTTTTTAGCTTTTTCCTGCCCAATGATGTACTGGTCGAGGAAACGTTTTATCTCGGTGGGCTTTGCCAATTGCAAATGAAAGCGGCTCTTCTTACGCGGCTGCATTTCTTGCTGCCATAAGTCGTATGCCTGCACAATACAGGTATCGCAAATGTGGGCATCAATACCCGAAACCATCAGAGAAACCTGTGTTTTTCCTGCGCCGCAAAATGAACAAGTGATGTTAGTAGCCATTGCTTATTTTATCTAAGAGAGTGTGTTTTTTATTTAACGAACGGAGAGCCAAATTAGTCCGTAAAATCTGAACTTGCCAGAAGTTTTTCTTTTTTCTTCTCAGTTTCGCTACATTTGCACCGATGTTAGGGTGCTGTGCAATACAGGCTGTTGCACGGCTTAAAAGGGAATCCGGTGTGAGTCCGGAGCTGTCCCCGCAACTGTAAGCTCATTTACCAAGCTGCTAATCAACCCTCATGCCACTGAAACCTGCGGGTTTTGGGAAGGCGATTAGCGGTGAGCAAGCCAGGAGACCTGCCCACATCGCACGATTCAAGGCTTTCGGGTGAAAAGCTGAGGATGCTTCGGAAATTTCCGCAAAGTCCGACTGTTTTTTGCTGTATGGCTTTGGGTTGAATTGTCAAAAATTCAAACCTGAATGCAATGTTTTTTTATGAAAAAGGTTGCTTTGTCGGCAATCCTGTTGGCTTGTACCTATACCTTACAGGCGCAACAGCCCGATTCGGTGCGTACGCTGCGTGAGGTAACGGTGCGCGGCATTCCGGAAAGTAAGTTTGCCGTTGGTGCTGCTGTCTGGCAGCCCGATAGCGCGGTTTTGTCGCGGTTGGCAAGTGCCTCCCTCAGCGATTTGCTCATGCGGCAGTCAGCGGTTTATATGCGCGAATACGGCGGCGGTATGTTGGCAACCGTTTCTATGCGTGGCACAGGACCTTCGCAAACGGCGTTGCTCTGGAACGGCATCAACCTGAATCTGCCTACGTTGGGACAAATTGACTTCAATACGGTGCCAATGGCTACGGGCTGCCGAGTGGTGGTACAGCCGGGCAGCGGCTCATCGCTCTATGGCAGCGATGCGCTCGGCGGTACAGTACATATGCGCACTGATGCCGAATGGCACAATGGTTTACGTGCAAATTTGCAGCAGGAGTTCGGCAGTTTTGGGCGTTATTTCACGCGCTTGCAGGCAAGTGGTGGCAACGAAAAATGGCAGGTGCAAACGGGCTTGTACCGCTTGCAGCAACAAAATGATTTCCCTTTTCGCAACATTGCCAAAGCGGGCGCACCTATTGAGCGCCAACAAAACGCCGCCGTGCACTATTGGGGATTTACGCCTGAAATCTACTTCCGACCAGACAACAAGCGGCAACTGTCGCTCAAAACTTGGTATCACAACCATTTTCGGCAGGTGCAGCCCACTATGGCGGCACAAGAAGTCCGCGATGAGCAACGCGACGAAAACCTGCGCCTTGTAGCTGATTATGAGCAACTCACGGGCAAAATAGGCGTTTTCCGCGCCAAAACGGCATTTATTTTTGATGAAATTATTTTCAACGGCAGTCGTTCGGCTACGTGGCGCTATCTGGCACAGGCTCGGCACGAACAAAGCTGGAACAGCCGATTGACTACTGAAATTGGTGGCAATGTGCAGCATACTTCTGCACAAGTACGCGCCTACGGCAACACTGTTACCGAACAACGTGCCGATTGGTTTGTCCTGTCGCGCCTGCAAGTCCGCCCGAATTGGCTGCTTTCGGCAACTGTCCGGCAAACGCTTGTCCCCCGTTTCAGCGCACCAATTGCGCCCGCCTTAGGCAGCCAATGGCAGCACAAGATAGCTGCTAATCAAATGCTTACGTGGAAAGTGCAGGCTTCTAAGGGCTACCGCGTGCCTACCCTGAACGACCGATTCTGGCAGCCCGGTGGCAACCCCGATATTCGCCCCGAACACAGCTACAATGCCGAAACTTCGCTGGGTTGGGAACACCGCAAGCAAGGAAATTTCTTGCAATTCCATACGACGCTGTTCCGCATGTGGGTGCAAGACTGGATTTTATGGCTGCCGCGCGGCAGTTTCTGGTCGCCCGAAAATGCGCGGGAAGTGCGTGTAACAGGTGTAGAAATCAGTGGATTATATCGTCGCCTTATCACAGGCGGCTATTGGGAACTTCGCGGGCACTATGCGCTCAACCAATCGCTGAACTTGCAGCCGCTTAACGACAACGACCGCTCAGTGGGCAAGCAGTTGCCCTATACGCCGCTGCATCGCGCACAGGCTTCATCGGCGATTGTATGGAAAGGCTGGCTGCTGCAAACCGATGCCAACTACACCGGCACGCGCTACCCAACGGCAGACAATGAGACCTCGCTCAAACCTTTTTGGCTTTGTAACCTGATGGTTTCCAAAGACTTGCAGCTGAAAAAAGTACAGGGGCAGGTGCTGCTGCGCATTAACAACCTGCTTAATGCCGACTATCAGAACTTCCAACTGCGCGCTATGCCCGGCAGACATTTTCAGGCAGGCATCAGTGTAACAATTGATAATTAACGATTGCAAATCCGAAATCCCCAATCGCCATGGCGACCCACGAACCCAAATATTGCCCCCGATGCAGCACTTTATTTGAGTGCAAACCCGGTGATGTAGCCAATTGCCAGTGCAGCGAAGTGGCGGTTTCTGAAACTGTCAGAAAAATGTTGGAAGCCTCGCATTGGAACGATTGCCTGTGCAAAAACTGTCTTGCCTATTTGGAAAACCTGAGCCGCCAAGCCTCACGATATCCTAAGCCTACACGCGGCATCCCTTTGATAGAAAGCGTGCACTACTACAAAGAGGGTAGCTATTGGGTATTCACCGAACTGTATCATTTTCAGCGCGGCTATTGCTGCCAAAGCGGTTGCCGCCATTGTGTGTACGGATTTAAATCAAAACGCAAATGAACCAACCCTTGATTGAATCATCGGCTATTCAGAAGCGCATGGCAAATGCCGAAACGCGCATTTTCAAAGCCGTATTTCCCAACCTGACCAACCACTACGACACCCTTTTTGGCGGCACTGCCATGTCGCTGATGGATGAGGTGGCGTTCATTGCCGCTACGCGGTTTACCCGCAAAAAAGTGGTAACGGTTTGCAGCGACAAAATAGACTTCAACAAGCCTATCCCTGCCGGAACGATTGTAGAACTGGTTGCCCGCATTGTGCACGTAGGGCGTACCAGTCTGCGCGTATCGGTAGAGGTTTTTACCGAACAAATGTACAGCGAAGGGCGCGAGCAAGCCATTGTAGGGCAGTTCACCTTCGTTGCCTTAGACCATAACCGCCAACCGACTTCTGTATTGTAAAATCATTCATCAATTCATTTAATTATGCTGACACAAAAACTACCTACTCAAAAGCTCACACATCGCTTCATGCTGTTGCTGTTTTGGCTGCTGTTGGCTGCCTGTTCAAGCAATAAGGACACTACGCCTGCCGGTAAGTATGACAACGGCGTTGTTATCATCAACGAAGGCAATTTCAGCGATTCGGACGGCGAACTTTCCTTCTGGAATCGCAGCACGCAACAAGCAACGCAGCAAATTTTTCAATTGGAAAATCAACGACCTTTTGCAGGGATTATCCAATCGGCAAGGCTGCACAACAACCGTGTGTATGCCGTTGCCAATCGCGCCGACAAAGTGGAAGTACTGGAAGCTGGCTCTATGAAATCGGTTGCCACCATTAGCGACGCAGCCCGTTTAATTAACCCGCAGGACTTTGCCGCCGTGGGCAATCGCGGCTTTGTAAGCTGCTGGGGACCGTTCAGCCCTACTTTCTCGCGTGATAACCCCTCACTGGCAGTGATAGATTTGCAAAGCAATCAGATTGTGAACAGCCTAAGACTGCCAGCTTTCCCGCAGGGGATTTTAGCGGTAAACAACAAAATATTTGTGGCATTGGCAGGCGCGCGTAACGTAGCGGTTGTCAATCCCGAAACGGCGCAGATTGAGGCAAGCATAGAAGTGCTGCAAAGTCCGCAGCGGCTGCTATTGGATGCCAACAATCGGATTTGGGCAGTTTGCAGCGGCGGATTCGCCCGCATCAATCCCAACACCAATCAGGTAGAGGCAACCGTTGCCGCGTCGGCTACTGTGCGCCCCAACGGCAAAGCAACCATGAACGCCGACCGCACGCGGATTTATTTCTTGGTGGGTGGATTCAATACGCCGCAAAGTGTGTACGAACTGCCTATTACGGCAAGCGCAATGCCTACTACGCCGATTTTCTCGCAAAACAACCTCTACGGCATCGGCTGCGACCCGCAAGACGGCAGCATTTGGCTGGCAGACAATAACGGCTTTCAAGGCAACGGCACCATTATCCACATTCGCCCCGACGGTACGCGCATAGGCACACTGCCCGCCGGCAGAGCGCCCAACGGCTTTTTGTTCCGGTAGAATCGTTTGACTGCACAAACTTTTGTAACTTCATAGCTCTGAAAATGAAAAAGTTATGAAACGTTTGTGCAGTTTTTTGCTCACTTGGTCGCTGTTGCCGCAGCTTTATGCGCAACTGCCGCTATACACTACGGTTTCGTATGAGGTAGTGCCTAACAAAGAGTATGTTTGGCATTTGGGCGGTGCTGTTACAAGCCTTTCGGTAGAATTTGCACCCGGTACCGACATCTCGGGCTGCCGCTTGATGCTGAACAATGGCACAACCATTGCCCTACAAGCCGACAGCCATCAGGAGCGTTATGCTTCGCAACTGACTGTTTTTGACAGCCCGCAAGAGAGTATCCGATTTCAGAGCGGCAAAGTACGCGGCAAAGTTACCTTGCACCTGCTGAGCGTGCCGCGCCTGCCCGATAGCCGTAAATGGTGGGAATACGAGCCCGTACCTTTTCGGGAAGAAAATGTTTGTGAAAAGCCAACTGTAGTGCCTGCCGCACAATGGCGGGCAGGTTTGCCACCACCGCGCAATCCCCCCGAAGCTACACAGGTGCGTTTTATCATTATTCACCACGAGGCAGGCTCTAACAACCCGCGCGATTTTACAGAAACCGTTCGCAACATCTACATTTTCCACACCCAAAGCAACGGCTGGAACGACATCGGCTACAACTTTGTCATTGCACAGAACGGAGTGATTTTTGAAGGACGCGATGGGCAGGGGCGCATGGATGGCGACAATGTACTCGGCGCACATTTCTGTGGCAAAAACAGCAACACCATGGGCATCTGCCTGCTTGGCAACTACATGACCGCCGAACCACCACAAGCTGCCTTGCTTTCGCTGCATCGGCTGATTGCATGGAAAATGGAAAAGGAAAACCTACCTAATCCCTTTGGCAGGGCAGTTCACCTGCCGGGCACTTCGCTACAATCTACTTTGAACATCATTTCAGGGCATCGCGACGGTTGCTCTACCGACTGCCCCGGGGAAAACGTGTATCGCCGTTTGGAAGAAATCAGACGCGGTGTGCAAAATGCCTGCAACGTGCTGGCGGCTACCTCAGGGGAGCAGCAGCGGAAAGAAATAGCCGTTTATCCCTCACCCGCTTCTGACCGCGTGCGCATTGAATACCCCTTGGGGCAGGTAGGAGAAGTAGTAATTACGACAGTTGACGGCAGGCAAGTGGCTCATTTTCAGGTGGGTGCTCGCTCATCTGTCATAGAGTGGCAAACCACTGGACTGAGTCGCGGACTGTACATTTGCCGTTTTACCGATGCTAATGGAGATGTACTAAGCAAAAAAATTGTGCTGGAATGATTTAACTTGCCTGATAAAGCAAAAAACGATAAGCTTTGTAGAGGTTTGATGTTTCATCGGTATCATCAAACAACATAAATAGAATCGAAAGAAAATGGCAATCTGCTTATGGCTTAACTGTTTTGATTTTGGCAGCTACTACACTGATTTTTTGCTCAATGGCATTGCGGTCTATCCCCGGTGGCTGATGCGCATCATAAAGCGAAAGAGCTTCTCGATAGTTAGCATCGGCTTGGCGAAGCAATTGCTGCTTGCGCGTATTTTTACCAATAGCTAACCAAATCTTATTAGCATCTTCCAAATCTTCATCGGCTTGCAGCAAGAGTTTTTCTATTTTGTTCTTTATGCTTGTCAATTCGGCGATTTTTCTTGCTTCTTCTGTGCGAAGCAGCTCCGACTCTCGGCTGCGTATAAGTTCTTCTTTAACTGTTAGCATGCTGTCTTTACGGGCATTAACTGTTTGTAGGCGCTGTACCTCTGCACGTGCACCAGTAAGTTCAGCTTCCAACCGAGCTACTTTTTCTTGCTGCAACGTCAGTTCGGATTTAAGATGTTCTAATGCTTTGGTAAGACCTTCCGCCTTTATTCTGTAGCGACTAGCTTGTTGCTGGGCAAATGCAATTTTTGCATAGGTTTGTTGCATATAATTTTCAATAGCGGCTATGCGTTCTAATAACTCTCCTTTTTTGAGTTGACGGCGCTCCGACTGCAATTTGCTGCCGGCATAGGCAATAGAATCTAATGCATAGCCGACCTGAACAAGCAAAGAGTCCATTTCTCGATATGCTTCTTGCTGGGCGCGATAATCGGCTTTTACTGCATTTAGCTCTTGACGCAGTGCTTCTGTTTCGGCATTGTTCTGAGGACTGCAAGCCAGTAAACTAAGTGCAATTGAACATACAACTCGATTAATTTTCATAATACAAGGCAAAAGCAATTTTGTTGCTCTAAAATAGCAAATTGTAGCTTTCGGAGCACTGTTTTCCAATCGCATGGTAAATTTTTACATTGGCAATAATAAACAAATTTAAATATGTATATATTTGCATTTGAAAACGATTGCTCTTATTGAAAATATGGAAAAAGACTGGCTACAACGTTGGAGTGCTGCTACCTATCAACTTACAGCATTGATTGTTGTGTTACTGATACTTTTTTTGTTGCAAATATGGTTGTTCCTCCATCCACAAACACCTCAACAAGCGCTTACCGAACATCCTTTTTTGCAAGCAACTACTAAGGCTACGGCTGTACCAACAGAAACAGTGTCTTTGTGGAAAGCACCTGATTTAAGCGGCTTGCCAGCTAACGAATTGGGCGACAGCATTCGCTACGGCAGAGAACTGATTGCTAACACGGCGGCTTATTTTGGTCCAAATGGTTCACTGGGGCACACTACCAATGGAATGAATTGTCAGAATTGTCATTTAGATGCTGGCACACGTCCGTGGGGGAATAATTACGGGGCAGTGTGGAGTACGTATCCGAAATTTCGCGCACGTTCGGGAAGTATTGAAACAATTGAAAAGCGCGTTAACGATTGTTTTGAGCGCAGTTTGAACGGAAAGCCATTAGCCGAAAACAGTAAAGAAATGAAATCTATTGTTGCCTACATGCGTTGGTTGGGTCAAGGCGTACCCAAAGGTACCACGCCAGAAGGAGTAGGTATCATGGAACTGCCTTACATGGACAGAGCTGCCGACCCTGTGGCAGGTAAAGAGGTTTATGAACAAAAATGTGCAGTTTGCCATGGCAAAGACGGACAGGGACAACTTGCCCCTAATGGCAAAACCTACACTTACCCTCCACTGTGGGGCGAACATAGCTATAATGTGAGTGCAGGGCTGTATCGCATGTCGCGGTTGGCAGGATATGTAAAAGCTAATATGCCACTGGGTGCCACTTGGGAACGTCCACAACTTTCCGACGAGGAAGCTTGGGATGTAGCAGCCTACATCAACTCCATGCCGCGCCCCGACAAACGTTTTGCGGGCGATTGGCCTGACATCAGTAAAAAGCCCATCGACCATCCATTTGGTCCTTTTGCCGACTCTTTCAGCGAAAAACAGCACAAATACGGTCCGTTCCGCCCTATTAAAAATTGGTACAAGCAGCAAAATGAAAACAAATAAGCTTGCTATTGGTACAATTCTTTTGGCAACATTGTGGCTTGCGAAAATGACTGCTGCCGCTCAGCATCAGCAAACCGACAGCCTTTCTGGTCAGGCTGAAGAAGAGCCCATTTTGCATTTTCCACCGCCCAAAAATGAGTTTCGCTTAGAGATGCGCAATTTTACTTCTGCTACTATCAATCACGGCTTACTGGCTGATTATGCCGCCAATGGCGTTTCTATTGCATTGGATTACCACTCGCCCTCGTGGCACGGCTTTTCGTTTGCTTTTGGCGGTGCTTTAATTGAAAATCCATTTCAAACCAAACATATTTGGGAGAAAGACTCTATTGCCAACCAGCACAGCCGATACGAGAGCGAGCTTTTTGACCTTGCCGAGCCTCACAAACATTCTGACCTAACTCTAATGGAAGAAATGTTTGTGCGCTACACAGGAAAAAAATTCACAGCTTCGTTGGGCAATTTGCTACTCAAAACTCCTTTCATCAACCCACAAGATGGCAGATTGCGCCCTACTATGGTGCGCGGCTTCTGGACAGAGATGCAACTTGCCAAAAAGCTATTTGCCGAAGGCGGTTGGCTAACACATGTAGCTCCTCGTTCTACTACTGAGTGGTACAAAATAGGAGAGTCGTTGGGCGTTTATTGGGCTGGGCTTGCGCCTAATGGGCAGTTGGCTAATTACAGGCATCACGTCAAAACAAAAGGGGTTGGTATTGCAGCGCTTATTTGGAAGGGACAGACAGGTAAAATGCAACTGTGGAATACCTACTTTGAAAATGTAACCAATACTTTGTTACTTCAAGCTGATGTGCCGCTTGTACATCATACCTCCTGTAAACCAACATGGGAGATAGGACTACAACTAATGCGACAAGATGTAATAGGGCAGGGAGGCAATCCGCAACCTGAGTTTGCTTATGCTGAAACGGGTAAGCACAGTCAGGCAATTTCGGCACAATTGCAACATCATTTTGGTAAAAACCAGTGGAAAGTTGCTTATACCAATATTAATGGCACAACGCGTTTCCTGATGCCGCGCGAGTGGGGACGCGAGCCTTTTTATACTTTTATGGAGCGCGAGCGCAACGAAGGGCTGCGTACCGTGAATGCTTTTATGACCGAATGGCAAACTGATTGGCTACCCAAATGCCTACAAAGCAGTTTGGGAATAGGCTACTACAGCTTGCCTTCGCCACACAATGCTGCTTATAATAAATACCAGATGCCTTCTTTTGTGCAAATAAATGCAGAGTTAAACTATAAGTTTATCAAATATTTGAAAGGAGTAAGTTTACAGGTATTGTATGTTTACAAGCATGCAATGGAAACAGCAGATATACCCTTAGCATTTCTACACAACCGCGCCAATATGCACCTGATTAATTTGGTGGTGCGCTACGAGTTCCATCAATATGCCAGTGAAAACCTGTAAAACAGTACATCGACAATTTCAAATGCGTCTACGGCAGCACAAGCAGTAGCAAGGTGATTAATTTGAAGCGAGTAACTCATGATGAAGTCATTTTTAGTATTTGTAGCCTATTCTTCCCTTATCTCCATAGTGGGAGCAACTCCTCCCGACACCCTTCAAAACGTATTGCGAAAAGGAAAATTCGAAATACAGGCGCGCACTTTTTTGATGACAACTATTAATGAGGGTAAATTAACAGACTTTTACGCCTTAGGAGCAGGCATAGGCAGTAGCTATGAAAGTCCGCGTTGGCATGGCTTTCAGGCTGTTATTTCTGGTTTTGTGTGGGATAATCTGGCTTCTTCTAACCTTGCTCCGCAAGCCAATGTGATTAATCGCTACGAGATTGGACTTTTTGACATTACTCGCCCCCAATATACAGGCACGCTCGCCCGTTTTGAACACTTGCGGCTAATGTATTACTACAAAAAGTCATCCGTGGCACTGGGGCGCATGTTGTTGAAAACCCCTTTCATCAATCCGCAAGACGGCAGAATGCGTCCTAACATGCAGCAGGGCATTTGGTTAGACCTCAAAGGCGAAGGTAAGTTGAAAGGTCAGGGTGGCATGCTTTGGGCAATGTCGCCGCGCTCTACGGAAAAGTGGTACACCATTGCCGAAACATTTGGCATTTATCCACAGGCGCGGGCTGTAACGGGACGTCCGGCAGAGTATGCTGGCAACATGCCGCACCAACCGCTGGCAGTAGGGCAGTTGGCATATGCATTTTCACCTAAGTCAGAGTTGCAGTACTGGGTTTACTACATGCCTCAAACTTTTTACACACAGCTTGTACAATGGGAAGGTAGCTACAAAGCAAACAATACTTCTAAAAGTGAGTGGCTATGGGGCGTACAATGGGCGTGGCAGCAAGGATTAGACAAACGCACTGGTTTAACACCCGAACAGCGCTATATGCCCGAAAATCATCGGGCATGGGTAATGAGTGGGCGGATAGGCAGGCGCATAGGCAAACAAACCTTCGCATTGAACTACACTCGCATGGGTGCAAGCGGGCAGTGGCTTTTTCCTCGCGAGTGGGGGCGCGACCCATTTTATACCTTTATTCCCCGCGAACGCAACGAAGGCTTTGCAGATGCCCATGCTATTACCTTCAACTATCAAGCAACGTTGCACGCAACACTGCAATTGCAACTTTCTGCCGGTAACTATTCTGTTCCTGCACCTACCAATGCTGCTCGGAATAAATATGCCATGCCCGATTACCAACAGTTTAATATCCAATTGCAGTATCGCCCCAAAGGATTTTGGAAGGGACTGGAAATAGAATGGCTCTACATGATTAAAAACAATGCAGGCGAACTAACCAACGAAGCATTCGTCATCAACAAAGTAAATATGCACCACTTTAACTGGATTGTGAATTACAGATTCTAACCTCCGCGCAAGGCATGTACAAACGCTGAAATATCTGCCTCCAAGTCGACACTTTGTTGCAGCAAATTGATAAAGGCACTGCCAATAATAGCACCTTCGGCATAGCGACAAGCCTCCTCGAAAGTAGCGCTGTTAGCAATACCAAACCCAATCAGTTTAGGACTTTTTAGGTGCATGGCAGCAATGCGCTCAAAATAGGTGCGTTGCTCAGGGGTAAAACCTTGTTTAGCACCTGTAGTACTGGCAGCAGATACCATGTAGATAAAGCTTTGTTGAGAAAGCTCATCTATTTGCCTGATACGAGCTTCGGCTGTTTGGGGGGTGATGAGAAATATGTTCAACAATCCATAACGCTCGAATATAGGGCGGTACTCAGTCAAATACTCGTGCATGGGCAGGTCTGGCAAAATCAGCCCATCAATGCCAATTTCTCTGGCATTTTGGCAAAAATTTTCTATACCAAACTGCATAACAGGGTTCAAGTAGCCCATTAGCAACAAAGGCAGGTTGGTATGTTGGCGAATGTGCTGCAATTGTTCAAACAGCAATCGGATGCTCATACCATTTTCCAACGCCCGCTGGCTACTTTGTTGAATAGTAGGTCCGTCTGCCAAAGGGTCTGAAAAAGGCATACCGATTTCAATCATATCTACCCCTGCCCGAGTAAGCGCCTTGATAATACGCACCGTATCGTTCAACTGCGGAAAGCCTGCAGTGAAGTAAATGTTGAGAATATTGCGCTTGGCAGCAAAAAGAGCATGTATGCGGTTGCTTGCAGTTGCAAAAAACTCATGTTGCATACTTGCAAAGGTAAGCAAAGGATTGGCTTTTGTAACGATGAATATATAATTTGAAAAAACTTGCAAACAAGTACATCTATTTAGTAGATTTGCTAGCAAAATAAAACCTATTATAATAATGATGAACCTAAATTACCGCAAGTTTTTGCAGGCAGCTATTTTCCTCTGGATGGGAGGTAGTCTGTACGCGCAAGATTTATCCGAATTAAAAGCAGCCGTAGGTGTGAGCGGCAAAGCAGGCAACATTATTAATGCGCTAAACGCAAGAGCCGCTGTTTTGCATCACAATCGTCCAGATTTTTTGAAGATAGATAATGGGCGAGTACTCATTAACGCCGTTGCCACAACTAATACAGAATCACTTCGCACACAACTTGCACGTGTGGGCTTTGAGGAAACAGGGGTTGAAGGACGTATGGTATCTGGTTTTTTGCCTATCACAAATGTAAATCAATTAAATGACATGAGCTTTCTTTTGGAAGCGCGTGCTGTTTTTGTTAGACAAAATAATAATCCGATAAGTCAAGCTGTGCAAGCACAAGCAGTAAATATTGCTCGTCAGCGCTACGGACTTACTGGCAAGGGTGTAAAAATTGGTATTCTTTCTGACAGTTACAATAATTTGAATGGCGAAGCTTTGGGGATAGCTACTGGTAACTTGCCCGGACCAGGTAATCCAAATGGCAAAACAACCCCTGTGCAAGTACTTCAAGATTTACCAAGTGGAGGTATTGATGAAGGTCGTGCAATGGCAGAACTAATACACGATATCGTACCTGACGCTGAACTGGCTTTTGCAACTGCCTTTTTAGGGGACGCCAGTTTTGCCCAAAATATTAGGAGCCTTCATTTTAGAGCCAAATGCGACGTTATTGTAGATGATATTAGCTATTTCTTACAGCCATTTTTCCAACAAGGTATAATTGCACAAGCTGCTGATGCAGTGGCAGGCGCTGGAACTATATATTTATCGTCAGCTGGCAACTTTGGACGAGACTATGGTTATGAAGATGTTTTTAGAAGATCAGGAACTATTGTTACGGTAGCTGGAAGAACCTACGAATTACATGACTTTGATCCCGGTCCTGCTGTAGACATTTTCCAAATTTTAAACATTCCCTCTTTTGGGTTTAACGATATTATTTTACAATGGGATGAACCATTTGCCTCAGCCTGCCCGAGATGCCCCGGTACGAGAAATAATGTAGATCTGTTAGTAGCAGGCGGAGGAGTTAGTTTTACTGCTATTCAACTTTCTTCAATCGGGGGTGATGCCGTGGACTATTATTATTTAGATAATTTTACTACTTCTCCTATTAATGTTGGGTTAGTATTTGGCTATGAGCTTATACCCGGCACGCCAGCACCCAATTATGTCAAATATGTAGGTTGGAGCAGTGGTATAGCAGCAAGTACTTTATTAACTTATACAGTGGCGCAGACAGGTAGTGGTACCATGTTGGGCAATAACTCTACTATGGTAAATGGTTACACTATCGGGGCTGCTCCATTCTTCAATACGCCTGCCTTCGGGGTCAATCCTCCTGTTTTAGAACCTTTCTCCTCCCGTGGTAAAATTGGAGGAACTCCATTATTTTTTGATTCTCAAGGAAAGCGATTAGCACAGCCATTAATTCTCGCTAAACCTGATATGACCGGAGTAGATGGTGTAAACACTTCTTTCTTCGGCACAGATGTCCCACAAGACCCTGATGCCTTTCCAAATTTCTTTGGTACTTCTGCCTCTGCACCTAACATAGCTGCTGTAGTGGCAATGATGATAGAAGCCAACGGGGGACGCATGCCTTCTCATATAGTACGACAATTGCTAAAAAGTACTTCCATAGATATGGATGATCCTCGCACTCCCGGCTTTGACCGTGGTTTTGATTTTGCCTCTGGCTCAGGTTTAGTTCAGGCAGATGCAGCAATAGATGCTATTCCTGTGGGGAACCCCACTAACTTACGTGGGCGACCGGGTAGTGGAAGTGTGGAATTAACATGGACTCCCGTACCAGGTAAGCTGGTAGTACGTTATGAAGTTTATGCAGTGGCTTCCTCTGGTAATCCAGTTGAAACATTGGTGGGCACTACTACTGAATCCAACTTTACCGTTAATAACTTAATAAACGGAACAACTTATTCGTTCCGTGTGCGCGGAGTAACAGGTAACGGACGTTTTACTGCTTTCACTAATCGAGTAGAGCTACGTCCTTCTATCATTTTAGCTACAGAAGTAGATGCTAATAGCGCTGCAAAAGTAGCTTTCAACGTGTATCCTAATCCAAGCAAAGGGAGATTAAACATCTTTTATCGCGAATTACATGCGGGTAATACGATACGAGTAAGATTATCCAATGCGGCAGGTCAGGAAGTACTTGTCAAAGAATTGCCATATCAAGGAGTAATTGACGATACAATAGACACTGATGGCTTACCAAGCGGAGTGTACATTTTATCAATTGAGACGAATAAGTCTGTTCATCGTCGAAAAGTTAGTATCATGCAGTAATTATAATTGACTAAAACACAGAAAGCATATATGAAAAAGCGATTTATCATATGTTTGACAGGACTATTGATTGTTTTGTCGATAACTGGGTGTGCTGACAAGAATAATGCAAGCGATACAATTAACTTGCTTTTTACTATTCTTTCTCAGCGCGGCGGTACGTGGCGTGTCAATAGTGCCACTTTTGGCAATGAAGAGGCTCCGTTAAATATGTTTGCAGACTATCGCATTACATTCCGCCCAGATGGTAGTTATCAAGTAACAAATCCTGCTGGCGCGCCTTCATTTACGCGAAATGCCAGTGGTAAGTATATGGCTTTCGACCGCTTACTCACCTTTGACGACGGAGTAACTGTAGCCAGAGAAATCTCTACCGGAGCCCTAAACCCCAACCGTTTATTGTTTGAGTTTGATGTTACGCTACCGGGAAAAGCTACTACCACTTATCGCTTTGAATTAGTAAGGTAGCAATACTGATATGTTACATTAGGGTTGTCCTTATTTTCGAGGATAACCCTAATTTTTTTAACTTTGGTTGAGAAAAATACGCAATCCATGCTTCGTATCATTGCTTGTTTACTTTTTTGCTTGTCTGTTGGTGCTAGCCTGTGGGCACAAACAGCCCAAAAAACCTACGCCACGCTTGCTATTTGCGAACGCTATTACGACGACGGCGACTATGAAAAAGCATTAGAAAAATGTGAAAAATTAATTGACAGGCTAAAGCAAGGGTCATATGGGCAAGCTGTAGCTTATGCCTTGCCGTATCTGGCTAAATATCAGGAAGCAATGGGGCTGTATTTGGACTTTGAACGCACTATCCAAGAAATGCTTGCCCTGCGCCTTATCAATGGCGACAAAAGTCGCAGTTATGCGCTTGGCTTGCTGCATGCCGCCGCAGCTTATGCTGAATATGGGGATGCCAATAAAGCTACTGGTTATTTAGAAAAAGCAGAAACCTTGTTAGCTAACGACAATCACTTGCAGGTGCGCGCCGAAATCATACAAACTCGCTTGCGAATAGCGGCTCTTCGCCGCGACTTGGCAACCTTTCAGCAACAAATAGCAGCAGCACTAAAAGCACAAGAAAGCACTTTTCTTAACGAAGAAACCTATTACGATGAAATTGAACGCACCGAAAACACAAGAAAAGTAAGCACTACTGAGCTCCGCCGTCGCAAAAATCGCTATGCCGACTTATTAAACATGTGGGGCGACATGTTACGACAAGCAGGAAAATACAGCGAAGCCACCAGTAAACTGGCAGAAGCTGAAAATTGGATTCGCACCCATTTGAGCACCCGCGACCCGGCTTACATTACCAATCAGCACTACCGCAATTTGCTCAACTTAGATATAGGCGGCAAGAAAGAATTGCTCCAAAAACAATTAGACCGCCACATTTTCACTGCCGAAAAACGCTTTACTCCTGTACACAAAACTTACTTGGCAATACATGAAACCCTGATAGAGAACTACTTAGAAAGTAAGTATATCCGCCGAAGCAGCAAACAACGCTGGGAACTACGACAAAATACGCTCAAATATTATGGGCGCGACAGAATGCCCTATGCCATTTCACAACGTTTAGACGCACGTACTGCATACAAATTTCAAAACTACCGAGAAGCACAAGCGCTGTTAGATGATGCCCTAAAAACTCCTGAAAAAGTACCCGTAGAACATCCAGAATATCGCAAGCTGATGCAACAGGCATACGAACTTGCCGTGGCTACTAATAATTTGAACAAAGCCGAAGAACACTTAAAAGCCCAAATCAATAGTGCCGAGAAAGCATTAGGCAAAAATTCGCTCCCTTATCATTACGCCCGCATGCAGCTGGCAAACTATTATGCCGCTTTTACTAACCGTTTCAGTGCCACCGACAGCATCATTAAAGAGAGTTATCATGGCTTTATTGCCAAACAGATTTCGCCAGAGCACAAAGACCGCATCCATTTTCTGAACGATATTGCCAATTATTACCAAATGATTGGACGCTACGACTCGGCATTGGTACAACTCAACCAAGCAGTAGCGCTTGCCAATAAACGATTTGGGGAAGATGACGTATCTTACGCAGTCGAGCTGCAAAAATTGGTAAAGGTGCAGATGCAGCAAGGGCGCTTTTCCGATGCAGATAAGAACATTACGCGCATCTTAGACATCTTCAAGAAAGCCTATAATCGCACGCTCAATTTGGAATATGCCCAAGCACTGGAAACAGCAGCCTCTTACTACGCTACTGTGGGGCTTTTCAACGATGCAAGAGCCGCCCTGCTGCGTGCCGACCGCCTTTTCCAACGTTCTAACAGTGCTATTGCAGGCTCTACTACTATCGACGATTTGGCAGGGCTCTATATTGCTATGGAGCGTTACTCGCAAACTGAGCGCTTGCTAAACGAAGCCATTGAGGTGCGTCGCAATCGTTACGGGGCAAACAGTCGCTTCTTGGTCAATCCTTACAACCAGTTAGCGCGGCTTTATTTGGCTACCGGCGACTATGTAAAAGCCGATGATTTTGCTAATAAAGCCTATAGCTTAGCAAGCCAAATTTTTGGGGATAGCTCTATTATTACCTCAGAAGTTATTGAAACACAAGTGCTTATCAACACAGCTATCGGCGACTACGAAAAAGCAATTGCCGAGATAGCACGCGTCCGCCAAATAAAGGAGCGCAACTTTGGACGAAACAATATTGCAGTAGCTAACCTACTGCGCCAAGAAGCACTTATTCGCTATTTCAGCAAGGAACCGCCAAAGTCCATAGAACAACTTTTTAATGAATCTCGGCAGATAATTGCCCGCAACGTAGGCAGCCGAAATCCTATCTACGCCGATGCTTTGAAAGACTTAGCACTCATTTACACCGAAGGTAGTCAGCCCGCACAAGCTCTACAGCTGTTAGATAGCGCTAACCGCATATGGAACAGCATTTTAAAAACAGGTAATAATACCAATGCAGCGGAAATAGCTATTCTGAAAGGCAACGCCTATACCCGCATGAGCGATTTTAACAATGCAGAAAAGCAATATAGAAGCGCTATGCGCATCATCAACAAGTTGCTGGGCACAAAACATCCGCTCTACGTACAAGCACAAGCTCAGTATGCTCGCATGTTCTTTGCTAAAAAGAACTACGCACAGGCACAAAAAATTATGGATAATGTACTGAAAGGCTATCAACAATATATTGCTACGTTCTTTCCTGTGCTGAGCGACCGAGAAAAAACTAAATATTGGGGATTGGTGCGTGCCGACTACGAATTTTACAACAACCTCTTAGCACGACGCATACCCGACAACCCCAACCTCACAGGTGCAATGTATGACCAAGTGATATTTACCAAATCTTTGTTAGTAACAAACTCGGGCAAACTACGCAACCTAATTTTGAATTCTAATGACTCCGCTACAGTACGCCGCTATCGGAACTGGATAGAAAAAAAACAACTGCTTACCAAAGCACTCGCCTACTCGCCACAACAATTACAAGAAGCGGGCATCGATTTGCGCAAACTGCAAAAGGAAATCGACGACTTAGACAAAGATTTGAGCCGTCGGTCTAAAATATTTATCGAAGCAAAGCAGTTGCAAATTAGGCGCTGGCAAGAAATAGCTGCGCAGCTACAGCCCTACGAAGTAGCAGTTGAAATTATCCGCTATCCTTACTACGAAAAAGGCTTCACCGACTCAGTTATTTATGCGGCTTTGGTACTGCCTTATGGCGAAAAAAAAGCACCCAAATTTGTGCCTATTGCCAACGGCAACGCGCTGGAAGATACTTACTTAAAAGTATATCGCAACTCAGTCAAGTTTGGGCTGGTAGACCGCCTGTCTTACCGACGCTACTGGGAAGCCATAGACAAAGCCCTTGCCGATGCCAAAAAAGTTTATTTATCGGTAGAAGGAGCTTACAACCAAGTGAACGTAGAAGCGTTGCTACTCTCCGACGGTAGCTATGTAATAGACCATCGCGAAATAGTATTGCTCACCAATACAGCCGACCTTTTAGAACGTTCAGAAAAAACTACTATTGCAGGTGAGTTTGCATTTTTTGGGAACCCTCTATTTTACAAAGATTTAAAACCCGACCAGCTCAATGTGCAAGGTAGGAAAATACCACAACTACCCGGCGCTTTTAACGAAGTGAAAAATCTGACAAAATTAGTTGCCTCACGTAGCTCGCGCATCAGCGAGTATGTGTTGGCTGATGCCACAGAAGAGCAGGTGAAGCGTTTGCAGAATCCTCGCGTATTCCACATTGCTACGCACGGTTTTTTTGAACCCGACTTGGTGATTAATCTATCCGATAATGAGCTGAGCAGTAAACAAGTTATCAACAATCCATTGTTGCGCTCGGGTTTGCTGTTGCGCAATGGAGGAGATTTGGTAGCCAGCGAGAATGTTTATGCCTACAATCGGGAAGAAGGAGTGCTCACTGCCTACGAAGCAATGGACTTGGCATTAGATAACACTGAGTTAGTAGTACTGAGTGCTTGCGAAACCGCTCGTGGAGACACTAAGATTGGTGAAGGAATCTATGGGTTGCAACGGGCTTTCCGCGTAGCAGGAGCAAAAACCTTAGTGATGAGTTTATTTAAAGTGGATGATATTGCTACGCAGCGGCTAATGGAACTGTTTTATTCTCGTTGGCTACAAACTGGCAACAAGCGTGAATCGTTTACTTATGCTAAAAAAGAACTGCGCAAAGAATATCCTTCCCCTAAATTTTGGGGAGCATTCATTATGGTTGGAGCTGAGTAGCTGTTACCCGAATGCTTGGCTTTTGAAGTAGCAAAGCACATATAACAGCAGAAAAGCTAATACAGATAAGTAGCAAAATACCCGTCAAATAATTTCCTTGCAACGTACGCAAGCTACCAAGCAAATAGATGCCGGCACTTCCTGCAAGGGTATCTACGGTGGTTACTACTCCCAATATTTTACCGAAATGCCTGCCTGCATAGTATTCGGCAACTGTAAGTTGCACCATTGTAAATGCACCGCTATACCCCAGTCCGTAGATAATGGCAAATAGTGGCAAAAACAACTGGCTATTGTTCGGAATCAGTCGCATGAGAACAGAGCCAATGGTCATATTGATAACAGCAGCTAACAGGATGCTCTTTTTGGAGAATTTGTCGCTGAGCACCCCAAACACAAGCTTACCGGCAATGCTGCAAGTAAAAAATAAACTGAGTGCATTGGCTGTTTGAGCATCGTTCAAGCCCATATCGCGCATAAAAAGAGCAAAATTTTGCACAACGCCTGTAATACAAAAAAATACAGCAGCTGTTACGTAAAGCACCAAGTAAAACATAGGCGTGGTAAGTGCATCGGCGAGGCTGAGCTGGTGGGCAGCAGCTGCTTGAACAGCTTCTTCGGAAACTAAGTTAGGAGGTTGCCCATCGGGAAAAGTATTTTTTTCCGACGGATGATTGCAAATAATCAACAGTGGCACAATGGTTAACAGTGCTGCGGTAGCAGCCAGAATAACTGCTGTTTGCTGCCAGCCTTGCAAAGCGGTAAGAAAAGCAATGAACTGAGGTAATGCAATTCCTCCAAAGCTTGAACCTACTAAGTAAATACCAACAGCCACTCCTCTGTACTTATTGAACCAATAAGAAAGCAAGGTAACACCAGCAATAGCGCCTCCCAGTGTAATAGAGCCCGCACAGAGTATGTAAATGCCTACTAAATGCCAAGGTTGGGTAATAAGCGGGTACAACAGCAGCCCTATCACAGTCAGCGCGCTACCTATTGCCATCATCAAGCGCGGACCAAACCTGTCGACCAGTGCCCCTGCAAAAGGCGAAACTATTGCCACTACAAAATACAAAATAGAAGGACCGCGCGTAACTTGCTCGTGTGTCCAGCCGAAAATTTCCTTGAGCGACACATTTAGCAATGGCAAACCGTTTACGCCAATAGTAACTACTGCAAAAAGGATAAATGCAGCAGCCAATACAAACCAACCGTAAAAAAAATTTCTCATTTTGGAATTGCTTGCAATGGGTAAGATAAACAAACCTTGTAAAGTTGCCAATCTTCTAAGGTGGAAAAAATAACTACTGTGTTAGAATATGTTCAGGTTTTACAGGGGCAAACGTTGCAACCTAAATAATTTAGACAGGATGGCAGGATGAACAGGATTTTGTAGCTAAAAAACAACCTCGCTATGGGAGTTTGTAGTTTGGAGTTCGGATTGAGGAATTTTCCTTTTGCTATACGCCAAAATCTTTTCGCTGTTGCATGTATTTCTACGCACGGTAGAGGTTGATTAGCAGAACACAAACAACGACAAGGATGTTTGCATGAATATGAATGTGGCAAAAGGAACCTTACAAAAACCTGCTACATAGTCACTCCTTAAAAAGGGTTTAACAAATTGGTTATCAACAATTTACCCTTGATTTGGCTTGTAAAAAACGACTGGTTTTTGTAATTTGATGCCACAAAACCACGCGGAAATATTCTATGTTGGCACGAAAGAAAGACCAAAATCAGCAAAGTT
>JANWVT010000099.1:282-529 GCA_025056255.1 Bernardetiaceae bacterium | reverse complement strand
TGTGAAGGAAAGGTGAAAAGTACCCTGAACAAGGGAGTGAAAGAGAACCTGAAACCGTATGCTTACAAACGGCGGGAGCGAGAGTGACCGCGTGCCTTTTGCATAATGAGCCTACGAGTTGCTTCTTACTAGCGAGGTTAAGGTACGAAGTACTGGAGCCGTAGCGAAAGCGAGTCCGAAGAGGGCGTAGAGTTAGTAGGAGCAGACGCGAAACCTCAGTGATCTACCCTTGGGCAGGATGAAGTGT
>JANWVT010000099.1:0-272 GCA_025056255.1 Bernardetiaceae bacterium | reverse complement strand
AAAGGCTAATCAAACTGGGAAATAGCTCGTACTCCCCGAAATGCCTTTAGGGGCAGCCTCGGTTAAGAGTAATACAGAGGTAGAGCTACCGATAGAACGAGGGGGTGTCAAAGCCTGCCGAGTTCTGACGAACTCCGAATGCTGTATTATGTTTGCCGGGAGTGAGACCTAGGGTGCCAAGGTCATAGGTCGAGAGGGAAACAGCCCAGACCATCAGCTAAGGTCCCCAAATGTATGTTAAGTTGGTATCAAGGAAGTGCCGTTGCATAGAC
>JANWVT010000098.1 GCA_025056255.1 Bernardetiaceae bacterium | reverse complement strand
ACATCTTTCCAAGAACCACCTTTATAGACCTTAAAACGTGCTAATTTTTCCCTCGACATAACATTCCCCGACAAGCCAAGCAAATTATGACTTTGAGTATGCGGAAAAGGCATCAAGTTTTCTTTGGCTATATCAATTGTATCTTGCTGTTGTTTTTTTATTTTTTGTGATTTAGCTTTCATGGAGGTATCAGACCTGCCATAAAGCATTACATTAAAAGTGAGCTTGTTTTGGTAAGTTGAGTCTAAGTAAGTATTAGCTCTTTTTACTTGTCGTAAGTCAGGGTACTCTTCCCAACCTTCTAAGAAATAAGCGTCTTCTACCCATTCATTTACATTTCCTGCCATATTATATAAGCCAAAATCATTAGGAGGATATGAGTAAATAGAAGCCGTAAGCATAGCTCCATCATTCAATCTACCTGCAATACCCGCATAATCCCCCCTGCCACGCTTGAAATTTGCTAAAAACAACCCCTTATTCGGGTTGTAAGGATTACGAGTTTGACGCGTATCCCAAGGGTATAAACGTT
>JANWVT010000097.1 GCA_025056255.1 Bernardetiaceae bacterium | reverse complement strand
GCTTTGCAGGTAAGCAAAATGCAGCGCGGTAAATCTTACCACCCTGCAAAAACTGACTCGCTACTTTTAAAACATTTCCCTCTGCCGTTGTTCGTGTCTTCACGAACAACGATAACCGGCGTATTCATTACTACACGCTCGTAAACCCGCCGTTGTTCGTGTCTCCACGAACAACCCTTTGTAATTAAACGCAAAAAGCAAGAACGAGCTGAGAAAGTGCGGTCTTCCAAAGAGAATACTAAACCCGCCGTTGTTCATGTCTCCACGAACAACCCTTTGTAATTAAACGCAAAAAGCAAGAACGAGCTGAAAAAGTGCGGTCTTCCAAAGAGAATACCTGCTGCCATGCTGCTGAGTTATTTCAAGACATGAACAAAACTTGTTCGTGAAGACACGAACAAGGGCAAGAGCTGCCATGCTGTTGAGTTGTTTTCCAAGACATGAACATTTCGTGAGGACACGAACAAGCAAGAAAAACTTTTCAACAGGTCTGCTTTGCAGGTAAGCAAAATGCAGCGCGGTAAATCTTACCAC
>JANWVT010000096.1 GCA_025056255.1 Bernardetiaceae bacterium | reverse complement strand
CTCTGAAGCAGAGTCGGAGTACTCCCTTCAATCAGAGATGGATTGCGACCAAGGGAACACGACATCGTACTCCCCTTTGCCAAAGGTCGGAGTACTCCCTTCAATCAGAGATGGATTGCGACCAGTACAGGTTGCTGCAAAGCATACCCCCGTATCTGTCGGAGTACTCCCTTCAATCAGAGATGGATTGCGACATCTCGCTATCAGCCCAAAAGGACTGACACAAGATGTCGGAGTACTCCCTTCAATCAGAGATGGATTGCGACAAGCCAAATTGGCGTTGATAGCTGCTTTACCGGCGTCGGAGTACTCCCTTCAATCAGAGATGGATTGCGACTTACACCGATGACTTTTCCATTTTCATAAATGGAAGTCGGAGTACTCCCTTCAATCAGAGATGGATTGCGACAGAATTGGACTCATGGTCTGATTCAAGAGAGACCTGTCGGAGTACTCCCTTCAATCAGAGATGGATTGCGACGCCCTGGCGGAGTGGCTAAATCGTAAAGAGAAATCAGTCGGAGTACTCCCTTCAATCAGAG
>JANWVT010000095.1 GCA_025056255.1 Bernardetiaceae bacterium | reverse complement strand
TCGTCCCAATACAACCTATCAGTTTCAGATTTCAATTCCTGAATGGTACGATTAAAATCAATATCGAGTTATACAAAAAGCAAATTACAGTAATATTTCAATTCCTGAATGGTACGATTAAAATCCTGCAAGTGCACTTCTGTAATTCCCAACATTGCGTATTTCAATTCCTGAATGGTACGATTAAAATTGGATTTCCGGAGATTGGTTCGGAAAAGAGTGGCATATTTCAATTCCTGAATGGTACGATTAAAATGTGTGGAATTTCGCTTCTGTAGAATAAAAGTGCCTTATTTCAATTCCTGAATGGTACGATTAAAATTATACACATTTCAACCTTAATTAGTAGTTTAAATAAATTTCAATTCCTGAATGGTACGATTAAAATTAAAAGAATCGCTGCAAACAGCTGGCAGTTCAACTTATTTCAATTCCTGAATGGTACGATTAAAATTCGTTATGCGATTGGAGCAATCTTAAATTTAAACATATTTCAATTCCTGAATGTTACGATTAAAATTTCAGAAACTTAGCCGCGAATTGGCAGCA
>JANWVT010000094.1 GCA_025056255.1 Bernardetiaceae bacterium | reverse complement strand
CGCAATCCATCTCTGATTGAAGGGAGTACTCCGACGCGGCTTGCAAAGCCGTAGGGGCAAAGGGGTTTTACAGTCGCAATCCATCTCTGATTGAAGGGAGTACTCCGACCGCCTCCGCCGTTAAGGAAGTTAGCCCTCCCCGATGGGTCGCAATCCATCTCTGATTGAAGGGAGTACTCCGACTTTTTGAATAAACTCCGTCAATTCGCATCTAAGTTTGTCGCAATCCATCTCTGATTGAAGGGAGTACTCCGACCTTCCGGATGGGCTGACCAAATCCGGAACTATCCCGTCGCAATCCATCTCTGATTGAAGGGAGTACTCCGACCTCCACTATCAAGACTGTTCGATGATGATGATATAGTCGCAATCCATCTCTGATTGAAGGGAGTACTCCGACATTTTTCATTTTTGGATTTTTGTTGTTAAGTGATTGTCGCAATCCATCTCTGATTGAAGGGAGTACTCCGACACTTTGAAATTAGGCCAGACGGCAACGGCGGATAGTCGCAATCCATATCTGATTGAATGGAGTACTCCGACTAAAAGTTG
>JANWVT010000093.1 GCA_025056255.1 Bernardetiaceae bacterium | reverse complement strand
TTACCTCACCAACTAGCTAATCAGACGCATGCTCATCCTCAACCGCCGTAGCTTTAATGCCAACAAGATGCCTCATTGGCATATTATGGGGTATTAATTCCCGTTTCCGGGAGCTATCCCCCAGTTGAGGGCAGATTGCATACGTGTTACGCACCCTTACGCCACTCTGGGCCGGATATTGCTACCCAGCTTACCGTTCGGCTTGCATGTATTAGGCCTGCCGCTAGCGTTCGTCCTGAGCCAGGATCAAACTCTCCATTGTAATTGTCTTTACAACCCTTGCGGGTTGAAATGGTTGGTCTGACCCCGACTACGATTCGTTTTTCGAATTGTTCGAAGTCCGCTAATCGATTACATTCTTTCAAAGAACTTCCCAGGCTTATTCAGCCTATTGCGGTTGTTTACAACCTGAAAGCTTCAATTTTTTGAGTCTGCCGCCCGCTTCTCCAAAACGGGAGTGCAAAGGTAATAGGCGGATCCTCTTCCCGCAAATAGCTAACCAAAATTTTTTTATCAGCCTTCGAAGTTTTTTATCGCTGATTTGTACAACGGAACGGTGCTA
>JANWVT010000092.1 GCA_025056255.1 Bernardetiaceae bacterium | reverse complement strand
CCCCGTGCGCCCTTCTTCCGCTTCCTTTAGCTCTTGCCTCCGTTGTCTCCGCTCGCATCCTAAGGTCGTCTCCCTCTCCTTCCAGCCTTGTCAATGAACACCAGGCTCCTTGCGGAAACCTCTCGTGGAGAATATCGGACTCGAACCGATGACCCCTAGCTTGCAAAGCTAGTGCTCTACCATCTGAGCTAATTCCCCCCTTCACCATCACCCATCGCCCACCGTAGGGCTAGGCAGACTTGAACTGCCGACCTCTACATTATCAGTGTAGCGCTCTAACCACCTGAGCTATAGCCCTCCATCATCAACACCATCAACAAGTAGGACGAATACCCCAGCGCTAACCCGCAAACGCACCCACATCTCTCTTAAAAGGAGGTGTTCCAGCCGCACCTTCCGGTACGGCTACCTTGTTACGACTTAGCCCCAGTCACCTGTTTCGCCCTAGTCAGCTCCTCACTAGGTCACCGCCTTCAGGCGCCCCAGGCTCCCATGGCTTGACGGGCGGTGTGTACAAGGTCCGGGAACGTATTCACCGCGCCATGGCTGATGCGCGATTACTAG
>JANWVT010000091.1 GCA_025056255.1 Bernardetiaceae bacterium | reverse complement strand
ATCTCTGATTGAAGGGAGTACTCCGACCTTGGGTAGCTGATTATTACCAAGCTAAGATGCAAGTCGCAATCCATCTCTGATTGAAGGGAGTACTCCGACAGTAACTATCGAAGCGATAGTTACTTCATTAAAGTCGCAATCCATCTCTGATTGAAGGGAGTACTCCGACTGAACAGCAGGGGTTGTACCATTATCAGTTTCATAAGTCGCAATCCATCTCTGATTGAAGGGAGTACTCCGACTTCATTGACAAGGAGGCGTTCGACGCCGCCTGTCAGTCGCAATCCATCTCTGATTGAAGGGAGTACTCCGACTGATAATCAGGGTTTATTTAGACAACCCAGTATTTAGTCGCAATCCATCTCTGATTGAAGGGAGTACTCCGACAATTAAACAGGAAGTAATATGAAAAAGCTTGTTAAAGAATGTCGCAATCCATCTCTGATTGAAGGGAGTACTCCGACGAGTCTTCGACAACGGCATCCATTGCTCAGATTCTGGTCGCAATCCATCTCTGATTGAAGGGAGTACTCCGACAGTCAGAAGGTGAGATAGTATATAACTTGA
>JANWVT010000090.1 GCA_025056255.1 Bernardetiaceae bacterium | reverse complement strand
TATGGCTACTACGATTACTTTGAACTTTGGAACACAGAATTTTAATCGTACCATTCAGGAATTGAAATAATTATTCAAATACCGAATTAGATACCAAATAGAGAATTTTAATCGTACCATTCAGGAATTGAAATATTTTTATTTATTTGTTGATTGTTGATTGTTGCTCAAATTTTAATCGTACCATTCAGGAATTGAAATGCTGCTGGGTAAAAGGCACGTGGCATAGTGGCACGAATTTTAATCGTACCATTCAGGAATTGAAATATAAAAGCGCGTTCCGGCAGCAAGTGTCTCTACATTATTTTAATCGTACCATTCAGGAATTGAAATGATAAAAAAAAATCTGTGCGATTGCCCAGTTCCAATAATTTTAATCGTACCATTCAGGAATTGAAATTTGTTGGATTTAAAAAATCATTTTCGATGTAAATAGATTTTAATCGTACCATTCAGGAATTGAAATTGTAAGCGCTATCACGGACACGATTTTCAAACTGTGATTTTAATCGTACCATTCAGGAATTGAAATGAAACAGCACTTAAACCTTTTTCTAACTGTTGAAATTTTAATC
>JANWVT010000008.1 GCA_025056255.1 Bernardetiaceae bacterium | reverse complement strand
CCGAAATTATGCAAAATTCGACAGCAGAAGTTGAAAAGATTATCCAAAAACGTATTAGAAGTGGTGAAATAAACGATGCTTCACAGACAAGAAAAGCGGTTGCAGGAAATGGTTTTCAAGGTTTGGTGGCATACTCTTTAATTTATTTGCAGAACGAAGGTTTGATAAATAAGGACTTAGTTATCACGCTAAAACCAAAGAAACACAAACTTATAGAAGACTACGCCACGATACAAGTAGGCGATGATGTGCAAAAACCAGACGTAGATTTGATGATTTACCACAACCAAAAATTAGAAAAAGCACCTGTTTTGATTTTCTCAATAAAAACCTCTTTGAGAGAAAGAGCAGGGCAAACCTACAAATGGAAACTTTTAATGGACATTGCAACGTCAAAAGACTGTATGCAAATCAAACAAAAATACGGTTTGAGTTTTAAAGTAAAAGCAGATTTTAGGGTAGGTTTCATCACAACCAATTTCTATGACGAAATTACGCAACCACAACAAATAGGAATATTAAATTTCTTTGATTTTGTATATCTTACCAAATCGGGTAAGTTTAAATTGCCTATCCACGAGTTTTCCAAAATCGTATCAGACCTCAAAACACTTTACAAATGATACTAACCGAGAAAAAATATACAGATTTTTCGTGGGACTTTGTAGGGGCAAACACCAAACAATTTACGCATTGCTATCACAACTACCCTGCAATGATGATACCGCAAATCGCAGAACGTATTTTGACAAAATACGGTGCAGATAGTCATCTGCTTTTTGACCCTTATTGTGGCACAGGGACAAGTTTGGTAGAAGCCAATTTGAAAGGAATTAACGCCATAGGTACAGACTTAAACCCGTTGGCACGACTTATTGCCAAAACAAAAACGACTAAAATAAACCTACAAGTTTTAGACTTGTACCTCAAAGATTTTAACGATTATATATTTTCCTTGATGTTCAATTTCAACAATAAGGTAAGCATAGTTATTCCACAAATAAACAACATTGACTTTTGGTTTGATAAAGGCGTACAAGAAAAATTAGCTGTTATCAAAGCATTTATAGATAAAATAGAGGATGAGAGTGTAAGCAATTTTTTTAAAGTTGCATTTAGCGAAACAGTAAGAGAAAGCAGTTTTACACGTAACAGCGAGTTTAAACTGTTCCGAATGACAGCCGAACAAATGCAAAAATTCAATCCTGATGTTTTTGGTTTAATGCAAAGTAAATTAGCCCGAAACCATAAAGGGCTGAAAGCATTTTTAGAGCAAAAACCCAAAGGTAATTCAGAAGTATATGATTTTAATACAAGTAACGAAGTTCAACATATTGAAAATGAAAGTATTGATATTGTAGTAACATCACCGCCTTACGGAGACAGCCGTACAACGGTTGCATATGGACAATTTTCAAGACTTGCCAACGAATGGTTAGACGTAGAAAACGCCAACCAAATAGATAACAATTTAATGGGCGGAAAACGACAAAAAGAAGTTTGTAATTTTGATAGCCCGACACTTAAAGAGAGCCTTGAAAAAATTGCAGCAGTAGACGAAAAACGAGCCAAAGAAGTTTCTTCGTTTTATTGCGACTATCAAAAGTCTATTACAAACGTAGCCAAAACCATTAAAAAAGGCGGTTATGCTTGTTATGTAGTTGGAAACAGAAAAGTAAAAGGTGAAGTCTTACCGACAGACGAAATAACCAAAGAATTTTTTGAAAATCAAGGTTTTATGCACATAGAAACCATTATTCGCAACATTCCTAACAAGCGTATGCCAAGCAAAAACAGCCCGACAAACGTAACAGGCAAGAAAGACGAAACAATGAACAACGAGTATATCGTAATAATGCGGAAAGAATAAAAACAGGTGCTAACATTGCATTTGTGGCAAGGCAGGCAGACGTGCTAAATTGAACTTTTGTGCTATTTATCAGGTTTTGTGCGTGTGGAAACGGTAGTGCTACTAAATCTGCCCTGCATAAATGCTTTTCTGTTACCGGCAAGGCTAAAAAAACAGACTGCAAACGAATGGACAGTGAATTAAAATCGTAAATTTGAACAGTGACAAACAATAATCAAAGACAAATGACTTTTGAAGAAAAATATATAAATAAAATCATTAATGGTGACTGCTTGACTGTTATGCGAGAAATGCCTGATAAGTGCGTGGACTTGGTGGTCACCTCACCGCCTTATAATCTGAAAAACTCGACAGGAAATGGCATGAAAGATGGACGTGGTGGAAAGTGGGCAGGTGCAGCGTTGGTAAACGGTTACAGTCATTATGATGATAATATGCCGCATGATGAGTATGCAGAATGGCAATATAAGTGCTTGAAAGAAATGTTCCGCTTAATAAAAGATGATGGCGCAATTTTTTACAACCATAAATGGCGAGTTCAGGATGGATTACTACAAGACAGAAAAGATATTATTAGGGATTTGCCAGTTAGACAAATTATTATTTGGAAACGAAAAGGAGGTATAAATTTTAATCCGGGTTATTTTTTACCGACATACGAAGTTATTTATCTTATCCCCAAAAAAAAGTTCAAACTTGCTCCAAAGGCAAATGCCTTCGGAGATGTTTGGGAATTTAAGCAGGAAATGAAAAATGAACATCCTGCACCATTTCCAGTTGCGCTCATTGACAGAATAATTTCTTCTACTACTGCACATACTATTTTAGACCCATTTATGGGCAGTGGAACGACAGCAGTTGTAGCTATGGGACACAAAAGAAACTATATAGGTATTGAGTTATCACCAGACTATTGCAAAATGGCAGAACAAAGAATTGAACGTAATAAAATACAAAGTGAGTTAATAGGGTTGCGGCCCTTAACCTTATTTCAAGATACAGAACAATGAAAATCTACACCAAAGATAGCTTAATATCAGAGCTTAAAAAAATAGCTGAACTAGGTTGGATAGACAACGGAAGATATGGGAACCATGGTGGTATTGGAAATACACTTGAAGATTTATTAGGAATTGAAGAAAATAATTTACCAATTCCCAATGCAGCAGAATGGGAATTAAAAACCCAACGGTTAAATACTTCTTCGCTTACTACTTTATTTCACATTGAACCTTCACCAAGAGCAGTAAAATTTGTTCCGCAGATTTTACTGCCAAAATATGGTTGGACACACCAAGAAGCAGGAAAAAAATATCCTGAAAACGAAAGGAGTTTTAGACAAACCATTCACGGTCTTTCACCAAGCGATAGAAGGTTTCAAGTTGTCATCGACCGTAAAAACAGTAAAGTTTTAATTTCATTTGACAGTAGTAAAGTAGCCGAGAAACACAGTGAGTGGCTGAAACAAGTTAAAGACAGAGTTGGCTTAGGACAGCTTGACCCACAACCTTATTGGGGTTTTGACGACCTTTCAAACAAAGCAGGAACAAAATTATTAAACTGTTTTTATGTTCAAGCAGAGGTAAAAAAGGTGGACGGTAGAGAATTATATAAATACAGTAAGATTATGATGTTGCAAAAGTTTAATTTTCGAGGATTCTTAGATCAAATTGAAAAAGGAAATATTTTAATTGACTTTGATGCAAGAACCGGCCACAATCATGGAACGAAATTCCGAATGAGACAAAATTGTTTGCCGGAACTTTACGAAAAAGCAACTGTAATTGTATGAAGTGAAAAAAAGCCCAGCCGCAAACAAGGTATTGCCGCAATGGGGTGATATGCTTCGTATTACAAATTTGTGGTAGGTTCAAGTGCAGTGTATCTATTGAACATTTGTGCTAAAATCCCCCACTGCGGCAACACACAAACCGCTAGTAGCCATTTTAGCGACACAAACCGAAACATACAGTTTAACAATAAAAATTAAATAAATATGGAAAAGAAACATCAGGTGCATAACCTAATCATTTTGGACGAAAGTGGTTCTATGGAGTCCATAAAAACAACAATCATTCAAGGTTTCAATGAATTGGTGCAGACAATTCAAGGAATAGAAAAACAATTTCCTGAACAAGAGCACTTTATTTCATTCGTATCATTTAATAGCTTGGGACAAAAATTGCTTCATTTTATGGACCCAGCGAGCAAACTCAAACAAATTGACGACAAAACTTATAAACCTAATGCTTCTACACCCTTATTTGATGCAATGGGTTTTAGTATAAACAAATTGAAACAGGCTTTACAGGGACAAACCGATTACAATGTTCTTGTAACAATTTTGACGGACGGAGAAGAAAATGCTTCAAAAGAATTTTCAGGTTCTGACATCAAAAAACTCGTAGAAGAATTAAAACAAAATCGCTGGACATTTACTTACATCGGAACTGACCACGATGTAGAAAAAATTGCTATCTCACTTTCAATTAACAATACAATGGTTTTTGAGAAAAAAGAAGCAGACATCAAAAGAATGTTTATGAAAGAACAAAGCGCAAGAGCGAAGTATAGTCAGAAAATTCGCTTAAATGAAGATACCGCATCAAACTACTTTGACGACATTGATGACGATAAGAAAAAGAAATAAAAACGGCTACTAACATGGGTTTTATGTTAGGCCTGCTGACGTGCAAACTTGGAGCTTTGTACTTCTATTCAAGTGCAGTGCAGCTTGACAGTTTTGTGCTCCGAAACCCGCCCGAACACAAAGCCCGAAAACGTTATGTGTTACCATAAAAAGAAGACCGAATGAAAGAATATTCAGGATATGACACACAAAAGCAAATGGACTATTCATAGATGATTTGCGTAGAACAAAAGGCACAAATACTATTTATGTGTCCCATTACTTTTTTGCTTTAAATGACGGAAAAGAATTGATTTTTTATTATAACCCAATGCACTTTTGGGATAAAGTGCCCATTCATAAAGTTGAAGATTATGTTTGGAGAAATTTAGAAAAAGAATGTGTTGTTATTCAAAATTTTGACTTGAATCGTTTAAAGGAAAACGGCAAACCAATTGGATACGAAAAAGTAAAAGCATTTGACATTTATACACCAAGAATTGGTAATCACTATTCCCGTTTGGGTAGTAGTATATTAACCCATAACTCAAATATTTTTTTAAGAGACAAGTATTTTCACATAGACAATAGTTGTTATAAAAAGAGTATCAAGCACTTTGATGAAAATGATTTAAGTGCTGTTATGAGTTATGCGATTGTTACAAAAACGCCGAACTATATAAAATCAATTTTTGACCTCAAATGCTTTAGAAGACCTATAAAATCAAATTTTCAAACACAATAAATTGATTATCAACAATTTATCCTTGATAAGAAACATAAGAAGTACCACCAGGGTGGCGTTCCACTTAGGAACGCATACGACGGGCATACCCTTAATGAGGCGCTCCAACAGGTCGGAACGCCAACGGGCAAGCTGCCACGGCAAGCGGTTGTTGACAGGGGCTATCGGGGATGCACTACCATAGGCACAACAGCAATACGCATCCCAGACAAACCCAACAAGCCACACACGCAATATTAGCAACAAAAGCTAGGCAAAACCCATCGCAAAAGAGCAGGCATTGAACCTGTCATAAGACATCTCAAATCAGACCACAGGCTAGGACGGAATTTCTACAAAGGTATCTTTGGCGATAACATCAATGTGATGCTTGCCGCAGCCGCCTTCAACTTCAAGCGCATAATGAACAAATGGAAGAAGGGTTGGGATTATTTTTGCACAACCTCATGTATTCGATGTATTGTAGAGATAACTTAGTAAATATGGGGTTTTTAAGGAGCGACTACTTAGTAAGCGCTTTTCAAATCTCTAAATTTGGGATTAAAACCCATTCCCTTCAGCTTATCTGCATCAGGTTTAGCTTGTTCTTTAGTCATGTAGTTGCCTACCATCACTAAGAAAGAAATATCGCGGCTGTATTGGTCGGTTAAAATGAAAATATTGTCGAACTTTCGCGTGCTCAATTCTTCACAGAAAGCCTGTGCTCCTTCTAAATCGCGGAATTGGCTCACTAAAAGCGACCACTTGTTTTTTTCTACTTTTACGCCGCGGATGTCGTAGAGCTGAGCATCTTTGGGGTCGAATGCTACATAGGGTTGAAAATAGGAGACTGGCTTGGCAACAGTGCCAGTAGTATCTTTCAGGGGCAGCATCCAATCGTGCATCAGCACGCGGAACTGCTTGCCTTCCGTATCGCCTTTGGCTAAAATGTAATGAGGCATATTTTGGTCGTTTCTCAACTGAGTTGCTTTGCCTCCGTTCATGGTATAGGCAGTAATCAAGTAGGTATCGCCAGTGAGTTTGAGGTTTTTAGGAGCGTTTTCAGGCAGTTTGGGAATGAGTCGCACAAAGTCTATTTGTCCGTCCATATTGAAATCTCCGTAGCTTTCGCTGCCAGTGAAAATACTCGAGAAAGATACCTGCATAATGTTTTTGGGATTAGTGATATCATACAAGTTGTAGCAGCGAAAATTACAAGCTTTGCCCACACAGTCTTCGCGAAGAGTAATGATGTTTAAATAAGTACGCCCTAAGTAGGTGAATTCATAGATATCTAAGTAATTGCTGACACTTTGGCGGAATACTTTTTCTACGTCACAAAAAAACAAGAAGTGCTGATTGTTCAGATAAACCCCCGTAGGGTTAGGATTGAAAAGCGGCGTGTATTGTTCCCCGTCCACAAAATAATGGCGAAGCGAAACCGATGAATTCTTGTAAATAGTGAAGATGGTATCTCCCGACATTTTGGGTGAATCGGGCAAGGGGCGCTTTGTAATTCTTACAGGTTCTTGGCTAAGGCGCTCCAATGAGTAGATATAATCAGCTTTGGTTTGTGCAGATACAACATGGTGTAACAGTAAGTAAAGCAAAGCTAATTTTGAGCCGAGAGAGCATATCTTCATCATAAGAAAAAGCTGTTTTAGTTAATAGAACGACAAACCAATTAAATTTTGGCAAAAATCGGGCAAATTTTTTATTTGTCAGTTAGCAAGCGAATAACCTCAACAGCAGGCTTTACATCGTGTACGCGTAAAATTTTAGCTCCCTGCAAAACCGCTAACGTGTTGAGTACAGTAGTTCCATTGAGCGCTTCTTCTGGCGAGCTACCTAATTTTTTCCAAATCATAGATTTGCGCGAAATACCCACTAATACTGGTTTTTCTAGTAGGCTAAAAACAGCAAGATGGCGGAGTAATAAGTAGTTTTGCTCCACTGTTTTAGCAAAGCCAAATCCCGGGTCAACCACAACATCGTGGCAGCCTGCCTGCTGCAATAATATGATGCGCTCTTGAAAAAAGCGCATCAACTCAGTAAAGATATGCTCATAGTCGGTTAGTTGTTGCATGGTTTGCGGATTGCCGCGCGAGTGCATGAGCACATAGGGCACGCCCAACTCGCCCACGGTAGAAAACATAGTAGCATCTGCCTGACCACCTGAAACATCGTTAATCATGTGAGCGCCTTCTTGAATAGCTATTCGGGCAACCGACGCTCGAAAGGTATCCACCGATATAATTGCCTGAGGAAAGTGCCGTGCCAGCGCTGCTACCACAGGACGCACGCGACCGATTTCATCGGCTTCTGCCACTTCTGCCGCACCAGGGCGAGTAGAGTACCCGCCTACATCTAACAAATCAGCACCTTCGGAAAGCATCTGCTCTGCCTGCCGGAGCGCCTCGTCTACTGCTGAAAAACGACTACCACTATAAAAAGAATCAGGCGTGATGTTGAGAATTCCCATAATGCGGGGCTTTTCCAACGAAAGCAGTTTGCCGTTTATTTTCAGCATTTGTGGTAAGGCAATAGTCAGGTTTTCCATCGTTTTCCCTTTAAATTTGCATTCAAACCTACATATTTACCGCTTTGTTTGAACAAACCATTAGAGAGTATCGTGCAGTAATTGCTACCTGCCGCGAATTGTTTGCCAGTAAAATACGCGACTATGGCACTGCATGGCGCATTCTAAGACTGCCCTCGCTTACCGACCAAATTTATATCAAGGCAAAGCGCATCCGTTCCATTCAAGAAAAAGGAACTCAGAAAATTAACGAAAGCATCATCAGCGAATTTGTGGCAATGGTCAATTATGGGTTGATTGCGCTGATGCAAAGCCGCTACAATGACCAAGTAAGTTTGGACTTGCCACTTGAAAAAGCACTTGCCGACTACGACCAAGCAGTAGCAGAAACATTAGACCTGCTCATCGCCAAAAACCATGATTACGGCGAGGCTTGGCGCGATATGCGCGTGTCGAGCATTACCGATATTATTTTAATGAAGCTACTTAGAATCAAACAGATAGAAAACAACCAAGGCAAAACACTCGTTTCTGAGGGCGTAGAAGCCAATTACAGAGACATAGTGAATTATTCGGTTTACGCCTTGATTTTAATGGGTTTTCCTGAAAATAATCCAGACAAAAAATTATGCAATACATCAATTGGATAGTTCGCGGGCTTATTGGGTCGCTGTTCATCTTTTCAGGACTGATAAAAATCAACGACCCCGTAGGAACAGCCATTAAACTGGAAGAGTATTTTGAGGTTTTCTCAAACGATTTCGCACCCATTTTTCACGCATTTGTTCCTTATGCGTTGCCATTGGCAGTTTTTCTTTGCGTCTTAGAAGTAGCATTAGGAGTTGCCTTGTGGGTGGGGTACAAAATGCGGCTTACGTTAACGCTTTTGTTAGCACTGATCACATTTTTCACTTTCCTAACATTTTACTCTGCTTATTTCAATAAGGTTACCGACTGTGGCTGTTTCGGTGATGCTATCAAGCTAACTCCTTGGCAGTCGTTTTCCAAAGATGTAGTGCTGCTAGTGCTAATTAGTTGGCTGGCGGTGCAGTGGCACCAGTGGGACAACACTGCTACGCGCTTGCAAACCTCTGTAGTGCTTTCAACCATGCTACTCTCCTTTGCTGTTGCCTACTATGCTATTGAGCATTTGCCTTTTATTGACTTCCGCCCCTACAAAATAGGCAATCACATCCCTACCTTAATGAAGCCCCAAGAGCCTTGTCGTTATGTGTATGTAATGGAAAAAGACGGCAAACAAGTCTCACTTCGAGAGTACCCCACAGACCCCTCTTACAAATTAGTACAAATGATAGCTGAAAATGAAGAGAACTGCAAACCTAAAATTTTGGATTATAGCGTTTGGGACGACAAAGGCAACGACATGACAGCATTTACTTTTCAAGCAAACAAGCTCATTGTAGTGGTGCGCAATGTAAAAAAAGTGCCTCAGCAAGCCTTCCCACTCATCAATCAGCTTATTGCACAGCTCCCCCCCTCTGTGGAAGCAATAGCCCTCACTGCCTCTTCACAAGCCGACTTTGAAATATTTCGGCACGAAGTACAATTGGCAATTCCTTACTATTTTGCAGATGGAACAGTGTTGAAAACCATTATGCGCTCCGACCCAGGCATTCTGCTGCTGAAAAACGGGGCTGTTGTAGGAAAATGGCACTATAACGATGTGCCCAATGTGGCAACTGTTCACTCTTTGCTCAAGTAGGCACCATGCTCAAGTATATTTTGTGGCGATTCTTTTCGGGTTTTTGGGTCATCTTAGGGGTGATTGTGGTGGTTTTCCTCATCTTTCATGTATTGCCCGGCAACCCCGTTGACAGTTTATTGGGTCGAGATAAATCCCAAGCCACTCGATTGCGCATTATGCGCGAATACCGCTTCGACCGACCTATCTACGAGCAGCTTATTCTGTATTTGAACGACCTTTCTCCTATTTCGCTTCATCGGCGAACAGAAAAAAATCTTGAAAAGTTTGACTATACAACATTAGTATCTGTTGGCGAAGACCGCATGCTGGTGCTGAAACTTCCTTACTTTGGTCATTCCATTTCGCGGGGAAGGCGAGTTAGCGACATTCTGTTGGAAGACATAGAAGGAACGTTTTGGTTAGCTTTTTCTGCCATGCTCTTTGCCTCTACCGTAGGTATTGGCATGGGCATGGTGGCTGCTTTAAATCAAGGCACTCGCATCGACACAGCAGTACTAGGCATTTCTGTACTGGGTATTTCTACGCCTTCATTCATTACTGCTATTCTGGTGCAGTTGCTATTTGCTTATTACTGGGCAGACTGGACAGGGCTCGAATTGCAGGGTTCGCTCGTAATCAAAACAGAGTATGGAAGGGAGTATCAGTTTAAAAACCTCATTCTTCCCGCACTTACACTGGGGTTGCGCCCTATGGCAATCATCATGCAACTGACTCGCAACTCACTGCTCGAGGTGATGTCGCAAGACTACATCCGAACTGCTCGTGCCAAAGGCGTTCCTAAGCACTTGATTATTTTCAAACATGCACTTAAAAATGCGCTCAATCCGGTCATTACGGCTGTTACTGGTTGGCTGGCTTCTTTAATGGCAGGCGCATTTTTTGTTGAATTTATTTTCAAGTATCGCGGGCTGGGGTTCGATACTATGCAAGCCGTTAGCGACAAAGACTTTCCTATTGTAATGGGAGCTACCATTGTAGTGGCTTCTTTCTTCGTGCTCATCAACATATTAGTAGATATTGTGTATGCCTATTTAGACCCGCGTATTAAACTAAAATAGACCATGTTGGCACATCCTTTCATTATTGCATTGTTGCTCAGCCAATTTGCTGTAGCTACCATTATTGTGTATGCGGCTTGGAAAGGAATATATGCTTTGCGCTACTGGTCTGATTCTTCTTTTACTTCTTTACAGCTTACCTTAGAGCGCGAACATTATTTACTGGGCGCCATTGTCCAAACAGCTATGGTGGCGCAACTAGCAGGGTTAGGACTATTTGTTTGGCTCATCAACAACTACCTACCCCATTTGGTACGCGGAGCCATGTGTGGGGCAGGAGTGCTAAGTGCCAATCAGTATGGTTACTTGCTGCTATACGTAAAAATGGCAACACCACCGCTGTATGTGCTTTATCTGCTATTGCAATACTTAGACAACCAAGCACCCGACTACCCGCTAACACCTTTTAAGTACTACTTGCTGCTACCCACAGCAGCTGCAGTTGCCGTAGAAACATGGTTGATGTGGATGTATAGCTATAGGCTTGAACCTGACGTAATTGTTACGTGTTGTAGTGCAAATTTTTTGGTAAGTCAGCCCAGTTATGCTAACTTCTTGTCAGTAGGGAAACTGCTTCAACCAGCTCTATGGACTTGGGGACTCATAGGAGCACTACTCATAGCAGCCGACTGGCAGAAGCCTTTCTTGCCTACTTGGGTGCACAGTTTGCTAATACTGGTATTCGTTGGATTGAGTATTTACACGCTCAAATACTTTTTTGTCAAATATATTTATGGCGTACCTTCACATCTCTGCCTGTTCGACTTGTTTCTGGCGCATCATCACTATATCGGCTATCTCATTTTTGCTTTGTACTATATTCTGATAATTAGCACAATGCTTATCGTTATTACACCTTTTGTGATAAAAAAGACTCGGCTTACAAATGCTGCTCATTTACAAACATGGGCGAATATTAGGCTTGTGGCATTGTTGTTGAGCATGCTCATCCCGTTGGCATATCGCACAACGTGGTGGCATGGCATATTGTAACACATCGGATTGAAATACGTTTTACACCTAAAATTCCTTGAAGTTATGTTTAGCAAACACTTAATCGTTTTGTTTGGCGCAATGTGGCTAAGCGCCTGTGAACCCGCTGAAACAAATGCTTACCAGAATCCATCGGAAAGTCAGCAACCTGTTGCTACTTTCTCAGATGACATCAAGTTTATCAACCCCTTAAATGTCACTGGTAAACCCAAAACTTTTGATGAACTGATTGGTGAATTCAAAGGAAAAGTAGTCTATGTAGATTTTTGGGCATCGTGGTGCGGACCTTGCCGGCAGCAATTTCCTTATTCCAAAGAAATTCATCAACAGTTGGCAGGAAAAGATGTTGTTTTTCTTTACATTTCTTTTGATGACAGTGAAAATGCTTGGCGAAAAGCAGTAGAAAAGTTCGCCATGCCCGGTTATCACATCTTGCCCACAGACGAACAAAAACAAGCTTTTTACAACCGCTTTCAGGTAACAGGTATTCCTCGCTATATGCTGATTGACAAAAACGGCAAAGTGGTAGATGACAATGCCAAACGACCTAGTAGCAAAGAGGCTTTAATTAAAGATATCGAAAAATTATTAACCAAAAGCTGATATGCGCAAGCTGGTATCCATATGGCTGTTTGTCGGGTGGATGCAGCCCCTAGTGTATTCGCAAGCATACGAACCCTCATTAATTTGGCGCATCTCGGGAAACGGACTAAGCAAAAGTTCTTATTTATTTGGCACCATCCACGCCATTTGCAACAATGACTTTTTCCTTCCCCCAGCCGCCGAAAAAGCGCTTGCCGAAAGCGAACAACTTGCTCTCGAGCTGAAAATGGACGATCCTCTGTTACTTTTAGAGTTGCAAAAAGGCATGATGATGCCACAAGGCAATCACCTGAAAAACTTGCTTTCAGCTTCCGACTATGAGCGCCTGAACCGTTTTTTACTCGAAGCAGTCCACATGGATTTGAGCTTCTTAGGGTTTATGAAACCCATTGCACTGGCTTCTTTGCTATATCCTCAACTTATGAATTGCAATACAACGGCTTCTTATGAGCTAAAACTGATGGAAATAGCCAAAAAACAAAACAAGCAAATAATTGGAATAGAAACGGTTGCTGACCAATTGAAGGTATTTGATGCTGTTCCACTGGAACAACAGACGCAAATGCTAATGGAAATGCTAAATAAGCAAGAAGAACAAACAAAAGAAATGCAAGCACTCGTACAGGACTACAAACAACAGAACATTAATGCCCTGTACGAACGCTTCAAAAAATCCTCGTTTGCAACCCAACAGTTCGAAGATGAGTTACTCACCAATCGCAACCGCTCTTGGGTAGATAAAATTGTCAGTTGGAGCAGCCAAAAAGCTATTTTTTATGCGGTGGGAGCTGGGCATTTGGGCGGTCCTAATGGACTGATTGCCTTGCTGCGAAGCAAAGGTTTTGTGGTGGAGCCTGTACAGTAATGCTCGCTTCGAGCATGTTTACAGAAGCAAAAATGATGGATAAAAAATCTACATCACTACCTCAGACAGGATGGCAAAATGAACAGGATTTGATGAGTAGCTGAAAACAACCTTGCCACAGTGTAGCGCATGCCCTTGCTGGCAACAGGATTGTTGGTAAGAACACAAACCACAACAAAGTATTCGCTAATGCAACATCATCAAATTGTGAGGCGACGGTACAAAATCACATCCCGTTAATATTTTCATTTTTCGTGAGAAGTGTGAAGACACACGCCCTACGGCACAGGGGGGCATCGCCGTTGTTTGTGTCCTTATAAGCAACAACTCATAAAGAGCAAAATACAAGTCTGCGTTGTTGCTCACCTTTACTTAAGGGAGCAACTCGCATGATTTATTAGCAGAGCGGCAACATATAGCGTTCCTATTTTTACTCTACTGTTACTGATTTGGCAAGATTGCGAGGTTTGTCTACATCCAGACCTTTGGCAACTCCAATGTAATATGCCATCAGTTGCAAGGGAATAACTGAAAGCAACGGTGTGAGCAAGGCATCTGTTTCAGGAATGCTGATATGTGCTTCGCAAAGCTGAGCTGTAAACTCATCGCCCTCGGTAATAATGGCAATTACCTTTCCTTTTCTCGCCCTAATCTCCTGCATATTGCTCACTACCTTTTCATGAACAGCATCTTTGGTAGCAATAAACACAACAGGTAGCGTATCGTCTACTAATGCAATAGGACCGTGTTTCATTTCACCGGCGGGGTATCCTTCGGCATGGATGTAGCTGATTTCTTTTAGCTTTAGTGCGCCTTCTAAGGCAATGGGGAAGTTGTTGCCTCGACCTAGGTATAAAAAATCGCGCGCGTCTGTGTAACGCTTCGCCACTGCTTCTACTGTGGCGGCATCGTTTAATATGTGTGCAATTTTGTCGGGAATAGTGGCAAGTTCGTTGCAAAGGGCAAGAAAACGCTCACGACTAATCGTTCCTTTGGCAGCTGCTAATCGCAGAGCAAACAAAGTGAGCACGGTCAGTTGAGCGGTAAAAGCCTTTGTGGAGGCTACCCCTATCTCCGGACCGGCATGTGTGTAGGTCCCTGTATGCGAAACCCTTGCAATAGAACTACCTACTACGTTTACAATCCCGTAAATGAACGCACCGTTTTGCTTAGCCCGCTCAATGGCTACCAGTGTATCAGCCGTTTCGCCACTTTGGCTAATTGCCAAAATCACATCGTTTGCCCCTACGATTGGATTGCGATAGCGAAACTCAGAAGCATACTCTACTTCTACTGGCATACGGCACAGCTCTTCAATCAGGTATTCACCTACTAAGCCCGCATGCCAACTGGTGCCACAAGCAACAATAATAATTCGCTTAGCTTGTGTTAATATGGGCAAATGTTGCTCTATGCCACTGAGCGTAATTAGCCCTTGATGTGCGTCCAATCGCCCGCGCAAGCAATCAAAAACAGTAGTAGGCTGCTCAAAAATTTCTTTGAGCATAAAATGTTCATAGCCGCCCTTTTCAATAGCTGCCAAATCCATGTCTAACTTGGTAATGAAAGGCGTTTGTCGCTCATTGCCCAAGTTTTTGAGAATCAGCTCGTCTGGTTTTACAATAGCAACCTGATAATCGTTTACATAGACTACCTCTTTGGTGTATTCCAAAATAGGCGAAGCATCGGAGGCTAAAAAATGCTCCTGCTTACCTATCCCAATTACTAGCGGGCTTCCTTTCCGTGCCGCAATTAGCGTATCAGGATTTTCTACGTCTAACAACACAATCACATATGCGCCTACTATGCGTTTTAGGGCAATGCGCACAGCTTCTTCTAACGAGCAGCGGTTTTGTTCGCGTATATCGTCAATGAAGTTCAGCAACACTTCTGTGTCGGTATCGCTTTGGAAGCGATAGCCCTTGTTAAGCAGCTCTTGCTTAATAAGCGCATAGTTTTCAATGATGCCGTTGTGAATCATGGCTAATTTGCCACTTTGCGAAACATGTGGGTGCGCATTTCGGTCGCTGGGCTCGCCATGTGTTGCCCAGCGGGTGTGGCCGATGCCAATGTGCGCGCTGAGAGACAAGCCCGTAAGGCTTTCCTCCAATTCTGCTACTCTGCCCTTGCGCTTGTACACTTTGAGTTGCGAATCTATAATAGCAATACCAGCACTGTCGTAGCCGCGATATTCCAAACGCTTCAATCCTTTCAATATAATAGGGTAAGCCTGCCGAGAGCCTACGTAAGCAACAATTCCACACATGCGAGTTGAGTAAGTTAACTAAATTTTGAGTGCTCGAAGTTAAAACGATTTTCAGCAATAACAGGTGCTTTTGTGTAAAGTCCTGATTGCAATGGCAAATTATTTGGCAATATGTTGGTGTTAATACGTTTTGGTCATATCGGAAGGAACTGCAACAATAAAATGCGCCTTGTTGAGCGATTCTTTTGACAACTGGGTAACATCGTCTTGTTCAGATACGCTGATGCTCACAATGTTAAGCCCGGGTTTGTAATGATTCAGGTACCAAATAATGCCTTCAAAATTGTCAGAATGATAAGACCCGTTGAAGTGAATAATCACTTTGCCTTGCTCCCATGCACGGGCAATTTGGTAGCCCATGGTAGCATCTTTAGAAGCTTGTGCAGCTACCATGTTTTCGCCTACTAGGCTGCTGTGCCCTGCCATCATGCTGAGCATATTTTTGTAGCCGGGTAGTTCGCGGTCTATGGGTATGGGCAGCGGTGGCAACATTTTTTTGGCTTCTGCATCCAGTTTTTCAAGGCTAGTGATACCCTGCGCAGCTACCATAGCAGCATAGCGTCGGGGAATGTTACTGGCTACAAAAGGTAGGCGGTTTTGCTTAGCAAAGTTGACTAACGGTTTGTAGTCGGTAGCATAGTTGTTCCAAATTTTAGCTTCTTTTTCAAAATTGCTTTCTTTAATTAAGCCGCTGAGGTATTCGTTGAGCACCAATTGGTCGTCTGTTTCAAACATTTCGGCTGCTAATATGAGCCTGTTCCCAACGGCTTTGTAGAGGTCTTTGGTCAGGCGCAGTTGCAACCAATGGCAAATAGGATTGTTGTGGCTCTCTCCAAAAAATATGACATCGGCTTTTTGAGCAGCGGCTAATAGCTCGCTGTATTTAGCTGTTTTGCCGTTGCGGTCGTAAAGCACATAGGCAGGATTGTCTTGCATGGCTATCAGCGGAGAAACAATAAGCAAAAACAATATTTTTTTCATAAGATTGATGTTTAAGTTTACAGTCGGTAAGCGATGCGCGACTGGTAGTCTTCCAAGTGCATGCGTGCTGTACCAAAATCCTGAGTAAAGCCGAGGATGAATCCGCCTCCGCCCGCGCCGCATAGTTTGAGGTAGTACAGTCCTGAGTCTAAGCCAAACTGCCAAATTTGCCGAAACAAGGGCGGAATCATGGGGGTTAGGTGCCTCAGTTGAAATGCTGATAATTTTGCTAATTCTTGCATAAGTTGCTCGATTTGCCCTGTTAAAAAATAATGAATACAGTTTTCGTTGTAAGGTATCAGTTCATGGGCACAAAGTTCGGCAAACTCAGGATTTTGCATTTTTTCTAAGAACAAGTTCACTAAGGGTTCTGTTTTGCGCGGTCTGCCTGTGTTAAGTAAAAAAATGCCGCCGCAAGTAGTAGCTGGTGTTGGTAGTTGCACTGCTTCTATTTGGGTTTTGCTGCGAATGAGCAAGGGCAGGTTCAAATAGCAGATGAGGGGGTCTACACCAGAGCTAGAACCATGAAAATGAGATTCCATTTCGGAAAATATTTTTTTCAAGCAAACAATTTCATCGTTAGTAGGACAGCCGTTGTGCACTACCTTATCGTACACATAGCGGTCGTATAGGGCAGCGGTGAGTGCTCCCGAACTGCCTACGCCAAAACCTTGTGGAATATTGGATTGAAAATACAATCCTTGCGCCACGTCGAATTCCATAGAATGAATGTCGAAGTCGAAACTGAGGGCTTGTTGGCGCTTGCGCAGTTTCATGTAGTCGCAAAACGCTTTGAGCTCGCGGTTGGACTGGTCTATTCGGCGGGAACTGTCGGTAATATGCTTCAACACTAACTTTCCCTGAAACAGCGGGTAGGGCAAAGCAAGCCCCATGGAGTTTAAAATTAAACTATATTCGCCGAAAAGCAGGACTTTGGAGTGAAAAATAGGAGCGTTGGAGTTAGAATAGTAAGTCATTATTATTGCCTGCAATTAGTTCAACAATTGAGGACCTGTACCTACGCCGTCGTGAATGTAGCGATTTTCCTGACAATAACTTGCTAGTTGCCCTGCAATGAATGCATGCACTTCTGCTTGATAAGTTTGCGGATAGAGCAAATGTACGTTGGGACCGGCATCTAAGGTAAAAGTAAGCGGAATATGTGTAGCACGGCGAAATGCACGCACTTGTTCAATAACAGCAAGTGTAGCAGGTTTCATCAGTATAAACGACGGATGAGAATTCATCATTAAGCCGTGAAGTGTAAGCGCCTCGTTTTCTACTATTTGGATAAACAATTCTAAGTCGCCGTTGGCAAGTGCTCCTAGTAGTAGTTGCAAGTTTTGGCGTGCTTGCTGGTAGCGAGCAGTGGCAAACGGATGTGTATTCATAAGTGCATGCCCTGCACGGCTGGAAACTGCCTTTTCTTCATGGCTGATAATCAGAATGGTATCGCAAAAAGAGGTAAAAACAGCATCAATGCGAGAATTGTGTAAAGGAGTGGCATACAGGTCGGAACTATTGGCTACTTCTGGCGTTTGTCCCCACACCGTATAGCCACCATACACAGAGCGGCAAGCACTCCCAGAAGCTAAACGTGCCCAGTAAGAGGCTTTTTGTAGCTTTTCATCAGGACTTTGCCAATAGATACCCTGTTGTTGCGCCAATGAGATGAGGCACATGGCAAGCGCACCCATGCTGGAAGCAGAAGAGGCAATACCAGCAGAATGTGGAAAAGAATTGACAGATTGAATGGTTAGGTGCAACCCTTCAGTGAAAGCAAACTCTTGCGGGTGGCTTTCTAAAAATTGGATGATTTTTGCTCGAAATTTTTCATTAGGCTTTCCTTCAAAATAAAAATCAAGGATGCGCTCGCCTGTTTCTGAACGACGAAAAAACAGTTGCATGTCGGTATAAGATTGCCGCAAGGTAAAACTCAACGAAGGGTTTTGCGGCAGTTGTACGCCATGCTTGCCCCAGTATTTAATTAAAGCTATGTTAGAAGGAACACGCCAATAGATAACTTGTTGTGGCTGATGTAGCACCAAGGTAACTTCGTTTTTAATGTCAGACAAACAGCACAAATTTAGCAGATGACAGCGGTAAGGTTGTGTTCGCTTGCTGCATTTGTTTTGTCTTGTTCAGATGCCTTGACCATTTCAGTATAGGTCAGAATTACGTTGAAACCTTTTTCAGCAAAGTATTGGCGGGTTTCTTGTTCGCTGCGTTGGCTAGTAGCAAGTACAAAGTCGCCTCCCCAAGCGCCTAAGGATTTAATTTCGCCCCAATAGTCGCGAAAGAATAAATCTTTGGTACGCGTTAGGCATAGGCTTTCTGCAATGAGCTGCTCGTGTTTGGCTATGAGCGCATCAAATTCCGACAAGGTCTGTGCTTGCAAAAAAGCTTGTGTAATGTGGCTAAGTTGTTCTGCTAAGGCGGCTTTGTTGTGTTTCAATGAACGATAGTGTTCAATTCCTGCTGCCGACGACTGCTTCTTCCCCAAATAAACAAAATACAAGTGCTGTTTAAAGGGAGGGTCGAAGGCTACGGTGTGCTGGTGGGGTCCTGCTGGCGATTTTTGGTACAAAATAGGACCCTTTGCCTGTGCACAAGCCACGTCGTAGCCTGAGCCACCGATAGTTCCAAAAAGCAAATCGTAAGGGTTTACTTCCGCCCATTGTGCCACGTTGTGAATCAAGGTACTGCTACTGCCTAAGCCCCATAGGCGCGGAAACTCCAAATAGGTTTCTACTAGCACATACTCGCGTCCTTTGAGAAAATTACTGGCTAGCCTACGCGCCATGCGCAGTATTTTTTGCAACGTAAGCGATTTTTGTGAAATGAATCGGTCTAAGCAATCGAATGATTCTGTATCGAATTTAGCTTCAAACCATAGTTTACCTTCATTGTCATAGCTTTTCCAGTGCAGTACTTTATGCTCGGAGGCATGATAGGTAACTTTCAGGATTTGTCCAAATCGAGTAGGCATTGCTAGGGCAAGCGCCCCGTCTAACACATAATACTCGCCGCTGAGCAATAGCTTACCGCTACCATAGAAGTGTTGCATAGCTGACTATCTTGTTTTTTACACTGAGGCGGCATCTGAACCGCTGTTGCGTTTGGCTTCTGCTGCTTCGCGCCATCCGTCTAGCAAGTCGCGTACAGCGCTAAATGAAACTACGTGGTGTTTAAAATGTTCTATTGCGGCGGCTGTTTCAGATTCGGTAGCATCGAAGTGTTTGAGAATGTTCATCAGGTGCATTTTCATATGTCCTTTCTGTATACCGCTGGTAATCAAAGACTTAACAGCGGCAAAATTTTGTGCCAGTCCAATAGTAGCAGCTATTTGCATCAGCTTTGCAGCATTAGGATGCCCTAAAATTTCAAAAGCGCGGCGCACAAGGGGGTGCAGGTTGGTAAGTCCGCCCACTGTTCCTAATGCCATAGGCACTGTAATCCAAAATCGGAAGATGCCTTCTTCTATGGAGCAGTCTGTTAGGCTGCGATACTTGCCGTCTCGGGCGGCATAAACGTGCCCACAGGCTTCTACGGCGCGAAAATCGTTACCAGTTGCCAAAACCACTGCATCAATGCCGTTAAAAATACCTTTGTTGTGCGTAGTGGCGCGGTACACATCATTTTTGGCAATCATGAGGGCTTTTTCAAATTTGAAGGCAAAAGTGGCTGCATCCATTTCCTCAAAATTGCCCAAGTCGGCTATTGGGCATTCTACCCATGCTTGTACCAAACACTCGGGCGTGTAGTTGGAAAGAATGGACATGATAATCATGGGCTGGCGTTCTTTTTCGGTGAAGCCTTCCTGTACAGCCGCCCACTGTTTAAAGGTGCGGGCGAACTCTTCCAAACAAGTGTTAATAAAGTTGGCGCCCATAGAGTCACAGGTTTCAAAGGTGGCTTTAAACTGGTAGTAGTGTGGCTCTATGTGGGTCATGTTGACCAGTTCTATATCCAGAATACCACCGCCACGCTGCCGCATGTTTTTAGTAATTAAGGCGGTGTTGTCCAGCATTTTTTCTTTTAATTCATCGAACAGTACGTCTAGCTTCAAAAAATCGCCTTCCCAGAGAAAGTGCACCTGCCCGATTTTTTTCGTGCTGAGTACTTTGGCTTTAAACCCTCCGCGTGTGAGCCAAAACTTGGCGCTTTGTGCAGCCGCCGCCACTACCGAACTTTCCTCAATAACCATTGGCACAGCATACAGCTCGCCATTGAGCAATACATTAGGAACAATGCCAAAAGGCATGTAGAAGTTGGTTAGCGTGTTTTCGCTGAACTCGTCAAATAGTTTTTGCACGGCGCGGTCGGCATGCCAATAGCTTTTCATTTCTTCTATAAATGCCTCCGGATTGTCGCTTACCTGATGGGCTAACCATGCTAATTTTTGTTCTTTGCTCAATTTAGAGTATCCTGAAATGGCTTGCATAAGGAATGAATTAAAGTAATGCAATAAAAAGACAAGTTGCGCCTTCTGTTTGTTTAGTTTTTTCTGACTTTCAAGTATTGTTGGGCATAGGCATAGCCTTTGGCTTGCAGGCTAACATATTGTTGCAACAATTCATAACTTTCTTTGGCATATCGCAAAAAAGCAGAAGCCTGTCCGTAAATCGCTGGTAAATGAAGGCTTTCAATCAGGTAATAGCCATCCAGAAAATTGTTTACCCCTCCGGAAATAATCACTTGCCGGCATAAGCATTGCTCGCCAAGTTCTGCCACTATTTGGTTGGTAAAATTTATCATTTCAGCAGCTGAGTGCCCTACCGTGCTGAGACATTCATAGGCATTTTTACGGGTTTCGTCGGAGCGTAGCAGTTCGAGCAAGGCAAAGTTAGTGCCTCCTGCTGCTGCAAAATCAATGGCGGCAAGTGGCAACTTAAATAGCGCGCGAAGGCTTTCAGGACCCATCCCCTGCCCCACTTCTTTTACAATAATAGGGATTTGAGTAATGGACAGCACCTCTGCTATTAATTGCAAAGGAGGTGTTTCCAATCGGTCGCCTTCGGGTTGCAACCACTCCTGTGTAGGGTTGATGTGGATAATTAAACCATCGGCTTGCAAGCGGCTCACCATTTCTTCTGCCAAGTGCCACTGATTGTTCATCAGCAGTTGTTCAACTTGTGCAATGCCTAAATTGGCAAATAGCGGTACATCGAAGCCCATAATAGGACGCACATTGAAATCTTCAAAGTACTCGTTGGAGGAAAGTAGCAAGCGGCAAGAGCCTAAGCCCATTCCAAAACCAAACTCAGCACAAGCGCGAGCCAGGTTGTTGTTAATGGTGCGCGCCATTTGTGTGCCGCCGGTCATGCTGGAAACCCACATAGGTACGCGAAACGTTTTGCCCAAGAATTGGAAAGGGGCTATTTCGCGTGGATGTGCTGCCAGCACAGGCTCGTAGAAAAAGCGCGTGTCTAACTGTGCCTGCGCTACTTGCGAGCGAAAAGCCATTTCTATATGGTCTTTTTTGCGAATGGTGGCCGTAGGGTCGTTTCCTGTTGTAGGTATCATCAGGTAATAGGTCAAAGGTCGTAACTTCCAAGTACTAATAACACTAAGGGCTATTAAAACTAACAACAGATTTTTATCTATAAGCATTACAGGCTGAAAAATGTTTAAGTAGCCGGCAAAAAGTTTTCGTGCAAAATCGCCATTAGCATTACACATTCAGCAGAAATGACATTGTATCAATACCATCAGCATAATCTGTAACGCTTGGCATCTGTGCTTGTCCAAACGCAACCGTACGGGTAAAAATATGCGCATCTTTCGCAACTACGCATTGTAGCTTGCTTGCTTGTGCTGCTAATAGTTGTTTAACTTGTTGTTTATCAGTATAATATTGGTAGTAAACTACCGACATAGGAGACACCCAAGCCTCATTTTCGGTGAGCAACAATACGCCGCTGTCTAAATGATCGACGCGATTGACTAAGAAAATGGCTTTTTGATAATCGTAGTTATTCCGATATTTATGACTATCTACCAATGCTGCCAGTCGTTCGGTCTGATATAGGAAAGGTTTGAAATCATACCCTTGTGGAACGAGCAACTTGGCAACGCTGCGGCACCCTAAGCCAAAATATAGCAAAGTGTCGTGTGCCAATCCTGCTAAGTCTTCTTCGGTTTCAGAGCCGTCTAACACAGCCGCCGAAACGCGATTTTGGCGGATAATGTGCGGATATTTGCCAAAATAGTACTGAAAGTAGCGGGCAGAGTTGTCGCTACCAGTGGCAATAACTGCATCTACCCCTTTTATTTGTTCTACCCACTGTACTTGCTCGCGTAGTTGGGGCGCTATAGAAAATAACATGTTGGCTATTTGGGGCAGCAAAAAATTATCTTGCGAGCTCATTTTGGCTGCCAGCCGATGCCCGCTTAGCAATACACATAGAAAATCGTGGAAACCCGCCAACGGAATATTGCCCGCCATAATTACACCAACGGTTTTAGGCTGTGCAACAGGTAGTTGGTAAGCAGAAAGCCATTTCCGCAAAGCTTCGGGGGCTAATAAATGCACAATACCTGCTATGGCTTTTTTCACGTGAATGGGCATGAACCAACTATTTCGGGTGGCTGCACACTCGCATAGTTCTTCCAACTGGCTTTCAGAAAGTTGCTGTAAATGTTGCCCTAACTGTATGAATGCCTCTGCTGTTTGTTGATGCCACATAACCGGTTGAATCCATTGGAGCTGCAAAACTCCTAATTTTGTTACGCAATCAAAAACAAATTACTAGCACGCATGTATCCCGAAACGGTTATTTTAGAAGAACAAGGCTTGCGCGACGGCTTGCAATCGGAAACTACTTTGCTACCTACTGCAAAAAAAGTGGAGCTGATTCACCGCCTCATGGAAGCCGGATTGAAGCGCATTCAGGTGGGCTCGTTTGTCAACCCGAAGTTAGTGCCCCAAATGGCAGATACAGCAACTGTTTTTGCCGCTGTGCAACAACGCCCCGATGTATCGCTCAATGCATTGGTACTCAATACAAAAGGGGTTGAACGCGCCATAGAAGCAGGTTTCACCCACATAGCAGCCTCTATTTCTGCCAGCGACACACACAGCCGCAAAAATGCTAACAAAAGTTTGCAAGAAGCCATGAATGAATTTGAAAATATGGTACGTACTGCCAAAGCAGCTGGAATGTGCGTGCGCGGTGGTCTGCAATGCGCTTTCGGTTGTCGCTATGAAGGCAAAATTCCCGTGCAGCGAGTAATAGACCTGTGCAAGCGGCATTTAGATTTGGGTATCGACGAAATAGCACTTGCCGACAGCACTGGCATGGGCAATCCTCGCCAAATGGAAGACTTAATGGGAGAAATTGTAGCTATGGCAGGCAACATTCCTGTGATGCTACACTTGCACGACACCGAAGGCAAAGGACTGGCTAACTTGATTGCTGCTATGCGCGTAGGAGTACGACACTTCGATACTGCTTTCGGAGGGCTAGGAGGTTGCCCTTTCATTAAAGGAGCCACTGGCAACATTGCTACCGAAGATACAGTTTACATGCTGGAAGAAATGGGTGTTCGCACAGGTATTGATATAGCTGCTATTGTCAACATTGCCCGCGAAATGGAAACAATATTAGGCAAAAAGCTACCCGGAAAAATCAAAAATGTACTCAGCACTGAAAAATAAACACAGGTGTAAATACAATTGTGTTGTGCTTGAAAAAGCTATGACTTTTAAGCAATAAGCTACTGCATGTAAGCATTTACTTGTTGTCAATTGCAGCGTGTAAATTATTGCCCTGCAATCGGGTATTACACCGTTGGATGTATTCGCACACAACAAGCCGTTGCCCGCTAAACACGAACAACGGCATTAGTAAAAAACTGATTGGGGCTTTTCTATACGTTGCCATTCGCATGTGCTAAGGCAAGCTCTTCTTAAACGCCTGATAATTTTTTTGACTTTTCTTAGTAGTGCAATTTCTTGCTTGTGCGGCTGCATTAATATCGCGCACACGATCAGCAGAAGCAGGGTGTGTACTCAGAAATGCAGGGGGCTCCGCAGCACGCATTTGAAGCATTTTTTCAAAAAAACCTGCTGCTCCGTTAGCCTCGTACTCCGTATTGCAAAGATAAATAACCGATTGATTGTCTGCATCTCGTTCATGATTGCGACTAAACTGCAAGCCAATCAATCCTTGTGCTATTTGTGCTAAACGCCCCGGATTTCTGCCCAGAATAATCTCCGTTAAGGCAGCAATGCCATACATGCGCGTTAAGTTGGTTGTGGAGTGCCTGCGGTCGGCATGGGCTATTTCATGTGCCATTACGCCAGCAAGTTGGTCTTCTGTGTCTAAAAACTTGATAATGCCCGTGTACACATAAATGAAGCCCCCCGGTGCACAAAAAGCATTTAGAATGCTATCGTTGTGGATAATTTTGACTTGCCAAGGAAATTCTTTGCGATATCGCACCTGCCCAGAGTTAAGAATGGCATCTGTAATGCGACGCAAATGGCGGTAAGCCTCTGGGTACTTCCGCTCGTCTAAAATTCTGTTCTTGGGGTCCGACTCTACTTGCCGAGCAACTTGTTGCCCCAGTTTCACTTCATCTTCCAAAGAAAACAGGTTGATTTGCGCCATTGCCGGAGCAGTAATAGCCATACAACACCAGCTGCAAACTATCAGCAAAACGTTTTTCATAACTATTCAACAATTTCGAGAATGGCTTGATAAGCAAGTGCAAGCTCTTGGTTGGTTATGCAATAAGGGGGCAATATGTATACCACATTTCCTAGTGGTCTCATTAGCAAGTTTTTATCCAGAAAATGGTAGTACAGATTGTTGCGAGCTTCGTGAAAATAAGAAGTTTCGCCACTGCGGTCTATTTCTACTGCCAAAATAGTTCCTAATACGCGCACATTGCGCACGGCATAGCTTCCCTGTTGCAATTTTGCAGCAAACTGCAAGTGGCTGTGGTTAATTCTTGCAATAGCTGAGCTGCACTGTTGAGAAAGCAACAAATCGAGGCTTGCGTTGGCAGCTGCACAGGCAATAGGGTTGGCAGTGTAAGAATGCCCGTGAAAAAAAGTCTTCATCAGCTCTGGGCTGCGGTAGGCATTTTGTATGCGCTGGGTGCAAGCCGTAACACCCAACGGTAAAAATCCGCCTGTAATTCCTTTGGAAAGACAAATAATATCGGGATAATGATGCAGGTATAGGCTGGCAAACAGTTTGCCTGTTCTGCCAAAGCCCGTCATTACCTCGTCGGCAATGCAAATCACCCCGTGCTGTTGGGCATGTGCAATCATTTTGTCTAACAAGGAAGCGCTGTACATGCGCATACCGCTTGCTCCTTGCACCAATGGCTCAAAAATGAAGGCTCCTACCTGGCCTGTTGCTATAATATCGGCAAATTCTTGGAATACCTTTTCCTGGTTGGTTTGGTCGGGAAAAGGAATAAAAACAGCTTCAAACAAATAGGGCTGAAAGGGAGCATTGAAAGGGCTGCGGTCGCCAACCGACATGGCGCCAAACGTATCGCCATGATAGGCACCATCTATGGCAATAATTTTGGGTTTATAGATTTCTAAATTGTAAAAATATTGAAAAGCCATTTTCATGGCAACCTCTGTAGCAGTGCTGCCGTTGTCTGAGTAGAAAATTTTAGCCATATTAGGCGGTAAAATGCGCAACAACCGTTCTGCCAGTGTTACAGCTGGTTGGTGCGTAAAACCTGCAAAAATAACATGAGCCAGCGAGGCTGCCTGCTCGCTAATGGCTTGTGCAATATAAGGATGGCTGTGCCCGTGCAGATTGACCCACCAAGAGGAAATGGCATCTAAAATTTGCCGCCCGTCGGCAGTATAGAGCCATGCCCCTTCAGTACGCACGACTTCCAAAGGAGGACGCAACCCGTATAGAGGCGTAAAAGGGTGCCATACCGCTTGTGCATCGGCTTGCAACACTTGCTCGGCAACAGGAGCAGTCCAATTCATATGGTTTTGATGTTAACTTTTGTATGCTTAGGCAATTCAGCTGCAAAAATAACAACCAGCATGCAGCTTGGTAACCCTCTTGGGCGTTGTAGATGTTGCACAAGCAACAGATTATTACTTGTAATGATTAAATTTAAAAAACAAAACATTAAAATTGCAATGGATATGTGCTAAGGCTCGGGCGGCTGGTTGTTGATTTTAAAACTGACAAAAAATGAAAATAGGCGTGATACTTTCGGGATGCGGCGTATATGATGGTTCGGGCATTCATGAAGCGATATTTTCTCTGCTGATTTTAGAACGACTGGATGTAGCATATGAATGCTTTGCCCCTAACAGCGACTCAGCAGTTTGTAATCCTATTACCAAAGAGTTGCTACCACAAACACGCAACATGCTCATGGAATCTGCTCGGATTGCCCGCGGTCGTATCCATGCATTGAGCGATTTTCAAGCCAGTACCTTTGACGGCTTGGTGATACCGGGCAGTTATCATCGGCTGACAGAGTTGCCACCTGCCGACATTGCAACAGCTATTTGCCAAATAGCACAATCTGGAAAACCTATTGCTGCTACTTCAACCGCTGCCATATGGGTAGCAAATGCCCTACAAAACATCGATACCCCTATCAAGATTACTTTGGGCAAGCAAGCAAACTATTTAGCAGATACTCAACTGGCGGCTTGGGCAAATGAAGCAACCCTTCATGGCATACAACTGGTAGAATCGGACCCCGACGATTTTGTAGAAGATGACTTGAACAACATTATTACAACGCCAGGCTACTTGGGTAGCCAAAGCATGGGACAAGTTTTTGAAGGCGTTGAAAAAACTATCAACAAGTTGGTAGAAATGGTTACACTAGTGATGAGTAGTTAGCCAGTAGCTGTAAAATTAACAATTCAATTGTCTCATCATTGCACCTTAAAATGACCATGATACAAAAAAACTTAAACTTATTGGCACTCTGCCTCATGCTACTTGCAGCATCTTGCACTTCCACCCTCAAAAAAGCTGAGACCAAATTTGCAAGAGCTGAGTATGAAACCGCAGCACAGCTGTATAAAAAAGTGTTGGAAAGCAAACCTGCCAATGCCGCTGAAATCAATTTTTTGATAGGAGAATGTTATCGGCTGTCCAACCGCTCTCGATTAGCCCTGCCATATTACCAAGCTGCTATCAACGGAGGGTTCACCAATGAATCTATCGACTTTCACTTAGGCATGGCGCTGAAAGCCAATGAAATGTACGCCGATGCAGCAACGGTGTTAGACAAATACAGCAAAAGCGGAAGCAATCCAGAACTCATTCGCCGAGCACGCTTAGAAGCCCAAAATTTAGCCGAAGTGCAAGCTATTAAGGAAATGCAAACCTATACTACCATTTCCAATTGTGAAAAAATCAATACTCCTGCTTCCGAATATGCCCCTACATTTTACAATGGCAACTTAGTATTTGCCAGTTCGCGGCGTGGCGAAAAAGTTTTTGAAACAACTGGCGGCGGTTTTAGCGATTTTTATGAGTTTGTTTTCACCGATACCCTTACCTGCGACGGCGAGGTACGCCCCTTTCTAACACCTGAATTTAACTTAGACGGGCACAATGAGGGAGGCATCACATTTGCTCCCAAAAATCGGTTTATGATTTTTGCGCGCGGCAACAGTGGCAAAAAGAAAGAGCCTTTCCGAGAAGTGAATCTGTTTATTAGCCGTTTGGTAGATGGTAACTGGACAGCCCCCGAGTTCTTAGACCGCGTCAGCGACTCACTCACTTGGGATTCTTCGCCAGCACTTAGCCCCGATGGCAAAACCCTGTACTTCGCATCTAACCGCAAAGATGGCAGCCAAGGAGGCATCGACCTGTACGTAAGCCGCCTGAACGACAACGGCACTTGGACACGCCCGCGCAATTTAGGCAGAACCATCAATACTCCCGGAGACGAAATGTTTCCCTACGTTGCCCCCGACGGTCGCTTGTTTTTCGCTTCCAACGGGCATCCCGGATTAGGTGGATTAGACATTTTTGTGCAAGATACCGTAATTGTGGGCTACGACAGCCTGAAAAAACCTATCAAAGAGCTTAAAATCAAAAATGTAGGAACGCCTATGAACAGCGCCTACGACGATTTTGGCATTGTATTCCGCTCTAAAAACAGTGGTTATTTCACCAGTAACCGCATTGGCGACGGCGCCAAAGGTGATGATGACATCTTCATGTTTAAAAATGACTCGGCAGATATCAAAACAGTAGCTTACTACCTACGCGGTACAGTCTATGGCAAAGCCGACATCAACGCACAACCAGAAGTGCTCCCTGAAACAGTAGTAACCTTAAAAGATAGCAATGGCAATGTGATAGACAGCATGCGCACCAATGCCGAAGGAAAATATGCTTTTGAAAAACCAATAGAAATAGACCGCATCTACCAAATAACAGGACAAAAGCCCGACTATTTAGCTGACAATGAACAACTTAATACACAAGGAAAAGGCGTAGACCCGCGAACACTGCCTTTGCGCCACAACAAAATCTATTTCGATGTGGACTTAACCCTGCGCAAAGATATTTTGGCAGTTCTGCGCACTCCTAAAAACCCTAAACGTCCGCTCAAACCTTCCGATGTGCCAGAAATCGAGATTTTATACGAATATGACAGCTCGCGCATTACGCCACAGGCAGCTGCCGTTTTAGATGAGTTTGTAGAATTCCTCAAAGATTATTTTGAACAATACCCCAGTACAGTGCTCGAGCTGGGCTCACATACCGACTCACGCGGCAGCGACACTTATAACATGCGCCTATCGCAACGCCGTGCTGCTTCTGCCGTCAACTATATCGTTTCCAAAGGCATTCCTCGCGAAAACATTATTGCCAAAGGCTACGGCGAAACAGAGCCTAAAATACCCAATGCTAAAACCGAAGCGCAACATCAGGCAAACCGACGAACGACCATCAAAATAGCCAAACAGTAGCTATGAAAACCCTCATCCGAATTGTATTAAATGGCGTTTTTATCTTTTTCTTATCCCAGTGGTTGCCTGGCATTACTGTTAGCTCTTTGGAAGCGAGTTTCGTAGTAGCTATTGTGTTGGGCATCTTGAATGCATTATTGGCTCCCATTCTGCATCTACTAGCACTGCCGGTTACTATCTTAACCTTAGGATTGTTTGCACTGGTAGTAAATGGCGCTATTGTATTGCTTGCCGATGCACTCATGAAAAGCTTTGCTGTTTCGGGTTGGTTGATGGCAATTGTATTCAGCATTATCATGGCAGTGTTTAACTCTTTCATTTCACGCACGCTAAACACGAACTGAACCCATGCAAGTTAAATCGGGTTTGTTTAGTACAGCGGCGTTACCACAAAAAACCTTGGAGGTTGGCATAACCCATCAAATTTTTTAATTGCTAAACCTTACACCGAGATGTGTGTCCTTACAAGTGGCAAAGCCTGTTTGTCAGGGCAAGTGCAACAGCATGGAACACACTAAGTTGCTCAACTACTTAATTTGCTCAGTTACTTTGCATAACTTTGCACATGTTAAAAGAGAAAACGGTTGCCATTGCTACCCTCACAGCGCAAGCCATCGAGCTGCTTCAACAACTAATTGCCACACCCTCTTTCAGCAAAGAAGAAGATGCCACAGCCCAAATCATTGCAGATTTTTTATCAGCCTATCGGCTTCCTGTGCAGCGATTAGCTAACAACGTTTGGTGCAAATCTACCGTTTGGCGCAACGACCTACCCGTTATTTTGCTCAACTCGCATCATGATACTGTTAAACCCAATCCCGGCTATACCATCAATCCTTTTCAACCTCTTATCAAAGAAGGCAAACTTTACGGCTTGGGCAGCAACGATGCAGGTGGTAGCCTAGTCGCCTTAATTGCCACTTTTATTTACTACAACCACCTGTTTGAACAATTTCCTGAAAAACAAACCTTTAACCTGATTTTAGCAGCCACTGCCGAAGAAGAAATTAGCGGCAGCGGAGGCATAGAAATGTTGCTTCCGCACCTAGGCAAAATTGACTTAGGAATTGTAGGCGAACCCACACTTACACAATTAGCCATTGCCGAAAAAGGCTTAATGGTGATTGACTGCACCGTACGAGGCAAAGCAGGACACGCCGCCCGCGAAGAAGGAGAAAACGCTATCTACAAAGCACTGAAAGATATTGAGTGGTTCAGAACCTACCGCTTTCCCAAAGTATCTCCATTATTAGGTGAAGTGAAAATGTCGGTAACTATTATCAATGCAGGTAGCCAGCACAATGTAGTGCCTGAAAAGTGTACCTTCACCGTAGATATTCGCACTACCGACGTTTATCGCAACACCGAAGTGTTAGACATTATCCGACAACACGTAGCTTGTGAGGTAAAAGAACGTTCTTTTCGGCTCAATGCCTCAGGTATTTCTCCCGAACATCCTATTGTGAAGCGCGGTATTGCACTGGGTAAAACTACTTACGCCTCACCTACCACTTCCGACCAAGCCCTCATGCCCTTTACAACAATTAAAATAGGACCGGGCGACTCTGCTCGCTCCCATAGCGCCGACGAGTACATTTGGCTACATGAAATAGCCGAAGGAATTGAGTTTTACATCCAACTGTTAGACGGCTTAAATATTGCTGAAAAAATAAATCAGCAGGAAAAACTCGTGTGGTAAACTACAACACAACTATTGCAATATTGATAACGGCTGTATAACGCTCGGACTGTTCCCTATTGCTCTCAAACCTAACCCCCACTTAGCGTTTTATTGCTATGTCCGAATCATTGACACACTTACAACGGCTGCTATCACTTGTTGAGTTAGAACAACAAACCGAAGTGCAACTTTTCACCCAGCGTGTAGCAGAGGTTTCTCTCGGTGAACAACGCAAGACAGGCTATACTTGGCATCCGCTGAAAATAGTAAGCAGTGATACTACTACGGGCAACCGCTTACGCTTGGAAATAGCCCGCATGAGCGCTATGGATGCTCCAGTGGTATTTCAACCCAACTCAGCTGTTGTGTTGGCAGCGTGGGAAAATGGCAAAATGACCAAATACACTCGTGGCGTTGTAACCAAAGTATCTAACGAAAGGCTAAGTGTAGTGTTGGAAGAAGAAGAATTACCTGAGTGGGCAGAGGATGCCTCGCTCGGACTAACCCTGATGTACGACGCCACTACCTACCAAGAAATGATAAAAGCACTGCAGGCGGTTATCGACGCGCAAGGCAATCGCTTAGCAGAGCTGCGAGAAATACTAACAGGCAATCGGGCGCCCGCATTAACAGACAATATTTTGGTGCACCTTCCTCAGTCGCTTAACCAACAGCAACAACAAGCAGTGGCTTTGGCACACAAGGCAAAAGATGTTGCCATTGTACACGGACCGCCGGGAACAGGCAAAACTACTACCCTAATAGAAATTATCTGCCAAACCGTTGAAAGAGAAAAGCGTGTACTGGTTACTGCCCCCAGTAATGCAGCAGCAGACTTATTGGTTGAAAAACTGGCAAAGAGGGCTCTGCGTGTGGTACGGATAGGCAATCCAGCAAGAGTAAGTGAAGAACTACAAGCGCTCACCTTAGAAGCCCAAATTGAACAGCACCCCGACTACAAACAGATGCTTCAATGGCGACGCACAGCTGCACAATTGTTTTTACAAGCAAACAAATTCAAACGCAACTTCGACCAACAAGCACGCGAGCAGCGCCGTTTGCTGCGGCAAGAAGCAAAAGATTATTTGCAATTGGCAAATAAAACCGAAGCATATATCATCAACGACCTGTTGGCAAAAACTCAAGTGATAGTCAGCACGCTTACGGGAGCAGCGCATATATTGCTGAAAAACTATCACTTTCAAACTGTGTTTATTGACGAAGCTGCTCAGGCGCTGGAGCCGGCAGCATGGATAGCTATTAGCAAAGCTAATCGTGTAATAATGGCAGGCGACCATTGCCAACTGCCTGCAGTAGTCAAATCGGAAGAAGCTGCTCGCAAAGGACTATCCATCAGTTTAATGGAGCGCTGTATGAACAGCGCTTACCAAGCGCACATGAGCGTGATGCTTACTGTTCAATACCGCATGCACCCTGATATCATGGCGTTTCCTTCGCACTGGTTTTATCAAAACAAACTACAAGCCGCCCCCTCTGTAGAACAAACGTGGATAGATGAACAGTTAGCTCCGCTAACATTTATCGACACGGCAGGCTGTGGCTTCAACGAAACTACTGACGAAGCTACCGGAAGCATCTTTAACGAATTGGAAGCCGACTTGTTAGTGAAAATTATTGCATGCGAACAAGGTGTACTACCTTGTGAGGTGTCGGTCATTAGCCCGTATCAGGCACAAGTGAAATTGCTGCGCGAGAAATGTGCTGCACTTCCGCATGTAGAGGTAAACACTATAGACAGTTTCCAAGGACAAGAGCGAGAAGTAGTTTATATTAGCTTGGTGCGTGCCAATCCGGAGGGCAAAATTGGTTTTTTGAATGATTTGCGGCGTAGCAACGTAGCAATGACCCGTGCAAAAAAGCGACTGGTGATAGTAGGCGACAGCGCAACACTTAGTTGCCACCCCTACTATCGGTCGCTAATAGAATTTGCAATGGGAAAAAATTACTACAGAAGTGCTTGGGAATGGCTATAAGCCACGCTTCATAATTTGGTCTAACCACGCTTGCAGATGCGCCTTGTCTTTTTTGAGTTCTGCATTCTCCTTGCGTAACAGTTCCAGCTCTGCTAAGGTACGCTCCCATTTTGCCTCTTCCGCCAGTTTTTCCTGAGCCAGTTGTGCCTCACTTGGGCGAGGAGTCATCGTACTCAGGTCGGCTGTAATCAACTCATCTAAAGTGAGGTTAAAGTGCCTTGCCATGGCTACCAACGTTTTCAAAGAAGGTTCGGTACCTACTTCGTATGAGGCTACTTTACCTCTTGTCAGATTAAATAACTTCGCAAAGCCATACTGGCTCAAATTATTCAAGTCGCGAAGAAACTTGATATTATTTGCCAAATTAATCATAGGTTTTGAGTTTTAGCGAATCTTTACTTTTTCACCAAGTTGCATGTATTTTACATTTTGAACAATATTTTAAGCAAAAACTTTCTTTTATTCGACATATTTTTTTTATTTGTTCCCAAATAAAGAACAATAACCTCGCCTATGGCAATAGAACTGACCGCTTCAGACATTGAAATGATAGCAAATGTTGCAGGATGTAGCAAAAGACAAGTACGACACGTGTTAGCAGGTAAAAGAGGTAATAGAAATACTTGCTTACAGCAAAAAATTAAAACATTAGCAACATTGCGCCTGCAACAAAACGAAGCATTGCTTATGAGAGCAACAATTGGACAAGAAAATGTAGACTCTTTTGCTTTCACCCATGCTGTTGCTTCCTTCAACCAGTATGAACACCTCAAAAATTTACTCGGTCCTTATATCATAGACAACAGCGATGCTGGCATTTTTGCTTTTAATCATCGCTTAGAATACACTATTTGGAATCGCCAAATGGAAAAACTCAGCGGTTTGTCGGCGGAGTTTTGCATTGGCAAGCGCCCCAGAGAGATTTTTCAGAGTGCCTCTTGCCCTATTAACTATGAGCGAGACGAAGCTATTAAACAACGCGTACTCGCCGGCGAGCATTTGTCGTTTCCAGTTCAACTGTATGTGTACCCCAATGGAGAGCGCTACTGGCACGAAATACATCTTAGCCCTTTGCACGACTCCAACCATCATATCATAGGTGGTATGGGGATTGTAAAAGATGTAACTGCCTACATGCAAAAAAAATTGGAGCTGGAGGAAGTATTCACCCGCTACGAAATTTCAGAAGCTTTTATGACCACAGCGGTCTGCAAAGGCTTCATGCAAGGCACGCACTACTTGATGGAATGGGTATCACCATCCTTTACTGCTACCTTAGGCTATACCATGGAGCAATTTAACATGGCTTCGCGCCAAAATAATGGTTGGATTTTCAATCAGGCGCAAGCCCTGCGCTACAAAGCAACCGAGCAAGCGCTATTGAACAATTGCATAGTAAAAGATTTTGTTATGATAAGCCATCGGAACGGTAAAATGATGCCTGTTGCTTGCTACTACAAGCCGCTGCCTCCCAAACCACAAGGACAGGCTGCTTTTTGGCTGGCAATTAGCGAGGTAGCAACCAACAAAGAGAACGACTGGCAAATTAGAGCCTTTTTTGACGATGCTGACAATTTCTTTGCCATTATCCGCCCTAAAACATTTGAGGTGATTCATGCAAACCCTGCTCTCATCCGCTACTCGCGAACCAGCCAAGTAATAGGCAGCCCTTTTATGGAAACGCATCGGCGCTACTATCATCGCGAGATTAAACAGGCTTTGTTTCAACTCAACAAAGTTTTTGACCGTGCCTACGTAGTGCTCGACATGGGTGCCAATCGGGCTTTCGACGACCGCAAACTCATATGGCTTTTTGTGCAAGTCAACCCCAACGCTATCTATGCTATTGGCAAAATGCTCATTTGAATACTTTGAGTCGGTTTTCATGATATGTGCAAAATAGCTGTAAATTTGCGCAGTTCATTATTGCACTGTCAACTATGTCATCTTACAACAAACTTGTATCGCTTTTAGGTGCAGAGGCAGAATCGTTGCTCAACCACCAAAGTAAAACCATCAGTAAAGAGCACTTGCATCTTCCCAACCCTCAGTTTGTAGACCAAGTGTTTGGTCAGTCTAACCGTTCACCTCAGGTTTTGCGCAGCTTAGGGCAACTTTTTGGAACAGGTAGGCTGGCTCATACTGGTTATTTATCCATTTTTCCGGTAGATCAAGGCATTGAACACTCAGCTGGTGCCTCTTTTGCTCCCAACCCAATTTATTTTGACCCTGAAAACATTATTCGTTTAGCTATTGAGGCGGGTTGCAGCGGCGTAGCTACCACCTTTGGTGTATTGGGAATGATGTCGCGTAAATACGCTCATAAAATTCCTTTTATTGTAAAAATTAATCACAATGAGCTACTGACCTACCCTAACAAGTTTGACCAGATCATGTTTGGCAGTGTGAAGGAAGCATGGAATTTGGGTGCAGTAGCCGTAGGTGCTACTGTGTATTTTGGTTCGCAAGAGTCTAACCGGCAACTGGTAGAAGTGGCAGAAGCATTTGAAATGGCACATGAGCTCGGCATGGCTACTATTCTTTGGTGCTATACCCGCAATAACGCATTCAAAAAAGACGGCGTAGATTACCACAACGCTACTGACATTTCTTCGCAAGCTACTCACATAGGGGCAACCATTCAGGCAGACCTTATCAAACAAAAAATGCCCGTTAACAATGGCGGCTTCAAAGCGTTGAACTTTGGAAAGTCGCATCCTAAAATGTATAGTGAACTGACTACTGACCACCCCATAGATTTGTGTCGCTACCAAGTAGCTAACTGCTACATGGGGCGGGCTGGTTTGATTAACTCAGGTGGAGAATCGTCGGGAGAAAGCGACTTAGCAGAAGCCGTGCGCACCGCCGTCATTAACAAACGCGCTGGTGGTATGGGCTTAATTTTAGGACGCAAAGCCTTCCAAAGACCTTTTGCAGAAGGTGTAGAACTGCTCCATACCGTACAAGACGTATATTTGACTCCCGAAATTACTATTGCCTGATAATGATGATTGCCTGTGAAAGCGAAGTTGCTTTTCACAGGCGTTTCCTTTAATGTTATTTCTCAACACAACCATAGAGCAAGCAAGAGCGATGAGTTGGTTTAGACGTTCCGAAAAAAACATCACTACCCCCACTGCAGAAAAAAAAGATGCTCCTAACGGATTGTGGTTTAAAACCCCAACCGGCAAAATCATTCACATGAAGGAGCTCAAAAACAACTGTTATGTGAGCCCCGAAGACGGCTATCACATGAAAATAGGCTCGCGTGAATATTTTGAAATTTTATTTGACCGGAACGAGTTCACCGAAATTGCCCCCGATTTATTAGCCGGCGACCCGCTCCATTTTGTCGATACTAAATCATATCTTGAGCGCTTGCAAGAAAGCCGTGCCAAAACAGGACTCAACGACGCTGCCCGTGCCGCCTATGGAAAAATGAACAACATAGACATTGTGATTGCTTGCATGGATTTCGATTTTATCGGCGGCTCAATGGGTTCGGTAGTAGGCGAGAAAATTGCTCGTGCCATTGACACGGCTTTGGAACTCCGCTATCCGCTGCTGATTATCTCCCGCTCGGGCGGTGCACGCATGATGGAAGCCGGCTTCTCGCTAATGCAAATGGCAAAAACGGCTGCTAAACTTGCCCTATTAAATGAAGCACGCATCCCCTACATCTCTCTCATGACAGACCCTACTACCGGAGGCGTTTCAGCTTCTTTTGCCATGTTAGGCGACTTTAATATTGCTGAGCCGGGAGCGCTTATTGGCTTTGCCGGACCGCGCGTTATCCGCGAAACCATCGGAAAAGACTTGCCAAAAGGGTTTCAAACAGCAGAATTTTTACTGGAACATGGCTTTCTGGATTTTATTGTAGACAGACGGCAATTAAAAAATAAACTGACTTTGCTACTCAACATGCTCAAATAAGCCCAATCGCGTCGGCAAAAGGAAAGAATATTTTATTTTGGCACGGTAGTGCAAACTTAGCCTGCTAACGCCAAAGTTCTTACTTACTTTTTCAACAGCAAGCCAGTTTGTACAATCAGCCATTTGCGAGCTACGGCTACATCGTCAAAAAAGCGCGTTTGCAGCTTTCGAGTATTGGGCTCTTGCATCAGCAGTTCTGAGGCTACTTTTGCTAAAATATCATTGCCCACTACTACAATAGCTACAAAATTTAGCCCGGCTTGTATGGTACGAGGCGTAATATTTTGGTCTAACCACTCTTGTAAATGAGGTCTCACTACATAGGGAACCGACTGGTTGTGCACCAGCAACGCCATAGGGTTATACTGTTCGGTTAATGCAGCATAGGTCAAAAAAATCTGCTTAAAATCTTCGTCTTCCATCTCAGGTGCCTGAGCAGACCACGCCATTTCAATGATGCGATGTACATTATCAAGTAAAATTTTGACATATGTGTTTTGGTACAGTTCCATAAACAGACACCTCCTTATATATCAGATACGTTTTTGATAAAAAAATCGTGTGTTGAAATACTACAATTTTATGCTTCAAATCAATAAAAGCACACAGCAACCACAACAGCCGCTCTGAATTGAAAAAAGTGCCTCTTGTTTGAGGCAAATCAAATTATAAAACCAAAGCGGAAGCATTGCAACGAGTGAATGGAAGCTATTGATTGAGTGTTGGAAAAGTACTATCTCTGTTGCTGTTGCTTGTGTTTCTACAAACAACCTATTGCTACCACAACTATTTCCAAAGCTATGGATGCTCAATGGGAGCAACAAGCCAATAGGTTTGCTGGCAGCTAACCTCTGTGGCATGCACACAGCACAACTTGTTCGTGAAAAGGCAAATAACGGCGGCAAAAGACGCCAACAACAGCAGCATGCAATGGCATAGAATATGCCAAGTTGCTATATTACTCAGTTAGAAATTGCTTGGTTGTTTACACCGTACAGATTTTAATCGCTTGTTCCAAAGAGAGCAACTTGTCTGGATTTTTAGGGATAAACTCTTGCCCTACTAATCCTTTGTAGCCAGTTTCCACAATGGCACGCATAATAGCAGGATAGTTGAGTTCTTGTGTATGGTCTATCTCGTTGCGACCAGGCACGCCTCCGGTATGATAGTGAGCAAAGTACATGTAATTTTCGCGAATGGTGCGAATAATATCGCCTTCCATAATTTGCATGTGATAGATATCGTACAGGAGCTTAAAGTTTTCTGAGCCAACCATTTTACACAACTCTACCCCCCAAGCGGTGCGGTCGCACATGTAGTCTTTGTGGTCAACTTTGCTGTTGAGCAGTTCCATCACTAAGGTTACTTTGTGCTTTTCTGCCAATGGAATAATTTTTTGCAGCCCTATAGCACAATTTTTGAGACCCTGCTCGTCGCTCATTCCTTCACGATTTCCCGAAAAGCAGATGAGGTTAGTCATGCCGGCTTTTGCAGTTTCAGGAATCAGCAAGTCAGCATATAGCTTTATAAGTCCTTCGTGGTTTTCTATTTTGTTCCAGCCTCTGGTAATACCGAAGCCACCACGTATGGCAGAAACCATGCCGCAAGTTAAGTCATGCCTTTTCACAACTGGCAGTTCTTCTACATTGAGCAATTCTACCGATTCAATACCCAATCGTTTGGCTGCTATACAAAGTTCTTCTAAGGAAAAATTGCTGTAACACCAACGCGAAACCGAATGACGAATATTTCCTCCCAGTTGTTTATTGAGTATTGCCCCATTTTCATTGATGTGCTGTGCAATTGCATCAGCAGAGAACATAGCTGCAGCTCCTGCTGCCATGAGTTGAATCGCTTTTCTTCTGCGTGTCATATCTATTTTTGAGTTGAGTCTAACAAAGTAACACCTGCTTGTAAACTGCGCATATTAATTCCTAAACGCTTTGCATCAGGGGTTCCCCACGTGTAGGCAATAGCTTCGGACTTGCCTTCTTCATAAATGGCTAATTTGAGCACGTTGAGGTCTTTGCCATACACAACTTCGGCAAGTTCGAGCCAGTATTTGGTTGGCTCGCCTTTTTCAGTAACAAAACGTACCTTGTCGCCCTGATTGTGTAAGCGCAAGTTGCGCATGGTATAGTACTGATTTTGTTGCAAAGGATTTTGCACAACCATCCATGCGGAGTAGTAAGCAACGCGTTTGAGTTTGTGGGGAATTTTGCCCTTGTGTCCGAACACATAGTTGCCGTCTTCATCTTCGGCTTCGTCGCGAATCCAGATTGCATGACGGGTGAGTTTGAGACTATCGGTGATATAGATTCGCTTGCCAGTTCGTTTAGATACCACACTGCACGCCTTAGGCTTCATGTAGCCGATAAAATGGTCGCCGTAGCGTTTCCAGAAAACACCGCAACCGGGCGTAGTAGTGAGTTCTTGTGGAATTAAACGGTATAATTTCTCGGGCTGTAAGTGTGCGTCGTAGTAAAGGCTATCCACTGGGAAACTGTAAATATCTAATCGGATGGCTTGTTCGGCTGCATCAATGCCAAAACTATACAAGCGCTGGCGGTAAATTTTCTTAGGGTTGCCATCCATGTATTGCTTCACATAGAACACGTGCTTACCAAATGCCGGCACTTGCACAGGTGCAAAAATAGAATGGATGTGTTCGTGAATCAGCTCAGGCTTTGCTGAGTCGCGTTTTTCCATCCACACTTGCAAGAAGTTGTCAAACTCGCCTGTGAACCATACCATCATGGTGTCCAAGTCTTGTTGGAGTGAATATTTTGGCTTGTGTTTTTGGGCAAAGGCTTGAAAAACAGGCACAAGGACAGCTGTTACTATTATCAGCGTTCTCATTTTCATACTTCGGCAGATAAGTGTAAACAAATTTATGAAAATTTACTGCTTCAAAAAGATGAAATTGTTAATGAGGTTAATTAATTTTAAGCATGACATCTGCAAATCTTCAACCCATCAATTGTATGAACATGGAAAAACTACGGCGTCACCTCTTCGCATGGCTATTGCTGGCGTTGCCACAGTGGCTTTGGGCACAGTCGGGAACCATTACCGGCAAAATTACCAATGCGGCAGACAACGAGCCGTTGGTAGGTGCTACTGTGCAAGTGAAAGGTACTACCATTGGAACAGCCACAGATATTGCGGGTCAGTATCGGCTGAGCGGTGTGCCTGCTGGAAAGTCCGTAACTTTGGTTATCAGAAGTGTCGGCTTTAAAGAAAAGGAAGTTGCTGTAAACGTAGCTGCCAATGAAACCAAGACGTTTGATTTTGCATTGGAAAGTACTGACTTATATTTGGAAGATATTGTAGTAACAGGTTTGGCAGTGCAAACTAAGCAGAAAGAATTGGGAACTTCGCGCGCTAACATCAGCACTCGCACATTGGAGGAACTGCCCATTCCTACGGTAGAAGATGCGCTGATAGGGCGCTTAGCCGGAGTAGAAACTTACTCTACTGATGGCACACCGGGCGGCGGATTCCGCTTTCGCATACGAGGCGGCAACTCTATTATTGGTGCTTCTGAGCCACTGGTAATTGTGGACGGTATTTTTTTAGACAACTCTAACCGCAACGTTACTACTGGTGCCAATGCTGTGAATGGCACTGGTTCGGCTTCATTTGGTATGAATAACGGTACGCGCGCACTGGCAGCACTCAATCCCGAAGACATCGAGAGTATTGAAGTACTCAAAGGAGCAGCGGCTGCCTCGCTATATGGCTCACGCGCCTCTTCGGGCGTTATTGTGGTGAAAACCAAAAGCGGCGGCGGCGGACAGCCTACTTTCGAATACAGCATGGACGCTGGCATTACCGAAGTGCATCGGGGGGTTTTGAACTATAAAAAAAATTGGACAGCCGAAGAAATCCGCACTTGGGCTAACTTAGTGAACGAAGCCCAAACCGGAGCAGCCATTGCCCGCCGCTACACAGCAGCTGAAATAGACCAGTTTGTTCAACAAAGCAACTTGGGCAACGACTGGATGACCGCTGCTTTTCGGCAAGGCTCGTTTAGCAGGCATACCTTCCGCGTGGCAGGGGGCGACAACAAACTAAGCTATTATGCTTCTGCCAGTACACAAAACAATATTGGGCACCAAAAGGGAACCGAATTTAGTGCCAATGGGTTCCGCGTAAGTGTTACTTCGCGCCCTACCAATAAATTTGAAGTACGGGTGAATGCCGACTACTCTGCCGACAAACGCAAACAGTTGCCAGGTGGCGCGCCGGGCTTCTTCATTGTAAACGCATGGGGACGGAACTCCAACGCCATGCCTTTTATGACCTTAGAGCAAGTGCGCAATCCGGCACAAGCAGCCCGCGTAGATTTGGGCATCGTTTCGCCAGAAGCCTACACTACCCTGCGCCGCGAAAATGACATCCAACGCATCATCGGTAGTGTTAATGCCAAGTACAACATCACGCAAAACCTAGTAGTGGATGCTAACTTAGGCATAGACAACAGTACCATCGACGGAAAAATGATTTATCCTTTTGGCTTAGTGAGCCTTTTCCCTACCGGTCGTTTGGATATTGACAAAGAAGTACTGCGTCAGAGTACCTTTACCTTGGGCATTAATCATGCCTGGGAAATCAGCAAAGACTTATACGTTAAGTCTGCTGCTGGTTTGCAGTACGACGAAAACCTACGCACTTACCTATATGCACGTTTTCAGAACCGCGTACCTACTATCGACGAGCAGTTTTTAGGTGGCTATCAAACCTTCAATGCAGGCTCCAACTTCGAGTTGCGCACCCCAGTTAATACATTGGGCATTTATTTCAACGAAACTATTGGGTTCAAAGAAAAATTGTTTGTCAACTTGGGCGGACGCTTTGACCGCGGTACTGCTTTCCGCGAACAGTTTTTCTTCTATCCACGTGCTTCGGTTAGCTATAACATCAAAGACAACATTCGGGCGCGTGCTGCTGTGGGTTCTTCTGGTACCCAACCTCCTCCCTTCTTCATTAACCCAACATTTGGCTTAGACCCGGGAGGATACAACGGCGCTTCTACTATCAACTTCCTTACCCCAGGTAACAGAGATTTAAAACCTGAAACCCAAATTGAAACTGAAATAGGCATAGACGGTTCGCTGCTTAAAGGACGATTGAACTTTGAAATTACTTTCTACAATAAACAATTCCGCGACTTGTTGCTCAACTCTGGCGTAAACCCCGCTACCAACCGCGGCTTTACAGATAATCTTGTTAACGTAGGAGAGATGTACAATCGCGGCTTTGAGTTCTCTCTTAACGGCGATATTATGAGAACCAAAGACTTGGTTTGGAATATTGGCTTTACGGGCACCACGCTGGAAAACAAAGTTACCAGCTTGAACATTTCGGCTCAGCCCGGACAAGTACCACAAGTATTAGGTGGTTTGCTCAGCGTAGCCCGCATTCGCGAAGGTTATCCACTCAGTGGTTTTTGGACACCTGCTTTCACCGGACAAGAGATCTACTTAGGCTCGCCCTTTGCAAAGTTTGACTTTAACATCAATACCCAAGTAGACTACAAAGGACTTTTTGCCCGTGTACTGTTTGGCGGAAAAAGTGGTTTGAAACGATTCAACGGTACTGCCCGCGACTTGGCTGCTCCCGGCACACGCATGCACAACGAGTTCTGGGACCGCCCAGCTGCTCAACTGACAGCGCCAGCCGCTAACGGTGGCATCTTAGATGATTTCAGCCGCTGGGTACAAGATGCAAGTTTTACCAAGTTGCGCTTTTTAACCGTTGGTTACAACATGCCCAGAGCCATGCTGAGCAAACTACCCGGCAAATTTGTCAAAAAGCTAACCCTTTCCTTAACAGGCTCTAACTTGCTTACATTTAGCAAATATAAGGGAGGCTACGACATCGAGTCCGAAACCTCCGGCGCCGGTCAGCAAAACGCTTGGGTGCGCGGCGTCGATTTCTGGGAAGCAGGTATCCCTCGCAGCTATACTTTTTCTCTTAATGTCGGATTTTAACACTTTAAACAGCCATGAAAACTATCCATCGCATAGCCATATTGACAGGGGGAGCGCTCATATGCTTAGCAAGCTGCAACAGACTAAAAGTGATAGACAACCCTGTAGCCATCACACCCTCCAACGCCACCAACCCTTCTGGTACTGTGGCACTGGTTGCTAATGCACTCAAAAATGGCTTTGAAGCACATCAACAAATTTGCTGGTCAGCCAGCCTCATTGGCAGAGAAGAACTTCGCGCCACAGGAGCCGCCGGTCAATTCATTTTTGCCAACCGGATAGAGTCTGAAGGAGTAGTAGCTACTGATAACTCGCAAAATACTACCAATGCACGCCGCGCCTATACGGCTCATGCATTAGTAATAGAAGCATTGGCTGCCATTGAACGAAATACATTTAGCAGCAATCCACAGCAAGACGCCAAAGCCAAAGCCCTGCTAATAGCGAATGCAAAAGTGATTGAAGGGCTGATGTATTTGGATTTTGCCAAGTTTTACGAGCAAACTCCTGAGCCCGGCACTGGCACGCTGCTTTCTCCAGAAGAAGCCAAAAACCGCGCTATTGCTGCCCTGCAAGCGGCTAAGCAACAGTTTCAGGCTTATAGCGCCAATACCGCCCCAGATGCGGTGATAGCTGGCTCGCCTATCACTACCGGTCTGTTAGTAAACACTAACCGCTCAGGAGAGAAACTCTGCGACTCGCTGATTGGTATGTTACATTTCGACACCGGCACACGCAACCAAGCAGCAGCCTTTCTGCAAAATGGCTATACGGCTGCCGATGCAGCTACACAAGCAGGCTATCGGGTTATCAATGCACTTACCGGACCGGGATTGTATCCGCCGGCGGTCAACTATATCTCCTTCCGCGTAAACGACTACAGCGACAGCTTTATTGCCAATCGCATTCCGGGCGATGTAAACCGCCGAGGTGCCCCTGTCAACTGGTTTGACCCATCGGTGGCAATAGAAACCCGCATCAATTACTTCTTTCCCGTGCCACCCGGACCGGGCGCTATTACGCCAGTAGTGTTGTATCCTTTGATTAGTTGGCAGGAAGTAGCATTGATGCTGGCAGAATTAGGTCAGGCAGACCGCGCCACTACCGTGTTCAACGTAGTGCGCAGCTGGGGCGTTCCCGAAGCTCAAGCAAGAGCCATTGCCGATAACCCAAGCGAGTTCCCACTATCTCGTATCGCTCGCTATGAGTATGTGGGTAGGGGGCGGCGCTGGAGTCAAGTTAATGCAGAGCGCCCTAATACCTATCGCCGCTGGCCGCTCAGTTTTGAGTTTGCTCTTCGCTGAGTTAATAACACATTAGCAAACAAAATAGGAATCCCGACAACCCTTCCAAAGGCAGTCGGGATTTTTTTGGCTGTTGTATCCCTCAACTCAACAGATAGCTAAACCCAAAGCTCTCTCTTTATTTTTTGCACTGAAAAACACTATGCCGTTTCGCATTTTCCTATGCACAACAAGCTAAAAGGTTCGTAAAGACACCAGTAATAGCAACGGCGACAAAATGACGCACAACAGTAGCAAGCAAACAAGCAGCATGGAAATCAAACTTTGGCAAATGTGCAATTGCATTTGCTCAACTAACGAGAATGGATTTCATGCAAGTAAAAAGCCCAACAAGTTGCAAGCACTTGTCGGGCTTACTTATGCTACATGCATAACCGCTCATTTGTTCGCAAGTGAGCAAGTAAGACAAGATACTATCAATTGATGTTATGCTTCTTCTCCTTCGGCGGCGCGCTCAGCTTTAATTTGTTCCAATATTTTGCCAATTTCTTGGTCAATCATCCAAATACCTTGACCTTCTTCGCCGATAATATCGAACAGTTCTACCAGCCTTCGAGCGACAGCTTCTTCTTCGCGCTGCTCGTTGATATACCACTGCAAGAATTGGAAGGTGGCAAAGTCTTTTTCTTGGAAGCAAAAATCAGCCAAATTATTAATAGCGCGGCTAACAGCTATTTCGTGTTCTAAGATGTGGTCAAACACTTCTCGGAAGCTGTTGTACTCATAGCGCAAGTTAGTGATTTCAGGAGCTAAAGCATGCCCGCCTGCCTCGTTGATATAGCGTATCAACTTGAGCATGTGCATTTTTTCTTCTTCAAAATGGTCGTATAAAAATGCCGCTGCATTCATATAGCCCCTGTTTTCGCACCATGAAGCCATGGAAAGGTAGTAGAAAGCAGAAAGCCCTTCCATGCGCACTTGCTTGTTGAGTTTGCTTTCAACCTCAGGCGTAAGCGAAGTTTTAGTGGTTATGGTAGTTTTCATGAATTTGCTTGATTAATGATTACGTTAATATAATGCTTTTTCGCTCAAAAATGTTTCTACTTTATTTAATTTGGAGCCATTCTAAGTCTAAATGCAAAGCAACCTAAGCACCCTATTTAAACAGGATCGACATTAATCACTGCATGCAACTCTTTGAAGGCTCTATTGGTAGCTATTCGGTCAGTTATTGCTACAATCAGCTGTTTGGTGGCTGAAAGCGAAATACCCTGCCGCTCGAGTTTAACCCATATGCATCGCAAATACTGATTGCGTATACGGGCGATTGGAGGGGCTTGCGGACCTAGTATATGGCATGCTTTGATTTCTTTGCGCAGTTCAGTTGCTACATGTTCAGCAGCCTGTTCTACTTCTGCCTCTACCTCGCCTTTTACAACAATTTCTACCAAACGAATAAAAGGCGGATAATGGTAAATTTTGCGCTGCAATAGCTCTTCTTGATAAAACTCTTCAAACCGATGTGCTGCTACGTGTTCCAATACAGGATGATGCGGATTAGTAGTTTGAATGATAACCGTTCCCTTGGCTGTTTTTCTACCCGCCCTGCCTGCCACTTGTGTAAGTATTTGGAACACCCGTTCGTGTGCTCTAAAATCGGGATAGTGCAAGGCTCGGTCTATGTCGAATGCCACTACCAGTGAAACATGGTCAAAATCTAGCCCTTTGGTAACCATTTGTGTACCTACCAGAATATCAATTTTGCGGGCAGCAAAACTATCAATAATGTGTTGTAAACTATGCTTGCCGCGCGTAGTGTCCAAATCCATGCGTTGCACTACTGCCTCGGGAAAAAGTGATTGAACAGTATCCTCTATTTTTTCTGTGCCAAAACCTACTGTTTTGATGTCTTTTGAGCCACATTGCCGGCAAGTAGTAGGAGGATTTTCGCGATAGCCACAATAGTGACAACGCAACTCATGGCTGTGCAGGTGAAACGTTAGGCTAACAGCACAATGCTGGCAATAGGGTACCCACTGGCAAGTGGAGCAGCTCAACTGTGGCGCATAGCCACGTCGATTTTGAAATAGAATAATTTGCTGTTTAGCCTCCAAAGCAGTACGTATAGCATGAAGGGTATTAGGGGCAAATTCGCCTATCATGCGTTTAGCTTTGCTTTCGTGTTTGATATTCACAAATTGAACAGTAGGCAGAGGTGCATTGTTGAAACGCTGCAATAATTGTACATAGCCATATTTTTTTTCTACTGCATGATAGTAACTTTCCAGAGAGGGGGTTGCTGAGGCAAGCAGCACTTTTGCTTGCTGCATATGTGCGAGCATTAGAGCTGAGTCGCGGGCATGATAACGCGGAGCAGGGTCGTGCTGCTTATAAGAAGGGTCGTGCTCCTCGTCCACAATAATCAACCCTAAGCGGCTAAAAGGCAAGAAAACCGACGACCTCACTCCTACTATGGCATCAAACCGACCTTGCAACACGCCATACCATACTTCTACCCGTTCATTATCGGAAAAACGCGAATGGTAAACTCCCAACCGATTGCCAAAAACCTGCCGCAGCCTTGCCACTATTTGCGTGGTGAGTGCAATTTCAGGTAATAACAACAACACCTGACTGCCCGATTGCAACACTTGTTCAATAAGGTGGATGTATAACTCGGTCTTCCCCGAACCTGTAACGCCATGCAACAGCACAGTTTGTTTGTCTTGCCACTGCAGATTGATTTTTGCCAGTGCTTCCTTTTGGTAATCAGTGAGTTGTGGCAAACCTGCCTTTACAGTGCTCATGTCGTCTAGCCTAGAAATGCACACTTCAAACTCTTCTAAAACCTGCTTTTTGACAAGAGTTTTATAAGCACTTTCCGACAGTCCGGTAACGAGTAGTTCACTTTTAAGAACACCATTGAGCTGCCGTTCTGGGCTTGCCTGCCATGGCACTAACGATAAGTAGCGAAGCAAAACAGCCTCTTGGGCTGGCTTTTTGGTAAGTTGTTGCAGCAATTCTACCAAAGCAAATTCGCCTTGTTGCTGCCATTGGGCATGTAAGCGAACTTTCTTAACAATTTTAGGCTTGTATTTTTCTTTTAGCTGCTCAAAAATGAGGATACATTCTTTTTGTAGCAGTGCTTTCAGCAAGCTGTACAGCGGCTTGTTGCCTACTATTTTGGCAGCCTCGTCATAGCTCAACGATTCGTTTTGCTGCAAAGCTTGGAGCAAAAGCAACTCTTTTTCGCTAAACGCCTCGCTATAAGCTGCCGACAGCTGAAAAGCAGGATGCAGTTGAATGCGCGACTCGCTGCTGAGTTTCAATCCAGAGGGTATAGCAACATTCATTACTTCGCCCCATTTGCAGAGGTAGTATTCAGCCATCCATTTCCAAAATGACAGCTGCTGAGGTAAAACAACGGGGTGGTTGTCTATTAATTCTAAAATCGTTTTGGTAGCGTACTCTCCGGGTGGGGTTTGATGTAGGCGAACAACTACGCCGGTCAAAATGCGCTTTTTCCCAAACTGAACTACCGCCCGCATCCCTTCGGCTATTTGCTCATTTAGTGCGAGCGGTACGCGATAGGTATAAGTGTCTTTAAGAGGTAGGGGCAGGAGAATATCGGCAAAAAGTGTCTGGCGCATTATCGTTGAGCAAGCAAGGGATTAAGAGCGTTTCGTTGCTCTTAATCCCAACACGAAATTATGACTTTGCTGTCAGTTTCTCCTTGTATTTTTTCAACTGTGCTTTCATGGACTCTACTGCTTCATCCATTGCGGCTTCGAAAGAAATGTTTTGCTCTTTAACAAACAGGCTACCTCCGGGAATAAATAGCTTGATTTCTACTACTTTGTTCTCCCGGCTGTGCTCGCCCTTTTCCAAACGTAGATATACCTCTCCGCCGATGATGCGTTCAAAGAAGGTATCTAACTTGTTGGCTTTTTTCTGAATGAAATTCAGCAACTTAACGTCGGCATCGAAGTGAATGGAATGGATTTGCAGTTTCATAACACACAAACATTTAAGTGAACAATAAAAATGAAAAAAAACCCGAGCAATAAACAGGGTTATATCTCTGATACGCTCAATGTTAAGGAAATGTTACGAACGAGGATGAGCGTCTTGAAAAACCTTTCGAAGCTTTTCGATGCTTGTATGGGTATAGACTTGCGTTGCAGCAAGGCTGCTATGCCCCAGTAGCTCTTTCACGGCGTTTAAATCTGCACCACCATCCATCAGATGCGTAGCGTAACTGTGTCGTAACACGTGTGGACTGCGGCGCTCAATAGTCGTTATCATATCCAAGTACTTTCTCACCGTCCTGTAAATTAGCATCGGATAGGCTTTTTCGCCCTTGTCGGTGCAAATAAGAGGGCTGTGAAAACTTTCACCGAATATCTGTGATTTAATTTCGAGATAATTTTTCAATAAAGCAAATATTTGGGAGATTATCGGTACAATTCGTTGTTTGTTGCCTTTGCCCCATACTTTTAGCTGCTGATTTTCAAAACTCAAATCGCTGATTTTCAAGTTAATAAGTTCCGATACGCGAATGCCGGTGGTATAGAGCAGTGCTATGATGGCTTGCTCGCGGGAAGTTGTAAAGTCGCAGGCAGGTGTTTCTAAAAATGTTTCCCAGAGCTGTTTTGCATCGGTAAGCGGCAAGAAAGGAGTAATGGGTTTGTCGGCTTTTAGCGCTTTTAGGTGGCGCAGCGGCGAGCTTGCTATCAGTTGCTCTTGTATGGCAAAACGATAAAAGCTACGCAATGCAGAGAGTTTGCGGTTGATGCTACGAGCAGTTATTTTTTCATCGTCCAATAAGGAAATCACCCAAGCCCGCACGTCGTGATAGTCGGCTTGGGTGATAATGGACTTCTCGCCTTCTGAGAGCAAGGCTAAAAATTGCTCAAATTGCTGCAAGTCAGCCAGATACGCCTTTTGCGTATGTTGGCTATAGCGCCTTTGTAAGGCAATAAAATCAATGAAGCGGTTGATTATTGTTGGGTTTTGTTTAGCTCCCATCGGAAACCAGTTTGGCTCCAAGTTACGAAAAACTCTTTCTTATCGCCTTTTCGGGTTTCCAATTTGCCAGTATATACTGTGTCTGCGGCAGTTTTGTCGAGGCTAAATGTTTGGATAGTGTCAGCAAAGCTGTATAGGTCGCGCTCCATCTGACGCTTGGTCAGAAAGCGGAGTGTTTCAAGGTCGTGGGCTGGTCGCCAACCTAACTTTTCATGAGCAAAAAGTTGGATTTTCCCGCCACTTTTGAAAATGGCTTCTCCTTGAAATTCGTTCTCTACTTGGCTTTTATCAAAAGGTTTAAGAGAAACACTTACGCAAGTGTCTCGCAATTCTTTGGTCAAACGACGCAACAAGGAAGAGTTGAGCGTTTCTTTAACTGCTACCGAGTCATTTTTAATCATTACCATTGCCTGAATAGGCAGTCCATTTTCCATGATTGCTTCGGCAAAATATAGATTTTTTTGATTTTCTGGATTGAGTTTCAGCTCTTTCACAACGCTACCGCCCAAAATGGCTAATTTTTTGCGCACTTGGCGGTCTATTTCCAATTGTTTTTCTTGGGAATTACAAGCAGCTAAGTGAAAAAGTACAAGTATGGCTGGTACTAAGAAAAGGTTTTTCATGGCTTTTTTTTCGCAAAGTTAGTTGTAAACCCAATAAGTAAGCAATCTGATGTGGTCATTTAGCCTTGCAGATGCGCGTCATTTTCTTTGTCAATATGCTACATGCGCAGCAGGATGAGTGTATGTAACTTTTACTGTTTGGACAGTGTCGTTAGTATTTCTTTGGCTTTTCGGTCAATGCTCTTTTTGTAAGGATGCTGCCGATATTCTAATGCACGATGCAAATAGTAACGTGCTTTGGAGAGGTCTTTTTGATAGTGCTTACTGATGATACCTGCCTGCAAAGCAGCACTGGGAAGAAAATAAAAAGCTGCCCCTCTGGCTTTAACAAGGCATGTTTCGTAATAGGCAATTGCTTGCGACCAATTGCCAGCCCGATGTGCATTGCGAGCCAAGCGATAGTAATATTCACACAAATCGGGTAGCGAAAGGGTTTGAGGATTAATTGCTTGCAATACTTCCCCTGCACTTTCAACGTAGCCCCCGTCGGTTAGTAGACGTGCTTGGAGCAATCTTCGGTCGGGCAAAGGGCGGAGGGCTGCCCAGTAAGCGGCGTGCTTGTCTGCCTCTGTTCGGGTACGCCCTGCTCGTGTTACTTTTTGCAGAGCAACCATAGCTTCTTCGTTGCAGTTTTGTAGCCAATAACACCAAAATCGTTTCAGCTGTGCATCTTTTAGCAAATCTGCGCCCTTGTGTTTGTTTTCAAACAACTCGAGCCATTGGAGCGCCTCCCGATAATGACCGCTATTCAATAATGCTGTTGCTTTTTCCCAACAGAGCAATGAAGGTGCATCTGTGGGTAAATCTTGCAATAAGCGCAAAGCCATGCTGCTATTGCCAATTTTTCTGTAAGCAGTTGCCAGTAACCACTTTCCCGGCTGATGCGGGCTATTGCTGACTTGCAGTATAGGGGTACTTTCCAACTGACTTTTTAACAACACCAGCCATAGCTGAGCTTCGGGCGCATACACAGAGTTACCCGTTGCTACGTTGGTCAGCATTGCAAATCCTTTTGCTGTACTACCTGAAAGTCCCCAAAGCGACAATAGCCATTCATATTGTGCAGGTACTGCCCCAAACAACACTTGGAGAATGCCCAACGACTTATGGTTGCCCTCAAACTCAGGATAGAGCTGGCTGTTGGCTTGTAATAAGTGAAAAGCTTTTCGTATATTCCATGCCGCTGCCAAAGGTTCATCAAAAACTACTTGCGCTAATGCCCACTGCAGCCGAACCTCAGCTTGCAAAAAAAGGTGATAGGGCGACTGAGGATTGCCTTGTTGAAGGCGCCTTAGCCTTTCTTCGCGAAGAGATAGCTTAGAAAGGTACAATCCCTCATCCTGATTGCCTATCATTTCCAGTACATCTGCCCAATTTTCCAGATAAATTCGAATGAGGTTCTGTTCGGGAATTTGTTGTATAGCCACCCGTGCATTGGCAAAGCGCATATTAAGCAGTTGCCAGTAAGCCTGTTGCTCGGTTGTTTCAAATCTGAAATATGGCTGAACAGGTAGAGCAAAAAGGCGGGAAATAGCTGATAATGATGCCAATAGGCAAAAAAAGGAAAGCATTACTTGAATACTTCGCGCAAAAAACTGTACCTTTATCCTCATAATTACCTATAACAGTTTGCAAAAACTGTGCTTTCCCATGAAGAACAAATCTGATGAAATAGAAAAGCGGTACTATAGCATTGGTGAAGTAGCACAGATGTTTGGTATTGCTCCCTCCAAAATCCGCTTTTGGGAAACACAATTTGAAAGCATCCGCCCTCGGAAAACGCGTAATGGCGTCCGCCAATATACAAAGGCAGAAATTGAAAATATTCAAAAAATCTACCACTTAGTAAAAATACAGGGCTATACGTTGCAAGGTGCCAAAGAGGCTTTGCAAAACAACAAACCAATTGCGCCACTGGTCTCCCCTACTCAAATTGCCGAATTGATACGCGAATTGCAAGAAGTGCGCAATTTTTTAGCAGCTTTGAAAGAACGACTCAATTAAGTTCTTTTGCAGATACTTTGATGTTTCCAACATGACCGAGTTTAAACGATATACTGTTACGGCTGCTCTGCCCTATGCAAACGGACCTTTGCACATTGGTCATATTGCAGGTGCTTATTTGCCAGCAGATACTTACGTACGCTATCTGCGCTTGAAGCGCCGAGAGGTAGTATTTGTATGTGGCAGCGACGAGTATGGAGCAGCCATTACCATGCGCGCTAAAAAAGAAGGCATTACACCGCGTCAAATTATTGACAAGTACCACACTATAAACAAAAATGCCTTTGAACGCTTTGGAATCAGCTTTGATATCTATCACCGCACTTCCGAACCCATACACACAGAAACTTCTCAAAACTTTTTTCTCAAACTTCATCAGCAAGGACTCTTCGAAGTACAAGAAAGCGAACAATACTACGACGAGCAAGCACAACAATTTTTAGCCGACCGCTACATTGTAGGCACCTGCCCTAAATGCAGCAATCCCAAAGCCTACGGCGACCAATGCGAAAAATGTGGTAGCAGCCTCAGCCCGTTGGAGTTAATTAACCCTGTTTCTACGCTCTCTGGTACTAAGCCTGTACTGCGCACTACCAAGCATTGGTACCTGCCTATGCAGCAGTTTGAGCCATGGCTACGCGAGTGGATTGTACATGAAAAACAGCACCAATGGAAGCCCAACGTGTATGGGCAGTGCAAATCGTGGATAGAGCAAGGGCTACAGCCACGCTCCATGACCCGCGACTTAGACTGGGGCGTACCCGTGCCCTTGCCCGAAGCCCAAGGAAAAGTACTTTATGTGTGGTTAGATGCCCCAATTGGATATATTTCTGCCACCAAAGAATGGGCAAAAAATAACGGCAAAAACTGGGAAGACTACTGGAAAAGAACAGATACCAAACTGGTACATTTTATTGGCAAAGACAATATCGTTTTCCACTGCATCATTTTCCCAATTCTACTAAAAGCACACGGCGAATTCATTTTGCCCACCGACGTGCCCGCTAATGAATTTTTAAACTTAGAGGGTGACAAAATCAGTACCTCGCGCAATTGGGCGGTATGGCTGGAAGAATACATGAACGACTTTCCCCAACGCACCGACGAACTTCGCTATGTGCTTACTGCCATTAGCCCCGAGACCGGCGACAGCGAATTTACTTGGCGAGATTTTCAAGCTCGCGTTAACAACGAATTAGTAGCCATACTGGGCAATTTTATTAACCGCGTTTGGGTATTAGTTCACAAATATTTTGAAGGCAAATTGCCCGGCAGCGGAACTATCCACTTCTCTGACCAATCTTTACAACAAGCTGTTGAGCACACCTTCCAAATGCTACAAGAAAGCTTAGAGTCGTATAAATTTAAACAAGGGCTCAACATTTTGATGGATTTAGTACGCGACGGCAACAAGTACCTTACCGAAGGCGAACCTTGGAAAAAAATAGATAGCGCACCAGAGCAAGTAGCAGATATCCTGAACAACTGTGTATTATTAGCAGCTCACTTGGCAGTTTACATGCAGCCTTATTTACCCAATACAGCTGTGAAATTATTCCAAATGCTCAATATTTCACCCAATGACTGCTATTGGGATGCCCCTATAGCCTTAAATGGCGGGCACCAACTATCGGCTCCTCAGTTACTTTTTCAAAAAATTGAAGATGCAGCAATAGAACAGCAAATTCAAAAGTTAGAAAAAAATAAACTCATGCACACTGCTGTCGCGCCATTTAAAGAACCAATTACATACGAAGACTTCGCCAAACTCGACATCAGGATAGCTACCGTAGTGGCTTGTCAAAAAGTACCCAAAGCCAAAAAACTCTTACAACTTACCTTGGACACAGGCATCGACCAGCGCACAGTAGTAAGTGGGATTGCTGAATATTTCGAACCTGCCTCCTTAGTTGGCAAACAGGTATTGCTTGTTGCTAATCTTGCTCCGCGAGAGATGCGCGGCATTGTTAGCCAAGGCATGATATTGACCGCTCAAGACCGCGACGGCAGGTTAGTATTAGTCAGCCCAGAAGATTTGGTAATGAGCGGTTCGCAAGTGAGCTAAACATTGGCACATCAGAAAAAAATTTAAAACTTTTTAAGAATTAAGGGTTACTTTTTACCCACTTGCAGTATTAAAGGTCAGAATTGAAATTTTTCAAAAACCTAAAAAAGAAGAACTACAATGAAAGCGCTGAAATTATTGATTTTGGTATCTGTATTCGGTTTGTTTGCGGCTTGCGGTGGCGGTGCTAAAACCGAGGAAACAACAACTGACACTACCGCAGTACAAGCTCCCGCAGTAGAAACTCCTGCTCCTGCAACTCCTGACTCTACTGCAAAAGCTGACTCTGCTGCTCCTGCTGCTGCTCCTGCAGAGAAAAAGTAATTTTCCTCAAAACCAAACCTATTAAAACCACCCCTACCCGCCCTATTTGCGGGTAGTTTTTTTATTATCAAAAAAACATCTATCTTTGCGCTGTCAAAATCGTTCCTTTATTTGATAATGTTTCGCGCTTTGCTTGTGTGCAATGGTTCAGCCATTTTCCACAAACATCCCTAATTAACATACTCGTGTGTCGGCAAAGCCAATAGTATTATCACGAAGGTAGGGTTTTGTTTGCATTTATTTGGACATTCTAACCATTCATGGAACAAGTAACATTCGATTCGCTTCCACTTTCCAGTGGAACGCTGCAAGCCATTGCCGATATGGGCTTTGTATTTGCCACCCCTATTCAAGCACAAGCCATTCCGGCAGCTTTACAAGGACACGATATACTCGGACAAGCGCAAACTGGCACAGGCAAAACAGCCGCTTTTGGTATTCCCATTGTAGAAGTTGTTGATGCTCACAATACTAATACACAAGCCCTAGTGCTCTGCCCTACTCGCGAGTTAGCATCACAAATTGCCGAAGAAATCAAAAAAATCGCTAAGTACGAACCCAGCCTCAACATTGTGGCTATTTATGGTGGCGACAGCTACGAGCGCCAACTGCGCGAGCTCAAACGAGGCGCGCAAGTAGTAATTGGCACTCCCGGACGCATCATAGACCATTTGGAAAAAGGTACCCTGAAAACTCATGAGGTACGCATTGCTGTGCTAGATGAAGCCGATGAAATGCTTAACATGGGTTTTCTGGAAGATATGGAGAAAATTTTGGGCACCCTGCCAAACAACCGACAAACCATGTTGTTTTCTGCCACCATGCCCAAGCCTATTGCAGAACTAGCCAAAAAATTTTTAAGAAAACCCTTAGAAGTAAAAATAGAGCGCACTACCCTTACTGCCTCCTCTGTTACTCAGTACTACTTTACAGTTAAACCCAACCAGAAAGTAGAGCTAATGTCGCGCCTGCTTGAAAAATATGACATCAAGTTGGCAATGGCGTTTTGCAATACTAAACGAATGGTAGACGAACTAGTAGCCGACCTTCATGCAAAAGGTATCCAAGCCGAAGGATTGCACGGTGATATGGGACAAAGCCAACGCAACAGTGTAATGTCTCGCTTCCGCAACGGTATCACACACTTGTTAGTAGCTACCGATGTAGCGGCTCGCGGCATTGATGTAAGCGATGTAGACGCCGTTTTTAACTACGACCTCCCAAATGACATCGAACAATACGTACACCGCATCGGACGTACAGGTAGAGCAGGCAAAACCGGTATTTCTTTCAGCTTTGTTACGCCTCGCGAAACAGCAAAACTTCGTGAAATTGAGCGCTTTACTAAATCGCACATCGAGAAAGGCGAAATTCCTACGCCACAACAACTTATTCAGTTGCGCCATCAGCGTTTCGCCGACAAAGTGAGAACGGCTGTCCAGCAAGACGATACAGGGAACTTTAAGGCACTCATTCAACAACTGATAAACGAAGGCTATCGGGCAGAAGATTTGGCAGTAGCTCTTGCTAAATTAGCTGCTGGTGAAATCAATCGTCCGTTTGGTGAATTGGAAATGATTCCAGACCGAGCTTCGCAACTGTTTGCCAATGCTAACAAGGGAGAGCGCTACAGCGACAATACCCGCCGCGATAGCCGTAGTTCTTCTCGTCGTTATGAAAGTCAAGCCCCTACCCACTCACGTACCAATAAGGAAAAAATGGTGCGGTTGTTTCTCAGCTTAGGTCGGAACGAAAAAATTAGTAAGGGAGATATTTTAGGTGCCATAGCCAATGAAACGGGCATTAGTGGCAAAAATATTGGCAGCATAGAAGTGTTTGACAAATTCTCTTTTGTGGAGATTCGTGAACAAGATGTGCAAATGGTGATGCGCGTAATGGGTAAGCGCAAAATCAAGGGCAAAACCCCAAAAATGGAAATTGCAGACTAACACAAGCCATAGCAAATTGCCACACAAAACCCGATAGACAACAGCTATCGGGTTTTCTCACACGCAAGCCCACAGCACAAGGTAAGGTTTACAAGCTAAATGAACAGTTGTAAATGGCTCTGCGTTGTTGTATGCAAAAGGAGGTTGAGACAGGGTGACAAGATTTGATAATCGAAACAAACCAACAGCAACCTACCACAAGCCATGTAGAAATGAAATTTTTCAGATGTTGAATCGCATAACTTGCGTTAGCATAGTTTTGCACGTATTGAGTTGGTTTGAACTGAAAGCATAAAGATTGCCCACAGTCAACCGATGAATGAGTTTCAACAGCTTGTTGACTTTTTAAGCATTAGAATTGGCAACTTTTTTTGCGGCGCTATCAACTATCCTCCCTATTTAACAGCTTCCACATTAGCTGATAGACTTCGGTAGGTTGGCAAATAGGTAGCTCAGGTAAACACTCGACGTGGCGAGTGGCTAATATGGGTTTGTGGGCTACTTGTTCGGTAATGCGCCCGTGTGAGCCACGAATAAGGGTGGCGTCCAGAGGAATTACATCCATCAGCACCCGAAACCCAAGTTTTTTTTGGATTAGTTTCCAAGCAATTCGCAGCGGCATTAATGGCTTGGTAGGGTCTGTAAACATTTCTACGGGGTCGTAGCCGGGTTTTTTGTGAATATCTACAAGGCGAGCAAAATCGGGCGCGTGGCGGTCATCTAACCAATAGTAGTAAGTAAACCAGCTATGGGCGTCAGCAACAGCAACTAAGTCTCCTGCACGTTCGTGTTGAAGATGATGCTGCACTTTGCCAGCTTGGTCTAATACCCACTCCACGCCCGGGGTCTTTTCCAGCAGTTGTTTTACTTGTGGCAACAGTGAGGGCTCATTCATGTAGATATGAGCCACCTGATGGTCGGCAACGGCAAACACCTTGCTTGCACCGGCATCGAGCAATTCGGTTTGATGATGCTCGCGGCGCACTTGCAACCATCCTTGTTGTCTAAACAACCGATTCAAATGAATCGGATGATTCACATCGGTAATCCCATATTCGGAAAGCAACAACACCGCAGCATCGCGGCTTTCATAAAACTGTATTAAATCTGCACATACCGCGTCAATGGCTGCCAAATCTTTGGCAATGATAGGGTGCTGTGTGCCATAGCGTTGCAGGTTATAGTCCAAATGCGGGAGGTAAATGAGGGTGAGAGTAGGCTGATACCATTCTTCTATTAGCTTGGCAGCCTGAGCAATCCATTGAGAAGAACGGATAGAAGTTCGTGGTCCCCAAAAGTCGAATAAAGGAAAAGTGCCCAGTTGTTGTTGCAGTTTGTCTCGTAAATCGGCTGGTTGAGAGTAGCAGTCTGGCACTTTAGTACCGTCTGCCCAGTATTGTGGGCGTGGCGTAACGCTGTAATTGACCGAACTGTACATGTTGTACCACCAAAACAAATTGCAAACCGTAAAGTGAGGATCTTTCTGGCGCGCTTGTTCCCATATTTTAGGGGCTTGTACCAATTTGTTAGACTGTTTCCAAAATTTGACTTCGCAGTCGGTGCGGTCGTACCAGCCATTTGCCACAATACCATGTTGGCTCACGTGTTTTCCAGTTAGGTAAGTAGCTTGTACTGGGCAAGTAACTGCAGGTAGCATATTTTCTATGGCAATAGCGCGTCCGTGTGCTATCCACTGTTTCAGAAAGGGCGTATGTTCTCCTATGAGTGAGCTACAAAGCCCTACTACGTTTAGCACTACTGTCTTTTTCATGTCTTGAAAATAGTCAGGCGGTTTGAATAGTTGTTTAGGTTTTGGTACGGTTTATTTTGCCAAGTTAAGGCAAACTCGCTATTGTTCATCTCTTCCCAAGCAACCTAATCCAAATTTGTCGCGCATGTGGACACGCGCAACGAGGAGAAGATTTTGGAGTGTAGCAAGAAGAAAATTCCGAAATTCGAAATCCTCAATCCAAACTTCCATAGCTGAGTTTGTTTGTCAGCTATTTCAATACTAAAATCCTGTTAATCTTGCCATCCTGTCTAAGGATTGATTTAAGTTTTTCTGAACATGGAGCCACAGTTACTCAGCGTAAAATGCGCATTAAGTTATGCGAGTGAATAAATAATTAGGTGCTAAGATTTGCTGGGTGCATCTGTTTTGCCTTTGTCGAGTACTTCTTTTTTGAAGTTTTGCACCAGTTCCTGAGTTTTTCGCAGCGAGTGAAAAACAGCTTGTAGTTTTTCCAATGTTTCAACCTCCTCGGGAGTGTTGAGTTGAGCTTTCAGTTGGTTTTCTATCTTTTGGAATTCTTGCCATGCTAACATAGCTTGTTGCACGCCATCGGCAATACGGGCAGCAGCTGTTACGGCAAACTGGCGAATATGCTGTACATCGGCGGTAATTTCGCTTAAAGTGCTGCTCAAACGGCGCAACTCTTCACTTCGCGCTTGTATGTTTTTGATAGAACCATCAATAATAGCAGCCGACAAGTCTTCCTTAAAGGTTTTGGCCACTTGCAGCACCTCAGAGGGAACTTCTGGATTTTGCATCAAGTCTCTCAGTTCTTGGCGCACTTTCATTTGTGCTTCCAAGTCTTTACTGCTCACAGCCTTTTCGGCTTTTTCGGTAAGGGCTAACAGCTTAGCTACCCAAGTTGCTCTGCTCATCTTCTTGGAGGGTTAAAAGGTTTGTCGTAGGCAGTATAAACCTGTTGCATATTTTGCACTGCTGTTACAAACTCGGCAAAACTAAATGCCTTGCCCACAGTATCTATTTGCTTCAACGAGGCATGAACACTTGCCCATGCTTGCAAAGCAGCTATTGTATTGCGGTGCAATATACTGGCTTGTACCATTTTTTCATTCATGGCAGTTAGGCTTTGCACATATTCCTTGTAAACCGACTCATTATTTTTTAAAAACTCCTGATTGGCATTGTACACTTGTAATATATCTGCTTCACGCCTTTTGACCAATTCTTCTTCGGAGGCAGCTTGCATAGGGTTGCGGTCGATGCTGATTTGTTGCAGTAAAGAAGCTTTGCGAGCTTGTAGTTTAGCCTGTTTATACTCGGCAATAGCGAGCATCTCAGGCATCAACGACTCGTTGATTTTGAGCCTTTCCTCATATTGCAAAGCAATTTTAGCATATTTAACCGATAGGTCGTCCAAGTCATCCTCTAATACAATGCGGTGAATGCGGTGCAAGTCGGTTAAATTTTCTTGCAACAAAACAGATATGCGCTGAATTACCACATCAGCATCTGTAAGAAGTAAACCTAATTTGCGGCGAGTGGCAGCTAACTGCGCTTGTTTGATAAGAAAAATAGCAGCATTGGCAATTTCGCTTGCAGCCCGCCCTTGAATAGGGGCAAAGTTTCGGGCAGTAGCAGCTAATCGGTTCAGTTGCGCGCCAAGTTGATGCAGTGCCCGAGGGTCGTTCTGAGCGGCAGTGCATTTCGCCAAAGCATCTGCATAAGCTGCTAAGGCAGTTAGTGCCTGTCGGGTGGGTTCCCACGCATTTCGCAACGTGTCAATAATAAACTTGCGATTGGTTTTAATGTATCGCCGAGTAACATCAGTTTCGGTTTGTGTGTATGCTTTATTGATAGCAGTAGTGAGGTCTCGTGTTTGTTGTGCATATCCTGAGAGGTCGGGCAAAGCAGCACAAGCTCCTAAAATCAACAAGCACCCACCTGTTATTATTTGCCTGCATAGATGTTTCATAGTGTTTGGCTGTTTACTTCATTGTGTGCTTTGTGTGCTTGGTGCTCAAAAAATGATGCCAAGATGGTAAAACACAGCTAAACTTTTGGCAAATTTGGCGAAAAAAGAAAAGATGCAGCCCAAAGCGTTTCCTAATATTATTTTTGACTTAGGAGGTGTTCTTCTGAATTTGGACATTGCCCGCACTATTCGGGCTTTTTCAACACTTACCGGTAAAGATTTTACACAATGGTATAGCCAAAATAAACAAAAAGCCTTTTTTACAGACTTTGAAACTGGCAAAATTACTCCTGACGAGTTCCGCCAAATTCTTCGGCAAGAATTACAAGCCCCACTAAGCGACGCCGAAATAGACCATTGTTGGAATGCCATGCTGTTAGATTTGCCCATTGAACGCTTGCAATTACTTGAACAGCTCAAAAGTCAAAAACGAATTTTTTTACTTAGCAATACCAATGCTATTCACAAAGCTGCTTTTGAAAAAATCATTCAAACACAACACGGTATTGCCTCTTTAAGTCATTTTTTTGAGCAAGATTATTACTCCCACCTATTAGGAATGTGTAAACCTCACCCGGAGGTATTTCACTACATTTTAGAAACACATGGCTTGGAAGCAAAAGAAACACTATTCATAGACGATTCTATTCAGCACGTTGAGGGAGCTAAAAAAGCAGGGCTTCAAGCAATTCATCTTACTGGCAATACCGATATTGTTCGTATTTTTAACTAAACGCCTACCTACTATGCACATAAATTGTCCTTCTTGTGGTGCGCCACTCGCGCTCAGTTATCGGGCTGCCAAGTCGGTTGTATGTAGCTATTGCGGTCAAACCAGTTTTGTTAGCCCCCATGGATTAGAAGCCTATGGCTCAGCCAAAGTATTGCTTGCCGACTATGGTTCGCTGTTTGCACTGCACCAACGCGGCACCATTAAAAAGAGCCTGCCATTTGAAATAGTGGGCAGGTTGCGTTTTTCATATTACGAAGGTTTTTGGGACGAATGGTTAGTACTGCTCAACTACGAAGAGGAGGCATGGCTACAAGAAGATGAAGGCGAAGTTACGCTTTTCAGAAAAATACCCGCGCAAGGGGAAATGCCACATTTCTCCTCTGTAAGAGTAGGACAAACCATTACCCTCTCACTGCAGCTACCAGACGAGAGCAGGTTCCATAAAAACAACATTTTTGTGGTAGAGAAGCACAAAGCTACTATTCAAGGAGGCGAAGGAGAACTTCCTTTTTTAGTAGTACCGGGCGAGCAAGCCGATTATATTGATGGCATTTGCAGCGGTGCTTTGGTAAGCATTGACTACACTGTTGAAGGAACGTCAGTGAGTTGGGGGCTGCCGCTGGCTATCAGAGATATTCAATTTACATAAGCCCCAATCGGCTGTTCTGTTTCATTATCCTGTAAGTAAAAAGAGGGTGCTTTGGGCAACATTACTATAAACTCTGCCCCCTTGCTGCTTTCTGTGCTATTTACCACAATTTGACCGCCCAGTCGCTCGGTTAATAGCTTAACGATAGCAAGCCCCAAGCCCGTTGAACCCTCCCTGCCCGTAGGACGTGCTGAAAGCCGTTGAAATTTTTTAAACATGTACTTTTGGTCTTCTTGACTAATACCCGGTCCTTCGTCTTGCACCGAAATGTGCAAATGCATATCTGCATCTTTCACTTTTACATAAACATTGCCGCCCGACGGCGAAAATTTAATAGCATTAGATATCAAGTTTTCCATAATGCGCTTCAAATATTCGCGGTCGGTGCTGATAACAGCATCATCAGCTTTATTTTGAAAGTGCAAGCGAATAGACTTAGCATCTGCCTGATTGCGAAAGTTTCTGAGCAGTTCGGGCAAAAAAACCGGAAGACTGATTTTTTCAGGTGTAATTGCAAGTAGTTGTCCTTGCTCAATAGCATTGATGTTGAGCAAATCCTCTATGAAGCGCGTACCTTCTAAAGCCGATTTGCGAATAATATTAACATAGTTGCGCTGCTCTTCGTTGAGCTCGCCTACAACAGGCAGCAACTGAGCAATGTTTACCACTTTGCTGAGCGGCGATTTTAAATCGTGCGCTACAATATCCATCAAGCTATTTTTTTCATTGTTCAGTTCTTCCAAACGCATATTTTTGCGCGCAATTTCTTCCTGCTGCATCAGCAACAATTCATTTTGAGAACGAATCTTGTCATTCTGACGGTTGATTTCTTCCATGCGGAAAGCAAGCTCTCGCTTCTGCCGGTTGATACTTTTATTAACCACAAGAAATACCAATACTAAAAAGAACAAAAATCCAGCTACGCTTAGTGCTGCTTGCAACTGCATGCGCGATTTTTCCTCTGCCAGCTTTTGTTCTTGCTGGATGCGTACTTTGTCTTGCTCTGCTTGCCTTAGTTTTTGAGTAGTCAATAAAAGTTCTTTTTCTATGGTAGTATCAACAGGAGAGCGAGTATTAATTTGTCGAAGAATGTTTTTGATTTCTTGATGCGCTTTTTTATATGCTTCATCATTCTGGTCGGTAATATTTTTGAGAATGTGGATTTGGCGCGTCAGTCGCTCGCGCTGTTCTTTGGTAAAGCTGCGGTCTGCATTGATACGAAGCTTAATCCGCTCGATGGCTTGCTCCATAATATTGTTGCGGTCACCCAACATGTGGATGAGCGCCTCCAGCTGGGCTTCTAATGTTGCCGACTCCGACTCTATTGTTGCTGGCTTAAACACACTGCGCAAAAAAACCTTCACTATATTACTTTTATCGTCAACCTGTTGGTTTTCTATATTATACCCTTGAATATCTAAGTCGTTCAACATTTTTAAAGATACTAAACCCTGTGCGTCGGTAGTAACGGTTTGTCCGCCAATAACAAACTTTTGATTAGCAAAGGGCTTTTTGGAAATATCGTTGAACAGTATCAAGCGCGTTTCATCGGTAAGGCGCTGGTCTGCCGCGAGTTGATTAGAGCCGGCAGATTTTGGGCGAGAAGCTGTTATGCGAACAATGCCATTTTTGTCCGCAGTTACATTGGCTGGCAATCCGTCAATAATGAAGTTACAGGCTTTATCTGAGCTCAAATTTACCTGATATGGAAGCGTAAATTTTACCAGTCCATTGGCAACATCTTTGATTTGGAGTGTATCGTTATTGTTATAACACTGGAAAACAATGGTTGCATTGGTACAAGGCTGCCCGTCAGGATATGTGATAACAAGTGTAACCGTTCTCACTTTTTGCAGCCTTACTGTCACCTTACCTGCTTCTTTGTTGATAGTCCAACCCTTGTAAATTGCCTGATACATCAGGTCATCGTCTGGTTGCAAATGAGTTTTTACATCAAAAATCCATTGTGCATTGCGGGGCAGCAGCAATAGCCCTCTGCCATTGCGCACATATGCCACTTCTTTCTTGTTAAAAACAACGGTACCTTTCTGATTGACAGGAGCACCCTGCTCGTCTATTAGCTCTACCTTGTACTCTACCTTTTGGGCATATGCTGAACACGATACTACAATGGCTACCCAGTAAAAAATAGCCCTCATGACAGGTTTTATTGTATTTCGTACCCATGGCAATACACCCCGCATATATGTATTATGCTAAATGTTATACAATTTTAACGAAAAATGCTGAGAATTATTGAGTATTCATACAATTGGCTATCAATTGATGAAAATGATGTACACCCGTCTCATAGCGCGGCGAGTAGCGCCCCGACTTGTAGAAGCGTGAGCGAACCCCCAACTGCACACTTTCTACTACTGCCTCATCTTCGCGCTCTACCTTGTCAGTCTGGGCGGCTGTTTGCTGACTAAATCGCTGAGGGTCGTACACATAGGTAATGAAACTCACTTTGCACAAGTCGGGTTGCAGGGGCTTAACCACATTTACCGACAGTCCCCAAGGGTAGAAATTCAGCATCAAATTCGGGAAAATCCAGAAGTAATAAGCGGCTATTTCCTTGCCTTCGTCAGGGTGTCCTTTGGGCAGCGCAAAACAGTCCGAACCTTTGCTGGCATAGCCTACCTGCAAATTCATAAATCCATGAATTTCAGTGTTGTACGTGGCAAAATCCAGTAGGGCGTTCAAATCGGGATGCACAAAAGGAATGTGAAATCCTTCCAAATAGTTTTCGCAATACAATGCCCAGTGTGCCCGCACGAGATAGTCGCGAGAGGTCAGCGGGTCGTAGCGGAAACGCTCAAAGTCCAGAAAACCAATGCGCCTGTCTATTTCAGCAAGCACGGGGGCTAAGTCCCACTGCGGATGGAGGGAGGCAAACAAAAACCGATGCCATTTTTGCAGCGGTACCTGCGCGAGGTTATCGGCTTCCGAAGGGAAGTTGCAAACGTCTTTAAATTCGGGCATGTGCTCAAACTGCCCGTTGAGGGCAAACCGCCGCCCGTGATATCCGCAGATAATTTTGCGGCATTTGCCCGGTTGCTGTACCAACACCTTCCCCCGATGCGTGCAAACATTGCTCAAACAGCGAATTTCGCCCTGTTCGTCGGAAGCAAGCAGTAGCGGTTCGTTCAAATAGCCCTCTAACAGCGTAAGCGGCTGTACGTACTGCGGCAGTTGCACGGCAGCATCGTCGCCGAGCCACTGCCACGAGCGGGCAAATATTTTTTCTTTCGCTGCCTCAAAGTACAACGGTTCGGTGTAAAACTGCGTAGGGAGGGTATGTGCCTTGCAAATATCCGAAGAGATGTTAAAAATTTTCATTTTTTGCTTCGCCGGTAACTTTTGGTATGATTCGGGAATTAAAGATAAATAAATACACGTAGAGACAGGACACGTCTTGTCTCTACACAATACCTCAATAACGGATTTTTCGTAATTTAACTTACAAACAATAGCATCATGCACTTTTTGCCGTTTTTTTGGAGCATCATGTCCCTTTGGCTGGGGCTGGCTTCACCGCAAACTTATCAACAAACTTCTGACCCTCAACTTGTTACAAACATGCCGCCCGATTCGCTCTACTACCGCCGCATGTGGAAATCGGTGGATTCACTTTTACAGAAAAGCCTTGAAAAACAGGCACTTGTAAAGGTAACGGAAATTTACAAACGCGCTGCTGCCGAAAAAAACTATCCCCAGCAAATCAAAGCCTTTGTGCAGCAAATCAACCTGCGCAGCACTACCGAAGAAGAGGAGCAAAACCTTTTCAAAGCCCTGCAAGAGGAGACAGAACGGCAACCCGCACCTGCTAAACAAGTATTGCGCTATTTTTTGGCAAAAAGCTATGCTGACTATTTGAGCAATAACTCATGGCGCATGGAAGACCGCACTGCCACTGCCGATGAAGACCGTTCGGACAACCCCGAAACGTGGAGCAAACGGAAACTGCTTTCAGAAATTCACCGACTCTACTTAGCATCGTTGGAAGATGCGCCCGCGCTGCAAAAAATCCGCATAGAAGAGTGGCGCGAACTGTTCAGCGCAAGAATCAATCCCAATAAAAACGAATTGGAAGGCAGCCGCAATCGTCGTTATCGCCCTACGCTCTACGACTTTTTGGCACATGCCGCCGTGGACTACCTCATTAATTCGGAAAGTATCTATGAAAAAGTAGCCCGACCTTTTGAAATCAATTCGGCGGAGTTTTTTGCCCCCCTGCCCGACTTTGAGAAGCTGACATTTAACACCCCAGACAGTGCCAACACCCAATTGGCAGCCGTGCGCATTTTGCAACAGTTGGCAGCCTTCCATCGGCTGGCGGGCAACACCGACGCACTGGCAGATTTAGACCTCAAACGCCTTGACCTCATGCACAGGCAGGCGACCTTTGCCGACAAGGACAACGTGTACGAACAAGCTCTTGCAGCAGCGGAAAAAACCTATGCCGGCACGCCCGTTGCCGCCGATTTTGCCTATGAGCAGGCGGTTTTGTATCGAGAACGGGGGCAAAAGTTTAACCGCCTGATGCCCGACGACCCCAACCGCTTCATGCTAAAAAAATCGCTGGAAATTGCCGAAGCAGCCGTTCAAAAATACCCCAAAACCCAAGGAGCAAACAACTGCCAACAACTGATTCAGCGGCTGAAAATGAGCAGTTTTTCCGTCAAAGCCGAAGCAGTAAATGCCGCGCAGCAACCCTTCCGACTTTTGCTGACGCATCAAAACCTGCCGCAAGTGTGGTGCAAAGCCGTTCCGCTGACCGATGAGGACATACAACAAATTAAAAATTGGAACACCCGCGATGTTGCCTTGCGGAAGCTGTTTGCAGCGCAAGGCATCACTTGGAACGTCGCCCTGCCTTCCGACGGCGGCGATATGCAAAGCCACGCTACCGAAATAGCCGCCCCCGCGCTTAACTGGGGCAAATATTTGCTCATTGTTGCCGATAACCAACGGTTTGCAAACAGCGAAAAAGGTGAAAAAGTAGCCTACGGCGTGCTGACTATCAGCGATATGGCATTTATGGAGCGCCGCCACAACGGATTGATGGAGTATTTCCTTGCCGACCGCAACACAGGTGCGCCTATTGCCAGAGCCAAAGTAGAAGTTGCTTTGCGGCAGTACAACTACCGCAACAGCCGCTACGAGCGAAGCCCTTACCAAACCCTGACCACCGATGCGGAGGGCATGGTGCGCATAGCAGAACGCCCTGAAACCAAACCTGCCAATATGCAGCAAGGCTACGCCAATTTTTCCGTTACATTTATCCACCCCAACGGTAAAGACCGCCTGAGCAATGCCACAGAAGGTACGATTGTGTTCAACACTTACGGAGGCAGCCCTGAGGAAAAACTGCAAACCCATGCGCACTTTTTCACCGACCGCAATATCTACCGACCCGGGCAGACGATTTACTACAAAGTCATCCTCACGCAAAAGCAAAACGGTGAGCGGCGACCGCTAAGCAATGCAGATAAAATAACAGTTGCGCTTTTTGACGCCAACGGGCAGCAAGTGGCACAGCAAGAGGTCGCTATCAACGAATTTGGCAGCGGTAGCGGCAGTTTTGTAGCCCCCACAGGCGGACTGAATGGAGAAATGCGCTTGGTCGCGCTTGGCAATGCCTACTATTTCCGCGTAGAGGACTACAAACGCCCCAAGTTTGAAGTGAAAATGGATGCTGTTGCCAAAGCCGTCCGCTTGGGCGATGAAGTGGAAGCCACAGGATTTGCCCAAGCCTATTCGGGTGCTGCCGTGGACAGAGCAAAGGTGAACTATCGCGTAGTGCGCAAGCCTTACAACCGCTTCCGCCCTTGGTGGTGGTATTGGTATCAGCAGGACGAAACCCCGACAGAAATTGCCAAAGGCACGCTGCAAACCGATGCGGCGGGCAAATTCAGCATCAAATTCCCTGCCCTGCCCGACAACGCCACCGCCCGCAACCTGCAACCGCTGTTTGATTTTGAAATCAGCGTGGACGTTACCGACATCAACGGCGAAACCCAAAGCACCACTAAAAATATTTTCATCGGCTACAATGCCATCAGCCTGAATGCCGACATCAGCGAAAAAATCGCACTTGAAAAAGGCAGCGAAAAGGTGAAAATCAGTGCGCTAAATGCCGAGCAACAGAACGTAGCCACACAGGGCACTGCCAAACTCATCAAACTAAAAGCCCCCAACCGCATTTTCCGCGAGCGTTTGTGGGAGCAGCCCGATTTGTTTGCCATGAGTAGAGAGGAATTTTACAAACAATTCCCCAACGACCCCTACGCCGCCGAACATTTGATGCCCAACTGGGAAGCCGAAAAAACCATTGGCACATTCCATTTTGACACCGAGAAACAACCCGAAATCAGCCTGCCTTTGGCAGGAATTGGGGCTTATCTGTTGGAAATCAGTGCAAAAGACCCCTTTGGAAGCGAGGTAAGCAGCCGACGCTACTTCACGGTATATGCCGAAAAAAGCGGACAACTGCCCTATCCCGTTGCTTTGTGGGAGGCAGCACTGCCTTCGGCAAAAGGCAGCAGCGGCGCGGTAGAACCTTCCGACGCGGCACGCTGGCAAATCGGCAGCAGCTTTTCAGGTGCGTATATCCGCTACGAAACCGAGGCAATGAACGAACTTGCCTCTTCCAACGCATTGAAAATCAGCAATCAGGCGCAAATTCAAACCTTTGCCGTGGAAGAACGACACCGCGGCAACGTTGCCATGCGCGCTGTGATGATTCGCAACGGGCGGTTCTATCAGGTGAGCCGATTGGTACAAGTGCCGCACACAAACAAGCAGCTTAACATCCGCTTTGAAACCTTCCGCAACAAATTGCTGCCCGGCGAAAAAGAAGAATGGCGGCTGAAAATCAGCAATAAGGATGGCACAGCAGACCGTGCCATTGCCGAAATGGTCGCCACACTCTACGATGCCTCTTTGGATGCCTTCGGCGCGCACAGTTTTGACTTCCCCGCACCACCAACTTTCGGCATTGCTTACAATTGGCGCGGGCAGACCTTTGGCAGTCAGTCGTTTAACCAAACGGGCAGCAACCCTTACACGGGCAATTTACAATACCGCTACTACGATGCACTGCAAATGCTTGCCACAGGTATTGGCGGCATGGGAGGCTATTATCAGCGCAGCCGCATCTTGTATTCCAAACGGGCGGTACGAGCAGAACAATCTGATTATGAGATTTCTATGGTATCCCCTATGGAAGAAATGGCAGACGACGCACCAGAGGAAAACATGGTAGCAGAAACGGTTGCAACAGGAAGTACAGAAGACAAGAAGCCCGAAAAGAAATCCGTTGAGCAGCCCAAAGTGCGCACCAATTTCAACGAAACAGCATTTTTCTATCCGCACCTGCAAACCGATGCAGAAGGCAATTTGATTATCCGCTTTACGCTGCCTGAATCGCTCACGCGCTGGAAAATGCTGGGTTTTGCCCACAAAAAAGACATGCGCTACGGCTTTGTGGAAAATGAATTGGTGGCGCAAAAAGACCTGATGGTTGTGCCCAATCCGCCGCGCTTCTTCCGCGAGCGCGACGAAATGGTGTTTGCCGCCAAAATTACCAATTTGAGCGACAAGGAATTGACAGGCGAAGCACAAATCCGCTTTTTTGACGCGATTACGATGCAGCCGATTGATGTGCAGATGTACCCGCGCATGGTAGAAGCCATGTCGCCGCAAGCCATTGCCGAAGCCCGTTCCAAAAAGCCTTTCACCGTTGCCAAAGGTCAGAGCACCGCTGTCAGTTGGACAATTCAAATTCCCGACGGAACGGTGCAGGCAATCACCTACCGCATCACAGCGCAGGCGGGCAATTTCAGCGACGGCGAAGAGATGACCCTGCCCGTGCTGACCGACCGCATGTTGCTCACCGAAACGCTGCCGCTGCCCGTTCGCGGGGGACAAACCAAGACTTTTGAGCTGAAAAAATTGACTGATAGCCGCAGCCAAAGCCTTCGCCACCAAAGCCTGACGCTGGAATTTACCAACAATCCGGCATGGTATGCCTTGCAAGCACTGCCCTACCTGATGGAATACCCACACGAGTGTGCCGAACAAACGTTCAGCCGCTTCTATGCCAACAGCATTGCCACACACGTGGTAAACAGCAGCCCGCAAATCAAGGCAGTATTTGACACGTGGCAGCAACAAAACGGCGGCTCTGCACTGGCTTCCAACTTGCAGAAAAATGAGGAGTTGAAATACCTGCTCTTGCAGGAAACCCCGTGGGTGCGTCAGGCACTCAACGAAGCCGACCGCAAGCGCACCGTTGCCGTCCTTTTTGACCTGATGCGCATGAGCCGCGAACTGGAAGCAGCACTTACCAAGTTGGAAAAAATGCAATACCCGAACGGCGGCTTCCCGTGGTTTGAAGGAATGCCCGAAAGCCGATGGGTTACGCAGCACATTGCCGCGGGTTTGGGTCATCTGAACCGCTTGGGTGTGCTCACCGTCCGCCCCGATGCTTCGGTAAATGCCAAACCTGCCTACAACCCGGCTATTGATGCCAACAGAACTTGGGCAATGCTGCAACGGGCAGTCAATTTCCTTGACCAAAAGATTTTTGAGGATTATCAGCAACTCAAAAAGTTGGAAAAAGAGGGCAAAATCAAGATGAGCGACCCGCACATTGGCTACGAGCACTACCACTACCTCTACATGCGCAGTTTCTTTGGTGATATTGAGCCGCTGCCCAACTTCAAAATCGCCATTCAGTACTTCACCAATCAGGCAGAGCAATATTGGACCAAAACAGGACTCTACACGCAAGGCATGACAGCCCTTGCCCTGCATCGCACAGGAAGAACCAAAACCGCTCAAACCATTGCGCAGTCGCTCAGAGAACGCGCCATTGTCAGCGAAGAAATGGGCATGTATTGGAAAGCCAACCGCAGCTATTGGTGGTACGAACTGCCCATTGAAACGCAAGCACTCATGATTGAAGTATTTGGCGAAGTAGCACAAGATGCCCAAGCCGTTAACGACCTGAAAGTGTGGCTTTTGAAACAAAAACAAACACAAGATTGGAAAACGACCAAAGCCACAGCCGAAGCCGTTTACGCGCTCTTGCTGCAAGGCGATAACTGGCTGGCTGAAACCGCCATGGCAGACATCCGCGTAGGCACGCAAAAAATTGACCCTTCCAAAATAGACGGCGTAAAAGTAGAAGCAGGAACGGGCTATTTTCAGGTGAAATGGAATCGCGGCGAAATCAAACCCGAGATGGGCAAAGTAACCATCAGCAAACCCGGTAAAGGCATCGCTTGGGGCGGTTTGTACTGGCAGTATTTTGAAGATTTAGACAAAATCACCCCTGCCGAAACACCGCTGAAATTGCGCAAACAACTCTATATTGAGCGCGTAACCGACAAAGGGCTTGTTTTAGAGCCAATTACCGGACAAACGCCCGTAAAAATCGGCGATAAGGTAAAAGTGCGCATTGAGCTGCAAGTTGACCGCGCCATGGAATACGTCCACCTGAAAGACATGCGCGCCGCCGGTTTTGAGCCTTTGAACACCCTCAGCGGCTACCGCTGGCAAGGTGGGCTGGGCTACTACGAAAGCACCCGCGATGCTGCCACCCACTTCTTCTTCGGCTGGCTGCCACAGGGAACGCACGTGTTTGAGTATGCCTTGCGCGCTACACAGGCAGGCGATTTTTCCAACGGCGTAGCCACTATCCAATGTATGTACGCCCCCGAATTCACGAGCCACTCGGCAGGCATTCGCGTGCAAATTGTAGAGTAAAGTGAACTATCTAAAATTTTGGTGTGATAGTCAACCAATGTTGAGTAACAACACAAAAAGCAGAGATAAGCCAAAGAAGTAGGATTTTATTTTTCACTTTTCAAAGAAAATCATTTTGCTATTGGGCTGCTCATGAGTCAAGCCCAAATAGGCAAGTGCAACAGCGACGTGCAACGGCAACGTGCAACGGCAACGTGCAACGGCAACGTGCAACGGCAACAATTTTTCAAATGATTAATTGCATCAGATTAATATCAATGAAACCCCGAAGGGTACAACTCGTTGCTTAGGTAGTAGTAATTATGTTCAAAATTATTAGGGCATGTTTAGGTTTTACAGCAGCCAACAGGATAGATAAAACCTAAAATCACTACTTAGGCAGGATGACCAAGATTGCAGGCTGAAAAACAATCTTGCTACATTGTAGTGTCATCTTTACTTTTAACGGAGTTGCTTATGAGGACATCAACAATGGCGAGTTTGTCTGTATGAACATGTATTGAGCAAAATTGACCTTACCAAAAACCTCAACAAGCACTTATACTTTCATATAGCGCATGAAAAAAGGAACCAATGTAGTTTGAGGAACTATTGTGTGCACTTGTTGGGGTTGGGTTAAGATAGTTTCTAATAACTGCTCTGTTATGTTAGGATAATTGACCGCTACGGGTTGGGCGGTTTCTACCCAAGTACGCAATTTATGCACAAAACGGCGGCTAACTTTCTTGACAACCGTTACTCCCATCATTTTCAGTGCCTTTGCATTGCACTTTTGTTCATATTGTCCTTTAATAGGCAAGGCAAATACTTTCTTGCCCAAAAACATGGCTTCTGAGGGAGCTTCAAATCCGGCACCTGTTAACAAGCCATTGCAGCTAGCAAGACTTTGTGTAAAATTTTTACTGTCTATCGGCAGCAAGGTAATATTTTTATGCGTGTAAATATTCTTAACATTTTTAGTAAACAAATGCCAATAGTAGTCTTTTAGTTCAGTAAGTATTCCTATCAGCAATTTATCGTCGTAGTGCGGTAAATATACGGTAATGTGTTGACTTGTCTTAGGTTCTAAGGAACGTATTTCGCTGCGGATAACAGGCGTGTAGATGTAGGAATCGTATCGGTCGAAGTGCAAGCCCAAGATGCTATTTGCTGGGGCATAGTGTTTTAAAATCAGCTCGCCAAGCAATTCTCTGCGACGTGGGCGAGGAGTAGCTGGTGAATGAAAAGCAGCTTGGTGCCCAAAGCCTACACAAGGAACGCCTTTGAGCAAAGCAGCATAAGCAGAAATAAACTCAAAGTCGTTGATAACAAGATCATATTTTTCAACAGGCAACTCTCGAATTTCTCTTATCAGTTCTCGGAAGCGTATGTGAGTAAGGGTTTTGCACAAACTTACTCCCCCCGACTTGTTGTAAAAAATACTTAGCCCCTTGCTGCGAAATTTTACTTCGTGAGGCAGCTGTACCTGTGAATTACTTCCGCTAATAAACAAATCTAACTCGCACATGCGGCTAAGCAGCGGAACTATTTCACGTGCGCGGGCAATATGTCCGTTACCTGTTCCTTGTATAGCGTATAATACTTTCATGCAATTTCGGGCTGGTAGGCATGCTGTACCATAGACTCGCGCACCGGGGGGGCATCTCCTTGCTGAATGGGTTGTTTTGCTGTATGCTCGTCAGTTTTATGATAGTAAATTCGCCATTGGTTATTTTCAAACTCTAATGCTGTCAAATTTTCTACCCAGTCGCCGCTGTTGAGGTATTGCACTTGTCCGTTTGCTGTTACAATGCGCTTGTTAGCGGGCTGATGAATATGCCCACAGATAAAATAGTCGTATCCTTTTTCTATTGCCAACTCAGCAGCTACCGACTCAAAGTTGCCAATATATTCAACTGCTTTTTTGACTTTGTCTTTTACTTTTTTGGAAAATGAGAACTTTTCATAGCCCATAATTTCAGCGCAAAAATTAACAACGCGATTGAGAATGATGAGCAGGTCGTAGCCTACCGAGCCCAACTTAGCCAGCCACTTAGCATGTTGGATAGACACATCAAATACATCGCCATGAAAAATCCATGCTTTTTTATCACCACAAGGCAGTACCAAGCGATTGGCTAAGGTAAATTTGTTGGTGCTAATGCGTGGGAAACGGCGCAATAGCTCATCGTGGTTGCCTGTCAAATAATAAACCTTAGTACCGCGCTCCATCATGCGCAAAATGCGTCGCAAAACCTGTAAATGCGACTTAGGAAAATACCACTTGCTAAAACGCCATATGTCGATAATATCACCATTTAAAACCAAAATTTTGGGACGAATACTCTTTAAGTAGGCGTTTAATTCCTTGGCATGGCATCCGTAAGTACCCAAATGAACATCGGAGATAACGACAATTTCCGGGTAGCGTTTGCGGGCTTTTATTTTCATGTATGCAGTTATTTCACCGCAAAATTCTGCCACACAGGTAAATAGAGCATGAAACGAGCGTTAATTCGCGTTGAATATTCGCTGCTTTGTATGAATTTTTTATGGACGCATAGGTTCTATGTCTTCGCGAAGTAATACATCCGGATTAGCACTAGTGGCTTTGTTGATGGCTTTCAAAATAATCCCGCAAACCTCGCGAATCTCGTCTTTGGTGATGGTTAAAGGAGGTGCAATGCGCATGGCATTATCACAATACAAGAACCAGTCAGTAATTACGCCATAAGAGATAGCCTTATCAATAACTGCTTTGAGTATTTGGAATGATTCAAATTCTACTGCCATCATCAAGCCAGCACTGCGAATACTTTTGATGCGTGGATGAATCAGCAGTTTTTTGAACAGTTCGGCTTTTTGTTGAGCTTTTTCGTGTAGTTTATTGCGTAAAATTACTCCTGCAGTAGCATAGGCAGCTGCACAAGAGACCGGATGCCCACCGAAAGTAGTAATATGTCCTAAAATAGGATTGCTTTTCAGCACACTCATAATGTGCTTAGGAGCAATGAACGCTCCAATGGGCATGCCGCCACCCATTCCCTTGGCACTCACCAAAATATCAGGAACAATGTCAAAATGCTCAAATGCCCAGAACTTGCCGGTTCTGCCAAAGCCAGATTGTATTTCATCTAATACCAACAATGCACCCGTTTCGGTACAGCGCTTGCGCAATGCTTGCATGTAAGCTTTATCGGGAATGCGTACACCTGCCTCGCCTTGTATGGTCTCTATTACAACAGCTGCAGTTTTTTCGCTAATGAAAGCCAAATCTTCTGGTTCATTGAAGCGGATATGTCGCACGTCGGGTAGCAACGGACGATAAGCTGTTTTGAACTTCTCACTACCGCTAATGCTTAGCGAACCCTGCGTAGAGCCGTGGTAGGCATTGAAGCAACTGATAAATTCAGTGCGTCCTGTGTAGCGTTTGGCAAGTTTCATTGCTCCCTCAATAGCTTCACTGCCAGAGTTGACAAAATAGAAATTGTCTAATGAGGGTGGCAAAGTAAGTAATAAGCGCTTGGCAAGCATTACCTGTGGAGCTTGTACATACTCACCATATACCATCAGGTGTAAGTACTTGCGCAGTTGCTTTTTAATGGCTTTTATAACCGCCGGATGCCGATGACCAATATTGCTTACACCAATGCCCGAGATTAAGTCGAAATAGCGCCGGTTTTGTTGGTCTATCAGAAAGATTCCTTCCGCTTCTTTTATCTCCAAGAGCAGAGGAAAGTCGGTTGTTTGAGCCAAATGGTTAAGGAAGAGCTGTCTTGTGCTAATGGTCTGTTCTGCCGGTGGCATAGGCGAAGTGGTATTTTTTTGTTTTTTGCCTTTGGGTGCAATCAATGAAAACAGAGGTTGCATCATAGGTTAGCAGTCTGATGGAGACTTTATTTAATTTAACACAAAATTAACAGCAGACTTGTACTAACTAACTAATTTAAGCATTTCGATTGAAAATTTAATATAAAGCGGGTATCGAAATGATATTAATAGCTGATAGCGGAGCTACCAAAACTGCTTGGAGACTAATACTGCCGCAGCAACATGCACTTCAAGCGCGTACAGCGGGCATCAATCCATATTTTAGCAGCCCCCAAGCCATAGCCAGTGAGCTCACCGATGTACTGTTGCCACAACTGCAAGCAGCGGGTGCTCTACAAGTTGCCGAACAAGTGAGGCAGGTTTTCTTTTATGGAACAGGCTGCGGAGCAGAAGAAAACCGCCAACTGGTAGCAAAGGTATTGCAAAAAGTGTTTCCTGCTGCTGCAGTGCACGTAGATACCGACATGTTAGGGGCTGCCCGTGCCTTGTGTGGAAAGCAGCCGGGTATTGCTTGTATTTTAGGAACAGGTTCTCATGCGGCACTGTTTAACGGAGAACAGATCGAGCAATATGCAGTCAACTTAGGATTTTGGCTAGGTGATGAAGGCAGTGGTGGGCATTTAGGAAAACAGCTGATTACAGATTATCTCAACGGAGATTTGCCCAAAGATTTGCACGACTTCTTTGCTAAGCGCTACGCTATTACGCGCGAGGAAGTACTGGAAAATGCCTATAAGAAGCCCATGCCCGCTCGGTACATGGCTTCATTTTCCAAGTTTTTATTCGACCATTTGTCGCATCCTTTTGTGTACAGAATGGTATACAACAGTTTTTGTGCGTTTTTAGACAAGCGCGTACTCAAATTTCCTGATGCTAAAAAACTGCCTCTGCATTTTACAGGCTCGGTGGCTTTTTATTATGCGAACGTGCTCAGACGTGCTGCTGCTGATAAAGGACTGCACATACAACACATTTTAGAAGAGCCAGTAGCAGGGTTGGTATTGTATCACGGCACTTGTTAAAATAGCATTTGCCAAAAGCAAATGGCTCATGTTGTTTTCGTTCAGCAATGCCTTGGCAAGCAGCTAACAGGATTAAACAAGCAATAGTGGTATTCAACTTGGCAGACACCTCATTTGCCGATGCAACTAAGTGTTGAAAAATGCTACTTATACTGCCGTTACACGTTGCTGTTGTGCGCATTTTCACCAACAACCACCTAAATCGTGTGTAAGCACATACGAACAGCATGAAAACCTGCTTCACAACCGCTTAATTATTCATCCTGTCCCATTAGGCAATCCTACCTCAACACCGTTATTCGTGTCTTCACAAACGACCACCCAGAGCCGCATCTTGTACTATACAACCCCTTTGCTCAATATGGTCATATAGGTTTACCCAATTGCAAGGCTATGTAGAATGCAGTAATTTGGCAAGCATTTTTTTGCTTATGGTTCACCGCACTGCCTCTTTACATGTTGAAAAGTTTGTTGTTCGTGCCAACGAAACCGACATGCTCAATCGTCTTACCCTACCAGCAATGGTTAATTTCTTACAAGAAGCTGCCAACTGGAATGCACACAATCTTGGTTTTTCTTCTCAGGTTTTGCAAGCACAGGGCTTGTCGTGGGTGTTAGTACGCTTACAAATGACTTGCTTTGGGTGGGCAAAATTGCGTGAGACAGTGCAAGTGCAAACTTTTCCCTCAGGAATGGACAAATATTATTGCTACCGCGACTACCGCATATTAGACGCAACCGGCAACAAGCTACTGGCACAAGCCACTTCCTCTTGGATGGTCGTGGATTTGGCAAAAAGGCAGATGATTGCCGTTCCAGCCTTTATCCGTACTTTCCCTGTTTCAGAAGAGCAGCCCTTGCCACGTGCCTCTGGCAAAATTGGCAGTGTAGAAAATGCCACCCACACGGCTCATTTTCAGGTAAGTTGGCACCATATAGACAGCAACCGCCACACCAACAACATGTACTATTTTCAATGGATAGCAGAAACGCTGCCTGCTAACTTTCTTGCCATGTATCAGTTAGAATCAGTCGACATCATTTTTAGAATGGAAAGCACACTGGGCGCACAAATAATAGGCAAGGCTGTGGAAGAGAAAACCGACGGTAGTTGCCTGCAGTTTCGCCATAGTTTACAGCTAGCCGACTCAGGCAAAGAACTTATCCAAGCAAGAACTCAGTGGAGCCAATGGGAAACTAGCTAAAAAATTGTTCCCAGTAGCGCTGATGGTCTTGTGCAAAACGGGCTCGAAGCTGATTTTGCAAGTCTGAAAAAGCATTGCGGCAATAGCTGCCTTCTAAAACTCCTTGATGCAAGTAGTGTATGCAGTGGCAAATTTCGGTTAGGCTTTCCAAAATGTGTGACGTAATCACTACCGTTTTGCCCTGCTCGGCAAGCAACCCAATAGCTTGTTGAAAAGCCATGGTTCCCTCCAAATCTACCCCATTAAAAGGCTCATCCAATACAAATACCGGACGTTTGAGAGCCATGAGCCCCATAAAAGCCAATTTTTTTCGCATCCCCGTTGAGTATTCATCTACCAAACGCTTCAGCGGCAGCTTGAAAATGCGGTTCAGAGAGTCAAAGTCTGCTTGTGGATTCTGTGCACCGAACAAAGCCAAATACTCAGCTCCTGTAATGTAATGATACATATAATTATGTGTCGGCAAAAAGGCAACATCGCTTGGTGCAATGATTTTTTCATTGTAACAAATGCTGCCCGTTTGTACTTTAAGCAGTCCAGCAATAAGTTGTAAAAGGGTGGTTTTTCCTGCTCCATTCATGCCTACTAAGCCATGAACTGTTCCAGCAGGAATCTCCATACTAATATTTTTCAGCGCTTCAACGCTTCCATATCGGTAACAGATACGATGCAATGCCAGCATGCAGCTTGATAAATTGGTATTAGAAATACTAACTTAGCTGCATTAATTGAAAAAGCGAAATGCAAACTACTGATACAGTGATGATGGTGCGCCCTGCCCATTTTGGTTTTAATCCGCAAACAGCAAGCACCAATGCGTTTCAGAATCCTCGAGCAGCCACAAAACTATCTGAAAGTGTGCACTTGTTAGCTTTGCAAGAGTTTGACGGCATGGTAGATATGCTTAAACAAAACGGCGTAAATGTGATAGTGGTATACGATACTCCCGAACCCGTAAAGCCCGATGCCATATTTCCCAATAATTGGATAAGTTTCCACGAAGATGGAACAGTTGTGTTTTATCCTATGCAAGCAGAAAACCGCCGCTGGGAGCGCCGTCGAAGTATTTTAGGATTGTTACGCGACGATTTTGACATTCGGCAAGAAATAGACCTTTCACATTACGAAGCCGACGATAAATTTTTAGAAGGAACAGGTAGCATGATTTTAGACTACGACCACAAAATTTGCTATGCCTGCTTTTCTCCCCGCACCGATGCAGATGTATTAGCTGACTTTGCAAAAAAAATGGGTTTTCACGTTGTTTCTTTTCATGCCAAAGATGAGAATGGAAAAGACATTTACCACACCAATGTGATGATGTGCGTAGCTACGCACTACGTTATTATTTGCATAGAGGCTATCCCTCAAGAAGAGCGTGAAAAGGTTATCCGAGCTATTACCAACTCGGGCAAGGAAATTATTGAAATCAGCTTTTCGCAAATGAACCAGTTTGCAGGCAACATGCTAGAAGTGCACAATAACAAAGGCGAAAAATTGCTCGTAATGTCCGACCAAGCCTATCGCTCGCTTACCACTCATCAGTTGGAGCGTATTGGTCGGTATGCACGTCCTATTTTTGCCCCTCTTTACACCATAGAAGCCAACGGAGGCGGCAGCGCTCGCTGCATGATGGCAGCCGTACATTTGCCAAAAAAAGCTAATTTGCAGTCTGTTAATTAAAACGTTCATCTTAACCTAAGCCGCTAATGACCAACGCCGAAATGCAGTCTAAAATCAAACAGGTATATCAGGAAATGAATAAAGTTGTCGTGGGACAACGCTACATGATTAACCGCCTGTTGATAGGACTTTTTACAAACGGACATATCTTGCTTGAAGGAGTTCCCGGACTGGCTAAAACGCTCACAGTGAATACGTTGGCACAAGTCCTTCACCTCGATTTTCAACGCATCCAATTCACCCCCGACCTGTTGCCTTCCGACCTGATTGGCACAATGATTTACAACCAGCGAACAGGTGAGTTTGAAGTAAAAAAAGGACCTATTTTCGCCAATATGATTTTAGCCGACGAAGTAAACCGCTCCCCAGCCAAAGTGCAAGCTGCCTTGTTAGAAGCCATGCAAGAAAAACAAGTTACGATTGGCGAAACCACCTACACACTCGACAAACCTTTTTTAGTACTTGCCACCCAAAACCCAGTAGAACAAGAGGGGACTTACCCACTACCAGAAGCGCAATTAGACCGCTTCATGCTCAAAATTTTTGTAAACTATTTAGACAAAGAATCGGAATTAGAAGTAATGCGCCGCATGAGCAATATGTCTTTTCAACCTACTGTTCATCCGGTGCTAAGCAAAGCAGAGATTTTTCAAATTCGCGACGCTATTAATCGCGTAACTATTTCCGAATCGTTAGAAAAATACATCATTGAACTGGTTTTTGCTACGCGCAAACCCAAAGAGTACAACTTAGGCGACATAGCCAACTACATCCAATACGGTGTTTCGCCGCGTGCTAGTATCAACCTAAATCGTGCAGCAAAAGCCATTGCTTTTTTCGAAGAGCGCGATTTTGTATTACCGGAAGATATCAAAGAAGTTGCCTTCGATGTGCTCAATCATCGCATCATTTTAAACTATGAAGCTGAGGCAGAAGGCGTTACCAGCCGCGATGTTATTGATGCTATTCTTAAAAAAGTTCCTATCAACATTTAAAACCATTGGGATTGAACATAGAACAGCTGTAAGTGCTGGGCTAATGCTTGTTAGCACATTTCACTATCCGAGCCTTGCACAGTACCGGCTGGCATGGCAAAACATAGATAGCCTCAATCGTTCATTGCAAGTAGGAAGAGCCATTTGCATCCGCAAGTTTGAAGGCACTTTGCCCAGTGGCAAAAAAATAGCTGCCTACTTGGCTGTGATAAAGTTGAAAAGTAAACGCTTGCAGATAGCATCTGTTCCCGCCCAAGAAGGCAGAGGATTGCTACTTACTTCTGAGCTGTCGCACTTGCACCAAAGCTTAGTGGCAATCAATGGCGGCTACTTCACCTTTCGCCCCGATACAGCCCAACAAGGTCGCAGTTCGGTAAGTTTACTGGTACACCAAGGTAAGTTGATTAGCCCACATCTGTTGCCTGTTTTTCGCAAAGATAGCGCAGGCAATAGCTGCGCCTTGTACCCCACGCGCAGTGCAGTAGGCTTTACAGGTAGGCGAGTCCGTTTTGCATGGACTTTTACCGATAGTGCCGGTACTACTTGGGCATACGACAAGCCTAATCCGTTTACTACCCAACCGCTACAACAAAATCCGCCTACTTTATTTTTTCCTACCACCCCCTATCAGTGGCAAGCATCGGAAATTATGGGCGGAGGACCTATGTTAATATGGAAAGGAACTGTTTTTATCACCGATAAAGAAGAATGGTTTACGCAAATTGCAGGCACTCACCCTCGTACAGCAGTTGGTTTAGACCGTAAAGGTAGGCTGCTGTTACTTGTTGTAGATGGCAGGCAGAGTGGTTACAGCGAGGGAGTAACTTTTTCCGAACTGGCAGCCATTTTTTTAGGATTAAAGGCAAACTATGCCATTAACTTAGACGGCGGGGGGTCTAGCACTATGGTGGTAAAAGGCAAGGTCATCAATCGCCCCTCAGATAAAAATGGCGAGCGAAAAGTAGCTTCCATATTAGCTGTCATAAGAAAATAAGCAACCATGGCTAACCATGATTGCTTATTGCTCAACTAAACTACTTGCTAAAATAAATTGCGCCTCTTTGGAAAATTTACGCGCGTGCATAAGCTCTTTCTTCTGCTGTGGCACCTTTAGCAATGGTATAAATCACCAAGCCAAAACCTATCTTGTTCACAGCATCAGCAATGTTGTAAGCTAAATCTACAGGGGATGACTTAGTGGGGTCATAACCCTCTACTAAACCATGTAGCAAGTTTCCGGGCAGCATCATGTAGCCAATTGGATAGATCGCCCAACCTACCAATGTAAACCAACGCAGTACGTTGTAGCCACGTTGTACCACAGGATTATTGCTTGCTGCTGCTACTTTGGCTGCCTCACCAGCATAAATTTCGTAAATAATTACTGCCCAACCCACTGTGGAAATAATACCCCAAAGTACGTTTTGCTCTACATATATCGCCTCGCCAATGTAGCCAGCTACTAGCATCAGCAAAGAACCAGCAATCAGACGCACCAGCATGCCAGACTTTGCACCAGCAGGTTTCAGAATCAGATAGTACTCAATGCACATCAACGGTACGGTCAGCGTCCAGTCGATGTAACGGAATTGAGTAGGTGAAGTCTGCGTTTCTAGCCATACGCCGCGCATGTAAAAATAGTGAACCGCTGCAATGAAAGTAATTAAAGCAGAAACCAACAAAGAGGTTTTCCACTTTTCAGAAACTGTTCCTCTTTCTACAATGAGAAGAAAATAGAGGCTGCTAACATAGACATGTAGCCTGTAAAAAACGTGAAACCGATGTAGTCTCCAGCACGGAGAGTAGCATCGAGTAGTACTGGTGAGTAAAACATAGCAACAAAATTTTTATAGTTTATTGAAATAGTTTTTTCACTCATATAAATCATTTGTGCTTGTAAATTGTTTAAGATTTTGCCTAATTTTTTTAAACAAAACTCCTTATTATAAATCTTGATGGTTGGCGCTACATTAATTTGATGCTAAATCTGTTGCTTGCACTACACTGATAAGCATACAGCGGGTATCTTTACCCCGTTTAGAAAAATAACAAACTATGAAACGTTTAATGCTTAGCTTATTGGTTGTAACAGTGCTGCCTTTGTTTACCCAATGCCAGTCACCTGATATGCAAAAGCCTCGTGAGCAATTTGACTTACAAGGACATCGCGGCGCGCGTGGACTTGTGCCAGAAAATACCATTCCTTCTATGCTCAAAGCATTGGATTGCGGCGTCAATACTTTGGAGTTAGATGTGGTAATTAGTAAAGACAAAAAAGTAGTAGTTTCGCATGAACCATTTTTAAACTACAAAATCTGCAAGAATCCAGAAGGAAAGCCTATTACAGAAGCAGAAGGAAGAAGCTACAACTTGTATCAAATGAACTACGATAGCATTGCCCGCTGCGACTGTGGCAGTATGGGCAATCCGGATTTTCCAGAGCAACAGAAAATGACAGCCTTCAAACCCCTGCTTGCCGATTTGATAGATGCTACCGAAAAATATGCACGCGAAAAAGGGTTACAACCACCTCGCTACAACATCGAAACTAAACTGGAACCCACAACAGACAATATCTATCATCCTGAGCCGCAGGAGTTTATGAGCTTGGTATACCAAGTAGTTAAGGAAAAAGGCATTGCGGAGCGCACTTGTATTCAGTCGTTTGACGTGCGCACTTTACAAGCGCTGCACAAAATGGACAGCAACATTACTGTTGCATTGTTAGTTGCCAAAAATCCTTTCTACGAAAACGCTATCAAAGAACTTGGTTTCAAACCAGATGTGTATAGCCCTTACCATTTGCTCGTAACTTCTTCTCTTATTGAATACGGTCAGCGGGAAGGCATCAAAATTATTCCTTGGACAGTAAATGATTTTGATACCATGCAAAAACTCGCCAAAATGGGTGTGGATGGTATTATTACTGACTATCCTAACAGGGCGCAGGGCTTATTTGAACAAAAATAATTTGACGCTAAACAACGTGATTAGGTGCAACTGGCAAACTGCCGTAGTGCTATTGCCATTGTGTGCATATTACAAACAACTAATTGTTGTATGTGCACCATAAACAACAGAAATATACTATTGCAGCTAATTTTCCATTTTTGTATTTTCTATTTGCAAAATACTGCTTACCAAGCAGATGAAACAATGCGCTTTTATTTAGGTGTTTACAATATCTACGCAGATTTAAACATTTGCCTAATCTGCCCGTTTTAACAATATACTTGCTTGTAAGTAAGCCCAGCAGATTTTTAAATCTGTTGGATGATGATGCGTACAAAATCGGTTAAATTGCTATAAATTTACACAACTTTTGTTAGTAAATATGACAAAAAGTTGTACTCAATTGACGTTGACATAGTGTTACGCCACGAGAGAGAAATAAAAAATTGAAGCAGATGAACCTCCTATTTATTCTGTGGTTATGGTTAGTAGGGCTTACAACACCTCGCCCAACACCTTGTGATGTTTTCGGTCAAATTTATGTAGAAAAAGACCCCTATTTGGCAACGTTTCGCGTATTTGTAGAAAAAGAAAACGAGTTTAATGCTCACGTAATCGTTTTTCGGGAGACCAATCCGCTCTTTGCCGATAAACCCGGGTTTTGGTATTTTACTGATAAGCGCGGGTTTGCGCACTACAGTATTGCCTACGTGCAAGACCGCAACGTAGCAGACTTCGTAGTTTACTTCACTGACCGCGAGTTATATGCAGGCTGCAACAAGCGCTAAGAAATTGCCAAGGCAATAACCAAAATATCATCTGTTTGTGGCAAGGTCTGTTGCCATTCGGTCAAGTTGTATTTCAATAGCTCTGCTTGCTGACGGATATCGACGCGGTGAATCGTTGTTAGTATTTGCCTGAAACGCTCTAAGGTTAGTTTGCGCTCTGGTTGCCCGCCAAACTGGTCTGCATATCCATCGCTGAACAGATATAGTATGTCGCCGGGTTGTACTTCTATCCGCTGCTTTTGAAACAAGGGCGAACTATGTTTGTTCGACAGGGTACCGCCTATGGCAAACGGACTTCCTTTATACACTTGCAATATGCCGTTGCGAAACAGATAGAGTGGACGACGTGCCCCTGCATATTCTACTACGCATGCAGCCTCGTCGTAAGCCAGTAGCGCAACATCCATACTGGCAGCATGTAGTTCTTCGTCTTGATCGCCCAGCAAAATGCGGCGAAAGCGGCGGTCTAAGTGCATAAGCCACTCAGCAGGGCATTCTGTGACAACTTGTTCGGCTATTTCATTAAATAATCGGCAACCCAGAATAGACATAAATGCGCCGTGGGCGCCGTGCCCGGTACAATCTACTACCGACAATATTTTCTTGCTGCCCATGTTTTCTACCCAAAAGAAATCGCCGCTGACAATATCGCGGGGCAGGTCTAAAACAGCACTATTGGGGAATATTTGGAGAAGGTCTGCTTGACTGTGTAATACTGCCTGCTGCAATCGCTTGGCATAGCGGATACTGTCAGTAAGTTTTTGATTAGCAGTGCTCAGTTCGGCTGTGCGACGCGCTACCTCTTCCTGCAAGCTCCGGTTGTAGTCATCTTTCATCCGATTCAGGTTCTGCAGATGGCTAAGCGCCAAGGCTTGCGTACGCTCTTCCATTTGCTTGAAGCGCACCGTAATAGCAAAGGCAAAAATGACTACTTCAGTAGCAACGCCTAATTTTAGCCCATGTTCATTCCATTGTCCTAAGGCTAATCCGAAACCTTTTATTGCAATAAGCACCACACCACCCATCAGAAAAATAAATGCCGTAGTAAAATATTTTGCCCGCAAGGGGTCTGTACGGTAGGCTACTATCCCTGCTACTACTGCAACTATGCTACATATGGGAATAATAACAGAGGCGGCAATAATAGCATAGGTAATCACTTCGTTAGAGCCAAAGCAAAAAGGCATCAGCAACGCACATAACAACCCAACTGCCAACAGCGACCAACGCGACCAAACAGGGAGGTTTTCTCTACCTAAATACTTACGTGAAAATATCATTAAACAAACCCCGCCAAACGATGCACTAAACGGCAGCAAACTGTTTGCTAATGCTGGAAGATTGGGAAGCAGATATTGCGCTGCCAGCCCGTCCATACACAACATAAATCCGCCTAAGCCCAGCACGTAGCCAATGTAGTAAAGAATGGTTGTGTCGTTGAGTTTGTAAAACAAAAACAGATGGAAAACAATGGTAAACAGCAAGATGCCATAGAATAGCCCAAATATCCAGCGCTCTTGCTGAATGCTTTCCAAAAGCGAACGCGCCTCCCATAAAACCAAAGGCAGATTAACTGCATCACTTTCCGTATCAATCCGCAGAAAAAACTCTGTTGTGCTATTGGCTGGCAGCGTAATTGGGAAAATGAAATAATTATTTTGAACAGGGCGAGTATAAAAAGGCAAGGCGTCGCCTGTTTGGCGCTCTTCTAAGAGCTTGTCTTTTTGTACTACATACCAGCCAATTCGATTAATCGTTGGATTGTGAATCTGCAAAAAACGGTTGACAGGTACCTGATACGGGTTGTGAATGGTTAGCTTTATCCAATATATGCAATTGTTATGATGTGGAAAATATAAGCCTCTTTCGTCAGGAAGACCAAAGTCCATTGCTTTCACCTGCTGCCAGGTTAATTTGCCAGAGCTATCTTTTAAAACCAGTGCATAGGGTACTAAATCAACTTGTGAGGCTCCCACTTCCAGTACCCAAGTGCGAGACTTGCCTTTTACCAATAGGTGTAGCAAACAAGCAAGCAGCATTATTGGCAAAAAATAAGGCTTTCTCATGTACGATTGGATGCAATACATCCAAATTTAAGCGCTTTTTCTGTGGAATAGAACCTATTTGCCAAATGATTACAGATATAATTTTTTGCCTTTGATGTAATGCAATACGTCTTGATGTACCAAGTACTGAATGCTGCGTCCTTTTTTGATGCAGTCGCGGATAAAAGTAGCAGAAATATCAATCATAGGTGCTTCTACTATTGTTACGTTAGGATGCTCCATAAGTGGAGAGAAACTGGCACCATAACGCGGATATACAATCAGTCCGTAATATTCCAGAATTTTTCGATAGTTTTTCCACTTAGTAAAGTTATCTAAGTTATCCTGCCCAATAATAACGCGGAACTCATGGTGGGGGTATTTCTCACTCAGGTAGGTTAGTGTATCAATCGTATAACTGGGTCGTGGCATTCGGAATTCAATATCGGTAGCATTTAGCTTGTAGTTGTCGGCAATGGCAATGCGCACCATTTCCATGCGGTCTTGCTCGTGAAGCAGTGTGCTGCTTTGCTTGAAGGGGTTGTGCGGCGAAACAACAAACCACACTTGCGAAAAATCAGAACTTTCGGCTATGGTATTTGCTATAATGAGATGTCCGATGTGAATAGGGTTAAAAGAGCCAAAAAACAAACCGATTTTCATAACTATCTACCCAACAAATTTTAACCGCGGCGCAATAAGTAGGCAAATAAGGCTAACCGCAACCGACACTATGCCTACCCAGTAAAAACCTTCTAAGCGAGTTGTAGTTCCTTCGTGTACTAACAACCCTGCTAAAAATGCCCCTACTGCCGAGCCCATTTGCATTACACTGGCATTGATGCTCATAAAACTGCCGCGTCTTTCTTTTCCTACCACTCCCGAAATCATAGTTTGTGCTGGAACCATGCGGCTATTAATAAAAATAAAAAAGCAAGTAGTAGCAATTAGGGCAACATATACGGGCACCGGAGGCAAGTTGGTAATAGCTACAATAGGAATAAAAGAAAGCAGCATACCAACAGCAAACACTTTCTTCACCCCAATTTTGTCGGTTAGCCTACCTACAATTTGTGCAGAAAAAATAGTGGCAATTCCTCCGAATAGGTAAATCAAAGGGATTTGCGATTGGCTAAGCCCCACATTGCGAATCATGTAAGGGGCAATGAAGGGAATCATAATCATTTGGCTGAGAATAAGTGAGAAGGTCATGGCTAACCCCAAGCGTTGGTTGCGGTCTTGGGCAATGGTCTGCAAAAGGCGTAATGGGTTTACAACAGGTTTCTGCACAGCTAAATGTGCCCGCATAGCAGGCAGCACATTCCACAAAATAGCTGCCAGCGCCGAACCCAAAGCCCCTAAGAAAAGAAAAGGAGCAGGCCAGCCCATCTTGTCAGCCATCCATAACCCGAAAGGAACTCCCACTACCGAAGCCACCGAAAAAGAAGCAGAAAGCAGAGCCATGGCTCTGCCGCGCTGTTCCCAAGGATACAAGTCGCTTACGATTGCCATCACCAATGACCCAATCACTCCGCCGAATATGCCTGTTACTGCTCGTGCAATTACCATAGGGATGTAACTATCTACTAAGCCACAGGCAATCGTTCCTACTAAAAAGCCTCCGTATAGGGCAATTAGAAAGTTTTTGCGGTCGAATCGGTCAATAATAAATGCACCCAAAAATCCTGAAATCCCTGCTGAAAGCGTATATGCGGACACCATAATGGAAAATTGCTGTGGCTCTATGTGAAAACTGCGCATCAATATGTCGCCAAGCGGCATCATAATCATGAAGTCCATGATGTGGGTAAAGTTGACCGCTGCCAGCAGGAATACGGTCGTTCGGGGTGCATTGGGCATCGGCTTTTACAAAACAACGTTTACAATTTTCTTAGGAACTACAATTACCTTTTTAGGGGACTTGCCTTCGGTATATTTTTTGACAATTTCGGAACAGAGTACTTGTTGTTCAATCTCTTGTGGGGAGAGGTTTGCCCCTAGTTGCAACTGACCGCGTACTTTTCCATTGATGGAAATAGGATATTCAATTACTGATTCTACTAAATAAGCTGCATTCCACTGTGGATATTGCGCTGTAACAATGCTGTATGTGTGCCCCATTTTTGCCCACAACTCTTCGGCAATGTGTGGCGCATAAGGCGAGAGAATGATCAACAGGTCGTTTAGAATGGCTGCTTTGTGGCATTTCAGGCTACTCAGTTCATTTACACAAATCATCAGTTGGCTAACCGTTGTGTTAAAAGAAAAGTTTTCGATATCGTCTTCAACTTTTTTGATGGTTTTGTGCAATATTTTGAGTTCTGCTACTGTTGGCTCGTCATTAGTAACAATAAAATTGCCTTTTTCGTCGAAGAACAAGCGCCAGAGTTTGCGCAAAAACTTATAAACCCCCTCAATACCGTGCGTGTTCCAAGGCTTATCGGCTTCAATCGGTCCTAAGAACATTTCGTAGAGGCGCAGCGTATCTGCTCCATAGCGTTCTACTACCTCATCGGGGTTTACCACGTTGTATTTGGATTTGGACATTTTCTCTACAAGCTCGTCGCAGATAAACTTACCGTCTTCGGTGATAAATTCGGCATTAGCGTATTCAGGGCGGAACTGTTTGTAGGCTGCTATGTCCAGCACATCATTTTCCACAATGTTGATAGGCGCATGCAGGGCTACCACTTCGCCGTATTGGTCTTTCAAGCTTTTGGAAACAAACTTGTTTTCATTTTTGAGTTTGTAAACTATGCTGGAACGCCCCTGAATTTTCCCCTGATTAAGCAACTTTTTATATGGCTCATGGTAGCCAACATAGCCACGGTCAAAGAGGAATTTGTGCCAGAAACGAGAATAGAGCAAATGCCCAACAGCATGCTCGGTGCCGCCTACATACAAATCTACTTGATTCCAATAGTCAATGGCTTCGCGAGAGGCAAATGCTTGGTCGTTCTTGGCGTCCATGTAGCGCAAGAAATACCAGCTGCTACCTGCCCATCCGGGCATAGTGCTGAGTTCGTAGCGGTATTCTTTGCCATTTTTGTGGTATTTCCAATTGGTGGCGCGTCCCAAGGGCGGCTCACCTGTTGGGGTTGGTTTGTACTCGTCAATTTCGGGCAACAGCAGCGGCAGCTCGCTCTCTTCAATTAGGCGCGGGATATTGTTTTCATCAAAATAAACAGGCACAGGTTCGCCCCAATAGCGCTGACGACTGAAGACTGCATCGCGCATCTTGTAGTTCACTTTGGCTTTGCCGATGCCTTTTTCTTGTAGAAAAGCTAATAATTTGGGCATGGCTTCAGCATAGGTCAATCCATTAATCATGCCCGAGTTAATGTAGCGTCCTTCTTTGGTGGCATCAGCTTGTTTGTCGAGGTTTTGTTGTGCATCTAATATTTGCACAATAGGCAGCCCAAAGTGTTTGGCAAATATCCAGTCGCGCTGGTCGCCGCTGGGTACAGCCATCACCGCCCCTGTGCCGTAGCCTGCCAGCACGTAATCTGCCAGCCATATTGGCACTTTTTCGCCGTTGAATGGATTGATGCAATAGCTACCCGTGAATACACCCGAAACGGTTTTAGTATCTGCCATGCGCTCGCGTTCGGAACGGTTTTTGGCTTTTTCCACATATGCCATTACTTCTTCGTAGCGGTCGGGCGTTACCAATTTTGCCACCAACTCATGCTCAGGGGCAAGCACCATGAAAGTTACACCATAGATAGTATCTAAGCGGGTAGTGTAAACTTTGATGAATTGCCCTTGATGCCCTTCCAGTTCAAAACTCACTTCTGCGCCTACGGACTTGCCAATCCAGTTGCGCTGCATTTCTTTAAGTGATTCAGAAAACTGCACCTCTTCCAAATCTTGCAGTAGCCGCTCGGCATAAGCAGTGATACGCATCATCCATTGGCGCATTTTTTTGCGTTCTACGGGATATCCGCCACGTTCGCTCACACCGTCTTTCACTTCATCGTTAGACAGCACGCTGCCTAATGCAGGGCACCAGTTTACCCATTCGTCGGCAAGATAGGTAAGGCGATATTTCAAAAGTATTTCTTGTTGTTGTGGCTCGCTCATGGCGTTCCAATCTGCGGCGGTAAATGTCGGCGTATCTTCATCGCAAGCTGCCTGAACGTTCAAGTTGCCTTCTTTTTCAAAAATAGCAATTAGTTCGCTAATTGGCTTGGCTTTTCCTCGCCCTTTGTTAGCAGGATCAGCAAAGTCATACCATGAATTAAAAATCTGCATAAAAATCCACTGCGTCCAGCGATAGTAATCGGGTGAGGAGGTTTGTACTTCGCGCTCCCAGTCGTAGCAAAAACCAATTTTGTTGAGCTGTTTTTTAAAAGTCTCAATGTTTTTTGCTGTTGTAACGGCAGGGTGTTGCCCAGTATCGATGGCATATTGCTCGGCTGGCAGACCGAAAGAGTCAAAGCCCATTGGATGCAATACGTTGAAACCTTTGAGGCGTTTGAAACGCGCCACAATGTCGGATGCGATATAGCCTAACGGATGACCTACGTGTAGCCCCGCTCCGGATGGGTAAGGAAACATGTCCAACACGTAGTACTTAGGTTGAGTAGTATCGTTATAAGTTTTGTAGATATTATTTTCACGCCAGTAGCGTTGCCATTTGGCTTCAATCTCTCGGTGGTTGTATTCCAATGCCATAGCAAGAAGGTATTTACCTATTTTTGAAGCGCAAAGATAGGTTTTTTATTTGGTGGAGAAGTTGGGCAACAGCTACAAGCGACGAAGCTCATCAAATATCTGGATTATTTCGTCAATTGACATTTCTACAAGTTCGGCTGTATCGGTGGCACTCATCCCTTTAAGAAAACATTTTTTTATCAACTGCTTCTTTTCTTCTAAAATACCTTGCTGAATACCCTGCTGGATACCCTGCTGGATACCCTGCTGAATACCCTGCTGAATACCCTGCTGAATACCCTGCTGGATACCTTTTTCCATGCCTTCCTGCATTCCTTGCTCGTACCCTTCTTTGATATAGGTTTCCATAGTAGCATTCCAGTCCCAGAGAATCTTTAAACTTGCTTGATAGATATTGCGTTCTTGCGGTTCGTAGCGGGCTATTTCTGCTATTTCAAATAGTTTAGTAAATACCTTCTCCTGCAAGCGTGCCGGACGTTCCGACAAAGCTGACATGTTTTTTAGCACATAGTACCACTTATCTTCTAAGGTTTCTAGCTCTTCCTCTTTTTTCTGAAACAGGGGGAGTTGTAAGTAAATATAGGTCAGTTTATCAGTAAAAACTTTTTTAGTAGTCGTGTTCATTAATTTTACCTCTACCTTTACATTGCCAGTTTCGTCGTCGTCAATCAAAAAATCTAAGATAGCAACTAAGTAAACAGGACTTAAACGATAATTCCAGTCGCCTTTTTGCGCTTGTTCTTGAATGGGGAAGGTAGAATAGTATAAAGCCCTGTCTTTGAAGAATACTTGTCGGATGCGTTGTAGCTCTACAATAAACTTTTCACCTGTTGTACTTTCGCAGTATAAATCGTAGATAACTTTTCTATCGGCATCAATAATGCCCAGTTGTTCTGTTGGTTTGTAAGTCAAGTCGGCAATTTTGCGGTCGGGAATGACCTGATTTAAAAAACTGATGAGTAAATCTTTATTAGCTTCCGTTCCAAAAACTTTTTTGAAACCGAAATCTGTGAAAAGATTGATGTATCGTGTCATCGATTAAATCAGGTTTGATTTACACAAAATTACGCATAAGTCTGCATTTTGGATTTAGCGGTGAGCTGAACCCAGCCGCTTGTCCCACCACGAACTCAGGTAGTAAATACCTCCACCGAATAAGATAAATAAAATAGCTGTTGTTAAATAATCTTCTACTAAGACTACATATCGCCCCAATATCCAAGTCATTAGAAAGAAAACACCTGAGATAAAGGCGCCCTTGCGCTTAGTAATTACTATGGCGATAATAATAATTGTTATAGCAAACAGTACGAATCCGGTGTTCATTAACAATTCGTAGATGTAAAGGCTATTGTTTTCATGCTTACCTGACAAATAAGGCAATAAACAAACTAAGACAATGAGCAAGTAGGCAGCTACATAGGGTAGCAATCCCTTATTTCGCTTTATAGCAGAACTAATCATTAACAGCACCATCACCAACATAGCCCAAACTGTAATAGGTGGCGATTGCAACACTGATGAGCGCATTAAGTCTGCAAGCGGAGCTTTAAAGGTGAATATGTAGAATAGCCAAGCCATGAAAAGGGTGGTTATTCCTTCAAAAAGTAATGCTGTATGTTCGCTGTACCGCGACTTGATTAGTTGAAACAGCAGTAAAAAAAGCATTGCAAAGCAACTGGCAAACATTACTACAACAGCGGAGTGGCTCATGCTGGCATGTTCAAAATGGCGAGCCTCGTAAATCATTAATCCTATTAAAAACCACAAACTCAAAGCTACACAGGCGACAAGTGTCCATGTATTAGGTTTCACATGCTCTATGTAACACAACACGCCTACTACCACAAATGCCCACCAAGAAAATTGCTCATATTCGAACTGGATACCTAACCAAATAGTTGCTAAAAAAGTAAACAAAAAATGCAAAATTTTATTCTGAAACCAAACAATAATGGGTAAAGCACTAATAATCCACCATAAAATGCCATCAGGGTAATACGCTGCAATATGAAAAATTTGTGCTTGTAACCAAATATTCACCCCTACAAGCAAGGTTGCAAATAACATTGCTAATTCTGCCTGTTGCACCCTACCCATTGAATACTCTCGCCATGCAACTGCATAGCTTAAAACAAGAGGTAACAAACCTATCATCATTTGTACAGCAAGAGGTACATGTTGCCAATTTTCAGCGATGAGTAATAAGATACCAGCAGCCACTATTAGCAAGCCAAGCCCGCGCAACAACCATCCTGACTGCCTGTACCAAGCTGGGGGTGCATCTAACCCATAGCGACGAATAAGCTCCTGTGCCTGCACATCTGTAATAATGCCCTCAGCTACCCACATTTGGATTTCCTCTTTAAAACGCGGCGCGTGTTGCAGTTTATTCCAAACCGACTTCATATGCATAAGCGAAAAGCTAAGTTAAATTACACATTTTGTGCATCTTTTATAACATACAAGTTTCTAATACGAGGCTATGGAAAGCTATCCAAGCCAAGTTTTTGCGTATCTTTGCGCCCGCTAATGCTATTTGCGCTCCTTTTCCCATGATAGAAAAATTAAAAGAAATTAAAAGGCGTTTTGAGGAAGTATCTCAGCTGATTATACAGCCTGAGAGCATGGCTGATATGAAATCGTATGCCAAGTTGAACAAAGAATATAAAGAATTAGAAAAAATTGTTCGTAAATACGAAGAATATGAGCAGTTGCTATCTAACATAGAAAGTGCCCGCGAGGTGCTGCGCACCGAAAAAGACCCCGATTTCCGCGAAATGGCAAAAGCAGAACTAGATGAACTGCAGCCCAAAAAGGATATACTGGAAGAGGAAATCAAGCAGTTACTTATTCCCAAAGACCCCAACGACAGCAGAAATGTTATTTTGGAAATTCGCGCCGGAACAGGCGGCGATGAGGCTTCGCTCTTTGCTGGCGATTTGATGCGCATGTATCAGCGTTTTGCTGAACAACAAGGTTGGAAAGTAGAAATAATTGACTATACCGAAGGAGCAGTAGGCGGCTATAAAGAAATTATTTGCAGCATTTCAGGCGAAGATGTGTACGGAATGCTAAAATACGAGTCGGGTGTGCATCGCGTGCAACGCGTACCAGCAACCGAAACACAAGGACGTATTCACACTTCGGCTGCCAGTGTGGCAGTGCTGCCCGAAGCCGAAGAAGTGGAAGTAGAACTGAACATGAACGACATTCGCAAAGATACTTTCTGCTCCTCAGGACCGGGTGGACAGTCAGTAAATACCACCTACTCTGCTGTGCGCCTCACACACATTCCTACCGGACTGGTGGTTTCCTGCCAAGACGAGAAATCTCAAATTAAAAACTTTGAAAAAGCTCTCAAAGTATTGCGCTCGCGCTTGTATGAAATGGAACTGCAAAAACAGCACGAGGCAATTGACTCGCAACGCCGCTCAATGGTGGGCAGCGGCGACCGCTCCGACAAAATCCGCACCTACAACTATCCACAGAGCCGCGTTACCGACCACCGCATTGGGCTCACAGTTTATAACCTGCCTTCGGTAATGGACGGCAACATTGGGGAGTTTATAGAACAATTGCGCATTGCTGACAATGCAGAAAGATTGAAAGAAGGTACGGGAGCATAGCTGCACTTAGAAAGCAACCCAAAACCTTCCTCCAACCTTAGGGGCTATTTGTCATGTTGTCTGCCAGACAATACACACCCGGTTAGTCTTCCCATTCTTTGTGTTTATTTGGAAAATTGCAATTTAAATTAACCAAAAAACAAATATCTTTTCTGTGGCAAGTCAAAGCCAGCTGCTATTTTGTCATTAAATAGTTTAATGCCGTTTTATCTGCCAAATATTGAGATATATTGGGAGGTTTTGGCAACCTCCCAATTTTGTAGCTAAGCAGAGAGTTATCCTCAGCCAATAGTGTAGAAGCGCTTGTCAACCGTTTAGCTTAGGGAGTTATCGTACGCCGCCCGATACTGGCATAATACCAACCTGCTTGTTGCATGGCTTCTAAGTTATAAAGGTTGCGTCCGTCAAAAATTACTTTTGCCGCCATTAGCGTTTCCATTCGTTCCCAGTCGGGTGTGCGAAACTCGCTCCATTCAGTAATAATGGCTAATGCATCTGCCTGTTGCAAAGCTTGATAGGGGTCGGGCGCATAGCTAATGCGGTCTCCAAGTATTTGCCGAGCATTGTGCATTGCTTCTGGATCGAAAGCAGTAATGTGTGCTCCTTGTGCGAGTAAGTCTTCTATAATGTACAGGGCAGGTGCTTCTCGGACGTCGTCGGTATTAGGTTTGAAAGAAAGTCCCCAAACAGCTATTTTTTTGCCTTTGAGGTTCTTGCCGTAAAAATCGGTTATTTTTTCAGCTAAGATGTGTCGCTGTTTATGATTGACCGCCATCACAGCGTCTAGAATTCGGAAGTTATATTGGTATTGTTTGGCAGTAAGGCTAAGCGCTTGCACATCTTTGGGAAAGCAACTACCACCATACCCCACGCCCGGGAACAAAAAGCGCGGACCAATTCGTTTGTCGCTCCCCATACCCTTGCGCACATTGTCCACGTCTGCCCCTACCAGCTCGCACAAGTTTGCAATTTCGTTCATAAAACTGATGCGCATAGCCAAATAAGCATTGGCAGCGTATTTGGTCATCTCAGCCGAGCGTTCATCCATAAAGATAATTGGATTGCCTTGCCTTACGTAGGGTTCGTAGAGCTGTTGCATGATTTGACGGGCACGCGGCGAGGAAGTGCCTATTACCACGCGGTCAGGTTTGAGAAAATCTTCAACTGCTACTCCTTCGCGCAAAAATTCGGGATTTGCCACTACGTCGAAAGGTTCGCGCGCATGTGCAGCCACGGCAGCGCGAACCTTTTCAGCAGTACCCACCGGCACAGTACTTTTGTCTACAATAATTTTATACTCGTTTATAAGTTTACCCAACTGGTCGGCAACACCTAACACATAGGAGAGGTCGGCAGAACCATCTTCACCAGGAGGCGTAGGTAGCGCCAAAAAAATGATTTGTGATTGTTTCACTGCCGATTCTAAGTCGGTAGTAAACTTTAACCTACCTTGGCGAGTGTTCCGTTCGAAGAGTAGCTCCAGCCCGGGTTCATATATAGGTAGTTCTCCTTGTAGGAGCTTGTTTATTTTTTCTACATTATTGTCTACACAGATAACATGATTACCCGTTTCAGCAAAGCATGTGCCAGATACAAGACCTACGTAGCCTGTTCCAATAACTGCAATCCTCATAATCAATTTAGCAACTGATTTTATTAACTCGATTCTGATGCCTACCTCCTTCAAAAGGCGTATTCAGGAAAATATCTACCATGTGCACAGCTTGCTCTACACTTACAAAACGTGCAGGTAGGCTAATAATATTAGCATTGTTGTGTTGGCGAGCAAGTGCTGCTATTTCTTCAGTCCAACAAAGTGCTGCCCGAATATTTGGGTGTTTGTTTGCAGTCATAGCAACACCATTACCGCTGCCGCAAATAAGAATACCTTGGTCTGCTTCGCCTTTTTCTACTGCTTCGGCAACCGGATGGGCAAAGTCTGGGTAGTCCACAGATTGCTCAGAAAAAGTACCCTTGTCTATTACCTCATAGCCAAGCGATTGCAAGTGCTCGACAATAACAGACTTATAATGGAACCCAGCATGGTCTGCTCCAATTACAATTTTTTTATGAGTCATGTCAAGTTAGTCTAACGAAATTTGCACTGTTGGAAAAGCCCGATACAAGTGTTGTTTTTCCTCATCTGAAAAGCGGTTGCTTCCCAAATCAAGTAGTTTAAGCGATTTGATTTGTGCCATACACATGGGCAAAGTACTTAACTCATTGTTCATCAAATCAATAGCTATTAGGTTGCTAAGTTGGCAGATACTTTCGGGCAACTTAGTTAGGTTATTTCCCCACAATATTAATACTTGCAAGCGTTCTAATTTAGCTATTTCGGGAGGTAGATGTGTAATTTTATTAGAGTTAAGGTCTAAACTTTTCAATTGTGGAAGTTCGAAGAGTTCTTTGGGCAATCGGCTGATTTCATTTTTCCATAATACCAACTCATCGAGCGCCGTCAACTCGCTTATTTCGGGGGGTAATGTGCTAATTTTATTAGCACTGAGCGTTAGTTGTTGTAGCGATTTGAGCTTGCCAATTATCGGTGGAATTACCCACAGCAAATTATGCGACATATCTAAACTACGCAGCAAAGGCAGCTGTGCCAACACCTCAGGTATGGTAGTGAAATAATTATGCGACAGGTCTAAGCTTTCTAATTGTTTTAACTGTGCAAAATCGGCAGGTAGGTTTTCTAATGAATTGATTGACAGGTCTAAATAGCGTATCTGTACGGCTTTTGCAAAACCAAGAGGGATATTTTTAATCCGATTGTTTTGTATGTTAATGTATGCTAACTTAGGAAGCGAGGTTAGGTTTTTGGGTAAAATTGTCAATTGATTTTCCGATAAGTCAATTTGTTCGAGTAGCGCTGTTGTTTCATTTGCTGGAATTGACCAATTAATGATTTCATTGCCACTGAGGATGAGTTTTTTAAGTCCACTAAGCGCATAAACTTGTTTAGGAAATTGTGAAAATCGGTTGCCACTCAAGTTCAGTGTGTGTAGTTTAGAAAGCAGCGAAATAGACTCTGGCAGTGTTTCCAGCATGTTTTCTTGCAGTTCCAACACTTTCAAGTTGCGCAACATCCCTATTTCGCGGGGTAGCATCAACAAATTACTTTTCTGAATGCGAACAAATTGTAAGCTACGGAATTTTCCGATGTAGGCAGGCAAGGTGCGCAAATTATAATTTTCAATTACCAGCTCTTGCAGGTTCAACATTTGGCTGATAGCCTCCGGTAAAGTTTGTACTGTATCGGAAGTTATCTGGTCCCAGAAGTCATCCATGTGGTACGTAAGGTGAAGGCGAACAACCTTAAAAGGCTCCTTCAGTGCAGCTTCCAAAGAAGTGTAGGGTTTTATTTTTGCTAAACTGGCAGAGTCCAACAGAGGCAAAGGCTTAGTGATAGTGTGTTGAGTGGCGAGTGCGTTGGTAGCCCGTCTGTCATGTCCCGACAAACTACGGCTACCAACCAATACAACAAACGCGGTATAACACACACACCGCAGCATTAATAAAAGAAAGTGCATCTGGAACAAGATATTTAGCTAACCAATTGCAAGTAATATAACGTCTGTTTTGAAATTAAATTTTGCATAACAAGTTCGCACAATCATATTTTGGCTAATTTTGCGCCAAAATAAGCAATTATGGCATTAGCATCTGATCTTTCATTGGGTTCTTTCATCCGATACAATGGTGATATTTGCCAAATTATTGAGTGGCAGCATCGCACACCGGGTAACTTGCGTGCCTTCTATCAGGCAACTATGCGCAATTTGCGCACCGGCGCCAAAGCTGAAACGCGTTTTCGCCCAGACGAAACCGTTGAGGTAGTACGCGTGGAAAATCGTGAACTGCAATACCTCTACCGCGATGGTGACAGCTTAGTGTGCATGGACAACGAGACTTTTGAGCAACCCTATATAAATGCTGCTCTGTTTGGCGAAAACATCGATCTTCTAAAAGAAGGCACCACTGTAACGGTAGGTTTTGACGGCGACACGCCTGTTTTAGGACAATTGCCTCATACAGTAGTGCTGGAAATCACTTACACCGAGCCGGGCGTAAAAGGCGATACCGCCACCAAAACACTGAAACCTGCCACCTTAGAAACTGGTGCGCAAATTAAAGTACCCCTGTTTTGTGATATTGGCGAAAAGATTAAAATTGACACACGCACCCGTGAATACATGGAACGCGTAAAAGAATAAAGTCAATCACAGCAGGAATGCCGCAGAATACTTCTGTGGCATTTTGTTTTACCTAACCAATGACACACATGGCACTTGCTTTATACTCCCAAGCTCCTGACTTCACACTTCCTTCCACCTCTGGCAAGGACTTTCAACTTCGGCGCGACATGGCAGGCAAGCCCTGTATTCTTTACTTCTATCCCAAAGATTTTACCAATGTTTGTACAGCAGAGGCTTGTAGCTTTCGCGATCATTTTGAAGCCTTCCGCAACTTAGAGGTAGCTGTGCTGGGTATCAGCCGCGACAGCCTTGCTACACACCAACAGTTCAAAAGCCGCTATCAACTGCCATTTGAATTACTTGCTGATACCGACGGCAAAGTTGCCAAATTGTACCGCGCCGTTATCCCTATTATTGGCATGCCCAAAAGACTCACTTACCTATTGGATGCAGCACACCGCATTGTGGCTGTGCATGAAGCTATGTTAGAAAGCAGTGCACATGTGCGCGCTATGTTACAAGCTTTGCATGGCAATTAGGAGCCAATCGCTTGTATAAAATGATTGCATTTTTACAGTCGGTTGTTGAGTATTTTTACAATAACCCTATCGAGTCAATTGGAGCAATCCTGACAGTAGTGTGTGTATGGCTCAATACACGCCAAAGCATTTGGGGTTGGCCCGTAGGTATTGCGAGTATTACCTGCTACATCTGGGTTTTTTACGACGTGTATTTACTTGGCGACTTTCTGTTGAACATCTACTTTTTATTGCTGAGCCTTTACGGATGGTACCATTGGCTGTACGGTAAGGGAAACGAAAAAAAATTACCTGTTACTCGGCTCACTCAGAGCGAATTAGTGACTTATGTCATTGTTGGTTCGATTGCAGCATTTATATTTGGTGAAATTTTAGTAAGATACACATCCGCATCTTTGCCCTATTGGGATGCCACTACTACCTCGTTTAGTGTATTGGCGCAGTGGTTGCTTGCCAGAAAAAAAATTGAAAATTGGCTTTTTTGGATTTTTGTAAACATTTTATACATAGGAATCTACTTTGCTAAAAGCCTTTTTGCTACCGCGCTGGTGTATGCTATTTTGCTAGTGCTGGCTGTAAAAGGGTACCAACAATGGAAAGCAGAACTTTATACTCATTACTAAAACAAGGGGTTTTCTCATGCAACAGTTACAAAATGTTTCAGAGGGGTTGGCAGGTTTGGGGTTGAAGCCCGCTAAAATTTTCTATAACCTGCCCGTTGGCGAACTGGTCGAGTTGGCACTAACCCGTGGTGAGGGACAACTGACTGATGACGGTGCGCTGATGTACGATACAGGTAAATTTACTGGTCGTGCGCCTAAAGACCGTTTTATTGTAAAAGATGCCGTTACTGCCGACAAGGTCTGGTGGGGGGATATCAATCAGCCATTCGATCCTCATCAATTTGATGCCTTGCTCTCCGCAATGGTGCAATGGGCAGAGGGCAAAGAGCTTTTTGTGCGAGATGCATTTGCCGGAGCAGATGAAAAATATCGCTTCCGCATTCGCATTATTGGGCAACAGGCTTCGCACAACTTATTTTGCTACAACATGTTCATCCGTCCTTCCAAAAAAGACTTGCAAAACTTTATACCAGACTTTACCGTACTGGCATTCCCCGACTTTCAGGCAGACCCAGCAAAGTTTGGCACGCGCAATCCAAACTTTGTGGTAGTGAATTTTTCAAAAAAAATGGTCATTATTGGAGGTACGGGCTACACTGGTGAAACCAAAAAAAGCATTTTCAGCATCCTCAACTTTGTGTTGCCAGTTCATTACGGCGTTTTACCCATGCACTGCGGCGCTAATATGGGTAAAAATGGCGATGTTGCGGTATTTTTTGGTTTGTCAGGTACTGGAAAAACCACTCTTTCTGCCGACCCCAACCGTTTTTTAATTGGCGACGACGAGCATGGTTGGTCTGAAAAAGGCATTTTTAATTTTGAAGGCGGCTGCTATGCCAAGGTAATCAACCTGAGCAAAGAAAATGAGCCTGACATTTGGCATGCTGTTCGATTTGGTGCTTTGTTAGAAAATACACGCTTCTTTGAAGGCACTCGCACAGTAGATTTTTCTAATACAAGTGTTACTGAAAATACGCGCGTTTCTTATCCTATCTACTTCATCAACAACGCCTTAGAGCATTCCGTAGGAGGAGCGCCCCGCCACATCTTCTTTCTCACTTGCGATGCCTACGGCATCTTACCGCCTATTGCCCGCTTGAACAAAGCACAAGCCATGTACCATTTCTTGTCGGGCTATACAGCTAAAGTAGCAGGCACTGAACATGGTATCACAGAACCAACAGCTGTGTTTTCTACCTGTTTTGGGGCACCTTTTATGCCCTTGCACCCTATACGGTATGCTGAGCTACTCGGTAAAAAACTGGAAGAAAACCAAACAACTGTATGGTTAGTGAATACTGGTTGGACAGGAGGACCTTATGGAGTAGGTTCGCGCATGAAATTGTCTTATACCAGAGCCATGATTACTGCTGCTATGGACGGTAGCCTCGAGCAACTGCCTACGTATCCGCACAGCATATTTGGCGTAGCAATACCTGTCTCCTGCCCTCATGTGCCCACTCATTTGCTCAATCCGCGCGACACATGGGCAGACAAAGATGCTTACGATGCCAAAGCTCAACAGTTAGCTCAAATGTTTATGCACAACTTTGAAAAATTTAGCGAGTTAGCTAATGAGGAAATTCTTTCAGGAGCACCCAAACTGGTAGTCAATACTTGAAGCTACCTACGGAGTGTTTTGTTAGCTTGCCGAATGTCCACAAACAAACCCGACAAGTGGTAAAAACTTGTCGGGTTTTCTTTTACTAAGGCGATTGAATAATTTTCTTACTTTCCTTGCATATGCGTTGTTCATCTCTCAAAAACAACAGCATAGGTGAGTTAACTTGCCTGTTCTTCCAGTGTAGGCTTAATGATAGTAATCTTCAGTTCTTCTTTACCCGCTTCATAGTCGGCGCGGATGATATCTCCTTCTGATATTTCCCCTTTTAAGAGCTCTTCGGCAATAGGGTCTTCCAAATATTTTTGGATTGCACGGTTCAGCGGACGTGCTCCATATTGTGGGTCATAACCTTTTTGTGAAAGAAAATCTTTTGCCGCTTCTGTGAGCTCTATTTTGTAGCCCAAATTGGTGATGCGATGGAACAGCTTGTTGAGCGACAAATCGATAATCTTATGAATGTGTTCGCGCTCAAGCGGATTGAAAATGATGATGTCGTCTAAGCGGTTCAAAAACTCTGGCGAGAACACCTTTTTAAGTGCATTCTGAATGGTGCTTCTCATCAGCGCATCTTGGTTTTCAGTTTTGGCTTTGGTAGCAAAACCGATACCTGTTCCAAAATCTTTCAAATCGCGCACACCAATGTTGGAGGTCATGATGATAATGGTGTTGCGGAAATCTACACGACGTCCTAACCCATCGGTCAAGATTCCATCGTCTAACACTTGGAGTAAAATATTGAACACGTCGGGGTGAGCTTTCTCGATTTCGTCGAGCAATACCACGCTGTAAGGTCTGCGGCGAATTTTTTCAGTTAGCTGCCCACCTTCTTCATAACCTACATAGCCGGGAGGTGCACCTACCAAGCGAGAAACGGAGAATTTCTCCATGTATTCGCTCATGTCTATGCGCACCAATGCATCTTCGCGGTCAAACAGGTAGGTTGCCAACACCTTGGCAAGTTCAGTTTTTCCAACGCCAGTGGGTCCTAAGAAAATGAACGAGCCGATGGGCTTTTTCGGATCTTTCAACCCCACACGAGTGCGCTGAATGGCTTTGGTCAGTTTAATGATGGCTTCATCTTGTCCAATAACCTTGCTCATTAGGTCATCTTTCATGGAGAGCAGCTTCTGACCTTCGCTTTGCGCTACCCGATTGACAGGAATGCCGGTCATCATAGCAATTACTTCGGCTACATTTTCTTCAGTTACCGGGTAAATCTGTTTGCGCGTTTCATTTTCCCAGCGATTTTTAGCCATTTCGAGTTGCTCCAGCAAGCGTTTTTCGCGGTCGCGCAGTTGAGCTGCTTCCTCGTATTTCTGGCTTTTTACTACCTGATTTTTTTGTTTTTTAATTTGCTCGATTTGTTCTTCCAGCTTTACAATTTCTTCTGGAACATGAATGTTGTTGATATGCACCCTTGCACCGGCTTCGTCCATTACATCGATGGCTTTGTCGGGCAAGAATTTGTCACTAATGTAGCGGTCAGACAACCGCACACACGCTTCTATGGCGCCCGGCTCGTAGCGCACGTGATGATGTTCTTCGTACTTGTTTTTGATGTTGTGCAATATTTCGATTGTTTCTTCGGGCGAGGTGGCTTCCACCATTACCATTTGGAAGCGTCGCGCCAGTGCACCGTCTTTTTCGATATACTGACGGTACTCGTCCAGAGTAGTGGCTCCAATGCATTGTATGTCGCCGCGTGCCAATGCGGGCTTGAACATGTTGGAAGCATCTAAAGAACCGGAAGCTCCGCCTGCTCCTACAATGGTATGAATTTCATCGATAAACAGAATAATCTCAGGAGCTTTTTCCAGTTCGTTCATGACCGCTTTCATGCGCTCTTCAAACTGCCCGCGGTACTTGGTTCCTGCCACTAATGAAGCCAAATCAAGAGTTACAACGCGTTTGCCAAATAGTACGCGCGATACTTTCTTTTCTACAATGCGCAGTGCCAACCCTTCTGCAATAGCTGTTTTACCAACACCGGGCTCACCAATCAAAATAGGATTGTTCTTTTTGCGCCGGCTGAGGATTTGGGCTACGCGCTCAATTTCTTTTTCCCTACCAATAATGGGGTCTAATTTTCCTTCTTCTGCCATTTTGGTCAGGTCGCGCCCAAAATTGTCTAACACTGGCGTACGCGACTTTTCACCCGGTTTGCTTTCGCTACTTCTGCCAGTGCTGCTTGCACCAAACATCCGACCGCTATCTTCATCGGGGTCGTCTGTATCGGGCAGTTCTGCTGAGGGATTTTGCAAATGGTATTCCAACAGCTGCCTTACTACCTCGTGCGTTACATTAAAACGAGCCAACAGTTGGGTAGCCACACTGGTTTCGTCGCGCAAGATAGCCAACAGCAAATGCTCGGTGCCTACTATATCGCTTTTGAAGTTTTTTGCTTCTACAACAGTTAATTTCAGAACTTTTTCTGCCTGACGGGTCAGGGGTATATTAGCCAAATTGCGTACATTGAAGTTTACAGACCTGCGAGTAGCATGTTCGATAGCTTCCCGCAAATCATCAAAGGGCACGTTTAGTTTTTTCAACAGCATCACCCCCATGCTGCCTCCCTCCCTTATCAGACCAAGAGTCAGATGCTCGGTGCCGATATAATCATGCCCGAGCCGAACGGCCTCCTCTCGGCTGAGAGAGATAACGTCTTTCACAACTTTTGAAAACTTTGCTTCCATTTAGTTCCCCTTTTGGCTTTCTGTAAAGATAGTATTTATAATGAAAAACCCAAATCTGAAGATATTTGTTTATGGCTGATAGCCATAACTTTTTGCAAGTATAGAATACTTTGCGGACCTTCGGCAAAAAGCAAATCTAATATCGATAAATTGTAAACAAAATCTTGACCAAATAGCTGTACATAAGCTGGTTTGTCAGTTTGCAGTACTGGTGTGCAGGAAATTTGCCCGCGTAAATCGGTTACATGGCTATTATAGCAAGCAGAATAAACAGATGTGGTTGAAATATTGACAGGAAGGTTTAAAAAACCAAGACAAGTTGTCAGTAATCGCAGGTTGAATGTAGCCAAGTACTCCTCACCAGCATAAATGATTTGTCGCAAAGCATCTGCATAATGTTCGAAATAAGGTGCTTTGCCATAGGCTGAGGCAATGGTGCGCCAGTGGTTATTTTGCCAACGTTCCCGATAATCTATGCGCACGGTGGCATAGGGTTGCCCAGCAGTAGGTTTCACCACTGGAATACTTAGCCGTTGCACTTGGTTTGCTCCTAATACGTAGCACCGGTTGCAACAAGTTTGTTTTTCGTAGGTATTTTGCACCTCTACCCAAACATTGCTAACATGGGTCAGGTGAGCAAAAAAATGAATGCAAGGCAAATAATGCAGGTCTACGATTGCATCGGGCTGCATACGCATCGTATTTTTGCCCGAAAGGTAACAGAAGCCAACCATGTTTACAAGCACAACTGAAATACGCGTGCGCTATGCACACACTGACCAAATGGGTTATGTTTATTACGGAAACTATGCATCATTTTTTGAAATTGCACGTGTGGAGTCGCTGCGCAGTATCGGTCTGAGCTACAAAGCCTTAGAGGCTAATGGCATCATGATGCCTGTGTATGAAAACTACTCGCGCTACCTTGCTCCGGCAGGCTTCGACGAGTTGCTAACTGTTAAGGTTCTCATCAAAGAGTTGCCATCTGTAAAAATTACCTTCCATTACGAGATTTTTAACGAAGCCAATCAGCTGATACACACTGGCTACACGGTCTTGGTATTCATCAACCGAGAGAGCCGCCGTCCTTGTCGTGCCCCTAAGCAATTACTGGAAGCATTAAAGCCCTATTTTGAACAGGTGGCTTAAATCGCATGCCTAAGGCATGTTCAGGCTTTACAGAGTAAACAGTAAAACCTCACCCACTTAAACAGGAGGGCAGGATGGATAGGATTTTGTAGCGAAAAACAACCTCGCTATGGGATTTCGGATTTCGGAGTTTTCCTACTGCTACCCGCCAAAATCTTTTCGCCCTTGCTTGTATCTCGAAGCGCGGTAAGGGCACGACACGAATACCGGACAAGTTTGCCTGCATGAAATATATTTGAAAATTGACCTTACCAAAAACTTAAACAACCACTTAGGCAGGCAAACTTTTGCAAATATTGACAAACTCCCGCGATTTGAGCGAAGCACCGCCAATCAGTCCGCCATCTACATCGGGACAGGCAAAAAGGCTTGGCGCATTTTGGGCATTGCAACTGCCTCCATACAGCAAAGTAGTATGTGCGGCAACTGTTTCGCCGTAATGGTTGGCTATGTGTTGGCGCAAGGCAGCGTGCATTTCCTGAGCTTGCTCTGGACTGGCAGTGAGTCCCGTACCAATAGCCCAAATAGGTTCATAAGCAATTACTACGCGAATGAAATCTTGTGCTGGCAAATGAAAAAGCCCTGTAGTGAGTTGCTGTTTGACAAAGCCAACGTAGTCGCCATTTTGACGCAGTGCTAATGACTCACCGCAACAGAAAATTGGTGTCATTTGGTTAGCTAATACCTGGCGCACTTTTTCAGCTAATAGTTCATCGGATTCTTTGAAATACTCACGGCGTTCGCTGTGTCCTACAATCACATAATCTACCTCAAAAGAGCGTAGTATAGAGGCTGAAACTTCGCCCGTGTAGGCACCTGCGGGTTTTTCATGACAATTTTGCGCTCCTAATGCAATGTTGGCTTGCGAGCGAAACATTCTTTTGGCAAACCCTAAATAAGGATAGGGCATACAAAGCACTACCTGTACTTGGCTGTTCACCTCGTCGCGCACCATGTTTACTACTTCTGAAATAAGCATTGTGCCTGCTTCGCGGGTGAGATTCATTTTCCAGTTGCCGGCTACAATTTTTTTTCTCATAACTGTTGGAGTTAATCAGATTGACGCCTTCTATATGCTCCGCCTGTCTGTTGTAGTAGCAACACAGCAGGCGCACATGGGTCATCAAAAATGACAGATAGAGACTTTTACCCTTATCAATTTTTCAAATTAACCTGTTCAAAATTAAACCAAACGCCACTCAAAACGAGCAGTATCAAAATCTTTCTAACGCCAGTTGGTAAGCTTCTTGATAATGGCGGTAGAGGCGGCTCCAGTCAAAGTCTACAGAAGCTGCCTCTACGCGATTGCGTTGTGCAATGCGGTCGCGGCGGCTTTGCTGAACAAAGCGGAACATTTGCTCTGCCAGTTGGTTGGCAGCATCGTTAAAAGAGCGGTTATAGCGATTGACTACATAAATGCCCTTGTCTTCATAGTCGCGAATATTCTTCATAACATAGTCGCCAAAACCTGATAGGTCGCTGGTAACTGAGGGGACGCCGCTTGCCATACATTCCAAAGGCGTATAGCCCCAAGGTTCGTAGTAGCTTGGGAAGATACCTAAGTGGCAACCGCGCACAAATTGATTGTATTCCATGCCAAACAGTGGACTGGCAGGCGAAATAAAATCGGGATGATAGACAATTTTTACTTTGTCGTAAGGATGATTGACTAATTGTGAAATGCGTAAGAAATTTAAAATTTCGTCGTTTTGGTCATCAACTAAATTGTGCGTTACTACTAACGGCAAAGTTTTACTGCGCCAGCTTTGCACAGTTCGGCGCAAGCGCAGGCGCCAGTAATCATCAATAAAAGTTTCTAAGGGCGGTAGTTTGGGCGAGGTGCCGCCTGCTACTTCGTTGAACATTCGCTCGCCGATTTGTTCAGTAATAGCATGGCAGGTTTGGTGAATTTCTTCCAATAAAGCACGCGTATGCAGGGCAAAGGGGTTAATACTGGTAAAGGGGCGCTTGGTAATGAAAAACATCACCACAGTAACATCTATGTCATAAAGTCGCATGAGCCCGTTGAGCCGAGCAAGGGCTTCTAAGGTGAGGTCAAACCCTTTGTTGCGGTATTCGTAACGTCCAGAAGTGAAAAAGTATAGCGTTTTATCCAAATCAAATTTGTAGTTGTGGAAGAAATGCCCCATGACAAACCGGTGAATCTGCTTTTTGTACGCCAAGTGCAAGTTTTGGAATTCATGTAAGGCTACAAAGCGCTCAATGTTCAATCCATTAGGAACTATATTATCTGGTTTGCGGCTAAGCAGGTGGATGCACTCTTCGCCCGTAACTTCACTAACCGTATTAAACACTTGTGCGCCGTGTGCTGCTGCTCGTTCAATAGCTACCGAAGGCTCAATGTTGAAATGTTTTGCCTCGTATGCCCAGTTCAAAAAAGGTAAATGGTTGTAAAAATCGGGGTCGTTCATTGCTAAATAACGCCCCAACAGGGTAGCATGAGTGGTGAATACGATTGTAACGGGTAAACGAAGGTAGCGGATTTCTGGAATAGGCGTACCTGCCATCCACTCGTGGAAATGGGCAATTATTTTCTGCTGAGTAGTGTTTTCATAAACAAGCCGAATAAAAAATTCTTTTACCATGTAGCCAAAAGCTACTACTTGGTTGATTAGCTCTACATCGGGCGGGGTGCTAATGTTATGGTGCTCCCACAGCTCGTATTTGATATCTCCCAGTCGAGGATAGACCTGATAGGGATTGAACAGTACCACACGTGGTTTGCCCGTTACTAACCAGTATCCGTAGTAAACCTCAAAACCGGCTTCGCGCATTTTTTGTACTGCCCTACCTATGGGAGTATCATAGTCACTCCCATCAGCCGGTTCAAATTCTGCCTGCACATTGGGGTGAACATAAGGACCTAAACAGCAATAGTTTTCTTTCCAAGCAGCTACTGCTGCTGGGATTTTGGTGCGAATCACTGTGTAAATACCTCCTACTTGGTTACATACTTCCCAAGCAGTCTCTATCAATAGCGGTGCGTCTACATTCATGAACTTGAGGGCTAACTTCACCGGCATTCAAATTACACAAAAAATTTACTTTTCAAGCAATCCGATTAATTTTGAATCGCTGAGAAAGTGAACGCTATTTGTAGGTTATGGATGCCTCTAATCGATATGTTGCCCTTGTTACGGGTGCCACCGGCGGACTTGGTACGGCTATTTGCAAACAACTGGCACTTGATGGATACCGTGTAGTTGCTACTTATAAAACATTGGAAAAAGCCGAAAAATGGCGCTTACAGATGCAGGAAAGCGGCTTGCAATTTGACATGTATGAGGCAGATGTAACTGACTTTGAAGCGGTTGGCAAAATGATACAAACCATTGAGCAAGAAGTAGGCGGCATAGATGTATTGGTAAACAGTGCAGGAATGACCTTAGACGGGCAGTTCCGCAAAATGACTTTTGAACGCTGGGATACGGTGATTCGGGTAAACCTATACGGGGTTTTCAACTGTTGCCGACATGTTATTAACCCCATGATTGAACGCGGATATGGACGCATCATCAACATTTCCTCTATTAGCGCACAAAAAGGGCAGTTTGGCGAGGTGAATTATGCTGCTGCTAAAGCCGGCATTCACGGACTTACCAAAACCCTTGCTTTGGAAGTAGCGCGAAAAGGCATTACTGTTAACACTATTTCGCCCGGCTACATTGCCACCGATATGGTGATGGCTATTCCCGAAGAAGTGCGCAACAAACGCATCCTTCCTGAAATTCCCGTAGGAAGATTTGGCGCAACCGAGGAAGTAGCCTTGTTGGTCTCTTTTTTAGCTTCTCCTCACAGCAGTTTCATTACAGGTGCCAACTATGCCATCAATGGCGGGCACCACATGTACTAAGGCGAACGCACAGCTGTTCGCAAATGAACGATTTAGTTAACAGGGTTGCACTATAACCCATTGCCAATCAAATACTTAGGTATTTAGGTATGCTATTGGCAAAAACAGGAGCAAGCATTTTTTAAAACAACTACCCAATGAACTCAACTTCTCCTATCACCCTTGAGCAGACCAAAAACAGGAAAATGACTGCCATTTTGAAAAAGGTTATTGTTGGACTTATCTTAACAAGTTTTATTGCTGGCACAATTTGGTTGGTTTATTACTTTATTCAACGTTCGCAAAAGCCTGTGATTGTTTATAGAACTGAAACCCCTTTCATTACTGACATTATTAAAAAGACAGTTGCCACAGGTGCTATTGTTCCTCGCCGCGAGGTACAAATTAAGCCACAAGTATCGGGCGTTATTGAAGCCTTGTATGTGGAGCCCGGACAACAAGTAAAAGCCGGACAGCTAATAGCCAAAGTGCGCGTGGTACAAAATTTAGCAGGAAAAAACACCGATTTGCGCGCCATTAATAATGCCGAAAATCAGTTGGAAACGGCTCGTGCTAATTTTGAAAATGCTCGCATCGAAAAACAGCGCGGCGAACAACTCTTTGCCCAAAAAGCCATCTCCCAACAAGAACTCACGCGCCTACAGCTAGAGTACAACCTGCGCAAAGAAGCCCTTGCTACTGCTGAACGCGACTTAGCAATCATCCAACAAAATGCGCTGCAAAACTCTGGACGCATCTCTAACGAAGTTTATTCTACCTTAGACGGCACTGTGTTAGATGTACCAGTAAAAGCCGGCTCATCAGTAGTAGAGCGCAGCAATTTCAATGAAGGCACTACTATTGCCGTTATTGCCGACATGAACAGCTTAATTTTTGAGGGCAAAATTGATGAGTCGGAAGTAGGCAAAATAAAAGAAGGAATGCTCTTGAACCTAACCATTGGTGCTATTCCAGACAAAACTTTTCAAGCCCAACTGGAATACATTGCGCCCAAAGGAAAATCGGAGGAAGGTGCCGTCAAGTTTGACATCCGCGCTAAGGTACTACTTGCTCCGGGCGACTATTTGCGCGCTGGCTATAGCGCAAACGCCGACATTGTGTTAGATTCGCGCCGACAAGTACTAGCCATTAAAGAAAGCACCTTGCAGTTTGGTAAAAAAGATAGCGTGTTTGTAGAGGTACAAACTGCCGACCAACAATTTGAGAAGCGATTGGTTAAAACAGGTTTGTCCGACGGCATCAATGTGGAAATTTTGAGTGGGATTAGCAAAACTGACCGTTTGAAAGTACCAGATGCAAAGGAAAAACAAAATTAGCCTACCACTCAAAATGCTCATAGCCAATTTGTTACCAATGTGCAGTTAGGTTAGCACCAGTAAAGACACAAAAAGTCGCAACTTTTTTTAGTCAAATCTTTGTGGAAATCAAGAAAGCTAATAACTTTGCCAACCGAATTGCAAGGCAATGTTCGGAAGTACTTTGATAGAAGGTTTGGGGAGATTCCAGAGCGGCCAAATGGGACGGACTGTAAATCCGTTGTCGTATGACTTCGAAGGTTCGAATCCTTCTCTCCCCACACACAGAAAAATATATGCGGGAGTAGCTCAGTTGGTAGAGCGACAGCCTTCCAAGCTGTAGGTCGCGGGTTCGAGCCTCGTCTCCCGCTCTATTATTTTATAATCTTCATACAGAAGCCGTTGTAGCTCAGTGGTAGAGCACTTCATTGGTAATGAAGAGGTCGGCAGTTCAATTCTGCTCAACGGCTCATAACTTGCGAAAAAATAAACATTGTTTTAACTAATTATCAAAATGGCTAAAGAGACGTTTGACCGCTCCAAACCGCACGTAAACGTAGGTACAATCGGACACGTTGACCACGGTAAAACTACACTTACCGCTGCTATCACTAAGGTTCTTTCTGAAAAGGGTCTTGCTGAGAAGCGCGATTTTTCTTCAATCGATAATGCGCCAGAAGAAAGAGAACGTGGTATTACCATCAACACTTCTCACGTAGAATATCAAACAGAAAAACGTCATTATGCACACGTAGACTGTCCGGGCCACGCTGACTATGTGAAAAACATGGTTACTGGTGCTGCTCAAATGGACGGTGCTATCATTGTAGTGGCTGCTACCGATGGACCAATGCCTCAGACTCGCGAGCACATCCTGTTGGCTCGCCAAGTAGGTGTGCCTGCACTGGTAGTGTTTATGAACAAAGTAGACTTGGTGGATGACCCTGAGTTGTTAGACCTCGTAGAAATGGAAATTCGCGACCTGTTGAATTTCTATGAATATCCGGGCGACGAAATTCCTGTTATCCGCGGCTCTGCCTTAGGTGCACTCAACGGTGATCCTAAGTGGGTAGCCACAGTTGAACAATTGTTGGATGCGGTCGACAACTACATTCCTCTGCCTGAGCGCCTGATAGACCAACCATTCCTGATGCCTATTGAAGATGTGTTCTCTATTACTGGACGCGGTACAGTGGCAACAGGTCGTATCGAGCGCGGTATTATCAACGTGGGTGACCCCGTAGATATTATCGGCATGGGCGCAACAGGTTTGAAATCAACCGTAACCGGTGTGGAAATGTTCCGCAAGCTCTTAGACCGTGGTGAAGCAGGTGACAACGTAGGATTGTTGCTGCGCGGTATCGAGAAAGACGCTATCCGCCGCGGCATGGTTATTTGCAAGCCCGGTTCTGTGAAGCCTCATACAGAATTCAAAGCAGAAGTTTACGTATTGTCGAAAGAAGAAGGGGGTCGTCATACGCCTTTCTTCAAGGGCTACAACCCACAGTTCTACTTCCGCACCACCGACGTTACCGGCACTATCTCTCTGCCCGAAGGTGTTGAGATGGTAATGCCTGGCGACAACGTTACCATCACTGTGAAATTGCAAAAAGAAGTAGCGATGGAAAAAGGCTTGCGATTCGCTATTCGTGAAGGTGGTCGCACAGTGGGCGCTGGTCAAGTAACTGAAATCTTAGATTAATCTTATTTGGCATATTTAGCATTAAGCAGCCCTGCCTGTAAATGGCGGGGCTTTTGTTTTTATCAGTTACCCTTCGTAAGATTGAGCAGTTTTTTGCTCAGCTATCATTATGTTTCGCTCTGCTTTGGTTGTTTTTCTGTTGTTTTGTATGTGGCAACACATCACTTTTGCCCAACCTACCATGACACAACACCCTGATATACTCCATCTTCCGGCAGAAAATCACAAAATCATCATCTATCAACTATTGGTGCGGCTGTTTGGAAACAAAAACACGACAAACAAGTTCTATGGCTCCAAAGAAGAAAACGGCGTAGGAAAATTCGACGACATTACCCCAGAGGCACTGCGCGGCATCAAACAACTGGGCACCACACATGTATGGTACACAGGCGTAATAGAACATGCCACTATGAGCGACCATACTGCATGGGGTATTCCTTTGGACGACCCAGACGTGGTGAAAGGCAGAGCTGGCTCGCCTTATGCCATCAAAGATTACTACGATGTATGCCCCGATTTAGCCAACAATCCTCGGCAACGCATGGCAGAGTTTGAAGCACTCATCAAACGCACACATGCCGAAGGACTAAAGGTATTGATAGATTTTGTACCTAACCACGTGGCAAGGCGTTACCGCTCAGATGCTAAACCCCCGGGCGTGGCAGACTTGGGTGAGCACGATGATACCTCCAAAGCCTTTTCACCTCAGAATAATTTTTACTACTTGCCCGGGCAAGCTTTTCAAGTACCAGCAGCATATCAGTTGCCTGCACACGTACAAGTACCGGGCAAGGACGGTTTTTTTGATGAGAATCCGGCAAAAGCAACTGGAAACGATGTATTTTCTGCAACTCCTTCTGTACACGATTGGTTTGAAACCGTCAAGTTAAACTATGGTGTAGACTATCTCAACAATCGCACTAAGCATTTCGACCCTCTGCCAAATACTTGGCTGAAAATGCGCGACATTCTGCTGTTCTGGGCTGCCAAGGGGGTAGACGGCTTCCGCTGCGACATGGCAGAAATGGTGCCCGTAGAATTTTGGCAGTGGTGCATTCCACAAATCAAACAGCAGTACCCTCATTTGCTGTTTATAGCAGAGATTTACAACCCAGCCGAATACGAAAATTATGTACAAAAAGGGAAATTTGACTACCTATACGACAAAGTAGGGCTGTACGATACTTTAAAAGCCGTGATTCAAGGACGTGCCAGTGCCAATAGCATTACCGCCAATTGGCAACAACTTGGCACATTGCATAGCCACATGCTGCGCTTTTTAGAAAACCACGATGAGCAACGGCTGCCCAGTCCATTTTTTGCCATCGACTCTTACAAAGGGATTCCTTTAATGGCGGTTAGTGCTATGCTGGGCACCGGTCCGGTGATGATGTATTTCGGGCAAGAGGTAGGTGAGCCGGGAGCCGGTGCAGCAGGATTTTCTGGTGATGATGGCAGAACTACTATCTTCGACTTTTGGGGCGTGCCTATGCACCAACGCTGGATGAACGGCGGCAAATTTGACGGAGGACAGTTGGAAGACTGGCAAAAAAACTTACGAGAAAGATATGCTGCTTTGCTCAACTTTGCTAAACATAACGCTGCTATTAACAGTGGCAAACTTTACGATTTACAACCAGCTAACAATAGTGGCAAGTCGGCAGGCTACGATGACGCCCAGCAGTACGCTTTTTTGCGTTTTACCAACCAGCAACGCTTGTTAATTCTCGTCAATTTCGATGCTTTTGCAGCTAAACATTTTCACTTGCGCATTCCAGAAGCAGCATGGCTGACTATGGGGCTCAATCCACAAGGCAAATACAGCTTGCGCGGTGTGCTATTTAATCACGACACGCATTCTTTTAGTGCACAGCAAGCACAATCGGAAGGAATAGCTCTTTACTTGCCTCAGTTAGGCACTGCTGTTTTTGAATTAGTAGAAAAATAGCTTGGGTGATGTTGAAACATACATACTAATTAGCTCTTATGCAAGTAGACATCACAGCAAACTGTTTCAACATTTGCAGGAGAGACTTGTGATTGAGCCTTGTGGCAAATAAAGTGCACGAACACTTAGGTTCATCAACCATTTCGCCATTGCGTTTATGGGCGAATGCACAAATAACAATTGGGCTGTTAGCTTTCTACCTCCAAATCCTATTTTGCAATACTGCATAGTCCACTTTTGCAGGTAAGCCAATGAAAAAACTGATTAGCTCCAAAAGCATGTTTTTATCTTTTAGCTTGCACTTTTCAAAGAAAAAGCTCGCTACTATGCCGATGAGTTGCTCGTGAAAATACCAACCATAGTAAGAAGACTTCAAAAAACTGTTGGGTTTATGCCCTATCTTGTGTCTTATTTGTTTGTGAGACACAATCAACACAGCAAGCAAATTAATTTTTTGCTCATTGTACAACTTAACATTGCTTAGCAAACAACCATGCTCATATCTGTTCAAACCAACAAACGTTTTTTGTTTTTCACTGGCAGACTTTTTAACTTAGGGTGATTCACTCACTTATATCTTTCGGCAGATGGAACTGAATCAGCCGCATACCATTCGCGCATGGTGCTTTTTTGATTGGGCAAACTCTGCCTACTCGTTAGTCATCACCACTGCCGTTTTTCCTTTGTATTACAGTGCTGTTACGGAGAGTGCCTTTGGCGGGCGGTTGGTGCAGTTTTTTGGCTTAGAAGTGGACAAAGGCGCGCTATATTCCTATGCTATTTCCTTTTCCTTTTTGCTCATTGCTTTCCTTTCACCCATTCTCTCTGGCATTGCTGACTACGGCGGCTCTAAAAAACAGTTCATGCGCTTTTTTACCTTACTTGGCTCAATAGCTTGCCTTTCATTGTTCTTTTTTACAGGGCGCAACATTGAATTAGGTATTATAGCTGCCATATTAGCAAGTATTGGTTATGCGGGTGCATTGGTTTTTTATAATGCTTTTTTGCCTGAAATTGCTACTGCCGACCAATTCGACCGCATCAGTGCCAAAGGCTTTTCGTTTGGCTATTTGGGCAGTGTGCTGATTTTAGTACTGATTTTAACGATGATACAACAGCCTGCTTGGTTTGGTTTACCCAATGCAAGTATTGCCACTCGCATTTCTTTTCTGATGGTTGGCATGTGGTGGATAGGTTTTTCCCAAATTACCTTCAAAGGATTGCCAGAACGCAGAGGACATCGGTTCCACTCCGACCTGTTGGCGCGAGGATTCAAAGAATTGAAAAAGGTCTGGAAAAGCCTACAGCACCACCGCTATACGCGCATTTTTTTAGTCGCTTTTTTTCTGTACAACACAGGCGTACAAACTACTATCTATCTGGCAAGCCTTTTTGGTAGCGATGAGTTAAATTTGGAAACCGGACAACTGATTACCACTATTTTACTATTGCAAGTAGTAGCTATTATAGGGGCTACCTTGTTTGCAAGAATATCTGAAGCGCGCGGCAACCGCTTTACCCTGAGTGTTATTTTGATAATTTGGATGAGCATCTGTACGGCTGCTTATTTTGTGCACTCTGCAACAGAGTTTTACATGCTTGCCGGTGGCGTAGGCATGGTAATGGGAGGTGTGCAATCCCTTTCACGGGCTACTTACAGCAAGCTCATTCCCGAACATACCCACGATACTGCCTCATTTTTCAGTTTTTACGACGTGTTAGACAAGTGTTCTACTGTTTTAGGAACAATGGTATATGGCATTATCATCCAACTCTCAGGTGGCTCCATGCGCAACAGCGCCCTTGCACTTTCCTTGTTCTTTATTGCTGGGCTGATGGTATTGCAACAGGTAAAGATTCCCAAAACACACCTACCAGCAACTGCATAATTGCACGATGTTTGCCAAAAATTGAGTAACATGCAAACACAAAACATCTGATAAAATTGTAACAAGCTGAACATGTGCAAAATTCAGTTTGTTTTACATCGGCAACCGCACATTCAGCAATTGTTTTTTAGCTTTTACAAAACCAATAATGCTCATGATTCAAAAATACATGACAATAATTTTTTGCCTAATGTGGGCAGGGTGCGTGCTGGCACAGGAAGAAGTAACCGAAACTTATCCAGACTTTACTACACTCAAAGCAAAAGGACAGGTATTTAACGGCAAAAAACAAGGATACTGGTATTTTTATCATCCTAATGGCAATATTAGCGCCATAGAAACTTACCAAGATGGCGTGCTGAACGGCATTGCCAAATACTACGACCTTAATGGGGAATTAGAACGAAAAGAATACTGGCGCAATGGCGTTCAAACCGACTCCGCTGTTTTCTATTATCCGGGGCAGCGCATTCGCAAACACGGCATTTTAAAAGATGGCATGTATGAAGGAATTTGGATTCACTACAACCCCGATGGCTCGCTGCGCCAACGCGGTGCCTACAAGCAAGGGCTGCCCCATGGAGAGTGGGAAATCTATAACGAAAAAGGACAGCTAATCCAACAAGGAACTTATGTAAATGGCAAAGAAGAAGGTTTGTGGCGGTTTTATTATCCCGACGGTAAAATAGAATACGAGGGGTATTTTTCACAAGGACAAAAAACCGGAGAGTGGTTCCGATACACACCCTCCGGCAAAAGAAAACCCTACAACTACAAGAAAGAAACCCGATAGAAAAACGGACTCTGTCGGCTTGTCAGCATTTACAAAAGGCGATTGTTCTCGTCGGGAAACACAAGAGCTGGTTGGAAAGTAGCAGCCTCTTTGGCATCCATAATAGCATACGCAATGATGATGATAATATCACCTACCTGCACGCGGCGTGCTGCTGCACCATTGAGGCATATTACTCCCGAGCCGCGTTCACCAGCAATTACATATGTTTCAAACCGCTCCCCGTTGTTGTTATTGACTACTTGAACTTTTTCGCCCGGAATCAAGTTTGCAGCATCCATCAAATCTTGGTCAATGGTAATACTGCCTACGTAATTTAGCTCTGCTTGCGTTACCTTAACGCGGTGTATTTTAGATTTTAAAACATGAATTAGCATGCCAATTTCATTTCAATGTTGTTATGGTAATGGTGTGAAAGAGCATTAGCAAGGAAGTTTTTTTGTTAGTTACGCATTGCAAAACTACACTAATCCTACCTGATTACATGCGAAATATCAAATTGTCTATTAGTCTTACCTGCTCTACAAAAGCTGCAATGCACAGGGCGTATTCCTCACAGGCTTGTGGGTGATGTACTTGGCGAAGGTTTTCCGTATCTACCAGCACCAAATATTCAACATGAAAAGAAGGGTTTTCGTTTAGCTGAGCAGCAACTTCTGCACAAACTAAGTCTGGCTTTTCCCCATTAAGAATTCGCTGTTTGGCTACATTAAGCGCTCGATATAGAGCAGGGGCTTGCTCTCTGGCTTGCTTGCTTAGGCGCATGTTTCGCGACGACATTGCCAAGCCGTCTGGCTCACGCACAACAGGGCAGCAAACCAACCGAACCGGAAAAGACAAGTCAGTAACTAAGCGCTTGATGATGAGAAATTGCTGTAAGTCTTTCTGCCCAAAGTAGGCTACGTCGGGTTGTACCATGTGAAACAGTTTGCTCACAACCAGCCCCACACCGTTGAAATGACCAGGGCGGTGAGCGCCTTCCATTACTTGTTCTAAGTTCCCAAAATGCAGCCGCATTTGTGGCGGAGCAGCATACATTTCCACTTCATCAGGCATAAACACAGCATCACAACCGGCAGCCTGTAACATTTCCAAGTCTTGTTCCGGTGTACGGGGATAGTATTTTAGATCATCTGCATTATTGAATTGCGTCGGATTGACAAAGATGCTGCAAACAGTCAAGTGATTTTCCGATTTTGCCCGTTCAACAAGCGAGATATGCCCAGCGTGAAGCGCGCCCATAGTAGGAACAAAACCAACCGACTGGGGTCGGTGCGCATTTCGCCAGTGCATCAGTTCGGCAGTCTTTTGGAATATTTCCATTAAGAAACGTCGATTCGAGAAAAAATTAGAATTGTGGCAATTAATCTATGGTTTTGAAAAGGCAACAAAACGGGTATTTACGCTGCAATTATACTACAACAAAATGATTTGTGTTAGTTTTGAATTAATTTTTGTAACTTTGTGCCTGCATTCAATGTTCACCAAACCCGCCTTTCGCTATGTCAAAAATTAAAATCCTGTACGTATCCAGCGAAATCTATCCTTTTCTAAGAACATCTGCCGTTTCAGACTACGTACGAAAACTCCCCCAAGCGATGCACGAACGGGGAATGGAAATCAGGATTTTAGTGCCGCGCTTTGGCATTATTAATGAACGAAAAAACCGCCTGCACGAAGTAGTCAGGCTTTCAGGAATCAACATAGCTGTTGGCGACGAAGAAAAACCCCTTATTATTAAAGTAGCCTCTGTACCCAACGCCAAGCTGCAAGTGTACTTTATTGATAATGAAGACTACTTCCAGCGCAAGCATGTTTTCACGGATAAAGACAACCGCTTCTATGCCGACAACGACGAGCGCGCAGTATTTTTTTGCAAAGGGGTGATTGAAACAGTTAAAAAATTAGGGTGGGCACCCGACATTGTGCACTGCAACGATTGGATGACCAGTCTGATTCCGCTGTATCTGAAAACAACCTACCGAAACGACCCCATGTTTAAAGATGCCAAGACTGTATTTACAGTTTACGATAGTAAGTTTGACTATCAGTTTGATGAGTCGTTAGTAGGCAAAGTGAAAATGATAGACATAGACGATGAAGCCCTTAAAACCCTGCATCCCTTTGACTACTCTGGCTTCATTCGCATTGGGGCGCGCTATTCCGATACAGTAGTAAAAGCAGACCCCAACGTAGCACGTGCAGTGCCCGACTTGGAAACCATCTCAGGCAAACCTGTTCCTACTATTGAAGAAAATGCAGAATCTTTTACAGATGCTTACTACAACATCTACCACGAGCTTTTAAATTGCTCATCTGCTAATTGATTATATCTTTGCAGGCATTTTAACTTTCATTACTGTTGCTATATGCTATCCCTTCTGAAACGGTGGGGTTTGCTGCTTGTTGTTGCACTTGGCACACTGACTGCCTGCGACGAAAGTTTTGACCTTACGCTCAACATCCGGCAAGCAGAGCTTGTCAATACGCTGTACACCGATACGCTCACGCTGCGTACCAGCGTACAATTGTTAGACTCTTTACAAACTAACAACTTCATTTTAGTAGGTAGCATAGCAGATGCCGATGTAGGTACTTTGCGTGCCGAATCGTTTTTCAAAGTACTTCTCCCGCGCGACTCGCTGCGTTTTACTACCGCAGGCAACAGCACTGTTATTTTCGATTCCTTAGTACTCATTTTAGACTACAACTACCAATATGGCGACACCACTATGGCTCAAACCATTGTGGTAAATCGCCTAACAGCCTCGCCAGACACGGCACGCAAATACTACGCATTCGACCGCATGCCCTTCGGCGAAGAACTAGGTAGGTTTACCTACCGTTTGCCGCGCAATCGTAGCTCTATGCGCATAAGGTTGAGCAATGCTTTTGCACGCGACCTCATTAGCAAAGAAGGACGTGCAGAACTGGCTAACCAAACCAATTTTGAGCAATATTTTAAAGGATTGCGCCTTGCCGCCGAAGGACCTGACAATGCTGCTTTGTTTGGCTTCGACCTGATTCAATCGCGCATGGCGTTGTTTTACCGCAACGACCCAAGCGACACGGTTTCCAAATCGCACAACTTTTTCTTCTACAATCCGGCAAGAGATGCATTCAACCAACTCGTTCTTCGCGACGGCAGTGCTTTCACCCGTCTGCAAGCCGATTTTAGCAAAGGCAGATTGTTAGCCGGACTGCCTGCTCGCCGCAGTATCCCAACTTGGCAACTTGGCAACTTAGGCTACATACACAGCGGCATGGGTATTGCTACACGCATAGAAATACCGCATTTAAGAGCCCTGCTCAAACCCAATAAACGCATCATGGTCAATCGCGCTTTGCTGTCTTTCCACCCTTCAGAGCGCAACTTCCAAGCCGCTGGCAAAATTAATGCTCCGCTGCCCCCTACGCTTATGTTAGGCATTTCAGACCCTAACGGTAGGTTGGTGCGCAACTCTTCTGGCTTACCGATTTTCGTGCCCGAAGAAAGAAACCCTAATGTGCGCATGGAAAGAAACTATGTAGAAGCCGGACGCACCTACCCCGACATGGATATCACTACCTATGTGCAGCGCCTTTTAGACGGACGCACGCTCAATCATGGCGTGTTACTAATGAGCTTGCTCAACACTGCACCGGGTAACCTGCTCATGGTAGGCGACCCACAAGCACCTATTCAGGCAGAGCGGATGCGGCTACAACTTTTCTATACGGAACTTTCACAGTAATAAACTGTTTTTTGCTATTGACAACCTACGCAAAGCTTTTCTTGATATATGAAGTTATCTGCCTTTAAATTTGACTTACCCGATGATGCTATTGCCAAGTATCCGGCAGAAAATCGCGATGAATCGCGGCTTATGGTAGTGCATCGCAAAACAGGGCAAATTGAACATAAACAATTTAAAGACATCATCCACTACTTCAATGAAGGGGATGTGATGGTGATAAACAACACAAAGGTTTTTCCTGCCCGCTTATATGGCAACAAAGAAAAAACCGGTGCCAAAATAGAAGTTTTCTTATTGCGCGAGCTCAACCCAGAGGCTCATTTGTGGGACGTACTGGTAGATCCTGCCCGCAAAATTCGCGTAGGCAACAAACTTTATTTCGGCGATGGCGAACTGGTTGCTGAGGTAATAGACAACACTACCTCGCGCGGGCGTACCATTCGCTTTTTATTTGATGGCACCACACAAGATTTCTACAAAACTATCAACGAGTTGGGCGAAATGCCTATCCCACGCGACATTGGACGCGACAATGAACCGATTGACAACGAGCGCTTCCAAACTATTTTTGCCCAACACGTAGGAGCAGTAGCAGCTCCCACAGCAGGGTTGCATTTTACCCCGCAGCTTATTCGACGCTTACAACTCAAAGGTATCAACATAGAGCCTATTACCTTGCACGTAGGCTTAGGAACATTCCGGGAAGTAGACGTAGAAGACCTAACTAAACACAAAACAGACTCTGAACAATACGAAGTAAGCGAACAAACAGCCCAAGCAGTAAACCAAGCCCTAGACAATCGGTGTAAAGTGTGCGCTATTGGCGCTACTTCTATGCGTGCCTTAGAAACATCGGTCTCTGCCAGCGGAAGGCTCAAACCAAGCAAAGGATGGACAGACAAATTTATTTTCCCCCCCTATGACTTTAAAATTTGCTCGGCATTGGTGACCAACTTTCACAAGCCCATGTCCACCTTACTAATGATGGCTTGTGCTTTTGGAGGATATGAACTCATTATGAGTGCTTATGAAACAGCTATTAAAGAACGTTATCGGTTTCTCACTTATGGCGATGCCATGCTAATTATCTAACATATTTGTAACCTTGTTGGCTGTTTCTGCGTATCAAATGATGTTTTGTTAACTAAACTACACTGTAATATGCGAAAATTAGAAAGCAATTTGTTAGCCCTAATGGCAGGTGTAGCTATTGGTGCATTAGCAGGTGTGCTGTTAGCTCCTGACAAAGGTGAGAAAACCCGTGAGCGCATTACAGAGGGCTCTTTGCGCTTGCGTAAAGATATGGAAGAAAAGGCTGCTGAGCTCAAAAAAGAAATTGCTCGCAAATCTTCTGAGTTGAAAAAAGAATTAGACGAACAATTAGAAGCCAGCAAACACAAACTCACTAAGTTTGCTGAAAGCCTAATAGCCAGTGCCAAGGAAACCCTTGCTGCAAATGGCAAAAAGGCAGAAATTACCGACAAGGCATAACACACAACTTCGATTATAAGCGAGTATGAGCCTTGCAAGCAGTTCTAAGAACTTGCAAGGCTTATGTGTTTGAAAAACAGCAGCGGATTGTGTTATATTGTGCTCCAAAATGAAGACCGATGCTGACAACTTTACAGAAAGAAAAACCTGTTCTCAGCTTTTTTCAGATATGGAACATGAGCTTTGGCTTTTTAGGAATCCAATTTGGCTGGGCATTACAAATGGCCAATATGAGCGCCATTTACGAGTATTTAGGAGCACAACCTGAAAATATTCCCATGCTGTGGCTGGCAGCTCCGCTCACTGGCTTAATTGTACAACCTATTATTGGCTACCTCTCCGACCGCACATGGACATCATTAGGACGACGCAAGCCATACTTTCTCACAGGTGCTATCCTATCCTCTATTGCACTGGTTCTTATGCCCAATTCATCTGCCCTATGGATGGCTGCTGGCTTGCTGTGGGTGTTAGATGCTTCTATTAACATCAGCATGGAACCTTTCCGCGCTTTCGTAGCCGATATGCTCCCCCCTGCTCAACAAACACAAGGATACGCCATGCAAAGTTTCTTTATTGGCTTAGGAGCCGTAATAGCCTCTGCCCTGCCTTGGATGTTAGAAAATTGGTTCCATATTGCCGATGCTCACACAGCAGGCAGTATCCCTGCTACTGTGCGAATTTCTTTTTATCTGGGAGCAGGCGCGTTCTTTTTTGCTGTTCTTTACACCATTTTAACTACTCGCGAATATCCCCCCGACGACATACAAGCATTTAAAGCGCAACAAGCCGCACAAAGAGGCTTTTGGCATGGCGTGACAGAAATTTTTTCTCATATTTGGAATATGCCCAAAGTAATGCGTCAACTGGCATTGGTACAATTTTGTACCTGGCCCGGGCTGTTTCTAATGTGGTTTTATTTTTCGGTGGCAGTAGCTAGAAATATTTTTGGCGCTACCGACACACAATCGCCGCAGTATGCAGAAGGTATAGCTTGGGCAGGTATTTGCTTTGCTTTCTACTCGTTAATTACCTTTTTGTTTTCGCCTCTGCTGCCGGCTATTGCCAATCGCATTGGCCGTAAGTTTACTCATGCAGTGTGCCTGTTGGCAGGTGCAGCCGGTTTATGGTACGTAGGCTTTGCTTCCACTCGCTACGAACTGCTCCTTTCAATGACCGGCGTAGGAATTGCCTGGGCAAGTATTTTGGCAATGCCCTATGCCATGTTGGTGCGCCACTTACCACCTGAGAAAACAGGTATTTACATGGGTATTTTTAACTTTTTTATTGTACTCCCAGAAATTATTGCATCGCTATTTTTTGGCAAGGTTATGGAAACTTGGTTGAACAACGACCGAATTGCCGCTGTTACTGTAGGAGGAAGCTTGTTATGTATAGCCGCTATTATCACCTTGTTTGTGCACGACAGTAATTCTAACCCCAGCAACTCATAGGCATAATAATTGTAATGTTTAACAACAAAAGTTTTGAATATTATGCGTTTGTTATCTCCATCCCGCTTATTAATTGTTTTGCCATATGTGGCGATAATACTATATTCCTATTTTTACCTTGTGCCACTAGCAACAGCACAAGACCTGAACGCTAGCAACGTGAGCCAAGGCGCCCGTACTACTGACTGGATTAACGACCCACGCAAGATACCCGACGTCTGGAAACAACTCATGAAAAATCCGTTAGACTCTTCCTTATGGGTAGAGTATTATGGTAAAAGTTGGAAAGACATGACCATTCGCGACATGGAAACCATTAGCCACTGGAAACAGCAACTCATGCTGCGCCACTTGGCAAATAATGAAAGCATTATCGGTTTTGTTATTAAACCTGAGTTTCGCTCCGCTGACTTTTTCATTGATGAGTATGCCTTTCTTGAAATGATGGATGCTATTAAAAAAGCCAAGGAAAGCGCTAAAAAAGGAAAATCAGGAGTAGTGAAAGCTGAGTTTGCAGGCATGGAAGCTGTTATCTTACAAGAAAACGAAGAACTAAAACGGCTCAAAAGCAATCCCAAAGCAAACTTTGCCATGATAGAATCGCTTTATGAGCAAATTTTTAAAGAGTTCAACATACAATATGTTTATTATCACGAAAAACACCCCGATAACAAATATCCCCTAACCAAGTGGGTAGAAGACCAAGACGCAGCTTTGTTAGACCTGAAAATGAAACAAATTGCTGAGTTGCGCAACAAATACAGCAACCGCAATTAACTTTGCTGATGCTTAGCTACTAAAAAATATGAAACACACACTGTTAGCAATATTGTTTACCTGTGCTGCTTTTTGCTCCCCGCAGCTATTTGCCCAAGACGTAAGCTACTACGGCGATAAAATTTCAGAAGAGGGTGCCCTCCCAGCCGAGCAGGTCGTAGCTTTCATGCAAGGCAAGAGCGAAGCCCCTTTGAAACTCAAGGGCAAAATTGTACAAACTTGCCTTAAAAAAGGCTGCTGGATGACCATTGATATTGGTAATAACCAAACCATGACCGTGCGTTTTAAAGACTATGGCTTTTTTGTTCCTAAAAGTGGTGCCGAAGGTTTAGAAGCAGTATTTGAAGGAGTTGCTCGCAAAGAAATCCGCACAGTAGAAGAATTGCGCCACTACGCACAAGATGCTGGCAAAAGCAAAGAGGAAATTGCCAACATTACAGCTCCTAAGGAAGAAATTACTTTTGAAGCCAGTGGCGTTATCATCAAAGGATACAAAAAAAGTAATTAAACCGATGAGAGCTTCACATTTTTTAACGGCGCTGCTTTGCTACCTATCAGCTGTGGGCTATGGTTTTATTAGCCCACAGCCACTAACCACTCACGAAGACAGCGAACTTGCGCTGCTTATGCGCACCATGTACAACGACGCTGAAACAATACGCAAAGCTATCTTAGAAAAGCGCTTGCCTGAGGACTTCAGAGAAAAATTTAAAGCTATTTACACTGCTCAACCAACCGACCCTGAGGTGAAAGACGAGAACTTTACTCCATTTACCAACGGCTTTCTGCAAGCCTTAGACTTACTATACCAAAATGGGGACGATCAAATAGAAAATTTTAATACAGTAGTACACTCTTGCATTGCTTGCCACCAACAATACTGTCCCGGACCTATCAACAAAATCAAAAAACTTTACATTCACAATTAAACACTCTCAGCATTTTCTCGTTTTAAAGGTAGCTTAATGGAAAATCCGAAATGCTGAGTAAAATGATACAGAATAATCTTAATCGTATTTTTTTCTTCCTACTCATCTGTGTTGTTTTGGCGTCCTGTGAAGATGTTGTCAGTGTAGAGTTAGCCCCCTCTCGTCCGCAATTAGTCATAGATGCTTTTATTGCCAACCAGAACGCGCCACAAGTAATTCGCCTTACTACTACCAATCCTTATTTTAACACCGCAGTCCCACCTGTTCAAGGAGCAGAAGTAGTAGTGGAAAACCTTACCCAAAATCGCCGCTTTGTTTTTGCAGATACTCGCCAAAATGGAGAATATCGCTGGCAACCTGCAGGCAACGAGCGACTGGGCAACCTAGGCGACAACTTTCGGCTTACTGTTACTTATCAGGGACAGGTTTACACCGCTTCTTCAATATTGAACCGCACTACTAAGGTAGACTCTATTACCTATGAGTTTCGCGAACGACCTAATTTTGGTGACAATAAAGAAGGCTACTATGCTCAATTCTATGGCTCAGATTTGCCCGGACAAGACGATTTCTACTGGATTCGCGCCTACAAAAACGGCAAACCTATCACGAAACCTACATTGATTAATTATGCTTTCAACGCTGTTCGAGGAGGCTCTGGTGCAGGCTCAGATGGTTTCATATTTATCCCGCCTATTCGGACCCGTATTACCGACCCCCAAGACCCTTACCAAGAAGGAGACGAAGTACGCGTAGAAATCTGGTCAATTAATCGCCCTACCTATCTTTTCTTGGAACAAGCCGAAAATCAAATTAACAACAGTGGACTTTTTGCCAGACCGCTTGAAAATACGCGTACTAATATCATCAGCCCTGCTAATTCGAGTCTGCCTGCGCTGGGCTGGTTCTGCGTTTCTGAGGTAAGCTCTTTTAAACAAAAGATTGTGCCTAAAAAAAGATAGCCATACTTGCAGCTCAAGCTGCACATAGCAAGCCTTAGCTCCTAACGAGGACATACCTAATACATACTGGTGCTGAGTGTTAATTTTTCTAAACAAAGGCAACTTTTGTAAGGCTTTTTCTGTAACTTTTGTTACAGAACCTATTGATTCAACATAAGCACGCAGCCTTGCTACTCTTTTACCTGAGGGTTAGTAGTTCAACTCTCTTGTACTCTGTTTTAGTTATCATCTTAAACCATTAGTGTTATGAATCCGACTGTCATTTTAGCAAAAGAACTCGTTAGTCCACATTTGTTTGCTCAACACGATGTTCTGCAAGACCCCAGATTGCGCGCTGACCGCAAGGCACAAATACAAAAAGCTACTGCGCTCGGCAATATTTATCAGCACAAAGTAAAAATTATTTGCCAAATGGCAGATGGACGAATCGGCCAAATTGTAACGACTATTTGGCAGTCGGATGATAAATACGTCAGTTTAAAAGGGGGGCGCGTCATCCCTGTTTCAGCTATTCTCCGAATTGAGTATTAATTTGCAAATACAAACTGTTGGCATGGGGCAGCGTATGCTTCATGCCTTTTTATATTCCAGCAGCTACTCTCCCAAATGTCAAAATGCAGAGGCAAGCAGCCAATCAATCAATTTTTCACCACAAATGGCTTACCTTTGCGGCGTTTATTTCTCACGATGGCTGCAAAGTATATATTTGTAACGGGAGGCGTCACTTCTTCCTTGGGAAAGGGTATCATTGCTGCTTCATTAGCTAAGTTGTTGCAAGCACGAGGGCTTTCCGTCACCATCCAAAAGTTTGATCCATACATCAACATAGACCCCGGCACGCTCAATCCGTACGAGCATGGCGAATGTTACGTAACCGAAGACGGCGCAGAAACGGACTTAGACTTAGGGCATTACGAACGCTTCTTAGATGTACCTACTTCGCAGGCAAACAACATTACTACGGGGCGGATTTACAACAACGTAATCACCAAAGAACGCGAAGGGGCTTATTTGGGTAAAACCGTTCAAGTAGTACCACACATTACCGACGAAATCAAGCGCAACATTTATCTACTGGGTGAAACAGGCAAGTACGACGTTATTATTACCGAAATAGGTGGTTGCGTAGGCGATATTGAGTCGCTGCCGTTCATTGAAGCCGTGCGACAAGCACGCTGGGAACTCGGAGCAGAAAATGCCATCGTAATTCACCTTACTCTGATTCCTTATTTAAAAGCCGCTGGCGAGCTCAAAACCAAACCTACCCAGCACTCAGTCAAAATGTTATTACAGTCGGGCATCCAACCCGACATTTTGGCATGCCGTTCTGAATATCCTATTCCGCTGGAAATCCGCAAAAAACTTGCTCTTTTCTGCAATGTCAGCTTAGATGCAGTTATTGAAGCATTAGATGCTGAAACCATTTACGACGTGCCGCTGCTAATGCGCAAAGAACGATTGGATGAAATAGTTCTTGAAAAGTTGCGCCTACCTCGTGACAAAAAGCCAGACATTGAAGCGTGGAAACACTTCTTAGGTAAACTAAAAAACCCTACCAGCGAAGTGCACATAGGGCTAGTAGGCAAATATGTAGAGCTGAAAGATGCTTACAAGTCTATTTCGGAAGCATTTGTGCATGCAGGGGCGGTCAACGAGTGTAAAGTCCACCTACATTGGATACGGGCTGAAAGCCTCATTAACAGAGAAGAAGTATCAGCTGTGTTAAGCAAGCTCAACGGCATTTTAGTGGCGCCGGGCTTTGGGGAGCGCGGTATTGAAGGAAAAATAAATGCAGTAGAGTTTGCCCGCGTCCACAACATCCCCTTTTTTGGTATTTGCTTGGGCATGCAATGCGCTGTGGTAGAATTTGCTCGCAATGTGTTACATTTAGAAGGAGCTGCTTCCACCGAAATGAATCCTCATACGCCGCATCCGGTTATCTGCATGATGGAAGACCAAAAAAACATCACCCAAATGGGGGGAACCATGCGCTTGGGAGCATATCCTTGCGAGTTGAAAAAAGGCAGCATTGCACATCAAGTATATGGCGAACTGAAAATTAAGGAACGCCACCGCCATCGCTACGAGTTCAACAACACCTACTTAGACCTGTTCGAGCAAGCGGGTATGTTTGCCTCCGGCGTCAATCCCGACTCTCAATTAGTAGAAATTATCGAACTGAAAAATCACCGGTATTTTATAGGCGTACAGTTTCACCCTGAGTTAAAAAGCACAGTTGCACGCCCACATCCTTTATTTGTTCGTTTTGTGAAAGAAGCCATGCAATACGCCGCAGAAGGGCTACACAGCACACACTAAATTGTAACATCTCGAGATTCAAGAATAAATTAATCATCATGGATAGAAACTCAATTATTGGCATTGTGCTTATCTCTATCATGCTGCTAACATACCTAACCTTTTTTAGCGAAGGACCTCAGGCACCTAAGCAGGCAGCAGCAGACAGTACGCAAGCTGTACAACAGGCAACTCCTCAACCCGAGCTGTTGAAACCCGCCAACCCAGAGGCAGAGGCAATGGCACTGCCCGACTCCATCTTCAATCGCAAGTACGGCATTTTCGCCCCTGTTATGAAAGGCGAAGCCCAAGACGTAGTTTTAGAAAATCCAGACGTTCGCATCACTTTTACTACCAAAGGAGGACGGATAAAACAAGTGCTGCTAAAAAATTATGTGACCTACCAAAAAACACCACTTATTTTAATTGATGAGCTTAGCAGCCGAACAACAGCTAAAATGACTACTACTCTGGGCGAAATAGACGCACACCAACTTTATTACGCTATCGCCCAAAAAAACGATAACCAAGTTGTTTTTCGTGCCTACTTAGACAGCATACGCTATATTGAACAGCGCTATACGCTCCCCCCAGAAGGATTTGTTGTTAGCTGGCGACTAAATGCCGACGCCTTAGGCAATCTGCTCGCTAACCGCCTTGTGCGTTTCGATTGGACTGACCGCCTCAAACAACAAGAAAAAGATATTGAACAAATACGCGCAACTGCCACAGTTAACTACTACCAAGTGAACAGTGGCATGGAAAAGCTCTCAGAAACAGCTAACGAACCGCAAGAAGAACGCGCCACAGAACCCGTACGGTGGATAGCCTTGAAACAAAAATTTTTCAACACCGCTCTAATAACCAACGCATCTTTTTCTGAGGTAGTGGTGCGCAGCAACCCGCCTACCATGCCAACCAAAGAAGTAAAACAACTCAGTATGCAGGTCAGCATTCCCTTAGACGACCTGAAAGACGACAGCAAAGACATCCGTTTCTTCTACGGACCTAACGACTTCCGCATTGCTGAGAAAGTAGCACCCGGGTTTGAAGAAAACGTTTACTTAGGGTGGGCAATTTTTAGCACCGTCAACCGCTACATCATCATGCCCTTGTTTGAGTTGTTAGAAAAAGTATCGGACAACTACGGCATTGTTATCTTGCTTTTGGTGCTCATTGTCAAAACAGCACTGTTTCCGCTGGTCTATCGCTCCTACCAGTCTATGGCGAAAATGCGTGTGCTCAAACCCGAATTAGACCAACTGAAAGCCCAGTACGGCGACGACATGCAGCGCTTCCAACAAGAACAAATGAAACTTTACTCCCAATTTGGTGTTAACCCACTGAGTGGCTGCATACCAGTATTGTTGCAACTGCCCGTTTTACTGGCTATGTTCAACTTTTTCCCCAATGCTATTCAACTGCGGCAAAAAACATTCTTATGGGCAGACGACCTTTCCTCATACGACTCTATTTTGGATTTGCCATTTCACATTCCTTTCTACGGCGACCATGTGAGCCTATTTACTATCCTGATGACCCTTTCTACCATAGCATATACGTATTACAACAACCAACTTTCTCCCAACATAGACCCGAACATGAAGATTGTGTCTTACCTGATGCCTATCATTTTCGTGTTCGTGTTAAACTCCTTTTCAGCAGGCTTAACTTACTACTACTTCATTTCTAACATCATCACCATCATTCAACAGCTCAGCATCCGCAGTTTTGTAGATGAAGCCAAAATAAGGGCAAAACTGGAAGAAAACCGCAAGCGATTTAACGACCCTAACCGCAAGAAATCGGGCTTTCAGCAACGCTTAGAAGAAGCCCTCAAAGCGCAAGAAGAAGCAAGAAAAAATAAAAACAAAAAGAAGTAAACGGCTGCTATGAGACATGCAGAAATCCGCCTTTCCATAGAGTTAGACGAGCAAAACGTTCCCGATAAAATCTTCTGGTCGGCAACCGATAGCCCTACAGGCGGCTTAGAAGAAACCAAAGCCATTAACCTTTCCATATGGGATCACCGCCGTAAAGAAACCATGCGCATAGACCTATGGGCAAAAGACCTGCCCGTAGATGAAATGAAGCGCTGCATTGCCGATACCATCATGGGCATGGCAGAAACTGTGCGCACAGCCACCGACGACGAGGTAATGGCTGCCTACATGGAAGAACTTGCGCGCAAGCTCTTCCGCCACATCAAAGAAATGCACAGCGCCAAATAAACCGTTTCAGTAGCTACTTGCATTGCCACTTATCAAAACACAAAGTCAGAAACAGACAGCAAAGTTTTGATGCACAACAACTACTATGTTCTGCAACTACTAACCCAACAATTGGCTGAAAAGCTAATGGGGTTGTCGTTGGTTACCTGTTTCAGCCAACTGAAAGATGAATTAATACTAGGCTTTGCTAACGAAAACCAGCAATTTTACATCCGTGCCAACCTCAACCCTGAGGCGTGCTATTTGAGTTTCCCCGAAGAAGTGAGCCGTGCACGCCAGAATAGCATCGAGCTGTTCCGCCCTGCTCTGGGCTGCCGTGTGCTTGCTGTGCGACAGTACCTAAATGAACGATGCTTTTCTGTTCACTTCGAGACTGACAAAGTGCTGCTTTTCAAAATGCATGGGCAGCGCTCCAACATTATTTTGTTTGAACCCAACCCAACAGGAGACTTGCAGGCAGAAGAACTTTTTCACAATAAGCAAGAAAAAGACCGCCTGCTGCGCTTAGAAACCTTAGACCGCCCCCTCAACCAGAGCCGTGAAGCCTTTTTTGCCAATGGCTTACAAGCTACTTTTCCTACTTTCGACCGCCGCATGATAGCCATCATAGAACAAGCTGGCAATAATAAAGAAGCGCAGTGGGAAGCTATTCAAGGCTTATTGGCATATTTGCAGAACCCCCAATTTTACATAGCTACCGAAGGCGGAAAAGCTTCTTTTTCGGTTTTTCCATCAAAAAACGATGTTTATTGCAGCACAGACCTACTAGCAGCTCTAAACGAATATCATTATACTTTCTCGCGGCTCTACTACTTCGAACATGAAAAAGCAGAAGCCATTCGCCAGTTAGAAAAACAAAAACATCGAACCGAGCGATTTATTAGGCAAGCAGAAGAAAAACTTGTTGCACTAGAGGGCGAAAACCGCTATGAAGAAATAGCTAACATTTTAATGGCAAATTTGCACACAATACCACCGCGTGCAAGCTCGGTGCGCTTGTTTGATTTTTACCACAATACCTACACTGAAATTAAACTGAAAGAAACCCTGACCGCACAAAAAAATGCTGAGGTATATTATCGCAAAGCTAAGAACCATAAAATTGAAATTGAAAAACAGCGAGAAGCCATTGCCGCCAAACAGAAAGAACTCCAGAAAATTAACCGCCAAATAGCAGAAGTTGCCAAACAGCAACGTTTGAAAGACTTACGACGCTACCTGAAAACCGAAGGGCTAATAACCAACATAACGGCTGCTCCACCCGAATTGCCTTTCCGCCGCATGGAAATTGACGGCTTTGAAGTGTGGATTGGTAAAAATGCCCGCAGCAACGACCTGCTCACCCAAAAATATACTTACAAAGAAGACCTCTGGCTCCATGCCCGCGATGCAAGCGGCTCACATGTAATTCTCAAGTACAAGCCGGGAAAACCCTTTCCGCCCCAAGTAATAGAAAAAGCAGCACAATTAGCAGCTTGGTACTCTAAAAGGCGACATGAAACTCTCTGCCCAGTTATTTACACACCCAAAAAATATGTGCGCAAACCTAAAGGAATGCCTGAGGGAGCGGTAGTAGTAGAGAGAGAACAAGTGCTACTGGTAGAACCTGCCGCCGAAGTGTAGTAAGCAACTACACAACTTAACGCAACAGATGTGATGAAGCATTTTAAAATGCCGTTGCACGCTGCCGTTGCACGCTGCCGTTGCACGCTGCCGTTGCACGCCGCTGTTGCACGTCGCCGTTGCACGTCGCTGTTGTTCATCCCCCCAAGCAACCTACCTGCAAGCACATACAACGGCACAGAATTGCATATTTGGGCGACTTTTGGGGTTCGTAGGTATTGCATATGCATAGATATCATGCCAGCCATTAAATTGTTCATACAAACACAAGTAGCGGCAAACAAGCGTGCTCCTTACAACACTTAACGAATAACTTCGCGTTAGGGCTAATAATGCCTCACAAAAGCACCATCTATACCAACCGCATGGCAAGGCAAACCTAACTGAGCTGCTCGCTGTTTAATTTGGCGAGCATTGTAGAAACTATTGCTACCGTCTACGACTATGTGCTGTATCTTGTTTGATACTGCTTGTGGCAACCACCCTGCTGCTTGCAAAGCGTTATTAGCTATCAGCAGCACATCACAAGCAGGCAACGGTGGCAGGCGACGGACGCGTTGGTACAGGTAGCAAACTGTAATACCATTTCTTCGGTAAAGCATACCTCCAGTTATGGGACGTGCAGCCAAGAAAACTTCCGCCTTATCAGGTGTCAATACAGGCATTTGTTCCCAATCGATACCCCTTTTCAGCAAAAAGTCAGCAAATACAGACCGAATCTGCTGCGGCTGTTGTAATAATGCGCTATCTGCTAACAGAAAACTCTGCTTGCCCTCTATCCAGAGCAGAGAAGAGTACTTGGAAGTATGAAATACTCCTACTAATTGTTGCCGAGCTTGTTGCCATTGCTCCCAGAGGTTAACAATACTGAAAAGTAGAGAACACCCTAATGCTGCTATCAGCCACAGCTTTTGCCGAACTGCCAAAAAGGCAGCCAAACATATGATAATGCCATACACAGCCGCTACCTCTATTGCTGTAAAATGTAGCGAGTGGATAGCAGAACTGGGTAAAGATTCGACAGCAAACGCTAAATAATTATTCAACTCTACTAACTCTTTGAGCAGCTTGCCGGCAAGTTGAGTCAGCCAATTGTTCCAAGAAAGCACTAAAACGACTAATCCACTGCTCAAAATGAAAAATGCCAGCGGAACAGCAAATAAGTTCGACAACAGAAAATAAGTGGGAAACTGATGAAAGTAATACACACCTAAGGGAAAAGTGGCAAGTTGTGCTGCTGCCGAAACACATACAATTTGCCAAACTTTATCTGCCAGCCAATAGCGCGTTTCCCAAAGTGCATAAAATTTTGGGTAAAAGTACATGATACCAGCCACAGCCATGTAAGAAAGCTGAAAGCCCACTTGAAATAGCATGAGGGGGTCGTATGCTAACAAAACAACCGCAGAAAAAGCCAACGTATTAAACGAAGAGTTGCGCCGTTGGAACAACTGCCCCAAATTGAGCAAAGAAAACATCAACGCTGCCCGCATCACCGATGGAGAAAGACCTGTTATAAGTGCATAGCCCCACAAAACCGTTAGCACAATGCCAACAAAAACAAATTTACCGCGCCGATGATGCTGCCATGAGCCGAACAGAAAGCCAATAACCGCAAATAAAATACCTACATGCAATCCTGAAACTGCCAATACGTGCATAATGCCTGTTGCAGAATAAGCACGCAGCAACGTATCGTCTAACTCGTCTTTCAACCCAATAATAAGTGCTGAGGCTAAACCGGCTTCTAATGGGCTTTGCACAGCGCTTTCAATTGTTTGGTCTGCCCACTGTTGAAGCTGCAATGCCCATTTGCGAATGGAAAAACCTACTGCATCTACTTTTTGCCACTGATGAGGCGATACAAAATGCTGATAGGCAATGCCTTTGTTGCGCATCATTTGCTGATAGTTAAATCCGTCTGGATTTTTAGGAGGTGCAATCTGTTGTGGAGTTCCACTAATCAGTAGCCGGTCGGCATAAGCAATGTTGCGCAAGCTATCTGGCTGTACAAAAAGCTGAACCTGTGCATTAGCAGGTAACCAACCTTGGGCGGTTTTGATACGCGTAAGTTGAACAGTGCAACTGTAGTTACCTTTGGCATTTCGCTTAACAGGGGTATTGACAACGGCTTCATAAGCGCGCACAAGGCTGTCGGGAGCATATAAGCTCAGATATTTCTTTGGCATAGCCTGCCACATGCGCCATGCGCCAAATGAGAAAAATGCAACATAAGAACAAACTACAAGCGGTATGTACAACTTTACATCTGTTGTCCGCTGTTTGTTCAGCCGTGCCTGTAACCACCAATAGCTGCCAACGGATAGGGCAAACCCAAGAGCATAGAATACTATTCCCCCCTGACAAAACCGCACTGCAACCATCCCCGCCACCATCACTATGGCTACTCTTAGAAAGGGAAACTGCTCCCAATAGCTTTTAACAAGCATGCTAAATGCACTATAAGGTGCATTAATTTACAAACTTGCCAATTAAATTTTTGCCTCTAAGTGAAGCATGCGTCCTGATTGGTCAAATTTGCCCACTATGGTGGCGTCGTTTTTAGTAGCAACAACAGTATCTTCTGTCTGAGTGTAGGCAATGCCTTTGGCTATCAGATACTGCACAAAAGCCTTGTACTGATTCATAGGATACAGATTGCAGATAGCAGGGAAAACATCGGGTATAGCACCGAGGTCATCTTTGATGCGGTTGGGTATTTGGGCATTATATAGGGTGAGCAATAAAACAACATCGCTCAGGTTTGCTAAAAAATAGCCCGACGCTTGAAACATGCCCGAGGCTATCAGCCCTAATTTATGCACATCAGCTTGGTTGGCTTGAAAGCCATGATAGCGCAAAAAGTCATTTTGGTATTTTTCACCGTATTCCTTTAACTGGCGAGCATGCGAAAGCACCAAAGAAGGAAAACGAATACCATCGTTTGCCCAAGCATATAACCATGCTTGCGAGTCGGGAATGTAAGTACCAATAACCTGTATGGGGCATATCAGGCTATTGCCGAAAATAATGTGCGAGCCCTCTGCGTTGATATGCCAAGGCTGCTGACCAATAAATGAATATAGCACCATTTGTTTTTCTAACCCAACAGCGCCATAGCGTTCTATCAACTCTTGCTCAGTTCGGCAGGGACTTGTATCTATGCTCATTTTTTATGAAATTAACTATTGCTATTCCAACCAGCAGCAAATAGCAAGCACTGCAAAGCTATTATGAAAAAGCGGTTAAGCCTCGTTTAAACCGCCTACGGGTAAATGTTGTTATAGGTTGTGTGAATGAAATGTGAATATGTTCCAACTATTGCTGCATATTACAGTAGGAGTTTTGTTTATGCTGATTTGCTCGGGTTGTCGCTCGTGGCATCCGCAGGTACACACCGAACAGCCAATATTTATGCGCAATGTGTACTGGATGCATCCGAAAGCAAAATCCGTAACCATTCCTTTCAGGCTGGCAAACAACTTAATGATTATCCCTGTTTCCATCAACGGCTCAGATAGCCTGCGATTTATTGTAGATACTGGCGTTAAAACGCCTTTGATTACTTCGCTGAATGTGAGCGATTCACTGCAATTTTCCAACGCTCGCAAAATTAAGATTCGCGGATTAGGAGCTGGCGATGACTTAGAGGCGCTGCTTTCCTATGGCAATGTGTTTGCTTTTACGCCCCAGTTGAGTGCCCGCAATCATGACTTGCTCATTTTGTTACAAGACGTTTTCATGCTCTCTAAAAAATTGGGCATGTACGTAAATGGCATCATTGGGTATGATTTTTTCAAAGATTTCATTGTTGAAATTGACTACGAGACCCGCCGGCTTGTTTTACATCGCCCGCAGTACTATCGCAAGAAATTGCGCGGATACTCGCTGCCCATGGAGATTGTTGATGGAAAACCTTATGTGGAGTGCTACGTAAAGCAATGCAACGGCAAGCGCGCCAAAGTTCGTTTGTTGATAGACACCGGTGCCAGTAGCGCCGTTTCATTAGACGTGCTGTCTCATCCAGATATCCACTACCCTACCCAATACATAGAAGCCTATTTAGGGCAAGGGCTTAGCGGCGACATACACGGCAAACTGGGACGCATCGAATCGTTGGAAATAGGAAAATATGTGCTGAAAAATGTTACTGCATCCTTTCCCGACTCGGCATCTTTGGGAATGTTTGCCGGCAGCAAGCAACGTAATGGGCAGCTGGGTGCCGATGTATTGAAGCGTTTCCGCGTTTGGATGGACTATGAAGGCGGTAGAATCTACTTAAAACCAAATTCTTTTTTCAAAGAACCCTTTCATTACAATTTGAGCGGCATGGAGGTAATTACGCCCATTCCCGGGCTACCGCTGTTTACTATTTCGGAAGTAAGCCCTCACTCCCCCGCTGCTGAGGCAGGGCTATTGCCCGGAGACGAAATTTTGCACATTAATCGAAGGAGCGCTTTCTCTTTCCGACTGACAGAAATTATGGCATTGTTTCAAAGTAAACCCGGACGTAAAATTAGCATTAGCGTTCGGCGGGGTACACAAATTATTACTACACAATTGGTATTGCGAAAACCCATTTAAGCTAATAGCACTAACTTGTAGAGCAGCAAACACCTCTCCTGTGCACATATAGCTGACCCTTATGCCGTGGTATATGTAGCCACACGCTCCACAAGTAGCTGTTCGCAAAACTGGCACAATAGAGAAAGACTCATCATTTTCGCTTGCCAAATTGTAACAAGGAAGGTTACAAATTACCTCGCTTCATTTCGCTAACTGCAAAGTGGCAGGCACGCGCCGTAAGTGCCATGTAAGTAAGCGAAGGATTCTGACAAGCAGAGGAAGTCATGCATGCGCCATCGGTTACAAACACATTTGGCACCGCCCACACCTGATTGTGCTTGTTCAGAACGGATGTTTTAGGGTCGCGTCCCATGCGTGCTGTTCCCATCTCATGGATGCCTAAACCGGGAAATTGTTGGCTGTCTTCTGCACGAACATTTTTGAAACCAGCTGCTTCTAACATTTCTACGGCATCTGTCATCATATCTTTTATCATGAGCAGTTCATTTTCTTTGTATTCGCAATCTATTTTGAGTGTAGGCATTCCCCACTTATCCAAACGCGACGTGTCTAACAACACTTGATTGCTGTAGTCGGGCAGCATCTCCCCCATGGCATGCATAGCAAAATGCCATTTACCGGGTTGGGAAAGTTTTTGTTTCCACTCGTCTCCGAAGCCACTTTGGTAGATGCCGCGCGCCCATCCCTCTCGCCAACTGCCCCCTCCGTAGGCAAAGCCGCGTAGATAGGGGCGGTCGTTTTTTTGTAAGTTCTGATAACGAGGAATGTAGGTGCCGTTGGGGCGGCGTCCAGTATAGTAGCGGTTTTCGTAGCCGTCTATTTCTGCATAAATGCGCACCCGATAATTATGGTCCATGAGGTTATGTCCCAGTTGCCCACTGTCGTTGCCTAAGCCATTAGGAAAACGGTGAGAAGTAGAGTTGAGCATAATTAACGTGGTGTTGAGCGTACTGGCATTGAGAAAGATAATGCGGGCATAATATTCGGTCATTTGCTTAGTGTGTGCGTCTATGACGCGTACGCCAGTAGCTTTCCCTTTTTGTTCATCGTAGATAACTGAGTGTACTATTGAATGAGGCAGAAGGGTGAGATTGCCTGTTTTTTGTGCTGCTGGTAGGGTTGCCGAGTTGGAACTAAAATAGCCACTGTAAGGACATCCTCGGTGGCACAAATTGCGATATTGGCAAGGACCTCGCCCCAGATGCGACTGGGTCAGGTTGGCACATCGCCCAATAATCATTCGGCGATGTTCAAAATGGCGAGCCAAAAATTCGGCAAAGTGCATTTCTACACAAGTCATTTGCATAGGAGGCAAAAACACGCCGTCAGGAATTTGAGGAAGCCCATCGCGGTTGCCACTGATGCCTGCAAAGCGCTCTACGTAGTCATACCAAGGCGCTAAGTCTTCGTAGCGAATTGGCCAGTCCACACCTACGCCATCGCGAGCATTAGCTTCAAAGTCCATAGGGCTAAGCCTGTAGCACTGCCGCGCCCACAATAGCGACTTACCGCCCACTTGATAGCCACGAATCCAGTCGAACCCTTTAATTTGCGTGTAAGGGTGCTCCTCGTCGCGAACAAAAAAATGCTTGGTGTCTTCTCCGAAAGCGTAACACTTGCGCTGAATAGGGTAGCTGTTGTGCTCAGCAGTAGCAAGCATGCCCCTGTGTGGCAACTCCCAAGGAAACCAGTTGGCAGTAGGATAGTCTTCAATGTGTGTTACGTTTCGCCCTCGTTCTAACACAAGTGTTTTCAAGCCTTGTTCGCACAATTCCTTAGCCGCCCATCCGCCTGAAATACCAGAGCCTACTACAATGGCATCAAACGTATGTTGTTTACGAGCTTTCATGTTCAAAAAGGTCATCGCAATGGTCTGTCTAATATGATTATAGTAGCTAAAAGTTAGGGAATTTGTGCTACAACTGCTGCACTGCGCATATTATCTTTCTAACTTTACTGCCTGAAAATGTTTTAATATAGTATGACCAACTTGCAACATATCATTGAAGCGGCATGGAACGACCGCGAGCTACTTAAAAAAACTGAAACAATTCAGGCAATTGAATACATCATTGAGGAACTAGACAAAGGTCGCCTAAGGGTTGCCGAACCTACTGCAGATGGCAAGTGGCAAGTGAATCAATGGGTAAAAAAGGCGGTGATATTATACTTCCCTATTCGCCAAATGGAAACCATAGAAGTAGGTCCTCTGGAATTTCATGATAAGATGCGTCTGAAAAAAGGCTATGCAAAACTAGGGGTGCGCGTAGTACCTCATGCTATTGCACGCTATGGCGCTTTTTTGAACAAAGGCGTAATTATGATGCCCTCTTATGTAAACATTGGCGCATATGTGGACAGTGGCACTATGGTGGACACTTGGGCAACAGTAGGCAGTTGTGCTCAAATTGGTAAAGACGTGCATCTGAGCGGCGGCGTAGGCATTGGCGGAGTACTGGAACCTGTGCAAGCAAGCCCCGTGATTGTAGAAGATGGTGCATTTATTGGTTCGCGCTGCATCATCGTAGAAGGCGCCCATATCGGTAAACAGGCAGTTTTAGGTGCCAACGTGGTGATTACTGGCTCTTCCAAAGTGATTGACGTAACAGGTAGCGAACCAATAGAATACCGCGGCTATGTGCCCGAGCGTGCCGTAGTAGTCCCGGGCAGTTATACCAAAAAGTTCCCCGCCGGCGAGTATCAAGTAGGCTGCGCCCTCATTATTGGACGGCGCAAAGAAAGTACCGACCTAAAAACCTCGCTCAACGAAGCCTTGCGCGAAAATGGAGTAGCAGTGTAAGCCTGTCACCCTTTCCAAACTGCCTGTTTTTGCTTAAACAGGCAGATAACAACTCCACTAACTTTCTTGCCTGAATTATAATGCCAGTTGTGTACAATTCGCCTGACAATCCACTACTTACAGGTAAAAACCCAGACTAATGATTGCCGGAAAAAGCGTGCTTTATTTTTGCGTTTTCCTAAAATACTACGCTGTTTTGTACTCTCACACCTAACAGGTAGTAGTAACGGCGTAAAGTGACTATTTGTGAGACACGAGCAAGGGCGCAGAGGAAAAAAACAACAACGGCGGGCAATGCAGGAGTTGAATTGTTCAAATATGCAATCACATCACTCACACTATTTACAATAGATTGGGATATGATAAGTTGCTTGCTACAATACAGGGCGGATAGTAGCAATGCTATCTACATCTTTAATATCCACGCGCACTTTATTGATACGCGTTTCGTGTGTAGACAGTATAGTAAATACAAAATGTTCGGTTTCAACTACATCACCTTGCTTGGGAATGTTTTCAACAATAGAAATCAGATAACCTCCGAGAGTATCGTAATCGCCAGTAGGTAGGTTCCATTGCAGGTAGTCGTTGATATAGTCTATTTCCAACCTCGCGCTCAGGATATACGTGTTGTTATTGATTTTTGTGATGTCGTCTTGCACCACATCGAACTCATCGTGAATTTCACCAAAAATTTCTTCCATGATATCTTCAATACTCACCACGCCTGCAGTGCCACCAAACTCGTCTATCACAACGGCAATACTTTTTTGTTCGGCAATAAAATCAACCATTAGCTCGTTGGCAGGCATAGTTTCGGGCACCATGATGGCAGTAGAAAGAATTTCGTCGATACTTTTAGGTTTTTTGAACATTGCCATGGCGTGGCAGTAGCCAATAATATTGTCAATAGTTTGGTCGTACACAAATATTTTAGAGTGACCGGTTTCAATAAAGGCTTTTTTAAGAGCCGCTAAGCCATCTTCGCGGTCAACAGCTACTATTTCGGTACGCGGTCGCATGCAGTCGCGCACTTTGAGGGTTTTAAAGGCAAGTGCATTAGAAAATATTTTGGTGTCTATATTGGCAGGAGTGTTTTGACTGCGGTTGAGGTTGTCGATGTAATGATTCAAATCGGTGAGCCCGAACACAGGGTTATCTTCGGAATATTGGAGTCTTAAAACACTGGTAATCAACCACTTAGTAAGGTTAACCACTACATACACGAAAGGATAGAGCAGTAAATAACATGCGTGAATGGGCAAGGCGAAAACAGCCAGCAGTTTGTCGGGATTGATAAGGGAGATGCTTTTAGGCATGAACTCGGCAACAGCCAACACCAGCATGGTAGATAGCAAAGATTGGATGACAATAAATGCCACTTCTGCGGCAGCACCTCTTATTTGCAAAACCTGCCCTACTAAATACATCACTTGTGGGTCTAAAATTTGTGCCATGTAGATGCCATATACCACTAAGGTAATAGTGTTGCCAATGAGCATGGCAGTAATGAACCAAGAAGGGCGGTTGTAGTAGCGGGCAATAATGTTTGCCCAAAGCTTTCCCTTATTTTTTTGCAAGGTGACATGCAACTTGTTGGCAGAAATAAAAGCCAGTTCAACAGCCGAAAAGAAGGCAGATAAAGCAAGCGATAATATCACCACGAGCACTGCCGTGTTCATTGGGAGCGTTGTCTTGATTTTACAGACTTATTAGCCTTAGAGGTGGGCGTTTGTTCAGGTTGTTTTTCTGTTCGGTTGCTGCGTAACTTGTAGAGCAGCAGTAAAGCTGCTACAAGCATAAAAATCCAGTAACTCGCCATTACCCCGTATAGGAACGATTGGTGAATACCAATAACAAACAAAGCGACTGCTACCGAGAGAATAATCACCTGACTCAATTTCATAAGCCCTAAAATTTATTGAGAACGGACAGAAAACACTCCTGAGGGGCGCAAAATGCGATAACGCGTAAAACTTTCGTCAGCAACCAAACCCACTCCTTCCAATATCTCGTCGGGGGTCACAATTTTAATAGGCTTGTCGGTGCGAATTTCGCGTTTAGGCTGGTCCCAGTCCAGTTGTGTAGTGTATAAACGCTGCTGCAACTGCAAGTTTTCTACTTCAATGTTGCCAAAAGCCTGATAAAGTTGTCGAGCTTTATCGTAGCTGCCCGAGTCGCCACGTAAGGTACTAATTTTTACTCCATAGGGGTCGTAGCGACTAATTTTCACGCCTTTAGGATATTTGACATCGCCATTTTGAAAAATATGTTGCTGCTGTGCTTCAATTTTGAGCTGTATAATAGCATTGTCGCTGTAAAGCGTTTCTACCTGATAAAACTCTACCATAGGACCGCTGTATTGCGCTTTGGCTTTGCTTTTTTGCAAGTCCTGAGGAGTGCAGGCGTCTATTGCTAATATTACCGTCCCAATAATTAGTCGCCAAGTTTTATAGTTCACTCTTGCCGTTGTTAATTGCAGATACAAAATTACGCATAAAATCATGAGCAACTACAAATTGCGCAATACCTCTAAGGCGTTCACCGTGCCAAAGTTTTCAGCATGGAGAGCAAAAAATGTAGTGAGCGCATCTATCAGTAAGGAACGATGGGCTGTAACAAGCTCATCTGAAGCGCCATAAGGAAGCTGCAAAAGGCGCTTGTAGGCAGTTAGATGCTCTTGCAACTGGAACGGGAAGCGCACAGCTTGCAGCTGCTCGGCAAATGCCTCTGCCGAGTCTGCCCCAAAGCCGAGTAGAGCAGCCAAACGCACCATAAAAACCAAATGGAACAAATCCTCGCCAGTATCAATCCTGTCGAGTGTTTTCAAACTATCAAACAAAAAAGTAAACAAAGCCGCATCTTCTTTTTCTTCTTTGAGTGTTTTGTGGAGTATTTCTGCCAAAAAAAGGGCAATAGTAGTTTTCACAATGGAAAATGGCAGGTGCCGGTAAGCATATGCCAAACGCGCATCGGAGATGCGCTGCAAGTTGGCGCCCGGCTTTTCATAAACGGTTAGTTCTAAAAGGGCAAGTGGCTGATAAAGTGCTATGGAAGAACCGCTCTTGGTGCTGCGCACCCCATTGACAATGTAAGACCGCAAGCCTAACGCTTCGGTATAAATTCTCACAATCAGCGATGTTTCGCGATAGCGCAAAAAACGGATTACTATCCCTTTTGTTTTTACCAGCATAAACTTCTGCTATTGTAAGGCGAGTGATACCATTATATTTGAAAAATGCAACGCTTATACTGCCTTGGCACGTCGCCGTTGCACGTCGCCGTTGCACGTCGCTGTTGTTCGTGTTTCACAAATGCCTTCCTTTGCTTGTAATTAATTGACTATCAGGATAATCCAAATAATTCGCGTTAGTTTGGCGCATAGCTGCCAGTGTGTCTTATTTTTGCAAGCCATCACTCAATTGTGTACATGCAAACATTGGTTTATCATACCGAAAACCGCATTGCCTACATTACACTCAACCGTCCCGAAAAACGCAATGCATTCAGTCGCCAACTGGTTAGTGAATTAAAGGCAGCTTTTGCTTCTGCAACTGCCGACGATGCTGTAAAGGTAATCATCTTACGTGCCGAAGGCAAGGTTTTCTGCGCTGGTGCCGACTTAGATTACCTGCAAAGTTTACAAGGACTTACGTATGAGGAAAATTTAGAAGACTCCACTTACCTAAAAGACCTGTACCTGCAAATTTATCAAACCCCTAAGGTGGTTATTGCCGAAGTGCAAGGGCATGCTATTGCCGGCGGTTGTGGCTTGGCTACAGTTTGCGACTGGGTTGTTGCTGTTCCGGAAGCTAAGTTTGGCTACACAGAGGTAAAAATAGGTTTCATACCAGCTATTGTAATGGTTTTTTTGCTGCGCAAACTTGGCGAAGGACGCGCCAAGGAATTGCTGCTCTCCGGCGACCTCATCAGTGCAGAAAAAGCCTTGCAGTGGGGACTGGTCAACGAGATTGTACCAGCAGAAAACTTGCGACAACGCACTGAACAACTTGCCCAACACCTTTGTACCACTAACTCAGCACAAGCGATGGCAGCCACCAAACAAATGGTGGCTCAGGTACAGCATATGAGCTTAGAAGAAGCACTGTTGCATGCGGCTGCACAAAACGCTATGGCGCGTGCTACTTCGGACTGTAAAAAAGGAATTGCTGCTTTTTTGAACAAAGAGCCCATTCGGTGGTAAATGGATGAAGCATGCGGAAAGTGCCATTTCCATGCGCGCCGCCGTTGCACGCCGCCGTTGCACGTCGCTGTTGTTCATATCGCCATGCACAACCACGCTGTCGTGTACGAAGGCACATGCTACGGCAAGGAAAGCAAAATGGTTCTTTGCAGATAGCATTGCTACGGCTGTTGTTATGCCTCATATAGTTTTGGCAAAATATTGTTGTAAGGACGCAATAGTTTTGCATTTGTGCAACTAATTTTACCGATTAAAACCAACCGGAGAGTTTATGGCGGCTTTTCATGAATTGTCTTTTGCAGAAGTTTGGCAGCGGCTGCAGAGTAAAAAACAAGACGTGCCTGCTTCGGCATTGGCTTTTCCCAAATGGATAACTGCTGAACAAATTCCAGTGCCACCGTTTTATGCACCGCAAGAACGGACTACGTGGGAGCACGTACCCTACTTAGCAGGCATTCCTCCTTACTTGCGCGGACCGTATGCTACTATGTACACACAGCGCCCGTGGACTATCCGGCAATACGCTGGCTTTAGCACTGCCGAAGAAAGCAATGCCTTCTACCGGCGCAATTTAGCTGCTGGACAAATGGGGCTTTCGGTTGCCTTTGACCTTGCTACTCATCGTGGATACGACTCCGACCATCCGCGTGTACAAGGCGACGTCGGCAAAGCTGGTGTAGCTATCGATTCGGTTTTAGACATGAAAATTTTATTTCATGAAATTCCATTAGACAAAATGTCGGTCTCTATGACCATGAACGGGGCGGTCATTCCTATCATGGCTTTTTATATTGTAGCTGCCGAAGAGCAGGGTGTTAAACCCGAGCAGCTCAGCGGCACTATTCAAAATGACATTTTGAAAGAGTTTATGGTGCGGAATACCTACATCTATCCACCCGCGCCTAGCATGCAAATCATTGCCGATATTTTTGAATATACCGCCCGCTACATGCCCAAATTTAACAGCATCAGCATTAGCGGCTATCACATGCAAGAAGCCGGCGCCACAGCAGACCTCGAACTTGCTTACACGCTTGCCGATGGCTTAGAGTACTTGCGCACTGGCATAGCTGCCGGATTGTCCATAGATGATTTTGCTCCGCGTTTGTCATTTTTTTGGGCTATTGGCATGAATCATTTCATGGAAATTGCCAAAATGCGAGCAGGCAGGCTATTGTGGGCTAAAATGGTTAAACAATTTAACCCCCAAGACCCTAAAAGCATGGCGCTGCGTACCCATTGCCAAACCTCAGGCTGGAGCCTAACTGAACAAGACCCCTTTAACAATGTTACCCGCACTTGCATTGAGGCTATGGCTGCTGCTTTGGGAGGTACACAAAGCCTGCACACCAACTCTCTGGACGAAGCCATTGCACTACCCACCGATTTTTCAGCGCGCATTGCCAGAAATACCCAAATTTTTCTACAAAAACAAACAGATATTACTCGTGCCATTGACCCTTGGGGAGGGGCATATCACGTAGAATACCTCACACATGCCCTTGCACATCGCGCATGGAAACTAATCGAAGAAGTAGAGCAACTGGGCGGCATGACTAAGGCTATTGAAGCCGGACTGCCCAAAATGCGCATAGAAGAAGCGGCTACGCGCAAACAAGCCCGCATTGACTCGGGCAAAGATGTGATTGTGGGCGTCAATCGATACCAAACCGATGAAGAAAAAGAAATTGACCTGTTAGAAGTAGATAATACTGCTGTGCGCCAAGCCCAAATTGAGCGCTTGCAAAAGCTCAAAGCCGAACGAGACCACCAAGCCGTAACCCAAATATTGGCGCAAATTACTGCTTGTGCCGCTCGAAAAATGGAGCGCATGAAAGCCAACGGCGGCAAAATACCCCCTTCAACAGGCAAAGATAGCGACAACCTACTGGCACTTGCCATACAAGCCGCCAGAGCGCGGGCTACACTTGGCGAAATCTCCGATGCTATGGAAAAAGCCTTTGGAAGGCATCAGGCAACTATCCGAAGCGTAGCAGGCATTTATGCTGGTGAAGCAGCTGAAAACCAAGACTTTGCCAAAGCTAAGGCAATGGTGGAACAGTTCATTGCCATAGAAGGACGCCGTCCGCGCATCATGATTGCCAAAATGGGACAAGACGGACACGACCGCGGCGCCAAAGTGATTGCCACAGGCTTTGCCGACTTAGGTTTTGATGTAGACATTGGTCCACTGTTCCAAACACCTCAGGAAGTTGCCCAGCAAGCTGCTGAAAACGATGTACATGTGATAGGTGCTTCCAGCCTTGCAGCCGGACATAAAACCTTAATACCACAACTGATTGAAGAGCTCAAAAAAATCGGACGAGACGACATCATGGTGATTGCAGGAGGCGTTATTCCGCCCAAAGACTATCAGTTCCTCTATGAGCATGGTGTTGCAGAAGTGTTCGGTCCGGGCACGGTCATTCCTGTGGCAGCTCAAAAAATTCTGGAAAAACTCATGATAACAACATAAACCCTTGCTTGCAATACAATGAACTTTATAGAAGAATTGCGCTGGCGTGGCATGCTACATGACTACACACCCGGCGTAGAAGAGTTTCTCAACCAAAACAAACCCGTTGCCGGATACATTGGCTTCGACCCCACAGCCGCTTCTTTACATGTGGGCAATTTGGCTACCATTATGCTACTGGTACATTTTCAGCGCTGTGGACACAAGCCCTATGTACTGGTAGGTGGCGCTACTGGTATGATTGGCGACCCCTCCGGCAAATCTGCCGAACGGCAATTTTTAGACCAAGCTACACTGCTACAAAATCAGGTAGCTATTGCCGCTCAGCTGCGCCGCTTTTTAGACTTTGAAAATGGTGCTAACAAAGCCGAAATGCTGAATAACTACGATTGGTTTAAAAACATCGGCTTTTTGCAGTTTTTGCGCGAGGCAGGTAAGTACATCACCGTCAATTACATGATGGCAAAAGAATCGGTGAAAAAGCGCCTGGAAACAGGTATTAGCTTTACCGAATTCTCCTACCAACTTTTGCAAGGCTACGATTTTTACTACCTCTACAAAACAATAGGCATGAGGTTGCAAATGGGTGGCGCCGACCAATGGGGCAATATTACCACAGGTACCGAACTGATTCGCAGAAAACTGGCACATGAACGCGGACTAACCGACATTAGCAAAGAACAAGCTCAGGAAGCCTTTGCGCTTACCGCACCTCTGCTCACCAAAGCCGATGGAAGCAAGTTTGGCAAGTCGGAAGGGGGCAACATTTGGTTAGACCCTACCCTAACTTCACCTTACAAATTCTATCAATTCTGGCTCAACACTGCCGACGAAGACGCTCCGCGCCTGATTCGGGTGTTTACCTTGTTAGACCGCGCAACCATAGAAAAATTAGAGGCAGAACATGCTGCAGCTCCTCATTTGCGCATCTTGCAAAAAGCCATTGCCGAAGAGGTTACTGTACGCGTACATGGCAGAACTGCCTACGAAAAAGCCGTGCAGGCTTCTGCTATTTTGTTTGGCAATGCTACTACCGAGGCGCTCAATAGCATCGATGAAGACACGTTGCTATCAGTATTTGAAGGCGTCACGCAAGTGCAAGTTCCTGCTGAGTCGCTACAGAGCAATATTGTTGACTTTCTCTCTGTTGTTACTCGCAATGAAATCTTCTCTTCCAAAAGTGAAGCCCGCAAAATGATACAAGGCGGCGGTGTAAGCATAAACAAAATTAAAATACATGAAAATATGCAGCTAAGCGAATTTCAGCTATTGCAAAATCGCTACTTGCTCGTTCAAAAAGGCAAGAAAAACTACTATCTGGTGCGAGTAAGTGCCTAATGCCGTTTTTCAAAATCTGATTAGGCATTTTAAAAGCCTATTGATGCTTTTCCGGGGCAAACATTGATGGATAAAAACCGAAATTACTATTGGATGGTAGGATGAAAAGGATTGTAATATTTTGTAGCTGAAACACAACCTTGCTGTCTTGTAACTTGCAGCGAGGTTGTTCGCAAGAACACGAGCAAAAGCAAGAGCGAAACGTTGTATGCCGCATCGGCAGAGATGTTGCGTGCAACGTTTCTACTAATTGCGAATAAACCCATAACCAAGCTGCCAATTGCCCAAACCCAAAATGTGAAAACGCCCCTTACGCCGTTGCATGTGCTCTTATGCACAATCAGGTATCTTTACTTGCAGCTCTTGAAGATTTTAAAAAACTTCCAAACCTCAGGCTAAGTTAGTAGCATGGCAACTACGCTTTTCAAATCCTTGAATGGCACACCCGCGTTATATGACCATGTACTTTATACAAGTATCCAATAGCAGTTTTAAACAGAACGAGCTCGCTCAGGAAAGAAGAGTAACAACCCTACAACACCGCCATATATTGTGCTGATGTATGGGTTAGAAACAATAGGACATGTGCCGGTTGAACAGCCAACATAATACCATAACAACCAGCCTGCTAAGCTGCCTATCAAAATCCCAATAAACAGCAATAGCCAAGTTTTGTATTTTAACCACATCTATTTACAAGTTAGCCAGCAGTTAGCCTTAGCAATATGACATATTGCTAAGTCAAAATTAGTTAAATTGTTATTATTGCCTACTGCTTTGAAATGTGCTTACTTGGTACACATTTCATTTGCCGTCATTACTATCACTTTTCTTTTCACCGAAGAAGCGATTTTTCAGCCCTTCAAAAGCTTCCTGTACGTCTTCTTTAAACTCCTCTAACTCTTCGCGAATGTCTTTCATCAGTTCGCCGCTTTTAGCTTTGGCTAATGTTTCGTCAAACTCTTTGCGCAAGTCAGCAAAGGTTTCTTTGATTTGGTCATCAGCATCGTCTGCTAACTCTTTTACGCGGCTCTTGATAGATTCAAAGGTATCCACAGCCTTTTTCTTATACTCTTCGCGAGTAGCTTCATCGGCAATTTTGGCACGAATCTCTTCCAGTTCTTCCTGGATTTCTTTGGCAACTTCGCTGCCTTTTTCTTGTAAAATGCCCAAGATAGCTTTGGCATCGTCCATCAGTTTGTTAAAGTCAAATTTGCCCTGCTCTTGCTTGGGCGCTTCTGAGGGCATAAGGGCGCTGTTAGGTGGGATTTCGCTCATGGTGTTTTACTCTTTGTAAACAAATCTAACAAACGCTTGACCTGTAAGCAAATAAATAAATTGTTAATTTTACTTTTGTGCGGCAATATATACGCTTGCGACCAACGCCAGCAGCAATAGCATTGCCAGTGTTTCCAAAGGTAATACGTAATCGGTGAGCAGTGCCGTTCCCAAATCGGCAATAGAAGGGGGTGCTGCCTGTTGCGGTGTTGGTGGCAGATGCAGCCCCAGTCGTACTAATGCAGCCAACAGTGCCATGCCCAGCACGGCAGCCGCGCCTCGGTATTGATGAGAAGAGGTAGCAGGTCGCCCGTCTTTTTCAGAAGTGAACATCAGCCCAAACACCAGTATAATCAGGATGCCGCCTGCATAGACCATGATTTGCGCCGCCGCGACAAACTCAGCCCCTGCCAGCGCGTAAATGCCTGCTAATGAGAGAAATACCATCATCAGGGCAAGTGCGGCACGCATCAGGTTGCTTGTGAAGAGCACATACAGCGCGGCGCTGACCGCCATCAGGGCAAGGGGATAAAACAACAGTCTGTTTTCCATGCGTTACGATTCGGCAGGTGGGGGGACAGGCGGCTTTTTCATCACCAACTTGGGCTTGACTGCCGGTTTGGGTGCAGGTGCAGTGTTGCTCTCTGTTGCAGTTTCGGTCGTTTTAGGCTCGGTGGCAGCCAATTGTTTGGCAGCAGCTTTGGCAGCTTCTCGCTCGGCAGCTTCGGCACGACGCAAGGCAACTTCTTCCTCGCTCATGTTGGAAAATTTGAAATTCATTTCTTCCAAGTTGAACACGCTGAAATCGTATTCGGGGGTCATGGTGAGGCATTCGGTCGGGCAAACAGTCGTACAAAGTCCACAAAAGCAACATTTTGCCATGTCAATATCAAACTTCGCCGCGTAGAGGCGAATGGGCGTGCCGTCGGAAGCCGTTCCGATGGGTTCAGGGGCTTTAATTGCCTCAATATCAATGCAATTGACGGGACAGATTTTGGCGCACTTGTCGCAAACGATGCAGTCTTCTATCTCGTTGTGCAGTTTGTAGCGTCCGTTATCGGGTACGGGCAGCTGCTCTTTGGGATATTGCAGCGTTACAATGCCCTGTTCCTGATGAAAATACTGCACATCGCTAACGGGCAGTGTCCCCTGTCGCGGTTTGCGGATGGCATCGCGCAGGTGCTTGCCGGTCAGGCGCATTCCTTCCCAAAGGGTGCGGGCAGCAATGAGGATGTTTTGCAAGTAGGACATAGCTACACAAAGTTATGAGGAAATACTTGCAACTAATGGGGCAGAGAAGTAACATTTCTTTGAGAAATGTTATTTCTCTCATACAGGTACGCTACCTTGCAGGACACGGCGTACCGTTTCTCTACTACAACAATAAAAACCAGTTAAAGGGTATTTGAACGGTGTTTTCTTTCAATAGGGGCGTATCGCTGCCGCCTGAAACTAACAGCCCGTAGCGGGCAGGAATCGCACGCGCCTGCGCAATGCTTGTTTTATGCGTGCCAACTTCCAGTACAAGCGGGCGTTCCCGCGTTTCAATCACAAAATCGGGATTGGCTGCCGCACTACCGCCGGTAAATGAAATAATGCTTTCTGTTAAAGTTTTTTTCAGATACATCATCACTATATCTTCTAGCAGCTTGCTGCGGAACTGTTCGGGTAATGTTTGCCCATAGAGTGTGTAAAGCAGCGCACGTCGCAATGAAGGCGACATAAAAAATGCTTTTTTATGCTTGTTAATGCGGCTGTCAAGTCCGCCAAAAGGCAGTAGCACGTGCATCAGTTCAGCTTTGACAAGCAAGTCCATCAGTTCATGGATAGCCTGTTGCTTCATGCCGATAATGCCCGCCAGTCTTTCGGGATTGACTTCATCAGAACCTGCCAGCCGTAACATCAATTTTTCTATGGTGCCCAAATCGCTATATGCAGGTTTGAGCATCGGAATATCTTCATAAATAATGCGTTTCAGCAAGTCAAGAATAGTTTGATAAACTGCGTCTAAATCGTCATAAAACAACAGGTTGGGAAAATTCAGGTAATTGATGTAGCGTTCCGGCAGGTCGGGCAGTTGCGATTGCCAATCGTGGATGATAGGCTGTACTTTTCCCTGAATATCAATGAGTTGCTGATGGCAGGAATGAGCGTCTTCACTGTAAAAAATGATTGCTTTGAGTTGTTCGGAAAGTTGCCTGTCGGGTACAGACAAATTCAGCGCAGGCTGCATGGCATTCTGAACCGTCAGCAACTCGCTGAAACTGTATGGGAACACCCGTTGCAGGTACATTCGTCTTGACAAATCTGCCGTGCTATTGAGCAGCAGGGCAGATGAACCTGTACAAAGAATGAATGCCGTTCTTGCTTCATCATATAAAATTTTCAGCGTTTGTGCCCATTTTTCATCGTCCTGTACTTCATCAAAAAGCAATACAATCGGTGTGGTCAATGCGTTGAAACGCTGTTGTATGATGTGTTGCTGAAAGGCTTCCAGCGCAGTAAATAAGCTGATATTCAGATTTTTAAGCGTATTGACATTGAAGAAATAAACCGATTGCCCGTAACGATTGCTAATATGATTAGCCATTTGCCAGAGCAGCGTAGTTTTTCCTACACCACGCAACCCGGTCAGGCTGATGAAACGCGGCTCGGCACCTTTGGCAAAAAAATCATCGGCATACTTTTGCAAACGCGCATATACCTGCCTTTCAGGGTAATGCATATGCGTAATAGGATTCATCAGCCGCCCTGCCATCACCGGCGGCGTGGCAAGCGTATTAGCAAGGTAATATTTCAGGATGTCATCCATCTACACAAACTGCTGAATGGCAGCCGCCAGTTGTCGGTTTTCCTCGGCAGTGCCTACCGTGATGCGCAGGCAGCCTTCGCAAAGTGCCAGTTTGGAGCGGTCGCGCACAATCACCTGTTTTTGCGTCAGGAAATCGTACAATTCCTTCGGGCGCGACACTTTCACTAGCAAAAAGTTGGCATCCGACGGGTACACATGCAGCACTTGCGGCAACGATTTGAGCGTAGCTGCCAGCAGTTCGCGCTGTTGCAGTGTTTCGTTCACCATTTCGCGGAAAGTATCGGTGCGGCTCAAACCGACCAGTGCCAACTGTTGGGTTACGCCATTGATGTTGTACGGGGGCTTAATCTTGTTCAGCACGCGGATAATGTCGGGCGAAGCAAAAGCCATACCCAAGCGCAGTGCAGCCAAGCCCCACGCCTTAGAGAAGGTCTGCAACACTACCAAATTGGCGTATTTTTCCAGCGACCCAACAAAACTCGGCTGTGTGGTGAAGTCAATATAGGCTTCATCCACCACCACCAGCCCGTGGAAATGTTCCAGCAGGTAGCGGATGTCGTCCGGTGCCATGTTGTTGGCAGTCGGGTTGTTGGGCGAACAAACGAAAATCATCTTGGTATGCCAATCCACTGCTTCCATGATAGCCTGCGGTTGCAGTTGGAACTCGGCGGTGAGCGGTACACGGCGCACTTCTACGCAATTGATTTCCGCGCTGACTTCGTACATGCCGTAGGTTGGTGGACAAATAATTACGTTGTCCAGATGCGGTTCGCAAAAGGCGCGGTAGAGCAAGTCTATCGCCTCGTCGCTGCCGTTGCCCAGAAAAATCTGTTCGGGGCGGCAGTGTTTCAACTCGGCAATTTTGGCTTTCAGTTCGTGCTGGTAAGGGTCGGGATAGCGGTTAAATGCCTGCTCGGTAACAGAGCCAAAGGCATTTTCGTTGGCATCCAAAAATATGCCTTCTTTGCCGCTATACTCGTCGCGGGCAGATGAATACGGTTTCAGCCCCGCAATGTGGGGGCGCAGCAACTGGCTGATATTGAATGTATTGGTAGTGGTCATGTCTGTTATTTTTAACGAACCGCCGGCAGAGACTTCGTCCGCTGACGGGGTGGAAATTTTTTAAACCCTAACAGCGGCTGCAAGCACGGCTGCAAGTGTATCATATCATGTTAAACCACTATTAGGGTCTTACAACCGCTAACAGGGTTGGGGAAACACGGTTTCCCCCGCAAAGTACGCGAAGATGCAATTGATTTAACACAAACCCCGTCAAAAAATCCGTGCTTGAACGCTAATTTCCACTGATTTTTTCATGTGCTTACAAAAAAGCGTCAATCCCAAATCTAAAATCCCAAATCGTCAATGATTCCATCCGCGCAATTCTGCAACGCAACGGGGCGCAAAAAGCGACGCATGGCATCCGTACCGACCGAACCGAAGCGCGCATCGGTGGTGGCGGGGAACGGTCCGCCGTGCTGCATCGCCGCCGATACTTCCACGCCTGTGGGTACGCCGTTG
>JANWVT010000089.1:258-583 GCA_025056255.1 Bernardetiaceae bacterium | reverse complement strand
TCACCCCTATCCACAGGTCATCCAAGAGGTTTTCAACCCTCACTGGTTCGGCCCTCCATTCCGAGATTATCGAAACTTCAGCCTGCCCATGGATAGATCACTCGGTTTCGCGTCTGCCCCTGCTGACTGTCGCCCTGTTAAGACTCGCTTTCGCTCCGCTTACGCGCCTTAAGCGCTTAGGCTGCCAGCAAGGCGCAACTCGTAGGCTCATTATGCAAAAGGCACGCCGTCACCACTCCTCGTGGCTCCGACCGCTTGTAGGCGCACGGTTTCAGGGTCTTTTCACCCCTCTGCTCGAGGTTCTTTTCACCTTTCCCTCACGGTA
>JANWVT010000089.1:0-248 GCA_025056255.1 Bernardetiaceae bacterium | reverse complement strand
CTGGTTCGCTATCGGTCTCCCAGGAGTATTTAGGCTTACCGGATGGTGCCGGCAACTTCAGACAGGGTTCCTCCAGCCCCGCCCTACTCAGGAGTCCGCTCCAGGTTATCCTAAATTTTCGCTTACGGGACTCTCACCCTCTCCGGTGTGCTTTTCCAAACACTTCAACTAATCCAGAATAACCCTCCTAAGCGGTCCTACAACCCCGACAAGCTCGCTCGTCGGTTTGGCCTCCTCCGCTTTCGCTC
>JANWVT010000088.1 GCA_025056255.1 Bernardetiaceae bacterium | reverse complement strand
CGACCCCCAGCAGGAGGGGGTATATAAATACCTGCCGTGCGTCGCAATCCATCTCTGATTGAAGGGAGTACTCCGACAGGGGTTCGAGAAATCGGGCACCGTCCCGACAGCGGGTCGCAATCCATCTCTGATTGAAGGGAGTACTCCGACACCCCAAGCTGAACGGCTACGTGGTGGCAGTTAGGTCGCAATCCATCTCTGATTGAAGGGAGTACTCCGACTCACCGGGTGTAGATTATTACACCCACAAAAATGCAAGTCGCAATCCATCTCTGATTGAAGGGAGTACTCCGACATAAATAGAAATTTATAATATATGCCAATAGACAAAAGTCGCAATCCATCTCTGATTGAAGGGAGTACTCCGACAGTAAAAAAGTTAATAGAAATCTTCCCAGAAGAAGTCGCAATCCATCTCTGATTGAAGGGAGTACTCCGACTATTACTTGAATTATGAGGAGTAATACCGCCTTTCCTGTCGCAATCCATCTCTGATTGAAGGGAGTACTCCGACCCCCAGCAGGAGGGGGTATATAAATACCTGCCGTGCGTCGCAATCCATCTCTGATTGAAGGGAGTACTCCGAC
>JANWVT010000087.1 GCA_025056255.1 Bernardetiaceae bacterium | reverse complement strand
AAGAGCCCGCTCGGAGTGAATCATTTCAATTCCTGAATGGTACGATTAAAATAAGCAGGGCAAGGAGTACTTTCCATTTCAATGTAATTTCAATTCCTGAATGGTACGATTAAAATTCAACCCTTGCAACTGGAAACCAATAACACGGTAATTTCAATTCCTGAATGGTACGATTAAAATAATTTTTTTCAGCGATTTCCAGCGAAATCTTTCTATATTTCAATTCCTGAATGGTACGATTAAAATACGGACAACGCAACTATGCCATCGGATTTACCGCATATTTCAATTCCTGAATGGTACGATTAAAATTGTTTCCCTGTTCCAGCCCCGAATCAATTCGGTATTATTTCAATTCCTGAATGGTACGATTAAAATTTCCTCGTTTGACAACTGTTGAAAGAGATGCACTAAATTTCAATTCCTGAATGGTACGATTAAAATTTCAAATGTTGGCAATATTTATTGCACAACCTTGAAATTTCAATTCCTGAATGGTACGATTAAAATTAGCTACCTGTAATTCTTTTTCACGACGGGCTTCATATTTCAATTCCTGAATGGTACGATTAAAATAACTGGATGCCATTCA
>JANWVT010000086.1 GCA_025056255.1 Bernardetiaceae bacterium | reverse complement strand
CCTGAATGGTACGATTAAAATCGCCGTTGTCTTGTATGGTAACAACAGCGTCCTGTGATTTCAATTCCTGAATGGTACGATTAAAATCTGGACGGTGCTTGGGATACAGGCACGTGGGGGAAATTTCAATTCCTGAATGGTACGATTAAAATTGCTGTCAAGTTTGTTCAGTTTATTGCGAAAAGTGCATTTCAATTCCTGAATGGTACGATTAAAATTTTGTTTTGCTACTTCGATTGCTTTTCGTAGTTCGATTTCAATTCCTGAATGGTACGATTAAAATTTGCATGCAAGATACCCAAAACCCCCTTTGGGCGGATTTCAATTCCTGAATGGTACGATTAAAATTTGGTGCTGGTATTTTCGCAAGCGTGTAGCAGTAGATTTCAATTCCTGAATGGTACGATTAAAATAAAACTACGATTTGGCTACCAATAGAAAGATTTCGCATTTCAATTCCTGAATGGTACGATTAAAATTTTACCAATGGGGTTAAATATACATTATTGGCAAAATTTCAATTCCTGAATGGTACGATTAAAATTTTTTGTCTTCTTTAAAAAGTACAATTTTTGCCAAAATTTCAATTCCTGAAT
>JANWVT010000085.1 GCA_025056255.1 Bernardetiaceae bacterium | reverse complement strand
ATCGTATTAAAGAATGTTCAAACTTATCCCAGCCAAATTTCAATTCCTGAATGGTACGATTAAAATAAGGTATCTTGTTTTCTTGATGTAAGCGTTGCAAGCATTTCAATTCCTGAATGGTACGATTAAAATTAAACATTAAGTGTCGTTGAATTCAAATCTGAAAATATTTCAATTCCTGAATGGTACGATTAAAATACCAAAACGCAAAAAACCTCATCATATCTGTAGAAGATTTCAATTCCTGAATGGTACGATTAAAATTTTATTTAAGATTTTTGTGTATAAGACTAAATAAAATTTCAATTCCTGAATGGTACGATTAAAATCAAAGGGCTTTGTGCAAGTGCTTAACAGCATGATTAAATTTCAATTCCTGAATGGTACGATTAAAATCATTTTAGAAGCTATAAATCCCGCTCTACAAGAGGCATTTCAATTCCTGAATGGTACGATTAAAATATTCGCCGATTGTAATACTGCCATCCTGTTCCAAAATTTCAATTCCTGAATGGTACGATTAAAATAACGCTACAAGCTCCTTCTTAACTGCATTTTGCTTTATTTCAATTCCTGAATGGTACGATTAAAATCAACGT
>JANWVT010000084.1 GCA_025056255.1 Bernardetiaceae bacterium | reverse complement strand
GTAGAAGTAACCTTTTTAGAATATTTCAATTCCTGAATGGTACGATTAAAATTAATACTGTTCTATTAGAAAGAGGGTTTATGTATTATTTCAATTCCTGAATGGTACGATTAAAATGCGGGTTGGTTCAAAGAGCCCGCTCGGAGTGAACCATTTCAATTCCTGAATGGTACGATTAAAATTAAGACGCCTGTTGGATTTTTGCAAGCCCTTTACACAGATTTCAATTCCTGAATGGTACGATTAAAATTTAGCTTTATTTTCTTTCTTTTCAAGAAAGAAGCTAATTTCAATTCCTGAATGGTACGATTAAAATTAGGAGATGATGAAGTACTTGATATGGTAATTGTATATTTCAATTCCTGAATGGTACGATTAAAATTACAACAGTTATTTAAATTAATTAATTTAAACGTAATTTCAATTCCTGAATGGTACGATTAAAATTATTGTTGCAGTAGCTGCGTGCAATGTTGCCAATCAATTTCAATTCCTGAATGGTACGATTAAAATTCGGTAGCACTTGCTACTTGTTCTGCCGCCTTTGCATTTCAATTCCTGAATGGTACGATTAAAATGTAGCTGGCAAGGGGAGGGATATTTGCCTTAGC
>JANWVT010000083.1 GCA_025056255.1 Bernardetiaceae bacterium | reverse complement strand
TGGCAGCGATGACTGTTTTGCCACCCCCCGTATTTCAATTCCTGAATGGTACGATTAAAATACTACTTGGGTACCAAGCCATTTAATCTTAAATCAATTTAAATTCCTGAATGGTACGATTAAAATAGTGCTATCTGTAAAAGCTGTTGCTTGGTAAACAAATTTCAATTCCTGAATGGTACGATTAAAATCTTTTCTGCAAAGAATAGATTAAACGCAAAAAAAAAATTTCAATTCCTGAATGGTACGATTAAAATTTTCTGTAAAACTCGAAAAGTGGACGTTAGTTCTTGCAGCATTTCAATTCCTGAATGGTACGATTAAAATTTCTGTAGAATAAAAGTGCCTTAGAATGGTCTGTAAATTTCAATTCCTGAATGGTACGATTAAAATTACAAGCGCTCTGTTTCTTTGAATTGTTCATTGGCAATTTCAATTCCTGAATGGTACGATTAAAATATTGGTTTTTGGATTGCAAGCGGGTACGTCTTGCATATTTCAATTCCTGAATGGTACGATTAAAATTCTGTTACTTGCCCATTCTTGTACCTTGCCAATACATTTCAATTCCTGAATGGTACGATTAAAATTTAGCAAAAACCCTACATGCC
>JANWVT010000082.1 GCA_025056255.1 Bernardetiaceae bacterium | reverse complement strand
AATACGCGCCTGATGCCTTCGTCATTGTGATTTCAAACCCACTCGATGCGATGGTTTATCTATTTTACAAGATCTCTGGTTTTCCCAAAAACCGGGTCATGGGAATGGCGGGGGTGCTTGACGCCGCACGTTTCCGCACTTTCATCTCGATGGAAACGGGGGTGAGCGTCGCCGATATCAGCGCGTTTGTCCTCGGTGGACACGGCGACACGATGGTGCCATTGCCGCGCTATAGCTATGTTGGGGGCATCCCGTTGCCGGACTATCCCGGCATGACTGCAGAAAAAATAAACGCGCTGGTCGAACGCACGCGCAATGGGGGAGGGGAAATTGTGGCATTGCTCAAGACCGGCTCGGCGTTCTATGCCCCTGCAGCTTCCGCTATCACCATGGCCGAAAGCATCCTACGCGACCAGCGCCGCATTTTCCCAGCAGCGGTCTATTGCGAAGGCGAATATGGCTACAACGATCTTTTTATCGGCTTACCCGCAATCTTAGGAAAAAACGGTGTTGAAAAGATTATCGAAATTCAGCTGACACCGGAGGAAAAGGCTGCCCTCGACAAGAGCGCCGATGCCGTCGCCGCGCTGAAGGCCGATTTGAAAAGGCTGA
>JANWVT010000081.1 GCA_025056255.1 Bernardetiaceae bacterium | reverse complement strand
TTTTAATCGTACCATTCAGGAATTGAAAGATGCAACGTTGTAAATACTCATATTTCTTCTTGTTTATTTTAATCGTACCATTCAGGAATTGAAAGGAACTCGTTTTAAGAGACACAAAAACCAAGCGAGTAATTTTAATCGTACCATTCAGGAATTGAAAGTGCATTAGCGCAAGAAATAAAAAATTTACCTATTAATTTTAATCGTACCATTCAGGAATTGAAAGACGAAAAATATTTCGATTTTGTTGCGCGCGCTCTTACATTTTAATCGTACCATTCAGGAATTGAAAGTCTCTGTTCGGAAGATTAATTCTTTAATTATCTTAATTTTAATCGTACCATTCAGGAATTGAAAGACTGTACCGCGTGGGAAAAAGAATCCGGCGCCGTATTTTAATCGTACCATTCAGGAATTGAAAGTTCTTTTGTATTTGGCATAATGCCAATAGCTTTTAATATTTTAATCGTACCATTCAGGAATTGAAAGTTCGCCGTTGTGCCAAAGACCATCCATCCAAACTCATTTTAATCGTACCATTCAGGAATTGAAAGCTTTCTAAAACTTCATATTTTGATTTCCAGTGACTTATTTTAATCGTACCATTCAGGAATTGA
>JANWVT010000080.1 GCA_025056255.1 Bernardetiaceae bacterium | reverse complement strand
TTTAATCGTACCATTCAGGAATTGAAATTTGGCACGGTTAGAATAATACGGGTATTGCCGCTATCATTTTAATCGTACCATTCAGGAATTGAAATATGGAGATAAAATCTTTGTAGCAGTTCCCAATAGGTATTTTAATCGTACCATTCAGGAATTGAAATTTTATCAAAATGGATTTTGATTTTGCCCAAACCAAATTTTAATCGTACCATTCAGGAATTGAAATTCGTATGGTAATGTGTTCTTGTATATTGGGCTACAAGAATTTTAATCGTACCATTCAGGAATTGAAATTGATCCCCCGTTTTGAACAAAAAACCCTGCCATAACATTTTAATCGTACCATTCAGGAATTGAAATTTTTTTTAGGGGCGCTTTTATTTTTTATTTACTTTATTTTAATCGTACCATTCAGGAATTGAAATAGCAATCTGCTAAACTTTGCCTGCTGTGTACCAATTTTAATCGTACCATTCAGGAATTGAAATACTGTGCTTTTCTCATTATCTGTGATAACCCCCGCGTATTTTAATCGTACCATTCAGGAATTGAAATTGTTGTATGCATCTACTGGAATCGCAAACAACAAGCATTTTAATCGTACCATTCAGGAATTGAAATG
>JANWVT010000007.1 GCA_025056255.1 Bernardetiaceae bacterium | reverse complement strand
CCTGTAAATCCTGCAATTCTGTCAAGAAATCAAAAAACTTTAAACCCAAAAGATATGTCAAATCTCTCAACAATGAAAAGCATCGCCCAAGCCCGTGCCAAGTTTGCCTGGGAGTGTGCGAATGGTAAGGATAAGGATAAGGAATACGGTAGTTTGGTCAATAAAATTCCTACCTACATCAAAACCAATGGGCTTTTGAATACTCTTGCTTTTTTATACTCTGACCGAGTGAACAAACAAGGTCAAATTACTAAAAAAGGTGAGGTTTTGAAAAATATCCGCCAGTGGCTAACACATTCAGAATATGGCTTGCTTTCCCTTAATCCAAATTCTGATGAGCAACTGATGACACACTTAACAACTTCTGTTACGGCAAAGGACTTAATCCAATGCACCACCGAAGTATTAGCACTCTTTATTTGGTTACGTAGGTTCGCTAAATCGGAATAAAACTATGGCAAAGCAAGACAAAAAACAAAATACATCAAATTCTTTGCAGGATTTGGCAAAACTTACAGGTATGGAAAATGAAATTAAAAGCACTACTCCACAAGATACTGCTCAAAATTTCTATTCTTTTTTGCACAAAAGAGAGCGATTTTGGGCAGAAACCCAAAGGGTAAATAACGAAGATGATAAAGACAGAAAAAAGTTTGTTATCAAAAAAATTAATGTAGAAAGTGTTGTTGAAAAACCTGCGGGTAATAAAAACAAACTTGAAGACATTTCAATTATTGATGTTTTTGAGAAAGAAAAAAAAGGCTGGCAAAAAACACCTTTTTACCAAAGTTTCATTGCACGCCATCATCACAACGCCTTACAACTCACAAGCGGTAATTTGTTACCCAAAGTATATGACAACAAGCAGAAGAACGAACTGCAATTCAAACCCGATTGGCGATTAGCCATAGGTTTGGGTAGCGGCTCTGTGTTTGAAACATCTATTACTTTGCATCATATTTACGGCTTTCCGTACATTCCTGCAAGTGCGGTAAAAGGGGCATTACGAAGTTATTTGATAACGACTTTGCAAGGAACAGAAAAAGATAGTGAAGCATTACTATTTCATAATTCAAAGGAAATGTGTGATATTTTTGGCTGTGGTGAAGAAACGCTTTATGACGAAAATAAAAAACGTAAATCTACTTTTTATAAGCGTTGCTTTGAAGAAGACAAACAACAATTTGGAAAAGACAAATCAAAATATCGCTATCCAGAAATCACTGAGAAAGAGGGTGATGTTATTTTCTTTGATGCCTACCCCACCCACAGCCCGCAAGGTTGTATCAAGGCAGATATAATGAATCCTCATTACCCAAATTACTATGGATACGATGTAAATCACACGAAATTTCAGCCTCCAGCGGATTGGCAAAGCCCTGTGCCTATTATCTTCCTGACCGTTGAAAAACTCACTTTTCAATTTATGGTAGGCCTGCAAAAAGGTATTGAGAACGAAAATATTACGCTGGGCAGCAAAAGCGGCGATATGCTTTCAGTGGTTGCAGGTTATTTGAAGGATGCGTTGCAAGACAAAGGCATTGGCGCGAAAACCGCCGTAGGCTATGGCTACATGAAAGCGCAGTAACAGCCATCCATCAATACCGGTGCAACAAGCACAGGCAGTGTGGCAAAGCAATCCAACCCACCAATTGATCTCAAAGAAGGTCTGGAATAATTGAAGTTCAGGCTAATGGTTTGGTAAGAACCACACATCCCAATAATCCTCTGCAAATGCTTTCTATCCAAAATGCCCCCAATACTCTGAAAAAAGGCGACGTTGTTATTGTAAAGTGTAAACTGAACAGAAGTCAAAAACTTGACAAACTGATTTTTGTGAAGCAGAAGTAACCTAATTCCCATGCCTACCACCTCTGTCTTGCTCCTCTCAGCCGAGAGGCTGCCTAATGTACTGTTTATCTTCTCCTCCTAAGCGGTACGTGTTTATCACCACCGACAAAATGGAATAGGAAAAGCGCAGCCATTGGATTGTTCGCGCTGCTGGTATGGCAGAGAGCAGCGTGCAGCGCATTGCGGTCAACTAAGATGCTTTCCGAACGGGTTAGTTTTTTAGTGGCTCGACTTGTTGAATCAAAAAAAAATGTGCTCACTCTGCCAATGCCCTTAAATCCACAGGCACCACGCGCGAAACGCCTTCTTCCAACATAGTTACGCCATACATAACATCGGTGGCAGACATGGTGCGCTTGTTGTGCGTTACGATGATGAATTGCGAATTATCGGCAAACTTGCGGATAATGTTGTTGAATTTGTCAATATTGGCATCATCGAGCGGCGCATCCACTTCGTCAAAAATACAGAAAGGTGCGGGACGCAGCAGGTAAATGGCAAACAGCAAAGACGTAGCGGTTAGGGTTTTTTCGCCCCCCGAAAGTTGGTTAATCGTAAGCGGACGCTTGCCTTTGGGTTTTGCCATGATGTCAATTGCCGACTCTAACGGATTTTCAGGGTCTAACAGAATGAGGTCGCAGGTGTCTTCTTCTGAAAACAGTGAACGAAATACGCGGATAAAATTGGCACGGATTTGCTCAAAAGATTCCAAAAATTGCTTGCGTGCAATGGTATCTATTTCATCAATGGTTTGCAGCAGCGAGGCTTTTGCTGTCAGCAGATCGTTTTTTTGTTCGTTGATGAAGTCGTAGCGTTGTTTGATTTCGTTGTACGCCTCCATTGCCATGGGGTTGATAGCCCCGATGCGCTCAATGCGTTCCTTACATTTTTGTTGCTCCTCGCGCAGCATCTCTTCGCTCAGTTCGCTGAGCGTGAGGTCGGGTGCGCTCATCACTGCCTCTAAATCAATCTCAAACTCTACGGAAAGCCGCTCTTTGAGCGATGCCATTTGCAGGCGTGCTTCGTTGAGGCGATTGTTCATTTCGGCAATGAGTTGATCGGCTGTTTCGCGACGGCGGCGCAACTCACGGATTTCCTTCTCGGTTTCGGCAATGCTGCCGCGAGCAGCGAAGTAGTCCTGTTCGGCTTCGCGAACACCTGCCTCTATGCTCTCTTTTTCTTGGTATAGGCTAATTAACTCGCTGTCGTTGTGGCTATTGCTTGCTGCTAACTCGCGGATTTCCGCTTCTGTTTTTTGCAGTTCTGCCTGTGCCTGTTCCATGCGGCGGCGCAAACTGGCAATATCGTTTTGGCGGTACTCAATTTCTTTTTCCAGCGTTTCCAAGCGGTTGCGCAACTGATAACTGCGCATGTTTTGCTCGTTGTAGGCAGTCTGTTTGCGGTTGAGCACCTCGTTGCGGCGGAACAGTTCGTTGTTCAAGTGCGAAAGTTCGCTTTCGGTTTGGCTGAGTTGCTGTTGTGCGGTGCGTACCTGTGGCTCGGTTTCAGCGATTTCTTCCCGCAATATTTCCATGCGTGCCTCTATGTCCTCTTTTTTCAGGTCGCTGCTGCTGACCAATTGCTGTAACTGCTCTTGGCGAATGCGAGCAGCAATTGCTTCTTGCTGCAAGCGGTTTAGTTCGCGCTGAATGGTCTGTATTGCTGCTTTGTTGCTCTCGGCTTTCTGTTGTTCAATGTATTGATACAGTGCTTTGAGACGTTCTTCATCTTTTTTGATTTTGTCGTTGAGTTCGGTAAGCTGTCGGCTGAGTTTTTCTAAGTTTTTCGCACGCCCCAATCGCTTGCCTTCAAACAGCCCGACCGAGCCCCCCGAAAGGCTAAAAGACTGTCGGATAATTTTACCGTTTTGTGTAATCAGGGTTATTTCTTGCGGTACACGCGGCAGCGCTTCCTGATTGCTTGTGAGGATGTAAACATTGCCTAACAAGTTGTAAATCAGTGGTGTAAATCGCGTGTCAAAATCAATGACCGAAAGTGCATGAACAGCCCCGTCGATTTGTTGCTTGTGCGGTGTGGGGATATTGCCCCGCATCAGTTGCGACATAACAAAAAAGTTTGCACGCCCCTTACCTGCTTCGCTCAGCAAATTGATGCCTGCCAATGCCTGCTCTTCATTTTCCACTATGTAGTGGCTCATATAGGGCTGCAAATAGTTTTCAATGCAAAGTTTAAACTCTTCGGCGGCATTGATGATGTCGGAAAGCAAGGGCGTATTTTTGGCAAATCGCTTGTTGGTATGCAAGAAACGCACGGCTTCGGGAAAGCCTTCCAAGCTGTCTACCAGCGACTTAGTGAGGTTATACTCGTTTTGTAGGGCATCGGCTTTGCGGTGCTCAGCAGCAATTTGCAGGCGTAGGTCTTCTGCTTGTTGCGTGCTTTTAGCGATGCTTTCTTGCAAAGCAAGTTCGGCAGCCTGCATCTCAGCAAGTTCGCGTTCTAAGTCTGTTATTTGGTCGCGCAAGTCAAGTACGGTATCACTTAGTTCTGCAAGGTCTGCTCGCTGCTGGCTGGCATCGGTGTAGTTTTTTTCCAACTCCAGCCGCAGCGCATTGTATTGCATCTGCTTAATTTCCAGTGATTTATTCAGTTGAAAGAGTTCGTTTTTAGCAGTTGCTGCGGTAGCACTGATTGCTGCAATTTGCTTTTGCAGTGCTTGCACTTGCTCGCGCTCAGCTTCGTAGTCGGCTTTCAGCAAGTCGAGTGTAAGGTCGGTTTCAGCTGCCTGTCGTTTGATACTTTGTAGTTCTTCTTTGAGCACAGCAATGCGGTTGTGCAGCACATCGGTATTGTGTTGCTCATCGCCGATTTGTCGTTCCAGATTGGTGCGGCGGTCGGTGAGAAAGCGCAGCCGCTCGTTTTTGAGCTTCTGTTCGCTTTCGTATTGCCTAATTTTACCGACATGCTCGTTAAGCGCACGCTGCCGTCCCGCCAGTATTTTTTCTTTTTGCAAAATGGCTGCTTGCGCCTGTTCAATACTGGCTTCTAATTCAGCAATCTTAGTTGTTAGAGCTATTTTTTGGTCATTTTCGGCACTGAGTTGTGCTTGCATATTCATGAAGGTTGCGCGCTGGCGACTGACTATTTTCTTTGCCAGTTCAAGGCTGATGGCTTTGTATTCTTCTTTGGCTTTGTAGTAGCGTTCGGCTTGTTTTGCTTGTTTTTCAAGGCTGCGCAGGTTTTTTTCAATTTCAAAGAGTAGGTCTTCTACGCGTGCTAAATCGGCGTCGGTATCGGTTACTTTTTTGATGGTTTCCTTTTTTCGCGCTTTGAATTTGGCAATGCCTGCTGCTTCTTCAAACAATTCGCGGCGACTACCTGAGGCGTCGTTGAGCAGGTCATCCACCATTTTCAGCTCAATAATGGCGTAGCTGTCCGGTCCAATGCCGGTATCCATGAACAGGTTGTTGATGTCTTTCAGGCGACAGTTCACACCGTTGAGCAAGTATTCACTTTCACCCGAGCGATAGTAGCGGCGCGTGATGGTAACCTCTGTGTACTCGGTGGGTAGCAAATTTTTAGTGTTCAAGAATGTAAGCGAAACCTCTGCCATTTGTTGCGGCTTGCGGTTTTTGGTTCCGTTAAAAATGACATTTTCCATTTTGTCGGAACGCAGATTTTTGGTGCGCTGCTCGCCCAGCACCCAGCGAATAGCATCCACTACATTGCTTTTGCCGCATCCATTCGGACCAACAATGCCGGTAACCCCTGCATTGAAATGAATGGTAACTTTATCACCAAAACTTTTAAACCCTTTGATTTCTAATTTACTCAGTAGCATGGGTACACGTTAAGATTGCAGATGACGGAATTGTTGAGTTGAGAATGTGGATTTCGGATTTCAAGCGGAATGAAGGTAAAAGAATCCTGTATGCTTAAAGTTAAGGCGCATTATTTTGCCGTTCATTGGATAATTAGTACAAACAGACAAATCTTCGGATTGTATTTTAATTTGTACGTGTGTAGGAACGAGAAATGCCTTGTCCCTATTAAGTTCAATACAAAACAGGATTAAACTTTTCCAAGATTTTATCGCATAACTCGCGTTCAAATGCCCAACCGCTTAATTTCCAAATCCGCAATTTCAAATCCGAATTTTCGCCATCCTGATTTTGCTCAGCGGCAAAAGTACGAACTTGGCAGCATATGATAGTCGAATGCAAATGACCTCAAAATATTGTATCAACAATATTTGTAAATATATGAATGAGTTGTACCTTTGTTAGGTGCGAATAGAAGAGGAATTACAACAAAGTAGGTTTGACAGCGAGCATCACAAAGCAGCGCTAAATATCTTGTTCACAGCAGGGTGGATTAATGCCATTGACCTTTCAATACTGAAACCCTTTGGCATTTCTCCGCAACAGTTCAACGTGCTGCGCATTTTGCGAGGGCAACACCCTTCTGCTGTACGCTTGTGCGACATTACGCCACGCATGTTAGACCGCATGTCTAATACGGCTCGTTTGGTGGAAAAACTGCGTTTAAAAGGATTGGTCAGCCGCGAACAGAATCCGCAAAATCGCCGAGCTGTAAATATTTCTATTACAGATAAAGGCTTGGCATTGCTAAAAGCAATTGATGCCAAAATGCCAGAGTGGTATAGTCATTTTCAAAATATTTCCTCAGAAGAAGCTACTCAACTGAACGTTTTGTTAGACAAGTTGCGCGGTAATTAACGTACGCATGTACACAAATCATCATCTTGTATTAAATTTACGAGTCAACTATGTTTTAGCACTGTTCTTATGTACTTAACAATCCTCAATCGGGCATCCTTATTGTTGTTCCTGATACTGCTACTACTTGCTTGTTCCAGAGACGGTGCGCCTATTGCTGATTTTTTCGTTGAACCCAATCCTGCTACGGTGGGAAGACCTGTAACTTTTATTAATCGGACAATTAACGCCACTGAATTTGAGTGGTATGTGCAGGGTAATTTAGTTTCTAATGAGCAAGAGCCACGTTATGTTTTTACATCAAGCGGTGTGCAAATAGTTACTCTGATTGCTAAAAATCCGAAGGGAACTTCTGGGGGCTCTGTCCGTGTGGAAGTACGCGACCCGCGCGACTCGTTGGTAGGCACCTATCGGGGTAGTGTAACTGTTACACTTCCCGATGGGCGCAGCGGCACAGGCAACAGTATTTGTGTGATTCAGAAATCGCTTTTGAACCCTCTGGCATTAGACATCAGCTTAACAGGAATTAATGATGCACCGCCGCGCAATGCCATAGTAGTAGATGCAAATAATTTTAATATTGAAAATGACATTGCGGGAGTACGCATGCGTGGTACAGGCTTGCGCAACGGTCGCCAATTAACTATGAACTATACGGTCGTGTCAACGACTAATCAATTATTGGCAACTTACAGGTTTACCGGTACACGATAAGTTATAGCAAATTGACAGAATCAAGAACATCTTCTTTACCGGCATTCAATTCTTTGCCCATTTTGGGAGGCATCAGCTTGGTTCATCTGATGAATGACTCCATGCAAGCAGTCATTCCAGCTATTTTTCCCATTCTTGAAAAAGAGCTACGACTCACTTATAGCGAGCTGGGACTAATAGCTTTTGCCAATAACATGATTGCCTCTTTCTTGCAACCCATTGTTGGTTTTTACACAGACAAGCGTCCGATGCCCTACTTGCTGCCTATTGGCATGCTGTTTAGCATGGTAGGGATGTTTTGGATGGGTTTTGCTACTGATGTGTTGCAAATGGCGCTTTCTGTGATGTTAATAGGAATTGGCTCTTCGGTGTTTCATCCAGAGGGCTCACGTTTAGTAGTACTGGCTTCTGGAGAACGGCGCGGACTGGGGCAGTCTTTATTTCAAGTACTTGGGCAGGCAGGACAAGCCTTAGCACCCGTTTGGACTGTGGTTATTTTTATGCCGCTGGGACGACAAGGTGCTTGGTTGTTTATGGTAATAGCCGGCATTGCCTCTATCTTATTGGTTTACTTAGCGCGTTGGTATCAGCAAAATTTAAAGCAAACCATTTTTGTTAAACCTGTCTCGTTAAAGAGCCTTCCCGCTAAGCGGCAAGAATTGATATACTATGTTTTCTTCCTTATTTTCATCATTACTTTCGTCCGAAGTTGCTATTTGGTGGGCGTTATAGGGTTCTATAGCTTTTTCCAAACAAAAGTTTTGATGAACTCGCTTGCCGAAGCACAATCCTATGTTTTCATATTTCTCATTGCGCTTGCTTTGGGAACGCTGCACGGCGGCACATTGGCAGACAAGATGGGGCTTCGTGCGGTGTTGTGGCTTTCTGTATCGGTGAGTGGGCTAACGGCACTAGCGCTTCCTTTCACCGAAGGCTGGGTAGCCTACCTCATCTTATTTGTTTCAGGTTATGCAGCTATGGCAGGTTTTCCTGTCTCGCTCATCTACTGCTTAGAATTGCTCCCTGAACGAATAGGGCTTATCTCCGGATTGATGTTTGGGCTTGCTTTTGGGGTAGGAGCAGTGGCAGCAGTGGTGCTCGGCATGATTGGCGACTGGCTGGGTATTAAAAATATGATGATAATATGCAGTTCTTTACCGCTGCTTGGCTTTTTGGCTTTTCTGCTGCCGTTGGAGCGCAGCCGCAGACGCCGATAAGCCTGTAAAAGATTTTGCTTGAAGCAACCTTTGCATTTGACAAACTTGAATCTGCAAATTTCATTTGCAGTGAAGTGATGGAGCAATCAAAACAGCAAAATCGAAAAGAATTACTTGCAACTGTTTCAGTCCCACTACAAGTATATTGAACACAAGGACAAGGTTAGGTTAATCTTGGCTATTCGCAATGCCTTGTCGCCGGGCAGTGGAAACAACGATAACAGAAACATGTTTCTAAATATGCTTTTGTCGGCAAACAGTTAAAACGTTGGCTATTGACACCATCTTAAAAGCAGCACAAGCCAGATGTATTTCGGTTATAAGCAAAAAAATAGCCACCAAAAACAACTTTCTGGCGGCAAGTAAAGCACGTCGTCTGTTTGTGGGCCCAACAGGGCTCGAACCTGTGACCCCCTGATTATGAGTCAGATGCTCTAACCGACTGAGCTATGGGCCCTTTCAGCGTAACTGAATTTGCTGCAAATATACGCCTTTTGCTTGTTTGTAAAATATTGACGCCGTTTTTTTATTTTGCAGGGCGAGCCACTGTGTAGAGAAAACCTACGTTCAAAATCTGATTCCACTGAATAGCCGTATCTTGGTCTATATCGTAGAGTACGGTTGCACCAAAATTGACTTTCATGTATTTATTAACTGCCATTTCCAGCAGCGCATCTAAGCGATGGTCGGGGTCGAACTGTTGGTAGTTGGCAAAAAGCAAGTAGCGTGCTTTCAAGGCTATATTTTCGGCAAGCTTAGCGTTAAGGTCTGCCTGTATTTGTGCGGCGGCAATTTCGCTGCGCACCGTTTTTCCAAGCTCTACTCCATAGCGCTTGCCATCGGCGGAAGTGGGTAAAATATTGTTGTCGCTCACAATAGTAAAGCGCGGGGAGAAAGGACTGATTTTCAACGAGAACCAAGGTTTAGGCTTGTAGTCAAATCCGATGGCGAAAGTTAGAAAAGCAGGTGCAAAGAAATTGGAAATGCGTGGTTGGTCGGTTCTGCTATAGTCAAACCCGGGAGCAAACTGCGAAAGGAAGTTTCCCGAAAGAAATATATCCCAATGGTTAGCAATTTGATAGCCTGCTACGCTGTTGAGAAAGATGCGGTCTGCATTTTTCCGCTTTCCTATGCCATCAGTCCAAACAAGCCCGTACAGCAGTTCAGCATCGTTTGCCCACGACCACTTTGCCTTTTTGTAGTTTGCCTTGCCAGTAAAAACTGTTCCAATAGCAACAGCATTGGCGCCCCCTGCCTTCCAATTGCTGCTAAACGAACCCTGATTGAAGTTGATGCCCAGACTCATTCGGGTTGTCCAATAAGAAGTATCTTTTGCAGCAGCATTAGGCTGTGCGTACAAGGATAAATTGGGCAGCCATATCAGTAAGCTAAAGGCAGCCAGTAGATAATAGCTGCCGCCTAAGCTAATTTGTATCATATGCAAAAGATGTTTAGAAATCTAAAACTTACTCGGCAACTGTTTAGCATTGCTCTTGGACAACAGCAAAGCCAATGCCTTGCATTTTTCCAGCCTACGGCTGTCATTTGTTGCCACTTTGGGGAGGTCACTCAAAAATCACTGTTTTATTGTTGCGAACAAATACACGGTCTTCAAACACGAGTTTCAATGCACGGGCTAGTACTATTTTCTCAACGTCTCTGCCAGCTTGTGCCATTTCTGCTGCTGTTTTGCTATGATCCACATGAATTACATCTTGCATAATGATAGGTCCTTCGTCTAAATGGTCGTTTACAAAGTGAGCTGTAGCGCCGATAATTTTTACTCCTCGCTCAAAGGCTTGTTTGTAGGGGTTAGCACCAATAAAGGCAGGTAAAAACGAATGGTGAATATTGATGATGCGATTAGGGAATCTGCGTGTAAAAGCAGGGGTTAGGATGCGCATGTATTTTGCCAGCACCAAAAACTCTGGATTGAATGGCTCAATAGCTGCTAGCATTGCTTCTTCGTGAGCCTCTCGTGAGCGCCCTTCATGCGATACACAAATAAACGGCACATCAAACTTTTCTACTAACGGACGCAAATGCTCATGGTTGGCAATCACGGCTTGCACATTCATATGCAAGTCGCGGTACATATTGCGCACCAACAAGTCGCTAAGGCAATGGTGTTCTTTGGTGGCTAGCAGCACTACCCGCTTGTCGTGAATGGTTTCCAAGCGAATGTTGGCTTCATCGGGCAGTATGCCGCGGAGCCCGTAAATTACTTTTTCAGCATTTAACTCTCCGGCAAATTCGGTGCGCATGTAGAAATGTCCCGTACTGCGCTCTACAAACTCATCGTTGCGCACAATGTTGAGATGGTGGTGGTAGAGCACTCCCGTAATTTTGTGTACCAAACCTTGCTGGTCGGGACAATCTATTAACAGCACGTGGTTTTGCAAATGGTTGTGTAGCATGTGGCGGTTGATATAGCGTATTTGTTGCTGCACAAGCGACAAAATGGCAGCAGGGATGGTTCTGAAAAGAAGTGTCAGGTTAAATAATCTTCTCGCACAGGGCAAAACACATCCAGTATTTTGCAAGGTTTACCTGTGGCTCTGCCTTGATGTGGCGCGTTACTGGGAATAATCAAGATGTCGCCAGCCCGTAGCACGCGGGTGTGTCCCTCTACGGTTATTTCAAACTCTCCTTCCAACATATTCACGGTTTGCTCGTGTGGATGCGAATGCAGCGGCAATACGCTGTCTCCTGCAATTTCCCAATAGGCAAGGGTTGCATGTTTGGTGTGAATCATCCTCCCCCAAAAGCCGGGCATGTATTCTTTGGCGGGTATCTGAGAAAGATGCTGCACGCTCATAGTGGATGGATTTTATTTTTAAAATATTCGTAGGTCATTTTCAATCCTTCAGCTCTGCTTATGCGTGGCTCCCACCCCAAAATTTGTTTGGCTTTTTCAATATTAGGGCGGCGCTGTTTAGGGTCGTCTTGTGGCAAGGGCTTGTAAACAATTTTTTGCTTAGCTCCTGTTAAAGCTATAATTTCTTCGGCAAACTGTTTAATGGTAATTTCATGAGGATTGCCCAGATTCATTGGTAAGTAATAGTCGCTCATTAGTAGGCGGTAGATGCCTTCAATCAGGTCATCCACATAACAGAAGGAGCGTGTTTGGCTGCCGTCGCCAAATACTGTTAGGTCTTCGCCGCGCAATGCCTGACTCATAAATGCAGGTAGAGCTCGTCCGTCATCTAATCTCATGCGAGGTCCGTAGGTGTTGAAAATGCGGGCAATGCGCGTATCTACGCCATGAAAATTGCGATATGCCATTGTGATAGCTTCCATGAAGCGCTTGGCTTCGTCGTATACACCGCGTGGTCCAATGGGATTTACATACCCCCAGTACTCTTCGGATTGTGGGTGTACATCGGGGTCGCCATAGATTTCGGAGGTAGAAGCTACCAAAATGCGCGCTTTTTTTTCTTTGGCAAGCCCCAACAGATTCATAGTACCTATGGAGCCTACTTTCATGGTTTGAATTGGCATTTTCAAGTAATCAATAGGGCTGGCAGGAGAGGCAAAATGCAAAATATAGCGCAACTGACCGGGCACGTGTACAAACTTGGTTACATCGTGGTGGTAATACTCAAAATTTTTCAGGGGAAACAGATGCGCAATATTGTCCAAACTGCCTGTGAGCAGGTTATCCATGCCAATAACGTGATAACCTTCCTGAACAAAACGGTCGCACAAGTGTGAGCCTAAAAATCCGGCGGCACCAGTAATCAGAACTTTTTCCATTATTTAGTTTGAGCTTGCTTGAAAGATACCGGCAGCGGACAAGTGAACATGTACCGGCTGCCGGGGGAGTTTGTTATTGTTTTTTATCTACTGTTAAACGCTCGTCGCGGTTAGCAATTTCCCAAGCGGTTGTGAAAATGTAGCGTGTAATTTTTTCCAACTTGCCGAAGTGGATTTTCTCCACATCGTCGGTAGGCTGATGGTAGTCTTGGTGTGTTCCATTGAAGTAAAAAATAGACGGAATGCCGTGTTTGGCAAAATTGTAGTGGTCGGAGCGGAAGTAGAAACGGTTAGGGTCGTTAGGGTCGTTGTAAGTATAGTCCAATTTGAGGTCGGGGAAATATGTTTTGCCTATTTCTTCTCCAATTTTATGCAAATCGGTAGAGAGCCGGTCGGAGCCAATTACATACACGTAGTTAGGATTGTTTGGATAGCGCTCGTCCATGCGTCCAATCATATCAATATTCAGGTTGGCAACCGTGTTGGTAAGGGGGAAGATAGGGTTTTGGTCGGCATAGTATTGCGAGCCGAGCAAACCTTTTTCTTCTGCTGTTACTAACAGAAATAAGATGCTGCGGCGAGGCGCTTTTCCTTCGGCTTTTGCCTGAGCGAAGGCTTGTGCCATTTCCATTACAGCCACTACACCCGAGCCGTCATCGTCGGCACCATTCATGATTTGACCATTTTGAATACCTACGTGGTCGTAGTGAGCTGAGAGTACTATCACCTCATCTTTTTTGTCTGTTCCTTCTATGAAGCCAAGCACGTTGTAGCACACCATAGGTGTTTGTACTTTTCTAATGTTGACTTTGAGCTTGGACTTCATGGTTCCGGCAATAGATTGATTTTGTGCAGCTTTCAACTGATTTTCCAATGCTTGCTGATTAGTTCCTAATAAGGAAGCAACTCCAGAGAGCGGAACAATCATATCGCCTGCTATGCGCGAAGAACGTGGAGTGCCACCTGTTAAGCTAATGCTTCCACGTTCAGCATTGGCTTTCATCATGCTGGCATAGCGAGCGAAGGTTTCATTAGGAATTGCAATTAGCACGTACTTAGCCCCTTTGCTGCGCAATAGTTCTACACGAGTATTGAGGTTCCATTTTTCAGAGGGTTTATCGGTTCCTGAAAGTAGGTATTTACCAGCGGCATTGCGCGGCTCGTCGTTTAAAATAACAACGGCTTTGTTTTTAACATTTAATGGCGTATTGCGGAAGTCGGAGTAGGCTTCATCGTCAATTCCGTAGCCTGCAAAAACAATTTCTGTTTTGGCTTTGCCTGTTTGAATGTTGTTATTAATGGCAATGTAGTGTTGAAAGGCTTCTAAATTTTTCCCTTTTACGCTGAGGGTGGTTTCCAAGCGGGTAGTTTGCAATGGTACAGGCTGCAAGAAATGGTTTTCTGCATGGTTAGCTACCGGACCTGTTAGTCCCCATTCTTTAAAGTGCTTAACAATGTAATCTGCTGCCAAGCGGATTCCCTTAGAGCCCGTATCTCGCCCTTCTAACTCATCGGAAGCAATATAGGTAAGGTATTTTTTGAGGTCGTCTTGTGTGATAGTAGCGCTGTAAGTCTGTACGTGTTGTGCGCGGAGCCATAGGCTGCTTCCATGCATCAGCAGCGTTACCAGAAACAGCCGGAAGCGATAGTGTGTAATCATGATGTTGAACAATTTTTAATGTGTTGGAACCAATGTTACAAATGTAAAGATTTTTAGTTAGCCTCAGAAAATTGCTCGCAAGGTGGCATAGAAATTCCTGCCCGGCGCACTAATGCCTGAAGCAAACAAACGATAGTGTTGGTTGGTAATGTTCTCAATACCGCCTTGCAATTGTATCCAGCGATTGAGCTGATAAGAAGTACGCAAATTGAGCGTAGCCCATGCAGGCATGCCATCGGGAGTAGCATATTGTAGGTTGTCTTCTCCGGTAGGGCTGTAGTCGGCAAGGCGCTTCCAACCGTTGTATTGCACCCAAAACTCTGCACGCATCTTTTTACGGGTTGCTGTCAGGGTGGTTTGTCCATATAGGGGTGGGATATGGTCTAACGGTACGCCTTCGCTGGTAACGCGTCCGCGCGTCCAAGTAAGGTTAGATTGCATAGCAAGCCATTCGGCAAGATGCATTTTTAGGGTAGCTTGCAAGCCATACACTACGGCTCTGTTGGCATTGGTGATGGTTTGGACGCGGCTTTTGCGATTGTCGTACATGACCGAGTCTTGTCCGTTGAATTGTGCATTGCGCACTACCAGTGCATTAGTAAACCATGCATGGAAGGCAGTGGCTTCGGCAAAGATGCGGTCTTGAATGTTTTTAGAAAGGGTGATCTCGGTGTTGTATACGTATTCAGGGCGGATGTTAGGATTTGGTAAGATGACGTTGCCGGGCGTAGAATCAAAAATTTTACCTAAATCGTCCACATTAGGCGAGCGAAAACCTGAAGAGAGCATGGCACTGATGCGCCAGCCATAACTAGCGTTCCATGCAAACCCCATATTTCCGGTTAGGGCGCTGTTGCGTTGTTCAGCGCGGTCAAATGGAAAGGGATAAAATGAACGTTCTACAAAGCGTGCATCTAGGGTAATGTATTGGTAGCGAAGTCCTTGTGAGAAAATCATTTGTCGTTTGCTGCCTACTTCCCACGCATGAGTAAGGTAGAGTGCAAAACTTTGGGTTTGGCTACCGCCATCTGGATAGCGCGTACTGGCAGCCGTACGTGCACCATTGCGGACATTGATGTTATAGGCTACTGATTGCACATCGTTATGTGCTATTTCCAAGCCATAGCGCAACTCATGGTAGTCGCCAATGCTTTTCATCAAATCAGCATTTACCGAAAATACATTTACAGTTTCTTCCCGATGCGTGCGATTGGCAGCGCCAAAGCGGCGTGTGATACGGCTCTCAAATATATTTTGCCAAGCTACAATTACACTTGCCTTATCGTAAAATTCGGTTTCGCCTAAAAAGTCAGCGCGCAAGGAAGCCAACAGCCGCTTCTGCGGACCGTAGTCCCACACTGCCCAGCGTGGCAGCCCACGGTTGTCGTACTCGCCGTAGCGGTCGGTGCGCGGCACTTCCGAAGAAGTGGAATATTGTACGTTGAGCATAAAGCGGTTGTCGTGATGGGGTTGGAAAGCAATTTTTTGCAGCACATCTAATTGCGAGTAGCCCGACCATTTTTGCAGATTGGGATTAGGGTTTACCAGTGCCGTGTCGCGTCCATTAAGAAAAGCAGGGTAAACTGTTCGTGCCCAAATGCCATGGTATCCGCGAGGATATACGTTGCCGGCGCGCTGCTCGCCAAAATGCTTGTGCGTAATACTGGTGAGCGAAGCCCATTTGCCTACTGCTAAGTTTACGATGGCATTGCCCGTCCATTCGCTATTGGCAGAGGAGATGCGCGTAAATGCCGAACCGCTCGCTTTAAATTGTCCGTCGTCGGAAAATGTTGGGTTGCGGGTGAAAAAGTGCATCACCCCACCAAGCGCGTCGCTGCCGTAAATTACCGAGCCGGGACCAAACACTACTTCGGCTTTCTCCAATACATTAGGGTCAATAGTAATAACGTTTTGCAAGTGCCCAGAGCGGTAAATAGCATTGTTCATGCGCACGCCGTCTATTACCAGCAGCACACGGCTTGCCTCAAAGCCGCGCAATACGGGGCTGCCTCCTCCCATTTGACTGGTCTGCACAAATATATGCCCAGTTTGGCGCAGCAAATCGCCCGTGTTTTGGGGGTTGTAAAATGCAATGCGACGTGCATCTACGGTTTCTATTTTATGGGGCAAGTCGGTACGCAGCTCAGCGAATTTGTTGGCAGAAAATACAATCTCTTCCAAATTAATCACTTTTTCTGTGAGTTCAACTGTTTGTATATCAGCCAGTTGCTGCTTAGTGCGGCGTAGTGGCAGGTAGGTCGTGTGGCGAATGGTCAGTGTGTCTTGGTCTGAAAAAACAGCCAAATCGGCTTTGCCTTTGCTATTAGTAAGTACTTGGCGACTTTCTTGCTGATTGATAATTAGTGCGCCAACAACAGGCTTTTGTTCTGCTTTGTCTAATACCAAAATAGTCTGGGCTTGTATGGTTTGCCAACATACACCCATGAACAGTAATAGGCAGCATAGATGTCTCATGATGGAATGTATTTGGTTGTCTGTACAGTAAATTTGCATTTTATTTACAAAAATATGCTACAACGCTATTTGCCTCATTACAGGCAGACTGTTCACTTAGCTTATCCTATCGTATTGGGGCAAATTTCGCACATTCTCATTACTGTTGCCGACAATACGATGATTGGGAATTTTAGCAGCCTTGCTCTGGCAGCAGCAACTTTTGCTAATGCACTATTTGCTATTATCATGATGCTGGGCATTGCTGGAACGTGGGTGATTACGCCTTTGGTGGCGAAGGCAAAAGCAGAAGGAGATGAGTTGGAGTGCCGCAAATGGTTGTATCACTCACTCTTGGTTTTCCCCACGTTAAGCGTTGTTTTTTGTACAGCAGTTGTTATACTAAGTTTTTTTGCCGACCATTTTGGGCAAAGTCCGGAGGTGGTAGCTATGGCGGTGCCCTATGTGCAAGTGCTTGCCATCAGTTTAATTTTTATCATCATTTTTCAGGTTTTCAAGCAATTTATGGATGGACTTGGTGAAACCCAAGAACCGATGTTGATCAACTTTGCTGCTGCTGCTCTTAATGTGGTGTTCAACTACATGCTCATTTTCGGTAACTGGGGCTTTCCGGCTATGGGAGTGTTGGGTGGAGGTATTGCATCGTTGTTAGCACGCATCTTTGCTGCTTTGGCTATTGCATGGCGTTTTTTTACGCTGCCTAAGTTTCAGCCCTATGTGGCACAACTGCATGCGGTTGCCTATGTACGCTACTATGCCGTCAAGCTGCTCAAACTGGGCATTCCAGTTGGCTTTCAATCTGTTTTTGAAGTCAGTGCGTTTGCTTTTGCCACCATTATGGTTGGGTGGTTAGGTGCTACTGAGTTAGCTGCTCATCAGATTGCTTTGAACATAGCAACAATAACATTTATGATTGCCAGCGGTATTTCAGCAGCAGCTACTATCCGTGTGGCACAACAGTTTGGACAAAAAAAACGACGCGAATTGCTGCAAGCTGGTTTTGCTGCTTATCATCTGGTGATAGCTTTCATGGGTATGTGTGCCGTTGCTATTGCTTTGTTGCGCTATTGGCTACCCACTTTTTACGTTCAACCCAACGACCCTGAGGCGGTGCGCATGATGAGTGTTTCGGCTCAATTACTCATCTATGCAGCCCTGTTTCAAGTTTCTGATGGTGCACAGGTGGTGGGTATGGGGGTTTTGCGCGGCATCCAAGATATAAAAGCCCCTACTATCATAGCTTTTGTTGCTTATTGGGTGCTTGGCTTACCCATAGGCTATGTGTTGGGCTTTACATTTCACTTAGGAGTAAACGGCATATGGCTGGGGCTTGCTCTGGCGCTTACTTTTGCAGCCATTTTTCTGGGCTCTCGATTTTTCAACAAGGGGCAGCAAATTAAAATGACAACGTAGAGCTGTGTTTGTAAATGCGGAAAGCTGCCTACAACAATTTTCAAGCCACGCGCTCAAACACCTGTGCCGTACGCTGGGTATTGTAGATAGAAATAAACTGTTTCTCGTTGGTAAAAAATTCGGTAGCAGGGTCTATTCTACCATGCCCGCCAAACTCTGGCTCGTCGGAGGTCATCACAAGGCTATATTGACCGTGTTGTGGTACCCAAAACTGGTAGTCTGGAATGGAACGTGTAGGATGAAAGTTAAATACGAAAATAAGCCCCCCTTTTTCAAAACAAATGGTTTGATTGGTGGGGTCTTCGTTAAGCAAGTGCACCTGCAAGCCTGGTTGGAGCAAATTGTAGCGTTTGACAAGCGCAATCATTGCGCGGTCAAAGGTTAGCAGGTATTCATAACGCAGTAGCTTATTGTCTGCAAGGCTCCATTGGCGACGGGCATACTTGTAGCTCCAATTGTTGCCCTCGCGCGGGAAGTCAATCCACTCCGGATGTCCAAACTCATTGCCCATAAAATTCAGATATCCTTCGCCTCCCAATACTATGGTAAACAGGCGAATCATCTTATGCAGGGCAATCCCTCGGTCTATGGCTAAGTTGGGGATGTTTTTTGCCATGCTGAAATACATTTCCTTGTCCATGAGGCGGAAGGCGATGGTTTTATCGCCCACCAAAGCTTGGTCATGCGATTCACAGTAGGCGATGGTGCGCTCGTCGCGTCTGCGATTGAGCATAGTGTAATACATTTGGACTACATCCCACTGCTCATCGGGCAGGTCTTTGAGTAGTTTAATCCAGTAGTCTGGAATGCCCATACCCAGCCGGTAGTCGAAGCCAATGCCGCCGCCTTCAATGGGAAACCCTAAACCGGGCATTCCGCTAACATCTTCGGCAATAGTAATCGCCCAAGGTTTGATTTGGTGAGTAAGCCAATTGGCTAATTGCAGATAGGTAACAGCGTCTTGATCTACTGCTTCGTTAAAGTAGTCGGCATAGCTATTAAAACTGGCATGACCATGGTGCAGGTACAGCATAGAAGTTACGCCGTCGAAGCGGAAGCCGTCGAAGTCAAATTCTTCCAACCAGTAGCGCACGTTGGAAAGCAAAAATTGCATGACTTCCCATTTACCGTAATTAAACAGCTTAGAGTCCCAGTCAGGGTGCTCGCCGCGTCCGCCAGCATGAAAGTATTGGTATTCTGTTCCATCCCAGTAGTTGAGTCCCTCCAACACGTTTTTGACGGCATGTGAATGTACTAAATCCATAATAACCAACAGCCCTGCTTCATGAGCTTTTTCAATTAAATATCGAAGGTCTTCGGGAGTGCCAAAGCGCGAAGAGGGAGCAAAAAAGCTCGATACATGGTAACCAAACGAGCCGTAGTAGGGATGTTCGGCAATTGCCATGAGTTGAATAGCATTATAGCCAGCTTGTTGGATACGGGGCAAAATCAAATCGGCAAATTCGCGATATGTACCTATTCCCTCGCGCTCTTGCGCCATTCCTACATGGGCTTCGTATATAAGCAAAGGTACAGCGCCCGCCTTAATTCGCCTTGCTAATGATTCTACAGAGTTGTTGGTAGGTGCTGTGTTGTTTTTTGGGGGTACATGCCATACTTGGGCAGCAAAATCTTTGGTGGTTTGGTCTTGTATTACACGCCGGATGTAAGCCGGAATGCGCTCCATTTCACCAATAGCCGATTTGACCAATACTTTAAAGCGACTTCCATGTATCCATTTGTCGGCATAAGTCTTTTCATCTAAAAAGATTTCCCAGATGCCATTTTCCTTTTTTTGGAGGGGATGTGAAGACCGATGCCACCCATTGAAGTCGCCAATGAGAAAAAGCGCTTCTGCTGCGGGTGCCCACTCTCGGTAATACCATCCTTGTGCTTCTGTGTCGTAGTGAACACCTAATTTTTGATGTGCTCCTGCAAAATCGTATAAGTTGCCATAAGCCTCTTCTAAGCGAAAGACGGTTTGGTGAAAGCGCATAAATCGCTCGGCTAACTGGCTACTAAAAGGGGCAAGCCAAGCGTCTTGTTGGATAATTCGCAAATATTTGTAAATAGTATGCTGCATGGACAGTCTTGTGTTGTTGAATTTTGCGCATAACATACAAAAAAATTAGCAGTGCGCATCGAGGCAATGCACAAAAATACTTTTTAAAATCTGGCAGAATACATAGCTTTGACTATATGAACTACTGGCTTGTTAAATCAGACCCCGAAACTTATTCTTGGGCAGACTTTACACGTGAGCGTCGCACTTTTTGGGATGGCGTGCGCAACTTTCAGGCGCGCAACAACCTGAAAGCTATGCAAGAAGGAGACCTCGTTCTGTTTTATCACAGCAACACCCACCCGGGTGTTGTTGGCATTGCCAAAGTGGTACGCACTGCCTACCAAGACCCTACTACCACCGACCCTAATTGGGTGGCAGTAGATTTAGAATGGTACAGCGAACTACCCCAGTTAGTTAGTTTAGCAGCCATTAAAGCTGAACCGCGACTTGCCAATATTGGCTTGATTAAGCAGTCGCGCTTGTCGGTAATGCCTATTACAGTAGCGGAGTTTGATTTGATTGTAGCTATGGGGAATCCTTCATAAGCATCGACATGGATGTACGTTCAGTTTTACGTCTTTTTTTTCGTTACACCAATCGCATGCTGTTAGTTATCAGCCTTTTTTGCTATGCTTCGTCTTTAGTTTCACCTGAAACGCTCTGGATAGCCGGTTTTTTAGCACTGGCTATTCCTGTTTGCATGGTAGGGCATCTGGTGTTACTCATCACTTGGCTGGTGATTGGTAAGTTGCGTATGGCTATCTATCCTGCAGTAGGACTGCTGGCAGCTTTTCCTTACTGGCGTGCTACCTTTGCCCTCAATTTGCCCAGCAATACTACACCAGACTTTGAAGTGCTGAGCTACAATGTACGTCTGTTTAATGCCTACGACCGCGCTGAACATAGCGCACAGGCAAAAGCCATTGTACAATGGGTAATACACGACTCTTCCGATATTAAATGTTTGCAAGAATATTATCAGTTAGATTCTTCTCAACTGTTCAATATATCGCAACGAATGGACAGAAGAGCAGGTTATTACCATTATTTCAGTCCTTGCTGCAACAACGATTTGGGCGGAGAAATGGGGCTTGCTATTTACTCTCGCTTCCCTATTGTCAATCAAGGTTTTATCGACCTAAAAGGACGTTACCGCTACGGAGCCATCTTTGCCGATGTGGTGGTTCGGAAAGATACTGTGCGGATTTACAATATTCACCTACAATCCATGAGTATTAATGAACACGCCATCTTCCAAAACAGCAGCGATACAGAGAAAATCAAACATGTTCTCAAAGACCTCTTCCAAAGGCTGCGGTACGGCTTTATTCGACGCGGTATGCAAATTCAGATTATTCTACAACACATTGCAAGTTCACCTTATCGGGTAATTTTATGTGGCGACCTAAACGACGTGCCATACAGTTATACTTACTATCAGTTTAGTCGGTTTTTGGAAAATACCTTTGAAAGTGCTGCATCAGGGTTTGGATTTACCTATAACGGAAAGCTTTTTTTTCTTAGGATTGATAACCAGTTTTATAGCAAAGGTTTGCAACCTACCTACTTGCGCACAATACGTCAGGTTGACTATTCCGACCATTTTCCGCTCAAAGCAGGTTACAGTATTTTGCCGCGCTAAATTTTCGTTGTATGTCCTAAACATTTATTTTCTTTATTTACACGATTGTAACCTTATGCTTGACCTAGCTTATTACTACCAAATTGTAGAAAATGCAATTACTGAAATTGGTGTTAATCCGCTTGAAGCACGTACTTCCAAAGCTGGACAATGGGATTTGCGCAGAGGGTCTGCTAGTGTTTGGATTAACGTTTTTCTGTCGCGCGAACGCAATGACTACGGCTATTTGCAGATTATGTCGCCACTAATGAGAATGCCGCTCAATGATGCGCGTGCAGCATTGTTTGAGGAGTTACTTACTCTTAACCACCATTTGTATGGTGTTGCTTTTTCTGCTTACGAGGGCTGGGTGTATTTGCGTGCCATTCGCGAGTTAAAAGGTTTGAGTGTAGCAGAAGCCCTTGCTATGATTAAGCGCATTGGTGTGTATGCCGATGAGTACGATGACTACCTCAAACAAAAATATGGGCTATTTTAGTCCTTGCTTGTTATGAAGCATATCAATAGCAAGGCTGGGAACGTGCTGTTTTGGTCGGTCATTTCGGCGGCATTTATTGGTCCGGGAACGGTTACCACAGCAGCTTCTGCAGGCGCATCTTTTGGGCTTGCTCTCCTTTGGGGGCTACTGTTTGCCAGCTTAGCCTGCATTATTTTGCAAGAACAAGCTGCTCGGCTCACGCTGGTAGGGCAGCAAAATTTAGGACAAGTGCTGCTACATCAGTTCAAGACTGCTTGGGTAGCAAGGCTTGTCAGTTTTGCTATTGTAGTGGGTTGTGCTGCTTACCAAGCGGGCAACATCTTAGGAGCAGTAGCAGGGTTGCAATTGCTTTGGGATATTCCTGCATCAATTGCTGCACCATTAGTAGCTGCCGCAGGCAGCCTGTTTCTTTGGCAAGGCACGCCTCAAACTGTAGCTAAAAGCATGGGAATGGTGGTAGCTCTAATGGGACTCATGTTTGGCTGGCTGGCATGGCAAACTTCGCACAGCATAGGCGAGTGGCTACAAGGTTTGCTCATTCCTCAACTGCCGGAGGGAAGTTTGCTATTGCTCATGGGCTTGCTGGGAACAACTATTGTGCCCTACAATCTTTTTTTGGCTTCTGGAATTGGGCAAGAACAAAGCATTGGTGAAATGCGTCAAGGCATATCCATTGCTGTATCACTGGGTGGTGCAGTATCTATAGCCATTTTGGCGACCGGCACATTTTTGAAAGAACCTTTTCAGTTTGTTGCTTTTGCTCGTGCTATTGGCGCCAATACAGGTCCGTTAGGGGTATGGTTATTTGCTGGCGGGTTGTTTGCTGCAGGTTTTAGCTCGTCTATTACTGCACCACTGGCTGCCGCCATTACTTTGCAAAGTACGAGTAAAAGCATTTTTTCACCCACGCATTTTCGCTTAACGTGGGGAAGCGTTATGTTTTTTGGATTAATTTTCGGGTGTTTAGAAATTAAACCTGTACCGATTATTATAGCCGCACAAGCTCTCAACGGCATGTTGCTGCCTTTTATGGCTGCCCTGTTGCTACTGGCAGTAAACAACCCCCGACTACTGCCCAAAAATCATCGGAATGGTACGTGGAGCAACTTAGCCGGCATAGCTGTGCTGTGGGTGTGTACCTTACTGGGCGTGCAAAACATCATCAAGGCAATGCAAACCATTTTTGAATGGAAGTTGGCTACACCATTTACTACGGGGCTTGCGGTGCTTACTGGTAGTTTGCTTACGCTGGCTATTGCATGGCAAATCCGCCGCGAACGTTTGGTTCCTTACCAATAGCAAACATTGCTGCTTTACTTGCTAAGCCGTAACTGCTCTGTTTATCGGTTGTGTTAGCTGCTTGGATTGGGCTGATTCTTTTGCCTAATGCAAATTGTTAATAATTAGCTTGACAGACAGCCACTTTAAATACAAAAAGTAAGAATTGAAATGAAAAAGGACTTGACTTTTGTTTTAGACTTTCCAAACAAAATTACTGCCCCGTTAGGTGTGTTCTTACACAAAGTAATTGCTTGCGAAAATGCGAACAATAACGGCGCGCGCAACAGCGACATAGAATTCCAAGTATTTAACTATATCGCTTACGTTAACTAACCCACCTTTGAATTTTCAAAAAAAGATATACTGCGCTTTACATCTCCAACACCTGTATGCCATCGGGCAGCAACAGAACTACTAGCTTGTTGTTCAACACAAAAAATACATCTTCGGCAAAACCTCTTGCTTGTGGGGCAAGGGTTGCTTGTGCTACTATTTTGCCTGTAGCGGCATGGCAAGCCAGCCATTGCAGTCCTTTTAAAGCCGTATTATAGGCAAAAAGCATATAGCGTTCGTGCTCCCAATAGTGAATAGCAAAGACCGGCTTTTCGCCTGTTAGTTGCTGCAAATAATCAGCAATTGCTTCAAAATGAGCTGATTGCTGATTGTATATGAGGGGGGTGCTAATTTTATGGGTCGATGTGTTTTTACTGTTGCCAGCCTCAGGCTGCAATGCTTGTCCTGTACGAGGGTTTAGGCAGCGGCGCACGATTTCGCCTTGTTCTACTTGGTAGGTATGCAGGGCGCGGTCAGTAACTTCGGTCAGGTAGTCATTGGGTTGCTGCCAGCGCAGCGATGCGGTTGTTATTTCCCATGCCCAAATACCACGCGGGTCGGGGTAGCGATTGCCTTGTTGTTGGTATAGCAGCAATAGTTCCGAAGTCAAACCCGCCAGATGATAAGTTAGCGGCTGTTCGGGCGGTTGCCAATCGTCTAATAACAAACTGCCATTGCTGAGGTTCAATACGCTGAAAGCTACGCTGTCTGGCTTGCGAAACTCTATTGCCAAACAGTCGGTCGAGTTTTCAGGATTACAAGCAATTCGAAACACGCGCATTGCTGGATAGCGGTATTCTAAATATTCGGTCATGTGCAAAGGTACATGTTGGCACACAGGTAGTAGGAATTAATAGCAGAATAGATGCAGATTTTTCTACCATAACACGAGTTTGGTAAGTAATTATTTAGGTTTCTGTAAGGTCTATTTTGCCAAGTGCGTATTCATACAGACCAACTCACTGCCTCACAAGCAACCCTGTCACAAATAGGCACTACGATGTAGCAAGGTTGTTTTTCAGCTACTTAACACTGCAATCCTGTTCATGTTGCCATCTTGTTTAAGCATGAGGTTGTTATCTATCCTATTTGACCCTGTAAAACCTAAATCTTATAGTGTTCAAAAATTAAATTCTTTTGTTGTTGCCCTTCGCCATTGTCCATATTATATCCGCAACTTCACCGCCGTTGTTCATGTCTCCAAACAACGGGGCTTATAGTGTGCACATGCTACAAGGTTTAGTATCATTACAAAAGCTAATAGTTTTTTAGCACCTAACTGAATTTTTGAATGCTGCTTTTGGGCTCATCCAATTTTACTGGCACCCATTACTACTTAATTAGAACAACTCTGTTTTCGCTGCTTCATTTGCCATTTCTTCAGAAGCTTTGTCGCCAAGGTAAGCCTTAATAGCGAAGTGCATTACATACAGCATGGGAATCATGACAATGGCAATGACAAATTTGTAAATGTAGTTGATAATTCCAACGGAAATGACTTGTTCAAACGTCCAGCGCGGATTGCCAAATACATAAAAGGCAATACCGAGCACAATAAAACTGTCTATCAGTTGGCTGACCAAAGTAGAGCCCGTTGCCCGCAGCCAAATAATGCGGCTGCCCGTTAAGCGACGAATCCACTGGAAAGTAACAGCATCCAGCAACTGCCCGACTAAAAATGCGGTTAGCGAACCAATGATAATGCCCAAACTTTGCAGAAAAATCCGATTGAAGGCTTCGTTGATATTCAGCGGGTTGCCTGCACTGTCGGTGCTGTTAATGTTTAACCAGAAGTCGGCAGGGACAAGTTGTGTAGCTGCATAAATCATCACAAAGGCATAGCTGATAAACATAGCGGTCAGCAGAGAAATTTTGCGCACACCTGCCTTGCCAAAGTATTCGTTGATGATATCGCTCGTAATGAATACGATAGGCCAAAGTACTACGCCCGCCGTCAGATTGAAATCCAGCACAAAATCGCCTAAAAGGGGAATTTGGGCAGGGGGGAAGTTCAGTGTTTTTTCCAACGAAAAAATCTTAGTGCCTACCATTTCGGCAACCAGTGCGTTGGTCAGAAAAAGTCCGCTAAGAATAAAAAACAGGTTGTTTTTCTTTTGCTGAAGTTGCGTCATAAACCAATCTATGAGAAACCCGACAGGTTTTGCCACACCCGTCGGGTTATGTAAAAATCTGTATTCTGCTGTTGCCTATTGTGCTACGGCAATGCAGGAAATTTCTACACTTACATCTTTGGGTAAGCGTGCTACTTGCACTGTTTCGCGGGCAGGAAAATGTGAGGAAAAATACTGCCCGTAAGTGCTGTTAACGGTGGCAAAGTCATTCATGTCTCGCAAGAAAATAGTGCATTTCACTACGTTGCGGAAGCCCATACCAGCCTCGTGCAAAATAAACTCTAAGTTGCGCATCACTTGATGAGTTTCAGAGGCGATGTCGCCGGTTATTAGTTCACCGGTCTCACGATTGATAGCAATTTGTCCCGAAACGTAGAGTGTATTTCCTGCCAGTATGGCTTGGTTATAAGGACCAATGGGCTCTGGAGCGCGTTTGCTGTTGATAATTTGATGCATGGTTGTTTTTTGGTTTGAATGTGCCAAAGATAAACTATCAGATGCGATTTTTACTGTTTTAGCCGGCTGGTAGTAGTCTATATTGAACATCAGATACAGTAAAATCGCCAACAGAACCAATAACATGAAGGAAGAAATGAACAATACACGAGTTTTATTCATTGCTTTCTCTTTCAATATTATTGCGTACGCGCTCATCATAGGGGAAGCCTTCTGCAAGGAAGCGGTAGCGGTCAAAAATGGCACGCACAGGACGTTTCAACATTTTTTCACTGGCAAAAAGAGCGTTGCCAAAAATACCCGAAGCATAACCTTGCCAAATAGTTCGCTGTTGTTTGCCATCGAAAAATAGAATCAAGAGAGTTCCTTGCCGCAAGTTGTATTTTACTGGGTCGTATTTTTCTTTCTCATCTTCATAACGTATCCATTCTTCTATATCAGGTTGGTTGAATCCTGTAAAACGCAAATCGTCGAAAAAAATGCGATAAGAGATGAGCAAGTCTGGCTTTTGGTCTGTTTGTTTGTAGCCCATTAAGCCCATGCGGAAGCGAATCTCATCTTCTATGATGCGGCTTTGTGGGTCTTCTTCCAAACGGTTAGGGTTCATATCCTTCACAAAGTCGAAAGACTTATACTTTTTGAATTTGCCATAATAACTGTAGTCGGATTCTACCTTAATTTTCTGAGAAGCAGAACAACCTGCCAAAACAAACACCATTACCATCAGCGTTGCTGAAAAAGATAGATTTTGAAATATCAATCGACACATACGTTAAGATGTGAAAGGTAAAACAAAGCTATTTTGTTGAAAGAGGGTATGCAAAGACTTTGATAATCATAAAAGTAAGCCAAAAAAAGGCGCTTTGCAAAAAAATAATTTCAGAAAATATTGCTACATTTAGGTACGGTTTTCTCAGCATACAACTATCTAATGAATCAATCTATCTCTTGTGTGCATGCCTTTTACTGTATGAACTAAACATTGTCATGTATCGCTGCCTGTTCTGCCTTTTATTATGTTGTACAATAGCTGCTACCAAAGCCAGCACAGGTCAACGTGCAGACAGCTTAGAACAAGCCTTCTTAAAAGAAAAGCAACCTTACAAAAAGTTTTTACTGCTAAAAGAACTCTCTGCACTCAAAGACCAGCAAGGAGCAACAGACTCTGTAAGCCTTTCTTATTATCAAGAACTCATCCGACAAGGAAGAGCAAGGGGAGATTCGGTATCGGTAGCACAGGGATTACTCTACATAGGTTTTCACCATTATTTAAATCGGAGAGTCATTTCATCTACTCAAAATTACCACTACGCATTGGTAAGTTTAAGACATACAGCAGGAGAAAACCTACTCAAAGCCCAAATTTACAACTGCATAGGTATTAGTTATGCTCAAGTGGGTAGCTATTCAACAGCGTTGCACCATTACCATAAAGCCCTTGCTATGGTAGAAAAGCTGCACGGATGGCGCGACAAAGCAGATATTTTAGATAATATCAGAAGTGCTTTCGAAAACCTACGCATAGAAGATTCGCTAAAATATTACAGCCGTTTGTCATTAGCAGTATACGAATACTTGCTAAACAATAACAACGACAGCAGTTACTACTGCATAGGCATCGGCAAAGCACTTATCTCTCTTAACCAACCGCGAAAAGCTATTGAATACCTAAAAATAGCCTTGCAAATTGATACTCGAAAGCGCTATGTATTAGGCATAGCGAATGCTCACAAAAATCTTGGCGCATGTTACCAATTGTTAAAAAATTATCAGCAAGCCAAATATCATTATTTGACTGCCATTAGCCTTCATACTCACTCATACGCTTCCATCATTCGCAAGTTGAGCGATATTGCCGCCACAGAAAACCAATATGCAAAGGCTTATCAGTACTTGCACGAATACATGCAAATGATGGATACACTGAGAAGTATCAGAACCAGAGAGCAGATGTTTGAGTTAGAGCAGCTATACCGAAATATAGACAAAGAGCGCGAAGTGCTTCAAGCAAAACATGAAGCAATACAGAGCAAGTCTTTAATGAACCTATTTTTCGGTTTATTTGCCTTTACATTAATAACGCTGATTTTTACAGGGATTCTATACTGGTATAAAAGGCGGGCTGCTACCCAACTCAGCAGGCTAAATCAAGAAATTTCTTACATAAACCGACACTTAGACGATTTGGTAAAACAGCGAACCGTTGTTATAGAGCGCCAAAAACAACAAATAGAAAGATTCGCGTTCATGAATGCGCACCAAATACGCGGACCAGTAGCTACAATGTTAGGATTAGTAAATATTATTACGCAAGAGAACTTGTTGAGCAGCCATCAAGAGTTGGCAGAACATTTAAGAGCTACGGCAGTTAAGATGGATGCCATTGTGCGCCAAGTACAACAAACCCTCGACACAGAAGAGTGGAAAAACATAGATTTACCTGTTCAAGAGCCCGCCTGTCAAAATCCGCCTTTGAAAGCGTAATTTTGCGGCATGCTATCTATCAATAACCTTTCCTTCTATTTGGGCAGCCGCGCATTGTATCGCCAAGCCTCGCTGCACATCAAACCCAAAGACCGAATTGGACTCATTGGTGCAAATGGAACGGGCAAATCTACACTGCTGCGTTTGATTGTGGGCGAATATACGCCCGACGAAGGAAACATTGAAAAAAGCGGCGACTGCACCATTGGCTTTCTAAATCAGGATTTTTTGAGCTACCAAACCGATGAGACTATCTTGTCGGTAGCCATGCAAGCTTTTGAACGCCAAAACAAAATCCAACAAGCAATAGATTTGATTTTGGCGCAAATGGAGAAGGAATATTCTGCAGACTTAGTAGAAAAGTTGGGTGCTTTGCAGGAAGAATTTCAGATGCTGGACGGGTACAGCCTACAAGCCAAAGCCGAAGAAATTTTAGAAGGATTGGGCTTTGCTACCTCTGACTTGCATCGCCCCCTGCGCGAGTTTTCAGGCGGCTGGCGAATGCGTGTGATGCTAGCAAAAATGCTACTCATGAAGCCTTCCTTGCTCATGCTTGATGAGCCCACCAACCACTTAGACCTGCCTTCTATTCAGTGGTTAGAAAACTACCTACGTGCCTACGAAGGCGCCATTGTGGTAGTATCGCACGACCGCGAATTTTTAGACAATGTTTGTAATACAATTGTAGAAGTAGCCCAGCAGAAATTACACTACTACCCGGGTAACTACTCGTTCTATTTGGAAGAAAAAGCCTTGCGTGCCGAAATTCAAAACAACGCCTACGAAAATCAACAACAGGCTATTCGGCAGGCAGAGCGCTTTATAGAACGTTTTAAAGCACAAGCCAGCAAAGCACGACAAGTACAGTCGCGCATAAAAGCCTTAGAGCGCATGGAACTGGTAGAAGAAGTAGTAGATGAAACGGCGCGTGTCAATTTCCGATTCACTTTTGACCAACAGCCCGGTAAAATTATTGCCCAATTAGAGAATATTTCCAAAAGCTACGGCAACCACGTGATTTTGCAACATGCACAAGCAGTAATTGAGCGCGGCGACAAAATCGCCCTTATTGGTGCTAATGGACGCGGCAAATCTACACTGTTGCGCATTATTGAAGGCAGAGAACCTATACAAGGCAGGCTACAAATAGGACACAACGTAAAAATTGCCATGTACGCTCAGCACCAATTAGAAGTACTGAACTTAGAAAACACCATTTTAGACGAGTTGAAACAAGCGGGCTCTAACAAAACCGAAGCTGAATTGCGCAGCATTCTGGGATGTTTCTTATTCAGTGGCGACGATGTGTTTAAGAAAATAAAAGTGCTCTCCGGTGGTGAAAAGTCGCGCGTGGCACTGGCACTCACCCTCATTTCGCGCTCCAATTTTTTACTTTTAGATGAGCCTACCAATCATTTAGACATGCAGTCGGTTAATATCTTGATTCAAGCTTTGCAGCAATATGAAGGCTCTTTTATAGTCGTTTCACACGACCGATACTTTGTTTCCCAAATTGCCAACAAAATTTGGTGGATTGAAAACTACCAAATCAAAGAATATCCGGGTACTTACGAAGAATTTGTCTATTGGCAACACCAACAACAAAAACAAGCAGCTGCCAACCTTCCTCAGCCAGCAGCGTCAACAGCTTCCACCCAAACCAATCAAAAAACCAAAGCAAACAATGTGAGCGAAAACGAACGCGAAGAAGCCCGTAAACAACTGAAAAAACTACAAAAACAATTGGAAGAAACCGAACGCCGCATCGGTGCCTGCGAACAGCAGAAAAAACAATTGGAAGAAGAAATGACCCTCCCTTTTGTTTACGCTAACCCAGAGGCACTGGCTAAAATAAACGCCCAGTATGAAGCGGTCAAGGCTGAAATAGAAAAAGAAACTGAAATTTGGGAGCAACTTGCCTCAGAATTAGACGCTCTGGAAGCTAAAATTTGACAGATGCTATGCAGCAACTTTTCTTTTGGAAAGAATGGTCGAACACTGCTCACAGAAAAGTGTTCGCAAGTTTGGTAATGTTGTTTGTAATTACTTGGTTAGGAGTAGTTTATCTTTGGTGGCAAGGCAGCAATACTGCTATCCGCTGGTACACCGAGCCAGAACTGCAACCTAAACGGACAGTAATAGAAGACTTCAGTCAAAATGCTTTCAGTTTTACTATTGATGCAGACTCCTATCTGATTAGCGAACGCTACCGCGCTACCGATGTAATATTAGAGCCGCTTTACGCATACCTCTACGTAGCGTTGGTTGCTGCAGGGATGGTATTGCTGCTTACTGTTGCCACTTTCTTGGGGCGCATTCCTTTTGCTATTATTTGTACCCTTGTAGCACTCCAATTGGCTACTTCTGGTTTCGACCAAATGGCAATTGCTGGGCTGGCATTTAGCAATGTCCCACTGGTTATATCCTTGGTAATGTTTCTTCTGCCGGCATACTATTTTCAAGAAGTAGCTAAACAAACACCTTTGACTGTGCGCTTAGCTGTTTTTGCTTTGCTAGCAGCTGTCCTTATCGGTATGATTGGTTGGCAGGCAGCAACCGCTCAACCCTTGATGCAATGGATAGGCTATGCTTATGCGATTCCGTTAGTAATAACAGCCCTACTCATTTGGATTACTGGACATGAACTACTGGGCGCATTGTTTGTGTTCGTATCTAATTTAGGTGCCTCAGCTTCGGGCAACCCCATTCGCCATTTTGCTATTATTGGGGGCATTTACTTGTTGAATATCATTTACGACTACTTATTAGATGTCGGTATTGTAAGCTACCCCATTTTGACGGTAAGCCCTTTCGTGTGGTTTTTTATCAATCTGTTGTTGGGCTTTTGGAATTGGTGGCGCAAAGAACCTTTACTAGGCAAGGTAGTGCCTGTGGTTCCCTATGGCTACATAGGTTTGCTGGGAATGAGTTTTGTTTCGCTAGGCTTTATCGGCTACGCGTTTGCTACAGACAACACCTCGCTGCTCAAAGTTCAGGAAGACTTGATTCGTTATGCACAGTTTGGCGTAGGGCTGATTTTCTACATCTACATTCTGGTAAATTTTACCGCTCCCATGCGTCAAGGGCTACCTGTCTACAAAGCCATGTATTTGGGGCGTACCGTTGCTTACGGATTCGTGAATTTAGCAGCCTTAGTAGTTGCAGGTGTGATGGCTGCCAATTCAGATTTTTTCATTTTTGAACAAGCCAAAGCTGGTTACTTCATTTATCAGGGCGATATGGAACGCGCCAAAGGCGACCTTGTGATGAGCGAACAAAACTACAAGTTTGCATTGGCACTCGACCCTTACAGTCATCGGGGCAACTACTCGGTTGCATGGATAGCACGACAACAAGGCGACGAGGCAACAGCATTATTCTTTTTCTCGCGTGCTACTTTTCGCAACCCACATCCGGCAGATTATGTCAACATTGCCGAACTGATGACCAACAACAGCCGCTTTTTAGATGGACTTTTCCAATTACGAGATGGACTGAAAAAGTTTCCGCAAGACGGCAGGCTCATGAACAATTTGGGACTGCTCTACACCAAAACCGACGTGGTAGATTCTGCTTTTTATTACTTGAAAAACGCCAAGGAAAACCTTGCCCACCCCGAAATTGCTGAAAGCAACTTTTATGCAATGGCTATCCGCTACGACTTTGCCGGCTCGCCCGACACCTTGCGACAAATGCTGCAACCCCATCGCAGCATTGGTACAGCACTAAACGAGTTAGCACTACTCAACTTGTTGCGGCAGCCTACTACCGAGCCATTAGACGAGCAATTCCTACCCGACTCAGTACTGAACACCTACCAGTTGTGCTATTTGTACAACTACGCACTCAACCGCATTGGCGATACTGACACCACTATAATTAACCTGTTAGACAAATATGCTCAGCTGCCTGCCAACGAAAGTTTTGTGCCTTACCTACAACTTGCCAAAGCACTCAAACTGCGCCGCATGGGGCAGTTTGGTCGTGCTTATGGCATCTTGCAAAAACTACAACATGAAACACCGCCCACCAACCCGTACTATGCCAATGTATTGGGCATGTTAGCTTTGCAGGTAGAGGAATACAGCGAGGCTGTCCAATGGTTCGATGTATCTTATCGCCGAGGTAATGCAGAAGCCTTCCTTAATCGTGCTATCTGCCTTACAGAAATACCCGACCGCCGCACTGAGGCTATTCAAGCATGGCAAGCGCTCATTGAAAGTAGCAATGCCAATTATCAGGCGATTGCCCACGACATGTTGCGTATTATTCACCCCGACAGCGTGCGCAAAATCAATCTTGTTGTACTGGACGAGGAAGACAAAATGCGCTTTATCCACTACAACCATGCCCAACTCTCCGATGAAACATTCAACCAACTGTTTAAAACTCTGCAATCCCCTGTGGCACAGATACAAGCAGCTATCGAGCGCATTCGCTATTACATATCGGAAGGAAATACAGACAAAGCAGCCAACATTCGAAATGCTATGACAGGCATAAGCATCCCCGAATCGTTGGCACAAGCTCTTCGCGATACTGATTTACGGCTCCTATATGCACAACAGCGTTACCAAGAAATAGGCGCTGTGCTGAAAGATTACCAACCCCCCCTTGCACTTTCAGGCTACAAGCCTTTTTATGAAGGCATGTATGCTATGGCTAATAACAATTTGAACCAAGCAGAAACTAAACTGAAAGAAGCTATTGCTCAACTGCCACAAAAGCAAGAGTTTTACCTTGAATTGGCAGGACTTTACAACAAACGCAAGCAACCACAAAAGGCATACGACCTACTTGTAGACGTGCTTCGTACTCGCGACGATTATCACGACTATCCGCCTGCTATCTACGAGCTCTACGCCTTGCAATGCCTCGAAATGGGCTTAGACAGTTTTGCCAATGAAGCTATCTCAAAATTAGAAGACCTCATTCCGCCACAGCGCTATGCCAAAGTGGTAGCTGTCTTCAATCAGCGCAAAGCAGAACTAACAAAACAGCGCGAGGAGAATTGGTGAGAAGTGTTATAGCATCTCACTTAAACAAATTAGCTGCTCAGGGTTTGTAAGTTTTGCCAGCAAGCTTACCGTTATTTGCCTTCCCCACAAGCAACCCTGTTGCAAGTAGGCGCTACGATGTGGCAAGGTTGTCAGTTACAAAATAGCACAATCCTGTTGTCCTGCTATCCTGTCTAAGTAGTTTTTATCCGTCATGTCGTTCCTTGTAAAACCTAAAATATGCCTTTGCTTGCCCAACTGGTTCGCACTGTAAAAAGATGGCATGCCTATTTCATTTGCATCCAAAAATTGAATATCATGCAAGGGATCATATCTACTAACATAAACTATGAGTCAGGTAATATGGATTACAGGAGCCTCCTCTGGTATTGGAGAGGCGCTTGCTTATGCATTTGCTAAACAGCCCGACGTGCAACTGATACTTTCTGCTCGCCGCGAGGCAGAGCTGCAGCGCGTAGCCCAAGCAACCAGATTGCCACAAGAGCGGTTACTAGTTTTGCCATTAGACCTTTCACAAGGCGACACACTCCCTCAAAAAGCACAGCAAGCTCTATCGCACTTCGGAAAAGTAGACATAATGGTGCATAATGGAGGAGTGAGCCAACGTGCTCTTGCCAAAGACACACTGGTAACAGTGGATAGGATAATTATGGAAACTAACTTTTTTGGAGCACTCATCCTCACCAAAGCACTGCTTCCTTCCATGCTGGCACGCAAGTCGGGGCGCTTTGTAGTGATTAGTAGCTCGGTTGGCAAATTTGGCACGCCGCTGCGTTCTACTTACGCTGCCTCTAAGCATGCCCTACACGGCTTTTTTGATTCGCTGCGCGCTGAGTGCTGGCGTGAAAACATCAAAGTATTGATGGTGTGCCCGGGCTATATCCGTACTCAGGTTTCTGTAAATGCTTTTCTTGGAACAGGTGAAAAACAAGGCACCATGGACGAAGCACAAGCAAAAGGAATACCAGCCGAAGTATGTGCTGAGCGCATTATAGCAGCTATCCGCGCCGACAAGGAAGAAATCAACATAGCCGGTGCTAAGGAAATGTTGGGTATTTACCTGAAACGGTTTTTCCCTTCGTTATTTTCTAAGTTAGTGCGCCAAATAAAAGTTACATAGCGCGAATTACGCAAAAAATTAATTCAACAACCGGTTATTTACAACTGTACAAACACAAACAGCAGAGATGGGTGGAAAAACAACGGCTTTATTTTTCACTTTTCAAAGCAAACGGTTTTTGCTATTCTGTTGTGGCAATGGTAAGCTATCTTGCAAAACTTTGTGCTGTTAGATTCATCTAAGTAAAGCAATGAAGGTTTGCCAAAAGAAACTACCTCCATCTACTTGTGGGGGAAGGCTCAACACTTCTTTCTTCTATGAAAAACTACCAAGCTGAAAACATATGGGCGAACTGCAGTTGTGTCTGCAAACGAAGTTAATCCCTTGTATCCACCATTAATGAGTTTGAAATCTTATCATGCTGTTTTTGTGGTTAGTGAACATTTCTTTTCATTCGGGTGTTTATCACAATGCAATGTAACTTTGCATTTTAAACGTAAAAAAATGAGTACCAGAGGAAGGGTGTTAGTAGCCATGAGCGGCGGCATAGACAGTTCACTAGCCGCAGTGTTGTTGCACGAGCAAGGCTACGAAGTAATAGGCATGACCATGAAAACATGGGATTATGCCTCTTCGGGAGGCAGCAAGAAAGAAACAGGCTGTTGCAGCCTAGATTCTATCAATGACGCACGCTATGTAGCCGTAAGTTTGGGATTCCCTCACTACATTGTAGATATACGCGAAGAATTTGGAGACTATGTTATAGACCATTTTACAAACGAATATTTAGCCGGACGCACGCCTAACCCCTGTGTGCTATGCAATACACATATTAAGTGGGACTCTTTGTTGCGTCGTGCGGATAAATTGGGCTGTGATTTTATTGCCACTGGGCACTACGCCAACGTTCGCCAAGAAAATGGTAGGTTTGTTGTCTCTAAGGGAGTAGACCATGCCAAAGACCAAAGCTATGCTCTTTGGGGCGTATCGCAAAAAAGCCTGAGCCGCACCATTTTTCCATTGGGCAGATTGCGCAAATCCGAGATTTATCAGATGGCAGCTGAGCGCGGCTTCGTAGAATTAGTAAACAAATCAGAAAGCTATGAAATCTGCTTCATTCCCGACAACGACTATCGTGGATTTTTGCGCCGTCGTGTTCCCGATTTAGAGCAAACCGTTGCAGGGGGCGACTTTATATTAGAAGATGGAACAGTAGTTGGCAAACATCAGGGATATCCGTTTTATACTATTGGGCAACGCAAAGGTTTAGGTATTACACTGGGCTATCCGGTTTTTGTAACTGAAATTAGGAAAGAAACTAATCAGGTAGTGCTGGGAACCGACAAAGAACTTGCTCGTGACGGTATGTGGGTAAGTCAACTAAATATGATGAAATACGAGCAATTAACTCAGCCCTTAGAGACCGTTACCCACATCCGTTACAACGATAAAAAAGGCACTCCAGCAACAATTATTCAGCAAGAAGATCGCATGAAAGTATTATTTCACCAACCTGTTTATGCTATTGCGCCAGGGCAAGCTGCTGTATTTTATGAAGGAGATGATGTAGTAGGAGGGGGCTGGATTCAATCCAGTTTCCGGCAACAACAGTTGGCAGAAGAAAAGAACAAGTAGGGTTTTGCAGTATCATTTAATTTGCTCTGTTGTCATTCTTGCTTGCATAAACTGATGAGTTGGCTTGCTCGTTGTTTGCCTTCTGGTAAATGACCCACAGCCCGCTTCAGCCCTGTACCTGTTTTAATTGCTAAGGGTGATTAGGACTCATGCCGTTGCAAGAGCATCGTTTTTGATAAGCTATGCCACCATTTTTCCATGCCACATAAATCTGGCAAGTTTTCGAAACCTGCCAGATGACATGCTTGCTGTTGCCTTACTGGTGTGGCAAAAAATGTTTTTTTAGAAGTACAAAACAAAGGTTATGCTTTTTCGGCAAATCCTCACTTTCAGTGTTTTTTACTTGCCAGTGGCTGACCAGAGTAATTGCTTGTTATTTAGCCCATGTTGTATTTCTCTGGCAGAATCGTGTAACTTGCAAACAATCTGGAAATAGTAACATGCGGCGAATTTTCTCTGTGCCGAATTATCCTTATTGGCAGCAACACTTGGCGCTACTTGTATTGCGACTCGGCTTTGGCTTGCTAATGTTGCCACATGGATGGGCTAAGTGGCAACGCGTGTGGGCTGGCGAAACAAGTTTTACAGACCCCATTGGAATTGGCGAATATCCTTCGCTGTTGCTGGCAACTTTTGCAGAAACGCTCTGTGCTTGCTTGGTAGTTTTAGGAGCGTTATATCGCTTAGCGCTGTTGCCCTTAATTGTGCTAACTGTGGTGGCTGCTTTTGTGGTACATGCCCACGACCCTTTAGACGTGAAAGAACATGCCCTACTCTATCTTTTTGCCTATGTGCCCATGTGGTGGCTAGGAGCAGGTAAATATTCCTTAGATGCATGGCTATTCGGTTTGCGGAAAAACCGCTAAGTCATTTTCAGAGCTTTGGGATAGTTCATAATAAACTGTCGCATGGCAGAGCGAATAGCATTTTTCACTGTAAATGCATCGCCTACTTTTTGAGCAAGTACTGCCGGTGCGATGCCATGATTACTATCTGCCAACGTACTCATAACCCCGCAAGGCTGTACGGTTACAGTAGGTTGATTAGCCGACACGAGTACTTTTAGGCAATCCGTTTTTGACTCGCGCCACATGTAGCCCGTATTTTGAGATAAAGGAATTTCAACCTCTATTTGGTCCGGAGAGAGTTGATTGACCCTTACTGAACCGTTGTAAACTAAGTTAGACATGTTGTTGCGCACTGCTTTAATAGTCAAACTGGCAACATTGGAATGAGGGCGGCGTTCGATAGCATAGTTGAAGGTGATGCCTTGACGTACCAAGTTTTCACTGAATACGTTTTCTCCTTCGTTCAGTAGCGTTACGTATAACTCGTTGCCCTCTGGTAGCAGCCAGCTTTCAGTTGTTTGTAACAACTGTTTAAACTTTTCAATATCAGCCTTGTAGGCGTTTTTATACACGTCCATTACAATTTTGCGCTTTAGTGCGGCTAACAATTTAGGACGCTCTTTGGGGGGCAAAGCTGTTTTTTGGTAGGCTTCAAAAGCAGCACGTCCTTCGGCTAAGGACTGATAGGTAACAGCAAGGGGATTCATATTTAGCAAGTGTTTAGTCAAATCAGTAGTCCAAAATAGATTCTTAGCTTACGCAAATTACATAAAATTTTGCCATCAGTCAACTTAATCTTTAACTTAGGACAGTAATATTTGATGAAATGGTGTATGTTCGTCCCTTGCTATGAATGAGCTATGTTATTAGGATTAAACATCTTTGAACTTACTTTACCGCTAAGCGACCCCATCCTTCGCTTTTTGGTAATTCTTTGTATCATTTTGTTTGCCCCTATTTTGCTCAACAAGGTACGCATCCCACACTTGCTTGGGCTGATTATTGCCGGTGCGATAATTGGTCCGAATGGACTGCACCTCATGAATCGCGATAGCAGTATCATCATACCCGGTACGACAGGTCTGTTATACATCATGTTCTTAGCGGGTCTGGAAATAGATTTGGCAGATTTTAAGAAGAATGCCTCTAAAAGTATCGTTTTTGGTGCTTATACATTTGTAATTCCCATGACCTTAGGTACGTTAGGCGGGCTTTACCTAATGAATTTCTCAGTACCTACTGCCGTATTGTTAGCCAGTATGTTTGCCTCTCATACTTTACTTGCCTATCCGTTAGTAAGTAAGCTCGGAGTGGCTAAAAATCGTGCGGCTACTGTTACAGTTGGCGGCACGGTTATTACCGATACACTGGCTTTGTTAGTGTTGGCAGTAATTGAAAACCATTCGCCAATTATTCAACAAAATAAGTAAGAAATAAATGAAAAATTATCCCAAGTGGATACTGCTGTTAGCCAGTTTACTGACTATGCTAATAATATGGCAACGAGAACTATTGGCATACGTCTGGATGCAGGCTTGTGGACAGTTAAAAATTATTTGGGAAGCACGCCCTATCGAAGAGGTGCTGTCTGATGCTACTTTGCCCGACTCTTTGAAACAAAAGTTACAACTTATTCAAGAAATCCGCCGCTTTGCCGAAGATAGCCTCGGATTAAACCCTTCTGACAATTATACTACCTTCTATGACCAACAAGGAAAACCTATTTTGTGGACACTAACAGCTTGCCCGCCCTACCAACTGCAGGCTTACGAATGGCATTTCCCTCTACTGGGTAGTTTTTCTTACAAAGGATTCTTCGACTTGTCCAAAGCAAAAGCAGAAGAAAGACGGCTGCAAGCACAAGGGTATGATACAGCTATTGAGGAAGTATTGGGTTGGAGCACACTTGGTTGGTTGAAAGACCCCATTCTTTCTAACTTTCTGCAACGCAGTACAGGACATTTGGCAGAGTTAATTATCCATGAACTTACGCACGGCACACTCTACGTACCCAACAATGTGGAATACAACGAAAACTTAGCCACCTTTGTTGGCTATCAAGGTGCGCTGTCGTTTTTGCGCTATAAATATGGCGAAAACTCTGCTGAAATGCAGGAGTATATACATACTACAAACGATAAAAAGCGATTTATTGCATTTGTATTGCAGGCTGCTAACAGTTTAGACTCGCTGTATCGCAGTTTTCCTATCAGTATGTCCGAAGGCGAAAAAGCTGCTGCCAAACAGCGACATATTGCAAAAATTGTCCAAGCGTTGGATACTGTCAGTTTTGCTTCTGACCGCTATCGGAATTATTTTACAGACTTTATCCCTAACAATACTTTTTTCATGGAATTTATGCGCTACAATCGGCAACAAAATGTATTTCAAGAAGAATTTTATCAAAAATTTGGAGGCAACTTTAAACAGTATTGGGCACATTTGAAAGCCACTTATCCTTCGCTATGAAGCATTTGGAAGTTCAAATAGTACTATCTGCCGACGGCTCGCATACACTCTACCGCCCCGATATCGACGAATTTTATCATTCGCGATACGGTGCTCTGGGCGAATCGCGGCAAGTGTATGCCCAATACGGATTGGCAGAAGCCATTAGCCGGTATCAGTTGCAGCAGGTACAGGTTTTAGAATTAGGTTTTGGAACAGGCTTAAACGTTTTGGCTGTTGTTGAACTGTTGCAGCAGCGTCCTGAAATACAAGTAGTTTACCATAGTTTAGAACCTTTTCCGCTGCCGCCAGAAGTATTGCAACAACTCAACTACACAGAGCAACTGCCTGTCCAAGTTGCAGCTTATTTCGATGTTATTCACCAAGTGGCATGGGAAACGCCACAGCCTATTTTACCCAACCTACAACTTGTGAAATCGGAAAAAAGCTGGCAACAGGCATCTTTTGCAGCAGAAAGTTTTGATGTTATTTTCTACGATGCTTTTGCCCCCGAAAAACAGCCAGAGCTTTGGGAACCACCTCATTTCGAGCGGGCTTTTTGTTGGCTTAAAAACGGCGGCATTCTGACCACTTACTGCTCTAAGTCTGCGGTAATTCGCACCATGAAAACAGTAGGTTTTCATATAGAAAAGCTTTCGGGGCGCCCATTTAAGCGCGAGGTTACAAGAGCTACTAAAATGATTGAATCATAAATAACAACACAATAATGCTTAAAGACAAATTTTTACTCAATGGAAAAGTTGCCATTATCACTGGTGCTAGTAAAGGCATTGGCGAGGCAATGGCAGAAATTATGGCAGAGGCAGGTGCCAAAGTGGTAGTAAGTAGCCGTAAGCAAGAGGCAGTAGAAGCAGTAGCCAATACCCTAACTGCTAAGGGATACCAAGCCATAGGAGTAGCCTGTAACGTAGGCGACGCTGCACAAAGGCAACAACTTGTAGAAAAAACAATAGCAGCCTTCGGCGGAGTGGATATTTTGGTCAATAATGCTGCCACTAACCCTGTTTTCGGTCCGGTAACAGATACAGACAGTGCCGCTTTCGACAAAATTATGGATGTTAATGTAAAAGCACCTTTTGAGCTGGGCAAAATGGTACTGCCTGTAATGCAGCAGCGCGGTGGCGGTTCTATTATCAACATCAGTAGCATTGGTGGGTTGACCCCCGAGCCGGGGCTAGGCATTTATAGCGTCAGCAAGGCTGCTTTAATCATGCTCACCAAAGTAATGGCGAAAGAATGGGGAAAAGCAGGTGTGCGTGCCAACGTGATTTGTCCGGGACTCATTCAAACCAAGTTCAGCGAAGCTCTTTGGAAAAATGAAGAAATACTGAACAAATCTATCAAACATTTGCCTATTCGGCGCATCGGGCAGCCAGAGGACTTGGCAGGTATTGCTCTCTACTTGGCATCGGAAGCAAGTGCTTACACAACGGGTGCTGTGTTTTCAGTAGACGGTGGCTATGTTTGTTAACAGAGCATTAGCCATCATAATAATCTTTCTTTTGCGCAGACAAAACAATAGGCTGCACACGCAAGATTGCACATCCACAGTAGGCAGTAAATCAGCTACTTAGCCAAAGGCATGCGTGTTTGTGCTAGCATATAAAAATTGCACTATTAATAAATTGTGTACTAATAGTATGCACAACATTTTCTTTTGCGTAACTTAACAGCGCATTTACTCACCAAATAAAAACAGGTTAAACGATGAAACAACTATTCAATTGGAGTGGCTTTGTGCTTGCAACGCTGTTTGCTTTAACAGCGCATGCACAAAGAACTGTATCGGGGAAAGTGTCTTCGGGCGAAGACAATAGCCCACTTCCGGGCGTATCGGTGGTTGTGAAAGGCACTAACACTGGTACCACAACCGACGTAGATGGCAACTATCGGATTAATGTTCCTGAAAATGCTACGCTGGTTTTCAGCTATGTAGGCTTTCTCAGGCAAGAAGCAGAGGTAGGTAATCGTAGCGTGATTGACATTGTATTGCAACCAGATAACAAGGTATTAAGTGAAGTAGTTGTAACCGGTTATGGCGTACAAACCAAACGCGAGTTGACTGGCTCAATTGCCAAAGTAACTGGCGACCAAATTTTAAATATGCCTGTTCAGTCTTTTGAACAAGCCTTGCAAGGGCGTGCAGCAGGGGTAAATATTGTTACTCCCAGTGGGGTGTTGGGTACAACTCCCATTATTCGCATTCGTGGAACCAACTCTATTACTTCCGGTGCTGACCCGTTGATTGTAATTGACGGATTGCCAATTATCGGGCAACATCAGCGGTTCAGGCAATGCAGGCAACAACGCCTTAGCCTCTATCAACAATGCCGACATAGAGTCTTTTGAGGTGTTGAAAGACGCTGCTGCTACGGCTATTTACGGCTCTCGTGCTGCCAATGGGGTTATTTTAATCACTACCAAGTCGGGCAAAAAAGGCAGAGCACAAGTGAACTACGACTCGTGGGTAGGCTGGACTGAAACCTTCCGCCGTTTTAACTTGCTCAATGCCGAACAATACATCGAAATCAAAAACGAAGGATATCGCAACAACCCCATTCATGCAGGCGTAACCGAAATTGCTCGTCCGTTTATTGGTCCAGATGGTCAGCCGGTAAGTACTAATTGGTATGATGTGGTGTTCCGCACCGGCTTCCAACACAACCATACTGTTTCTATTAACGGTGGCAATGACAAAACCTCTTACTTTTTCTCAGTAGGCTTCTCCGACCAAGAAGGTATGTTGCGCGCTAACGACTTCCAACGCACCACTGCCCGCATGAACGTCAATCACCAAGCTAACAAGTGGCTTAGCGTAGGAGGCAATGTACAATATACCAACACAGTGAACAATAGTCCGCAAACTGGTTTGTTCGGTGCCTTTGCCACCAATGGTTTAGGACGCTTGCCGCTGGTACTAGCACCCAATATCCCTGTGCGCAACCCAGATGGCACACCGGCTATTGATGCGCCTAACAACCGCGCAACTACCGGCAACAATTTTGCCAACGCTGTAGGTTTCAACTGGCCTAACCCACTGTATGATTTGGAAGTAAACACCAGTCGTTCTGCTACTGACCGCATTCTGGGTAACTTTTTCATTGAAGCCAGACCGTTCAAAGGCTTGGCACTGCGCACTACTTATGGCATAGACCGCGTTAACGTAGAGGATAACACATTCCGCACACGTATCCACGGCGATGGTTTCCCGCTGGGGCAAGCGTTTAACACCTACTCTCGCAGCTTGCTGTGGAACTGGCAAAATACAGCTACATACACTACCACCATTGCCGAAAACCACAACATTACAGCACTTGCTGCTTACGAAGTGCAGAAATACAACTTAGATGGCTGGGGCGGTTCTCGCCAAGGTGTGGCTGATGATTTCTTTACTAGTTATCAAGGCAACTTCACTACTAACAACCCGCCTGTGGGCAACATTCAAACCGAAAACGGTCTGATTTCTTACTTTGGTCGCTTGAACTACAACTTCAAAGAAAAGTATCTGTTGAGTGCTACTATCCGCCGCGATGGCTATTCAGCACTTTCCTCAGCTAATAAATTCGGTACTTTTGGTGCTATTTCCGGAGGCTGGCGTTTGTCTGAGGAAAACTTTTTCAAAAATCTGAATTGGGAATTTATTAACGACTTTAAACTACGCGGCAGCTACGGCACTACCGGTAACACCAACATTCCCAACTTCGGTTCGCTGAACTTCTTCAGCTCTGGCTTGTACGGTGATATTGCCACTTGGGTATATTCTCAGGCAGGTAACCCCAACTTGAAATGGGAAGCCAGTCAGAAAACAGATATTGGTTTCGATGCAGCATTTTTCAACAACCGCCTCACGGTTGAGTTTGCTTACTATCTGAACAACATTTCCGACTTGATTATTGGCAACCCCCAACCACCTTCTAAGGGCATTCCGGGCAACTCTATCTTGACCAATATCGGTAAAATGCGCAATAGCGGTATTGAGGTTACCCTCAATACTGTCAATATTGACAAAGGTGGCTTTAAATGGACCTCTTCCCTAAACCTGACTACTAACGAGAACCAAGTGTTGGCGCTCAATCAGGATAATGCCGATATTTTGTTTTCTACTGGTGGCTTAGAACTAACAAGCATTGCACGCGTAGGGCATCCTGTGGGTAGCATTTTTGCTGTACCTTGGGTAGGAGTAAACTCAGAGAACGGTCAGGCTATGTTCCGCTTAGCCAATGGGCGCATTGTGCAATACAACCATGCTGCTCCCGCTGCTACTCGCTGGACTTTTGTAGATACAGGTCAGCCTGCCCGTGCACCTACGGCTAGCGACCGCATTATTGCAGGCAATACCAACCCTCGCTTCTTTGGTGGTTTTGACAACACATTCCGCTACAAAGGTTTCGACTTAGGTCTGTTTTTCCAATATGCCTTCGGCTTCTACTTGTACAATGGTACACGTGCCGGCTTATTAGACCAGCGCATGTGGAACAACAGCACCGAAGTGTTGCAGCGCTGGCAACGTCCCGGCGACCAGACCACAGTGCCACGTTTGGTATACACCGACAACTTCTCCAACGGTTCTGCTTTTGCTATTACGCGCAATGTAGAACGTGGCGACTTTGTTCGTTTGCGCAACGTAACCTTAGGCTATACGCTCCCTGCCGATATTTTGAGAAAACTCGCTTTAACCAATGCGAGATTGTATGCTCAAATACAAAACGCGTTTGTCATTACTAACTACACTGGCAGCGACCCAGAGGTAAGTACTAACAACCCCGGATTGGGTGCTACAGCAGCTAACGTAGGGGCAGGGGTAGACCGCAACACGTTCCCGCAAGCACGTACCTATTCACTTGGCATTAATGTTACTTTCTAACACTAAACCTCAGGAGAAAACACAATGAAAATTCGTCAATATGTAAAAATTTCGTTGCTGTCAGTTTTTGCCTCAATGGCAGTAACGTCTTGCAATCAAAATAAAATCCTCGAGCCGGTACCGCTTACTGCGCTCTCCGACCGCGTGGCATTTGCCACCCCCGACCGCATTTTGGCACAACTCAACGGCTTGTATGCCAGTGTAAAATCTGGGCAGTTTTTGGGCGGGCGCATGTTGGTATATATGGATGTACGTGGTGAAGATTTCCAAAATCGCACCGGCAACGGGGTAACCGCTTTGTTTGCATGGAGCTACAACCAAAACTCCAGCAATGCAGAGCCACTGAACGCATGGTCTGCTGGCTATTTGGCGATTAACCGCATCAACGTATTTCTGAAAGGCTTGGATGACAACCCCAACGTGATATCAGCTACGCTGGCCAATCAATACCGCGGAGAGGCTCGCTTCTTGCGCGCCATGTGCTATTACTATTTGGTAAATTTGTATGCACGTCCTTTCCCGCTAAACAACGGGGCAAGTCCTGGGCTGCCATTGCGCCTGCAAGCCGAAGTAGGTCCGGAAAACTCTGACTTGGCGCGCAGCACTGTAGCACAAGTGTACAACCAGATTTTAGAAGATTTGAACTTTGCTGAGCAAAACGTATTGGCTACACATCCCTCTGCACTGCTTAATGTAACTCGTGCACACCGCAATGCAGTTATTGCCTTTAAAATTCGCGTGCTGATGAGCATGGCTCGCTATGCCGACGCTGTAACAGAATGCCGTAAGATTGTAAGCGGCACCACTGCGCCATTTGCTGCTCCTTCTGGCGTACAGCATCGTTTAGCAGCCACCTATGCTAGCATTTTTGTACCCCCATACACTACTGCTGAGTCTATTTTCTCCTTCCCAATGACGCTCAACGACCTACCGGGAGTACAAAATGGATTGGGCTCGTATTTTGGCGTACCAGCCCCTCCGCAAAACGCTATTGCCGACTTTAACTTAGACCCTGCTGGCATTTTGAACAATCCAGCATGGACAGCTGGCGACGCTCGCCGTGCACTAACAGCCGTAGCAGGCGGTAGAACTTTCCTGACCAAGTTCCCGCTCAATCCTTACACCGACTATGTGCCCATTTTGCGCTATTCGGAGGTGCTGCTCAACTACGCTGAGTCGTTAGTGCGCTCTACCAATACGGTAGACCCATTGGCTATTGCTTTGCTGAATGCTGTGCGCGGACGCTCTGCCCCTAATGCTACTTACACGTCTTTTGCTACTCCTGCCGAGTTTTTGCAGGCTATTTCATTGGAGCGCCGCATCGAGTTTTTAGGAGAAGGGTTGCGTTCATTAGACTTGCATCGTTTGCTGTTGCCATTGCCTGCTAAAACAGGCGTACCGGGTTCAGTAGCGCCTACTGATGCCAATTACATCTGGCCTATACCCGATGCAGAACTGGCAGCAAATAAGCTCATGACGCAGAACTAAACCTTTGTATTTGAGCTATGCGTAAAGGCTGCCCACAGGGTAGCCTTTGCGATTTTTATTGACTATCTTACTGGCGGCAATCCAAATAAACCAACTCATGATTACACAAGTAAAATATTGGCTGGCTGCCAGTGCTACCATTGTTTGTGGTTTGTTGTATGCTCAAACGCACTCTTTAAAGGGTGCATGGCACGTTACCAATGTACAAGGGCTTCCTAATGGTACAACGCTGATTTATTTGATGAGCGATGCTTATTTTGCTTCTGCTGTTTTCAATGAACCCAACAAACAATTCATAGGGATTTTAGGGGGTACCTATCGCATAGAGGACAATAAAATTATGGCTGTGTTAGAATTTAACTCCACGGATTCTTCCACAGTAGGAACAAGCCGTACTTTTACCTTTCAATTAAACCCAAATGGCAATACAATGCAGGTGAGCTCTCCGGAGGGTGTTGCCCAAACATGGGAGCGAATAGATGAAGGTGCAACCCCTTTAACAGGGCTCTGGCGATTTGCAGGCAGAGTAGATGCAGAAGGTAAAGAAACTCGCTCCCAGCGCAGCGCTCGAAAAACGATTAAGCTACTCACCGGAGGCTATTTTGTGTGGGCAGCTATTAACACAGATACGAAGCAATTTTTTGGCTGCGGCGGTGGCACTTACACTGCTCAAAACGGCAAATACACAGAAAACATTAAGTTTTTTAGCCGCGACAATAGCCGCGTGGGAATGAGTCTCACTTTCGACTTTGAGCTAAAAAATAATGAATGGCATCACAAAGGTAAGAATAGCCGAGGTGAGCCTTTGTATGAAATTTGGGCAGCAGAATAGCTCAACCGCTCGAATTGTCTAAATGTGCATCAGTGAGTAACAATAAAACTTATCAACCGATTGCCAACAGTATTGGTGTGTTTACAGCCAGTTCAGTAGTGGTTGCCAATATGATTGGCACAGGTGTATTTACGAGTTTGGGCTTTCAGGCAGCAGTTATCGACTCTGCTTTTGCGCTGCTGATGCTGTGGCTCGTTGGCGGAGCAATTGCCTTTTGTGGGGCGCTTGCTTATGGCGAACTGGGGGCTGCTTTGCCTCGCTCAGGTGGTGAGTATCACTTGCTTGGACAGATTTATCATCCAGCTATCGGTTTTTTAGCTGGTTGGGTTTCTGCCACAGTAGGCTTTGCTGCTCCTACTGCTTTGGCTGCTGTAGCTCTGGCTAAATACACAACAGCTGTCTTCCCCCAATTGCCCACTAACCACTTAGCAGCCTCTGTAGTGTTGGCTTTTGCGCTAATACACGCGCATAGCGTTCGAGTAGGAAGCTATTTCCAAAATTTTTTTACCGCACTTAAACTATTAGTGGTTCTCTTCTTCATTGCAGCAGTAGCCTTTGTAGAGCATCCCGTACCCCTTCGCTTATTACCAACCCCTTCTGACTGGGCTGATTTGGTTTCTGCTCCGTTTGCTGTTTCATTAGTGTATGTATCATATGCCTACACGGGTTGGAATGCTGCTATTTACATTGCCGGCGAGCTTCAGCAGCCCCAACGCAACCTACCTATTGCTTTATTTGGCAGCACCTTGTTAGTTACCTTGCTATATACAGCGGTCAATTTTGTTTTTTTATATACTGTTCCTACGTCCGATTTAGCTGGTAAAATAGAAGTTGCTTTTTTAACGGGTACACGTATTTTCGGGTCTGCTATTGGCAATGTGCTTTCCTTGCTTGTAGCCTTGTTACTGCTCTCCACAGTAAGTGCAATGGTTTTTGTAGGACCGCGTATTCTCAAAGTGATGGGGGAAGACTATCCATTTTTGAGCATATTGGCGAAAGTAAGCGGCAGACAAACACCTGTTTATGCTATTGCTTTCCAAACTGTCGTTACTTTATCGTTCATCTATACGGCAAGTTTTGAACAAGCTATGATGTACACTGGCTTTGTGCTCATGCTACTCACATCGTTAACAGTAGCAGGCGTGTATGTGTTGCGGAGGCGCTATCCTCTCAAGGTGTTGCCCTACCGAATGTGGGGCTATCCGATTACCCCAGCCATTTTTCTACTGGCTAACCTTTGGATATTAGGCTTTGTGGCATATGAGAAGCCTATGGAATCGCTCGTTAGCCTGCTAATAGTTGCAGCAGGTTTGCTCATTTATAAGATAGGGCTGAAACAGACAAGCGCCTAATAGGCTACTATGTTTATCTTTGAGTTTGAAGCCTTGTTTGCTGCTATGCTAACGGGTTGTTCGTGAAAACACACACAACAGCAGTAATGCAGACGCAAGCAAAAGCGAAGGTGAAGACACTTGTACACTAACAGCGTGAAAAGGTAACACGCAAGTTGAATTTTTCAAATGTTTAATTGCACAGCTTGCGTTACTCATTAGTACATCAATAGCTCAATACGCTCGTTTTCAGCTCTGCCGGCAGCAGTATTAGGAGCAATAGGAGCGAGAGACCCTACGCCGCGCGCCTCTATGCGGCTTTCTGAAATACCAAATTGGGCAATTAGCTGGCGTGCAACTGTTTTAGCACGTTGGTCGGAAAGCAGCAAGTCGGCTTCAATGCTTTTTCCTCTGGCGGTGTGTACTACAATCACGAGTTTCAAGTCTGTTTTTTCCTTTAGAAGTTGGGCAATAATGGCAAGGGTTTGCTCACTATTAGTGGCAAGGGTAGCACTGTTTTCATTTTCAAACTGTATGCTTCGCAATACTACCTTGCCTTGTTCAGTGAGGTTTCGCAACATTCTTTTGGCAGCTGTTTCTGCACTGAAATTAGGTTCGGCGGTATTTCTTGCGGTGCTTACACCTGATTCTATTACAATAAGTTCGTAGCTATTGCCAAAAGCTCCTACTTGTGCCCAGTAATAAGTAGCGCCATCATAAAATTCAAGCGTGGCAGTAGGTCCGTCGTCGCGAATAGCTCTGCCGCCGTAAGATTTAGCAAGGTTAACATAATGGCTTACAACTTGCTCATCAGAAAAAGGAACGCCGTCTGGGTCTGCCCATGTATAGTTAATTTGATACTTATAGCCGGTTTTATTAGGAGTTAGCTTGTACTCCCCTTCGCTGTAGGCAGTAATCAGATAGCCGGGCAGACGCTTCATCAGTCGGAAATCGCCGCTACCGGCTACATCAGCAGTAGGATAGATACGCGGCGCAACAGCACTACGAGTAATCCCTAATTCACTGATTTGCTCAGCAGCAGGTGGGAGTATGTCTGTGCTTGCCAATGAACCTTCTGCTATTTGACCACCCCCGCGTACTGACTCTACGGTGTAGGGTTTGTTTTGCACAACCGGTTGGTCATAGTTGCGGTTTAAATCTTTTTCTACTATTACTAACTCGTAGCTTCTGCCAAACGCCCCCACTTGTACCCAGCGATAAACGTTGTTGTGAGTATATTCCATCGTAGCCGTAGGACCATCATCGCGAATGATGCGCCCTTGATATTGCTTTATTAATCCTTTGTAGTAACCAATCACATCTTCGTCGGCAGGTGGTTCTTCCGATTCCTTGCTCCATTGGTAGTTTATATGGTATTTAAGCCCGCTTAGCTTGTAGCCCATATAAAAATCTTCCTCGCGGTAGTTGCTAATAACATAGCCCTTCCGGCGCGGCAGTTGTTCATAATCGCGAGCATTGGCTATATCTGCCTGTGGAACAGGTACAGGACGTGCCGTTGCCAACATTTCGCGCTGTTCGCGGGCAGGTGCAGCGATAACAGTAGATACACTTTGCTTGCCAACAGCCCCCGTTGTTGTGCGGACTTGTACTCCCGACCTATCCTCGCCTACTTCATAAGGCTTATTTTGTGCTATTGGTTGGGTGTAATTGCGGTTCAGGTCTTTTTCTACTACTACCAGTTCGTAGTTTACCCCAAATGAACCTATCTGCACCCAACGATAAATATTGTTTTCGGTAAATTCCAGCGTAGCGGTTGCGCCATCGTTCCGGATAACTCTGCCTCCTAAGGCTTTCACTTTTCCTGTGTAGTAAGCAACCACTTCCTCATCAGTTGGCGGCTTCTGTGTCGGATTTTCCCAGAAGTAGTTGATTTGGTATTTAATACCGCTCAACTGATAGCCCATGTAAAAATCTTCCAGTTTGTATTTGCTGATAACATATCCCTTGAACCGCCCCAGCGGGTCGTAGTCTTTTGCGCCTGCTAAATCCTGCGCAATGGCGGGGGTGGCATCTTTTGCAACAGGCTGATTTTTAGCTACAATAACTGTTTCGGTTTTTTGCTGTGGTAACTTTTCTGCTACAGCAGTTGGTTGTGTTTGCTGTTTATGAGGCTTTTGTTCAACGTCTTTTTTATCGGTTAGCGGTGCGGATTGCTCTTTGGGCTGCGTTTTTTGTTCAGCAGGTTTGGTCAGTACAACCTCAGCTTTTGCGGGTGCATTTTCTACAATGCGCTGTTTTTCGGCAGGTACAGGCTGCACAACTTGGTAAGGCTGCGACTTTTGTGCGTATTGTGTTTTGCCAGTGAGGTCTTTTTCAACCACAATCAACTCATACCCGTTTCCAAAGCTGCCTACTTGCACCCAGCAGTACACTTGGTCTTTGGTGAAGTCCATAGTGGCGGTTGCCCCGTCGTTACGGATGATTTTGCCGCCATAGCTGCGCACTTTGCCGATGTAGTGCTGCACTACTTTCTCATCTTTCAGCGGGGTTTCGCCCGATTCTACGTCAAACTTGTAGTTTATTTGGTACTTATAGCCTGAGACCTGTCCGTTGGAAAAGAAATTTTCTTCACTGTATGCGCCGATGTAATAGTTAGGCAACCGAGGCAATAAGGGATAGTCTTTGCTATTCGGCGCATCTTGTGGGATGTCTTCAGCAAGTGCATTCATGGCAGGAGTGTCTTTTTCAATGGCAATTAGCTCATAAGAACCTGCTCTTACCTCGGTAATCTGTATCCAAAAGTCTTTGCCGTTTTGGGTGTATTCAAAAATCTGTTGGTTGGGTTGTCGCTTTTGTGCTTTGCCGCCTTTGGCTTCGGTGAGTTGCAGGTAATAGTCCAAAACGACAACAAAGGTAGGCGGATTGCTGCCTTTAAAGTTGTATTTGATATGGATTTTTTCGCCGCGCTTATTGCCCTGCACCATAAACGGCGTTTGTTGGGCATAGACCGCCTCAAAACCCTCAAAGGGCGGGAGTGGCTCTATGTCTTTTGCACTTTGTGCCCGTGCAGTGGTAACGGCAAAAAATACCCCAATGATGCCTACCAATAGTTGTATCCGTCTGTTCATAGACTGCTTTCGGTCAATCTTTTTTTACAATCTGTTTCCCCAAACGCCGATTTTTTTTCAAGTGGCACATTAGAACTTTTTCTTACTGCAGAGTACGCGAAGGTTAAATCGCAGAGTACGCAAATAAAAATGCTTAGCGCGCTTGGCGTACAACTCAGCGGACTTTGCGGCAGAAAATTTTCATCCAACCCAAAATCTCCGCGTGCTAACTGCTAATACGACAAGATAATAATTTCCGTCCGACGGTTCAATTGGTGCTCTTCTTCGCTGCAATCGGAAAAGTCGGGGCAATCTACGACTAATTTGTTTTCGCCGAAAGAGTTCACAATCAGTCGGGCAGGGTCTATGCCGCGCATAACCAAGTAGTTGTATGCCGAACGCGAACGACGCTGCGCCAAACGGATGTTGTATAGGTTGTTGGCGCGGGTGTCGGTGTGCGAAGAAAGCTCCACTTTCAGCGATGGATACTCGTTCATCAAAGCAATCAGTTTGTCTAACTCGCGTGCCGCATCGGGGCGGATGTTGAACTTGTCAAAATCGTAGTAAATATTTTTCACCTCAATTACTTTCACGTTCGGGTCGCCTTTGTAGCGGTAACGCGGGCGACCGGTAGATTCGGAAACGGGTGGTTTGCCCTCGCCGCCTTTGGCTACCACAGGCTCGGCAGGCTCTAAGGGGATGAAAATTGTATCGCTGACGTCTAAGCCTTTCAGCAAGCAAGTTGCCAGCACCGAATCGGGGATGACGGCGTAACCATCGGTGAAACCTTCTTTGACTGCGTGTAACTTGTAGTTAGACTGAAACAAGGGCTTGAAGGTAAACAGCGTATCATTCAAAGCCTGTATGCGGGTATTTGCGCCCGTTTCTTCTTCTATTGCCTCTACTTTTGCCTTGGTGATGATTTCTTTGGTGCGGGCATTAACGGCAACGATGATAAACTTACAACGCTTCACAGTGAACCGGTAAATATCGTCGTCGCCTTTGCCGCCCTCGCGGTTGGAAGTAAAATAGCCTTCGTCTAAGTCTTCGCTGTAAATGAGGGCAAAATCATCTTGGCTGCTGTTGATGGGTGCGCCCATGTTGCGCGGGGCAGTAAATTTGCCGTTTTTGCTGCGTGCCACGAAAATGTCTAATCCACCCAGCCCGGGATGCCCGTTAGAGGCAAAGTACAAGTCGCCGTTTTCGTCGATGAACGGGAACATTTCGTTGCCTTTGGTATTGATTTCAGGTCCTAAGTTTTGCGGCTTACTCCAACGTCCGTTGCGGAATACGGACATGTAAATATCCGTGCCGCCGTAGCCTCCGGGCATATCGGAAACGAAATAGAGCGTTTGCCCGTCGGTGCTTAGTGCAGGGTGTCCCGTAGAATATTCGTTGCTATTGTAAGGAAACTCGGTAATGTTTGTCCAATCGTCGGAAGCATCTGTTTTGGTATTGGCAAAGTACAATTTCAGTTTGTTGGTTTTGTCTTTGCTGGTCTGATACTTTCCGTTAAGATAGTTGTTGCGCGTGAAAATGATAGAATCGTAAGAACGGTAGAAGGTTACGGGTCCTTCGTGATAGCGCGAATTGATGCTTTTGCGCAGGCGGTCGGCGCCGTTGCCGCCGCTTTGGGCAAAGTACAAGTCCAAATACGGCGTTTTGTTCCATTGGAAAGTATGCTTAATCGGCGTTGTTTCGCTTGGGGTGCGGTTGGAAGCAAACACAATTCCGCCACGGAAAAACATGGGGCTGAAATCTGCCTGTGGCGAATTGAAACCGACCGTGTCTATCACGTAGCGGGCGGAATCCTGAAAGAATCGGCGCATGACCGAATCGGCATAGGCGCGGGCGAAGCGGTCGCCGCGGGGGTCGTTTTTCACTGCCGCCGAATAGGCTGCAAACCATTTGCGCGACTCGGCATATTTGCCGTTCATTGCCAGTGCCTGCGCATAGTAGAGCATGTTGATAGGCTGCGACTTGGCGTTCTGCACTACTTTGGCATACCATTCTTCGGCTTTTTTGCTGTCGTTGATTTTGCGGTAGCTGTGCGCCAATTTTTCGGTTGCCTCAAAATTATTCGGATTGGATGCCACAATGTCTTCAAACATCATAATGGCATCGGCATAGTGGAACTGCTCGTATTTGCTGTTGGCTAATTTCATGCGCACCTTTTGCGCATAGGCAAAGGCGGGCAGCGTGAGCAACAGGAATATGGTAAAAACGTAACGCATAAGATTTGCGATTGAGGATTGACGATTGGGGATTGGTTTAAAAATAGCGCGGCGTGATGATGCGCGACTTGCCAAAACCAAACTCGTAGCGAATCATAATTTCGTGTGTACCGGAGGTATATCTGCCAAGCGGCGTAAGCGTATAGTCATAGGCATAGCCCAAGGAAAGTTGCGGCGTTACCTGAAATTCAAACAGGGCATCAATGGAATCAAACGAACGATAAGAAAGACCTACGGCAAACATATCGTAGAGCCACAAGTTGGCATTCAGGTCTATTTCCAAAGGTGCGCCATCCACATATTTGAGCAGGAACGAAGGCTTCAATTTCAAGCCTTTTGTTACGTCAAACACATAGCCTGAGGTAAAAAATGCGTGGCGATATTGCCTAGCACGGTTGCTACCAATAAAAGCGATGTTGGTTTCCCCGTTGAGGTTATTGGTCAGGATGTTGGGAATGGACAAACCTGCATAAAATTTATTGGTGCGATAGTACACACCTGTTCCAAAATTAGGCAGCCAGCGATTCACTACCGAAGCAAACGAAGGGTCAAACACATCGGGGGAAAAGTTATGAATCACCGAAGCAAAATCGGCGCGGTATTGCATCACCGAAGCCTGCAAGCCCAGCGATAAGATGCCTTTACGCATTTTGAGCATGTAGGCATAGTTAAAACCCACGTTGTTGGTTTCCGTAACGCCGATGCGGTCGTTGACGAGGATTAACCCCAAGCCGATGTTGTCTTTTTTGACGGGTGCGTGCGCTGACAATGTAGTGGTAGTAGGTGCGCCGGGAATACCTACCCACTGCGTGCGATGCAGCGCGGTAATGTTGATTGCCTCGCGGCTGCCTGCATAAGCTGGATTTAATACCAGCCCATTAAACATGTACTGCGTGTACATAGGGTCTTGTTGCGCCCATACGGGTAGGCTAACAGCAAGAAAGAATAAAAAGAGTAGCGTTTTTTTCATGGCTTGCTCTTGGTTTTATGGATTTGCCCTCCTTGCGAAACCTGACGGGCTTTGAAAACCCGTCAGGTTTGCCGAAAGGCATGTTTGAATTATCGCTGAATGGTTAAGAAGTCCACTATGGGTTTGCTGCCGTCGCGCAGGTCTACGATGAAGTAGTATGTACCGTCCGGCACTTTTTCGCCGATAACGATGCCAATGCCTTGCGCTGTGCCGTCCCATGTGTTTTTGTAATGTTCGTCTTCAAACACAAGGTTGCCCCAGCGGTTGTACACACGCAAGTGGATGTCGTAGCGGTCGGCGCCCAGAATCTCAAACTTATCATTTACACCGTCGCCGTTGGGTGAGAAACCGCGTGGGATGAATACCTGACGACATTGCAACACATCTACCACCACTTTACCTTCCGTACACTTGCTCAACGGATTGCCATTGTCGCAAACAGTATAGGTAAACTCATCCTGTCCGGTGAATCCTTGCGGCGGCGTATAGATAAAGCTACCGTCTGCACTGATAGAGAACACACCGCCGTTTTTAGAGCGCGCCCCCGTTACGGCACGCACCGATACGCGGTCGCCGTTCGGGTCGGTTACGTTTTGCAACACGCTGCCTCTGATTTCGGTACAGTTGTCAGTGTTTTCGCGGCGCGGCGTTACCACAGGCGGCTGGTTGGTGCAGAGGAATACATTGATAAAGATGGTTCCCGTAGCACACAGCGCAGGGTTGCGATTGTCGCATACTTGGTAGGTAATGCGCTCTTGTCCTTGTGCATTCAACGCTGGGCGGTAGGTCAGTCTGCCCGTAGCAGAGAGGTTCAAGATGCCGCGCAGCGGCGTTACCAAATCAGAGATAACGGTTACGCGCACGGGGTCGCCATCTGCATCTACCAACGGAATTTCCAGCACTTGGTCAATGTTGGTGCAGTTGTCGGTGGTCAGGGTAATATCCGGTGCACGCGGCGGACGATTCGGACAAGCCGTTACATTGAAAGTAATCGTCGCACGTGAGCAGAGCGGCGGGGTTACGCGGTCGCAAACTTCGTAAGTAAACTCATCCGTTCCCGTGAAACCAAAGGCTGGCGTATAGCTAATCGTACCGTTGGCAGCAATGCTGATGCGTCCACCGCGGCGGGTTGTTGCATTGGTTACAACAGTTGCCACTAACTCATCCTCATCAGGGTCGCGGTCGTTGGCTAAGATGTTGCCGCTATTGTTTTCGCTACAACCTTGTACGGTAAACAGGTCATCCACTGCAATGGGTGCGCGGTTAGCAGGTTGCGGCACCTGAATAATTGTTGGACTGGTTTCACGCGGGTCGCCGTCAAAGTTCGGGTCAGGATTTTGTCCGTCCACCGAAATATCGCGCACACGGGTGGTGTTATGCGAGCCTTCCGCAATAGCTGTGTTGAAGAACGGACCTGTGGCACGATTTGGAATCAGGCTAACTACAAAAGTGGCAGTCTGAGATTCACCCGGCTCTAATCTGCCGCCTATTACCAGATTGGGCTGCGCGGCAGTGCCGTCAAATTGCGGATTGGCTACCAACGAGCCTGTCGTAGTCGGCTGACGCACAATGCTGTAACGCGCCGGTGCAGGGAATACATTGGTCATATCATCCGATACGGTAATATTGGTGAGCGGTACGTTGCCGTAGTTGCGCACCGTAATCACAATCGGGATATGGAACGCACCGTTTACCTGACGTACAGCAGGCAATGCCTGTTTCGCCACACCAATTACCGGACGGTCTGTTACCGGAGGGGGCGGGCAAGGACGAGCGGTAATCACTGCGCGGTCGGTCAATTCTACTTCCGGACAGGTTACGCCGTTAGCAGATGCTATGGCTACTACGGTCAGTTCACGGTTGGCAGTAGGTGCAGGGATGGTGAAGCGCACGGTGCCGTCGTTACCCAAAGCACTTGCCAACACGGTTGAACCATTGCGCAGTTCGTAGCGAACGCCCGCACGGGTCGGCGATACGGTAATAGTTACGTTGCTTGGAATTTCATTCGGGCAAGTGCTATACTCAACATCGCTGACAGTTGCCTGACGCTCTGCTGCCGTGATGCCTACAACGGTAATGCTTACCTCATCGCTGCTGCCCGGGTTGCAGTCGCCGCCCGTGATTGTCCAGCGGAAGCGGTAGTTGCCCGGTGCAAGGCTTCCCAGTGTCGCATTAGGCGAAGTAGGGTTGCTGATAGTTGCCGCAGGACCCTCTACTTGCGTCCAGCGACCTGTACCCACTGCCACAGGTTCGGCAGCAAGGCGTACTTCCGTGCCTACGCAGACGGTTTGTGCAGGACCTGCCACCGCAGGCGCACTGACGGCAATAACCACGTCATCGGAAGTCTCAGGGCAGCCGTTGCCCGTGATTGTCCAGCGGAAAGTATAAGTACCCGGGCGCAAGCCTGCAATAGTTGTTCTTGGATTGGCAGGGTCATCAATGCGCGCCGCATTAGGTCCGCTGATTTGTCGCCATGTGCCGCGTCCATTTACAGGGTCGTTAGCTGCCATGGTTACGGTTGTTGCCTGACAAAGTGCTTGGTCGGGTCCGGCATTGGCAGGAGCTGCTACGTTTACGGTTACATCGTCATACGAATCGGGACAAGAGCCGCCCGTAATAGACCAACGGAATACATAGGTACCGGGCACCAGTCCTGTAATTGGCGTATTTGCCTGCAAAGGATTGGCAATAGATGCCGTGTTCGGACCGGAAACCTGTGTCCAGCGACCTGTACCGCCCACCGCAGGAATGGCACTCAGCGTACCTGTTGTTGTATTGCAGAGGTTTTGGTCTGCACCTGCACCCGCAGGAGATGCCGAGTTACCTACGGTAATGGTTACGCGGGCTGCCGCAGGTGCACAAGGGCTACCTGTGATGCTGTACTCAAAAATATGCGTTCCGGCACCCATGCCCGTAATGCTTACTTGGCTGTTACCCGGACCGGAGGGGGTTAGTACAGGACTTCCTGAACCTGTGCCGCCTACACGCAACCAGTTGCCTGTACCGGCAATCGGATTCGTTCCTGTCAAGATAATATCGGTTGTACTTGCGCCCGTCGGCAAACAAACGGTTTGGTCTGCACCTGCTGAAATTACGCTTGGCACTACGGTCAGGATTACTTCGTCCTGAATTGTTCCGCAAGGGCTACCTGTGATGGTGTAGCGGATGATGTGCGTACCCGGTCCCATGCCCGTTACGGTGGCTATGCTACCTGATACGCCCGAAGTGCTGATGATAACCGAACCGCTGCCTGTGCCGCCTACGCGCTGCCATGAGGTAGTTCCCAACACAGGCACAGGTCCTGTCAGGGTAAAGTCAGCCGTTCCCGAAGGATTGGCACAAAGTGTTTGGTCAGGTCCAATATCTACAATTGGGCTGGCTACGGTAATGGTGATGGTGGCAGCGGTTGTTCCGCAAATGCCGTTGCTCAATGTCCATTGGAAAATGTGCGTACCTACGCCCAAACCTGAAATAGTTGCTTGGCTGTTGCCCGTGCCGCCTAAGGTAATCACCATGGCTGCTGCGCTGCCGCTGCCGCCTGTGCGTGTCCACGTACCTGTACCTGAAACCGGTACTGTTCCGTTCAGGGTTACAGTGCCCAAGTTGGTTGCCACATCGGCGCAAACGGTGGTTTGTGTAGCTGTAATAGCAGCAGGCGGATTGGGTGCGGTAATAGTTACGGTAATATCTGCCGTTGTCGTGCCGCATACGCCATTGGCTAATGTCCAGCGGAAAATGTGCGTACCTGCACCTAAGCCGCTCACATCCGTATTCGGACTGTTGGCATTGGCAATGCTCATGCTTGCTGCGCTGCCTGTACCGCCTACCCGCGTCCATGTACCCGTGCCTGATACAGGAGCGTTGCCTTGCAAGCTCACAGTACCCAGACCTGTGGCAGGGTCGGCACACACTACGGTAGCTACTGCCGCAGCCGTTGCAGCAGGGTTCGGACGAACAATTGTTACCGTTACGTCCGCACTTGTTGTACCGCATACGCCATTGGCTACTGTCCAGCGGAAGATGTGCGTGCCTTCGCCCAAGCCATTAACATCCGTATTCGGACTGTTGGCATTGACAATAGACATCGCCGCAAAGTTGCCTGTACCGCCTACCCGCGTCCATGTACCGCTGCCGCTTACTACTGCACTGCCTACCAGCGATACAGTGCCCAAACCTGTGCCTGCATCGGCGCAAACGGTAGTGGCTACTGCCGAGGCTGTCGCCGCAGGATTTGGACGGGTTACGGTAACTGTTACTGTCGTCGCTGTGGCAGGGCAACCCGTATTGCTCAGTCGCCACTCAAATATATGCGTGCCTTCACCCAAGCCGGTGATGGTTGCCACGCGACCACCTGTTCCGCTTGGCGCGATAATCATGGATGTTGCATCACCTGTTCCACCCACTCTTGACCATGTACCTGTTCCGCCCGGAGCAGGTTCTGTGCCGGTCAGCACGGTTTCACCCAGCGTTGGATTGGCACAAACATTCAGTGTGCCTGTAATAACAGGAGTCGGATTAGGCGCATTTACCGTTACCGTAACATCGGCTTGGGTGCTTCCACATACACCATTGGTCAGCGTCCAGCGGAAAGTATGCGTGCCTATGCCCAAGCCTGTAATAGTTGCCAAACTGCCGCCCGGTCCGGAAGCGGAAATAATCATGCTTGCCGCGCTGCCTGTGCCACCTACCCGCGTCCATGTACCGCTGCCGCTTGCCGGTGCATTACCGGTCAGGTTGGCTGTACCCAGACCCGTACCTGCATCGGCACAGATAGTAGAAACTGCCGCCGAAGCAGTAGCAGGGTCATTCGGACGAACCACCGTAACGGTTACACTTGCCTGAGTAGTTCCGCAAACACCGTTTGCCAATACCCAGCGGAAAGTGTGCGTGCCTACACCCAAACCTGTTACATTAGTGGTGGCATTGTTCGGGTCAACAATAGTCATGCTGCCAAATGCACCTGTGCCGCCTGTGCGTTCCCATGTGCCTGTACCAGATACAGGGGCATTGCCAATCAGTTGTACAGTTCCCAAATCGGTTGTTGCATCGGCGCAAACAGAGGTTGACGCTGCCGCAGCAGTAGCCACAGGATTTGGACGCACAACGGTTACGGTTACAGTAGCACTGGTAGAAGTACAAGCACCGTTGGTCAGTGTCCATTGGAAAGTATGCGTTCCGACTGCCAGCCCTGTTACATCGGTATTCGGACTATTCGGGTTGGTGATGGTGAAAGTGCCAGTGCCGGCAGTGCGCGTCCATGTGCCAATGCCCGAAAGCGGTGCATTGCCTATCAGATTTACCGTTCCTTGCAAGGTTGCCGCATCGGCGCATACTTGCGTTGCGGCTGCGGTTGCCGTTGCCGGTGGATTCTGACGAATCACATTTACCGTGTAAGTGGCTGCCGAACTGCCACAAGGACTTGTGAAACGCCATTCAAAGGTATGTGTACCTACGCCCAAGCCTGTTGCATTCAGCGTTGTGCCTACTATGTTGAGGCTCATAGAAGAAGTGCTACCTGTGCCACCGATGCGCGTCCATGTACCGCTGCCGCTGTTAGGTGCATTGCCGGTGAGCGTTACAGCACCCAAATTGGTTATCTCATCCGCACATACATCGGGCGATGGCGGTGTGGTTGTAATGGCTGCCAAAGGATTGGACTCATTGACAAACACAGTAACGAGGCTGCTGCTGCTACCGCAACTTGGGCTTGTCAATGTCCACTCAAAAATATGCGTACCGGGTAGCATATTGCTGACATTCAACACGTTGCCCACTTGATTCAGCACAATACCCGCAGGGTTGCCCGTGCCGCCTACCCGTGCCCACGTGCCAGTACCTACAATCGGCGCATTACCCGTTAGCGTGGCGGAAGCTCTGCCTGTTGCCAAATCGGTACAAACTGCCTGATTCGGTCCGGCATTGGCAGGTGGATTGGTTGGCAATACGGTTACAATCATTACGTCAGAAGTAGTGCCGCAACCATTGGTCAGCGTCCATGTGAACTCATGCGTACCGACGCCCATGCCTGTTACGTTGGCAGAGGTTGTACTTGTCGGTGTGATGATTACGCCTGTCGGTGAACCTGTGCCGCCTGTGCGCGTCCATGTGCCTGTACCTGAAATCGGTGCATTACCGGTCAAGGTAATGGAAGCACCGCCCGGGGCATCGCAGCGGGTAGCATCTGCGCCCGCATTTGCCACAGGGTTGGAAGGATTCACCGTTACAGTTACAGAAGCACTGCTGGTGCCGCAACTGTTAGTCAGCGTCCATGTAAACTGATACGTACCGACTTGCAAGCCTGAAATATTAGCGGTCGGGTTATTAGGCGTGCTGATGACCATATCCGCCGTGCTGCCCGTTCCGCCCGTGTATGACCACGTGCCTGAACCCGGCGTAATAGGCGTGTTGCCTTGCAGGGTTATGTTTGCCCGCTGCGTGGCAGGGTCGGTACATACGCTATTGACAGTTGAAATAATGGCAGCCAATGGATTAGACTGCTCTACATTTACCGTAAAGGTGGTAGAGCTTGTGCCACAACTGTTGGTCAGTTGCCACTGGAAGATGTGTTGTCCGGGTAGCAAACCTGTAATAGTTGCCACTCTGCCGAAAGTACCTGATGTATTGATGGCATGCCCTGTCGGGTCGCCGGAGCCACCTACACGTGTCCATGTGCCGGTGCCGGTGCGCGGCTCATTGCCCGTCAATGTAATAGTAGCTCTGCCTGTTGTAGGGTCAGTACATACCGTACCGGGTGCAGTAGCAATTGCTGCGGGCGGATTAGAAGGATTCACCGTTACAGTGATTTCGTCAAAGGTTGTGCCGCAACCGCTGGTGAGGGTATAGCGGAAAATATGCGTACCCGGCTGCATGCCCGTAATGTTGGCAATGGCGTTGCCTGTGCCTGTGGTAGAAGCTGCAATGGCAACACCTGTACCGTCGGCAGTGCCGCCTGTGCGCGTCCATGTGCCCGTACCTACAACAGGTTCATTAGCCGTCAGGGTGATTTGCGCCAAATTGGTTACGGGGTCGGTGCAAACTGTGGGATTTGCGCCTACAATATCTGCCTGTGGATTGTTGCGATTCACGGTTACTGTTACCTGAGCAGAAGTCGGCGGACATACGCCGTTGGTCATTTCCCACTGGAACACGTGCGTACCGACGCCCATGCCCGTAATAGTTGCCACGTTGTTGTTTGTGCCGCCAATAGTGATGGCTAATGCCGTTGCATCGCCTGTGCCGCCAATACGCGTCCATGTACCGGTGCCAACATAGCTGTTGTTGCCTGCCAGAATGGTTGAGCCCAAAGTTCCAGTCGGGTCGCTTGCACAAACATTCAAATTGCCCGTAATGGTTGCCACAGGCGTTGGCTGCTGCACGGTAACGCTTACTTCGGCGAAAGTAGTACCGCAAGCCGGATTATTGATTGTCCAGCGGAACACATGCGTACCTACTTGCAAGTCGCTGAAAGTGGCTTGTCTGCCGCCCGTGCCTGCCGTTACCAGCGTGAACGTGCCCGGACCGCTTTGGCGTGTCCAAGTGCCCGTGCCACTTGTCGGAACGTTGCCGTTGAGCGTTACTGTTCCGCGATTGGTAGCAGGGTCGGCGCAGACGTTGGCAGGTGCAGGGTCAATAGCTGCTATTGCATCGCGTTCTACAATGCGGATGGTAACTTGTGCCGATGTAGTAGTACCGCAAACGGCATTGCTGATTGTCCATTGGAACGTATGCAAGCCCGGTTGCAAGTTAGAGAAAGTAGCGTTTTCGCCTGCCGCGCCGCTTGTTGCCAGCGTTGCCGTTCCCGGTCCTGAAACCCGCGACCATGTGCCTGTTCCGGAAGTTGGCACGTTGCCTGCCAGATTCACACTGCCCAAACCTGTTGTGCCTGTGGTGCAGACATCGGAAGTAGGTGCAGAAACAATCGCCGCTACGGGGTCTGATGGAATAACGGTAATATCAATAGTTGCCGCGCTGTTATTAGCAGGGCAAGCAGGGTTGGTTAGTGCCCACTGGAAGCGATGTGTGCCTACTGCAAGTCCACTGATGGCAACGCTTGCACTGTTGGCGTTAGGTGCAAAAGCAGGTGCCGCGCCCGGACCCGAAATACGTGTCCATGTACCTGTACCCGTTACAGGTGCATTTGCCGTCAGGTTAATCGTACCGGTAGGCGTGCCGCAAATCGTAGTGGCAGGCGGCGCAGTAATGGCAGCAAGCGGGTTGGTCGGATTCACCGTTACGGTTGCCGATGCAGTTGATACACCGCAACTGTTGGTAATTGTCCATGTGAAGGTATGCGTACCTACTGCCAAATTGCTGATGTTGAGGGTACTACCACCTGCGCCGCTCGGCGAGAGCGTCGGTGTGCCTGGTCCGCTGTGCGACCATGCGCCTGTATTGCCCGCCGCAGGTACGCTGCCTGTCAGGGTTGCACTGCCAAAGCCCGATGCAGGGTCGGCGCATACACTTTGTGTAGCAGGCGTAACCGTTGCAAGTGTCGGTTGCGGCTGTACCGTTACTGTAACTTGTGCAGGTGTGAAGGTACAAGGTGCTGTTCCGCTGAATGCCCATTGCAATACGTGCGTACCTACTTCCAAGCCGCTGAATGTTGCCGTACTCACCCCGCCGCTTGCCGAAGCGGAAATCGTCGGTGCAGCCCCCGGACCTGATACCCGCGACCATGTACCTGTTCCTATCACAGGCACGTTGCCGCTCACGGTTACGGTTGCTGTCGTTCCCGTTGCACAAATCGGCGAAACAGGCGGCGTAATGATGCGCGGCGGTTCAGCTACCGTAATGGTTACGGTAGGCGCACTGCCGGGGCAGGTTGCGCCTGTTACCGCCCATTGGAATACGTAAATGCCCGCGCCCAAATTGCTCACGCTTGTGTTCGGGCTGTTGGGGTTGGCGATGCTGCCCGCAGGCAACGTAGGACCGCCTACCTGCGACCATGTACCCGTGCCTGTTACAGGCGGAGTACCTGAAAGGTTGGCAGTGGTAGTTGTAGCGGCAGATGCCAAACAAAGCGTCTGGTTAGAGCCGGCAGAAATCGTAGAAGGCGAAACGGTTACAGTTACGAAGTCTTCGCTGTCGGGGCAAGCAGAACCAGTTACGCGCCAGCGCAACACATATGTACCTACCTGCAACGTGCCGCCCGTACCGAATTGCGCATTAGCAGCCGTGGCGCTTGAAAAAGTTGGTGTATTCGGACCGGAAACTACTGTCCATGTACCCGTACCCGGACCTACCACAGCCGTAGCACCCAACGTTACGGGGTTAGTCGTACCGCAAACACTAATGTCTGCCCCTGCATTAGCAGGAGTAACTACACGGATAAGCAGATCATCGAAATTAGTGCCGCAAGGCGTACCTGTTACTGTCCAGCGGATGGTGTAAATGCCCGGCTGCGTCAAGCCGCTGACGGTGGCGTTTCTGTCCAAGTCGTTAGAGAATGTTACCGCGTTCGGACCTGAAACAAATGTCCATCTGCCTGTACCTACCACAGGAGGCTGTGCATTCAGCGTAACAGTATTGCCTGTGCCGCAGGTATTCACGTCCGGACCTGCATCTACTATCGCACGGCGGATGGTTACGGTACTTTCGGAAACGCAAGCGCCGTTGCTCAAACTCCAACGGAATACATATTCTCCCGGAGCATTGATACCCGTAATGTTCGTAGTCGGCGAGCTTGGCGTAGTGATAACGGGCGTAACGGGTCCGGAAACAAATGTCCATTGCCCTGTTGCCCCTGCGGGAACAGCATTGGCAGCCATTGTATAGGTAGCTGCACAAATGTTGGCATCTGCACCCGCATTAGCAGCTACGGGCAGTTGCACCACAATGTTCACATCGGCACTTGTACTTGGGCAGCCCGGGTTGCTGACCGTCCAGCGGAAGGTGTAAGTACCGATTACATTCAAGTTGCTGATAGTTGTATTATGTGCCGAAGGATTAGCAATCACAGGCGTAGCCCCCATTGGTGCGCTTACCAATGTCCACAAACCGGTGCCAAATACAGGCGGAGTAGCATTCATAACAGCGGTGTTGGCAGCACAAAGTACTTGATTTGTACCTGCTACCGCAGCCGAAGGCGGTTGCGATACGGTTACGCGCACATCATCCACTGTTTGCGGACAGGCAGAGCCGCCGCTGATTGTCCAACGGAAGTCGTACACGTTGCCCGGCACCAAGTTATTCACAAACGTATTAGCAGCATTGGCATTGACAAAGCTACCCGGAGGCAGGGCAGGACCGCCTACCTGTGTCCAAGTTCCCAGCGTACCACTCACAGCAGGCACGGCATTTAGTTGTACCGAAGTCGGATTAACCGTGCCGCAAACGGCTATATCTGCACCTGCATTGGCAGGAGCATCGTTGAAAATTTCAATTTCATCAAAAGTAGAACCGCCTGTACCGCAGGGCGAACCTGTTACTGTCCAGCGGAACACATAGCGACCTCTGCCCAAACCATTGGCGGTTAATGTTGTGCCGGCTGTACCTGAGGTTGCCAAAGTAGGCACAGGACCGTCTGTAAATACCAGCGACCAGTTGCCCGCTCCTACCACAGGCACATCGGCAGTCATTACAAAACTGCTGACGTTGCACAGCCTTGTATCTGTCGTAATAATATTGGCAGGAGCTGCAATAAATACGTCCACAAAGTCTTCGCTTGGCGGACATGCCCCGCCGCTGATGGCATAGCGGAAGCGGTACACGCCCGGTGCGGTCATACCTGTAACAGTGGTGCTGTACGGACTTGATACGCCCGCCGCTGTTTCGGCAGGAGTCAGCGGAACAACGGTCAGCACAGGCGTAACACCGCTTGGACCTGACACAAACGACCAAGTTGCCGTTCCCGTATAAGGTAAATTACCCGTCAGCGTAGTGCTTGTAGTTGGTAAACAAAATTGCTGGTCAGTGCCTGCATTGGCGCGATTGGTAATGGTAAAGGTTACTAAGTCTTCCGAATCGGGACAAGTACTGTTGGTAATACGCCAACGGAACGCATAACGCCCTGCTTGTAAATTGGTCAGCGTCAGCACGTTATTATCCGGTCCGCTAATGCTGCGGTTAGCAGGTGGTACAGACGGTCCACTCACCTGCGACCACGAACCTGCACCCGTAATAATTGGAATGTTGCCTGTTAGCGTTACAGTTGTAACATCGCAAGCATCAAAGTCTGCATCAGCAACTGCCTGATTGACAGGGGTAACTGTAATGACCGCTTGGTCTGGTAATACTACTACGCAACTGCCGGCTCCTGTTACAGGTGCAGTTACTTCTACGCTATATGCAGTGGAAGAAGTTGGCACATCAGCTCCTGACAAAGTGAAAGTAATATCGCCATTTACGGCAGGAGTCTGCGTAGCAAAGGTAGTGCTGCCGCGGAATAAGCGATAAGTATGATTTGCCCGTGCATTGCGCACAATGATATTGACCGATGTTGCATTGGCGCAAATGCTGGCATCGGTAACTTCGTTGTTCTGTTCATCGGCTACGGTGAGCGTAGCGGCTGTTGAATAGTTAAAACAGCCTGTGGTAGTATTGGTGCCACGAATGCGGAAACGTGAGCCATTTAGTGCAGCAGGTATGTTGGCAATTGTCAGGGTGTTTGTAGTTGCACCGCTGAAAGTTGCGCCAAAGAACGTTCCGTTCAGCACGGGGTTAAAGTTGGTCGGGTCTGAGGGGGTGGCAATCTCCCACTGAATATTCAGACTTGGGTCTACCAGTGCAGATAAATTCACGGTACTGTTGGCGCAAGCCGTCAAATCGGTCGGGTTGGCAATAATCGGCAGCGGATTGACCGTGATAATCATGTCATCTTGGGTATTGCCACAACCCGGTGCACCTGTAATGCTCCAACGGAGCAAATAAGTGCCAGGGCGCAAGTCGGAGATGGTTGCATTATGCGCATTGGCATTAGGGGTAAATACTGGCACAGGCGACCCCGAAGGACGATTTACTACCGTCCATGTACCTGTACCGCCACCACCTAAGGCAGGATTATTGGCTGCCAGTGTTACCTCTATGCGGTTAGTAGTGCCACTAATAAACTCGCACACCGACTGGTCAGGTCCGGCATTAGCAGAGCGACCGCTGTTCACTGTAAGCACAGGCGACTGCGACACGCAGTTTACGCCATTGGCAGAAGTGGTGATTTCCCAGCGGAAGGTATAAACTCCGTTGCTAACAGGAATAGTAGCCGTCGGATTGCTGATTTGTGCCCCAAAGTTAATGGTAGTAGGACCACTCAACTGCACCCAACGACCCGTGCCGCGCCCTGCCGCAGGCGCATTACCCGTTAGCGTAACAGTAGTAGCGTCGCAAATATTAATTGGCGATACAACAGTAGCGGTAGTAGGTGTTGGAATAACAGTCAATGTAGCAGGTGCGCTAAATGCCTCGCATTGAATATTATTTGTATTTTGAATGCGCGCGCGGAAGCGCCAACCGTTCATAAACTCTGGAACGTTGGTCAAAGTCAATGTTGGAGTGGTAACGCCACTATAAACTCCTCCATCGGTTAGGTCGCCAAAACCTGCTCCGGCATCTACTTGCCAGCGGTATTGAACCGTACCCGGAATAGCCGGGTCTGCCTGTGTAGTAAATGAAGCACTGTTTACCCCTCCGTTATGGCAAATGGTTACATCGGAAGGATTCAAAGCCGCACGAGGCAGCGGATTAACAGTAATAATGGCCGTTTTGGTTACGCCCGAAGCACACAGCAAGGCATCGCGCACCGTCAGGCGAACGGTTACATCATACGGCTGACTGGGATTGGATGCATTGACAGGGAAAGTGAACGTAGGACGCTGCCCTGTTGCTGTTCCCAAAATAGTAGCCCCTACCGAAAATTCCCATTCATATAATAGCGGCAGTGGTGCTCCACCGCTGAAACTCCAAGAGAATGGCGGTCGCAAGACGTTAGGCGCATTACAAGGCAATGGCTGTGGCACTCCGCTCGGACTGAAACAGCGCGTAGCAGGGTCATTAGAATTACCCGCATTGAAGCTGGTAGGGCTGCCTACGCATATGTAAGCATCATTTTCAAAATCTGCATAAATAACAGGCGCTACCAGTGTTATCTGCTTCACCTCTTCATCTTCGCAACCAAATGCTGTGCGTACACGCAAGCGAATCCAATAATTGCCCGCAGGCAGATTATTGGCAAATGTGTAATTGCCGGGCGCAGAAGTGATGACTTGCGTACGAACAGGCGTAGCCGTAGGATTGCTGGTAGGATTCACGTCAAACACATCCCACTGCCAGCGCGTAATTTGTGGAGAAAGTGTCGGCGGCGTATCAGGGTCTGACGTGCTTTCATCAGTAACAACAAAACTGCTGTTTTCGCAGATATTGCCGCTGTTATTAGGCCAACTGAAAGCGGCGGTAGGTTTGCCACTAACACGCACCCGAGCACCGCCATCCGGACGGATGAAAACACGGCAGGGAGGAGTATTGTTGTCCTGTAAAATTAATACAGGTTGGAAAGTACCCGGTCGCGTGTAAACATGTGTAATTTGTAACTGGTTACCTGCTGCCGCATAAGCCGCTGCATCAAACGCTACCGGAGAAGTAGTAGGCGAACCATCGCCAAAATCCCATTGCACAAAAGCAACATTTTGCAACCCGGTTGCGGTAAAGGTAACAGAAGAGCCTACGCAAATGTCGGTAGGATTAAAAATGAATTGCCCACGAGGTCCGTCTACTCGAACAAAGTTTATAAGCTCGCGAACAACGGTACAACCTGCACGGCTGCGCATCGTCAAGCGAACGGTATATACGCCCGGATTGATATATGTATTTTCAGGGTTTTGGCTGAAGGATACGTTGCCATCGCCAAATTCCCAGTAGTACTCTTCAATATCTGCATCGGGGAATGGAGTAGCTCGGAAGCGTACTGCTGCTGGAGGGCAACTTATTACCAATTGTGTGGGGGCAAATACTGGCGGTCCGGTAGATGCCTGTGCAGAAATAGTCGCATCAGGCGCAATCACGTTAACTACACGGCTAAATGTTACCGAACAGGTATTGCCTGCCGTAACAGTCTGGGTTATAGTGTAGCTACCCGCAGTGTGATAACGAATCACAGGGTTGGCAGGGTTGCTCAAATTGGCAGTGTAATTTGACGGTGCCGTGCCAAAATTCCATGCATAAGTCAGCCCTGTGCCACCGGGAACGTCTATTGCGTTGCTGGTAATGGTCATATTGCTACCGGCGCAGAAGGTCGTAGCAGAAACATTAAACCCGCCCACAGGGCGCGGTAAAACTGTAATGGTGCGAGTAATAGTAGCAGTACAAGGACCGATACCATTATTATCAGCAACAGTCAGCGTTACATTCCACGTGCCGGGGCTTAGGAACGTATAAGTGGGATTTTGCACCGCTTGGTTCTGGAACGGATTAGAAATGCCGTCTTGGAAAAACCAATTCCATGAGGTAATGGCATTGCTATTAGGAAATACTGTTGAGGCATCATTAAAGCTAACCGGTTGCCCTACGCACACTACCGAAGGATAGGTGAAATCAGCTCTTGGTCCTTGAATCGTAATATTAACGGGTGCACTTACCGACTCGGCACAACCATTAGACTCGGTAATGGTTAATGTTGCCTGATACGGGGTTGCACGAGGCACATAAGTATGGAGTACCGAAGCACCTGCCGGACCATTAATGGTAGTAACGGTGCCATCGCCAAAGTCCCAGCGGTAGCTTGTGATGGTGCCACTGGTAGTAGAGGTGCTTGTAAAGCGAATAGGGATATTGCTGCAAATAGGTCCTGAAGGATTAGGTGTTACCGTAAACGAAGGAGTAGAAACAGATATATTGACCGTAGCCGTGCGCACATTGACGCAACCATTAGAACCGATAGCGCGCAGTGTTACAGTGTAAACACCCGGACTGGCATAGGTATGCGATACAGGGCTTCCCCTTGGAATAATTTGCGTAGCCGTACCATCACCAAAGTCCCACTCATAAGTGGTAGTAACAGGAGCCGCTGCATCCACGCTGGTATTCAAGAAGCTAAAAGTACTGTTAGCAGCACAGGCAACCCCTCCGCCTACCACATTAAATAAAGCGATTGGTCCATCTACATTGACTGTAGCTGTTATGGGAGAAACAGTAGGGCAGCCATTGCAATAAAAAATCGCATTAACTGTAATTGTTCCAATGGTGCGAAACTCGTGAGTAACTGGTCCTACATTGCCCACACCGCGAGGCGCAGAGCCGTCCCCAAAATCATACACTACGCTGTCGGCACAAACACCGGGCGGAATACTGGGAGTAAAGGTAATGCCTACTCCGCCGATAGTCGCGCAGCCGTTGCGGTTCGCTGTAAGCGTAATGGTATTCGGGGGACGCGTTCCGACTTTGATTTGCTGATTAAAATTAGCTGTACGTGTACAGCCACTAGCAGTTGTAATGGTTACGCGCGGCGTGTAAACTCCCGGCGTAGTGTAAGTGTGTGAAACATCCGGAAAACCGGTTGGGGTGAATGGCGGCGCAATGCTTACCACAGGCGATCCGTCGCCAAAATCAAAATCATAACGGATGATACCTTCTACTGAGGTGCTATTCCGAGCCGTAAAATTGAATGTTACAGGCGCACAAGTAGTAGTAGGCTGTGCCCCAATAAACTCCAAACGCGGCACGGCTTCTGCCAATACCAAATTGCGCGTTAACGTGTTGGAGCAGCCCGTTGTCCGGTCAGTAATCGTCAGACGAATCGGATAAGTCCTAAAAGCTGTAAAGTTATGCGTGGGAGTAGCTGTTGTATAAATGGCTTCGCCAAAAGCAAAAGCAGGGTCGGTAACGCGCCATTCATACGTATAATTAGTAGGGTCGTTTAATGCTGGAATTAACTGGCGAGGACCTGTATTGCAAAGATTATCAGGCGGGCTAACTGTAAAATTAGCATCTGGTAATGGACGGATTGTTACGTTTTTAGTTACGCTCACCGAGCAACCGTCTATAAAAGTAGTAGTCAGCGTTACGGGATAAGTGCCCGGTGCAGCATAAGTTTTATTCGGATTTTGCGCCGTGGACGTGCTGCCATCGCCAAAATTCCACGCCCAACCAACCGCACCTGCTGAGGAGCGGTCAAAAAACTGTTGCGAACTGTTGGCGCAGTAAATCGGTGGAATATCAAAATCGGCAACGTTGTTTCTAATGACAATGGCATCGGGAACGTCGCGCACCGAAGAGCAACCGTCGGCAGTAGTGGCAGTCAAGCGTACACGATAAACACCAAAAGTAGGATAAGTAAAAGTAGGGTTTACATCGGTACTCGTGCCTGCCAGATTGCCACTGGCATCAAAAAATTCCCACAAATAGCTCGTGATATTACCGGGCGGCGGCGGGCTGGTACGCACCGTAGAGAGATTTTCAAAGCGCGCCAGAAACGGCGGTGAACAAGCCGGACCGTTTTGCAAACGAAAAGCAGCCTGCGGCGACCAGCGCACCCGGACTGCATTAGGGCGGATGATAGAAGCCTGACAAGTTTCTCTGCCACCGGCAAAAGTCTCGACAGTCAGCGTTACCTGGTAGTCGCCGGGGAAGTTATACGTATGTGTGGGGGTTCTGAATGAGGGGTCTGTACCTGTAATAGTGGTACCATCTCCAAAATTCCAAGTCCAACGTACAATATCGCCCACTAAGCCTCCTGTTGAAACTGTTCCAGCAACAGTTATGTCGCTAAATGTTACTGTATAAGGCGTACAACCAATTCCGGGAGGCACTGTAAAGTTAGGAGTAGCTCGGTCATATACGATTACCTCACGTGTCCGTTCGCTAATGGTTACAGTACCGGCAGCATTGGTGATGCGCAACCGCACAATGTATCGCCCGGGAGTACCGTAGGCGCGTTCTGGCTCTGTGATGCTCGGGTCGTTGGGAATTCCAACCACTGGGCTGCCCGTGCCAAAATCCCAATTATAGCGGATAGTAGTCAGGTCGGATGGCAACCCCGAACTTTGGTCATAAAACTTGTAGGTAGCTATGCCGCATCCCCCTGTCAGAGGTTCTCCTGCTGTGCCTACACGAAAATCGGCTGTTTGTGCGCATATTCGGTGCCAGCTACCGAGCAACACGACTAACCAGCCTAACGTGCGAGTAAACGAACTTATCATAATATAAACTTTATTATTTCCACGGGTAGCTATCACTTATGTAAGAATAAAGTGTGATATGCTAATTTTTTATAACAAAGTTACTCAACAAAAACACTCGCGAATGGATACAGGAAAGGCTGTTTCGATGAAATGAACAAAAAATCCGATATAATTCAGTGTTTTATCAGATAAACTATTGAAAAAATCCGATAAGAAAATGCAGTATGTAATACAGTTCTGTTAAATAAAGTTTATTAAAGCAAATTTGCATAGGTTGTTTTTTTATAGCTATCCTCTAAAAATAAGGATTGTACGCGGCTTTGTTAGTCGGTGTTCATTTTTGCAATAACACTGTTCATTTTCGAACATCTGCAAACAGTTGAGAAGGTTATCTTGTTTCATAACAAGCTGATTTACAAATCACTAATTTTTGTGGTATTGTATTAGATAATTGTTATAACAAGTTTATTGTCTTATTTTAACTGTCTCATTACTAATGTATCGTTCATTTTTACTCCTTTTAGGCGCTTTGGTTGGTTTTATTCAGCTTTCCATGGCTCAGTTCCCTCCGCAACAAGGACAAAGTGCGCAGTGGCGCGAGAAAATTCAACTACTTCCTCCGCAGCAACAGGAGCAAATACGCCAATGGTTTTCGCAGGGCAATCGCCCTACACCAGAGCAACTACAACAAATCCAGCAATGGATTGAGGCAGCAGAGAAATCGGTTACCACTACTGAGATACCGCAAAAAGGCAACGGTAAAATTACAGGTACAGTGTTAGACTCTGCCAATAAGCAGCCCGTAGAGTTTGCAACAGTTGCCTTGTTAGATAAAACCACCGGTAAGCCTATCGACGGCACCATTACTAATGAGAAAGGACAATTTACTATTAGCAAGGTAGCAGCAGGTACTTACAAAGTAGCTGTTAGCTTTGTGGGTTACCAAACCATTACCTTAGACAATGTGACCCTTGCCAATGACCGTTCGGTTGTGCAATTGGGCAATATCGTATTACCTGCCGAAGTAAAATTGCTAAATGAGATTGAAATTGTTGACCAGAAAGACCTCGTAGAAGATAAAGTTGACCGCATCACCTACAATGCTGAAAAAGATGTAACTAATGCAGGTAGCGATGCCACTGAAGTGCTGCGCAAAGTGCCACTTCTTTCTGTGGATATAGATGGCAACGTACAACTTCGTGGAAGCAGCAATGTACAGGTACTTATCAATAATAAGCCTAGTACCATTATGGCTGCTACCGTAGCCGATGCCTTGCGTCAAATTCCTGCCGAAATGATTAAAAGCGTAGAAGTGATTACCAGCCCTTCTGCTCGCTACGATGCCGAAGGAACATCTGGCATTATCAACATTATCACCAAGAAAAATACTATCCAAGGCATGAGCGGCAACGTCAATGTTTCTGCTGGTACGCGCAGCAGCAATATGGACGGGGGATTGAACTTCCGCACTGGTAAACTTGGGCTTTCGCTCAACGGTGGTGGGCGGGCAGTGTATGTGTGGAACGACGGCTATAACAATCGCACTAACCTTTTACCCAATGGACAAACCAGTTTTGTCAACCGTACGGATGATGGCTTTGGTTATCGCATTTTCGGTAGGGTTCAACTCAATGCAGACTACGAAATTAGTCCTAAAAGCAATATTTCAACTGGGGTTCGATTTGGCAAGCGCGGTTTTTGGGATGACCAAAATCAAGCAACTGTCTTTGGTCAAAATACTACAGTGGTTCGCCAATTTACCCGCGACGTGAATTCTACTGAGGTGAGCAATAACTACACTTTTAACATTGATTATACGCGTACATTCAACAAACCACAACAAGAGTTGGCAATTCTTGCCCTCTATACGCTCAACAAAGGAATTGACCGATACAGTTTAGACCAATTTACACCTCTCAATCAGTTAGATTACCGCGAGCGAAACGACAACCGCAATACTAACCGAGAAGTTACTTTTCAGTTAGACTATACACACCCTATCAACGAGCAAAGTACTCTTGAGACTGGTAGCAAAGCTATATTGCGGAAAGTTACAAGTAGTAACGACTTTGCCACGTTTAACTTTGAGCAAAATCGTTTTGTAATTAATCCTGCTCGCAATAACGCCTTAGATTACGACCAGAACGTGGTAGCAGCTTACGTCAGCTATGGCTATACTACCAAATCCAAATTTGGCATTAAAACAGGTATCCGCTATGAATATACAGATATTTTGGGTTGGCTACCTTTAAACAACAACCGTTTCACTCAAAATTTTGGCAATCTGATTCCCAACATTGCCCTTTCTAAAACACTTAAACAAGGCAATACGATTAAGTTGGCTTACAATCGCCGCATCCAGCGTCCGGGCATCGGCGTGCTGAATCCCTTTGTGAATCTTGCAGACCCGAACAACATCCGATTTGGTAACCCACAACTGTTACCCGAACTTACCCACAACACTGAACTGAGCTATAGCGCCTTCATCAACCGCAGTTCACTAACAGTGAGCACCTTTTGGCGGCAAACTAACAATGCCATCAGCACAGTTATCAGTGTCGATGAATCGGGCGTATCCAGCACTACCTTCGACAACGTAGCCCAGAACCGCGTGTTGGGAGCTAGTGCTTTTGGCTCTGTACAAGTTACCTCTGCATGGCGCATCAGCGGTACTTTCAATGTTCTGTATGTGCAGTTTAATAGTCCTGCACTTGGTAGCAGCAACAGCGGATGGCAATACAGCGCCAATTTCAATACTCAGTACACTTTTGGAAAAGGGTGGAGTGCACAAGGCTTTGGTTTTGTCAACTCGCCAACCGTACAACTACAAGGCACACAAGGCGTGTTTAGCTTCTATTCATTTGGCATTAAGAAAGATATCCTCAACAAAAAAGGAGGCATTACATTTGGCGCTGACAACATCTTCCGTCGTGCGTTGCGCATCGAGTCACAATTTGCTACCGACGCTTTCAGTCAAAATATTTTGCGCAACGTATATAACCGCGCTGTTCGCATCACATTCAACTATAATTTCGGTAAAATGGGCTTTGGTGAGTCAGCGCGCCCGCGTCGCAAAAAATCTATCAACAACGACGACCTCAAACAAGGCGAACAAAACGACCAGTAATACATCAACATCTCATTTACACATGCTTTGCAGCCGCTTTTACAATAACAAAGCGGCTTTTTGTTGTTTTTAACGAACCTTTTCGCTTTGTAAGCAGTTAAAATACCTGAAATCAATGGCATAAAGTCGCCTTTTTATGGAGCAAATTAAAAAAGAATACATCCGCTATTTACTGAATCATGGCAAGCGTCCAGCATCGGTGTTTGCATTTATGCAAAGCATCAACATGGAGGAGAAGACTTTTTACGAACACTATGCCTCCTTCGATGCACTAGAAGCAGCTATTTGGGGCGACGCCTTCAACGATACGGTTGCAAAATTGCAAAACGACAACGTATATGACCAATACAATGCTCGCGAAAAGATGCTCGCCATGTACTATGGCTATGTAGAAACACTTAAAAACATTCGCAGCTTCGCCCAAAAAACCTATGCACAACGAAACACTGTTGAGCGCCGACTGTGTGGTAAGCCCGATTTGCTTGCTGACTTGAAAAAAAACTTTGATGATTTTGTAAAAAAAATAATAAACGATGCCATCTACACAGGCGAAATAGTGGACAGACCCTTCCTTACAGACCGCTACGCCCAATTGCTCTGGTGGCAAATGGAATTTATAATCAACTTTTGGATACAAGACAATAGCCGAGGCTTTGAAAAAACCGATGCCGCTATTGAGAAAGCCGTTAACTTGGCTTTCGACTTGTTAGGTAAAAACATAGCAGATACTACCGTTGATTTTATTAAGTTTGTTTTTGCCCGTTAGTTGCGCATGAGTTTTAGCAACTTATTTTCTAACATGCACTATTATGGCAGAAGAAAAACCCAAAGCCCAAGATACTATCCCTACTACCAAAGCTGAGAGAGCTGCCAAGTTTGTTAAAACCGGCGTCAAACTTGGCGGTAACTACATTAAGCACTATGCCAAACGCTTGGTAGACAGCAGCGTTAGTCGTGAAGACCTGCATCGCGACAACGCCGAAGATATCTATGAAACCCTCAGCGAACTGAAAGGCAGCGCCCTGAAAGTAGCGCAAATGATGAGCATGGACAAAAACATGCTCCCTACTGCCTACCAAGAAAAATTCATGATGGCACAATACTCTGCGCCCCCCCTCTCTTACCCATTAGTTGTGAAAACTTTTCAGCAGTTCTTCGGCAAGGCACCTACTGAATTGTTCGACACTTTCACCAAAGATGCTGTTAATGCTGCTTCTATTGGGCAAGTACACAAAGCAACTAAAGGCAACAAGACTTTTGCCGTAAAAGTACAATATCCGGGAGTTGCTGATAGCATTGCCTCCGACCTGAAAATGGTTCGTCCTTTTGCTGTGCAAATTTTGGGGCTCAATGAGCGCGACTTAGACCTTTACATGAGCGAAGTGCAAAATATGCTCATCGCTGAAACTGACTATGAATTAGAAATGAAGCATGCCGCACACATTGCAAAGGCTTGTGCGCATATTCCTCACCTAGTCTTCCCTCATTACTATCCTGAATATACTACTAAGCGCATCCTGACAATGGATTGGCTAACGGGTAAGCATTTAGACGAATTCTTAAAAGACAATCCGCCTCAGGAAATTCGCAACCAAATTGGGCAGGCACTTTGGAACTTCTACGACTACCAAATGCACCAAATGCTGATGGTACATGCCGACCCTCATCCGGGAAACTTCCTGATGCGCCCCGATGGCACACTGGGTATCATCGATTTTGGATGTGTCAAAATTATTCCACCCGACTACTACAAAACCCATTTCCGTGTTATTAACCCGCGTATCTTCGACGATGCAGCAGCCCTTGAACAAACTTTTTACGATTTGGGCTTTATTTATGAAGACGATAGCCCTGCTCTCAAAAAATTGTTCATGGAAACTTTCAGTGAAATGATTTACTTGACAGTGAAGCCTTTTCGCGAAGAAAAATTTGACTTCGGAAACGAAGAATACTTCATGCAACTTTATCAATTTGGTGAGCGACTTTCCAAAATGGAGGAGTTGAGAAAATCTAAAAAACCGCGTGGCTCCAAAGACGCCCTGTATCTAAACCGTACCTACTTTGGACTGTATACTATGCTCAACCGCCTAAAAGCTAATATTTACACCCATACAAGCTGGCAATAGGCAGAGGCACGTAGGAGACGGAGCTGCACTTAACTGTTCTACTGGCATAGTGCTGTTACATTTTTTAAAAACCACTTGCATTCTACGTTTTTGATTTTGCCCGAAACCCTTATATTTGCTTACAATGAACAGCAATATACATAGTAGCACTACCTACGATTTCTATAAGTTAATACAGGAACATCATATCCTACTGGCTTTTCAAGGTATGATGACCACCGATGTACTAACCATGATGGGTAGAAATGTTAAGGAGCAGGCAGACAGCGACTTAGCAGGCAAGCGAATTTTCGGCGTAATGGTGGAACTGGTGCAAAACATCAATTTGTACTCTGCCGAAAAAGACTATTCCGAATCGGACAAGAAAATGGTAGGCAAGGGTATTGTGGTGATAGCCACTAACGCTGACAGAAGTGCTTTTACGGTGAACTCTGGCAACATGGTAGAAAATGATGAGGTAGCACAACTTCGCCAAAAAATAGATTATATCAATCAACTCAATAATGAACAATTGCGCGGATATTTCCGTCAGCAGCTGCGTACGCCAGAAGATCAAGACAGTACAGGTTTGGTAGGGGTGCTTAGAAAAGCTAAGAACCCTCTACAGTACGACTTTATACCTGTGGATGAAAAACATAGTTTTTTCATTTTATCAGTACTCATTCAAGATAACAATTTGTAGATAAATGGAGAATTTTTCGATTGCCGGCTCAAACTACATTCCCAGTGTAAACTTCGATGCACAGTCGGGCGTGCTTGAAATTGCCGGAGAATCTTACCATGAATATACTGTAGAATTTTTTCAACCTATTATTAAGTGGCTACGCGATTATTTGGCAACCCCTGGAAGGGAAATTGTCTTCAACTTCAAAATGATTTATTTCAATACCAGTAGCTCCCGCCGCTTCTTAGAAATATTCGATATGTTGGAAGACTACCAACGCAGCAAAAAAGGTAAAGTAACCATCAATTGGTACTATCAAAACAACGACTTCGACATGCTGGAAAGCGGACAAGAGTTTGCTGAAGATGTCAATCTACCTTTCAACTTCTATACTTTTTAATCTGCTTAATGGGCTTTCGCCTGAAAATCAAGTTGTAGATAGACTCCAAAAAAGGTAGTGGCGGAACAGATGCCATAATCAGCAAATCCTCTCCTAAGTGCGTCTGCTCGTCCAAAAAGCGCAAAATCCGCTCAATGGGATTTCTCCTGAACATGGCTGAAAAAATATGGGCAATTTGCCAACCCTCGCGGTGCATAATGTTCAATAGCATGGCATCGTAAATTCTAAATTGAGGGCGAAAGGCTTCGTTGTAAAATGGTGTGCTGCTTGTTTGTAAACTTTTGATGATTTTTTCTACTTGTCGCTGAATCCGTATAAATGCATAGCCCGTAGAAGGTTTGGACATACCGCCCTGTACACCTATGCGTATGATGCGTCCTTTGCGACTTTCAAAGCGAAAATCGGTCATAGGGATAACGGCAAACTCGGTCTCTTCTACTTCATAATCAACAAGTTGTAGCCGATTGTGGAGGTAGTTTTGCAGTTCGTGGTCATACTCTGTTTCGGGAAGCAAATCGCGCGAGAAACCGGTGTATTCTACCAGCGCCACATTTTTGTCATAAGGCAATATGTAGAAAAAATAAACGCCGTCTTTTTGTTTGGTGCGGAAGTCAAACATGGTAATAGCACTGTCATCAAAAAAAGGCTGAGGCGTTCGGATGACATAGCCCTTAAAGTGCTGCCGGATGTAGTGGTAGCCAGCATCATAAGGATTAAACAGTTCTGCCCTAAATAGCGAATCAAACAGATAGTTGCCCGTAACCCGCTGCCCGTTGACTGTTGCATATGCTTGCTCGCCTGCCTGCCCTATTTCAGTAATTTCGCCGTACAGAAAAGCAATGTTGGCAGCCCGCTGCAATACTTGATTTACTTCCTGATAAAAATCAATGCCGCGAATAGTAGCATAGCGATAGCGCGTCAGCTCAAATTGCCTGTTGAGCGTATCGGAAATAAAATTGATTTTTTTCCACGTACGGTGAACAATATGGTCAAACATAGTCGGCTCGGCAGCCCAAAAACTCCACGTGCGGTCATTGCGATGTTTGACTTCGCGGTCTATAATCAGCACCTTTTTGTCCTGTAATGCAGGGGTTTTTGCAATAGCATAAGCAAGGGTTAAACCTGCCAGCCCGCCGCCAGCAATGAGGTAGTCGTAGTGATGGCTCATTGGCTCATTCTTCGGAAATAATCATTCATAGCAGTTTTTACTTGGGGAGCTAACACAAGCGCAGCAAACATATTAGGCAATGCCATCAGTGCATACGCGCCGTCAATGAGCCCAACCATTGCTTTGAGCGATGCCACTGCCCCCATAATAATGCTACCTACATAGATATAGTTGTACCAGTGCTGCCGCTTTGCACCAAATAAGTAACCAAAGCACTTGCCGCCAAAGTAAGAGTAGGTAAATAAAGTTGTCAGTGCAAAAATGGCAGCACAGGCAATCAGTACATATTGTCCGTAGCCGGGCATGGCTGATTGGAAGGCTTCCAGTGTTATAGCAACGCCGTTGCTTTTCGGATTTCGCCAAACGCCTGTTACGATGATGGAAAGTGCAGTCATGGTACAAATCAGGAGCGTGTCTATTGCAGGTCCGAACATGGCAACTAACCCTTCGCGAACAGGTTCGGTAGTTTTGGCTGCACCATGTGCAAGAGGTGCCGTTCCGATACCCGCTTCGTTGGAAAATGCCGCCCGTTTTACACCTGTCAGAATAAGCGCACCCAGCGCACCACCCAAAACCGCTTCCCCTGAAAAAGCATCTTTCAAAATCAGCGCAAAAGAGGCAGGTAGGTGAGCAATGTTGCTGATAATAACAAATAGCACCGATGCCACATATAATACCACCATGGTCGGTACAAGTTTGGAAGCTACATCAGCAATGCGTTGCAAGCCCCCGAAAATGACAAAGGAGACCAATACTGTAATGACAATACCTGTTATCAAGTTAGAAGTAAAAGGGTCTTCTGAAGCCCAACCATTAGGCAGTAGCACCACCTCGCGAATAATTTGGGTAAGCTGATTCGCCTGAAATGCCGGGAACATGCCAATCATGCCTGCCGACGCAAAGAAAATTGCCAAAGGTTTCCAGCGTTGCCCCAGTCCTTCGGTAATGATGTACATCGGTCCGCCTTGAATGTTGCCTTCGCTGTCTTTGCCGCGATACATAATGGCGAGCGTACAGTCAAAAAATTTGATAGCCATGCCAAAAAAAGCACTTACCCACATCCAGAAAAGCGCCCCGGGTCCACCTGTGGCAATAGCAACTGCCACGCCGCTGATATTGCCCATGCCTACTGTGGCAGCAACAGCACTGGAAAGGGCTGCAAAATGGCTGATTTCGCCGGGTGAGTGCTTATCGTCGTATTTGCCACGCAAAATGTCGATAGCATGTCCTAAGTAGAGATAGGGTTTAAAACCAGAGTAAATGGCAAAAAAAATACCGCCACCGACCAGTAAAACAACCAAGTGGTAGCCCCAAGCCAAGTCGCTAAATGCTACGCAAAGGGCTTCAAATTTTTCTAACATGTCCTTACAGGGGTGTTTGGGACAAAGATAGGCGTTGCATCATACAAACTGTAAAAACAAATGTCGTTAAAGTTTGAAAAGTTCAGCAAGGCAAGTCATTTACAAGCTCTTGAAGCTGTTAAGCAAGATTAGGGTTACAACTGGCTTTGTATCAGAAGCAACTTTTTGCAAAACTATTGCAGTTATTTGTGCTGTATTAGTTGGCATAATGCGATTTGTGCAATTAAGCATTGAAAGAAGTTCAATTTCCACGCCGCCGTTGCACGTTGCTATTATTCATATTTCAAGAACAACCATTTGTTATATGCTAGAACATACACAACAGCACAGACCTGTTATGTTCCATAGTACAGCAAGAGCAAATATTGCTTTCCGTTAGGTATCTTTTGGCAGCTAAATAAAAAAAAACCGCTTAGAAGTAGTTCCAAGCGGGTTTTTTTTCATAAAAAGAGCCCCCGGAGGGATTCGAACCCCCGACCAGCTGATTACAAGTCAGCTGCTCTACCAGCTGAGCTACAGAGGCTTCGCATCAATTGTGATGCAAAAGTAGCGTGCGAAAAAATATGTTGCAATATGCCTCGAGAATTTTTTTGAAAAAAGTAGTTCAATTTTATCTACCTACTTGTTAAGGTTAGCAAGACTATCTGCTGAAAGGAAAGCATTGCGCAATAGGAAAGAGTTATATAATTCTTTGTATTGCGGTACGCCGCCTGATATTTTGAGTGCTTCTTCATAAGCCAGCAAGGCATTAGCTATCATGTTGTTTTCTTCAAACAAGTTTGCCTCAGCCAGTTTGCCAATAGCAGAGCGATTGCCAAACTCTTTTTGTATTTCAGCCAACTCTGCCTTCAAATTAGCTACTGTTTCATTTTCTGGTTTAATAAGAATGCTACCGTCTATTTGTTCGGGCAGCACTTTAGGCTTGCCCGATGCGGCATCAACAGGAAGAACTTTTACAATAAAGTTGGGCTCATTGTGCAAGTTTGCTTTCACTAAGTCTATCAGCAGTTCTTTTTCTTTGGTAAGGGCACTAAAGAGTACTTTTTCGCTTAGGTCAGATATTTGCACTTGATAGGTTGCATTAGGATTTTTTTCTACGTCAGACCATTTAAGCAATAATTGTTGCCCCATTAGCATAGAATTGAGCGGTAACCACAACCTTACCGAAGATATCACTAAGTCGCGCTCTACAGAACCGGTTTTGTTCATGTGTTGAAACCGATTGCGCGCTGCTGCTGCATTTTGTTCCTCTTGCGTAAGTTCGTTTACAACAAACTTGGCATATTTAGCCGTTATGGATTGGTTTTGCGCAATTTTATTGCTTAGGTCTTGCACTTTGTGCCGTCCTGCTGGAACTTCAATAGCTTTACCAGAGTGATGCGCTAAACTTAAATATGCTCCTTCCGATACTATCAGCGTTTGGTTGTCTGATATTTGAGTGCCTACTTTGATTGCTTGTCCGTCAATAGTATTGTTGCCTTTGCTTGCCAACACTTTGAAGGCATATGTTTGTGCGAAAACATTCCCACTAAAAAAGAGTAATACTAAAAACAAGTTTACCCAAATTGCTCGGTAGTTCATATGCTTTAAGGATATTTATCATAGTTTTTCAACGGAAATTGCCTATATAAGGTTATTATTTGTGGCTACCTTTTAATGCAGCAAAAATATTTCCAACTAATGCTTCATAAATTTCGAATATGTCTCCGGAGAGTAACACTACGGCAATGGTAGCTGTAAAATCTAATTTGAAACTGTAATTTATAAATACTACCAAGAGTATGTATACCAGTAGCACTACCTCTATCAACTGAATAATTTTAGACACAAGGTCGTACCACAATCCCCAGAATGCGTGTTGGTTAATAGCAGCAAAGGCAGCTACATTGAGCCAGCACAATACAACAGCCAACACGTAAGCCAGCCATGAGGGGGCTTCGTCGATATAATTTTCGTGTAAAATCATCGATACTATGTTGGCGTGAGCTACACCACCATACATATCGGGAGGGTTGCGTCCTATTTGTTTGCTATTGAGGGGTGTATAGTATTTGTCTGTATCCCAAGTAGTACTGGTATATTCTCCTCCCATATAACACATAATTACTATTTTATCGCGAATGGTTTCGGGGGTAAAGTTTTCTTCAAAAACATCGTTTACATCTAGGGTTTGAAACTTATCGGTGTTACCGCGGTAGTTGATAATTTCGTATTCGTTGCCACGATTGATAAATTTTTGTGCTTTTACTGAGTCGTACAACATGGCAATTTGTGTGGCAAAACTGTATTCTACTGTGCCGTCTGCTATTTTTTCAAGAGCAGTAGTCTCCCGCCACGACTCAAACTGGCTGTCTCCTTCGGTGAGCGCATTAGTGTAGCCGGTACGGGCGTGGCGTGCAAAGCGCGGGAGTACTTTTCGGAGGGTATCCCAAACAATGGTGCCATCAGGTTGGCGCTTGCCGCCTTCTACTTTACTCCACAGTACTAAGTTGCGCGTTTGGGCAAAAACAGCTTCTAAAAGCGAGTCTACCCGTTCTTCTTTAGGTTTGCTGAACTCTACATCTATGCCTACTACGCGGGGCTGATAGCGATTGATAATAGCCAGCTGTTCGGCAATACCTTCGCGCGTAAGCGTGCCAATATTCACTATTACAATTGTTGTGTCTGCTTCTGGTGGTTCGCGCAGGTCTGAAAAAGCCAAGTCGGTAACGCTGTAGCTTTTAATCACCTCCTCGAAAATGTTTAAAAAATCTAAACTGATGGCAACTTGCTGCAATAACCCTATCACCAAAAAGATAAATACAGTTCCTCCAATATTAAACCAGTTGAAAATCTTGTACATAGGTTAGCCACTATAAAAACTATGAATGGAAGACATTCCTTTTGTTCAATTTAGCATTTTATCTTAGATATATCTCAGAAGTTTTCGTGCAAAGTTCAAAAAATACCCTTGGTAGTGGCCAAATCGGTAAAAGTATAACTTCAACACAATAATTAGGGGGGCATTTCTGTTTTTACTGTAAAAGGCAGAAAAACCATTGCTGCCCGTTTTTGGCTGTGCTTCTGAGAGCTATGCCAAATCTTATTGAAATAAACAATAGGTTTGGTAATAAATTTGAGAAAATGTATTTTGTCCGAAAAAATATACAATTGCTTCCCGACCGGTTGCCTCTTATTAAATTGGATGTGTGATGAACTTGTACGAAAAGTTGCTGTTGCCACTATTGCTACTTATTTTAGTAGCAGTGCACAGTATTTATGCACAACCTCAGGTTGATTTCACCAAAGAAGACCCCTACAATAAACCTGAACTTTGGAAAAGGATTAAGGCCAATCCTAATGATTCTTCTTTGTGGGTAAAATACACAGGAAAATCATGGAAAGCTATGACCCCCAAAGAGCGTGAAAACATTGCACGGATTCGGCAAGAACTATACATTCAGTCCATTGCTGAACAAGAATCTATCATTGGTGAGTTGGATAATACTGCTCAACCAACTGCCAGTGTGAAAGGAGAAGCGCTTTTTGTTGGCTATGCCTCCCCGCAAAGTCTTGCTAAGCCCAAAACAGTAAGCGAGTCGGATATGAAACAATTGGCTCAGCTAGAAGCCATGATAATGCAAGAGCGCAACGATATTGCCGAACTCAAAAAAAATATTTTTGAAAACTTTCTTCTCATAGAGGATGCTCTAAAAGAAGAGTTTGCTTCTTTCGGTGTAGAGTATCGGTATTACAGCGAGGTTCATCCGGATGGGAAGTATAACGAAGTCCGCTGGATTGAAGAGCAGGAGCTTCGCCTCAAACAACTCAAACAGAAAAAAGTGGCAGAGCTGAAAAAGAAAATCAAAGGACAATAGTTGTGTTGATAGTGTATTGAGCTCTATCTTTCCGTTTAGAAAATATGGAAAGATATGGACAGGATGAAGAACAAAACCATCTTGATTACCGGTGCAGCACGCGGTATTGGAAAAGCCACAGCCCAGTTGCTCCTTGCCGAAGGCGCCCAAGTAGCACTGACAGATATAGATACTGAACATTTGCGAGATACCATGCATCAACTGGGCACCGACAATGCCCTGTATGCCAAAGCCGACGTTACCCAACTAAGCGAAATAAGTGCTGTGGTGGATGAAACACTGGAAACCTTTGGGAAGATAGATGGAGTATTTTGCAATGCAGGTATTGGTGGCGCCGCTCATTTCTTTTGGGAATATCCACCAGCAGCATTTGCTTGTGTAATAGAAGTAAATTTGATGGGCGTACTATATACTATGCAAGCGGCTATGCCATCATTAATGAAACAAGGCGGTAGCATTCTTATTACCTCGTCGATAGCAGGTTTGGCAGGTATGCCTAAGGGTGCAGCCTACTCGGCAAGTAAACATGCAGTAGTAGGGCTTGCCAAATCGGCAGCAGTGGAGGCAGCCCGCTATGGAGTACGCGTTAATACTATTCATCCCGGTCCGGTAGAAACTGATATGGTACGCTTGTTGGAAACAGCTATCAATCCGCAAGATGCTGCCAAAGGCAAAGAGCGACTCAAGGACGCTATCCCTATGCGCCGTTATGCTACCGCCGAAGAAATTGCCCACTTAGCCCTGTTTTTGCTTAGTGATGAAAGCCGCTATATCACCGGAGCAGAATACCGCATAGACGGAGGAATGCAAGCTGTTTAACCCATTGATTCCCTCTCTGAGCGATATTTTACAACAAGCCGATAAAATTATGCCTCTGCTTGCATCGTTTGAGCAAAGGCGCAAGCGTTCTTTGACACTGATTAAGTACATCGGTATTTCATTAGTGGCATTTTTATTGGCACATTTGGCAATAATTATTGTTTTTAAGCAGCCTCTGTACTATCTGGTTATATCATCGCTACTCTCCGCCATCATTGCTACCAAGGTTTACAACCGCTTTTTTTCTGATACAACCTTGGGTTTAGAGCTGAAAGACCAACTTTTTAAAGCCTTGCTGCCGATGATGATGCCCTTGCCACCTATGTTTGAACCAGAGCGACACGTTGCCTTTAAATACTTTCAAGAAAGTGGGCTTTTCTTACACTTTCCTTCCAGTTTTGGTGGCGCCAACGCCGTAAAGGGCGGTAGTTTTGAAGCTACTTTTTTATACTCCGAGCTGGAGGCTTATCTGGCTGATACTGACGGAGAATTAGTGGTATTCGACGGCATGTTTTATGTTTTTAATACTTTGGCAGATTTTCAGCCTCCAATTGTCATTATACCTAACAGGCTGCAAAAGAAACTGGGAGTAATTGGTAGAAAAATAAGGCAGCATAGTACGTTCAGAGGGCGCTATGTAAAACTTTTTGATGAAGCATTTGAAACCGAATTTTCTGTTTATTGCCATAACGCAAGGTATGCACAACAGACCGTTGCACAACATGTCCGAGAGAAACTACTTCACTTTTATGCCCAAACTGGGGCAGATATTTACATGTCGTTTGTTGGGCGAAAAATATATATCGGCTTACACAACTGCCCCCCTATTCATTTTTCGATTTATAAGTCTTGCAGTAACTTCACCTATATCAGTGAAATGGCAACTAAATTTCTCTTCCCCATTAGCCTTGTGAGCCAGATTAATCAGCAGTTCATTCCTCCTAAAGCCCCACCAAGCTGGGATATCTAACTTTTTTTTACAAAGTTTGCAAATGAGAACCTGTTTTTTGTAATATGGCACAATGAATATCGCTTTTTATTATTTTTCTTTTAACAATTTGCTATGAATGCACAGCCTTTTGTAGAACAACTTGCAAAATTGTTCCCACGAGCAGAAGACATTCCGGAGCAATTTCGCATCGAGCCCTTACATCAGCGCGACTACTTAGTTGATGGACAAATGAAGACATGGAACGGAAAAGTGCATGAAGTTTATTCACCGGTGTATATCCGTTCTCACGATGGCACGCTGCACCAGCAACTGATAGGTAGCTACCCGCTTACTGGTGAAGCAGAGGCAATGGAAGCACTTGAAGCAGCTTGTGCTGCCTACCAAAATGGCAGAGGTTTGTGGCCTACTATGTCGGTAGAAGAGCGTATCGGTTGCGTAGAACATTTTACCCGACTCATGGTAGCTCGCAAGGCAGAAGTAGTCAAATTGTTAATGTGGGAAATTGGCAAATCTTATGCTGATTCTGTAAAGGAATTTGACCGAACAGTTGAATATATTTATAACACCATAGACGCTTTAAAAGAATTAGACCGCAACAACTCCCGCTTTGTTATTGAGCAAGGTATTGTGGGACAAATTCGGCGTGCCCCGCTGGGAGTGGTGCTTTGTATGGGACCGTTCAACTACCCGCTGAACGAAACATTCACCACTTTGCTGCCTGCTGTTATCATGGGCAATGCCGTACTGTTCAAACCGCCCAAGTTTGGTACTTTATTGCACTATCCGCTTCTTGAGGCATTTAGGCAAGCCTTTCCGCCCGGGGTAGTCAATACAATCTATGGCAGAGGCAATGCGGTGGTGCCTGCCTTGATGCAATCGGGCAAAATTAATGTGCTCACACTGATTGGTTCAAGCCGTGTAGCCGACTCGCTTAAAAAACTGCACCCCAAAGTAAACCGTTTAAAAGCCATCTTAGGATTGGACGCTAAAAACGCCGGCATTGTGCTGGAAAGCGCTGACTTGGAAGCAGCTGTTCGAGAGTGTATCTTAGGCACTTTATCGTTCAATGGACAGCGTTGTACTGCCATTAAAATCATTTTTGTTCACCGGAAAATTGCAGAAAGGTTTTTGGGGCGTTTCTCCGAAGAAGTAAGCAAATTAAAAGTAGGAATGCCATGGGAAACAGGCGTTATGCTCACCCCGTTGCCAGAGCCGCACAAACCTGCCTATTTACAAGAGTGCATTGACGATGCTTTGGCGCATGGTGCTAAAATAATCAATCCCAATGGTGGGATACATTTCAAATCTTTATTCTATCCGGCTATTGTGTACCCTGTAACACCGGCAATGAAACTGTATCGGGAGGAACAGTTCGGTCCGGTTATTCCGGTGATTCCTTTCGACGATGTGGAAGAACCTATCCACTACTTAGAGGAATCTGACCACGGTCAGCAGGTTAGCATTTTCGGTACCAACACCGACCAAATTGCATACCTGATAGACCCTTTAGTTAATCAGGTATGCCGTGTGAATATCAACAGCCAGTGCCAACGAGGTCCGGATACATTCCCATTTACTGGCAGAAAAGATTCTGCCGAAGGAACACTTTCCGTAAGCGACGCCTTGCGTTCGTTTTCGATTCGTTCACTAGTGGCTACCAAACTAACAGAAGAAAATAAAGCCATTGTCAACAAAATTGTCAACGAACACAAGTCTAAATTTTTAGCTACGCGATTTATTTTATAGACAAAATTTTTAACTCTACCCGCATATTATCTGGCGAACTTTTGTTGACTAAGGGTCTTTCGCCTCCGTAGGCTTCTAAGGTAATCCTTTCGGGGGCGATACCCATCCCAATCAAATAATCAGCCACCGTTTGCACGCGATTAAGCGAGAGCTCGTAGTGTGCCTTTTTGATGCGTTCGTAGTCGGGATGCGAGGGGTCAGGATTTTTGTCAGCGTGCCCAATGAGGGCAATGCGCACCCCCGGATTCTCGCGCAAAAAATTCAAGAGCATATCTGCACCGCGATAGTCAATTAGCTTAAAGCTGCCTTTGGCAAAATTGATATTTTGCAATTTAATCAAGTCGCCCTTTTTCACTGTTTGATTTTGGATGACGACCTGCTCTTCTTCGGGCACTTTGGTAACTTCTTGCGGAGCCGCTGCTTGCTCTTCTTCTCGAGGAGGTTCAACAGCGGCTACTTTCACTGGTTCTGCTTTTTTCATTTCAGGTGCTTTCACTACAGCAGGAGCAGTACTCAGTTGCCATTTGGCAGCAGCTAAGGGCGCAGTTTCTACTTGGATGGCATGTGTAATAACAGCGGCAGAGTCTTGCTTAGGTGGCTCAGCAGCTACTACTGGCGGAGGGAAGCTCAATTGAAACAACCCTTGGTCGGCAGTGCCAATCCATAGCACACGACCATATTCGCCTTGCCCCAATGCCAAGCAAGTAGCCGCATTGCTAGTAAAAGCAGAGTTATCCCAGTCGAAAAGTGTTTTTTCTGTTTTGGCATAGCGCGCAAGTCCAGTGCCAGCAGCCCACACAATTTTCTCTTGGGGGTCAATCAGCAGGCTGCGAATGCGGAAAAAATTGTCGCGCTGTTGCTTGTCCATTATTTTAAATAGTTCGTTGTTGCAATATAATTTTTGCCGCTTGTTGCGCCCTACTACACTAACACACACGTTTCCTTTACCATCGGCAGTGAGCGCATTTACATCTTCCATTACATCGTACAAAGTCCATTGCTTGCCGTCGGTAGTGCTGATAAGTCCTTGCTCGGTACCGACCCATTTAATGTCGTCTTCATCTACTACAATACCTCTAATTCGATTGCTGGGCATATATTCTTCGGTAGAAGTATCGTAACAGAACCATTTTCCGGAGGGGTCAATCATCCAAACCCCACCGTTTTCGGTTGCTAACCATTTACGTCCTACGCGGTCTATGGCAATGCCGTTGATGTACTGGTTTTTATTCTGAAAGTTGGGCACATCAAAATGTTGGATGTAGTTGCCCTGTGGGTCTAAATGTACAAGCCGCACTTCGGGTTTGCTAACACCCACCCAAAAGTGTCCATTTTCATCTTGCTGAATAGCACTAATAGTGGTAAGCCAGCGAGCTGTTTCTGGTTGCATTTTTTGCCACTCGCCAGAAGGCAAACGTATGACTAGTCCTGCATCGGTACCTACCCACAATCTGCCCTGTGTATCGTTAAGCAAAGCATTTACTTTAATGGAAGGCAATTCTGTGGAAAACTGTGTAAATGATTGCGCGATAGCTTGCAAGATGCTTATCGTTAAGATAAGCAGCGTACAACTATATTTTTTCATCATCATGGCTTTACAAAAAATCCGTCCTAATTACGTTTGCAATAACCGTGCTTTACTTGGGTAGAATACGCTTTTTCATGAGCAATTGTTCAATAGTAGCTAAATCGTTGAATGTTTTGGCAAACTGTTGAACTTGTGGGCTTACAATCACGTCGCGCAGGTGTATTTTTTGACTGAGGGTGATTCCCGCTAAGGTGCGGCAACGGCTCAGAGCTACATATAACTGCCCGGGAGCAAACGCCCCTGTTCCCAGATTGATATTAACTTTATCGAAGGTAAGTCCCTGACTTTTATGGATAGTAATTGCCCATGCCAAACGCAAGGGGTATTGCGTGAAACTTCCTAACACCTCGGTAGTGATGCAGTCTTTTTCCTTGTCGTAAGTATATCGAATGTTCTCCCAAGTAGCGCGCGTTACTTCGTGTATTTCGCCGTCTTCTGTAATAACCAAGATGCAGTCTTTGGAAAGGTCATATATCTCACCGAGCGTGCCATTAACCCATCTGCCTTCGGGGTCGTTGCGAATGAACATTACTTGTGCGCCTACTTTCAATTGTAGCGGCTGGTCGGTTGGGTAGAGTTTAGCGTCAAACTCACCGCTGATACTGGCAGAATATTCAAAAGCTGCTCCCGGCAGGCGGGCAATCATTTGGGCATTTATTTGGTCTGCCAGATGATTGGAAGAACAAAGCGTAATTTGAAAATGCTGATTTTCAAGTTGTGAGCGGTTTTGCACATAGCACTTGTTAAGTTCGTTGATTTCCTCCCAGCCTGCAGTGCCCAGCCTAATTTTGTCTAATAAGTTAATAAAATGTTGGTCGTGTTGCCTGTAGACTTGTTGCAGCTCGATGGCAGGCAAGTTCATACCTTGCTGAGCCATATTGCGAAATACATGAGCATCAAAAAAATAAGGAGATTCGTAAAAGCGTTCCAACAGTTCTTTTTCGTTGTAGGCAGCAGAAACTACCGGACCTAGTTGAAACAAATCGCCAACAAGCAACACTTGTTTGCCTGCAAAAGGCAGCGGATTGCCCAAATTTTTTCGTAAGGAAGCATCTATGGCATCCATCACATCGGCACGAATCATGCTTGCCTCATCTATTATCAGGGTTTGCATAGCTTTGAGTACCTGATAACGCGGAGAATCTGTACGAAATTTAACAATGTCTTTATCATTGGGCATCAGTGGGCGCGTAGGTAGGCGAAACAGGGAGTGTAAGGTTACGCCGCCCACATGCATAGCGGCAATACCCGTAGGAGCAGCCACAACAAAATGCTTCTTTATTTGGCTGATAGCCTCGCGCAAAAAAGTAGATTTGCCCGTGCCGGCTTTTCCAGTCAGAAAAAAAGGATATTCTGTATGCGCTAATAGCACACGTGCATACGCAAGTTCGCGGTTGTGAGACGGCTCTGGTTGCTTCAACTTTTTGGTAGTTGTTTAGGTTGTTGTAAGGTCAATTTCACCAAATGCCTATCATGAAGGCAACCTTGCTACTGTTCGTATTCTCAAGAACCACCCCGTTGCAAAGAAGGATAGGCGCTGCTGTATAGCAAGGTTGTTTTTCAGCTACTCAATACTGAAATCCTGTCATTTTGTCTAGGTAGTGTTTTTATCTGTCCTGTCTGCCCCCGTAAACCCTAAACAGGCTTTTAGGTTTGTTTCCAAATTAAAAACATTTTTTTCTTTTGTCAAAAAGATAGTGTATTTTGCACACAGTAATTCACTTGTGTGCTTATGTCGTTCACACGTCCCTTTAATCTGAAAAAATGGATAGAAGAGCATCGGCATTTGCTCAAGCCACCCGTGGGTAACCAGCAAATTTTTACCGATAATGAAGACTATATTGTAATGGTTGTAGGCGGTCCGAATGCACGCAAAGATTTTCACTATAATGAAAGTGAAGAATTTTTCTATCAGTTAGAAGGCGATATGAATTTGCGCGTAATAGAAAATGGCAAGCCAGTAGATATTCCCATTCGCGAGGGGGAGATTTTTCTACTTCCGGCGCGTGTACCGCATTGCCCACAGCGCAAACCTAATACAGTTGGTTTAGTAATTGAGCGATACCGCCGGGCAGGAGAGAAGGATGGTTTCCTTTGGTTTTGTGAACAATGTGGCAAGCTACTCTACGAAGAGTATTTTGAACTTACCGATATTGTTAAACAATTGCCGCCGTTGATGAATAAGTTTTACGATTCGCCTCAACTTTGTACTTGCAAAAGTTGTGGAGCAGTGATGCAGCGTCCAGTTGTGGGGCAGTCGTAAAACAGAAAAGGGCTTATTAGCCCTTTTCTCATCTTCATATTCACATAGGCTTGGCTACTTTTCTGCTAAAGCAGCTTCTAGTTCGTCGAGGAGTTTTTTAGCTACTGCATTGGGTTTTTTAGCTTTAATTTCTTTGAGCATTTCTAAAGCCTCAGCCCCTACGCCATACAGCCCAATAGGATTCTTATCGGCATTGTAGCTGGTAATCAGATACTCTAACTTACTTAAAATACCAGCGTATTGTTCTTTGCCGAGTTTCAAAAACTTGGCATGAGCCTCTCGACATGCTTTTTCAATGCGTTCTCCTGGAATTTTTTCCATGTCACTTGCAAGTTGAATGGTTCTAATTTGACTTTCTACAAAGTTAAAAAATTAAGCGTTTTAATCCATCTTCTTAGTGGTGTTTCATAATATTCTTTGTGTACATTCTTTTATTTTTTGTTTGACAATACGACGCAAAATAATTTTATTTGCGCAGATTTTGTCTAATCAGATACTAACATGTCAGAAATTGCTCAAAAAGTGAAAGCTATCATTGTTGATAAGCTGAATGTGGATGAGTCAGAAGTTACGCCAGAGGCAAGCTTCACAAACGATTTGGGTGCCGACTCTTTGGATACCGTAGAGTTGATCATGGAATTTGAGAAAGAGTTTAACATTTCTATTCCCGACGATCAAGCCGAAAACATTGCTACTGTAGGTCAAGCTATTGCCTATTTGGAGCAGCATACAAAAAAATAAATACCGAACAGAGCAAGGGCGGTCGTAGGCAACAGGTTGTGGGCTACATTTCCCTAACCTGTTGCCTAATTTTGTATCATATTCAGAACCAAAGTTTATATTTCCTCATCCTAATTCATTTAACAATGAAACCCAGAAGAGTTGTTGTTACTGGTCTTGGTGCGGTTACTCCTATTGGTAATACTGTTGCGGAGTATTGGGACAGTCTTTCCAAAGGCGTAAGTGGTGCGGCACCTATCACCCGCTTCGATGCAACAAAATTTAAAACCAAGTTTGCTTGCGAGGTAAAAGGCTTCGACCCTTTGCTATATCTGGATAAAAAAGAAGTGCGCAAGTATGATTTGTTCGCCCAATTTGCCACTGCTGTCTCCGACCAAGCTATGGCAGATGCCGCCGTTAACATGGAAAAACTGAACCGATACCGTGCAGGAGTGGTATGGGGGTCGGGCATAGGGGGCATCAATGCCATTCAAGAAGAATTGCGCGCCTACTTTTTAGAACATCAAAGCACCCCTCGTTTCAGTCCCTTTTTCATTACGCGCATGATTATTGATATTTGTGCAGGACATATTTCTATGAAGTACGGGTTGCGAGGTCCTAATTTTGCCACAGTTTCGGCTTGTGCATCCTCTTCTAATGCTATTGCCGATGCATTTAATTATATTCGCTGGAATAAAGCCGATTTAATGGTAACAGGGGGGTCAGAGGCTTCTATCAACGAGTGTGGTATGGGCGGTTTTAATGCAATGCGCGCCCTGTCGGAACGCAACGATTCTCCTCAAACAGCTTCGCGACCTTTCGATAAAGACCGCGACGGGTTTGTAATGGGTGAAGGAGGTGCCTGTTTGATTCTGGAAGAACTAGAACACGCTTTGCAAAGGGGGGCTAAAATATATGCTGAAATTGTAGGCTGTGGTATGACTGCCGACGCATACCATATTACAGCTCCACATCCCGAAGGTTTGGGTGCAGAAACAGTGATGCAAAACGCCTTAGAAGATGCCGGCTTGACACCACAAGATGTAGACTACATCAACGTACATGGCACTTCTACACCACTGGGCGATGTGAGTGAAACACTGGCTATCCAGAAAGTATTTGGTGAACATGCTTATAAGCTCAATATTAGCTCTACCAAATCTATGACAGGGCATTTGTTAGGTGCTGCTGGTGCAGTAGAAGCATTAGCTTGCATCTACGCTATTCAGCACCAAATTATTCCTCCCACTATCAATCATTTTACCGACGATGAGCAATTTGATCCTAAGTTGAACTTTACTTTCAATCAGGCACAAGCCCGGAAAGTAGATGTGGCACTTAGTAATACCTTTGGTTTTGGTGGACACAACTGTTCTTTGATTTTTAAACGTTATCAAGAATAATGTGAATATCTCTTTGAGTAGTTTTTTGAAGTATATCAGCAACTGGTTTAGGGCTTACTCACCAGAAGAAAAGGCATTGTTAAAAGCCATTCAACAGATTACGGGCGGTAAGCCCTCCAACTTGCAACTTTACAAACTTGCCCTTATTCACAGTTCAGTGGCAAGAGAAATGAAAGACGGGTATCGCGAGTCCAACGAGCGATTGGAATATTTGGGTGATGCTATTTTAGGCGCTGTAGTAGCAGAGTATTTGTTCAAAAAGTACCCATACAAAGACGAGGGATTTTTAACAGAAATTCGCTCCCGCATTGTGAGCCGAGAGTCGCTCAATACACTTGCTCGCAAGATTGGCATCGACCACTTAGTCATATACGACACCAAGCGCAGCAAAGTCTCTCCACAGTCGTTTAAATATTTGTATGGCGATGCTATGGAGGCATTTGTTGGTGCTGTTTTCTTAGATAAAGGTTTCCATTTTTGCAGGCATTTTATCATCGAAAAACTGCTCGGCAACCACTTTGATATGGATGAGTTGGTAGAAACAGATACTAACTACAAGAGCCGACTGATAGAATGGGCGCAACGAAACAATAAACAGGTACAGTTCGAACTACTCTCCGAGCGTTCGTACGGTGCATATAGGCAGTTTAAAGTCAAGGTAATTCTCGACGGAGAGGAAATATCGCGGGGAAACGGTTACAGTAAGAAAAAAGCAGAACAAGATGCAGCACGCAAAGCATGTGAGCAATTTTCCATATAACAAAAGGTCGCCTGCACAAGAGCTGTACAGACGACCCCCTTCTAGCTATAACGCTTATTTTTTCTTATCGCTTTCTACTGGCTTGGTGTTTTTCTTGTAGCGTTCATTCAAACCTTTCACAATTTCATCAGTAATATCTAGCTGGTCATTTGCAAGCAAAATGCCACCGCCTTTTGTGTAGCCAAAAATATATTGGTATTTTTTGTCTCTGTTGTATTCTTTCAAGAAAGCCATTAGGCTATCGTACAGCCGGTTATTAATTACTTTTTCTTCTTCCAACAAGCCAGCCATAATGGTTTCGCGATAAGCCATTAGTTCTTGTTCTTTTTGGCTAAGCGATTGTTGCGCCTCTTTAATCTGATTGTTGCTCATTAAACCGGCTTGGATGCGCTTTTCAACGCTGCTGGCTTCTTGCTGCAAAGACTGCCCACGAGCTATTAGCTGGCGTTCGGCTTTGCTTTTCTTCTCTGCTAGTTCGTTTTGCATGTCTTCAAAAAACTTGTAGTTGCTCAGCAGCGAGTCGGTATTGATATAAGCAATTTTCCCCTCGCCTCCTTGTCCTTCGCCTGCAATAGGGGAGGTGGTAGTTTGTTTGGCTGAATAATGCAAGTAGTATAAGTAGGCTACTGCTATAAACAGTACAATGTTGAGTATGAGAGATAGCGACTGCTTGTTCACGCGAAACTATTGTTTAAAGGTGATACAAAATTTAGCGGACAAATATATGCAAACAATGCACTTGAAAAAATATGAGAGGTTTCAGATTTTTTGCAAAGCACCTAAACAGGTGCTGAAAATTTATATTTGCTGCACCAGCAATTTTGCCCCCCTCAAACCCCAAGCCCGATATTGATGGGGCAGTAAGGTTTGGGGGAGCAATATAGGCTATGTTTGGCTGGCTTTATTGCTCTTTGGACTCGTTTGCTGGCACTGGTTCTTTGGAGTTTTGTGAAGAGCCTTGTGTGTAGGCTTCGTAGGCTGTTTGGTGTGCAAACGGACGTTTTCCAATGAGCCGTTCAATATCGCTTTGAAAAATAATTTCCTTGCTGAGTAGTTCTTGGGCAATCAGTTCTAGCTCGTGTCGCTTGCTAATCAACAAGTTTTTAGTGCGTTGATAAGCCTGATCGACCAGTTTTTTTACTTCATCGTCTATGAGCTTAGCTGTGGCTTCTGAGTAGGGCTTTTCAAACATGTAGTCGGAGCGCTTGGAATCGTAGAAGGAAATGTTGCCGATTTTCTCGTTCATGCCATAGATAGATACCATGCTGTAAGCCATTTTGGTAACGCGTTCCAAGTCGCTAAGGGCACCTGTAGAAATTTTGCCGAATACGACGTCTTCGGCGGCGCGTCCGCCCAAGGTCATACACATTTCATCTAAAAGTTGCTCGGTAGTGTAAAGGAATTGTTCTTTGGGCAAGTACTGCGCATATCCTAAGGCTGCTACGCCGCGCGGCACAATGCTCACTTTGACCAATGGGTCGGCATGTTCTAGAAACCATCCTGCAATAGCATGTCCGGCTTCATGGTAAGCAACAATGCGCTTTTCTTCGGGTGAAATAATTTTATTCTTCTTCTCCAAGCCGCCAATTACTCGGTCGATGGCATCTTGGAAGTCTTTCATATCAATTTTCTTTTTGTCGTGTCGGGCGGCAATTAGTGCTGCTTCGTTGCAGACATTAGCAATTTCAGCACCGGCAAAACCGGGAGTTTGTGCTGCTAACTTTTTCACGTCTACGTCATCGCTGAGTTTGAGTGGCTTTAAGTGAACGCGGAAAATAGCTTCTCTTCCTATTATGTCAGGCTTATCTACGCTGATTTGGCGGTCGAACCGACCTGGGCGCAATAGAGCGCTATCTAGCACATCGGGGCGGTTAGTAGCAGCCAGTATAATCACACCGGAGTCGGTTCCAAAGCCGTCCATTTCTACCAACAAAGAGTTAAGGGTATTTTCGCGTTCGTCATTGGCGCCCGGCATCATACCTCTTCCGCGTGAGCGACCAATGGCGTCTATTTCGTCTATGAATACAATACAAGGAGCTTTTTCTTTGGCTTGTTTAAAGAGGTCTCGCACGCGGGCTGCTCCCACGCCCACGAACATTTCTACAAAGTCGGAGCCAGAAAGGCTGAAAAAAGGTACGCCTGCTTCGCCGGCTACGGCTTTTGCCAGCAGGGTTTTTCCTGTTCCCGGAGGACCCACCAACAAGCAGCCTTTGGGAATTTTGCCGCCCAAATTGGTGTATTTGGTAGGGTTTTTCAGAAAATCTACGATTTCTTCTACTTCTTGCTTAGCTTCATCCAGACCAGCCACATCGGCAAAAGTCACTTTTACCTTGTTTTCTGCATCAAACAGAGCAGCGCGCGACTTGCCGATGTTGAAAATTTGTCCACCCGGACCGGCACCCGTCATGCGCCGCATCAGGAAGTAAAATCCAAACACAAGAAAGAACAAGAAGCCCCATGTCCAGAAAATATTAGAAAAATCCGGACGGTCGTTCTCTGTGGAAAATTCTAAACGCTTGTCGCGTGGAATATCTTTCTGGATTTCGTCTAAGTCGTTGAGAAATTTCTCGTCAGAAGCAATATTGAACTTGTAGTGAGGTCCTTGCATAAGTGCCATAGGGCTTCTGTGAGCAAATTCCTCTCTGTACTCGGGCTTATTGAGCGCTTCTACGGTTAGGTACACTTCCACAAAGCGCTTGTTAACAATTACAATGTTTTTCACATCACCTGCAGCAAGCATTTTTTCAAATCGCTTCTGGGTAATGTTGATAGTAGGCGTTGCCCGATTGAAATAATACAGCGATGATACTACGCCAATAATCAGAATGAGCAACCATATTTGATAGTTGTTCTTAGGCGTAGGGCGGGGAATAAGCGGATTTTTCTTTGGATTATTGTCTTGATTATTTGCCATTGTATCAGATACCAAATAAGCCGGCTACTGCCGGGTTAACAAACATGCAAAGGTGAATGTTTTAACTGGAAACCGATGTTGAGAACATTGAACTTTCAATTCGAGTTATCTCAGCATCTCCCCATAATTCTTCTAAGCCATAAAAAAGCCTGCGTTCCTTTTTAAAGATATGCGCCACTACATTAACATAGTCTAACAAAATCCATTCACGATTGGCTTTCCCTTCTTTTTGCCAAGGCCACTCGCCCAGATGTTTGTAGACCTGTTCTTCAACAGAATCCATTAGGGCTTCTACTTGCGTGTCGGAGTTTCCGGAGCAAATAACAAAAAAATCAGTTACTGCATTTTTTACTTTCCGCAAATCCAAAATCACAATATCTATACCTTTTTTTTCTAACATGCCTTCGGCAACAATGCGACTTAGCAATTCCGCGTTTGCCGGACGGGGTTTTACTTGCAACTTGGCTGTCATGTAATTGCTTTTGAAGCGCTTAATTTTAAATGGTTAAATTAACTTTGCGTTTATACAAAATTACGCTTTTTCTTGTACAAAATTATTGCTGATACTTTATTCACAGGTAAAAAAGTCGTTTATCTGCCAGCTTGTCAGTCTACTAATGACATAGCGGCAGAGCTAATTGAGGCAGAACAGGCAACTGAAGGCACAGTAGTAGTTACCGATAACCAAACCAATGGAAGGGGGCAAAGGGGGAATCATTGGCAAGCAGCTCCCAGACAAAACCTAACCCTATCGGTAATTTGGACGCCCTCTTTCTTACGTGCCGAGAGTTGCTTTGCGCTCAATATGGCTATTGCTCTTGCCGTTGCCGAAACTGTCTCTTGTTTTTTGCCTCACACAAAAGTTGCTGTTAAGTGGGCGAATGATATTTATGCCGAAGGCACTAAAATAAGCGGCATACTAATCGAAAATATTTTACAGGGCAGCCAAATAAAATACAGCATCGTAGGGATTGGGTTGAATGTCAACCAAACTGATTTTCATGGAATAGCTGCTACCTCACTTCGTTGCATAACAGGAAAATGGTATGATTTAAATGATGTGTTTTGTTGCTTAATTTGTCAACTGGAAAAATATTATTTGCAATTACAGATGCAGGGGCAAGCTACCATCAAGGCTGCCTATTTGAGGAAAATGTATCGGTTTGGAGAATATGCTGCCTACACCGACCTAAGAGGAGACTCTCCATTCATATTTAGAGGAACCATAGAAGATGTAGATGCAGCCGGTCGGTTAGTAGTGCGCACAACCACTGGAACAGAAACTTTTGAGCTCAAGCAAATTCAGTTCAATCACTAACAAATGAGTAGCGGAGCATGCATGCGTTGTTAACTGTATAGACTAAACGGCAATATTTACTTAACAAACAAAATGATGAATGAATATGAGTTAAAAGCGCTGTTACATCGCTACGACGTAGCACTTCCTCGCTACACGAGCTATCCTACTGTGCCGTATTGGAACCATGAGCGTTTCACTCCACAACTTTGGACTAAGGCAGTACAAGAACGATTTGCAGCAGAACATCGAGCGCTTTGTTTGTACATTCACCTACCTTTTTGTGAAGAGTTATGCACTTACTGTGCTTGCAATAAGCGCATTACAAAAAATCATGCAGTAGAAACGCCTTATGTAGAAAGTGTGCTGAAAGAGTGGCACATGTATTTGCAGTTATTCAACGATACGCCTATTGTCAAGGAAATTCACTTGGGAGGCGGCACACCTACCTTCTTTTCGCCCTTCAACCTGCAGCAATTGCTCACGGGTATTATGCAACATGCCGAAAAAGCCGCTGATCACGAGTTTAGCGTAGAGGTACATCCTAATTACACAACCGAAGAGCACCTGATAGCCCTACAATCACTGGGTTTCAACCGTATTAGCCTTGGGGTGCAAGACTTTGACCCACAAGTACAATATACCATTAACCGACCGCAAACTTTTGAACAAACAGCACAGGTAGTAGCGTGGGCGCGGGCGCTAGGCTACGAAAGTATCAACATAGATTTGGTTTACGGGTTACCTAAACAAACCCTGAAAAGCATAGAACTGACTATTGGCAAGTTAGCTATGCTCAAACCCGACCGCATTGCGTTTTATTCTTACGCACACGTACCTTGGAAAAGCAAAGGGCAGCGACGCTATACCGAACAAGATTTGCCGCAAGCCAATCAAAAAATTGACATGTACAGCTTAGGCAATTATCTGCTCTCTCAAATGGGCTACCAAGCAATTGGTATGGACCATTTTGCACTGCCTAACGATAAATTGCTTAAAGCCTATAATAGCGGCACCTTACACCGCAATTTTATGGGCTATACTACTACCAATCATCAATTAGTGATTGGCTTGGGTTGTTCTTCTATCAGCGACACATGGACAGCTTTTGCTCAGAACGATAAAACTGTAGAAGGATATCAGCAAGCTGTTGCAGAGGGACGCCTCCCACTTGTAGGTGGACACATACTCAGTGATGAAGACCAGCGCATCCGTCGCCATATTTTAGACTTGATGTGTACAGACTGCACCTGCTTCTTTCCCGAAGATTTTAGCCCCGACTTTGTGGAGCATCTGAAAAACAACCTTGCTAGGTTAGCCGCTGATGGGCTTGTCAAAATAACAAACAACACCGTAGAGGTGCTGCCCAAAGGAAGGGTATTGGTGCGACACATTTGTGCAGCTTTCGATGCTTATCTGTATCGGCATCAGGGGCAGGCTCAATTCAGCAAAGCAATTTAAAGCTGTAGGCTAAGTGGCTAAGCGGCAGGCAGATTAGTCAATTCTTCCTAAGCACAAAAGTTACAATCCAATAAAATGCACTGCAACAACTGGCATGTTGCTGCAGTGCATCTGTATTTTGTAAGCCAACATTCTACTGTAATACCATTTTGGGTTTCAATGCTTCTTTAATAACGTGAATCACCCCATTGCTGGCTTTGATGTCAGCCTGTATAACCTCTCTGCCATCTACGAAAATTTTATTGTTTTTCACCTTAATGGCAATATCGTAGCCTGCTAGGGTTCTTAGTTTCATGCCATTTTTCAAATTGGCTGCTGGCAATAGGTTTTCTACTACGTGTAGTTTGAGAATTCTCTCGAGGCGCGCCTTGTTGGCGGGTTTCATGAGTTCATCAATTTTGGCAACGTTCAGTGCCGAGTCGGTGGGTGCAAATACAGTGTAATTTGTGTTATTCTCCGCCTCTAATGTAGCGGTAAGTCCAGCCGTTTGTAAGGCTGCTACCAGCTTACTTAGGTTAGGTTGTAATTGGAGCGTTTGAGCAATGCTTTTAGGGAGAGCATTAATAGAGTCTTGTACTCTTTTGGCTTCTGCCTCTAACCGAGCAATGGAATCTGCTATTCTAATAGAGTCTTGGCGGGCTTTTTCGGCAGCAGATTTTCCGCCGTCGCCGCAAGCGCCCAAAAGCAACGAAGCAATGAGCAATATAGCCCACACTCCGCTAATGATTCTTAGTGTCGTCATAGTTTTAAGAAGTTTAGCACAGCGCATTATTCAAATTTAGCATGAAGAAAACTCTTGTGCAAAGTATTGAAGCAGATTGCTTTCAAGCAACCCTATTGCGTCAAAAAATGTGCAGGTTGTTCAATAGTTGGTTTGTGCATTTTGTTAATTATGCCAAATCGCCTTGAAAGTCAGTTATTTAATTAGTAGTAAAATCAAAAAACCGAGCATTAGCCCCTAAGCATAACATTTTGCGCCTTTCAAAGAAGCAATTTTTTGCTACGCTGCCGGGTGAACAGCAGGCAATCGTTACCGAATCGAGCAGTGCTGCAGAGAAAAACTATTTTGTTGCGTGCATTTTTGCTAAGTGTACCTTTGAAAAGCGCCCGTTTGCAAGGTTTGAGGGTTAGGAAAGGTTGAACTTTTCAAATGCTCGATAACATACTTGCGTTTTTGCAAGAAGAAGTTGATTATCAAGCTAATATTGCGTTTGTTTAAATGGGATAACCGATATGTTAACTAGTGGCAACCAAATGGAGGTTGGCTTGTTCAGCATCAAGATGCACGGTAGCGCCCACCGGTAGCAGCACTTTCTGGGGGATGTGTCCAAATTGTGCGCCTGCAAATGCAGGAATACCCAACGGAACGATATAATCGTTGAAAATGGCTTCTATTGAGCGGCTATATTCACCTGTTCCCTCCGGACAGTTGGTAAAAGCACCCAGTACTATGCCGGCAATTTTGTCTAAGATACCGGATAGCTTTAACTGACAAAAAAGGCGGTCAATCCGATAAGTAGCCTCGCCGACGTCCTCTAAAAATAAAATAGCACCGTCCCACTGGGGTAAATATTTGCTGCCAATTAGCGAACAGAGCACACTTAAATTGCCCCCTAATAACTTGCCTGTTGCTGTTCCCGACTTCAATATGAGCAGCTTGTTACCAGTTTGCACCATATTGTAGGTATGCAAAACTGTGTGTGTGCCGAAATACTCACCAGCCTTTTCACATAACAAATGTTGCAGGTGGTTTAAAGTAAAAGCATTCCCCAAGTCGCGTGCTACAGCGCCGTGCCAAGTAATCAGCCCTGTTTGCGAATAAATAGCAAGCAACAAAGCAGTAATGTCGCTGTATCCCATAAAAATTTTGGGATTAGCTGCAATTAAATCAAAGTCGATATAAGGCAGCAGACGGGCAGAGCCCCATCCTCCGCGAAAAGCAATGATGGCTTTTACTTCTGGGTCGGCAAACATAGCGTGCAAATCAGACACGCGTTGCTGGTCAGTGCCAGCTAAGTAGCCGTTTTTTGCTTGCCAGTATCTGCCGCATTTTACCTGAAAGTTCAGTGACTGCAGCAACTGCACTGCTTGTTGGTAAGGAGCATGTTCATATAATGAGCCGGCAGGACTTATCAGCCCGATAGTATCACCGGACTTTAAAAGAGGAGGAAACATGGCTGTCAGATGCGGATACCTATCACTGTAATATCGTCGCGTTGTTCTGAGCCATTCATGTGTGCGTCTAAACTGGCTTCTATGAGACTTTTTTGTTGGTCTGCTGGTTTGGTGGCATGCAGTTCGAGCATGTCGCAAAGGTTTTTAGTACCAAACTTTTGTTTGTCGGGGTTATTTTGGTCGGCAAAACCATCTGTCAGCATGTAAATCATGTCGCCTTTGTTAAGTATTATTTCGTAGCGATTGTAACGGGCATCTTTTCGCTGGGGTCCTCCTATGGAAGCCCTGTCGCCTTTCAACGAGTAGAGTTTATTTTCTTTGGCAACGAAGAAATACAAAGGACGCCGCGCGCCGGCATATACAATGCGCATCTTGCCATCTGCCATTCGCTCCATTAAGGCAAGGGAAGCATCCATGCCATCGTCATTTACTCGGTCTTGCTGTTTGAGGATATTGCGAATTTTGCGGTCCATCAGCTCAATAACCATGGCAGGGTCGTGAATTTTTCGCAGGCTGACCATTTCATTGAGCAGCTGATTGGCAATGAGGGTCATAAAGCCACCCGGCACTCCATGCCCAGTGCAGTCGATGGTAGCAAAAAATACTTTATTACCTACATCGGAAAGGGTTGGTATTACATGAACGTTATCTTCGGTATCGCTTTTTAGTCTGTCTAACCAGTAGAAATCGCCCGAAACAATGTCTTTAGGGCGGAAAATGACAAAATGCTCGCCAAAAACTTCCTGCATTTGTGCTTTTCCGGGCAACATTGCTTCTTGAATGGTTTGTGCATAGCGAATGCTATCTGTTATATCTCTATTTTTTCGACGAATAATTTCGTACGCGTTAGAGTTATCTAAGGCAATAGAGATATAAGACGCTAGTGTACTCAATACTTTTAGGTCAATCTCACTGTAGGCATTGGGCTTTAAACTTTGTACAGTAATAACGCCAATAGCTTTATTTTCCCGAATAAGTGGCAAATACAGCAGCGATTTGGGCATGTCGTCTGTTACTTGATAACTGGCTACGTTCAAGTACTTGGCATAGTCTACAGCGAGGTTATTGATGATCACTTCTTTGCGATTTTTTAGACACCATACTGAAAAGTGATTGGCGCCATTCATGGATTCAAAATGATAGGATTGCTGCCTACCACTTGCCATAAAATCCATGAACTCTATTTTTTGCTCTGCCTCGTTAAATACACCTACTCCAAATATAGTAGCATCTAACAAGGAAATAACGTTAGAGTGAATGGTGCTGATTAAAGCTTTGAAGTCGAGTGTGGCAGTAATTTTTTGTCCAATAGCGCTGAGGGTTTTGATGTTGTTGTAGGCTTGGGTAATCTCGTCGCGCTGTCGTTCTATTTCCTGTTTTTGCTGGTTGATTTTGCGCAATGCCTGATAGCCAAATATGATAGCTAACAATAAAATAAAGGCAATGAAGCCTACAACATAAAGAATTTGAATAGTAATCTGCTTTTGGCTTTCTACAGCAGATATTTGGTCGTCTTTTTCAAGAATCGTTGATTTTAGCCGGGCGATGAGTTCTTGCGATTTCTGCTGTGCATCTTCATATGCCACATCGTTTTCTATCAATGCAATTTCAAGGTTTTTCAAATACTTTTTCAAATTTTCTCGTTGAGAAGGAGTAATATCTGGCTGATTGTTGAGTTTTTCTGCTACGCGCTCCATTTCACTTCGGATCTGGTTGCTTTTCTCCGACAGAATTTGCTTGCGCAGTTCCAACTCATTAATAATGCTGTAGAAATCGTCTCTATAATTTATAACAGTGGAGTCTAAGGCTTCGCGCATCGGTATTATTGGCTTGCCAGCAGTTTCTGACTTAATAACAATGAATACGTAGTTTCCTTCTGTATCAAAATCAAACTTAGCTATCTCGTAACCTTCTATGCTGAACTTGCTCACATCTACCTGTGATGCCTTGATAACAAATTTACCCTCGTTGTCGGTAGTGTAAGTAATGCCATCTACTTTTAATTTAAGGTTGGGTATAGGTAAATAGCTCTCGTCATACACTGTAACGCTTACTATCTCATTCTTCTTATTGTTTTCCAATGCTGGCTTATTGGCTGTGGTTGCCGGCGGTTGCTTAGCAGTGCGCAATATAACAAAGCCCGCATTGGGGAAAATTTTGATTTTGTCGGGAGGAATCCTAACATTATTCACTGTAAAAGATATGTCTTTGGTCAAAGGAACGTCTTCTGGTAGGCGAGTAAAGAAGAAGCCTTTCGCATCGGTAGCTACGGTTTCCGATTGCCCGCCTACTTTGATTACCACATCTGCTGCTGGCTGTGGTTCACCTTCGGCAGAAAGTACTTGCCCCTGAAAAAATCCGGGCGCATCTTGCATCTGAATCCTAAAGTCACGAGCGTTAGCCAGATACTTAACATCTTTGATGCGCATGTGTCGGCGCAATACTCGCACCTCTTTTGGCTGTTGTTCAATAGGTTTAGAAAGCGTAATAGAGAAGTAGCCATTCTCGTTTGTATCGGTAAAGGCGCTATTTTCTATGGAGACTTTTGCGCCAACTACGGGTTTACCTTGTGTATCTAATACTTTGCCAGTAACAGTGAAATCCTGTTGAGCAAAAGATGTCTTTGAGGTCAGAAGCCAAAAAGCCGTGAGTAGAATAACTAACCGAGAGCGATATTGCTGCATATAAAAATAAAATGTATGAAGCCTACAAGTACGTTGGTTACTTTGTAAAGTTAGCGTTATGCGGCATAAAATCAAAAGTTTTGCTGCATATGGGCAGATTTCAGTTGATTCTGTCGGTAGCAATTGCATTGCCGGCACGCAGCAGCGAATCGGTTTGCTGCAACAGGTTGCGCGTTTCGTGGATGTATTTGCGCACATTGCCCAATGCTTCGGCATCAAACTGTTCGCGGATGACAGCGGTGCGCATCAGCAGGCGGATGTCGCGCCCGCGATACAGCCGTCGTCGGATTTCGCCCAACTCGCGATACCACTGCCGATAGCTGCGGTTGAAAGTTGCCAGCGCCTGACTGTTGCGTTTGAACTCGGCTTTGCGCAGGCGGCTGTCGGAGATTTGCGCCGTCTCGCGGTTCATTTGCTCAAAATAGTAATCGCGTGCATTTGCCATGGTGCGAAAGGATGTCCGCATCTGTTCGTAGCGCATCAAAATTTCTTCCCATTCACTTTCCCACGCATCTACTTTTTGTTCCAACGGGCTTTTGAAACTTTCGGGGCTATTGGCAGGGGCATTGTTAACAGGCGTATCGTCTGCCGCCGAAGGCTCATTGTTTGGGTCGGCAGGGGGCAGCGTTTGCAGGGTACTGTCTGTATCTTGTGCCAAGTTGCTGACTTGTGCCAGTAAGACGCTGCGGTTTTCTGTAAATTCCTTCACTGCCGAAGCAAGGTCGGGCAGCGGGGCAACTTCTGCCCGTTGCGGTGCAGTTGTATCTTGCCGCTTGCCGTTGACCGGCTCGCAAGACGTGAGCAGCAGTGCCAGCAGCAACATCAGGAAAAGCAGTGCCATGAGGTAGTAGCTCTGTACTTTGCCGCTTTGTAAGGTTCGGATGCGTTTGCCCATGCTGCCAATTGTTTGATAAATGCCGCGAATGATACCGTCCACTGCCACGCGGTCAAGCCATGCCTGCACATGCCCGACCACAACCGCCGTTTTTGCCAACAGGTCTATCGGGCGGTCTAACAGCGTTTGCTCCCAAGCCGCCACGCGCCGACTTGCTGCGACCAGCGCAGGCAGGCTGCGATGCTCCAACCACCGACCAATAGCGCTGAATGTCAGATACTTGCTGCCTTCTATCCACACTTTTGGCGTTTGCTGCGGCTCAGTGCGACGACTCCACGCCAAAAATCGGGCAAAAGCTGTTTCTGTATGCTGCCAGAGTCGGTAATAAATGGTATCCAAATATAAAAAATTGTACGCCGTGCGCCATGCGGGCAGCTCTGCCAAATCAGCCTCTTGTTGCAAGGCATTGATGCGGCAGCAGTAAATCCGCCACGCAAAAGCCGCACCGCCTGCCAGCAATGCAAGGGAAACAATAAGCAACCACAGCGGCGCAGATTCTTGCGGTAGGGCTGTGCGGAAGGTCAGCAGACTTTCAAGCCAATGCAGCGGCGAAAGTGAGAAAGCAATAAACGGAATAAAAACGGCGAGCGCAATTAGTGCAGCATATTCGCCTGTTGAGGTTGTAGCGGCTTGATAATCAACTAAATTTCGCTTGCGGGAATAGAAAACCAAGAACCACATGCGGGCGGTGTAAAATGCCGTCCCCAGCGAAGCGATGAGTAACATGAGGAAGCAAATCAAGCGGGATAAACCTGCATATTGCCCCAAATCTGACAGGTCTTGAAGACCTGTCAGATTTGCATGTAAAACTGTTTCTTTGGACAAAAAGCCTGCTGTCAGCGGTACGCCTGCCAGCCCTGCCCCTGCCAAAGTGAAGATGATGAACAGCAGCCGCTGCTGCGCCAAGCCGCCCATTTGGCGGATGTCTTGCGTGTGTGCAGTGTGGATAATGACTCCTGCACAAAGAAAAAGTGCAGCTTTGTAGAACCCATGTGTGAGCAGGTGCAGCAATGCGGCATCGGGGTTGCCCGCACCGACTGCTGCCAACATCAGCCCCAACTGCGAAATGGTAGAATAAGCCAAAATGCGTTTCAGGTCGTATTGTGTAGCGGCTGCCGCTGCCCCCAGCAAGGCGGTAAAGCTGCCAACCCACAACGCAGCCATTTGAATATCAACACCTAAAATCGGGAAAACGCGAATCAGTAGAAAAATACCTGCCACCACCATCGTAGCGGCGTGCATCAGTGCGGAAACAGGTGTGGGTCCTTGCATGGCATCGGGCAGCCACACCGAAAACGGAAACTGTGCCGATTTGCCCATTGCTGCCAACAATAGCCCGCCGCCAATCAGCCCATGCCAAACGGTCATTTCAGAAGGTTGGCTCAGTATCGCTAAGTCAAATGAACCATAAGCAGCCCACATACCGCCCAAGGCAGCCAGAAAGCCCAAATCTGCCAATCGGTTGATGAGAAAAGCCTTGTTGGCTGCGATGCCTGCAGGGGCTTTTTCGCGCCAAAAGCCAATCAGTGCCCAACTGCAAAACCCGACGATTTCCCAGCAAAAGAACAGGGAAAGCAAATCGGCACTGATAATTAGCAGGTTCATGGCAAAGGTAAATAGCCCCAATAGTGCGAAATAGTCGCGTTGGCGTTGCTCGTGCTGCATGTAGCTCCATGAATAGACCTGCACGGTAAGCGATACGAAGTTTACCATCAGCAGGGTAGTAACAGCCGTAGCGTCTGCTGCCCAGCGGAAGGTAAGTGCAGCCGCCCACTGCCAACTGAGGGCATGGGAAAAATCCTGTATGGCGTAGGTATAGCCAAAACCGACCAATGCGGCAAGCGTGGCAACTGCCGGAACGGCTTTGCCCCATTTGAGCGGCAACAGCCAAGCCATCAGTGCCCCTGCCAACGGTAAAATTGCCCACAATAGCGTTTGCATAGAGCAAAATAAAGGGATTTGAGTCTCAAATCATTGTATTGAGGTTACACAGCAAAGTGATTAGCTGCTACTAATAGTCGCTGTTTAGCCAGTATAAGGTTAGTACAATTTTATAGCAACTATCTTAATTATTGTATTTTCTGCATATAGCCTCTTTTAAGACCTACTTTTTATCAAAAAATGATGATTTGTTAAATTTTTGGCTCTTAACAATACCTTTTTTGTAAAAAACAGCCTATTTATTTTTTGATTTCATATTTTTTTAAATAGTTTTGTTAAAACAAAAACATTCTTGTATATGACAAAAAAATGGATTATTCCTTTGTTGTTGCTCGTTGTTTTTTCCCTCTGGGGGTTGGTGCCTGTGAGCATTCCTGAGGCAAAGCCTGACGCGCCTATTAATTCAGGTGATACAGCTTGGATGTTAGCTGCGGCAGGGTTAGTGCTATTGATGACTCCCGGCTTGGCATTTTTTTATGGCGGCATGGTGCGCTACAAAAATGTAGTGTCAACCATTTTGCAAAGTTTTGTCATTATGGGTATTGTGAGCGTACTATGGGTAGTAGTGGGTTTTAGCTTGGCTTTTGGCGAGTCTGTAGGGGGGATTATAGGCAACCCACTGACTTTCTTGATGTTTGATAAAGTAGGTTTGGCAACCGATGCCAATCTGGCTCCTACCATTCCGCTCATGTTGTTTGCGCTTTTCCAGTTAAAATTTGCCATCATCACGCCGGCGCTTATTACAGGTGGTTTTGCTGAACGAATTCGCTTTTCAGCTTTTGTATTGTTCATTTGTTTGTTTAGTTTGTTCATATATGCTCCATTGGCACATTGGACATGGCATCCAGAAGGTTTTTTGCGCAAATGGGGCGTACTGGATTTTGCTGGTGGAACAGTGGTGCACATCTCAGCAGGATTTGCTGCCCTTGCGGGTGCCTTAGTTTTAGGGAAGCGCAAGGAAAACGGTTCACATGTCCCTTACAACATTCCTTTTATTCTGCTGGGAACAGGTTTATTGTGGTTTGGCTGGTTTGGTTTCAATGCTGGTTCAGCGTTGGCGGCTAACGAACTAGCATCCTCTGCTTTTCTAAATACCAACACAGCTTCTGCAGCAGCTATGTTAGCATGGATATTTTTTGACGGCGCAACTGGACGCAAACCCTCTGCTATGGGCGCTTGCATTGGTGCAGTAGTAGGTTTGGTGGCTATTACACCCGCAGCAGGATTTGTAAACGTAGGGCAAAGCTTATTTATTGGCACCATTGCGGCTATCATCAGCAATTTGGCAGTGCGCATTAAAACCAAAACATCATTAGACGATACCCTCGATGTATTTCCTTGCCATGGAATAGGTGGTATTGTAGGAATGATTGCAACGGGCATTTTTGCCAAAGATGTTGGGCTTTTCTACGGAGAAACAAAAACGTTTCTGTATCACCTGTTAGCGTTGGTAATCGTTTCGGTATTTACTTTTGGCGGTGCATGGTTGCTTTACAAGCTCACCGACTTGATTATTCCCATGCGTGTAAAACCTGAACTAGAAAATAAAGGTCTCGACCTTTCTCAGCATAGTGAACAGGCAGATAATTTGGTTCAAATGGTTGAAAAAATAGCACAAGCCAAAGCAAATGGTGCATTTTACGAAGAAGAAATTAATGTATAGCCTAGATTGCTACACGTTCAGCTAAGCCTTTTTATCAGATTTTACTGTAATCTACTAATAAAACTGCCCAAAACCTAAACTTATCTTAATTATGAAAAACATATCAACCCGTTGTGCTTGCCTGCTAATAGGCTTGCTTTTAAGTTCTTTGCCCCAGCTGAGTGCATTAGGGCAAGATAATAGTGGTGCTTCTAAAAAACTCGCCATGAGTGTCAATCTCAATTCGGATATTTTCTTTGGTTTCTACCCTTCGTTTGGTGGCACCTATCAATTGAGTGACAAGTTAGATTTCACTTTCTATGGCATTCTGTGGTCTGGTGGTACGGGAGCTGCTTGGGGCAATTGGACGGAGTTCGGTGTAGGAGTAGGATTTCCCGTAGGAGAGTCACTGTATATCAACCCACAAATTGGCTTGTTAAATGGTAGCCTAACATCAGGATTGGGCACACCGGTTCTGGGCGAAGGTTTTGTACCCAACCTCACTGCCAAGCTGAATACTACTGCTTTGGAAGGCGAGTTTTATCTTGGCTATTACACCGGTTTAGACCATGGCAACCGCAACACCAACAACTATTTGCACTATTGGCTGAATGGAGGTTACAAAATATCCTCTCTGTTATCGTTGGGATTGCACTATGAGCACTTGCGTTTTACAGGAGGCAAAAATCACAATGGCGATGCCGCCTACGACTTCTATGTATCGGTAGGTCCTTACATTCAATTTGCAGCGCCACAAGGTGGATTCTTCACTCGCTTTACCTCCGGCTTCGACCTACGCTCCGATGAGCAGGTGAAGAAAAGCAACTATCGCCAACCTTCTTTCTTCAAACTTAGCGTAGGATACAGTTTCTAAATCTTACTTTAACTTATCTCGGATTAGGCTTAGCGATTTTTCATGAACATAAAATCCGTACCAGTTTTTGGATACGGATTTTTTTATTTCTACGCCATCAAAACATAGCGTGTGCACAAACCTATAGCGCCCCTAACAAGTTTGCAAAACCTGTTAGGGGCAATAGGAGCAAGTTAGGTATTTTAGTTACTCTTAGATAGGTGTTTTATGAAATGCGCCTGTTTATGATGGAGCAGTAGATTATATGTGAGGAGTTAACAGTTTTACTAACTCAGCCTTAGGGGCAGCTCCTATCTTTTTAGCTACTACCTGACCGTTTTTAAATACCATCAGAGTAGGGATGCTGCGAATATCAAAAATGGCGGGAATGCGCGATTGCTCATCTACATTAACCTTAGCAATAATAGCTTTTCCTTCAAACTCGGCAGCCATTTCTTCTATTGTAGGAGCAATCATTTTACAAGGTCCGCACCACTCTGCCCAAAAATCTACCAATACAGGGCGATCGCCGTTGATGTATTGTTCAAAATTGCTGTCTGTTAATTCAATAGCCTTTGCCATAACGAAGTGATTTTAAGTTTTTAATTATGCTTACAACAATAATGCGGGTGAATAAGTTTGTGACAAGTTGTCAGAAAGAAGCTTGTTTTAGTTGCCAAAAGCCCATTTTAGGAAATCGGGAAATGCTTTTGCCCATGTTCGCTGGTTGTGCTGTCCGCCTTGAATTTCCAAGTAGCGTACATCGGTTAGCGTATTGTAGCCTTTGTAGTGCAATTCTGCAATCAAATCTAAGGTATCGTCAATGGCATCGATAATACCATTTTGGTTGCGGTCTTCTTTTTCATCATTAGTGCCAGCCTCGAACCAAAATTTTAACCCCGGCTTGTAGGTACTGTTTCGCACAACCGCATGAATGATGCGGTCGGAGTTGGCAAAATAGTCGTTGGCAGAGTGTTTGCGCCACCAAAAAGCACCAGAACAAACCCCTATCTTGCTGAACAAATGCGGGTGATGCCAAGCAATATCGAATGCCGAGAGCCCTCCTAATGAACAGCCAAAAATGGCTCGGTGAGTAGGAGCAGGCTGCAATACAAAGCGCTGTTCCAACATAGGAAGGAGTTCATTGGTGATAAAAGCAGTGTACAGGTGTGCTTTGCTGCCGCGCTTAGCATAATCAGGAATGTGGGCAGTCCCATACTCTTGTAAGCGCTCAGTAGCGTGTACGGCAGCGATAATAGTGGGCTGAATGGTATGTTTGGTAGTTAGTTTGTGCAAGGTTTCGCGCAAGTGCAGAGCTTGGGCATCTTGTCCGTCGTTAACAATCACTAAGCAGCAGCTCATGCCTGCATGGTAGCGACGTGGAAAAAACAAATCTATCCGCTTTTCAAGGGCTAAGTGGACAGAGTCTATAAAAAATGTCAGGTCAGCATAGGCTGCCGCAGGCGTATGTTGCATAATGGGAATGCCGACAGAAAAAACAAAGTCGGTTGCAAAGTTAAAGATTTGCCTGTTGTTTTTCTACTCGTTCCAATCTTGCCTCTAACTGCAAGATGCGGTTGTGCAAATCCTCAGAGTCGGGAGTGAGGCGGTTTGTTAGCCGCCAGTTGACTTTCCATATCTCTATAATTGCTTCATGTGCTATTTTAAAAGGGGGGTGTTTAGGATTATCTGAAACAAGAGTTAGGTATTGGTTGTGTTGCTTGTTTTTGATGCGTTTTACTTGCAATCCAGATTCGGAAACAATTACACATATTTGTCCTTCACTCAAATACTCCCACTCGGCGCGGTCTATCAAGTGGCAGATTAAATAATCGTTTTCGTATAGGGTAGGTTGCATGCTATCGCCTACTACCTGCAAAGCATAGCATTGTTTGCCTCTCAGTAGGCTGCGCGGCATATTCATCACTTCGAGTTCTTCAAAATATTCTTGTGTTTGGTAGCCTACTAAGTAGTTAGCAGCTGCTCTGCGATTGATGACGGGAATAGCCACTGTATCATGAGCATTGAAAGCAAATGCATGCTCGCTATCTGTTTGTTTAAGCATTTGCCCTTTGCCACTCAAAATCCATTCAATATTGAGAGAAGGATAGGTAGCAGCCATTTTTTGAAGCACTTCAAAGCCGGGCTTACTTTGCTGCTTGCCTCTGGTGTAATTATTGATTACAGCCGGTTTTACCCCAATAGATTCAGCAAAACGTTTTTCATTTCCATTTGCAAAATGCTTGATGATTGCCATCAACCGCTGACTAACCGCTCCTTCCATAGCGTCTCAATTGCTTTTAAATAAAAACTGATTTTTAAATCATTAATAATTAAGTTTGCCAAACAAAAATAGGTAAATAATTAAGTAAATGCAAGCAAAACAAACAGGCATGTTGCTTATTTTGCTTACACAGGTATCAATTAATATGAAAACGATTGATGCTTTGGACAAGGAAAGAGCTGTTGCTGAGCGGCAACAAGTTGTAGGTATGCAATAGACAATACGTAAAAGTATAACTTGACCTGACTGACCCTATGCATATACAGTGGAACAGCAATCTACAAGCGCAAGTGTATCAAAACAACGTATCAGAAGCAAGCACTATCTTTGCTGCTAAAAAAAGCTATGGCAAAACCCTATTTGCATTGCCATCAGTTTGGTTCAGGAGGGCAGGTTTTAATTGCTTTTCACGGTTTTGGTCAGGACGGTACCTTTTTTGCCCCTCTCCAACAAGCGATGCCTCAGTATACTATTTATGCCATAGACCTATTTTTCCATGGAAAAAGCCATTGGGCAGACCCCACAATGCGGCTGACCAAAAATGTTTGGCGAGAGCTACTAAATAATTTTTTAGCCACTCACCACATTTCTGAGTTTGATTTGATGGGCTTTTCTATGGGCGGGCGCATTGCATTGGTTACCTATGAACTGTTTGCTGCTCAAATCAATCGTTTGTGGCTATTAGCTCCCGATGGCATCAAGTCTAATGCTTGGTATCGGGTTGCTACGCGTAACTGTTTCCTACAGGGTTTGTTTAGGTATGTGACCGCAGAGGACAAGAACTTGTTTCACTATGGCGTACAAGTGTTAGAGAAGCACCAACTGCTCCATCCAACACTTGCTAAAATTGCTCAGCAACAAATGCGCACCCCAGCACTTCGCAGGCGCGTGTACAACACGTGGATGTTGTACAGATACTTAGAGCCTCATCTGAGCAAAATTGCCGGATTGGTGCGTCAATATCGCCCACAAGTGCATATTATTACTGGGGAATATGACCGCGTTATTCGCCCGCAATATATGCAAAAGCTAACGCGCCTACTGGGCGACCTTTGTACACACCAAACTTTTGCTTGTGGACACCAAGGGTTGCTAAACGCATGGCTGCACCAACAAACCGCAGCTAAGGACGCCTAATTTCGATGATGATTGGCACTGCTTGAATTTTTGTAGTTGCAGCAAAATCTGCAGCAGCAGTTTGGTACTTAATCAAGTCCGAGTTGCTAAGCAGGTTGTGCTCTTGCAATGCTTGTTTAAATCGTTGAAAAGGAGCGCCTCGCAACTGTTGCATGCGTTGCATCAATTTCCATAAATCGACAGCTGTGCGGCTAAACAACAAGCATAGGTATTCGCTGCCAGAGGCATTGTCCATTTCTATGAATAAATCTTCGGCAGGCAATATAAAATGGGCACGCGCATAACTAATCAGCGGACTTTGATTGACTCGTGTGGGAAAAAGCTGGCTGAATTGGTCTTGGCTATCTATGCCAAAGGCATATACATACATTGCCTCTTGGCTAAATAGCTGCATTTGAAACCGTGTGCCAGCTGAGTAAGTGGCTACTGTTTGGTATTGTCCCTTGTATCCACTGAGCTTCATTATGTTGCCATTATGTTGCTTTAACACCACAGAGGCACGAAAAGATTCCTTTTCACTGGGCACTTCTTTGGCAGGGAAGTCTATCATTTCGTAGGCTTCCATGCAAAGTGATTGAAAGTCTTCGTATTTCACCCAAATAAAACCGCTATTGCCCCACTCTGTGCCCCAACTATTCATTAGTTCAAACGCGCCGCCGTATTGCTTGTCATCATAGCCAACTACAGTGACTGCATGGTAGTAATGACTGCTTTCTTGTGGCAGAGGCGACCACACTCCTTTGGCTTTGTCTAACGAGGGCAAGTATCGGATGGCAGTAACTACGGGCTTGCCTTCTGCCAATGCTTTTTTGATATAGCGCACAATTGCCGAACGGTCTGCCGCTTCTCGGGCGCTGAAAAGCCGGCGGTAGTCTTGTATGGCATGCTTGCGGGCGCGCAGCCTGTATTCAAAACCAACTTGCTTGCTGCAGTCAAATCCAAACTCGCTGTAAAAAATAGCACCAACCGACTTAAGCGTGAAAAGCGCATCTACCAAGTAAGTACCATGTTGACATCCTTGGTTGCCCCTAATTTGGTTGTAAATAAAAGAGGGCGAAAAAGCTATTTTATCAACAAAATAGGGCAGTGTCAGATTCCTTTGCTGTGCCATTAGAATAGTGCGTGCTGCATAAGCAGCTGCCCAAGCCGTGCAAGTACCTGTATTGCCTTGGTCTTTTGGGGTAGGACAAAATGGTTTGAGCGAAGCAGCAGATGGGGTTTCGTAATCGCCGCGCATGAGTGGGGTGGCAAAAGGAACAGAATCGGACCGAGCAGGGTCGAACAAGCAGCCTGCTACCCGCTCTTGCGACCATGCAGGCAGCGCAAATACTAACAAAAAGACAAGGTGCCGTAGTTTCATATAGGGATAAATTGGTTGAATAAAGCTGATTTAGTGTATTTTTCACTCCCGAAAATAATATGCCGAAATAATGATTGCACGCATCAGAACCAATATTCCTAATGGGCTTACCTGCGCAAACTTGTGCTGTGGGTGTTTGGGAGTGATTCAGACTTTTCAAGGCAGTGTACAGTGGGCTGCTTATCTGATTTATCTTGCTGCTTTTTTTGATTTTGCCGACGGATTGGCAGCGCGTTGGCTGCGTGTACAAGGTGCCTTGGGCAAAGAATTAGACTCACTGGCAGATGTAATCAGTTTCGGTGCATTGCCCGGTTTTATTCTTTTTCAGCTGATGACACAAGCGCAAGCAGGCAGGTGGAGCTATTTGGCAATGCTGGTGCCTATTTTTTCTGCTTTGCGACTTGCCAAGTTCAACACAGACCCGCGCCAAACCGACTCATTTATCGGCGTGCCTACTCCTGCTAATGCTTTGCTAATTAGCGGGCTGCCTTTTGCCGGCGAATACTTACCTTGGTTGCTCGGATTTCCTGCCTTAGCAGCAGTAGCCATCCTGATGTCGTGGCTACTGGTAGCAGAGCTGCCCTTGCTGGCGCTCAAATTTAAAGGATGGAGCTGGCAAACGTATAAATTTCAATACATCTTGATAGCATCAGGCATGGTTTTACTTTTTGCTTTTAAATTTGCAGCTATACCACTGATTGTGCTAATTTATATCGGTCTTTCCGTTATCAAAAAAATTGCCTCATGAAGTTCATCGCCGAAATTCAAGTTATGCCGCAAAAAGAAATCTTAGACCCGCAAGGGAAGGCTGTTTTGTTAGGTTTGAAAAATTTGGGCATTCAAAACGTATCCGATGTGCGCATCGGCAAGCACATCCGTATGGAGCTAGAAGTAGCCGATGAAGCTGCTGCTCGCCAAGAAGTAGAGATGACTTGTCGCAAGTTGCTTGCTAACCCTATTATGGAAGACTACAGCTACGAAATTTTTCCTGCTTAATTGAACATGAATTCGCTTGCTCGCCGCTTGTATCGCAAATGGCTGATGATGGCACCGCTGGGGCTAGTACTTATTGGGTTAGGACTAAGCCTTTTTGGCGAGGCAACCATGCGCAAATACGCCCAAGCCGATTTTTGGGACTGGTTTACCTACGGAACGCTGAGTTTGGCAGTCTTCAATGCGGGACTTTCAGTATTTGGCGAAGCAGTAGTGTGTCGCAGCCGTTATTTGGCAATGAAAGACCGCGAAAAAAATTAACTATTCTTGTATATTTTGCAGGAAAAAATCCTGCTATATGAGAAAAACACTTCTAACTGTTAGCCCTGCTGTTTGGCTTTTTCTTGTTTCACCCCTATCTGTTGCCCAAAGCGGACAGGTTTTAGAAAGCCTGAAAATGAACAGCAAAATTTTAGGACGCGAGGTAAAATACACACTCTATCTCCCCCCAGACTACAACACATCACAAAGGCGCTACCCAGTGCTGTATCTACTGCATGGCTACACTGGAAGCGATACCGACTGGGTACAGTTTGGCGAAGCGCACCTTACCGCAGACAAAGCCATTGCTGCCGGAGAAATCCCTCCAATGATTATTGTCATGCCCGATGGACGCAACGATTGGTATGCCAACGACTACCAAGGTAAAAATCGCTACGAGGATATGTTCATTCAAGAACTCATTCCTTTTATTGATGCTACCTATCGCACACGCCCTCAGAAAGAATTTCGCGCCATTGCTGGGCTTTCTATGGGAGGATATGGCTCGCTTCATGTAGCTGCCAAAAATACCGACTTGTTTGGAGCAGTAGCGGCTTTTAGCGCGGCAGTTATGACTGAACAAGAAATGATGGATGCCCCCAAAGAGCGCTACGACCGCGTTTTTGCATGGATATACGGACCGGGCGAAGGCGCCGCCCGCCTTACCGAACACTGGCGCAAATACAGTGTACTAGACCTGATGAAAACCGTTCCCGCAGACAAACTCAAATCGGTGCGATGGTATATTGACTGCGGCGACGACGATTTTCTCTACAAAGGCAACGATGCACTCCACACTACCATGCGCGACCTGAACATTCCCCACGAATACCGCATCCGCGACGGTGCCCATACGTGGACATACTGGCGCACCTACTTGATTGAGGGCTTGAAGTTTGTTGGACAAAGTTTCCGTCGATAAACTAATCTGTGCAGTTTTGCGTTGTGCTTACAGACCAGTGTGCACAAATTTTGCTACTGTGATGTAAAATAAGCTCTTAAATCGCCCACCAAATTCCTTTTTGATTATGAGTATTCGTAAGAAAGTTCCTTTATGGATTATTGGTGCCTTCGTTGCGCTGACCTTTGCCTTCAAAGATCCTGATGAGAAATATTTCGAGATAGCTAAAAATCTTGAAATATTCGCCAGTTTGTTCAAAGAAATCAATATGTTCTATGTGGATGAAATTAATCCACAAGAGCTGATTCAGCACGGCATTGAGTCGATGCTGAGCAACTTAGACCCCTATACCAATTACATTCCCGAAGAGCAAATAGAAGACTATCGCGTAATGACTACCGGTCAGTACGGAGGCATTGGTGCCAACATAGGTACGCGAACCGACCCCGTTACCAAGAAAGAAAAGGTAGTAATTATGATGCCCATGGAAGGATTCCCTGCTCATAAAGCGGGCTTGCTTATTGGCGATGAAATCATCCGAATCGACGATATCAACATCGAAAATAAAGACAGCGAAGAAGTAAGTCAGTTGCTCAAAGGACAAGCCGGCACCACCATTAAGCTCACTGTGCGCCGAGTAGGCGTAGAAAAACCGCTGGAATTTGTTATCAAGCGCGAGAAAATTACTATTTCCAATGTGCCCTACTACGGCCTAGTAACCCCAGAAGTTGGGCTTATCCAACTGTCAGACTTTACGCAAAATGCAGGCAAAGAAGTGCGCGACGCTCTGAATAAACTTAAAGAACAAGGAGCAAAAAATATTATTCTCGACCTGCGCGGCAACCCCGGTGGGCTATTGAGCGAAGCCATCAATGTCTCTAACATCTTCATTCCAAAAGGAAAAGAGGTGGTAAGTACCAAAGGAAAAGTGAAAGAGTGGAATAAAACCTATTTAGCGCTCAATAACCCCGACGACACGGAAATTCCGCTAATTGTGCTAACCAGTAGCACCAGTGCTTCGGCAGCCGAAATTGTTTCGGGTGTGATTCAAGACTACGACCGCGGCATTATTGTAGGACAAAACAGCTTTGGCAAAGGACTGGTGCAAGCTACTCGTTCGCTATCGCACAACTCCAAGTTGAAAGTAACTGTTGCCAAATACTACATCCCCAGCGGCAGATGTATTCAGGCAATTGACTACAGCCACCGCAACCCCGATGGTAGCGTAGGCAAAATCCCCGACTCACTGCGGCGAGCATTCAAAACTGCTGGCGGGCGCATTGTATTCGACGGCGGGGGAGTAAAGCCTGATGTAGAAGTGGAAAAACCCAACTATGCACCCATCACCAAAAGCCTGCTCAACAAAGGGTTTATTTTTGACTATGCCTCCTACTATCGGCAAAAACACCCAAACTTACCTGCACCACGTAACTTTAAGCTGAGCGATGCAGTATATGCAGATTTTGTGAAATGGCTTTCAGGCAAAGACTACGACTACACTACACAAGTGGAAAAAACCATAGACGAACTTACGCAAACAGCCAAAGCTGAAAAATATTACGATGACATCAAAGCTCAATTAGAGGACTTGCGCCGCAAAGTCTCCCACAATAAAGAGCAAGACTTAGTTAAGTTTAAAAGAGAAATAGCTGAGTTGTTGGAGAAAGAGATTATTTCGCGCTACTACTTAGAAAAAGGCAGTATGGAAGCTACTTTCGATGACGACCCCGACATTCAAACAGCATTAGCTCTGTTTAAAGACCCTGACCGATTCCGCAAAATTTTAAGCAAGTAATGCTTTGATACAATAGTCTTATTTGCATGGCAGACGTTGGCTTTTGCCATGCAATTTTTGTTTTTCAAATTTGTCGGATAGCGTAATAGCATATGAATTTTACAACAGAAAATAGTTTGTTTATTGGAGCTATTTTGTTGCTCATCAGCATATTAGTAGGCAAAACCTCTTTCAAATTTGGCATTCCTACACTGCTGTTATTCTTGATTATAGGGATGCTGGCAGGTTCGGAAGCCATAGGCGGAATTTATTTTGATGATGCGCGTACGGCACAATTTATCGGCATTGTTTCGCTTTGCTTTATTCTGTTCTCTGGCGGCATGGATACCGACTGGCAAGCTATCCGACCTATTGTTTGGCATGGTGTTTCGCTTTCAACCATTGGCGTGTTGCTCACTGCTGTTTCGGTGGGCTTATTTGTCACCCAAATAACAGATTTTACCCTCTACGAAGGGCTTTTACTAGGAGCAGTTGTGTCTTCTACCGATGCAGCAGCTGTTTTTTCCATTCTGCGCTCCAAAAATTTGGCACTCAAAGGCAACTTGCGCCCAATATTAGAAATGGAAAGTGGTAGCAACGACCCAATGGCATATGTGCTAACCTTGGCATTCTTAGGAATGGTCACCAACCCTAATACCGACCTGTTTTCCGTGATAGTGATGCTGCTGCAACAAATGATTTTCGGCGGCATCAGTGGCTTACTACTGGGGCGTTTTAGCAAGTTTATCATTAATCGCATCCGCTTGGATTTCGAAGGATTGTATCCTGCCCTTGTGATGGCACTAATGTTTCTTACTTTTTCAGCAACCGACCTAATAGGCGGCAACGGTTTTTTGGCAGTCTATCTTTGTGCAGTTTACTTAGGCAATCAAGATTTTATTCACAAAAATACCATCATCAAAACTTTTGATGGACTGGCTTGGCTGATGCAAATTGTATTGTTTTTAACACTGGGGCTGTTGGTCTATCCTTCTCAAATTGTGCCTATCATGGGTACGGGGTTGCTGATTGCGCTTTTTCTTATGTTTGTAGCCCGACCTATAGGCGTTATGGCAGCGCTGATATTTTTTCGACTTAACTTGCGCAAAAGGATATACATTTCTTGGGTGGGTTTGCGCGGGGCTGTACCCATCGTGTTTGCTACCTATCCACTACTAGCAGGCATAGATAAAGCCAATATGATTTTTAATCTTGTGTTTTTTATCACCCTCACCTCGGTGCTTATTCAAGGTTCGTCCCTTTCTTTGGTAGCTGCATGGCTGGGTGTAGTGTTGCCTGAGAAAGTAAAAGCCCGTAGCCCGCTTAACTTATTTCTCTCCGAAACTGCTAAAACTATCATTGACGAGGTAGTGCTTGCTGCTGATGACTTTGCTGTGGGTAAAAAAATTGTGGACTTAGAATTTCCTCGTGCAGCCATTATTGCTATGATTAAAAGAAATGGACAGTTCATCATTCCTAAGGGCTCTACGCAGCTGCAAGCTGGTGACAAACTCATCATATTATCCGATACCGTAGAAAATATTGACAAAGCGCATCGTTCGCTGGGGTTGGCTACAGGTGCGGTGCGTTTACCCGATTTCTCATCGTAGCAAGTACGGCACGTCGGTTTGGTGTATGCGCACCCAAATTTATTTGCCAAAAAATGGTCTTGGCAGAGCAAATGAGCACGTTAGATTAGTAGACCAAGCTGGGCAAATTCAAAAGACAAAAGCAAACGCAACCATTGGTTTAAGTAGTGGTTAGCTTGTTTGTAAAATTCACGAAGGCAAACTTGCTGTTGTTCGTGTCCTTACAAGCAACTCTGTTACAAGTAAGAGCAGGCGCTGGTGTGTAGCAGAGTTGTTTTGCTGCTGAAAACCTGTTCATTCTGCTAGCCTGACTAAGTATACTTAGGTTTTTATTCATCATTTTTGCCCCTGAAAAACCTAAAATATGCACCAATAAGAAGATATTTACAAACCATTCATACCTTTGAAAATGCTACCACTGCAAGGACTGAAAGTTTTGGAGTTTACTCATGCCGTAATGGGACCTGCCTGCGGGCTGCTGCTGGCAGATATGGGTGCAGAAGTAATTCATATTGAGCCCCCCGAAGGCGATGCTACCCGTCGCTTAAAAGGATTTGGCACTGGTTATTTTCCCTATTACAGCCGCAATAAAAAAAGCCTTGCCATAGACCTGAAATCGGCAGAAGGAAAAGAAATTGTTTATCGGTTGGCAAAAGAGGCAGATATTGTAGTAGAGAATTTCGGTCCTGGCACTATGGAAAGACTGGGCTATGGCTACCAAGTGCTGCATCAACAAAACGAACGGCTCATTTACTGTTCGCTAAAAGGCTTTTTAAGTGGTCCGTACGAAAAGCGCCATGCCATGGATGAAGTAGTGCAAATGATGGGGGGGCTTGCTTACATGACCGGACCGCCCGGAATGCCGCTGCGTGCTGGCACCTCTATTATTGACATTACAGGCGGTATGTTTGGCTTGATTGGCATTCTGGCTGCCCTTTATGAACGCGAGCGCACAGGGAAAGGCAAATTTGTAAAGGCTGCTTTGTTTGAAACCACTGCTTTTTTAATGGGGCAACACATGGCTTACGGGGCTATTACCAAAGTACCCGTGCCGCCCATGCCTGCCCGCGTCAGTGCTTGGTCGGTGTATCGTACTTTCCAAACCAATGAGGGCGAACAGGTGTTCATTGGCATCATTAGCGACAAGCATTGGGAGAAATTTTGCCGCGCTTTCAACAAACCCGAATGGGCTACCGACCCGCGCTTGCAAACCAACAACGGGCGTATAGACCAACGCGAGTGGCTACTGCCTGCTATTGAACAACTCATGGCATCTTTGACCAAAGCCGAAATTATCAGCCGTTGCGAGGCTGCTGAAATTCCCTTTGCACCCATTGCGCGCCCCGAAGATTTGTTTGACGACCCGCAGCTCAATCATGGCAATAGCCTACTGCAAACCACCTTACCTGATGGCACTGTTGCCAAATTGCCCAACATTCCGCTTGAATACGGCGATGCGCAATTTGAATTGCGTCAGAACCCGCCTGATATCGGCGAGCACACAACAGAGCTGTTGCAATCACTGGGTTATTCAGAAGCGCAAATTGCTGAGTGGCGTAACAAGGGCGTAATCAAATAGTTTAAGACGCTGATGCAAGTTTAACATTGGAGATATTCAACGCTTGCGCTGCCATTCCACGCCACTGTTGTTGCTATCTTCCCAAATAGCCATAACAGTTAACTTTTGCAACCATACTCGGCGAAGCAAATTTGTGCAAGTTAACTGGATGTATTACCCCAAAATTCGCATCTGCAAGGCTTATATTTGCTTATTTGTTGATGTTGAACATTTGGGCAAGATGGTATTTTATGCTACATCTACCTAAAATGGAGCGACATGGCAATCAGTTCGTTCGCACGACTGATTTCAACTTGTGAGTAGCTCATGAAAATTTTAGTCATTGAAGACGATGAGCGCGTATCGGAACTGATTCGGCGCGGGCTACTGGAAAACGGTTTTACCGCCGATGCCGCCTACGACGGGCTGACAGGCAAAAAATTAGCCCTGCAAAACCCCTACGACTTGGTGATTACCGATGTAGCGCTGCCTAAAATGGACGGTCTGGAACTTTGCAAGGCGCTGCGCCAAAGCAAGCCTAACCTGCCAATTATTATGCTCACCGCACTGGGAACTACCGATGACAAGGTGGAAGGATTTGATGCGGGCGCGGATGATTATTTGGTCAAACCTTTTGAAATGCGCGAACTGCTGGCACGCATTCGTGCGCTGCTCAAACGTGTGCAGACCGCAATGTTGCAACCGCAAAGCGATACGTTGCAGTATGCCGACCTTAAACTCAACCTGCTCACCAAAACTGCCGAGCGCAGCGGCGTACTGATTAACTTGACCCCCAAAGAGTTCAAACTGCTGGCTTATATGCTGCAAAATGCCGAACGCGTGCTTTCCCGCACCGAAATCGCCGAAAAAGTGTGGGATACGCATTTTGACACAGGAACTAATTTTATTGATGTGTACATCAACTACTTGCGCAAAAAAGTGGACAAATACTTTGAGCCTAAACTCATCCATACCCGCCCGGGCATGGGCTTCGTGCTGACCAAACCCGATAAACCATGAAAATCCGCCTGCGCCTTGCACTGTTGTTTACATTGCTTGCCGCCGCCATCTTACTGGTTTTTGCTGCTGCTATTTATTTTTCGGCACGCAACGACCGCGAGAAAGAATTTTATAGCCTGCTGCAAAAAGAAGCTGTTACCAAAGCCAATCTGTTTTTGGATGCCAAAGTGGACACGGCTACTTTGCAGCGCATCTATCGCAACAACCGGCAGATTATCAACGAGGTAGAAGTGGCAGTGTACGACGGCAACTTTCGCCTGCTCTATCACGATGCAGTGGACATTGACTTTGTAAAAGAGCATCCCGAAATGCTGGCGCAAATTCGCGACGAAGGCATGGTGCAATTTTATCAGGATGGCTGGCAGGTCATTGGGTTGCGGCATGAGTTTGAAGGGCGGCAATACCTGCTTACCGCCGCCGCTTACGACCAATATGGCTACAATAAGTTGGAAAGTCTGTTGCGCAATATTGTGCTGGGTTTCACAGCGGCAACGGCTCTCATCTACGGGGCAGGGCTGTACTTTGCCCGCCGTGTGCTGCAACCCATTGCTGCCATGACCGAAAAGGCACGACTGATTTCTGCTACTCATTTGGATTTACGGCTGCCTACGGGGCGCAACCGCGACGAGCTTTCCGAACTTGCCGCCACGTTCAACAACATGCTGTCGCGATTGGAACACTCTTTTGATGCTCAGAAAAATTTTGTTTCCAATATCTCCCACGAATTGCGCACGCCACTGGCTGCTATGATTGCCGAGTTGGAGCTTGCGCAAAGTCGCGAGTACAGCGTAACAGAATACCAAAGCATCATCCGGCGTACGCTGGGCGATGCGCAAAAAATGGCACGGCTCACCGGCAGCCTGTTAGACCTTGCCCGCGCTGAATACGACCCGGCAAAAATTGCCTTTCGTCCCCTGCGCATAGACGAAGTTTTGTTTGATGCGCGCCAGCAATTATTGCAAACGCACCTCGACTACCGCATAGACATTTGCTTTGCCAACGAACCCGAAACCGAAGAACAAGTGATGCTGAACGGCAACGAATACCTGCTCAAAGTTGCCTTGATAAACTTGCTGGAAAACGGATGTAAATTTTCAGCTGAACATCATTGCACCGCTACCTTGCATTTTACGCCGACAGGGGTGGAAATCAGCATTGTTGATGAAGGCATCGGCATTGCTCCCGACGACTTGCCGCATATTTTTGAGCCGTTCTATCGCGGTGCCAACAGTCGCTTTGCCGAAGGCAACGGCATCGGGCTTTCGCTCACCCAAAAAATAGTTCGCCTGCACAAAGGCAATATGGAAGTTTACTCCGAAACGGGCAAAGGCACGCGCTTTCTAATAATTTTCTAATGAATTTCTAAAACTTCTCTAACGGCTACCCTGCACCAAGGCAGGTAATTTTGCGGCGTTCTCAGGGAACTGTCCAACAACTTTTGGTATAAACCTTAAACCCGCAAAAAGCCATGACAACACTGGATTTCACCTTGCGGCTGATGCTTGCTTTCGGGCTGGGCGCAATGATTGGCATTGAGCGGCAGTGGCGGCAAAAAAGCGCCGGGCTCCGCACCAACACTTTGGTTTCGGTCGGTTCGGCGGCTTTTATTCTGCTGTCGGCGCTGCTCACGGGCGATGCGGGCGACCCCAGCCGCGTAGCGGGACAAATTGTTACGGGCATTGGCTTTTTGGGAGCCGGTGTTATTATGAAAGACGGCATGAGTGTTCAAGGCTTGAACACTGCCGCCACTATCTGGTGTTCGGCGGCAGTGGGTTCGCTGGCAGGTGTGGGCTTTGTTGCCGAATCGGTCATTACCGCCCTTACCGTGGTGGGTGTGCATCTCATCCTGCGTCCGTTCGGCAATCGGCTGAACCGCATTCCCGTGCAGCCTACTGCCAACGAAGGTACTTATACCTACGTGTTGAAAATACGCTGCAAAGAGCAGGTGGAAAATCACTTGCGCGTGTTGCTTCTCAACTATCTGAAAAACGATGAGCATCTGCAATTGCGGGCATTGAAAAGCAGCGACAACGGCAGTCCCGCTTATACCTATGTAGAAGCAGAGGTACAGGCAACTGGCAAACACGATAGTTTCATTGAGCAATTGGCAGGAAAGTTCACGCTGGAATACGGCGTAACCGAAGTGCGCTGGGAAATTACAGGACAACAAAACGACTACTGACATGCAGGCAACAGAAAAAAAACGGCACGTATTGCCCCCAACCGAGCAGCTCAAAAAAATGCCTGTCGTAGAAATTGCCGAACTGTTGGCAGGCATGGAAGCCGACGAGCTTTTACCGTTGTTAGACGATTTTACAACCGCACAACAGGGGCTTATTGTGGCAGAATTTGCCATGACCAAACAGTTGGAACTGTTTCAGTCGGTCAGTCGCAGGCGCTTTGCCCTCATTTTTGAGCAAATGCCCTCCGACAATCGCGCCGACCTTTTTCAGCATCTCACGCAGCAAGAGCAAGCAGAACTGTTGCCTTTTCTTTCCAAAAAGGTGCGCGAAGACGTAATTCAACTGAGCAATTACCCACCTGAAACAGCAGGCGGCATCATGAGTACCGACTTTGCCACCGTGCAGGAAACCATGAGCTGCGCCGAAGCCATTGCCAAAATACGCTTAGATGCGCCTTCCAAACGCACTATTTATTACGTGTACGTGGTAAACGACAATCAGGAAATGCAAGGGTTTATTACCCTCAAAGACCTGATTATGAACGAACCCGAAACAATGGTCAGCCTTGCCATGCACCGCAAGTTTGCTTTTGCTTACGTGGATGAAGACCGCGAAGAAGTAGCCAAAAAAATTGAACGCTACGACTTGGTGGCGCTGCCCGTACTGAATCGTCAGAACCAGTTGGTGGGCATTGTTACGCACGATGAAGCGCTGGACATTATTCGCGCTGAACACACCGAAGATATGGAACGCTTCATGGGTATCATCCAAACCAACGAGGAGTTTGACTACCTGAAAACCCGCACATGGGAGCATTTCCGCAAACGGGTAGTTTGGATTGTCTCTCTGGCTGCTGTCGGAATTGTTTCGGGCATGATTATCCACCACTACGAAAATGCCTTGGAAAAACTGCTCATTCTTGCCCTCTACATGCCAATGGTAGCCGATACAGGCGGTAATGCAGGCAGTCAGGCGGCAACCGTAGTGGTGCGGGCACTGGCACTGGGGCAGGTGAATGTGAAAGACTGGCTGAAAATTTTGTGGAAAGAAACCAAAGTATCTGTTCTGCTGTCGCTCTGCTTGGGGGCTCTGGCATTTGCCAAAGTGCTGTTCCTGAGTTGGGAAACCGAAATCCCTGCCGCTTACCGCCTGAGTGAGATAGCCTTTGCCATTTCTTTGGCTTTGTCCTTACAAGTCATCACGGCAACTGTTATCGGGGCGGGGCTGCCTATTTTGGTTAAACGCTTTGGCGGCGACCCGGCAGTAGCGGCAAGTCCTGCTATCACTACCGTAGTGGACATCACCGGCTTGCTGATTTATTTCGGAACGGCTTCGCTGTTTTTTGCACTGTAAATGAGCCGTTTAAAATGGAAAATCCGCTTACGACCGCTAACAGCAGCTAAAAAACACAAATAAAAACCTGAAAACCAACCGAAAAACCTATGAAATACCTCTTGCAGCCAATCGTCGGGCTGTTGCTGTGCTGCCTGTTGGCAGCTTGCCGCAAAGAAGAACCGACAGAGGCAGAAGCCCCCTACACCGTATCGGGTGATACCGTTACTGTTCGGGAAGGCGATGTGTTGCTTTCTAAGCTCAAAATCATTACGGCAACTGCCGAAAACTACCGCCCCGAACTCATAACTGCCGGAACAGTGCGCGCAATCCCGAACCTGTACGCCGAAATTGCACCGCCGTTTGCCGGCAGGGTCAGCAAGGTGCATCTGCGGCTGGGCATGAAAACCCAACCCGGAACACCCCTCTTTGAAATGGTTTCGCCCGCATTTATAGATGCGCAGAAAGCATTTTTTCAGGCAAAGTCCGAGTTTGAAGTGGCGCAACTTGCCCTCAAACGCCAACGAGACCTCAAAGCCAACGGCGTAGGCGCACAGCGCGACTTGGAAGAAGCCGAAGCCAACTATCAGGTACAGGAGAAAGAATACCAAAATGCCATTGCCAATTTGAAAGTATTTGGCGTAGATGTGGAAAAGCTCTCGCTGGGTCAACCTCTGATTGTCTCCTCGCCTATTGCGGGCGAAGTAGTTGAAAATGAGGTTGTTTTGGGGCATTATATCCGCGAAGACGACCCGCCGCACGCCAAGGTAATAGACCTGAGCAAAGTTTGGGTAGTGGGAATGGTCAAAGAAAAAGACCTTCGCTTCATCAAGCATTTAGACAGTGCCGAAGTGCGCGTGGCCGCCTATCCGAACCGCCGATTCAAGGGCAAAGTTTATCACATCAACGAACTGATAGACGAAGAAACCCGCAGCGTGCAGGTATTGATAGAGTGCGAAAATCCGAACCACGAACTCAAACCGGGCATGTATGTAACAACCCGTTTTCTGGACGTTCCCGAACAGGTAACGATTGTTCCGGCAAAAGCTGTGTTGCAAATGAACGATACGCAGTTTGTTTTTGTGCAAGTAGGCGAACGCAAATTTCAGCGTCGGCAAGTAACCACCGAAGGAGCACCCGACGGACGCATTGTGATTCGCAGCGGCATACAGGCAGGCGAAAAAGTGGTCAGCGAAGGCGGCATTTACCTGCTGGAAGCCAAGTGAGCAGAGGGCGGAATGTGAGAATGTGAGAATGTGGAAGGTGGAAGGTGGAAGGTGGAATGCGGAGGGTGGAGGGTGGAATGCAAAAAAAAACTCTCAAATCCGAACTCCAAACTCCAAACTCCAAATTCGGAATGCGGAAAAACTCCAAAATCCGAACTTCGCAATCCAAAATCCAAACTCCAAATCCGCCCTCCGAACTCCAAATCCGCCCTCCCAAATCTGAACGTCCAATTCTAAACACTATATCCTCATGCCGTCAAAGGAAGACTTAAAACAGCGGACAAAACAGTTTGCTTTGCGCATTGTGCAACTTGCAGAGGCTTTACCGGTGAGTCTTGCGGGAAACGCTATTGGCAATCAGTTAGTTCGCTGTGGAACATCGGTAGCGGCTAATTACAGAGCCGCTTGCCGTGCTAAAAGTGTAGCTGATTTTATCTGCAAAATAGGCGTAGTAGAAGAAGAAGCAGATGAAACGCTCTTCTGGCTTGAAATCATTGGCGACTCCGGATTGATACCGCTGCATCGCTTGCAAGATTTGCAAAAAGAAGCCTATGAACTAACAGCGATTTTTACTTCCATCGGTAAAACAACCAAACAGAAATACAGGAAAAAATAATCAACAAGGGAAGGCGGAGGGCGGAATGTGGAATGCGGAGGGTGAAAAAATTCCCAAATCCGAACTCCAAATTCGGAATGTGGAATGCGGAGGGCGAAAAATTCCAAATTCCGCATTCCAAAATCCAAACTCCAAAATCCGAACTCCAAATCCGCCCTCCGAACTCCAAATTCCCAATTATCAATCGCCTATGAAGACCATTATCAATATTGCTATTGTCAAACGCTGGCTGATGCTGGCGCTGTTTATCCTGCTGGGGTGTTTTGGTTACTATTCGTGGACGCGGCTATCTATTGAGGCATACCCCGATATTGCAGACGTAACCTCACAGGTAGTAACCCAAGTGCCCGGACTGGCAGCAGAAGAAGTGGAACAACAAATCACCATCCCCATTGAGCGGGCGCTCAACGGGATGCCCGGGCTGCACGTGATGCGCAGCAAAAGCACTTTCGGGCTGTCCATGATTACACTGGTATTCCAAGACGGTGTAGATGACTACTGGGCGCGTATGCGCGTGCAGGAACGCCTCAACGAAGTGGAACTGCCCTATGGCGCAATGCCGGGCTTAGACCCGCTCACATCGCCCATCGGTGAAATTTACCGCTACATCATAGAAAGCAACAACCACGACCTGCGCGAACTAACCGATTTGCAGTTGTTCACCATTATTCCCCGCATCAAACAAGTGCCGGGCGTAGCAGATGTTACCAACTTCGGCGGCATCACCACCCAGTTTCAAGTGGAATTAGACCCGCGCAAGTTGGAACAATACAACCTTTCGCTCAGCGAAGTGATTGAAAAAATTGAGAAAAACAATGCCAATGCGGGCGGAAGCGTGCTGCCCCGCGGCGATTTGGGCTATGTCATTCGCGGTATTGGTCTGATTAAAAATTTGGAAGACTTGGGTAAAATTGTCGTTAAAACCGACAAAGGTGTTCCTATTTTCCTTAACGACATTGGCAGGCTGCGCTACGGCAACATTGAGCGCAAGGGCATCCTTGGGTACAGCGACCGCACGCGGGAGTATTCGGAAAGCATAGAAGGCATTGTGTTGCTGTTGCGCCACGAAAATCCGTCTGTGGTGCTGGAAGGCATCCACGAGGCAGTCCGCGACCTAAACGAAAACATCCTGCCCGAAGGCGTGCGCATCCATGCCTTTTTAGACCGCACCGAACTTGTCAATACTACCCTTTCTACGGTTTCGCATACCCTCACCGAAGGCATTGCATTGGTAATAATAGTGCTGATTGTGTTTCTGGGCAGTTGGCGCGGCGCATTGTTAGTTGCCATTACCATTCCTTTGTCGCTGCTGATTGCTTTTATCCTCATGCACCTGACCGATATTCCTGCAAACCTGCTTTCACTGGGCGCTATTGACTTCGGTATTATTGTGGACGGTGCCATTGTGATGATGGAAAGCATCCTGAAACGCCGCGAAGAGCATCCCGAAGAGGAATTACAAGAAAAAACCATTGCACAACTTGCCTACGATGTGGCGCGCCCAGTGTTTTTTGCCACTGTCATCATTATTACTGCCTACTTACCACTTTTTGCTTTTGAGCGCGTGGAGAAAAAGCTGTTTACGCCAATGGCTTTTACGGTAGGCTATGCCCTGTTTGGTGCGCTGATGGTGGCGTTGCTGCTCATTCCCGGGCTGGCATATGCTATCTATCGCCGTCCACAGAAACCATATCACAATCGCTGGTTGGAAAAACTGACCGCCCTGTATCACAGCGGCATACAGCAAATTATGCGACGCCCGAGTCGGGTATTGATGCCGCTGGGGCTGACCTTTGCTGCTGCCGTTGGGCTGACTATTTGGGTGGGCAAGGACTTTTTACCACCCTTAGACGAAGGCTCTATTTGGTTACAGGTACAATTGCCACCGGGGCTCTCATTAGCCAAATCGCGGGAGTTGAGCGATACGCTGCGCGCCCGAACCATGAAATATCAAGAGGTTACTTACGTGATGGTACAAGCCGGACGAAACGACGATGGCACCGACCCATGGACACCTTCGCATTTTGAGGTCTCTATTGGCTTAAAACCCTACAAAGAATGGAAACGCGGCAAAACCAAAGCCGATTTGATTGAAGAATTGGCAGCCGAATATGCCACGCTGCCCGGCTATACCGTCGGCTTTTCTCAACCGATGATTGACGGTGTGATGGACAAAATATCGGGCGCACACAGCGAATTGGTGGTAAAAATCTATGGGGAAGATTTCAAAGAAACCCGCCGCATTGCCGAAGAGGTGCTGCGCGTGCTGCGAACCGTCCCCGGTGCGGTGGACTTGGCAATTGACCAAGAGCCGCCGCTCCCCCAACTGCAAATCCATACCGACCGCGACAAAGTGGCACAATACGGCTTGAACGTTTCCGACGTAGCCGAACTCATAGAAGTAGCCATCGGCGGAAAGGCGATTTCTCAACTGTTCATCGGCAACAAAGTGTATGATATTATTTGCCGATACAGCGAAGAAAGTCGCAATTCGCCCGAAAAAATCGCCAACCTGATGCTTACCTCGGGAACGGGGGCAAAAATTCCGCTGTCGCAAGTGGCAGATGTGCGCCTTAGCACGGGCGAAAGCACCATCACCCGCGAAATGAACAAGCGACACCTGACCGTTAAACTCAACATCCGTAACCGCGACTTGGCTTCTATGCTCAAAGAAGCGCAAGATAAAATTGAAAAAGAGGTGAAATACGACCACGAAAAGTTTCAAATTAGGTGGGGCGGACAGTTTGAAAACCAAAACCGCGCCTATGCAAGACTGGCGGTGATTGTTCCCTTAGCGCTGGCAATTATGTTTGTCCTGCTCTACGGGGCTTTCGGGCGATTCCGTCAGGCGGGCTTGCTGATGAGCATTGTGCCGCTGGCGCTTTTTGGCGGTATGCTGGCACTCAATGTGCGCGGCATGACGCTCAACGTGTCCTCTGCTGTTGGTTTTATTGCTCTTTTCGGCGTAGCCATTCAAAATGGTGTGATTATGATTTCGCATATCAACGACCTGCGCAAGCGCGGAAGAGACTTGCTCAGTGCAGTGCTGGAAGGTGCAGAAAGCCGCTTCCGCCCCGTGCTGATGACTGCCACCGTGGCAGTGTTGGGTTTGTTGCCTGCTTCACTCTCTACCGGCATTGGCAGCGACGTGCAACGTCCGTTGGCAACGGTAATTGTGTACGGGCTGATGTTCTCTACCGTGCTAACGCTCTACGTATTGCCGGCGCTGTATTACATGATGGAAAAACGCTGGGGAGCAAATGATTTCCAAGAGATATCTGAATGATTTTCTGGAAGGTGGAGGGTGGAAGATGGAAAATCCGAATTCCCAAATCCAAAATCCAAATTCAGAAGGCGGAGGGTGGAATGCGGAGGGTGGAATGCGAAAAAACTCCAAATTCCGAACTCCAAATTCCAAATTCGGAATGTGGAGGGCGGAAGGCGGAAAATCCAAATTCGGAATGCGGAGGGTGGAATGCGAAAAAACTCCAAATTCCGAACTCCAAATTCCAAATTCGGAATGTGGAATGCGGAAAAAATTCCGAAATCCGAACTCCAAATTCCAAATTCGGAATGTGGAGGGTGGAAAAAATTCCGAAATCCGAACTCCAAATTCCAAATTCGGAATGTGGAGGGTGGAAAATCTAAACTCCGAAATCCCAAATCCGCATTCCAAATTCCAAATCTAAACTCCGAAATCCCAAAACTGTTTGCCATGCAACCGAAACAACTGATACTTACAATTGCCTGCTTGCTTGTTTACACACACTTTGTATCTGCCCAAACCGATACGGCTTTTGTGCGCCTGCCGCTGCGCTATGCCGATTTTTTGGCACAAGTAGGACAAGAAAACCGATTGTTTGCCGCCGAAAAATTCAATATCAGCCTTGCCGAAGCAAGCATAGAAATCGCCAAAATTTTTCCCGACCCCGAGTTGGGCTTTGGTTGGTTTGACAATGGGCAGCGGCGTATGCAAATGGGTTACGGTTTTGAAACCGCTATTGGCTGGACGCTGGAACTGGGCGGCAAACGAAAAGCCCGTATTGCACTGGCGCAAAGCGAACGCGAACTGACGCGCTATCTGGTGCAAGATTTTTACCGCAACCTACGGGCAGATGCTACACTGAGTTTTTTAAGTGCTCTGCACAACCGCTTCCAATATCAGGTGCGGCTCAGTTCTTATCAAAGTATGCGGCAGATTGCCCTTTCCGACAGTGTTCGCTACCGACTGGGGGCTATCACCGAAATTGATGCGCGGCAAAGCCTGCTGGAAGCCGGTGCAATGCTCAACGATGTGTTTCAGGCAGAAGCCGATTGGAAAAGCAGCCTTGCTGCTCTGCATCTGCTCATTGCCCGACCAGTATCTGCCGATACGCTGCTGCTGCCCGAAGGCGATTTTAGCCGTTTTGAACGCAACTTCAACCTCAACGAATTGATTATCACGGCACAAAACAACCGTGCCGACCTGATGGCTGCCTTGCAACAAAAAGATGTGGGTGAAAAAATGCTGCGGCTTGCCAAAGCCAACCGCATCATTGACCTTGGGCTGGCGGCGGGCATCGGCTACACGTCTTACGTTACCAACGTGATTGCGCCTACGCCTTCTTTCACAGCTGTAACAGGCGGCATTGCCATTCCGTTGCGCTTTTCCAACAAATTTGCGGGCGAACTGAAAGCCGCCAAAGCTGTTCAGGCACAGGCAGATGTGCTCTACCAACAGGCAGAACTGCAAATTCAGAACGAAGTTACGCAGGCGTATTTTCAGTATGAAGCCGCTAAAAAACAAGTGCGACAGTTTAACACAGGGCTGCTGGGCGAAGCACAAGCAGTGCTAAGTGGCAAAATATACAGCTATCAGCGTGGTGAAACCAGTCTGTTGGAAGTGCTAAACGCACAACGCACTTACAATGAAGTGCAACAAAACTATTACAGTGCACTGTTCCAGTTAGCCGCTACATTAGTAGAACTGGAACGCGCCGCAGCCATCTGGGATATTGACCTGTGATAGGATTTTGAAATTCGTAATTCCGATTTTGGCGTTCTGAAATCCGCCTTCATTTTACCGGCTCAACCAAACATGCAATAATACCATGAAAAAAATTGTCTTATTGATAACAGGGCTGATGATTAGCGCGCCTGCTTGGGCACAAACCACCCTGCCCGATTTTATACCGCCCGATACGCTGCGCATAGAACGCAATGCACGGGTGCGCATTGGCGTGCAAGCAGGCTGGGGGCAAAGCCGATACTACGGCAGCGATTTACAGCAACTCTCTGCCGACGGACAAGCGGCATTTCTTGGCGGGCTGACCGTCGGTTTGCAAGCCGTTACGCAAGCAGGCAAGTATTTCAGCCTGTTGCACGAAATCAACTGGCAACAAGGCGGCAGCCGCATCCGACGTGAAGACGACAACGGAAACTTGTACGACGCTCGCTTGCGCACTTGGTCGGTGCAGATAGTGCCTGTGGCACCTGCTTTCACATGGCAAGGAATTTCCTTGTACGCTGCACCCTATGTGAGTGCATTAGCCGGCGGATTCATTACCGACAGTGCCGACAAAAAAGACCGCCGCATCTTTGGCGACCCGCAAAACACCACCGAAACCGACAAGTACTTGCAAAAATTTGACTTCGGCGCACTAACAGGCATCGGTTGGGCAAGCCGACATTGGCACATGAGCCTGCGGTATCAAATTGGCAGAAATCCGCTGTTAGACAACGCCAACGTGTTCACCTTTGACCAAACCCAGCCTGTCATCCGCATTTACCAACAGAGTTGGCAGTTGTTGGTGGGGTATCGGTTTTGAGTCAGGCAGGAAAGGCGACATCTGTAATGGCGCGGTTCAAAAAATCTACCAAAGGTTTCATGGCAGCAAATGCTTCCATAATTTGCTCTATGAAATCATCGGCGAGCACCTGTTGGTCGCTTACTTGCTGAACTGCAACGAAGCTCTTTTTGCGCAAGTACTCAATTTCCGGATGGTCAGCCGAATAGCCTTTGGGGGCTGTTTTCAGGCTTTCGCCGGAAAGTTTGCCGAATCGGGCAGCGAAGGCAGGCGATTCCACAATATTGCGAAACTCGGCGGCGTTGTAGTCAATTTCCTGCCTGATGGCTTGCAATAAAGGTGCGGGAGGCATCCAACAACCGCCTGCCAAAAAACTTTCCCCGGGTTGAATGTGCAGGTAATAGCCCGCCAGTGGCGACTGTTTGCCGCCCGTGCAAAAGTATGCACCCAAATGCGTTTTGTAGGGGGTTTTGTCTTTAGAAAAGCGCGTATCGCGGTAAATGCGAAACACGCAGTCTTTGGCTTTTTGCGTAGCAAAAGCCGGGTCAACTTGCGAAAGCCGTCGGAGAATGTCATCGGCAAGAGCCAGAAAATCAGCGGCGATTTGTTCATAGCGTTGTTTGTTTTCAGCAAACCACTCGCGGGAGTTATTGGCTTTCAAATCCATTAAAAAAGCCAAAGCAGACTGTTTCATAGCCGGTAGTTATTCGTATATTCAAAAATAACCCTAATAAAGACTGCGGAAACTCGGCAGTGAAATAGTACTTATTTTTTCTCCGTTCCGTAACTTTGTTGGAAATGAATGTTGCAGCGCATCAACCCTGTTCACAAATCCTTCAACTAATTTGCCGCAATTTGGGTGAATTAGAAAACATAGCTCGTGAAATCACCCAATTTGCGGATGGGCATACTATCTGGCTGTTTGAAGGCAACCTAGGTGCCGGCAAAACCACGCTGATTCAGGCAATTGGCAGGGCTTGGGGCATACGAGAAAATATTTCCAGCCCTACTTTTTCGTTGGTGAACGAATACGTTTTGCCAGACGGAAGCCCTGTGTTTCATTTTGATTTTTACCGTCTCAAAAATGAGGCAGAAGCCATAGATATTGGTGTGGACGAGTATTTTTATTCGGGAAGCTACTGCCTGATAGAGTGGGGCAGCCGAATTGCCACCCTGATTCCGCCCAATCATCTGCTAATCCGTATCAATGTTGAAAACGATTTTTCGCGCACAATAGACCTTTGCCGATATGACTGACCACTTGAAATCCGAAATGAAGCGGCTCGCGCAGGAGCACCCCCTGTTTCATCCGCAGGAAAAATTAGTGAAAGTACAAGCAAGCAAAAAACGATTGGTCATCGGCTTGCCCAAGGAAATAGCTTATCAGGAAAACAGAATCGTACTGCGTCCAGAGTCGGTACAAGTGCTGGTAGCCAATGGGCATGAAATTTATATTGAGTCAGGGGCGGGGCTTCCTTCTCGCTACTCCGACAACGAATATAGCGAGGCAGGTGCGCAAATTGTTTACTCGCCAGAGGAAGTGTACAAGGCAGATATTATCTTGAAAATAGATATGCCTACATTGGCAGAAATAGAGATGATGTCGCCGCGTGCTACTCTTATCTCTTCACTGCCGCTGGCAAAAGTTACGCAAGAATACCTGCAAGCCATCAATCGCAAAAAAATTACGGCAATAGCCTACGAGATGCTGGAAGATGAAGTAGGAGGGTTGCCGTTGGTTCGCGCCATGAGTGAAATTGCTGGCAGCACAGTGATGTTAATTGCAGCAGAGTTGTTAAGCAACACAAGTGGCGGCAAAGGCATTATCTTGGGCGGTATTACAGGCGTTCCACCCACCAAAGTATTGATTTTGGGAGCCGGAACAGTAGCCGAATATGCAGCCCGTGCGGCATTAGGACTCGGTGCTTCGGTGAAAGTGTTTGATGATAATCTTTACAAATTGCGTCGTTTAAAGCAAGCACTCGGCGACCAACAGATTTACACTTCTACCATTGAAGCCACTACTTTGGCGCGAGCACTCAAAACTACTAATGTAGCCATTGGTGCACTGCGCCACCAAGACGGACGTTCTATCTGTGTAGTAACCGAAGAAATGGTCAGCCAGATGCGTCCCGACTCGGTTATTATAGACGTGAGCATAGACAATGGTGGCTGTTTTGAAACCTCTCGGCTGACTTTTCACGATGCACCTACCTATAGGCGCTATGGTGTTATTCACTATTGTGTGCCTAACATTGCTTCTCGTGTGGCACGAACAGCTACCAAAGCTATTAGCAATATCTTTACACCCTTGCTTCGCCGAATGGGTGAACTTGGCGGCGTAGATGAAATGATATATGCCGACCATGGTTTTGCTAAGGGCGTTTATAGCTATTCGGGCGAACTTACAAACGAATACATTGGCAAAAAATTTCACATGAAACACAAAGAACTTTCCTTAATAATTGCTGCAGCTACACGTCAATAACTCCTCCAAACATATTTTTTGTAAGTAATTTTTAAGCTCAATGAATCATGTTTGTAAGTGTTTTGCTATTCCAAATTTTTTCTGAGAGGTATGTAATAAAACGTTTAGTTCGAACGTTTAATTAGGTAGCACCTCTGCAAAAGAGGTTAATTTATAGGTTTTGTCATAATTTTATGTTTACAAGACAAAAATATCTTGTCATTTTTTGCGTAAATTTGCAAACTAATTTATACTTTCGCGCAAGTACTTTTTAACCTTAGAGTGCAATGGCAAAACTCAAAAATATTATCAAACAATTATCCAATAAAGACTACGAAATTATCTACAACTCTCTACTGGAAAGCAATGCAGAAAAGTCTGCCATCTTGTTGCGGTCTATGCGCGAAAAGCAGCAGTCTGACAGCAAGATTATGGAAGAGCTCGAAGTAAATACCAATGCCTACTACACCTTGCGGTCGCGGCTCAATCAAAAAATTGAGGAGTATCTGCTTCAACAAATGGAAAGCCCGCGTACCGACCTATTAAAACGCGTTGCCAATATTAATGAAACTATTTTTACTCGAAAAAGAGCGATTGCCATTGCTACTCTCAAACGATTAGAGCGTGAATTGCTAGACTATGACCTATCTAACGAATTGACAGTTGTATATAAGCATCTCAAGAAATTACACATTCATTCGCCAGATTATTTTTCCTACTCACAAGCCTACAACCGCCATGTGGCTTATATGCTCGCCGTAGACAAGGTGGAAGATATGCTTGCCGACTACTTCAAAAAATTTGGCATTTATACACTTACGGGCGATGAAATGGACAAAATGCAATTAATATTGCTTAATCAAGAAATAAGCAACATAGCTAAAATGTATGAGTCACATCGCCTCTACGTGTACCAAAGTTGCATGAGCATTTTTCACCGCCTATTTGTGGAAGAAGACAAACCTACCGATGATTACGAGCCAATAGAAGATATTATTGAAAATGTTAATAAAAAGTTTACACAATACAGTTTAGATCCTATTTATCACCACCTCAAATTAGTATTTGAATATTTGCGCTTAGAGTACTATAACCACTATAAAGTATTCAAAAAAGCAGAGCGTTACTTTGAAGATGTGAATGAATCGGCTGCTCTGTTGCTATCCAATTACACTTTGTATACTTATCCGGCTCAGTTCTTGATGACTAAGCTCGAGCGTAGTATTCGGTTAGGCATCGAGCAGCAACTCTACGAAGAGAATGAAGCGCTTTTTGATGATTTTGAGTTAGATGAAGAAAATCTGCCTCAATACATCAACTACATGACCTACCGTGCTATTTCTTGTTACTATGCAGAAAAGTACGAAGAGGCCGCTCGTTGGCTCAATACGCTGCTCAATTCGGTAAGTTTAAAAAAATATCAGCATGCCACTATTGAGGTCAAATCGCTCTTAGCCTTGCAATACTGTTTGATGGGTGACTCAGAGCTATTCAACCAACTCATCAATAGCATTCAACGCCAAATTCGCATGTTGGGCAAAGATGAGTGTTTACATATCGTTATCTTTTTGAAGATTTTACGCATTGCTACCAGCGATGCTAAAAAAGACAAGCCTATTAAAATACGTACCCTTGCTGCACGCATGCCTTCAACTGGTCGCAGGTTGTTTTCGCCTACTAAATACATTTTATTTGATGAGAAATTGGTGAACAAGCTCTGTAACTTGCAGTAGGTAGTTTGCTTAACTCACAGAAGGGCTACCACCCACTCTGAAACCCAGTAGCATCATGTCGTCGGTTTGTTTGTAACTGGTACCATACCCTTCCATCCATTTTTTCATGGTGGTAGCAATGGCATCATATTGCTCTTGTATAGGCTTGTCGCAAATGGCTACAAGTTTGTTTCTCAGATTACGCAACATGAATTTTTTACCTTCCGGTCCACCAAATTGGTCTTGTAAGCCGTCGGAAAACATATACACCATAGCAGGCTGAGTAATATTGATAGTGTGCAAGGTGTAGTTGCGTGGCTCGGTTACAGCCCCTCCGATAGGCAGCTTATCGCCTTTTATTTCACGCAACTCCTCATTTTGGATATAAATAACCGGATTTTTGGCGCAAGCAACCAATATTTGCTGTTGGTATGGCTGAATCACACAAATGGCAATATCCATACCATCGCTGTTGTGCGTTTCGTCTTGACGGAGCGACTTGTTGATGCCTTTATGCAGTTCATTGAGAATTTTTTCTGGGGAGTGAATATTGCGGATATAGATGATTTCATCTAACAGTTTGTTGCCAATTATACTCATAAAACCTCCCGGTACACCATGTCCGGTACAGTCTGCCGCCGCCAAAATCAGTTGCTTATTTACTCCTTCGCCTATTTGACCAAACCAGTAGAAGTCGCCACCAACCACATCGCGTGGCTTATAAAATACGAAAAATTCAGGGATAGACTGCCTGATGCGCTCAACCGGAGGTAGCATGGAAGATTGAATGCGGCTGGCATAATTAAGTCCGGCGAGAATTTGTTGGTTTTTGGCATGTATCTTGTCGCGCTGGGCTTCTATTTGTGCATTTTGGCGCATGATGTTCTGGTTTTGTGCCATAATTTCTTCTTTCTGCATTTCTATCTCCGCATTTTTCTGCGCCAACTCGTTGCGCTGCTCAGTTAGTTGCTTGTTGAGTTGTTTTTGGATGCGGTAGTTGCGGAACATCATAAAACCAAATAACATTACCACTCCCAAAGCCGCTAAGGAAAAATAGATGACCCGTTGTTGTTTGCGTTTTTCCTCTTCAAGAATCATGTTGCGGTTTTTTTCTTCCAATGCCTTTAAGGCGGCTTGTTGCAAACGAATTTCGTGCAACATAAGCGTTTCAGTAGTTACTTTTAAATGAGCTGCAAGCTGATTGAGACTATCCATAGTAGATTTCAAACTATCGGAAGAGCGCCGCAAACTATCGCCTAGTTTTATGTTCAGGCGCGCCAATTGAAACTGCTGCTTCTTATTGGTACTAAGTTGCTGATTTTTCGTTTGTAATTCTGCTTCTTTGCGTTTTAACTCTTCTTCCTTAGAGAGGAGCTCATTTTTTTTGCTTTCAATAATGCTTTGGGCTGAGTCTAGCTTGGTATCCTTCTTGCGCAATTCTTGTTCTCTCAGAGCTGCAATTTCTGCAAGAACTGGCGTAAACTCACCTTGTAAGTTTTTATATATTTTTATAGCTCTTTTAGTGCGACGAGGCAAATCCTCTTCTGACTTGTTGGCAATAAGCTGATAAGCCGGAATAATTTTCTTGGTTATGAAATCGTATAAAACCTGCTTGTTGAGCTTACCTGACTGATAGATTTGATGATAAATGTTATATGCTTCTGTAAAGTATTCGGCTGCATCGTCGTGTTTTTGTTGCTGAAAAGCGTAGATAGTTCCCAGCACTTCAAACGCTTTGGCTCGTCCTTGCAGATATCCTATTTGTTTTGCCAGTTTCTCGGCTTTGCGTGCGTATTCTAAGGCTTTTTCTGTTTCTGAGGCAGCAAAATTTTCGGCAAGTTCGCACATGGCATCCACTTGGCGCGCATCTTTTTTGTCTTGGCTGACAATTTGCAAAAGTTGCTGGATGCGGTCATCTGCAAAAGCGGTCAAACAAAAGAAGATAATCAACCCTGTTAGGCAATATCGTAGCATAACCAACCTTGGGGGATTAAATAACTAAACAAAGATTAAGGGTAAAAAGTAGTTTATTGTGTAGGGGTACACTATAGCTAAACGGATAAAGCGGCAAAAGTTGTATTGTCTTGAAAAAAAAAACAAGAGGGTATGTATGAAAGTGGTTCTTTTTGTGAAATTTAGGTGCTATTTATATCTTAAATTTCACTAATATGCCATAGCCTTTTGACTGCTCCAAAGGTGTTATATTTTTAGTTTTAATCAACTCTATTGTTTAGTTGCATAGTCTCGGTTTGAAAGTAAAGTGTAGAAAAATAGCCCAAGTAAAGAGTGCCTTGGGCTATCCAACTACTTTGTAAAAATACAGTTTAGTAGTATTCTACTTCGCAATTGGGTTTTATTCTCCGAAAGTTTTCAACCTCGCGAGCACTTAGCTTAGTGCGGTAGCATTGCACTTTTTTCAGTGCGGGCAAGCTTTCCAAAGGTTTGAGGTTGCTAATGGTAGTATTGTAAAAACTAAGGCGTTCGAGTTTTTGCAATTGTTCAATGCCGCGTAGCCGCCTGATAGGAGTGCCAGCGATATTGAGTTCTTTTAAATTGACAAATGGCAACACCTCTTCAATTTTATCAATAGGCGTGCTTTGAATGTCGAGCACTTCTAAGTGAGTTAAATTGTGAATGGGCGCTAAGCTACGGATAGAATGATTGGGCAAACGCAAAATGCGCAACGATGTTACTTTCGACAAGGGGGTTAGCTCTTGCACGAGGGTATTGCTAAAATTGAATTCGTGGAGGCGAAAAAGCATTTCAAGGGGCTCAAGTGAAGTAATTCGGGTTCCGGCGGGGATGTTGAGCACAGTCAGTTTAGCAATCTGATGTAGTCCTTCGTTAGTGGGAGTGTCATCGCGGATACCAGTGGCTTGTCTAAAAATTTGTTTCCACTCTGGAGAGAGTAACGACCACCAATTTTTCAATGTTTGCGACATAAATACCACTGTTTTCTCAGGATGAGCATTGATATACTCGGCAAACATATCTCGGCTAATAGTGGTGTTGTCGGCATACAGGTGCGTAAGGGCAGATAGGTTATGAATAGGCACCAGAGAGGCTACCTGTGTACCAGAAATATCTAAGTAGCTAAGTGATTTGAGGCTCGCAAGTGGCTGCAAATCGGTAACGCGCGTGCTGCGGCATTCAATATGTTGCAAATCGTCTAAAAATTGCAACGGCTCGAGGCTGCTGATGCTGGTGCCATTGCATTTGAGTTTTTTTAGTTCACGCAGCACTTTTAAGGGGTCTAAGGTAGCAATACTCGTGTTGCCAGTGATGTCAATTTCGGTCAAACGCGCCATTTGTGCAAGTTGTTCTCGGCTGGGAGTGGATGTGGTAACGCGTACGTAAGAGGTCATCACATTGCGCCAACTGCGCGGCAATTGTTCCCACCAGTTTGCCATTTCATTGCTGTTGTTCATCACCAAGCATTTGGGGTTGACAGCAATGAAGCGGTTGATTTCTTCTCGAGTGAGCGAAGTGCCGTCGGCATAGATGCGCTCTAAGGCGGGCATAGCACCTAAGGCAGTCAAATTATTAACAGGTGTATTGTTAATAGACAGCAATTGCAAACTCTTTTTGCCTTGCAAAGGGGCAAGCGATTTGACAAGCGTATTGTCCACATACAGCCTTTCTAAGTTTGGAAGCGCTGCCAGAGAAGCCAAAGAAGTAATTTTTAAATTAGATACATCGAGAAATTGTAACGATTGTAGTTTTTCCAAACCATTGAGCGAGGTGGCAGGTAGGTCGGTAGCTTGTAAGGTTTGCAAGCGGCTAAGTTCTGACAATGCTGTCCACTCGCTTACCTGCGAGCGGGAAATATTGAGCTGCCGCAATTGTAATAAGTTGCTGATAGGCGTTAAGTCGGCTACGGCAACACCTTCCATATTGAGCTGCTGCAAAGCAGAAAGATATTTGAGCGGCTCTAACGACGTAACTGGCGTGCCAGAAATATCTAAATTTTCTAATTTGGAAAGGTTGCGCAAATGCCATAAATCATGGATGGGTGTTTGTGCTAATTTGAGTGAACGCAATCCAACAAGCTCGTCAAGCGGCTCAAACGAGGTAATCAACCCTGCTTTTACCGCGTAGGTCAAATCTAAGGCTTCTATTTGTGTTACAGAGCGCAACTGTTCAACACTAACTTCTGCAAGGGAGGCAAACTGAGGAGCTATCAGGTTTTTCCACTCTGCCGATAAGCTCGCCCACCACTGTTGCAATTCTTGTGCTTCGTCTAAGCGGTTGGTGTAAATACTGGCTATTTTCAACTCACGCTTTACCGTATCTATGTTCATTTCTATGTAGCGCAACTGGTTATGAGTAATGGGAGTACCGTCTAATAACAGTGCATTTAACTCGCGATTAACCGTAACCTTCACTACGCGAATGCCTTGCTCGGAAATAAACTGCTCGGTGCGATTAGGAGTGAGTTTAAACTCAGCCTTTTTAAAGAAAAAGTCAATGTCTTTCAAATAGGCTTGTACATTTTTATTGGTGGGTGTGGTGCGGCGCAGGTCTAAATCGTCTTCAATTTGTACTTTGCTGTCGCGAAATACTTTCAAGTAGCTAGAATTAATGATTTCTTCCTTGTCGGGCAGGGGAGTGTCTTCTGCACCCAACTCGTTGAATATCAGCTCTAAAAACCCAATGTTTTGCTGCACTTGCGCCTGATAGTGTGGCTCGAGTGCGCCCAGTTCTCGCCGGGGAGTAGCTGGCGGGCTAACTGCAGAAGGAACCTGAGTAGGCGGCTTAGAAGCAGGAGAAGTATTAGCAGCAGGTTTTTTTGCCGTAGAGGTAGGCTTTTTACTTGCCGGTTGCCGAGTAGTTTTGGCTTTTTGTGCCCATAGGTCGGTACTAACTGATAGCACGAATAACAAAATAGCAATGTTGTAAGCTGATTGTCGCAACGTATTTGAAAGTGATGGCTTCATTAATGCTACGGTTTTTAATAAACGCAAATTTCGCTGATTATTTGCTTGAAAGCGTCTTTAATGGGCTCTATTGATACCCATTTGGTTGAATTATTAGCAAAAATTCGCCCAGTTGGAACTTTGATACAGTAATTTTCGTTACAATGGCTTGTAACATGCAGGATATAGGCTTATGGATAGACTGCAAAGCAACATTAGTTTAGGTATTTTTGCACTCATCATTCTTGCATTAATAACACGCTGGGCAGCCCAGTTGCACATTAATGCCGAAAACAACCAAATTCGTCGCAGTTTAGCTATCCGTGACAGTCTTGCCAGAATAAATGATTCGCTGCGCAAACACCAACGCATTGTAGCCAAAAGTGAAATCAGAAAGAAAGGCAAAGAATTAGTTTTTCACGAAAAAAGTGATAAAAGTCGCCACCGAATTTTGCTGACGGGCGACTCAATGGGCGATGGTCTGTTTCTGGCATGGCGCAAGCTCCGTAAAAAAGGCAATTTCGATATTCGCTATCAGCCTTGGTATGGCTCTACTACCGACAGTTGGGCAAAAACCGACAAGTTAGAAAACATGATTAAAGACTACCGCCCTACGTTGGTGATTTTTTCACTGGGTGCTAACCAACTCAGCGACCACCAAATTGCAGCTAAGGAAGATCACATTCGGGAAATTGTTCGTCAGTTGGGCAACACCAACTACGTATGGATAGGTCCGCCCAATTGGAAAGAAGATACAGGTATTAACAACTTGATTATGAAACACGTAGGTAAAGAGCGCTTTTTCGATTCACGGCGCCTACACTTTGAGCGCCGCAAAGATGGAGCGCATCCTACTGAAAAAGCTGCCGCTGTTTGGGCAGATAGCATCAACTGTTGGATGGAGCGCAACCCCCACATTGCTTTTTCTTTTTCAGCCCGCCGATAAAGTTACTTTGCTTAGGTTTTTTGTTGTAGTGAAACTGGTTTGCTAATTTGCAGCCGATTTTTCACTTTTTAAATCATTGGGCAATGTATAATCTGTTAAAAGGCAAGCGAGGTATCATCACAGGCGCATTAGACAGCAACTCAATTGCATGGCGGGTAGCGCTGCGTGCTAAGCAGGAAGGCGCATCATTTACACTCACCAATGCGCCAATTGCCTTGCGAATGGGGGAAATCAATCAATTGGCAGCGCAATGCCAAACCATTGTCATTCCAGCAGATGCTACCTCCATAGAAGATTTGGAGAATCTGTATCGCCAGTCTATGGAGTATTTGGGTGGCAAAATAGATTTTGTGCTGCACTCTATTGGCATGAGTCCTAACGTACGCAAAAAAAGAGAATACGGCGACTTGAACTATGACTGGTTCATGAAAACCTTGGACATATCTGCCATTTCGTTCCATAAAATGATGCAAACAGGCGAGAAACTGGCAGCTTTTAACGATTATGCCTCTATTGTAGCACTTAGCTATATTGCTGCCCAACGCGTATTTCCTGACTATGGCGATATGGCACAAGCGAAGGCATTGCTCGAATCTATTGCGCGGAGCTATGGCTATCGCCTTGGCAAAGCACAAAAAATTCGCGTGAATACTGTTTCGCAGTCTCCTACGCCCACTACGGCGGGCACAGGCGTAAGCGGCTTCAATGCTTTTTTAAAGTATGCCGACGAGATGTCGCCTTTGGGAAATGCCACTGCCGACGACTGCGCCGACTACATCATCACCTTGTTCTCCGACCTTACCCGAAAAGTAACCATGCAAAACCTTTTCCACGACGGTGGGTTTAGCAGCATGGGTATTAGCGAGGCAGTGATGCGCAACACTGATTAAATATTTGAGGCTCTGTTGGTTTTTTATTGCAGGCACGCTAACTTTGCAGTCCTGTTAAAATAGGTATCATCATGTCTAAGATTTGCGATATTACCGGCAAGCGCGTTCGCATTGGCAATAACGTATCGCACGCGAACAACAAAACAAAGCGTACCTTTACGCCCAATCTGCAAAAGAAAAAATTCTATCTTGCCGAAGAAGACCGTTGGATAACGCTGAAAGTATCCGCCTCCGCCATGCGCACTATTAACAGAAAAGGATTGAGCGCTGTGTTGAAAGAAGCGGCAGCCAAGGGTACCCTTTCTGAAAAAGTGAAACTGAAATAATTGTTGCACGCATAAACCCAGATAAAGAAAATGGCAAAGAAAGGAAACCGCATTCAGGTTATTCTGGAATGCACCGAGCATAAAAATTCAGGCATGGGCGGTATGTCGCGCTACATTACAACAAAAAACCGCAAAAATACGCCCGAGCGCTTGGAGTTGAGAAAATACAACCCTATTTTGAAGCGCTATACTATTCATAGAGAAATCAAGTAAATGCCATGGCTAAGAAAGTAGTTGCTACCCTGAAAAAAGAAGGCGGCGTAAAATATACCCGCGTAGTGAAAGCTGTTAAATCACCCAAAACAGGTGCTTATGTGTTCAAAGAGGAGATTATGCCCGAAGACCAAGTGAAAGATTTCCTCAATGCGAAATAGCTACGACTTGCTGCCTCTGACTAGTATGTTTAACAACCCTAAGGATTGGTGAAAATCCTTAGGGTTGTTAGCTTTAATTTTTGCAACTTTAAAGTAAATTTTCAACGTCAATTTTCAAATGGGCTTATTTGGCTTCCTTTCCAAAGAACAAAAAGAATCCTTAGAAAAAGGTTTAGAGAAAAGCAGCAAGAGTTTTTTTTCTAAACTAGCCAAAGCTGTTGCCGGCAAGTCGCAGGTAGATGAAGAGGTGCTAGATGAGCTGGAAAATATCCTCATTGCTTCCGATGTTGGCGCAGCTACTACTATCAAAATTATTCGCAACATAGAAGCGCGCGTAAAGCGCGACAAGTACGTAAGCACTGCTGAGTTAGACAACATCATTCGCGACGAGATAAAGGCACTACTAGCTAACAATCCGCAAGATACCTTAGAAGGCTTCCACATTCCAGCAAACAAACGCCCCTATGTGCTTATGGTAGTGGGCGTAAATGGGGTAGGTAAAACTACTACTATTGGCAAGCTGGCTGCACAATTTAAAAAGCAAGGCTACAAGGTAGTCATAGGTGCAGCCGATACCTTTCGCGCCGCAGCAGTAGAGCAAATCAGGCTTTGGGGCGAACGAGTAGGCGTTACCGTGATAGACCACGGCATGAACACCGACCCCTCTGCCGTAGCCTTTGATGCAGTTAAGAAAGGTACAGAAATGGGGGCAGATATCATCATGATTGATACTGCAGGGCGACTGCATACCAAAGTAAACCTCATGAATGAACTGGCAAAAATTAAGCGCGTACAGCAAAAGTTCATTCCCGATGCCCCGCACGAGGTAATGCTTGTACTGGACGGCAGCACAGGACAAAATGCGTTTTTACAGGCAATGGAATTTACCAAAGCAACCGAAGTGAACTCGCTGACTATTACTAAGTTGGATGGCTCTGCCAAAGGCGGTGTGGTGATTGGTATTTCCGAACAGTTTAAAATTCCTGTTAAATACATTGGGGTGGGCGAGAAAATAGACGATTTGCAAGTTTTTAATCGCGATGCGTTTGTGGATTCTTTTTTTAAGAAGCACGAATCATAATGCGCTTGTCTGAGAGCTTTCTCAAAAGCCTACTAATTGTATCACCTGTTTGGTTGTTTTCTGTTTTGCAATGGGTGCTGGGGCAAAATTGGGCGCGCTTGGGCATTTTTCCCCGTTCTTTTTTAGGTGCAGTTGGCATTTTGACCGCCCCGTTAGTACACGGCGACCTGTTTCATTTACTGTCTAACACGCTGCCGCTGTTAATTTTGTGTACGGCTATGTTTATGTTTTACCCCCGCGAAAGCCGCCATGTACTCATTACAGCATACTGGGGCACAGGTCTTAGTGTTTGGCTGTTGGGGCGTCCTTCTTATCACATTGGCATTAGTGGGCAAGTGTATGCGTTGGCGTCGTTTCTGTTTTTTTCGGGCTTGTTTCGCCGCAATCGTGCTGCATTAACAATAGCGCTTTGCACAGGCTTGCTCTACGGGGGTATGCTACAAGGTATCTTTCCACAAGCCGATGCGCAAAATGTGTCGTGGGAGTCGCACTTATTAGGCGCTACAGTGGGCGCGTGGCTTGCTTGGCACTATCGCAATATGGCAGCACCCTTGCCTCGCATATTACTGGAACACAACGAACTACTCCTGTGGTCAGACCTAGAAGAGGGCTACCGACCTCTGCGTAATAAAAAAATGCGCTATGTGTTCAAACCACGCATAAAAAACAATAAAGTTTCATAATTTTGCAGGCAAAATGAACCATTTGATTTATTAACAGGCTTTTTTACGCAAGGTGAAAGGCTGGTTATAAATCGTAAACCCTTCAAAGCCATGTATTTAGACAAAGAAACAAAGCAACAAATTTTTGCCAAGTACAGTTTTGGCAAATCGGAAAAAGACACCGGTTCGCCTGAGTCGCAGATTGCTCTGTTTACCCATCGCATCAATCACTTAACAGAGCACCTGAAAGTACACAAAAAAGACAATGCTACCCGTTTAGGTTTGTTGAAGCTGGTAGGTAAGCGCCGCAGCTTATTGAATTACCTGCAGCGCACCGATATTGCGCGTTACCGTGCTATCATAGCCGAGCTTAATATCAGAAAATAATGCAAAAGGGAGCTTGTTTACAAGTTCCCTTTTTTTAACTAAATTTGTTACTGAGGTTTTGCCACGCATGGGCACTCACTGAGTAACGACCTTCTGTAAATGATGTTGCCCCGGATTTCAAAGCGGCCAATCCGACAAGGTAACGAAGCGGTTAAGCACAGTACGGTCTTTATCAATCAGCTAAGACCTTTTTCTGTTCCCACCGACCTAAGATTCCCCGCGGAACATCAGTAAGCAGACTGTATCGTGTGTAGAATGTTCACTTAAAATGTAAAAATGCAACTCAACGCTATTACTAAAACGATTGTCATGCCCGATGGCAGACAAATCACTATTGAAACAGGAAAGTTAGCTCGCCAAGCAGACGGTGCAGTAGTAGTACGCACCGGCAACATGATGTTGCTGGCAACTGTAGTTTCTCTTCCCGAAGCCAAAGAAGACCAAGACTTTTTCCCGCTTTCAGTTGACTATCAAGAAAAATTTGCAGCCATGGGGAAAATCCCCGGCAGTTTTCAACGTCGAGAAAGCAAGCTGTCTGACTACGAAATTCTCATTAGCCGTTTGGTGGACAGAGCTATTCGTCCGCTATTTCCCGAAGACTATTTAGCCGAAACACAAATTAATGTGATTCTCATCTCCGGCGACCCCGAAGTAATGCCCGACAGCTACGCTGCCTTGGCTGCTTCGGCTGCATTAGCGGTTTCCGATATCCCCTTTAACGGACCCATCTCTGAGGTACGCGTCATTAAATATCAGGGCGAGTTTTTAATCAATCCTAAGGCTGACTTACTGAAAGATGCCGACTTAGACCTGATTGTAGCCGCTTCTTACGACAACATTGTGATGGTAGAAGGGGAAGCTAACGAATGCTCCGAAGCCGACCTGCTGCAAGCCCTCAAAACTGCTCATGAAGCTATCAAAATACAGGTGCAGGCACAACGCGAATTGACCGAAATGGTGGGTAAAACCCAAAAACGCGCGTACAACCACCTCAAACACGACCCTGAGCTGGAGCGCGAACTTTTTGAACGCTATTACGATGCCTACTTCCAAGTAGCGCGTACGCCTGCTTCTAAGCAAGAACGGAATGCTGCATTTAAAGCCATTAAAGAAGAGTATCTCAACAGCCTGCCCGAAGACACCACCATTGACAAAAAGATGGCAGCGCGTTACTTAGAAAATATTAAATGGCTGGCAGCTCGCAATTTGGTGTTGGAGCACCATATCCGCCTAGATGGTCGCAAATTAGATGAAATCCGCCCGATTGCTTGCGAGGTAAACTTTTTGCCCTCTCCGCACGGCTCCGCACTCTTTACGCGCGGCGAGACACAGTCGCTTACTACGGTTACGCTGGGTACGAAGTTAGATGAGCAGGTTATCGATGGAGCCATGATAGGGGGGATGAGCAAATTTATGTTGCACTACAACTTTCCTGCTTTTTCTACCGGTGAAGTAAAACCTAACCGCGCTCCCGGACGTCGCGAAGTAGGACATGGCAACCTAGCCAGTCGTGCTATTAAAAAAGTGATGCCCCCCGACGAAGAAAACCCCTACACCATCCGTGTTGTTTCCGATATTCTTGAATCCAACGGCTCTTCGTCTATGGCGACTGTTTGCGCAGGTTCGCTTGCACTAATGGATGCAGGCATCCAATTGAAGGCACCCGTTTCCGGTATTGCCATGGGCATGATTTCCGATAGCAAAACCGGCAGATACGCTATTCTGTCCGATATATTAGGCGACGAAGACCACTTAGGCGACATGGACTTTAAAGTTGCCGGAACAGCCAAAGGCATCACCGCCTGCCAAATGGACATCAAAGTAGAAGGTCTTTCCTATGAGATATTAGCAGAAGCATTAGAACAAGCTCGCAAAGGTCGGCTGTACATATTAGAGCAAATGGCAAAAGCTATTGACCGACCCAGACCCGACCTAAAACCACATGCTCCGCGTTGCGTTACTATGCGTATTCCCGGCGATATGATTGGGGCGGTTATCGGACCGGGTGGTAAAGTCATCCAAGAAATACAGCGCAACTCTGGCACCACCATTCACATAGAAGAAGCAGGCAGCGAAGGTATCGTAACTATTTACTCTGCCAACAAAGATTCTTTGGATATGGCGCTGCGCGAAGTAAAATCCATTGTAGCTGTACCTGAAATAGGAGAGGTCTATACCGGTATTGTGCGTTCCATTCAGCCTTTCGGAGCTTTTGTGGAATTCATGAAAGGCAAAGATGGCTTGCTACATATTTCCGAAATCAAATGGGAGCGCCTCGAATCCATGGAGGGCGTATTGGAAATAGGCGAGGAGGTACAAGTGCAATTGGTAGATATAGATAAAAAAACTGGGAAATATCGCCTGTCGCGCAAGGTGCTGCTGCCTAAGCCAGACGAAGCCAATAAAGACCGCAAATCTGGCAGTGACAACAAGCAGCGACGCCCCGAGCACAAACGTTCCCGATAGGCTGCCCCTTTCAGCTTATGTAGGTAAACAGCTTTGCCATTTAACCAAATGGCAAAGCTGTTTTATTGTTACAGAGTCTTAAATTTTTTCCCAAGCAAGTATTTGAAAAGTAAATCCAAAACTATATCTTCGGCAGTAACGTATCATAAGTAAGAACGAAGTAAGATTTCTGCCAATTATCTATTTCTGGCAATCTTTTGCAACACAACTAACAGATTTACTTTGGCTTAATAACTATCAACCATGAGGCAACTAAAGATTAGCAAACAAATTACTAATCGTGAAACTCAGTCACTCGATAAGTACCTACAAGAAATTGGCAAAGTAGATTTGCTCGACCCCGACGAGGAAGTAGAGCTTGCCAAACGCATCAAAGAAAATGATGCACAAGCACTTGAAAGGCTCACCAAGGCTAATTTGCGATTTGTAGTTTCTGTTGCCAAGCAGTATCAAAATCAGGGACTTTCTTTGGGCGATTTAATTAACGAAGGAAATTTGGGGCTTATTAAAGCTGCTCAACGTTTCGATGAAACTCGTGGCTTCAAGTTTATCTCTTATGCCGTTTGGTGGATTCGCCAATCCATTCTACAAGCGCTTGCTGAACAGTCTCGTATTGTGCGCTTGCCTCTTAACCGAGTAGGTTCGCTCAATAAAATCGCCAAAACTTTCTCCGAACTTGAACAAAAGTACGAGCGTGAACCATCGCCGGAAGAACTTGCTGAGGTAATGGAGATGACAATAGGGGAAGTAAATGAGACTATCAAAATTTCTGGACGGCATGTATCGGTAGATGCACCTTTCAAACCTGATGAAGAAAATACCCTACTCGATGTTATTGAAAGTGGCGACGCACATCGTCCTGACGTGAACCTAATGAGCGACTCACTGCGCCGTGAAGTACAACGTGCACTTTCTACACTTACGCCCCGTGAAGCAGATGTGGTGACGCTATACTTCGGGCTCAACGGAGAAAATGCCCTCACGCTGGAAGAAATTGGTGAAAAATTTGACCTCACTCGCGAGCGCGTGCGCCAGATTAAGGAAAAGGCAATCCGCCGCTTGCGCCACACATCGCGCTGCAAAGCACTGAAAACATATTTAGGATAAAAGAAAGGCAATATCTCTTGTAAGTTTACCTTCCAAGGCTGTCTCAGAAAAGACAGCCTTTTTTGATAGCGACTTAATGAATTAGACCGTTTGGCATTGTGTGCAATAGCTTTGCGGCTTATTTGCGTCAACAAGCACCTTGCACTGCTAGCTTATGAACTTGACCACCACAGCATAGCTGATTCAAAAGCAAATGATGTACAATCGGCTTGAGAGCCAGCTGCTGGTAGATGGAAAAAATACAAAGTAAGGGCTAGCTGAAAAAGTATGCTTATTTCGAACCAAAATCGCCAGCAGCCATGCCAACAGGTTGCTTGTGAATACGCTAACAATGGAATTAACAGGTTTCAAAAATTGGTGGGTTCATATTTTGTTATACACTTAACAAGAACTTGTTTGTAAGGCAACAGCGACGTGCAACGGCGACGTGCAACGGCGACGTGCAACGGCGGCGTGCAAATCAGTGTTTCAAACGATTAATTACACAATTTTGAGCTAATTCAGAGAGTAAAGCAAGTGTAATTTTTTCTGCAACAAAGTAAAGCTGAATGACGTAGCGTAAAATTTTTACGCTTGTATGCAAGATTAGTTTTGTCGTGCTGCTGGAGGAAACCCAAACAATGGCAAAAGCAGAAAGTTATTTTGCGGCTTCGTTTAGGGCGCGCATTTATTGCTCGTGCTCGTCTTCAAAAAAACAACTCAGTAGCATGAAAATACAAAACAAAAACCTGCTTTGATAGACCATTCTTGCTTTCTTGGCTTTACATCGATTCTATCTGCATCAAAAGACTTCGCAACCACATAGCAAAAATTTTTTTACCCTTGTATTGATTTGAAATCTGCTGCCATGTTCCAAGGGCTGTTGTATTGTGCTTCTTGGGGTTGTACAGTTTGGATTTTAGCGACTTGATGTTGTAGAGCCACTACTACACTGTGGAAGGTGCGGTGTTAGGGCAAGTTGCCGCTGAGGTATTTGGTTTGCAACATGCCCAAAAAGTACAGAAACGGCTCATAGCGGCTACTGGTAGTTAGCAGCACTACATTTTTGTTAGTCAAATCCGTAAGTTTTGTGATGCGCTCAGAAAGGTTGTCTAAAGTTTTTACAGTTGCCAACCTTGCTATTTGTGCTGCTTCCAGCAGCTGATGCACATGTTAGGGTTCTTTGTTGGTGCTCGAAAAACAAATTGGCTGCAAGTAGCTGTATTGCGATAGTGGAAATAGCTTGCAAAAGCATCATGGTGGGCAAGTAGTCTGTTTTTGGTCTAATTCTCTGCGCCGTGTGGCAAGCACAGTAGTTGTACCGGACTGCTTTGGACAGTGGATGACCAAGTGCGCGCCATGCTCTACCATTTCCATCACTGCTCCATGGCAGGTGCCAGTGATGTTGAAGTATTTTTTTCGTGTAAACCAATACACAATTTCGCACTTTTTTCTTAGTATTACGGATAGTTTATTAGGTTAACCATTGTTGTAACAACAATCGAGTCTCGCTGTCCGAACGATGAAATACGACGCTATTACCCTTTCCATTCTCTGGTCGCGGCTGCTGGCGATTGTGGATGAAGCCGGAACCACGCTGCAACGCACGGCATTTTCCACCGTAACCCGCGAAAGCAACGACTTTGCCGTAGTACTGATGAATCGCCGCGGGCAGTCGGTAGCACAGTCAAGCATTAGCGTCCCCTCCTTTTTGGGAGTATTGCCTATGCTCACGCAGGCACTGTTAAAAGACTACTTCCCGCCAGAAAGTTGGCAGGAAGGCGACGTGGTGATGACCAACGACCCTTGGCTATGTGCAGGGCATAAGCCAGATATTGGCTTGGTGTCACCCATTTTCAGAAAGGGTAAGCTAATAGGCTTCATTGGAACCATTGCTCACTCGCCCGACATGGGCGGCAGCCTTTGGGGTGCAGGCGCACGCGACCTCTACGAAGAAGGGCTGATGGTACCTCCTACCAAACTCTACGAAGCAGGCAAGCCCAACGAAACACTATTCCGCCTGATAGAAGCCAATGTGCGGGCAGCTCGCCAAACACTGGGCGATATTCGCGCACAAGTGGCAGCCAACGACCAAGGCATTCGTTCGCTGCAACGGCTCATGGACGAAATGGACATGGAAGATATAGAAGCGCTTTCCGACCAAATCATTGAAGCAACCGAAAAAGCCATGCGCCAAGCCATTGCCAAAGCTCCCGACGGCACGTACCGATACTCGTATGATGCCGATGGCGACGGATTGGATGAACCAGTGCATATTGAATGTGCCATCACAATTCAGGGCGATGAGATTTCGGTGGATTATACCGGCACCTCCGGAGCGCACTCGCTGGGCATCAATGCTGTACAAAATTATACCTATGCCTATACTGCCTATCCGATTAAATGCGTATTTAGCCCTGATGTACCCAACAACGAAGGCGCTTTTCGTGCCATTAAGGTAAGTGCTCCCAAAGGTTCGCTGCTGAATGCGCAAAAACCCGTACCGTTAGGCGCTCGCAACATCACGGGCAACATCTTGTTTGCGCCTGTATTTGGCGCGCTTTCACAAGCCGTACCCATGCAAGTACAAGCCGACTGCGGCAGTGCCTGCTGGTGCATTGTCCTCAACGGACAGCACACCGACCGCAAAAAACCTGATGCTACTTTTGTAGAGTATTTCTTCCTTAACGGCGGCTACGGTGCACGACCCGATGCCGACGGACTACATGTATTGAGCTTCCCTACAAACGTAGCTAACGTACCGATTGAAGTGTTAGAAAACGATGCCCCTGTGTTGGTAACGGAAAAGTCGTTGCGACCCGGCACAGGCGGTGCCGGCAAATATCGCGGCGGATTGGGGCAGCGATTCAGCTTCAAAATGATTGGCAAAGAGCCGATTAACATTTCTATTCTGACTGAGAAAACTAAAACCGAACCGCATGGGCTTTGCGGCGGCAAAAACGGTAGCAGCGGGGCTATTCGCATTGTGCCGGAGCGCTTCATACCACCCAAGGGATTGACCAAACTCTACCCGGGCGATGAACTGATTTTAGACCTACCCGGCGGCGGCGGCTTTGGCGACCCCGCTGAAAGAGACCCTGCCGCTATTGAGCGCGACAAAATACTGGGATATGTATAATGAAAATATATGAGGTGCATCATGGAGCAAATCCGACAGGTTTAGTAGTTGTTTAGTTTTTTTGTAAGGTTCATTTTGCCAAATTCATATTCATACGGGCAAACTCGTCGTTGTTCGCATCCTGACTCTTACTGCGTGTGAATGCGATTTTGGAGTGTAGAGGAGAAACATTCCGCAATCCAAAATCCGCAATCCAAAATCCTGTTTATCTTGCCATCCTGTCAATATTTAGGTTTAATGTTTGTCCCTGTAAAGCCTAAACACTCTCTTAGAGTGCCTGTCGGATAAGAAATTGCTCAATTTTACTGAATCGAGATTTGTTTATTAGCTACTTTTGTTGGCTTGTAGGGTAGGCGCAGGTGCAAAATGCCATTTTCGTAGCGTGCGCTAATAGCATCTGCATCCACGTTGTCAGGTAGTTTGAATGAGCGCTCGAGCATCTCGTGGTTATACTCGTGCAAGATGTATTCTTTTTTCTGCACGTTGTGTTTCACTTTTTTATCAGCTTTTATCATCAAAATGCCTTGATGTACACTCAGTTCAATATCTTCCTTGTCGAAGCCGGGGGCTACCACTTCTATTTCGTAAGCTTCTGCATTTTTGCTAATGTTAGCTGCTGTATGTGGAGCAACAGATATGTAATCGGCTAAGGGAGAGCGTCCTAAAAATTCACTGTCTCCGAAATAATGACCATAGCGGTCGCCAAACCTTTGAAAGGGATTGTTGCGGCGGGGGAATAGTGTTTCCATATGTGTGTTGGTTTGTTATACAAGGCAATTTGGCAACTTTTGCTTTTACAAAAAATGACAAAAGTCATTTTGCCAGTATTTTCAGCGAATTCCAACGCGCCCAACAACTAATTCTATGCCAGTTGTACGGGTTTGCGGAAAGTACATTAGTCGGATGCCTGCATCGAAAAGCAGTTGTGCCATTCTACCCAAATTAAAATCTGTGGTTAGGTCAATCCCAAGCGTTTGATAGGAGGTATTGCGGTCGGCGAAGGCATAGTCGTAGAACAGCATGGCTTTGATGCGTTGCAAGTTAGCCACAGGTCCTAATGAAATGTCAGGATACCATAACGGCAGTCGGTACTCAATAGCACTGCCATAGTACCATTCATGGCTGCGGTAAGCATAGCCCCGTGCAAACAAAATTGGACTGGTAAAGCGATAGTTGCTTTGTTGTTCGTATTGCATAGCCCCGCGCAAAGTAAGGGCGTGGTGGCGCAATAGACCGGGTAAAAAAATTTGTCCTTGCATAGCCAGTTGCCCTCCTTCAAAGTCACTACTGGCAAATACTTGACGTCCGAACAACGCATAAGTAAAGCCTAAGCGGCTAACTATATCTCGCTCGGCGCGGCGCAGTGTAGCAGCATAGTTAAAACTTGCGCCTCCGGTCCAAAGTTCACCCTCGCGAAAGCGGTCAGCAAACTGCCCGCGAAAGTTGCCTGTTTGCCTGTAAGATACAGCAGCTGACAAGCTGGCACTTCGCAAAAAACGCGAGCGAGTCAGGGTCAAGGGAATGCGCATGCCTAAGTTGGCTACATTTTCGGTAAATTGTAACTCACTTACTTGGTTGTTTACGCGCACATTGCTGCGGCGTTCAGTACTACTCAAATTGAGGTCTATAATAGGATAGAAACCTTGATAGCTCAATTGTGCAAACCAACTACCCGTTTGTTCGTTGGTGTTGAACCGATAGCCAACTGTGGTGATAGCGGTGCTCAACAAATTACGCGAATAGAGCGCCAGTTCTAACTGCTCTAAATTATTAGGACTAATAAATGGGGACCAACTGTAAATATTGAACCACTCACTCAATCTACCATACTTGCTTATAGGATAGCTGCGGCGCGGTGGATTTTTGAGGCTTTCTTGTACAAAGTTTAGGTCGGGTTCTTGTCGTAGCAGTGGTTGGAAATAGTCAGCAGGAACTACTTTTACTTGCTCAAACGGTGTCCACAAAGCTGTATCGATGGCAATACGAGCCACATTCATTCCGTACAAGTCGAAATCGTTAAAGTACAAAAATTTGCCGTCGGGAGAAGCTTTGGGATGATAGGCGCCAAATGGGCGTGCCGTTACCTGCCAGCGCTTGCCAGTAGCTTTGTGCAAAGCATAGATGTTGTCGATTCCATTGTATGAGGAATGGAAGAATATCCATTCGGGTGAAGCTGCTGGTGCGCCAATGTTTTCATATCTAAAAGGGAGTAAGTCTTGTACAGTATTGGTTGTTAAATTGATGCGAGAAAGAGCAGTACTACCATCTTTCCGCCGTCTAATGCAGAGTAGGTGTTCGCCATCAGTATCGTAGCGCGGCATGGCATATTGTACGCTATCGGGATTGGGTAATTGTTGTAGTACTTTGCCGCTGCGAGTGTCTAAAATCAAAATTTGTTGCCATCCGTTCTCGGTTACCTCTATGGTAGCCAATCGGTCTGCGGCTGGCGAGAGGGCAGCCGCCACATAGCGACTTTTACGGGAAAGCGCCTGCAGCTTGCCGTTTTCCAAATCTAATATTTTGACTACTTGGTAATTGCGCATTTGCCAACGTGGGTCAAACTCATACTCTACCCATGCAGCTTTACCAGACTCAACGGAAAACATACCGTTGGCTACTACTAATCCGGGTGTGAAGACTACTTTTGCCTGTTGTTGGCTACTGTCGGCAGGCAATAGCACTATTTGGGGTATATCGCTCATGCCTTGTCGCAGTGCAACTAAGCGCCCGTCTGCCAGCGGTTGAGGAAATGCAAAATCGGTGTAGGTGGGTCTGCCATAGTGTTTGTGTCGCCTAACGGGAACGGTGGTCAGAGGTTGTTTTTTCCATAGTTGTTGCTGCTGGCTTCTCCAAAGGCTATCTAACTGGCGGTTCATATGTCGGTAGGCTGCTACCAAAGAAAGCCCTGTTTGTTTTTTAATGGCACGACTGAACGTGAGTGGCAAAATGGGTGCACTAAAAGCTCGTTTGGCGATATGGCTCAATGCCTGTGCACCAGCTTTGCGTCGCAAGTAAGTGGTCAGGTGGTAGCCAAGTACGTAATGGTCTGGAACGGCATCGCGAAATGACCGCTGATGTGCTTTGTGATATCCCCACCCGCCTTGTTGCAACAACTGGGTGCGATAGAGCAAGCTAAAATACGGCAGTCTGCCTCTGCCGCCCGGCAGCATAAGGGTTTCCATGGCTACCGCGTCGCCCTCAAAAAACCACCAAGGAGCAGCTAAGTTAGCTATTGCCCCCAAACCATTATAGCCGCTCAACCAATATACTAAACGGCTCAATCCAGTCTTAGCCTTGTCGTATTGCACCACGTGCCGCATTTCGTGTACAGCTAGTAGTGAGAGCCAGTCGGAGGTACCAAAATCGTTGTTGTTTTGTGGCGGCATCGTAAAGAATTCTGAGCGACGTGGCGCCAAGTTTACAAAGCCATTGCTAAAAGTAGTGCGATTTTGTAGCAAAATGCTGATGCGTTTCGGTTGCTTGCCTAAGCTACGCCCAATAGGGGAAAAAGGCTGTGCGCCCGGATGCAAGACGGCATGTAACAAATTGGCAGTGCGTTGCGCCTCATGGGCAGCATCTTGGGGAAATATCAGTCGAAACTCTGGTGTTTGTAGCTGTTGCCAGCGCACCGAAAAAGGCATCTGTTGGGCAGCAAAAACATCTTGCCCTTTCAATGCATGGCTGCATAAACTAAATAAACAAAGCAGCCAAACAGACAGGCGAGTCATAGGCAAAGCATTTAAAACAAAGATTATTTACAGCAACCAATTTTTTCAATACAACTGTTAGCGCGCCAAGTTTTACCCAGTTGCAATATCCTTAATGCAATCCCAAACTTAGGCTTTATTTGTGAACTCTTGGTTAATTTAATACTTGTGTACATTCAGTTGGGTTGGGTTTCATGCAAATTGATGGTTTGTTAAGCGCTATACCCTCTTCTTAGGCAACAAATGGTTGTTGGTGAAAAGTAAACAAAGGCGCAGCATTTTGTTTTTACCAATTTGTTAGGTGAGCTTCTGAGGTTAAGTAGTGGTTTTAGGTTTTGGTAATTTTGCCACATTCATCATTCATGCAGGTAAACTCGCCGTTGTTTGTGTTCTTGCGAATGCCCCTGTGGCAATTAGGCGCTACGATGTAGCAAAGTAGTTTTTCCTCTACTCAATCCTAAAATCTTGTCAAATTTTGCCATTCTGTCAAAGTAATTTTTAGGTTTTTTATCTATAATGTTTGCTCCTGTAAAACTTCTCATCAACAAAGCTTAGTGGTTACTGGTAGGGCTTACGGAAAAATGACTTTTCTGATGATGCTACCAAAACATTTTTTGCGTAAATTGATTAACATAGTTAATCAACGACTTTATTCATTACCTATCATGCAAACCTATTTGTGTACTTTTTTGGCATTGATGATTAGCATGGGTGTTATTGCCCAATCTCCTTTGGAGCCAATTATGCTCGACGACATTCACTATTACATGAGCGACCGCGATTCTACCAACCGCTTTTTCATCAAACACTTTGGGGCACGCCCTATGGCGCAGCAGCCTATCAATCCATTTCAATTTATTGACTTTCTGTTAGTACGTCCCGGTCAATCTACTATCAATATTTCGGCACGAGGACCCTTCCCGGGCATGCGCGTGCGCGACCCTAAGCGATGGAGCCGTACTCAAGTAGAACCTTCGCCCAATCTTCCACCCATGTATGGTATGGATTGGCTAGCATTTTGTACCAAGAACCTGAAAAAAGCAATTGCTCAGCTCAAAAAAGAGGGTATAATATTCATTAATGAAAAATTTAAATTACCTGCTGAGCCGAATGCCAAAGCAGCCTTGCTCTGGGGTCCCGATTACAACCGATTAGTGATTGTAGAGCGTAAAAACGATAGTGGTATCACGCCTTTCGGTATCGACCATTTGCAATATATTGTAGAAGATTTGGAGGCGAATATTCGTTTCTTTTCCGATGTGTATCAGGGAAAAGTGATGAGCCGCAGCCAATATGTTGCTACCATGCTCGTAGGCGGTCATACATTTGTACTTGCCACCCCAGAAGGCATGGGCTTAGAGCGCAGTCTGGTGGTGCGTCGCAGTCCCGATTTTTTTCGCTATGGGGTTGACCATTTGGGCTTCATGTATCACGATATTCGACCTGCTTTCGAGAATGCCAAAGCCAAAGGCTATCAGTTTGCCTTAGACCCTACGCGCATGCACTACTACGATGCTCCCACGGTTTATACGTTTGCTATCACGGCTACTCCTGACGGTATGCAAATGGAAATGTATCAAGAAGACGGACGGACGAGCGCCCGTACCCAATATTTAGATGAAAAGCGCTAAACAAAACAATCTCCGTAATGCGACTAAATATGCTGCTAGGGGCTATCTTTCAAAATCGAATGCAGCGCTGTGTACTTGTTTTCCCAGTCTTTGTACAATAGTAGCAGCAATTTGTGCTAATTATTTCTACTTGCTCTGCTGTTTTTGGAGTTGAACAACTTGCCCATTTTTTTGCTTAAAATTGCAATTGTTATTTATCCGTTTTAGTCAAGAACGTGGAGCATAGTTTATTGAGAAAGTACCGGATAGCCCTCCGATACTTGCAAGAGCAATTTACTCGCAGCAAGATATATACATTTTTTAATCGCTGGCCTTTTCGTGGACAGCCCAATGAAGGCACTTTTCAAAAATGGTCGCGCCGTTGCTGGAAGGGTTTCATGCTGTTTGTAGTAGGTTCTTGGCTGTATTTCAAGGCTGTAGAGTACAACTTTTTGTTTCTTTTTGGCGATCTGCCCAGCATAGAACAATTAGAAAATCCTAAAATACCCACTGCATCTGAGTTATATACCGAAGATGGTGTGTTGCTGGGGCGGTATTATTTGGAAAATCGCTCACCAGTTAAGTATGAAGAAATTTCACCGCACCTTATCAATGCTTTAATTGCTACTGAAGACATCCGTTTTTATGAACATTCAGGAGTAGATTTTAAAGCTATTGTTTCGGTTGGTATTAACACAGTGTTAGGATTGGGGAAATCTTCGCGCGGTGGTGGTAGTACCATTTCACAGCAATTAGCTAAAAATCTGTTCAAAACGCGGGCGGGTGGCACACAAGGATTATTTGGGAAAATCCCAGTCATTAAAATATTTATCATCAAAACCAAAGAGTGGATTACTGCTATCAATTTAGAGAAAGCCTACTCCAAGGAAGAAATTCTGACGATGTATTTCAACACGGTTGATTTTGGTAGCAATGCCTACGGTATCAAAACTGCCGCCAAAACTTTTTTTGCTACTACTCCTAAGCAATTGAACGTTCAACAGGCAGCCACTCTGGTGGGTTTATTGAAAGCGCCTACTTACTACAGCCCCGTTTTTAAACCACAAAACAGCCTTCGCCGGCGCAATTTGGTGTTAGCACAAATGGCAAAATACGGTTTTTTAGACAGCATTGCATTTGCCAAAGCACAAAAAGCCCCTTTGGAGGTAAAGTTTACTACTGAAAATCCTGAGGACGGTGCAGGTACCTACTTTCGCGGCGTTATGAACAACTATTTGCTTAAATGGTGTGAGGAAAACGGCTACGACCTGTATGCAGATGGCTTGAAGATATATACTACCATAGACTCTCATATCCAACGACATGCCGAAACTGCCGTAGAGGAACGTATGAAAGAGTTGCAAGCCAAATTTTATGAACACTGGCGCGGCATGAACCCCTGGCGCGATGGCAACGGGAAGGAAATCCCCAACTATATCGAAAATGCCTTGCAAGCCACTGCTTGGTATAAAAATTTGACCGCTCAATTAAAAGGTGATACTGCGGCTATTAATAAAGCGATCCGTACACCGCGCCGCATGACGGTATTTTCTTGGCGCGGTGAAATTGATACGCTGCTCAGTCCATTAGACTCCATGAAGTACTACAAATACTTCCTGCGGGCGGGACTTATGGCAATGGACCCCTACTCGGGCTACATTCGCGCGTGGGTAGGAGGTATCAATTACAAATACTTTAAGTTCGATCACGTAAAACAGTCTCGCCGACAACCCGGCTCTACTTTCAAGCCTTTTGTATACGCTGCTGCTATCGATTCGTTTGGCTATTCGCCCTGCTCCAAAATGGTTGACGGACCGGTAACGATTCAATACGTGGAAAATGGTCAGAAGAAGTTTTGGTCGCCACACAATGCCGACTGGACATACAGTTACGATACTGTTTCGCTGCGGTATGGCATCGGACGCTCACTTAATACAATAGCTGCTAAGGTTATCAAAGAAATAGGCTGGCATTCAGTTATCAACTATGCCCGCAAAATGGGTATTACCAGCCCTTTAGATACGATTCCTTCCGTAGGATTAGGCACGAGCGACGTTTCGCTTTATGAAATGGTAGGTGCTTACGGTACTTTTCTAAATGGTGGTGTATGGACAGAACCTATGTTCATTACGCGCATAGAAGATAAAAACGGGCGCATTATTCAGCGCTTTACTCCACGTAGGAGGCGGGCTATGTCGCCAGAAAGTGCTTTCTTGATGGTATATATGTTGCGAGGCAGCATGCAAGAACCCGGCGGTACTTCTGCTCGGCTTTACTCTTTTCGCGGTTTGTGGGGAAATAATGAAATCGGAGGTAAAACAGGTACTTCTTCCAATTACGCCGACGGCTGGTATATTGGCATCACCAAAGACTTGGTTACAGGGGTTTGGGTAGGTGGCGAAGACAGAAGCATCCGTTTCAGAACCTCCGATTTAGGCGAGGGCGCTAAAACAGCGCTTCCCATCTTTGGTACCTTCATGGAAAAGGTATATGCCGATTCAGCTGATTTGGGCATTACCAAAGGCAGATTCCCTACCGAAAAAGAGCTGAACTTGCGCATTACGAAACCCTACTTCTGCCCTACACCTGTTAAACCCAAACCCGATAGCTTACAAGTAGCTGATTCGCTCCGGCAAGCCCTTTGGCTACCTTACACAGGTTGGAGAAGCCATGTGCAAAAAAAGCAAAGCGCTCCTCTACAATTCCCCACAGACCATAAAAGCAACAAAGCACTCAGCGCCGTATCCACTCCCAAGCCTCTTGCAAGGAGTCGAAGAAATTTGTACGCAAGCGACGTGCCTGTTGCTCGTCGAATGCTTGATCTAATGACATAGCCTCTATCACATCTCGGGGATAGACAAAAGCAATTTTTTGAATCCCCATGTCTTCATATTGGGGTACAATCACGCGGTCGTGCCACTCCTGTACATGCGGCAGCATGATAAAGTGCCCCGCAGAGGCATCTACCAGAAATTTCTTAGCTTCTGTTGTGCGCAATAAGTTTACAAAACGCATCAAATGAGCTCTGAATGCTTGCTCCGGCATTGCTGAGGCAGCGCTATTCCACGTAATATGGAGTAGGTTGTGTTCTCGGTTGTGTATGATTGTCCAATATCTTGATTGATCAAGCATTAAATGTTCTGTGTTTTCTTTACCGCAAACAAAAATAAAACAACAAACACCAAAACCAATCTTTGTTATATTGCAACGCAATGGATTTTGTATATGCAACAAATATTGTTTAAGTGCTTAGGCGCTGCACAAACCGTAACAGGCTCTAAATATATTGTAGACCTTGACCGCTTTCGGCTCATGATAGACTGCGGACTTTTTCAAGGGTTGAAAGAGTGGCGCTTACGCAACTGGGAATTGTTTCCAATAGACCCTCACAGTATTGATGCTATTTGCATTACACATGCACATATCGACCACATCGGCTATCTGCCGCGCCTGTGCAAACAAGGCTTTCGCGGAGCCATATACTGCACTGAGGCGACAGCAGACCTGATACCGATGATGCTTAAAGATGCTGCTAAGTTGCAAGAAGAAGAAGCCGCTTATGCAGCCCGAAAAGGATACTCCAAACATAGCCATCCACTACCGCTCTATACCCTGCAAGATGTAACAAAAGTGTTGCCGCTAATACGCCCTGTTCCTCTTCGTTCACATCATAGGCTTGGCAATGGTATTAGCTTGCAATACGAAGATGCTGGACACGTAGTAGGCGCTGCTTCACTAACGCTAACTGTAAAAGGAGTTAGACAAACGAAAAAAATTGTATTTTCTGGCGACTTAGGCAACGCCCGCGACCCCTTGCTCAATCCGCCAACTCCTTTGTACGAAGCCGACAGCCTAATTGTAGAATCTACCTACGGAGGGCGCTTGATGCCAGAAGTAGATGTGTTGGAAGCATTGGCGCAAGAAATAGAACTTGCTTTTGCGCAAGAAGGATGCCTGCTCATTCCTGCTTTTGCACTGGGACGTACGCAAACTTTGTTGTATTATTTAAAGCAACTGTTTACAAGTCGCCGCTTGAAACCCTGCCCTGTGTACGTAGATAGCCCCATGGCAATAGAAGCTACGCACCTTTATGCCAAACATCTTGGCTTAGACCAACGCGCTAAACATTACGATGCAGACAGTTTGTTCCATTTTCCTTCTTTGCACTACTGCCCAGAAATTAGCGACTCAAAACGCCTCAATGAAATTCGGGCTGGTGCTATTATCATCTCTGCAAGTGGCATGGCAAATGGCGGGCGCATTGTGCATCACCTCTACAATCGGCTCACGCGCCCTCAAGATACCGTTCTGTTTGTTGGTTACCAAGCAGAGGGCACACGCGGTAGGCGACTGCTGGACGGCGAACCCGAAATCAAAATGTTTGGTGAATACGTACCCGTAAAATGTCGTATTCGCGAATTGCCTTACTTCTCTGCACATGCTGACCACGAAGGACTCATGAAATGGCTGAGCAACTTCCAACATCCACCCAAAATGACTTTTATTACACATGGCGAGCCACAAGCCTGCCAAAAGCTCCAGCAAGCTATTGTTGAGCAACTCCATTGGCATAATGTGATTATCCCTGAGTACATGGAAAGTTTTGCATTGTTTAATGGATTTTAATTGCCTGCTTTTTTTAGCTTTGCATATGTTAGTTACAGTAGTCAGCAAAACATGTATCTGCAAATTATACGCCTACTTTGGACTTTATTTATAAGCGGTTTACTCTTTTTGATAGGCTGGGTATTAGCAGTGAGTAATGATGTAGGAGGACTGTTTGGCGGCATGCCCGACTTAGTCAAAATAGAAAATCCTAAATCGGAAGTAGCTTCTGAACTTTGGTCTGCTGATGGCGTATTGTTGGGCAAATATTTTCGTCAGAACCGCACCCCTGTGCGCTATGAGGAAATTTCGCCTCATCTGCTTCACGCCCTTTACGCTACCGAAGATATCCGCTTTGAAGAACATGCTGGCATTGATTTTCGCGGCACATTTTCCATCCTAATAGATATTTTGCGCGGCAAAAAACGTGGCGGCAGTACCATCACCCAACAGTTGGCAAAAAACCTGTTCAGCACCCGACAAAACCTCAAAGGCTCGCTCAGCAATATTCCTTTGTTAGGTACTCTGATTGCCAAAACCAAAGAATGGATTCTTGCCATTTATTTGGAGCGCTCTTACACCAAACGCGAAATCGTTACCATGTATTTAAACGAAGTAGCTTTGGGAAACAATGCTTTTGGTATTAAAGTAGCTGCGCGTACCTATTTCAATACTACCCCCGATAGCCTGACCGTTCCACAAGCTGCCATGTTAGTAGGCATGTTGAAAGCACCTACTCGCTACAACCCAATACGCAACCCAGAAGCAGCATTGATGCGACGCAACACGGTGATTGAGCAGATGGAAAAATACGGCTTTATCAGCCCTATTGAAGCCCAACGCTACAAGCGCACTCCTGTAAAAGTAGATGCTATACAAACCGATGACCACACCAGCGGACTGGCTACATACTTCCGCATGGAAGTGCGCAAAGACCTGCTGGCATGGTGTGCTAAAAATGGCTACGACCTGTTTGCAGACGGGCTTAAAATATACACTACTATAGACTCGCGCATGCAGCAATATGCCGAAGAAGCCGTTGCTGAGCATATGAAAGACTTGCAAGCCAAGTTTTTTGCCCATTGGAAAGGGCGCAACCCTTGGGTAGATGAAAACTTTCGCGAGCTGCCCTATTTCATAGAGCGCGCCATTAAGCGCACCGAACACTACCGAGTGCTGAAAAATATGTACGGCGACGATTCCATTTCCATTTTTCGAGAGTTGAATAAACCCGTGCGCATGCGAGTATTCAGTTGGACGGCTAAAAACAATCAGATTGATACCGTTATGAGTCCGATGGACTCGGTACGATATTACAAAAGATTCCTACACGCTGGTATGATGAGTTTAGACCCTCATACAGGCCATATCAAAGCGTGGGTAGGTGGCGTTAATCAGAAATTTTTTAGCTACGACCACGTAAGGCAGGGCGCACGCCAACCCGGCTCAGCCTTTAAGCCCATTATTTATGCTGTTGCAATCAGCGAACATGCTTACTCGCCGTGTACCGAAGTGGTAGATGCTCCACAAACTTTTGTATTGGAAAGCGGACAAACTTGGACTGCCAAAAACTTTGGAGCCTATACCGGCAATACTTATACACTCCGCCAAGCATTAGCTCAATCTATCAACACCACAGCAGCTTTTCTCATGCGGCGCATCAAACCCGCCGAAGTGATTCGATATGCCCGCCAAATGGGTATTACTACCCCCTTAGAAGAAGTCCCTTCGTTGGCACTTGGCGCTGGAGGCGACGTTTCAGTTTACGACCTCACCGGAGCATATGCTACTTTCGTTAATAAAGGCATTTGGATACAACCTACCTATATCACCCACATCACCGATAAGAACGGAAAAGTATTGCACCGATTTATTCCTCAAAAGCGGGAGGTTTTCAATGAGGAAAAAGCCTACCTGATGACCTACATGCTGCGCGGTGCCACCGAAGAACGCAATGGCACCGGATTGGGGCTATACCGCTACAAATTCAGACAAGGCACACAGGTTGCTTGCAAAACCGGTACTACCCAAAACTACTCCGACGGCTGGTTCATAGGGATGACCAAAGATTTAGTAACAGGCATTTGGGTGGGGGGCGACGACCGTAGCATTCACTTCCGAACAGGCGACTATGGACAGGGTTCGCGCATGGCAATGCCCATATTTGGCATCTACATGGATAAAATATTTGCAGACCCACGCTTAGAGCCCTACAATACCAAAGGAGAATTCCCCAAACCCGCACAACTATCCGTAGAGTTGGATTGCAGCAAAGCCAAAGCTATGCAATTAGACTCCGCCTCCTACATACTCCCTACGGGAAATCCGTTGAAAGACTCCTACTGAGATGGCTTGGGCAGGCAACAATGGTTGTAGCTTAGGTGAGGTATGTAATTAATGCAAGTATGCCATTGGTCATAACGCCCACGCCGCTCTTGTTTGTGTCTGACAGATAATTGCTTGTTGCAGCATAGAAGCAACACATCACAAGTAGGATTAGCATCAGTCAACCCGGTAGATTTTTGTACAAGCTTATTAGCGCGGCATCATAGGTTCTATCAATAGCGCAAAATGAAAGCAATGTTTTTTAAGGTTCATTGATGCTCCAAACCCAAATAGAGATTAAATAAAAGTACTAACTTGCTCCATATCAATTGCTACTCTTGTCTACAATGTTGGTCAATTATTTGCGCTATCTGCTTTCAGCGAAAACTTTGCATCATATTCACTCGCCCTTTGTATATCGTTTGCATAGTCAAATAGTGCTGCCTCGGAAACAATATTATGATTTTGAGCTACTTAGACAGTTTTTTCGCCCACTTACAATAGATAAAACAACTATTAGCAACTTAGGTGCGGTAGAGGTGTCTAAGTTTTTTTTTCGTCCAACTGTTTCTGCAATCATCCAAAATTTTGAACCTTCGCAGCGAGTGGCAGAATTGCTTTACAAGTTAGTAGATTTTTTACACCCACAAACCATTTTAGTAGCAGGTTGCAATGCAGGCGTTGCTATCCACTATTTGGCGAAAGGCTGGCATAAGAGCAAACTTGTTGGCATAGAGCCGTGCCAGCCATTAGCACAACTCACCGAAAAAACAGCAAGCGCCTTTTCGCAAGTACAAATTTTGCATGCTGATTGGCAAGAAGGGATACAAACTGCTGCCCAGTTTTCTCCGGTTCTGGATTTGATATGGCTCAATACGCGCCATGCTGAAAGCATGTATTTCGTATGGAAGAATTGCCTGCCTATTTTACACCATCAAGGCGCTGCTGTGTTTCATCTTCGTTGCCGCACATCGGCTATGGAGCAAATGTGGCAGCAAATTATTGCTGAAGAGCGCGTGCGTTTCAGTATAGACCTATGGGAGGTAGGAATGGTTTTCATAGATAACAGGCAACCTAAACAGCACTTTGTATTGCGCTGGTAATCAAGAGAAAAGGTCTGGGTCGCGCTCTAAGAGCAAAATAGCATGTTGCGGTACAATAAAATAACGCTGCCCACCATAGATAATTTCATAAGCCGATTTTTGAAGAAATAAAGCCAAGTCGCCTTCTTTTGCCTGCAAAGGAATATACTTAACCTTTTCCTCCGGAGCTTTCCATGGCTCATCCTCGTCGGTTGGCAAGGGAATTGGAATGCCCGGACCCACTTTGAGCACGTAGCCACTTTGAATGCGCTCATTGTCTTGTACGCCCGGAGGCAAATACAAACCACTTTCAGTGCGGTCGGCTGGTGACTTAGGTTTTATCAGTACGCGGTCGCCGACAACTATGATTTTATCTAAATTCACTTCTGCCGGTGTCATAACAGGCGTTGGGGCAATATTGGTTGTATTAATCATTGTTGCAAAATGTTTAGCTTTAAACATCTGTTCCGTTTAAGCAAAACGATTTTTTCCTTGCATTTAATTTACTACGCTATAATAATACCACAATTAAAAAACTGACAAAAAGTCATATGACCTCGCCTATTTTGGAATGTATTCCCAATTTTTCAGAAGGACGCAACAGCGAAGTAATTCGCCATATTGCCTACTCCATTAGGTCGGTAAGAGGCGTGAAACTTTTAGAAGTAGATTCGAGCCACGATGCCAACCGAACAGTGATGACTTTCGTAGGGGCACCGGAGGCTGTTTGCGAAGCTGCTTTTCGCGCCATTGCTACTGCCGGACAATTGATAGATATGCGCCGCCACCAAGGAGCTCATCCGCGCATTGGCGCTACTGACGTGTGCCCACTAGTGCCTTTGCACCATCTGAGCATGGAAGAAGCAGTAGTATTGGCTCGTCAGTTGGCACGCAGAGTAGGCAGCGAGTTGCAAATTCCAGTTTATTGTTACGAATATGCAGCTTTTTCTGAAGAGCGCCGTAGCCTGCCCTTTTTGCGAAAAGGAGAATATGAGGGGTTAGCCCGCCGCATGTTAGAAGTAAAGCCCGATTTCGGTCCGAAAACTTTCCAACCTAAGTGCGGTGCTACTGTAATTGGTGCACGTAAAATTTTAGTAGCTTGGAACTACAACTTAGCTACTCGCGACCTTGCCATAGCCAAAGCCATTGCAGCTGCCATCAGAGCCTCGGGGCGTAAATTGAAAGGAAACTCCTATGCCGAAAAACAATTTATCCCCGGCAAGTTACCTGCTGTTCGTGCTATTGGGTGGCTTATGCCTGAATACAACTGTGCACAAGTTTCTACCAACTTGATTGACCTTGACGTAACCCCAGTCCACGTAGCCTACGAAGAGGTATGTAAAACTGCCTTAGAATACGGCACGAGAGTTACAGGGTCGGAATTGGTAGGGCTTATCCCGCTAAAAGCTATGCTACAAGCCGGTCGTTACTTTTTTGCTAAAGCACAACAGCCTATACCCAACGAAGAAAGCCAATTGGTTGCAAAAGCTATTCAAGCATTACAACTTAACGCACAGCATCCTTTCGACCCTCGTAAAAAAATTATTGAGTATGCCATGCAGCAATAAGCACTCATATATTGATTGTGTTAACGCAATAGATACGACTTTCTCATTTGCCTCTTTCAGCAAACAGAGCCATGCGCATCCTAGGCGCTCGGTTGCTAATGCTTAGCACTTATTTGAGTTGCTTCCCAAACCAATTAATGTAGGTTTGCAAGTCTTTATCACCTCTACCTGAAAGACAAATCACAACTGTTTGATGGGGAGCAGCGTGTAGTTTTTCCAAATAAGCCAAGGCATGTGCTGTTTCAATAGCTGGAATAATACCTTCTAAGCGACTACAAAGCAAACCCGCTTGCATAGCTTCTTCGTCGGTGATGGGTACAAAAGTAGCTCTTCCTGATTCAAACAGGTGGGCGTGCAGCGGTCCTATACCGGGATAGTCCAAACCTGCTGAAATAGAGTAAGGCTCTATCACTTGCCCATCGGGGCTTTGCATCAGTAAAGATTTACTGCCATGTAAAATACCGGGTTTACCCAGCACAGTAGTAGCTGCTGAGTGTCCGCTATTCACGCCTTTGCCTGCTGCTTCTAAACCAATTAGTTGTACAGAGGGTTCGTCTAAGAAATGGTAGAATGCACCTGCGGCATTGCTGCCTCCTCCTACGCATGCCAATACGTAGTCGGGTAGTTCGCTGCCAGTGGCTTCTGCCAATTGCCTGCGGATTTCGGCACTGATAACGGATTGAAAACGCGCTACCATGTCTGGATAGGGATGTGGACCTACTACCGAGCCGATGATGTAGTGTGTGTCGGTAGGGTGATTAATCCAGTGGCGCATGGCTTCGTTAGTAGCATCTTTCAAGGTTCGGCTTCCGGTGGTAGCTGGGCGAACTTCTGCACCCAACATGCGCATGCGAGCTACATTGGGTGCTTGTCGCTGAATATCTACCTCACCCATGTAAACAATGCACTCTAAACCCATGAGTGCACAAACAGTTGCTGTGGCTACGCCGTGCTGTCCGGCACCTGTTTCAGCAACAATTTTTCGCTTACCTAAGCGCTTAGCAAGCAAAATCTGCCCAATGGTGTTGTTAATTTTGTGTGCACCTGTATGGCAAAGGTCTTCCCGTTTGAGATAAATGTGTGTATTGTACTTTTCTGATAAGCGCGAAGCAAAATACAGGGGGGTAGGTCTGCCCACATAATGGTGCAGTAAATAGTGAAATTCTTCCTGAAAATCAGGAGATTGTATATAGTGCAAATAGTTTTCGGTAAGTTCAGCAATGTTAGGATAGAGCAGTTCAGGAATATAGGCTCCTCCAAAGCGACCGTAGTAGCCGCGCTCATCTACCTGAAAACGAGAATTAACAGATGAAGCAGTCATAGCTGTAAAGATATATGAAACTTAGCAATAGCGGTTTTTTTATAATTTCAAAATGCGGAAAGCGCCTCTTGCTACCATTGCAAACACAATTAGCCCAATAATTAAATCAGGAACCTTAGATTGCAGCCAGCCCACCAGTATGCCTGCTACTATAACGCCTGCATTCACCACCACATCATTGGCTGTAAATATTAGGCTTGCTTGCATGTGTGCTTCGCGGCTTTTGTTCTTTTGCAACAAATAAAGCGAGGCAGCATTTCCTATTAAGGCAAATAGCGAAACTACTATCATGGTTTGGAAGTCGGGCGTGAGCTCCCACCCCCAAAATCGGCGCAAGGTTTCCCACAGTCCTAAGATAGCCAGTATGAGTTGAAAATAGCCGCTCAGGTGAGCAATTTGTCTTTTGCGCGCTACCGTGCTGCCTGTGGCAAAAAGTGCCATGCCATACACAATACTATCTGCCAACATGTCTAATCCGTCGGCGAGCAATCCCATAGACCCTGCCAATATGCCAAATAACAATTCGACAATAAAAAACAATAAGTTAATGGTGAGTACAGTTGCCAAGAGGCGCTGCTGTTGAGAAGCAGAGTGAGCAAATGGCAAATGGGCTACCTGTTCTGATAGCTGCTCTGAAGATTGCCAAGCACTACCTAATTGCAGTTGAGTCAACGCTGATTCGATAGGCTGACGCTCACCGCTGTGCCATATTGCCAATGTGCGGTTAGCTATATCAAACTCCATGTGTTGAATTTGTTTCAAAGGAGCAAGTTTCATGCGAATGAGCTGCACCTCTGCTGGGCAATCCATTTGTTCCACTTTGAAAACGGTGCGATACAAGCTCATATTTGGAAATGATCAGCAATTTCCTGAATTTCATCGGAAGGATAACGACATACGCCCGAAGCGGGTTGCAGGGCTATTTTAAGCATGGCTTTGGCTACGTCTGCTGCCTGAATAGAGCGATATTTTCGCAAACTTCCCCCTAACAACGGCCAGATGAACGACATGAACACCTTACCAACATTTTCACCCATCCGCGTTTCTTGGCGCTGCCCCAGTAATAAGGAAGGTTGAAAAATGCTCAGTGAAGGAAATTGTAAAGCAATCAGTGCTTTTTCAAGCTCTCCCTTTACCCGACTGTAAAAGAAAACTGACTTTGGATTGCTACCGATGGCAGTAACGACAAGAAAATGAGGAGTGTTTCGGTGGCGCATAGCTTGTGCCAGTGCCAGTGGGTATTCGTAGTCTACTTTGCGGAATGCTGCTTGCGAACCTGCCTTTTTGATAGTGGTACCTAAACAGCAAAAGGCAGCGTCCACTGCTGGCAGCGATTGATAGCTTTGGGGTAGGTCAAAGTCGAAAATGATTTCTTGCAACTTAGCATGGCTGAAACCCAATGAGGTTCGTACCAAAGCTATTACTTCTGTAAAGACTTGATTTTGAAGCAATTGACGCAATAAGTGGTTCCCAATCAAGCCACTTGCGCCGGCTACAAGCACTTTCATAGAGGCAAAAATGGCTCGCTATTGATATTTTACCAACAATTGCTCTATTTCTGCCAGCATTTGTTCTGAGTAGCGAAAAACTTTTTGCAACTTTTCTGCTATTTGAGTAAGGCTGAGATGATGCTCTTTGATTAGTTCCAGTTCAACAAGTGCTTGGTTAAAATCTTGGATGCCCGCATAAGCAACACAAGATTTAAATTTATGCGCTATATTGCTCAGTTCCTCCCATCGTTGATTGGAAAACGCCTGTTGCATAGCAGGAGGAAACTCTAATAAATTCTTTTTAAGCACTGCTAACAGCTCTACTATAAAGCCTTCATCGTTGTCTGCTACCTGATACAGATAATCTACATTCATGGTTCATTACGCATGTGTTTCTTTGGCGCCAATTAGTTCGCAAAGGCTGTGTATCAGCCCATTCCATAGTTCTTTCAAATCGTCTTCGTTATCGAGTGGCGAGTAGTCAATAATTTTGAGAAAAGAAGTGTCCGTCATATCGTTATGAGTCAGCTTGAATTCCAGAAATGAAGGATCGCCTTTGTCGGCTTCGTTTTCAGGTAAAAAAACGAACTTAACATGTTTATTGTGTTGTAGCGCGGTTAGTTTTGCCGGATGACTGATGCCGTCCCAAACAATATCGTAGATGCGCTCCTCAGCATTCAGTACTTTTACCTTCTCTGCAAACCACTCGGAAAGTCCTGCTGGAGTGGAAATATAGGGGAATAGCATCTTCACCGAGGCATTGATTTCAAATTCGGCCACGTATTTGAACTTTGCCATAGCCTTATAGTCTGTTGGATGTTATTGCAATATAACATTTTAGGAAAGAAAAAAAAGTTTTGGAAGTAAAATAATCTGCTTAATTTTGCAACGGGTTTCATGGCGGGGTAGCTCAGATGGTTAGAGCGTAGGATTCATAACCCTAAGGTCACGGGTTCGATTCCCGTCTCCGCTACCAGATAACTGATAAAGCTCTTCTGGTAAGTCCAGAGGAGCTTTGTTGTTGATTACCAACCCGATTTGCTTAGGCTCCGAGCCATTAATTATGCATATTCCACTTACTTAATTGGCACCTCCCTCAACATAGCCCAAGGTATGAAGTTTGTACCGCACACTATCTTGTCAATCTTTTCTGTTGGCGCTTTGATTATGTAGTTCTTTTTGAACGCTTCAACAGTGTGCAAATGTTGATATACTGGCTTGACAGTGAAGCATTTACAAACAAAACAATCAAAAAAGTTGAGGATTAGCCACAGCAGTTAGCTCTAATTTTTCATTTTCCAAAAAAACACTTGCCGCTGTGCTCATGAGTTTTTTATGAAAATACGAATAACGGCAACAGTGGGCAGAAATACTGCGCGCTTTTTCCCTACGTGCAACAGCAGTGTAGTAATTTCATTGATTACCTATCACCTATAGTCAATCACTATTTCTTTTGAAGCCGGTGCGTCGCGGTCAGAAAAGTTTTGTGTAGCAACGGTCGAATATTTTCCCACATAAGCACCACAGCCAAGATATTGGTAATGACTACTAAGTATATTTTGCCGATGCCCGGGCGAATTCATCCAACCTGCAACGATTTTTTTTGCCTGATTCAAGTAGGTATTGGTAACATGCGAATGGTAAGCAATATTTTCGCCCATATATCCGCCGGATACACCTGCTGCCCTGATGCGCTTGTCGTGCGTTTCCCTCCCCTTAATAGGACTTGTGTGCGAGAAAAAATTATGTTGTACCATATCCTTGGAATGTTCAAAAGCAGCTTTTTCAAGTGCCGCTGAGTAGCGAAGTGGTTTTTGATAGTGCTTGTCGCGTTGCCAATTGGTGGCATAAAAAATAGCTGCATTTAGCAGGGCATAATCAATATCATTAAAATCGATAACTTGGTTTGCCATTGGCAATTTAGCAAAACTTTTGTAATCATGCTCTTCATACATTTTGCGCGTCCATTTTTGCCGCACAGGTTTATGCGCGGTTATGATAATTCCCATCAGTAAAGCAACAAAATATCGAGAGCCTTTAGTCCATTGTACTCGCCGCATGAAGTGATTAATAAGTAGTATGAAACCTTCATTTAACAGTTAGTTTGTCGTTACTTGTGATTCGCTGCACTGTAAATGAACCTCGCCCCAAAAAAATCAGCAGCTTTTTGCAGCCTATCCTGTTCTATTTCAACAAACACATTGCCAAAATAAGAAAGGAATTGTGCAATTGCTGAGTTTACTTATTGAAGACAATAGGTGCTGTTGACCTACTTTGCCAACACTGCTGCGGATGGTACTGCCTGTGCTTGGAGGATTTGCAGCAGATTTTTTATTTGATGCAACTCGCTTTCTACATGTTGCAATTTATGTACTTGTGTTTCCAATAATTGTATAGCTTGGTTTTGTTGCTCAATGATTTGTTGTTGTTCTTGTACGGCTTTAATCAATGGTATGATAAAATCTCCGTAGCGGAGAGTGTACACCTCTTTTTCGTTGCGCGGGATATCTATGCCCGGAAAGTTTGTGTAGCCGCTTTCTCTCATAGCTTGTTCTACTTCTTGGGCTATCAGACCCACAAAGCGCATTTGCTTAATTTGGCTGTGGTCTATTTGTTTGAGCAAGCTATCAGATGTGCCCCAAAGTTGGTGCAGTATTTCAGGATTTTGGTTATAACTCACAGGACGAAGGCGCTTAATGAAGTCTAATCCTTTTACATCTTCTTGAATGTTGTATTTAAATCGCTTGTCGGAGTAGGTAGTAATGCTGCCTACCTGCGCACGGATTTGTCCGATGGCGGTATTTCCTAATAACACTTGGTTATCGGCTGTATTTTGTGCAGGTGCAATATTGGCGCCTAACATGGTAACATTATTGCGGTTATTGACATCTGTCTTACTGTTGGCACCAATAAAAGTGCAGTTGTTTAAAGTAATGTTGCCATTTGGATATCCTGCACCATATCCTAAGGCTGTATTGTTTTCACCATTAGACAGATT
>JANWVT010000079.1 GCA_025056255.1 Bernardetiaceae bacterium | reverse complement strand
ACTATGATTGTTTGGAGTACTCCGACAAATTATTAAACTACTGTTTGATGTTTGTCCAGTGTCGCAATCCATCTCTGATTGAAGGGAGTACTCCGACCCCGGCAGCGGCAGCAGAATAGTTAGGTTACGGGTCGCAATCCATCTCTGATTGAAGGGAGTACTCCGACTTCTACGTTAGAAGGGATCAAATCCTCGCAATTTCACGTCGCAATCCATCTCTGATTGAAGGGAGTACCCCGACTACTTATAGAGGTCACCGCTATGCGGTGACCAAAATTGAGTCGCAATCCATCTCTGATTGAAGGGAGTACTCCGACTGTCTACGAGGGTGATTTCTCAGAATAGTCATGAAAGTCGCAATCCATCTCTGATTGAAGGGAGTACTCCGACAGTTCAGCTGGTACCTGAACGAACTAACTTTTCCGGTCGCAATCCATCTCTGATTGAAGGGAGTACTCCGACCTTGTAAAGTCTGGCACAATCCCGACAGCAGGGGGGTCGCAATCCATCTCTGATTGAAGGGAGTACTCCGACTAGTACAACGAAAAGATTAAGTCGTGGAAATTGGTCGCAATCCATCTCTGATTGAAGGGAGTACTCCGACGCTTGTCCACGTAGCATCAGCTATCGCGGTCTTT
>JANWVT010000078.1 GCA_025056255.1 Bernardetiaceae bacterium | reverse complement strand
TCAGCGAAGGGTTGGCAATGGTGGAAAAAAACGGCAAATGGTTCTACATCAACCGCGAGGGGGTGGAGTATTATGAGCTAATCGGGGATGAATGTGACGACGATTATGCTGATGAGGCTTATTACGAAAACGAAGATGATGATCTACCATTCTAAATTGATTTCTTAAAATTTTGGCAATTCCCCCCCAAACAATAAAACCACATCAGACAGCTAAATAACTCAACTAACCCATGCTACCCACTCCCGCCGAGTACCGTTTAGCCTTTGAGTTGGCAGAAGACAACTTCAACAACCGCCACATCACGCCCGTGTACGAAAACGGTAAGTTGTGGATGAGTAACCACGGCTTTGCCTGCGTGTTCAAAGGCATGGAAAACGGGCAGCCCGTAGCGGTCAAATGCTTTACCAAACCCATTGCCGAACGCAAAGAGCGCTACCGCCTCATTGCCGACTACCTTTCCAAACGCAGTGAAAGCTGCTGGGTAAGTTTTGAATATCTGCCCGAAGAGTTCTATGTGGACAGCACCGCAGGCAGTAAAAGCTACGACGTAGTCCTCATGCCCTGGATAGAGGGGCAAACCTTGGGCGACTACGTAGCGCAAGCCTGTACACGCAAGGACACCACCGCCCTGCAACA
>JANWVT010000077.1 GCA_025056255.1 Bernardetiaceae bacterium | reverse complement strand
AGCGAGTCAGTTTTTGCAGTGTGGTAAGATTTACCGCGCTGCATTTTGCTTACCTGCAAAGCAGACCTGTTGAAAAGCTTTTCTTGCTTGTTCGTGTCCTCACGAAATGTTCATGTCTTGGAAAACAACTCAGCAGCATGGCAGCTCTTGCCCTTGTTCGTGTCTTCACGAACAAGTTTTGTTCATGTCTTGGAAAACAACTCAGCAGCATGGCTCTTGCCCTTGTTCGTGTCTTCACGAACAAGTTTTGTTCATGTCTTGGAAAATAACTCAACAGCATGGCAGCAGGTATTCTCTTTGGAAGACCGCACTTTTTCAGCTCGTTCTTGCTTTTTGCGTTTAATTACAAAGGGTTGTTCGTGGAGACACGAACAACGGCGGGTTTAGTATTCTCTTTGGAAGACTGCACTTTCTCAGCTCGTTCTTGCTTTTTGCGTTTAATCACAAAGGGTTGTTCGTGGAGACATGAACAACGGAGGGTTTACGGGCGTGTAGTAATGAATACGCCGGTTATCGTTGTTCGTGAAGACACGAACAACGGCGGGGGAAAATGTTTTAAAAGTAGCGAGTCAGTTTTTGCAGTGTGGTAAGATTTACCGCGCTGCATTTTGCTTACCTGCAAAGCAGACCTGTTGAAAAG
>JANWVT010000076.1 GCA_025056255.1 Bernardetiaceae bacterium | reverse complement strand
CAGTTGGCATTCCTGCACCTACCTTTAGCCTTGGATTTACTGCCTTCGACGATGCTATCAACAAATACTACCACCAACCCAGCGACCAACCCAACAACTTAGACTATGACTACTTGCAAAAGTTTTTTTCTGCCTATGTGTACGCCTCTCGCTTAATTGCCAATGCAAAAGAAACGCCTTTTTGGAAGCCGGGAGACAAATATTTTGAGGCAGGAAAGCAATTATATGGAAAAAATTAGCAAGCGATTGAGTACGTAAATTTTTGTATTTGCTCAATCTGAGCTAAAATCGCTGAACAGTGAACGCTCCATATCATTGCACGCCGCCGTTGCACGCCGCCGTTGCACGCAGTTGTCGGTCATATCTTTGCCAACAGCTGCTTGTATTGTATGAAGACAACTGGCACTGTTTCCCGTCCAATCCGATTTCAGCGTAACAACCGATTTGAAAGCCTATTAACTCGCCTAAGAACAATAAGTTTAGGCAATTGCTTACCTGCATATCTTTTCTCAGATATGCAGAGGTAAGCAGGTGTCTGCTAATGCAGGAAAATACTGTTTGGCTTGTCTGATATTGAAGTAGTGCAGCAATATCTACCACATGGCTACTTTAGATTGTTCCACTGAATCAGATAAAGGTCGTAAGGG
>JANWVT010000075.1 GCA_025056255.1 Bernardetiaceae bacterium | reverse complement strand
AATTTCTATCTCACTGTCACTCCAAAAGGAGTCGGAGTACTCCCTTCAATCAGAGATGGATTGCGACCTTTAAAGGTGTCTAATTCGTAGATAACCATATATTGTCGGAGTACTCCCTTCAATCAGAGATGGATTGCGACACCCAGATCAACGAGAGGTTCATTTTTCTTACACCAGTCGGAGTACTCCCTTCAATCAGAGATGGATTGCGACTTCTCAAAATCCCACCAAATGTAATTAACCCACCCATGTCGGAGTACTCCCTTCAATCAGAGATGGATTGCGACCCCCCTCTTCAAGAGGGATCCACATTTCTGTTTTTGGTCGGAGTACTCCCTTCAATCAGAGATGGATTGCGACCTTTACTTCCTCGCACCCCCCCGCTGTCCAATTCCGAGTCGGAGTACTCCCTTCAATCAGAGATGGATTGCGACTTTTCTACAATAGTACAACCAACCCTATGTCCATAGGTCGGAGTACTCCCTTCAATCAGAGATGGATTGCGACCTGCAAGGCCTTCTTGTGCATCTAAGACATCTCTTGTCGGAGTACTCCCTTCAATCAGAGATGGATTGCGACTTGCGGAGTGGACAACTCGTAGATAGTAAGCATATATAGTCGGAGTACTCCCTTCAATCAGAGATGGATTGCGACTTGGAA
>JANWVT010000074.1 GCA_025056255.1 Bernardetiaceae bacterium | reverse complement strand
GCCGTTTCTTATACTTTGGAAGAAATTAGCCATGCGAAAAATATTCCCTTGCATTTTGTAGAATTAGACGAAAAAGGTAATATACTACTCTCCTCTCTTGAAAACCTCTTGCAGAAATATCCGAACGCTTTGGTTTCGCTGATGCACGGCAACAACGAAGTAGGAAATCTTTTGCCTTTGCAAGAAGTAGCTGAATTATGTAAGTATTACAAGGCTTATTTCCACTCTGATACCGTTCAAACTATGGGGCATTATGCTTACAACCTTAAAGAAACCCCTGTGGATTATATTGTGGGTGCGGCTCATAAATTTCACGGACCCAAAGGGGTAGGATTTATGTTTATTCGTCAGAAGTCAAAGATTCATGCTTACATCACGGGTGGCTCGCAAGAAAGAAATATGCGAGGGGGTACTGAAAATGTTGCAGGTATCATAGGACTTGCCAAAGCGTTAGAACTTGCTTACCAAGATATGCAAGAACATCAAAACTACATCAAAAATTTGAAGGCAAGAATGATGCAAGGTCTGCAAGACAAGATTGAGGATATACAATTTAATGGTATGAGTGGAGATTTAGAAAATAGCCTTTACACGGTACTGAATGTTAGCTTTCCACCCTCCGAAACTGCAAGCATGATACTTTTCAATTTAGATATCGCAGGAG
>JANWVT010000073.1 GCA_025056255.1 Bernardetiaceae bacterium | reverse complement strand
AATCCTTAACTCCCTGTCCCGTTCGCGTTGCAACTTGCGTATTTCAATTCCTGAATGGTACGATTAAAATTTTTGAAAGTATTCGTTCCCAGCTTTCATAAACACATTTCAATTCCTGAATGGTACGATTAAAATTTTACACGATTTTCGTGACCGAAAGTGAATCCGATTTATTTCAATTCCTGAATGGTACGATTAAAATAACGCGGTTTATTACGAAGTACTTTGCAAATTCCAGCATTTCAATTCCTGAATGGTACGATTAAAATTTAAGTTGTTATCAGGGCTCTTAGACAGTTTTGATTTCAATTCCTGAATGGTACGATTAAAATTTATGTAGAAGTAGAAGGGTATTCGCAAGGTAGCGAATTTCAATTCCTGAATGGTACGATTAAAATACAAGTTTTAGTACCATCTTCCATTTGTCTCTATTATTTCAATTCCTGAATGGTACGATTAAAATCACTGTTTGAGGTAATCTTTATCGCTTGCACACTTATTTCAATTCCTGAATGGTACGATTAAAATTGAACTGGTTCAAATTAATCAAGAGACCAAAGAGCGATTTCAATTCCTGAATGGTACGATTAAAATTTTTGTATATTGATTCCTTAAAGACTCCCCAATACAATTTCAATTCCTGAATGGTACGATTAAAATATCTGTGCGATAGCCC
>JANWVT010000072.1 GCA_025056255.1 Bernardetiaceae bacterium | reverse complement strand
GTTAATTGCGAATTAACATCTATTTCAATTCCTGAATGGTACGATTAAAATTTGCTGCCAGAGTATGGCAGCAATACTTTTTTTTGATTTCAATTCCTGAATGGTACGATTAAAATTGGCATACCGGAGCTTGGTATGCCGGCACATGGCACAAATTTCAATTCCTGAATGGTACGATTAAAATCATCATGCTACGCTCGATTACAAAGAGATCGTAGCAATTTCAATTCCTGAATGGTACGATTAAAATTTTTAAAGAGCAATTTTTTTTTATTGATTTTGAAATGATTTCAATTCCTGAATGGTACGATTAAAATTCGGATTGTGTTATTGCCGAATTCATTGAAGTTGAGAGATTTCAATTCCTGAATGGTACGATTAAAATGCAAACAATCAAAAATGCTGCAAATCAACACGTTCATTTCAATTCCTGAATGGTACGATTAAAATTATAAACTTGGCAAGCGTGTCCGTGTAAGCGCTATCAATTTCAATTCCTGAATGGTACGATTAAAATGTAAACGCAGCACTAAGTGTCTGTTTAACAGGCACGAATTTCAATTCCTGAATGGTACGATTAAAATAGGGCGTTGTAACAGCCCTCAGCTCAATCACACACAAATTTCAATTCCTGAATGGTACGATTAAAATAATGCTTCTGTGCGAAACCCTGAATTAATAACAA
>JANWVT010000071.1 GCA_025056255.1 Bernardetiaceae bacterium | reverse complement strand
TTTATAGTGTGCAAAGTTACAAACAAAACTTATTTTAATCGTACCATTCAGGAATTGAAATGTTTGCGGTAATGTTGTAATAAAAAAAAAGCCCCCATTTTAATCGTACCATTCAGGAATTGAAATGAGGTGCACGCGGGTTGTCTTTGCCTAAAAATTCAGATTTTAATCGTACCATTCAGGAATTGAAATACGCACTAAAATACGATACGCTGTTAAATCCGAATGATTTTAATCGTACCATTCAGGAATTGAAATTGTACCGTTATGCCACTCTCCTTTTTTCCAGATACATTTTAATCGTACCATTCAGGAATTGAAATGTTTCTGCATCTTGCCATTCGAAATATTGACCGTTAATTTTAATCGTACCATTCAGGAATTGAAATTTATCAATCGCATCTTTAAACGTTTTTTTAAGCGTATTTTAATCGTACCATTCAGGAATTGAAATTTAATTTTTCTGGGTTTCATAATTAACCTGTTTATTATTTTAATCGTACCATTCAGGAATTGAAAGATTTGTTGCGTTCAAAAGCAGGCTTGTTAAGTGAATTTTAATCGTACCATTCAGGAATTGAAAGCTAAATTCGCTGCTTTTTCGCTCAGCGAACGCTTATTTTAATCGTACCATTCAGGAATTGAAAGGCTTTCCAGCGGCCGTCGTGCCAGTCGCCGGACAGCATTTT
>JANWVT010000070.1 GCA_025056255.1 Bernardetiaceae bacterium | reverse complement strand
CCAACCGCGCCCGTTATAGTCGGAGTCCTCCCCTCACTCAGCGATGGATTGCGACATTCGTCTTTGGCTACGGTTCTCTCTTCCATAGCTAGTCGGAGTACTCCCTTCAATCAGAGATGGATTGCGACATTCAGAATTTAAATGAATCCACTTATAACAAGATTGAGTCGGAGTACTCCCTTCAATCAGAGATGGATTGCGACCGTTGAACTGTGTAATATACACAGACTAACCCGCCGGTCGGAGTACTCCCTTCAATCAGAGATGGATTGCGACATATAGTCCCTCCGCTCCCAACGCCCGACAGGCGGTCGGAGTACTCCCTTCAATCAGAGATGGATTGCGACGGACTTTACAAGCCTTTCCGGCAAGGCTGCTTTTGGTCGGAGTACTCCCTTCAATCAGAGATGGATTGCGACAGACGAACAACGGCGAAATCGCCGTTGATGGCAGGTCGGAGTACTCCCTTCAATCAGAGATGGATTGCGACCTCTTTGTAAGAGAGCGTGGCATGATGTTGACGGAATGTCGGAGTACTCCCTTCAATCAGAGATGGATTGCGACATTTAAACCAAAACCCATCTTATACATTAACAAAGGTCGGAGTACTCCCTTCAATCAGAGATGGATTGCGACTCGAACACCCCAATAGCCTTAGCTACGTGTGCGAGGTCGGAGTACTCCCTTCAATCAG
>JANWVT010000006.1 GCA_025056255.1 Bernardetiaceae bacterium | reverse complement strand
CGCAACTTGCGGAAATCCTGAATGCCGATGGGATATTTCTGAATCATACTGTTTCGGTGATGAGTTCCTTGACTTGCATGCCGAAAAATTCGTGCAATTGTTTTTTATCTTGAAAAACTATCGGTTATGCCAATGTCAACTAATTTTGACTGTTTTATTCACCTCTCTTTCTCTTAACTAAACAATTTGCTTTAATGACATCAAAACAAACGGTTATTTTTAGCACCTTAATTTTTTATATTCCTCTAAGCTCAAACAAAGCACTATTCAATTTTAATCCAAATTTTTCATGTGTATTGCATGTAGATAAAATTTTTATCCTGTGCTGCCGACACAGGTTTTTCAACTGGGCTGAGCTTATCAGGCTTACAAACTAAGCTGCGGAGGAATTATAAATAAAAAGTTGCTAAATGCCGAAAAAGTAGTGCTAATAAGCCATTAGCTTGCTTAAATATATGCGAAATTCGTGTAACCCTTGCATTAGTTATACCGTTTGTAAATTAGGTTGGCTTTAAAAGATGAAATCACTTTCCAAGTCTCGTGACAACAAAATGATCGCCGGTGTGTGCGGAGGATTAGGACAATACTTTAACATCGCCCCCGCACTGATTCGCGTAGGTTTTGTGTTAGCCACTTTTTTGGGAATAGGAATGCCCGTATTGCTATATTTAGTACTGGTAATTGTTATTCCTCAGGAATAGTATTAGTATGCTCCTAAGGTTCACTAAACTAAAAAGCAAGAGGCTGCTTTGAGGAAAGCAGCCTTGATTTATTTAGTCTATTTTAAGAATTGCCATAAAAGCTTCTTGTGGAACTTCTACGCTGCCAATTTGGCGCATGCGCTTCTTTCCTTTTTTCTGTTTTTCCAGTAGTTTGCGCTTGCGAGAGATATCACCACCATAGCACTTAGCCAATACATTTTTGCGCAATGCTTTAATAGTTTCGCGCGCAATAATTTTACCACCAATAGCCGCCTGAATTGCAATTTCAAACTGTTGGCGTGGCAACAGTTCACGTAATTTTTCGCAGAGTTTTTTACCCCATTCGTAGGCTTTGTCGCGGTGTACAATGGCAGATAGTGCATCTACGCGTTCTCCATTAAGCAATATGTCCAACTTAACCATATTTGACTCTCGGTAGCCAATCAGCTCATAGTCTAATGAGGCATACCCGCGTGAAATCGATTTCAACTTATCAAAAAAGTCAAACACCATTTCAGAAAGTGGCATTTCGAAGATGAGCTCTACACGGTCAGTGGTCAAGTAAGACTGTGATTTAAGGATACCGCGCTTTTCCATGCAAAGCGTCATGATAGGACCGATATACTCTGCCTTTGTGATAATTTGCGCTTTGATATAAGGCTCTTCTATCCAATCCAATACACTAGGGTCGGGCATTTCGGAAGGAGCAGTCACAATTATTTGTTCTCCTTTTTTTGTGTAGGCATGGAAAGAAACTGAGGGAACAGTAATGAGCACAGTCATGTCGAACTCGCGCTCTAAGCGTTCCTGAACAATTTCCATATGTAGCATACCCAAAAATCCACAGCGGTAGCCAAACCCTAAGGCTGCTGAGCTTTCTGGTTCCCACACTAAAGCAGCGTCATTGAGTTGTAATTTTTCCAACGAAGCACGCAGATCTTCTAATTCAGACGTATCTACTGGATAGATACCAGCAAATACCATCGGTTTTACTTCTGAGAACCCCTTAATAGCCTCTGTACAAGGGTTGGCTACATGAGTAATAGTATCGCCTACCTTTACTTCTCGTGCAGATTTGATACCAGAAATCAAATAGCCTACATTGCCTGCTGAAAGCTCTTGGACTGGCTCTTGCTTAAATTTAAGAATGCCGATTTCATCAGCATTGTACTCTCTTCCTGTGTTAAAAAACTTTACTTTATCACCTTTTCTAATGGTGCCATTTACAACGCGAAAAATTACTTCTACCCCGCGAAAGCTATTGAAAACAGAGTCAAAAATGAGGGCTTGCAAAGGTGCATTGGGGTCACCTGCCGGAGGTGGGATGCGCTCCACAACCGCGTCTAAAATTTCTTTGATACCAATACCTTCCTTGCCACTTGCAGGAATAATATCTTCGCGTTTGCAGCCTAACAAATCTACCATTTGGTCTTTCACCTCTTCAGGCATTGCACCGGGCAGGTCAATTTTGTTAAGCACTGGAATAATTTCCAAATTATTTCCCAAAGCTAAAAACAAGTTGGAAATAGTTTGAGCTTCAATGCCTTGTGAAGCATCTACTAACAACAAAGCACCTTCGCAAGCAGCAATAGAACGCGACACTTCATAGGAAAAATCTACGTGACCGGGAGTATCAATCAGGTTGAGTATGTAGGGCTCACCTTTGTAATGATAAATCATTTGGATGGCGTGGCTCTTGATGGTAATGCCGCGCTCGCGTTCTAACTCCATGTTGTCAAGCAGCTGGTCTTGCATCTCCCGCTCTGTGATGGTATTAGTAAATTCCAGTAAACGGTCTGCAAGTGTGCTTTTTCCGTGGTCTATATGGGCAATAATGCAAAAGTTGCGGATATTCTTCATGGCTGCAAAGTTAACGCGAAAACCGAAGATATAACTTGCTGTAATAATAAAGGGTTTTTCCGAAGCAGTGGTATTGGTTAGTTAGTATAAAGATAATTTTATCAACCAAAAAATAGTTTCAAGCGCAGATATTATCGCTCGCCACTGGGTAAAATCTCTGAAAAATCAATTTCATCTACTTTTTTTGAGAAAATAGTAAAAAACCTCTGATACTCGTCTTTACCTATCCGCAGGTGATAGGTACGGGTGGCATCTAAATAATCCCAAACTGTTACTTTTATGGGTTTGTTGTGATGAGAGTGGCTAAAAAGTAAGCCTGAAAGTTTATGCTCTCGGTACAAAGTAAAACCTTCATAGTAGAGTATACTGGGAGGCTGCCCTTCTTGCTGAATAACCTTATCTAACTGACTGTCAATGGTATATAAATTGACAATCGTACCGATGCGACAGTCTAAGACAACTCCTTCGCGGCGAACACTAAGATATAGCATCTCGTTGCCAGAGACAAGCTTGTACTCTCGCTCCGATGTGCCATCTGTCCAGTCATATTGAATTTGATTGACTACTTGCCATGTTTTCAGTTGGTAGTCTAATAAATATCCAACACCCAGATTTTCAATAGTAATATGGGTTGGGTCAAATGCTATGTTTAACGGGCGTGGTTGTAGGTGAGTGGCTGATTTATTTAACGGGTGAGTCTGTTTTTGGACTTGCTGATTGCCATGTATAGCTAAAATATGACGCAGGATTTCGTCAGCAATTTCAGCATTGCGGGCTTTAACCAAACTTGGAATGCGAAAAATATCAATTACCCACCAAAATCCCAGTCCTCCGAAGGTAAGCCAGAAGATAACCTGCAAGAAAAACTTATCTAAGTAAAGATAGTGGGCAGGGAAAAAAAAGTGCAAAAAATAAGGAACCAAAATATTTTTAGCACGGCGATTGTACAACTTTAAAAATTCTTGTTGCAAATCTTCTGGCAGCGCTGCCACTTGAGCATTAACAGCAAATGGTAAGTATTGCTGAATATGGTAAGGTACCAAAGAATTACTGACTATATTGTCCATTGGAAGCAGCCAAAGAAGTGCGTGAGCAATACAAAATTATGTTTTTTGTACAACAATAATGTAACTACCAAGCAGCCATGCTACCTTTGCTTAAGTTTACTACGGATACTTTCTCAAAAAAGTTATGCAGACACTTACATCCACTCTTGACAAACAAACGGCTGAGTTGTTGGAAACATTAGGCGTAAAACCCTTGAATCCTGCTTACAGCACTGGTTTGCAATGGGGCGGCAGACCCGGTGCCGCCACTCGCGATATTTTTTCACCCATAGACGGACGCCTACTTGCATCTGTGAAAATAGCAGATAAAGGCGACTATGAACTGGTAGTAGAAAAGGCACGCGAAGCTTTTAAAATATGGCAAAGAGTACCTGCTCCTAAGCGCGGTGAAATTGTACGCCAAATTGGCATGGCATTGCGAGCAAATAAAGAAACCTTAGGTAGGCTGGTAACCCTTGAAATGGGAAAAATTTTGCAAGAAGGATGGGGCGAGGTACAAGAAATGATAGATATCTGCGACTTTGCCGTGGGCTTGTCTCGGCAGCTACATGGACTTACGATGCATTCGGAACGTCCTGAACACCGTATGTACGAACAATGGCATCCACTGGGCATTGTAGGTATTATCTCAGCATTTAACTTTCCAGTGGCAGTTTGGTCTTGGAATGCCATGATTGCTGCTGTTTGTGGCAATGTTTGCATTTGGAAACCATCGGAAAAAACTCCGCTCACTGCTATTGCCTGCCAACATATCATTGCCAAAGTCTTAAAAGACAACCATTTGCCCGAAGGTATTTTTAACCTAATTATCGGCGGACCGGAAATAGGAGAACTACTGGCAAACGATACTCGCATACCGCTTATTTCTGCTACTGGCTCTACTCGCATGGGTAAGAAAGTAGCACAAGCTGTAGCAGCTCGGCTCGGTAAGTCCATACTGGAACTGGGCGGCAACAATGCTGTTATTATTACCGAACACGCGCATTTAGATCTGGCAATTCGCGCCGTTGTGTTTGGAGCAGTTGGCACTTGCGGACAGCGCTGCACTACTACCCGCCGCCTCATTGTACATGAAGATGTTTACGACGACGTGCGCGACCACTTAGTGCGCATATACCAAAATCTAACCATTGGCAATCCGTTAGACCCTAACACACTGGTAGGTCCGTTGATTGATACCGATGCAGTGCGTAGTTTCCAAACAGCGCTGGAACGGGTGCAAACCGAAGGCGGCAAACTATTGGTTGGTGGTAAGTTGCTGCCCGAAATAGGTGCTCATTATGTTGCTCCTGCTATTGTAGAAGCAGAAAATCATTATCCAACTGTACAGGAAGAAACTTTTGCTCCTATATTGTACTTAATCAAGTACAGAGGCGATGTGCAACATGCCATTGAAATTCAGAACAATGTAAAACAAGGACTTTCTTCTGCTATCTTCACCGACCATTTGCGTCAAGCAGAAACATTTTTGAGTGCATGGGGCTCTGACTGTGGCATTGCCAATGTAAATATTGGCACATCAGGGGCTGAGATAGGCGGTGCTTTTGGGGGCGAAAAAGAAACTGGTGGCGGCAGAGAGTCTGGTTCAGATGCATGGAAAGCCTACATGCGTCGCCAAACTAACACTATCAATTTTTCATCTTCGCTGCCATTGGCACAAGGCATCCGATTTGACATCTAATTTGGCAATTACAATTGACCGCATACAACGCCCAATAGTTTTGGAAACCTATTGGGCGTTTTTAATATTGCATACCGATGAATGCAACATGGTAAAATACACGGTTTAAAAATTGAAAATATTCTTAGTCAGATGTGCATCAATGTAGCAAAAAGTTCAAGGATAGCCCAGTGGAAAGCCTCTTCTACTATTGGTGATGGCTATTGCAAAAAAATAGGATTTGCTTTTAATCACTATTTTTGTGTCACTTACAGTCAACAGGTGCCCATATGCGCACCGGCTAGTAGCTTGTTTTGAATTCTATCCATCATTTTTGCAATGAAACAACAACCCGGGGGCGCGCTGCGAAGAGAAATCAATACGATGCAACTGTGGGCTATTGCTGTTGGATTAGTTATTTCAGGGGAGTATTTCGGCTGGAACTATGGCTGGGCTGTCTCTGGTACTATTGGTTTCCTGCTGTCAACCTTGTTGGTTACGCTAATGTATGTCAGTTTTATTTTCAGTTATACGGAACTCACAGCAGCTATTCCACAAGCAGGAGGCGCGTTTTCGTATGCTAAGCGCGCTTTGGGTCCTTTGGGTGGTTTTTTAGCTGGTTTTGCTACACTGGTAGATTTTTTGCTAGCCCCGCCTGCTATTGCATATGCCTTAGGTAGTTATACCAATTTTTTATATCCTGCTATTCCTGTTGTACCAGCTGCCATGCTCTCTTATGCTGTTTTCATAGGCGTTAATTTATTGGGCATTAAAGAGGCAGCACAATTTTCGTTGGTAGTTACACTGCTTTCCGTAGGAGAAATTTTGCTGTTTATGGGGTTAATTGCACCTTCTTTTGAGTGGCAGAACTTCATAGCACACAATCCCGAGTTGTTGCACACAGGGCATGTATTTGCCGGTATCCCCTATGCCATTTGGTTTTTTGTTGCTATTGAAGGTGTAGCCATGGTTGCTGAAGAAGTCAAAACCCCCCAAAAAACCATTGTGAAAGGATATTTGTGCAGCATTGGCACACTAGTATTACTGGTGCTGGGCATCATGATTCTTAGCGGAGGCATTGGCGACTGGCGCTTGCTTACCGATATAGACCATCCCTTGCCTGAAACCTTAGCAATGGCACTAGGGAACAACAACATATGGGCAAAAATATTTACGAGCTTGGGGCTCTTCGGATTGATAGCCTCTTTTCATGGCAATACTATCAGTTATTCGCGACAAATTTATGCCATGGCGCGAGAAGGTTTTCTCCCCTCCTTTTTGACACGGCTCAACAAACACCAAACGCCTCACTGGGCGCTTATAAGCGGTGGATTGATAGGGTTTGTCGCCATTCTCTCTGGCAAAACCGATCAAATCATCATCCTCTCTGTTTTGGGTGCGGTAGTGATGTACGTTTTTAGCATGGTCAGCTTACTTGTGCTGCGAGCAAAAGAGCCCAACTTACCCCGTCCCTTTCAAGTGCCTATGTACCCGTATCTGCCTTGGACGGCACTAATTTTAACAATGGTGTGCACCGTGGCAATTGTATATTACAATCCACTAATCAGCTTAATTTTTACTTGCATCATGTTACTTTCTTTGCTCTGGTTTGCGGTAGTTAAAAATAAAATCAGTGTATTTGAAAACGAACAAGCGCTGACTACCGAAGAACAATAAGTTTGTTAATTAACGCCAGCTTGGTAGTCAGCCACTTAAACAAAAAAGGATTAGCCGAAAAAACGCATTTTTACTTTATACAAATACTAGCCGCCATACCGATGGAGTGGTTCGTGAAGACACGAACATCAGTATCAGTAACTGCGTTATGCAAAAGGCGTTCCCTCTGTCTGTATACATCGGCAGCGCGCAAATGGCATTCTCACGTGTTTAATGGCATAACTTACGTGTTATTTAGATACTTGCAAATTGTGTACATCGGGGCAAAATTGATTAGGTTGCAGTATTGTTTCTGCGCACAATAAACCAATCGGCAATTAGTTAAAAAAATTGTACTATACATTTAAATGCCGTCCCTATGTACTGCTTTGCCATTGACCAGTGTAAGCAACACACGGGTGCGGTGAATATTGGCAGGGGGAATATTGAAAATATTTTGGTCAAGTACAATTAAATCAGCGGCTTTTCCTATTGCAATGCTGCCAGTAAAATGTTCCTGCTGCATCAGATAGGCACCTCCTTGCGTATAAGCATAGAGAATTTGATGCAAAGTGAGGCGCTCCTCTGGAATCCACGGGCGGTCATCGGGTATGTTGATTTGCATTCGCGTGACTGCTACCTGAATAGCTTCAAAAGGATTGACTGTAGAAACAGGCCAGTCGCTGCCAGCTGCTAGTTTTGCCCCCGTTCGCCAAATGCTTGCCATCGGATATTGGCTGCGAGCACGCCGAGGACCCAAAATTCTAGAAATCAGGTTGAGGTTCAGTAGGTCTCCTTTTGCCCAAAAAGGTTGGAAATTGGCTATAACTGCCTGACGGGCAAAGCGGATGCGATCGGTACTATCTATCACCTGCAAATGAGCAATATGATGCCGCAAAGCAGGATTGCTGCCTTCTAATGCGTCTAATGAAACGCGCACCGCCTTGTCGCCTAAGGCATGAAAATGAATTTGAAACCCTGCACTATCGAGCTGTTGGCAGTAGCGGCGCAGCTGGTTGGGCTGATAGTTTAAAATCCCTGTATCGTTGGGGCGGTCTTCATAAGGAGCCAGTAAGGCTGCTGTATGTGCTTCGGGAACGCCGTCGGTAAAAATTTTGACCGCCCCTGCTCGAATCCACTCGTCTTTGGTGTAGAGTTTCCGTTGGCTATCTAACACGGCAACTGGTGGCATTCCATTTAAACCTACTGATAGCGAGGTAATTACGCGTGCGGTTAACGCTCCCTGCTGGTGCAAAGTTTCATATGCTTTCAAATAAGCAACAGGAGCAGAAGCATCTATAAAGCTGGTGATACCTAATTGGTTCATTTTTTGGATGGCGGCTTTCAGCCACCCAACGCGCTGCTCATGCGTATCAGCAGGAATCAGTCGGCTTACCAAATCCATGGCTTTCTCGCGCAAGGTACCTGAGGGCTGCCCTCGTGAGTCTTTTTCGATACGTCCTTGTGGAGGGTTGGGAGTGGCAGACGTGATGCCCGCTATTTGCAACGCTTTGCTGTTGACCCATGCTGAGTGTCCGTCCCACGAGGTAAAATAAGCAGGTCGGTCAGGAATGAGGCTATCCAAGAAAGTTCGCGATGGATTACCGTCGGGTGGAAATACGTGTAGCTCCCAACCTCTGCCTAATATCCACTTTTCGTTCGGATGCTGTTCGACATAATCAGCAATAGCTCGACGGATTTCTGCTGCGGTATTTAAACCACTTAGTTGGCATTGCATTGCTTGTTTGGCACCACTAATAGGATGTACGTGAGCATCATGCAGCCCCGGCAAAACTAATTTTCCTTGCAAATCAAGCACTTGCGATGCACTGTACCGAGCTGTCAGTTCGCTACCCTTCCCTATGGCAACAATTTTGCCTTCGTTAATAGCAATAGCCTCTGCAAAGGTGCTATCGGGCAAATAGCATAGCCCGTTGTACAATATCCAATCGGCAGATTGTGGCGCCCGACAGCTGCTCCATAATAAGCTAGCTAACAGCAGCATACAAAAAATGCGCATTTCCCAAAATAATTTACCAATAATAGCTAAGATAGCTACTTTCCGATGTATTTCAGTTGGCTTTCTGCTAATTTTGCAGCCACATTAATTCAGTTGCTACTACTACCAGTCATGAATATTGCTCAGCCTCTTATTCCCACTATTTGCAAATGTTTTGAAGAAAAATTCAATGTTCAACTTTCGCCTAATGAGATTAGCTTCCAAACTACTCGCAAGGAATTTGAAGGCGACATTACGCTGGTCATCTTCCCGTTTCTAAAAAAAGTACAACAAAAGCCCGAAGCATTAGCACAAGCCATTGGCGAATATTTGATGCAACATCATCAGCAAATAGCTCGCTTCAATGTTATCAAAGGCTTTCTCAATATTTCTTTCGCCCATACTGTTTGGGTGGAAACCTTGGCACAAATTGCCAACACTACCCATTACGGAGTTTTACCTGCCAATGGACAAAAAGTAATGGTAGAATATTCCTCGCCTAACACCAACAAACCATTGCACTTGGGGCACATGCGCAATATCTTTTTGGGCTATTCGGTAGCTAATATATTGAAAGCCAATGGGTATGAAGTAATGAAGGTAAATTTGGTGAACGACCGAGGCATTCACATTTGCAAGTCTATGCTTGCCTACCAAAAGTTTGGCAAAGGCGAAACCCCTCAGAGCACTGGTATTAAAGGCGACCACCTAGTAGGCAACTACTACGTAGTTTTTGACCGCGAAAATAAAAAAGCAACCGCTGAACTGCTCGCCACTTACCAAAAGACATACCCAAACGAAAATCCCGAACAACTGGCAGAATTAGCCGCTAAAAACTCCCCCTTGTTGTTGGAAGCACAAGAAATGCTGCGTCGTTGGGAAGAAGGCGACCCCGAAATTGTACAACTCTGGCAAACCATGAACAACTGGGTGTACGAAGGCTTTGACGCCACGTACCAAAAAATGGGCGTTGATTTTGACAAGACTTATTACGAAAGCAACACTTACTTGCTGGGAAAAGCCGTAGTGGAAGAAGGACTGGCAAAGGGCTTGTTTTTTAAAAAAGAAGATGGCTCGGTTTGGGTAGATTTAACTGCCGATGGATTAGACCAAAAACTACTGCTTCGCGCCGACGGTACTTCGGTGTATATCACGCAAGATTTGGGCACTGCCGATATGAAATATGCCGACTTTCCAATGCAAAAATCGGTGTATGTGGTTGGCAATGAGCAGGATTACCACTTCAAAGTACTCAAACTCATCTTGCAAAAACTCGGCAGAAGTTATGCCGACGGCATCTACCATCTCTCATACGGCATGGTAGAACTGCCCACTGGAAAAATGAAAAGCCGAGAAGGAACAGTAGTGGACGCTGATGACTTAATAGACGAAATGGTGCACATTGCCCGTGAACGCACCAAAGAGTTAGGCAAAATTGATGATTTTGAAAGCGCTGAAGCCGAAGCCCTGTATCATATGTTGGCAATGGGGGCATTGAAATATTACCTGCTGCGAGTAGATCCTAAGAAAAAAATGCTCTTCAATCCAGAAGAGTCCATTGATTTTCAGGGCGATACAGGTGTTTATCTCCAATATACGCATGCCAAAATTGCAGCCATTTTGCGCCGTGCTCGCGAGCTGGGCGTAGATGCATCGCCCGCTGCTTTTAGCAATGCTACCCAACTTGCCCCACAAGAAATAGAACTGATACAGGTATTAGCCGCTTATCCGAAGCGTGTTGCCGATGCAGCAGAAGAATATGCACCCTCGCTCATTGCCGCTTATGCTTACGAACTGGCAAAAACATATAGCCGCCTTTATGCCGAACTGTCCATTTTCAACGAGCCAGATGCTGCGCTAAAAAGCCTGCGCGTTGCACTTTCGGCACAAACTGCCAAAGTATTGAAATCTGCCTTGCAGTTGTTAGGCATTCAAGCCCCTGAGCGCATGTAACTCTTACCGTAAGTAAACAGCTAGCTCTCCGGGATTGTCTAAAAGCACATCTACGTGTTGCCGTACTGTAGTAGAGAGAACATAACCTACATAGTCGGCGGCAATTGGAAACTCCTGATGTCCTCTGTCTACAATAACAGCTGTTTGCAAACGCTTAGGACGCACCTCTAAAATAGAACGAATGGCAAAACAAAACGTTTTGCCAGTATAGAGCACGTCGTCTGTTAGGATAATGGTTTTGCCGCTTAGTTGCTCACCGGGAACATCTAATGTTACAGGGCTCTCATCAGGATTCTGCTTGTTGATGTATAACTTAACTAAGTGCCAACGTATTGGCAAAATTTGACTAAGCTCTCCTACTAATAGCTTAGCAAAAAGATAGCCCTGTGGCGCAATGCCTGCTATCACGATTTCCTTCTCTTCAAAATTGCGCTCACAAATTTCAAATGCCATGCGCCTAATCTTTTGTGTAATCTGGCGATTGTCTAATATCAGATGGCGGCTTGCGTGTTGCATAGTGTAGAGATTAGCAATTGCAAATTTGGCGATTCCCTTGCTGATTAGGAGCTATTGCCATTTGATTTTTTATCAAAAAATTTTAAATTACAAATGAGGCATTCAGATTTTTTCATTGTTTACCAATAAACAAATCAACAACTATGGGAGGTACAGCAGCAACTATCGGCAAGTATAAAGTAGGTATGGCAATTGCCATTGTAGCCGCATTTGTTTACTTGTATCGCTATCGGCACAGCGAAAGCGAAAGAGGTGCAACAGAGCTAGAACAACAAGTAGCAGCAATTGAACTGGAAAAAAAGAAAATAGAGATAGAAAAGCAACGCCTCCAATACCAAACCTACATCAACCAACAACAAGAAAAGCTATTGTTACAATACAGCGGCGATGAAAGTCAAGCTATTCATGACTTGCGCGAACGAGAAAAAAGCCTCAAACAACAACAACTGGCTTTTTTTGCTGCTATTCCCTCAGCCACTACCGCTAATAATTTGCCCTCTGTTGCGGGTAAATGGATAGATAGCCACAGTAAAGGAAATTATTACCTAATTGAACAGCAAGGTAATCAAATCATGATAACTGAGCACTCTAGCATTTTAGGTGAATCGTTTGTTTCAGCAACAGGAGTGGGGTATGTAGATTTGTCGGGCAATATAACCATTAGCTACCAAACGCTGTTCGGTACAAGTGGGGAGGCAGTGCTGCACGTAAAGAACAATATATTACAGGGTATTTTTCAAGATAACCAGAATGATATAAAAGTAAGCATTGTAGCTCGTAGAAGATAACCCCCTCTTAGAGTATGCTTAGGTTTTACAGGTACAAACAAGATGCATAAAAAATACTAAGACAAGATGGTAGGGTGAACAGGATTTTGTAGCTAAAAACCATCTTGCTACGGAAGTTTAGATTGAGGATTGCGAATTTTGGAATTTCCCCTTGCTACACCCCAAAATCTTTTCTCCGTTGCATATATTTGCACCTGCGGTAAGAGGCAGAATATGAACAAAAGCGAGTTTGCCTATATGAATACGGATTTGGCAAAAAGAACCTTACAACAACCTTAGTTACAAGCAACTTAATCTCAGGTTTTGATAAGTTGATAGCCAATATTGCCGAGTCAATGGATAGCCATACTACAAAACCCGACAGACTTCGGAAAATCTTTTGGGCTTATTCGTGTTATCCTCCTAACTAATAGCAACAGCAACGTGGAAATTAAAAAAGGCTGCCTTTTCAGACAGCCTTCAAATTCGAGTATCTATCTAAGGAGACTAGTTGCCGCGACCGCCGCGTCCGCCTACTGAGCGAATAGCGCCTCCACCATAGCCTCCGCTACCGTAGCTACCAGCATCAAAACTGCTACTTCTGCCACTATTCATGCTGCCAAAATTGGAGTTGCGATAGTCGTTATATCCTCCTGATTGGCGCATTTCATAGTTAGAAGAGCGCCCTGTTGCCCATTCACTCTGACCGGCATAACCATTCGACCTGCCCGAATTGAATTCATTGGCAACATAAGCACTACGTCCGGCACTTGAATTATCAAAGTTACCATATCGGCTGCTGCGGACTGCGCTCTCTTCGGTTCTACCTCCGCGGAAGTATTCATCAGCTCTGGCACGCACAGGAGTGTAAACACCAGTACGGTCAGTACGGCTACCATATTGCACATTCGCTCTGTCCACTACCACAATGCCCGGGCGGAAGAAGGGATTCCACAAGCTATTCATTGCCCATGGCGACATCATGCCAGTACCCCAGAAGGGGTCCCACATCATCATGCGGTTCATTAGCCAAGGGTCGTTCCATGCCATCATCATAGGCGACATCATGCCAGTGCCCCAGAAGGGGTCCCACATCATCATGCGGTTCATTAACCAAGGGTCATTCCATGCCATCATCGTGGGTGAAATACCCCAGCCCCAGTTCCACCGACTTGTCAAAAAGGGTGACATACCCCAAAAAGCAGCACTACCAAACGACATGTTCCAACCGTTGCCCCAGAAACCAGTTGCCGGAGCGTTCCAATTGCGGAACGAACCTGCAAAAGCGTTGTTCTGGTTGTAGTCTTTGCGGAAATAGGGCAATATAGAAATATTGTTGCCTTGCGCATTTTCCTTGTATTCAGGGTTAGCAAACTTAGACTTAACAGGGTCATTAGCAAGTGTTTTGGCAGCACTTCCCAAAGCACTGGGTTGAGCCAAAACTGCCGCAGAGTAAGACATCTTGCCTCTGTCCTTAGCAGTGAAATATACATCGTCATACTCTTGCGCTACAAGCCAATGATTGCTGCCCGCAAGGCATATAGTTGTCAAAGCAATGATGAACCTCTTCATATGCACCGAAGTTTTAGTGGTTGTATATATGAGTACGTAAAATTAAAATTTGCAGATACAATATCACATCTTTTTAACAATTTTCGTGTGTATGTTTGTTCTAAAATTTTCGATAAATATCTGTGAAAAAGTTTTCTCAGGAAAAGTATGAAGAGCTTGCCAATGCCATTACACACGGCATAGGCGCCTTGTTGAGCTTAGTGGGTAGTTGGTTTTTGATAGAAAAAGCCTTGCTAGTACAAAATCAACGGCTGTTGTTAAGTTTCATTATTTATGGCGGAGGCATTTTTTTCTTGTTTGTAGCTTCTACTCTTTACCACAGTTTCAGCCACGAGGCATTAAAAAAGCGTTTACAGGTGATTGACCACGTTGGTATCTACCTAATGATAGCTGGTACTTACACGCCTTTTGCTATGGTCACCCTCGACCGCTGGTGGGGAAATTTACTGTTGTGGTTAGTATGGACAATTGCCATTGCAGGCATTATTTTTAAGATATTTTTTACAGGCAAATTTAAAATTCTTTCCACGCTTATCTACTTAGGGATGGGCTGGCTGGTTGTTATTGCCGCTAAACCTATGTATGAAGCTATTCCGTTTAATGGTATTTTACTGATTGTAGCAGGAGGCTTACTGTTTTCTGCTGGCACTATTTTTTATTTGTGGGAGCGGCTTTGCTTTAACCACGCCATTTGGCATTTGTTCGTTTTGGGTGGTGGTATTTGTCATTTTTTTGCCATCTTTTTTTACAGCTATCCACATTAGTATGATGCATCTGCATGCTTTCTCAGTAGTGTACGAAGACAACCATTTGCTAGTGGTCAACAAACAGAGTGGTATTCCTTCGCAAAGTGATTTAACAGGCGACCCCGCCCTTACCGACTATGTAAAAAATTATTTGAAAGAAAAATATAATAAACCCGGTAATATTTTTTGCGGATTAGTTCATCGACTCGACCGACCGGTAAGTGGCTTAATGGTACTTGCCAAAACGTCAAAAGCATTGACACGCATGAACGAAATTTTTCGCAGCCGGCAAGTACAAAAAACCTACCTCGCTGTTAGCCATTGCCAACCTCAGCCCACTGGTGGCAAACTTATACACTGGCTCACTAAAAATGCAAAAACCAATGTGACTCGTGCACATTTACAAGAGGTGAAAAACAGCGACCGAGCAGAGCTTGATTACCGGTTAGTGGCTACTTGGGGAGACAAGTCGTTATTGGAAGTTCACCCTATTACTGGGCGTGGGCATCAAATTCGGGTACAACTTGCTTCCATAGGCTGCCCTATATGGGGAGATGTAAAATATGGTTCAACAGTAAAGGATAGCACGGGCTGCATTGGGCTGCATGCCTATCAGATTAGCTTTGAGCATCCAGTGCAAAAAAGAATGGTAACATTCTCTGCTGAGCCTCCTTTTGAACGCCCTGTTTGGAAAGTATTTCAATCAATCATCGGCTAAGAGGTTATTTTGCTGCTGGTAGCGCTTGCGCATTACTAACTTTTGTTTTTCGCGCTGAATCATAAGGGCTGCTATGTTGAGCGCTACGGTATCTGTTGTACCCGAATGAAGGGCTTGTTGCAACAGATCTTCACTGATGTCCATTCGGTAGGCAGCGGCAAACAATCGCTGTCGGTCGTGTACTAACAAATAGCGAACGCATTCAGTTAGCCTGCCCAGCAGCACTTCTTCGCTATTAGCTGTTGCAAGAAGCGGTAGTTCCTGATTGCCGAGCATCAGGTGTTTTTGCAAAAGATTGCTTATCTCTTCAACCGGTTGCATGCAGCCCTATCACAGTAATTGGTAAATACCTTGCAGTTGTAACAGCTCAGTCAAGTTTTGGCTGTGTTGGAACAGATTATGGCAAGCACCGGCAGGCAATTGCTGAATCTCTTCCCATGTAAGCCAACGCACGCAATCTATCATTTGTTGTTGAGGGGGTAATTCGGGGTCGGAGCCTACGCGCAACTCGCCCGCTAAAATGCGTACTACGAAAAAAAACTCGATAGCATGCAGTGGCGGTACAACCACTTGATTGGCACATAAAAAGCGTTCTACTGTTACTTGTAAGCCAGTCTCTTCGGCAAATTCTCTTTGCAGCGCTGCTTCTAAGGTTTCGCCCAGTTGTACACCGCCGCCCGGTGGAAGCCAGAAGTAACCTAATTGCCCAAAGTTTTGCAAGCGTACCAATAAGAGGCGGTTGTTTTCTATACAAATGCCTCCTACACGAACGCGTATGCTACCGCCGTATGTTTGAGAAAAGCTACTCATGGGCAGCAACTTCTTTGCCTAACATGCGCAATACCTCTTCGGGAACTTTTTCAAAATCCATCACAATAAAGCCGTCTAAGGCATTGTTGAACTTAGGGTCTATGTTGAAGCCAATAATTTTGGCATTGAGTTGCAAAATATATTTTTTGAGCAGTACAGGCAACTTGCTATGTGAGGATTCGATAGCAGAAATTAGTAAATCTAGTTCTTTTATGTTTTTGAATTTGGGCAACAACAGCGCTTCGGAGTCTGCTTTCAGTTTAGGTTCAAATTTGCGGCGTGGCTTTACGAGTTTTGCCAACTCATAGTCGAAATAATTTTCTTTGATAACTTTTACAACAAGTTCTTTGGCTAAATGAGAAAAGGTATTGCTAATACTAACCGGACCTATCAAATAGCGATATTCGGGGAACTTGCGCAAGATAATCAGCACGCCTTTCCATAAGAGCATTAGCGACAAGTGCTTGCGCTGATAGTCTTTAACAATAAAAGAGCGCCCCATTTCAATGGATTTTTTTAAAATAGGAGCGAATTTTTTATCAATCTTAAACAAAGTGCTCAAATAGAAGCCTTTAATTTTGAACTTGGCGTAGAGTTCCTTACCCTTTCCCATTCGGTAGGCGCCTACAATGCGTCGGGCTTCATTGTCCCAAATGAACAAGTGGTGATAGTGAATGTCATACTCATCAATATCGATGCTGTGGTTAGTACCCTCGCCTTCTTCTCGAAAAGTGATTTCGCGCAGGCGTCCGATTTCTCGCAATACGTTGGGGATAGAAGTGGCTTCTGAAAAAAATACTTCGTAGTTGCCATGAGCGGTTAGTAGGTCAGTAGGGCGTATTTGAGCAAGGTCAGTTTCTAACAATTCTACGGGCACCGGAGGAACGATAGGCTCAGGTTCTACGGTGCGTTTAAAAGGATTGCGAAAGAAAGGTTTGAGCTTGAGCGAAGAACCCAAGGCATAGGTACGTGCACGCAAGTAGCGCAGTATTTGGTCGCTATCTTCCAAAGTGCTCAGTTCGCTATAAGGAATAGGCTTGCCAATGCGCACTTGAATTTTATTTTCAGCTTTGTTGAGCATTTCAGAGGGCAGGCGGGCAGTGCGCAAGTTGGGGTGAATCATGCCTAAGATGTTAAAAAATACGCTGTTATGTCCTGAAAAATACACAGGCACCACATCTACTTTGGCTTTTTGGATAATTTTACCTACCAGTGGGTGCCATTGCTTGTCAGTAATTTTTTTGCTTTCAGGCTGATAGGCAGAAACCTCTCCTGCAGGAAAGATACCAACTGGGCTGCCCTTTTTGAGGTGCTCTAATACCATTTTTACCCCCGAAACATTGACTTGCTTATTTTTTGCATTTTCAAAGGGATTGACAGGAATAAAATATTGTTGAATGGGTTGGAAAGCATTGAGTAAGTAATTTGCCATTAGGCGGAAGTCGGGGCGAATTTTATTGATAATGGAAATTAAAATCATGCCATCAATGCCTCCGTAGGGATGATTAGCCACTACTATAAAAGGACCGGTGCGCGGAATATGGTTTTCCTCTCCTTCTATCACCTCATATTTGACTTGGAACATTTCCAGTCCACGGTCAACAAAAGCCACACCGTCGAAACGTGCTGCTTCGTTGTACACTTCATTGATTTTGTCTAATTTCAACAACTTCATTAGTGGCTTTGCCAACAACTGCAGCTGTAACTTATCTAAGTTGAGCGAGCGGGCAAATTCTTCCGGACTGATAAGTGTTTTGTTAGGCATGGCTCCAAGTCAATATGTTTTGAATAGTCAATAATTTTTTGCTTAGTCTCAGAGCAATCGGTTGATAATATTTTCAACCGTAATACCTTCTGCTTCGGCTTTGAAGTTGCGCACAATGCGATGCCGCAAAACAGGAACTGCTACGGATTGCACATCTTCTATATCGGGCGAGTATTTGCCGTTGAGCAGTGCGTGGCATTTGGCTGCCAAAATTAGGTTTTGAGAAGCGCGCGGTCCGGCGCCCCATTCCAAATAATCGTTGGCAATAGCAGATGCCAATTCTTTGCCCGGGCGCGTGCGGTGCACCAACCGAACGGCATACTCCACTACATTGTCTGCAACTGGTACTTTCCGCACCAGCTGTTGAAAAGCTATGATTTCCTGTGCATGTAGAACGGGCGCAATTACGTGTGACTTGTTGGAAGTAGTATTTTTAACTATTTCCAACTCGGCGTGGTAGGTAGGGTAGTCTAACCATATATTGAACATAAATCGGTCTAATTGTGCTTCGGGCAGCGGATAAGTACCTTCCTGTTCAATAGGGTTTTGCGTTGCTAATACAAAAAACGGACGGTCTAAGGGGTGCGACTGCCCCGCCACCGTAACAGCATATTCTTGCATCGACTCCAACAAGGCTGCCTGTGTTTTAGGAGGAGTGCGGTTGATTTCATCTGCCAAAATTACATTGGCAAAAATTGGACCGCGAATGAAGCGGAAATTCCGTTCTTTATCCAAGGTTTCGGCGCCCAAAATGTCGGAAGGCATCAGGTCGGGTGTGAACTGGATGCGGTTAAATTTCAGGTCTAAGGCTTTGGCAAGCGTTTGAATGAGCAAGGTTTTAGCCAACCCAGGCACACCTACCAGCAAACAATGCCCCTGACAGAAAATAGCAGTAACCAACAAGCGAATTACTTCATCTTGTCCAATGATAACTTGGGTTACTTCTCGATGCAGCTTGCGAAACGCATCGTGGAGAGCTTCAGCTGCAGCAACGTCTGATGTAAATTTAACTTCCGACATGGATGGTTGTTTTGAGTGTTCGAAAATGCTTAGCGGTGAAAGTTGTACAAATTATAGAAAAGTTCAGAAACCTTCCAATAGTTTGCAGCGGTCATATTCGGGGTCTATGTCTATGAACAACTGGTTTTTAGTGCGATTAAACCACTGACTCAGCACTCTGTTGCGCTCTTGTTGCAAAGCTGCTGCGTGAATTTTGGGATAGTCCATTTCCAGATTGATTTGATGCGGAGGAATACGGCTTTTATAGTAAATAATTCTTACGGCAGTTTTACCGTCGTCGGTGCGGAAGCGTATCGGACGGCTAATGCTACCCACCTGCATGGTGTCTATAGTCATGAAGATTGCATATTCCAACTCATCTTTGGAAAGGTGGGTGCTTTTGTTTTCCGGATTTTGCAAGATACCTCCCGAAGACTTGGTTGACTTATCGTCGGAACAGGTGAGGGCGGCTTTTTCAAAAGGTAGCTTACCCGATAAGATAACGCTGCGCAAACTATCTAAATAGCGCTCGGCATCTTTGATATCTTGCTCAGTAGGTTCTGGGCGGAGCAGAATATGGCGCGAGTTGTAGCGATTGCCTCGGCGCTCGATAAGCTGGATTAAATGAATACCAAATTCCGACTCTACTGGTTCGGAAATCTCACCCGGCTCTAAACTCATTGCCATTGCCTCATAGGGAGGTACCAGCTCGCCCCGTCCGTGAAAGCCCAATTCGCCACCACGCGAACCAGAGCCCAAATCTTCTGAATAGGTGCGTGCTAAGTCTTCAAATTTTGCCTTACCCGATAGAATTTGCCTTTTAAAGTCTTGCAAGCGCGCTTTTACTTTATCTTTTTCCGATTTGCTTACCACCGGATAGCGCACAATAACGCCTACTTCTACTTCTGCTGGTACAAAAGGCAAGCTATCTTTGGGAATGCTGTTGAAATACCGCTTAACCTGACGCGGTGTTACTTCTACATTCTTGGTAATTTCATTTTGCATTTTGCTGATAATCATGTTTTCCTGAATAGAGGGGCGCAACTCCTCTTTCAGTTGAGCGATGGTTTTGTTGTATGCTTGTTCAATTTTCTGCAAACTGCCAAATTGTTGTTCAAAGTAAGCCATACGGCGGTCTAAATTGTTATTCACCTCTACCTCGCTCACCATTACCGAGTCTATTTCAGCTTTCGCCACCAGCATCTTATTGATGATGAGTTGTTGTAATATTTCGCAGCGCGCATTAGGGGGCAGCGACTGCCCACTTTCAAGTGCCTGCCGGTAGGCTATTTCCAAATCTGATTTCAGAATGATGTAATCGTTGACCTTAGCAATAATTTTATCTACCACAATACCTTCCGATTGCGACAGTACAGGTAGGCTAATAGCAAGATTTATCAATACAATAATGATTCGCTTACGCATCATAACACGTTTATTTAGGAAGAGCATATATGAACAATCAGTATCACCTTAACGATTGGCAATGCGGTAGTTATGGCTTCTCCGCGCTTTTTCCAACAAAGATACCTCTAATTGATGTTGTAATGCCATTTTTCGCTGATTGAGAATAACATCGCGTATTGTTTCTTTAACAAACTCAAGAGGGGAGGGTTGGTCGGCTATCTTGTAGTCAAAAATTTTTAACAGGTACAGGTACTCGCCATCGGTGGCTGAGGCGTAGTTACGAGTAGCTAAAAACTGCACTTCGTTTCTGATTTCCTCGCGCAGCGGCGTGTTGCGAATAAGCGCTGAAAGCGGCATCCAGGTAGTATCGCTAATAATGGGGTTTTGTGTGTAACTGAAAGCATAGGAACGCAACTGTTCCCAGTCGCTGCGGTTTTGGCTGCGCAGCCATTGGTAAGCTTTGGCTTTGTCGGGTGTTACATCGCTAATTTTGAGCAACAGTCCTTTCACAATGTTTTCTTTGAGTTCAAAATTGGACTTGTTGGCTTCGTAATAATCTCGAATTTGTTGTTCGGTAACAACAGTGTCTAGGTTTTTGTTGATATACTGCTGTAAAAAAGCATGCGTAATTAATTGGTATTTGTATTCCAACACGCGCCTTTCTATTTCATTCAAGTCCAGTTCGGCATTCGTTACTGCCTCATGATAAAGCAACTGCATTTTTGCCCATGATTCTACATAGTTGCTAACAATACGGGCACTGTCTTGTGGGGTTGCATCAGCACCCACCATGTTTTTCACGTCTGCAGGCATCAGATAGGCATCGTAAACTTGCGCTATGGGTGGTTGGCTTTCTTGGGAAGGATTGCTGCAAGCAACTATTACCGCCCAAATGCAAAAGGATAATTTTTTTTTCATACTCATTGGGCAAATTTAGGGGAGATTCCTCAGATTTTTGTAGACAGGCAAACTCTGCCATAGAAAACAAATTGCTGCCAAAGGTTTCGTATATTTGAAACCGGATGCAAGAAGCATTGCATGTGAAAAAAACGATGATTAATTCCAACGGAACAGTGAGACAATCGGCTTTGCTGCCGGCAGCCCGCATTATACAAGCTGACAAATTGCTTCGGCAAGTAGTTGTACAGACGCCTTTACAATACAACGCTAATCTTTCAGAAAAATACCAAGCCAATATTTGGCTCAAACGGGAAGACCTACAAGTAGTGCGCTCATATAAGTTGCGCGGAGCCTACAACAAAATCAGTAGCCTGAGCAGAGAAGAGCTGGAAAGAGGAGTAGTGTGTGCCAGTGCGGGCAACCATGCACAAGGGGTGGCTTTTTCTTGCAAATTGCTAAAAATAAAAGGCACTGTTTTTATGCCTACCCCTACGCCTCAGCAGAAAGTAAAGCAAGTACAATTTTTTGGCAGAGAATACGTAGAAATTGTGCTTATAGGCGATACTTTTGACGATGCTTACAAAGAAGCTGTTCAATACTGCCAACAACACAACAGCGTATTCATCCACCCCTTCGACGATGAAAAAGTAATTGCCGGTCAGGGCACGGTAGGGGTAGAGATTTTAGAAGATGCAGCGGAAAATATTGACATGCTCTTCATTCCTGTTGGCGGTGGAGGCTTAATAGCTGGGGTAGGAAGTTATTTTAAGCAGCTCAGCCCTAATACGCAAATTATTGGCGTGGAGCCACTTGGCGCACCGGGCATGAAAGTATCGTTGGAAAAAGGAGAAGTAGTTTCCTTAGAAAAAATTGACAAGTTTGTAGATGGTGCTGCTGTTCAGCGCGTAGGAAACATTACATTTGAAATTTGCAAGGAAGTGATTTCTGAAATTACGCTTGTGCCAGAGGGAAAGGTTTGCTCTACCATTTTGCAGCTCTACAACGAAGATGCTATTGTAGTGGAGCCAGCAGGTGCGCTTTCCGTAGCTGCTTTGGACTATCACAAAGATGCTATAAAAGGCAAAAACGTTGTTTGCATTATTAGCGGCAGCAACAACGACATCACCCGCATGGAAGAAATTAAGGAGCGTTCGTTGTTGTTTGAAGGGCTAAAACACTATTTCATTATCAGTTTTGCACAACGCCCCGGGGCACTGCGAGAATTTGTAGTCAATGTAATGGGACCAAACGACAACATCGTTTACTTTGAGTACACTAAGAAAAACAACAGAGAACGCGCGCCAGCATTGCTGGGAATAGAGTTCAATCATCCATCGGACTACGAGGCATTGGTACAACGAATGAAAGAACGCAATATTGGTTTTGAGCATTTGAATGAACGCCCAGAACTTTTTTCTATTTTGATTTGACCGCAAGACATCTGCTTTTTTTGCGCGACGTAGCATGGCTTACCCTTAGCGCTTTTGGCGGACCGCAGGCGCACGTTGCCCTTTTTTTGAAAATATTTGTAGAAAAGCGCCGCTACCTCACAGAAAACGAACTGATGGAAATTCATGCGCTCTGTCAGCTGTTGCCCGGTCCTTCTTCTACTCAAACTTTAACCGCCATTGCTTACAAAAAAGGGGGAGGGTTGTTTGCCTTGCTCTGCCTGAGCATATGGCTACTACCTGCTTTTGGCATGGTAACCAGTTTTGCATTAATGCTCGTTTTTTGGCAAGGAGAAGAAAAAAATATCAACCTTTGGGCATACACCCAGCTCATGCAACCTATTGCCGTGGGGTTAGTAGCACATGCCGGTTGGGTTATTGTACGCAAGTTAGTACAAACACGCGAGGCTGTGCTAATTATGCTCATTGCGGCAGTAGCAGCTTACTTTCTGCGCACTCCTTTTTTGTTGCCTGTGCTGATGGTGCTTTCCGGAGTAGCTACCTCGTTGAAATACAGAGACTTCGTGAGAGAGGAGAAAACAGCCTTTACCGTGAAATGGAAATATTTGATTTTATTTGTCGTGTTATTTGTAGGAATTGCTGCTTTGGGCGGCATTACGCGCTTGCTGCCTATTCGGCTACTGGAAAATTTTTATCGCAACGGTGCTTTGGTTTTTGGTGGCGGGCAAGTGCTGGTGCCAGTGCTGTACAACGAGTTTGTTGCCTTTAAACACTATCTATCTTCGGCAGAATTTATTTCGGGCTATGCCTTGCTGCAAGTAGTGCCCGGTCCGGTATTTTCGTTTGCCGGATACATTGGTGCACTTACTATGCGGCATCAGGGCATAGCAGGCATGATTTTGGGCAGCTTAATGGCAACTATTGGCATTAATCTACCCGGCACTTTGTTTATTTTTTTTGCTTATCCGTTTTGGGAACAACTCAAAAAGTATCGCCCTGTGAAGGCTTCCTTAGAAGGCATCTATGCCGCCAGTGCAGGATTGGCAATAGCTGCCGTATTTTTGCTTTGGGAACCAGTACCCCACACCAGCCTTAACATTAGTGTAGCAGCAATAACGTTCTTGTTGTTACAATGTACGCGCATTTCTGCTCCTTTGATTGTTGCAGCAGGTATTTTGGCTGGCTGGTTAATGGTGAACTATTAGCTGCTCAATGTTCTAAGGGTATTAAATTAAACCTAAGGGACACATCGTCAGCATATTCCTCTCCACTTTCTTTCATGTCTATGTCGTCGGGTTTGTAGTACCAATTGACCGTAACCGTTCCTTTGCCTTGCTGCTGATAGTCTTCTAACATATCAAACAATTCCAAAAAACGGCGGGAGGTGCTGGTGTTGTAATACGTCATGCGAAAATTGAGCACAATATTTCTGCCCGGTGTTTTTAAGTATTCTGTTAGCCAGTTGAAAACAGGTTGATAAAACTCTAAGGTATATTCGTGATACGACTCACCACTGATGTTCAGTTCACCCGTTTGGGCATTGAAGTTGATTTCCGGAATGAAAGTGTCTGCACTGATGAAAAAGTTTTCCATAGATGTGTATGTTTCCGTCACATTGCCTACAAGAAATTTAAGAAGTGCAAGGGTTTTTATTTATCAGTCAGCATAGGAGCGGGCTTTGCTAACCGATGCAACAAAAATGAGAAATACGTTGCCATCTTCTAAGGGGATCACTTCATAGCGAATAGGGTTGCCCGATTTGCGTACAATTTCAATCAATCCGATGCTGCCACCCATGCTTCCCTCGCGAATAGGTTTGCGGCGTTGCTCGCGATAGTATTGTCGGAGTGCTTCTGAGTCGAGTTGATTGATATAGTCGCACTGCTGAGCAACAAATAGCGCACTTTCGCGTTTGGCGACATTTCCTGAGGCTACTACATAATGCGTATCTGATTCGCCTACTGCCACAATACCAACCCCTATCTCGCGCTGGTCTTTAACCGAAAATTCTTTAATAGCTGAATAGTGGAAGATGTTTTGGGAAAGTTCTACCACAATAGCGAACAACCTGCGCGCCACCACTTCGTTGTCTGGTCTTCTTTTAAGGCTTAATGCAATTAGGGAAAGGATGTCTTGCGAAATCAGACCTTGTGCCACCATAGAGAGGTGGTGATGTTTTAATTGACTGTAGAACTGATGGATGCTAAAAGGTTGCTCGTTAGCGTTCATCCTATTGGAAAATTTACTCGCAATTTATATCTAAATTCTTTTACAATCAAAAATGAGCGGGCAATCGTATTTTTTTACTATGGTGTTATCCCGGCAGCTTGCCAGCATCTGCCTGTAAGTGAGGCGACTGAGAGGATGCTGCCATTCAGGGGCAATTTCGGCAAGGGGCTGTAACACAAAACGACGCTGTGCCAAAGCGGGATGCGGTACTTGCAGCCGTTCAGAGCAAATCACTTTGTTTTCAATGGCAATAATATCTATGTCTAAGGTGCGCGGTCCCCAGTGCATCAGGCGTTGCCTGCCGGCTTTTGTTTCAATTTCTTGCAGCAGGGTTAGCAATTGTTCAGGGGAGCAGTGAGTTTGCACTACAAGGGCTTGATTCAAAAAATCGGCTTGTTGGGTGTATCCCCAAGGGCTTGTTTCGTAGACAGGAGAATAACGGCAAATAGTGCCTATGTTCTGCTGAATCATTTCTTGGGCAAACTGCAGATAGCCACAACGATTGCCCATGTTAGTGCCCAGTAGTAAGTGAGTAAGGCTGGTAGCAGCACTCATGTTGACAGGTGAAGTGGATTGAACTACTTGTGCAAAACTAAATCACACTTTGCTTGAAATGAATTGCTCTGCTGCAAAACTCCTGATGCATTTTTCTTTTGCCTTGGTGGTAAACTTCTATGGCAACATTTGCAGAAAACACGAAAAGAAAAGATTTGGTAAAAAATGTCCTTACACCTAAGAGCATGAGCCAAAAGCTGATTCCTTTGTTGGCTTGCAGCTTAGCCGCAAAGCTCAAACACGTATTTGGCGGGCGTATTGGGCAGCCAGCATTTCGGCACATCGTTCACCGTCCATAGCTGCCGAGGCAATGCCGCCTGCATAACCAGCCCCTTCTCCACAGGGAAAAAGCCCTGCAATTTGCGGATGCTCTAAGGTGGGTAGGTGGCGCGGAATGCGCACGGGCGAAGAGGTGCGGCTTTCTACCCCTACTATTTGTGCCTCGTTGGTTAAGTAACCTTTCATTTTTTTGCCAAACTGCTTGAACCCTTCGCGCAACCGGTAGGCAATTTGTTTAGGCAATACTGCCTCCATCTCCACAGCTGCTAAGCCGGGCTGATATGAGCATTCGGGCAGCGAGTCGGATACTTTTCGATTGACAAAGTCCATCAATCTTTGTGCGGGAGCGGTTTGGTTACCGCCGGCAATTTGGCAAGCGCGCTGCTCTATTTCGCGCTGGAACATCATACCCGCCAATGCTCCGTACTGGGCATAGGGAGCTAAGTCCTCTTGGTCAATGGCAACTACTATTCCCGAATTGGCAAAGCGGGAGTTGCGCCTAGAAGGGGACATGCCATTTACTACTACTTCGCCGGGGGCAGTAGCTGCCGGAACAATAAATCCGCCCGGGCACATGCAAAAAGAAAACACGCCTTTGGTTATGCCTTGATAGGCAATTTGGCTCACTAAGGAATACGAAGCAGCAGGCAAAAAGTCGCTGCGCGTTTCACAGTGATATTGACAGCGGTCTATGAGTGCCTGAGGATGTTCCACACGAACGCCCAAAGCAAAAGGTTTAGGCTCTATCAAAATATTTCGGTGGTGCAAAAGGTAGAAAATATCGCGCGCCGAGTGTCCAGTTGCTAAAATCACGCCGATGCCCTCTACGGTGCTTCCGTTGTGTAGTTGCACCCCCTTTATTCGGTTGTTAGTAATCAGCAAGTCGGTTACTTTGGTGTTGAAGTAGATTTCGCCACCTGCCTGCAAGATGCTTTCGCGAATATTAGTAACAATAGCAGGCAGTTTGTTAGTGCCAATGTGTGGATGTGCGTCTACCAAAATTTCCGGATTAGCACCATGTGCAACAAAAATTTCCAAAATGCGGCGAAAATCGCCTCTCTTTTTAGAACGGGTGTAAAGTTTTCCGTCGGAATACGTTCCCGCACCGCCTTCTCCAAAACAATAGTTTGACTCGGGATTGACTATATGGTCTTTGTTGATAGCGGCTAAGTCGCGTCGGCGCGCGCGTACATCTTTGCCGCGTTCTATCAGAATAGGTTTAATGCCCAATTCAATTAAGCGCAATGCAGCAAACATACCCGCCGGACCTGCCCCTACAATGATAGCCTGCGGCGAACGACTCACATCAGGATAATTGCGCGCATAACCGATCAGTGGCTCAGGGGTTTCATTGAGGTAAACAGCTGCACTAACATTTACCTTAATTTGTTTAGCACGCGCATCAATAGAGCGGCGCAACATCCGCACTATTAACTTGCCTTCTGCTAAGGCTTGTTGCCACTGACCTTTCCGGGCAATGTATTGTTCAAATGCCTGATTATCAAAGGCTATTTCGGGAGGCAGTACAAGCTCGACAATCTTTTTCATTGCAATCATTAATGTAGCAAAGTTAAGCCAAATAATTTTTGGCTTCTCGATATACAGATTTCATCAAATTTTCGTTGTACCTTTAAGCTTAAACGTACATCTCGATTGGCAATGGAGATTTCATTCAGTAAATTTGAAAAAGTTACGATGCAAGATAAATCCTTTGCACATGACCTTTTGGGCATGTACATCGTAGAATTAGAAGATTACTTGCAGCAATTACCAGATATTATTTCCCAAAAAGACGTAGCAGCATATCGCTTTCTCAATCACAAGGTGCGCTCATTGATTAATACACTGGAAGCCTTCTTTTTATTAGACGCGCAAACACACCTACTCCATCAGCTCAACAAAAACGAAAACACACAAGACATCGCCGCTTCTCAGCAACAATTAGAGAAGCAAACCCGTGAACTGATTCAAATTTTGACAGATAAGCAAAAATACTATGCTGAGTTGAACAATCAAGTAGCTTGATAGTTGTCAATGGCTTTGCGAACGCTACCATATCTTTGAAGTAAGGCGGCTGCTTCTTCGTAGCTAATATTGAGCTGAGTCATTACCATTCTTGTACCTCTATCAACTAACTTATGATTGCTTAGTTGCATATCCACCATTTTGTTGCCGCGCACCCTGCCCAACTGAATCATAACCGAAGTGGAAATCATGTTAAGAGCAAGTTTTTGGGCAGTACCACTTTTCATGCGTGTGCTACCAGTTACAAACTCCGGACCGACAATAATTTCAACAGGAAACTCTGCCTCAGCAGCCACTGGCGAGTTAGGGTTGCACACAATACAGCCAGTCAGTAAGCCGTGGGCACGGGCAGCCCTTAGCCCACCCACTACATAGGGCGTGCGTCCGGAGGCGGCAATACCAATTACTGTATCCAAGGAGGTAGGCAAATACTCGCTAATGTCTTTCCATGCTTGCTCGAAATCGTCTTCAGCGAATTCTACGGCTTTGCGAATAGCAGCATCGCCACCGGCAATTAATCCTACTACAAGCCCGTGTTCTACCCCATAGGTAGGTGGGCACTCCGAAGCATCTACAATACCCAAGCGCCCGCTCGTGCCAGCCCCTATGTAGAACAGACGTCCGCCTTGTTTCATGCGTTCCACAACAGCCACAATGAGTGCCTCCAACTGCGGAATGGCTTTTTCCACTGCAAACGGAACGGTTTTGTCTTCCTTGTTGATATTTATCAGCAGTTCGCGAACACTCATTTTTTCCAAATGGTCATAGTGCGACTGCGACTCGGTAACAGATTGCATAGGCAACAAAAGAGATTTACTTTCGGGTATAACACCTTTTACAAACAAATGTATAACAATTCTCCCACAGTTTCGGTAATTTGCTTGTGCCACAATCAAGCCAAGTACGTACAAGCAGCCATTGACTCTATTGTTACACAAACCTACCGACCACTGGAACTTATTGTTGTTGATGATGGCAGCTGTGATGATTCTGTTCAAAAAATTCAGCAAAAGTTGCAGCATATTCCTAGCGATATTGTTCTTAAAACTGTCTTTATTGACAAAAATATTGGCAATTGCAAGGCATTCAATCGTGGGCTGGCATTAGCCACAGGCGAGTTTGTAATAGACCATGCCGCCGATGACTTGCTGTTGCCCATGCGCATAGCCGAACAGGTGGCTGCCTTTTGCCAAGCTCCACCTGAGGTAGGAGTAGTGTTTTCCGACGTATGGCTTGCCGATGAAAACGGTACGCCACGCCGTACCTTTTATCGGCGCAATCGGGCTGGCAAGTTGTTGGAAAAAGTGCCTTCGGGCAACTTGTACATAGATTTACTGCACCGGTATTGTGTTTGTGCTCCCACTATGATGATGAGGCGCAGCGTGTTGCTCGAACTGGGAGGCTACGACGAAACATTATCGTACGAAGACTATGATTTTTGGGTGCGTTCTGCCCGTCGTTGGCAATATTGGTTTGTAGACTCTGTTTCTACTGTTAAACGAGAATTGCCCCGCTCGCATGGCAAAAAAATATATCAAAGGGGGTTTAGCTTATACAGAAACACTACTTTGCAAGTTTGCCGAAAAGCAGCAGCGTTAAACTGCAACACTGCCGAAAATGAAGCACTCGCCCGTATGATACGCTATCAGATGCGCCTATGCTTGCGCACTGGCGATTGGACTAATCTACGTGGCTTTTATGAGCTACTGCAGCAAATCAATTTGCTTGGCATGTGGGATAAATTAGTGGCTCTGCCCATTTTATTCACCCGCTTATGCTAACATTTTACGCTTTGAAATTTTAGCTTTGAGATTATCTATCATGCACTATGATGACCGACCTTTTTATTACGCCCAAGCTACAAACTTTGCTTCCTCGCCTGCGCGCGTTTATGCACGAAGAAGTATATCCACTGGAAAAACTATTTTTAACACGCCCCTATGCAGAACTGGAAAAAAATGAGTTGGCAGCGCTGCGCCAAAAAGTAAAATCAGAGGGGTTGTGGGCTCCACACTTGCCAGAAGAAGAGGGCGGCATGGGGCTCAACTTGGTTGAGTTTGGGCAAGTAAGCGAAATTTTGGGCACCTCTCCACTGGGGCATTACGCCTTTAACTGTCAAGCACCAGACATTGGCAATATGGAGTTGCTGCACAAGTATGCCTCGCCAGTGTTGAAAGAGCGATACTTGCAACCGCTGGTAGCAGGTCAGATTCGCTCTTGTTTTTCCATGACTGAGCCCGAATTTGCTGGCTCTAATCCAGTACGCATGGCTACTCGTGCCGAACGAGTTGGCAACCAGTACATTATTAATGGGCATAAGTGGTTTACCTCTTCGGCAGACGGTGCTGCTTTTGCCATTGTAATGGCAATTACCAATCCTAAGGCAGCCCCTCATGCTCGTGCCAGTATGATTCTTGTCCCTTTGGAAACAGCTGGTTTTGTACATGTGCGCCGAATTTCTATTATGGGCGAGGAAGGTAGTGGCTACATGAGTCATAGCGAGGTGCGCTACGAAAACTGTGCTGTTCCAGTTGAACATCTGATAGGAAACGAAGGGGAGGGTTTTAAATTAGCGCAAGAAAGGCTCGGTCCGGGGCGCATTCACCACTGCATGCGTTGGATTGGCATCTGCGAGCGTGCTTTTGATATGATGTGCCGCTACGCCGCCCAACGCGAACTATCGGAAAATACCCCTATTGCCGCTAAGCAAATTGTGCAAAGCTGGATAGCCGAATCCAGAGCACAAATCAACGCTGCCCGCCTAATGGTATTGCATACCGCAGCAGGCATCGACCGCAAAGGCACACATGCCTTACGAGTAGAAATTTCAACTATTAAATTTTTTGTTGCTAATGTGCTCATGCAAGTCCTTGACCGAGCCATTCAAGTACACGGTGCATTAGGCATTACAGACGATACGCTGCTATCGTTTTGGTATCGCCACGAGCGTGGCGCACGCATCTACGACGGTCCTGACGAGGTACATCAGTATGTAGTAGCCCGTGAAACCTTGAAAAATTACGGCATCAAAATTTAACCCCTTTATACCACTTTCTACTGAACAACACCCAACCAACCATGCCAGAGAGAAGCAGTATTTTTGATATGATAGGTCCTGTAATGATAGGTCCTTCCAGTTCGCATACGGCAGGAGTGGTGCGCATTGGGCGTGCTGCCACACACATCTTAGGACATATTCCTCAACGAGCAGAAATTACTTTTTACAACTCCTTTGCCCGCACCTATGAAGGACACGGCAGCGACCGTGCTATTATTGCAGGTTTGCTCGACTTCCCAACCGACGACATTCGCATTCGCGATTCGTTTCAATATGCCCAAGCACAAGGGCTGCAATATGTGTTTAAAGCGGTTGGCAACGCCTCTACCCTACATCCTAATACCATTAAGTTGAACTTGTGGCACGGAGATGAGTCGCTCGAGCTAATTGGTATTAGCAAGGGAGGCGGCATTATCGGTATAGAAGAAGTAAACGGATTTGTGGCTAACCTAAGCGCCACGCTACACACACTCATTTTATTAGCTGACGATATAAAAGGTACGATTGCCTTTATCGCCAGTATTTTAGCTTACGAAGACTGCAACATTGCTACCATGTCGGTTTCGCGAAAAGGCAAACACGACTTGGCTTGCCATTTTGTAGAGATGGATTCGCCGCCTCGCAGCCTAACGGTGGACTACATTCGCAGTTTGCCTTGGGTCAAAAAAGCTCGGCTATTGGCACCTATCCATTAAGTAACGGCACACATACTTTTTATAACGCACAAGCCATGTGCGTTTATATGTTGCCGTTGCACGTCGCCGTTGTTTGTGTCTTCACAAACAACTCTTCGGTACGTTGTAACTTTTGATATTTAAGCTGTCAGGTTGCACTTGCAGCAGCCAAAAGACTACTGCAAGTGAGCTACAGATGAGCAGCTTATTTCCAGCCGGCAGCATCCAATATTTTTACAGCAGCTGTATTGAATTTACCCAGCTGCACAACGCTTAGTGTATCTGCTTTGAAAGTTCCCCAGCTTGCGAGGGTAGCAGAAAGCGGCACGCCCGGCTTCACAGGGTACTCTTGATTGGCTTCAGCAAATACTTTTTGCGCCTGCTCAGAAGAAAGAAACTCCAAAAGTTTAATGGCATTTTCTTTATGGGGGGCATACTTAGCCACTCCGCCACCGCTTACGTTCATGTGCGCACCTCGGTCTGCCTGATTAGGAAAGAAAATGCCAATTTTTTTAGCAGCTATGGTATCCGCTGCTTCTTTGGAATGAAGCATCTGCCCTAAGTAGTAAGAATTGACAATGGCTATATCGCCTTCGCCGTTGGCAACAGCATAAATTTGGTCGCGGTCGTTGCCTTTGGGCTCGCGCGCCATGTTGGCTACAATTCCTTTTGCCCATAGCAAAGCTGTTTCTTCGCCTTTGTGGGCAATAATAGAAGCCAATAGTGATTGGTTGTAGATGTTATCGGAGGGGCGCACTAAGATGCGTTTCTTCCATTTAGGCGAAGTAAGCTCTTCATAGGTGCTAAGCTCTGAGGGTTTCACTTTTTCTTTATTGTAAACAATTACTCTGGCGCGCTGGGTAAAGGCATACCAGTATCCTTCGCCGTCGCGCAAGTGAGCAGGAATGTTGGCATTAAGTACTGCAGACTGAATAGGTTGCAGCAAGCCTTTGTCTTTGGCGCGCACCAACCGACCTGCATCTACCGTTAGTAGCACATCAGCAGGACAATTTGCGCCTTCCATCTCCATAAGTTTCTGCAATTCGTCGGCGCTGGCTGTTTTTACATTTACTTTAATGCCTGTCAATTTTTCAAAATCGGCAAACAGTTGTTTGTCGGCATCATAATGGCGATGGGTATACACATTCACCACAAGTGAATCAGTAGCTTGTTGCTCTGCCTGATTTTGCTGGTTAGAAGTGCTACATGCAGCCAACAACACAACTGTGGCTGCTGCAAGTAAAAAATGTCTGAATTTCATAGATGACACACAGTTTAGAATCGTTCTAAATAGCTGCAAAACTCCGTTAATTCGTGCAGATAAACAAGTGTTTGTTATTTTTTGCTTGCTTGTGCGCGTTGTTGTGGGTCAATAATTAAGTAGGCATCGGGAAAGCCTTTTTGTCGTACCTCTCGCATTACTTCGGTAGCTTTCTTGATATCGTCGAATGAGCCGCCTGCTGTATAGCGATAGCGAAAGGTTTCTCCTTCAAACACGTGCTCATGAACAGGCATTTTCAGTTTTCTGAAATCGTAGTGGGTTAGCGGGATTCGGGTTTCAGAGGCTGTTATTTGTACGCGGTAACGAATTTTTTCGCTGTCGGCTTTTTCTTCGCGAAGTTGCTTTTTAGCTGCTTGACTGCCTGTCTTGAAACGCACCCCTACTCCTGTTGCCACTAAATAGTTGCGCAATCCGCGATAAATAGCAGAGGCAATAATTTCTTTGCCGTATTGTCCATTCAGATATTTTTCTTCTTCTTTGTTCGACAAAAAGCCTACTTCTATCAGCACACTGGGCATGGTAGTATACTGGAGGACATAAAGGCTATGTCGGCGGTCTTTAGTGTTGAAAATGCCTCTACTGGGGCGACGAGCACGAGTGCGAAATTCTTCGTCTATGCTTTGCGCTAGTGCCAAACTATGAACAAAGGCATGGTCGTGTATGTGCACCTGCGTACCACTTACCCAAGAGCGCGGGCTAGCGTTACAATGAATGCTGATAAAAAAATCGGCTTCTGCACTGTTGGCTAAATCGGCACGTTCTTTAAGGCTGACAAAGTTATCGGCTTGTCTGGTATGAATTAGCTCAATATTTTCAAGATTTTCTTCTATATATTTGGCTACTAATTGGGTGATATCTAAAACGATGTCTTTTTCGTGGGCAAAATGTTTATGGCTGCGAAGCGTTCCGGGGTCGTGTCCGCCATGTCCGGGGTCTAATACTATTCGTATTGTTTTTCCTTTGGCAAGGCGAAAGTGTTCTACTTTCGGAGGAGTAACCACCACTGTGTTCTGCACTTTTTTAACAGGAAGTTGTGGAGCAGTTGCCTTTTTTTGTGCAGCAACCTCATTGCAACACATCCCTGATAAATATTTGGCTGTCCAAAAAGCAACCAATAGGGCTTTACTAAAAGGCAAATGCTTCATACTGAGTCAAATTTATATATTTGTTGTATGGATACGTTGAAAAGGCGCAATTTTCTAAAAAAAACTACGTGGGCTGCCATAGGTAGTAGCACTGTATTGGCTGCTTGCAAGCAAGAGCATGCACAGCCAAACACACAGAAGGCAAACAAGAGCGACAAAATTTTTCGCTGGAAAATGGTTACTACTTGGCCTCCCCATTTCCCTGTTTTAGGCGAAAATGTAGACAAGTTTGCCAAATTAGTAGAAAAAATGAGCGAAGGACGCATCCAAATTCAGGTGTATGGCGCGGGCGAGCTCATTCCAGCCAATGAAGTGTTCGATGCAGTCAGTTTGGGTGCAGTAGAATTGGGGCACTCGGCACCCTATTATTGGGCAGGGCGTGTACAAGCCTCACAATTTTTTGCCTCTATTCCTTTTGGCATGAACTCCCAACAAATGATAGCTTGGATTATAGCCGGCGGCGGCTTGCAACTTTGGCGAGAAGTATATGCGCCCTTCAACATTGTTCCCTACTTAGGCGGATGCACAGGCATGCAAATGGGCGGCTGGTTTAACCGAGAAATTAAAAGTTTAACCGACTTCAAAGGGCTCATTATGCGCATACCCGGTTTAGGAGGAAAAGTAGTCAAAAAAATTGGGGGCTCGCCCATCACAGTAGCCGGTGCTGAAATTTACACCAACTTAGAGCGCGGCGTAATTGATGCCTGTGAGTGGATTGGTCCCTTTCACGACTACCTGCTTGGCTTGCACCGCGTAGCCAAATACTACTACTACCCCGGCTGGCAAGAGCCCGGCACTCCCTTAGAAGTATTGGTTAATAAAAATGCCTTGCAAAGCCTTCCAGAAGACCTCCAAATGATGCTAGAATCTGCTATTATGCAACTGCACACTACCTTGTTCGCCGAATCGGAAGCCAAAAATGCTGAATATTTAGACAAGCTCATCCAAGAAGAAAAAAAAGAACTCCGCAAGTTTCCCTCAGATGTGTTGGCTGCTATGAATGAAAAACTCATAGAAGTAATACAAGAAATGATTGCCACCGACCCTATTAGCAAAAAAGTGTACGAGTCTTACGAAAATTTCAGGCAACGCGCTATCCGATATTCACAAGTAACCGAACAATCTTTTTACGGAGACTTACAATCGGTAAAAAGTGCACTTTCATCAGCATAGTTAGGAACAATTACGCTCTGCAAGTGGTTACTTATTAGCTAAACAAAAAAACGCACAGCACTATGGTAAATCTTCTATTGGGATTGTTAGTGTTTCTAAGCGCTTGTATAGGCGCCGACGATATCAAATCCAGACCACAAAATGCAGAAGCAAGTATTATCAATACTGGTATGCAAAATAAGCCTTCATTTTACGATTTTAAGATGCGAGACATCAACGGCAACGAAGTAGATTTCAGCATCTTCAAAGGCAAAAAAGTGTTGCTGGTGAATGTGGCTTCCAAATGCGGCTACACACCACAATATGCCGAGCTGGAAGAGCTCAACAAAAAACATGGCGACAAAGTGGTGATACTTGGTTTTCCGGCTAATAACTTCGGCAACCAAGAACCAGGCACCAACGCTGAAATTGCCGAGTTCTGCCGCGTAAATTACGGTGTTACCTTCCGCATGTTCGAAAAAATTTCTGTAAAAGGCGACGACATGCACCCGCTCTACAAGTGGCTCTCTACTAAAGAATTAAATGGCTGGAACAGCGATGCGCCAAAATGGAACTTCGCCAAGTATTTGGTAAATGAAAAAGGCGAACTGGTGAAGTTCTTTGGCTCTGGTGTAAAGCCTATGAGCCATGAAATTTTGAGCGCTATTGGTGCCGAGTAGCTTATCTGCCTAACAAGGCAAGCACTTCATAAGCACTAAGCATATTCCTGAGGAGAAAACTATTCGCTTCTCCTCATTTTTTGTTTATATTGGGCTGCTTCAAAACGAAAAAAATGAGAAAACTTGCCTTGTACTTGTTTGGATTGCTCTCTGCAGCGGCATATGCGCAACAAAGCAGCCCTAAACCCGAAGACACTGAGGTGTGGGAACCAGAGCCGAAGGTAGTTATTGCACCAGGCATGGGCAAAGCCCCCTCAGATGCCATTATATTGTTCGATGGCAACCATTTGAACGAATGGGTCAGTGTGAAAGACGGCAGCCCTGCCAAGTGGGAAGTAAAGGAAGGAGTATTCACCGTAGTTCCCGGAACAGGTGATATTCAGACCAAACGCACCTTTGGCGACTTTCAGCTTCACTTAGAATGGCGATCACCCGATGAACCTGCCGAGCGAAAAGGACAAGATCGCGGCAATAGCGGCGTATTTATGCAGGGGCGCTACGAAGTACAAATTCTCAATTCATACAACAACCGAACTTATTCTAATGGACAAGCTGCCAGTATCTACAAACAACATATTCCTTTGGTAAATGCCACCTCCAAGCCCGGCGAATGGAATACGTACGACATTATTTACACAGCCCCACGTTTTCGCAAAAATGGCTCATTGGAGCGCCCTGCCTACATTACTGTAATTCACAACGGGGTAGTAGTGCAAAACCATGTGGAAATTCACGGCACCACCGAGTACATTGGCGCTCCCAAATACGTAGCACACGGCAAAGGACCTATTCTCTTGCAAGACCACAGCAACCGCGTTAGTTTCCGCAACATCTGGATTCGCGAATTAGAGCAACCTCGCGACTGATACGTTAGCAGTGCGCTGCTTGTTTTTTGCCAATGCTGAAAGCAGTAAATAAGCACCCGGGCAGATTAAATTGCTTTGGATAGAAAGCATTACTACAAAAAACCGATAGGTTTTAATACCTGTCGGTTTTTTTGCACGGGTTTAGTAGTTTTTTGTAAGGTTTATTTTGCCACATTCATATGCATGATTTGGAATGTGAGATGGCGGAAGGCGGAAACTCCAAATTCCGAACTCCAAAATCCAAACTTGAATGGCGGAAGGCGGAAAACCCCAATCCAAATTTGGAATGTGAGATGGCGGAATGTGGAAAATTCTAAATTCCGAACTCCAAATTTCCGTAGCAAGGTTGTTTTTCAGCTACGAAACCCTGTCAATTCTGCCATCCTGTCCAATTACTTAGGTTTTTAGTGCTTGCCCCCTGTAAAACCTAAACATGCTATTAATTGGCAAATGCTCAGTGCTGTGTTTGCCAAGCGCTCTGTATCCTGCCATTTTGCTTGGTATACAGTACCTGTTAGCGCAATGATTTCATATTTTTAGTGTTGACAAAAAGTACGTCGCCAATGCCATCGTAGCCCATAAATACTGCCTCACCGCTGTGCTTAACTGCCTCAGAGCGTATGCCGATGATGGTAAGGTCGGCGCGTTTAGATTTTTGGTTGATGATAGTTTTAGTATCTACATTTTCTTTTTGAGGAATCAATTCTATGTTTCCGGGCGAAATAGGCAAACGTCCCGAATTGATCAGCTCCATTAGGTTCTGTTTTTGTTCTACCAATTCATCCTCTGGATAGATAGCAAAAATTTTGATACTTGCATTGCTCCACTCTGGATGTCCTAAAATGATGTAGCCCAATAAAATCATCAGGCTAGCATTTTCGTAGTCGTTGGAAGTAATCCAAATATCTATTTCACTGTGATAACCAAAGTTGCGGTCTGAACTACCCAGTACAATAGCATCAAAGTCGGTAGCGCGCACCAGTTGAAAGTTAGCAGCAATGCTTTCCAATCCTTCGGGATTAGATTTGGAAAACTCAAACATAATTACATTGTTCTCTTTGCCAGAAATACCCGGCAACTGGATAACTTGTGAAATAGCAGCTGTTGCAGAGGGACTAACCAATGTGTCGATGTATACGTTGCTGTGGGTAGCATCCGAAATTTGAATGAGTTGCTTGTAGCATTCCTTAGACTGTCGGTGAGTTTCTTTTGACAAATAGCCTTCAATTAGGTGAATGTAGGTGCCAAAGCCATATTTGTAAGAAATCCACCGCAAGAACTGAAAAGCAGATACGCGGTCGAAGGAGTGAGTGGAGATGCAGATGATAGAAGGTCGCCAGTGTTCGGCTTCGGGTTCTTTGCGCACTTTCTGCAAAAAAATCTGCAACGTTCGGCTCAGTTGGAAAATGACGCCTTGGAAAATGGTAGAGAGCCCTTGTTTGCGGTGCTGATAGCGGCTGACTACTAAGTAAGTGAAAACCATGAATACTAATGACAGCAATGAAAGCCGCAAGTTGACGTTAATCATCACAAAAATGCAGACGAGGGCTCCTGCTAAGGAGATATACCAGCGAGTACGGAATACAGGTCGGTAAGCTGGGTCGGCAGCAAAATGTTCTAAGAAAGAAATCAGACAGATAGAGCCGAAGGTCAGGCAAAGCAAAATAGAAACCCCCTCTAACATGTAGGGCATGTTGTCGTATATGAGTGCTATCAAGACCAGTATTGCTGTAACCTGAATGGCGTGAGTAGGCAAAGGATTGTTTACATCGTTGCGGTTCATGCGAGAGAGCCATCGGTCCCATATCAGATTGGGCAATACGCGGTCAGCTGCCAGTGCCTGCAAAGTGCGGCTTGCCATCAGGAAAGAGCCTGCTGCTGAAAGCATACTCACTGTGCCCAAAACCACAATCATTTCAATACCGAACGGTGTTTTGTCTGCCATCACCAACGGGTTGCTTACCAGCTCGTTGGGCGAGGCAATCATGTACAGTTTGAAGATGAACACTATGTACAGCAAAAAGCCTACTACAGCAGCGCCAATAATGCCACGCGGCAGCGAGTAACGCGGCTCGCGCAATTTTTTAGAGAAGCCCAAGCCAGCTGTGATGCCTCCGAACATAGGAAAGCATAAAGCCAACACGCTAAAAAAATGCATCGGATTGGTGATGCGTTGGGTCAGTTCGCTTAACAATAATTCGCTGCGATAGGTAGGAGGGCTTGCTAAAAAAAGCCCATATCCAAAAAGCATTAGTGGCACTGCTAAGTAGAGTATTTTAATGAGCACCTCTGAACCAAATCGGAGCAGCAGTAAAGAAAGTAGCACAAAAGCCGGAATACTGGCTACCCGGTAGTCGTACACGTAGATGTTCAAAGGCGAAGCAAGTAGGTAATCGAAAAATGGTTGGAAAGCGCGTGAGAACGACATGAGGTACAGTGCCGTCAAAAGGGTTTGCGCCATGTAGAGCATAATACCAATAGGCACGCCTATGGTGATGCCAAAAGAGCGTGAGATAATAAAATACTCTCCACCCCCTTCTACTTTTTGATTAGTAGCTATTTCGGAAAATGCCATTGCCGTAGGAATGGTGATGGCATGTGCCAAAGCCACCATGCCTATGGAGCCTAGTAAGCCCAAGTTACCTACAGCATAACCAAGCCATAAAATCATCAGTGCACCCTGCAAGGTGCAAAGTGAAAGGAAGAATACAGGCAGAGACCCCAACCCGTGTTTTTGTTTGAGCAGGCGATTATAGGAAACAGGCATATTGCATGTTTATTTCATTTTGGCACGCTTAATCAAATAAGCCAGCAAAATTTGGTCGAGTGGTCGGGCAATATCAGCTTCAATAAAATCAATTTTATATTGCCCGCATTTGAGTTTTAGCTCATGAAATTGTCGTGAAATTTGCTCTCTGTAGTAAGCTCGCACTTGGGAAGGTTGCAGTTTTACGCGCTCATTGCTTTCTAAATCGATAAAAATATACGGACGGTCTTCAAACTCAAATGCATCTTCGGTTTTCTTGTCGATAGTGTGAAAGAGTAAAACTTCGTGATGGTTGTGTTTCAGGTGTTGCAAAGCGGCAAATAGTTCAGCCTGTTGAGCTGAGTTTTCCAGCATATCGCTAAGGATAATAATCAGCGAACGTCGGTGAATTTTATCTGCAACTTGGTGGATTACCTTAGCTGCCTCGGTTTTTTTATGAGGAACTAAGCGGTCAAACATTTTTTGAAGTTGCAAGAATACATTGTGAATGTGTGTAGGAGTGGATTTAACAGGGGTTTCCCACTCAATTACATCGGAGAAAGCCGCAATTCCTACTGCATCGCGCTGGCGTTGCAACATATAGGCTAAGCAGGCAGCTGCTACAATGCTAAAACGAATTTTACCCCAGTTTGGTTCCGGGTAATACATCGAGGAGGAGTTGTCTATCAAAATCAGTGCACGTAAGTTGGTTTCTTCTTCGTAGCGTTTGGTGTAGAGCCGGTCGGTTTTAGCAAACACTTTCCAGTCTATGTGGCGTGTGCCTTCTCCGGTGTTGTAAAGCCGGTGCTCAGCAAACTCTACCGAAAAGCCATGATAGGGCGATTTGTGCAACCCAGTAATGAAACCCTCTACCATTTGTTTGGCGAGCAGCTCTAAATTGCTGTATTGTTTAACAACACCTAAGTCTAAATTGATTGGCATGAGCAGTTATGGAGAAAACCGGTGCAGCGTTGGCAACAGCTACACTGTGCAAATAGCAAATTTAAAATTGTTTTACAAGTTAGCAATTTGGTTTTGTTTTCGCCGAGCCCACTCAGGTTGGTTGATTGCGAAAAAGTAGTGAAGAGTCACCAAAGCTTAGGAAGCGGTAGTCGTTTGCTAATGCCTCTTGGTAAACTTTGCGCCAATCATCGCCAATAAAGGCTGCTACTAGCATAATCAGCGTAGTTCCGGGCATGTGAAAGTTTGTAATTAATGCATCGCAGACTTTGAAATCGTAGCCGGGTATAATCATGATTTCGGTTTCGCCCTGTATTTTTTTGAGTTGGTGGCGTTGCATGTAGTCTTTTACGCGGGCAATGGCTTGCTTGCGTGTAGGCAGTTGGTTTGGTTGGTAGTCGTAAGCCATTAGTTTAGGAATATGAAAAGTTGCCTCTGGGTTTTCGCCCAGTAGCACGCCATACCAATACAGGCTTTCCAAGGTGCGCATAGAGGTAGTGCCAACCGCTACGACATCTTCAGCAGCCAACAAACAGTCTATATTTTCCATGCTTACAATCATCTGTTCGGAGTGCATGGGGTGGTCTAATGTGTTTTCGTGTTTGATGGGCTGGAAAGTGCCGCCAGCCACATGCAGCGTGAGGTAATTAGTATGGATGCCTTTTTTAGGCAGAGCCTCTTGCAGAATGTAGTCGGTGAAATGCAAACCTGCGGTTGGGGCAGCTACTGCGCCCTCTTGCTTGGCATAAACAGTTTGGTAGGCATCTTTGTCTTTTTCCTCTGCTTGTCTTTTCAAGTAAGGAGGTAATGGGGTAACGCCTACGTAGGTAAGCAATTCTGCAAAACTTATCTCGGGGTTATCCCATTGAAAATCAACCCATTGCACCTCTCGGTTTTGTAGCGTAGCTCGTAGCGTAACGGTTTTGCCTTCTATCTCTACCGTGCGCTCGAGCTGAGTGTTGTTTTTGAGGCGTTTGAGATTGCCAATAGCACAAGCCCATGTGCAGCGCTCGGTTTGTTGCATCATTAGCCCTACATCTGAGGTGGGCGCTACTGGATGCAATAAAAATACTTCAATAAGGGCTCCGGTTTCTTTTTGAAAGAAAATTCTAGCGGGAATTACTTTTGTATTGTTAAAGAAAAGCGTATCTCCACTTTTCAATTCATCGGCAATGTAGCGGAAACGGTTGTGGCGAATCTCACCGTTGCGATAGACCAACAACTTAGAGGCATCACGCTCTTCAAGTGGGAAGCGAGCAATGCGCTCATCGGGTAGTTCGTACCAAAAATCTGATTGGCGAATAGGTTGCAATAGCGGCTGTTTTTTCATGCCGCAAAGGTAGGTTAGTTGATGTTTTTATTTTCTTGTTGTCAGTAATTTAGCACATCTTTTTACAAAGTGTTGGGTAGCCCACAATAAAACATCTTGCTTGTGTATGTGTGTTACCTCCGATGCTAATTCTTCCTCTATCGGTTGATAGTGAAAGTCATTTAGTTTGCTTGCTAATTTTCCGACTGTTGTATAACAAATTTTACGTCTTACTGCATCTAAGGTGCAGGCGAGGTAGTCATTGTAAAATATTTTCCACTCGTAGCCCTTGTTTTCTGCCAAGTGAATGCGAACCTCATATTTGCCGTTGTGATGAGTGCTGTCTTGAACAAGGATATCGCTTACATATATCAGTTTGTTCCAATTGCTGTCGGCGTTGTAATGCCTTATTTTCATGACAATGTGGTTGAACTCATCTATTTCAGTTTCTATAAAATAGATTTCGTCTTCCGATGATATTTTGCTAATGTGAGGCAATTCAAAGTTGCCTTCTATGCGGATGGGTGGCGGCAGCACTGGAGCGGCTGTTAATGTTGCTGCTGAGTCGGCAAAAGCCGTTGGTAGTGAATCCGCAGCTGCAGGTGCAGGGTTTGCTGCAAGAGCAGTGCTATCTATGTGGGTTGCTTGCGAGTCGGATATGGTTTTTTGTCGTTGCTCTATCAGAGCGGTTACCATGCTGTCGCGCTGTGCTTGTCGCTCTGCCATCATTTGTTCGAGCAGTAGAACCTCTTCGGTTTCCAACTCTTCACCCGCCTCATGCTGCCCAATTGCGCGGTTATAGTTCATGATGAAATACTCTATGGTAGTTGCAAGTGCCGTGTTACGACTGAGATTATTCCACTCTGCAGAGAAATTTTCCACAGTTTCCTGCTCAGCAGCCTGTACCATAGAGCCATTATCGAAGTGTGTAACTGTTTGGCGTTGGAGGTCAAACGTAGTTTCCAGATAGCTATCGGGCAGGGTTACCCAACTGTTTTGCTTTTTTTGCGCACCAAAAATAGTGATGCGCCAGCGTCGTGGATGGTTGAACACAACAGCCATGCGCCCTTTGTAAAGCATTATTCCTTGTTGCCGATTTTTCAGTGCTTGAATATGTAGCCAGAGTACAGAACTGTCTTGGGTGGGAGTAACTCGATAGCGATATGTAACTCCCGCATAAGGAAACTCTCGTGTTAGGTTCTGACCTTGAACTTTAATAGTAAGCACTCCAAAAACGCCTACTAACAATAAAAAATGACATCTCATGACAAATTGACTGATAGAGGTAAAATCCTTTATGTTTGGGCGTTACAGGCGGAGGTTGTAGTGTGGTAGCACGGTTGTAATTATGAAAATTAACTTTGCTTACGCCTGACAGTGTAAATATATGAAGCAAAAAGAATGCCTAATTGACTTCAAAATGTTTATTTTTTTAAAAAACGAATGCTCGTTATGCACCAACTTAAAATGGATTGGCAAATTCAAAGATGATTTTTTTTTAGTAAGTACGAAAATCTTTTACAAATGCCATTGAGCCGAAAAAGCAAAGAAATGACTACTGAGGCAAGAATGAGCTGTTTCTCAGATAGGATAAACAGGATGGTATCGGTCAGAGCCCATAATCTGTCTCTGTGGTTTTTGTCTTATGAACAATAGTGCACTTGTAAGTGAACTTCATCATTGGCACTATGAAATTAATTGTTGGAAAAATTTAACTTCCTACGCCGCCGTTGCACGCGCCATTGTTCATGAGGATGAATAGGATTGAGTAGCTGAAAAACAGCCTTGCTACAGGAGTTTGGATTTTGGAGTTCGGATTTTAGAATTTTCCGCATTCCGCCATCTCACATTCCAAATCATGCATATGAATGTGGCAAAATGAACCTTACAAAAAAACCACTAAACCCATGCAAAAAAACCGACAGGTCTTAAAACCTATCGGTTTTTTGGTGCCTACCCTACTTAGTGCCGTTGTTTTTTGTGAGGCACAAACAACAACGGCGGCGTACAAATTGAATTTTTCAAATGCTTAATTGCATAACTGGCATTCAATTGCGCCACTTGATAGTGCAACCAATGGCTTTGGTAGTATTCTTACTTACCACTCTGCCTGCTAATAACTCTTCTATGGCTCGCTCTACATATTTCTCAGTAGCGTTAGCCGGATCTTCGGGGCTATTATCGATGCCTCCTACATAGGCTACTTTGAGTTTATTGTCTTGTTTTTGTAAAATCCATACATGCGGCGTGCGAGCTGCACCATATGTGCGGGCTATTTCTTGCGTAGCATCTTGCAAGTAAACATATGGAAATGATTTTTCTTGTGCACGCTGTATCATCATTTCAAAGCTGTCTTCTGGCTGTTTAGTAGCATCATTAGGATTGATGGCAACAACAGGAAATCCTTTGGGGGCATATTTGTTGTGAAGGGCAATAATGCGGTCTTCGTACAACTTGGCAAACGGACAATGATTGCAGGTGAAAACAATAATAAAACCCTTAGCTTGCTTGTAGTCGGCAAGCGAAACCAATTGACCATCTACATTTTTTAGCTCAAAATCAGGCGCCTCATCGCCGGGCTGCAAGCCTGTGGAGCGTTGTGCCCACAATAAAGTAGCCAAGCCCCAGCACAGCAGTAAAGATAGCAAAAAACGTTGTGCTTTCATGTTATTTGGGTTTTTGTTAAGTAATGGTTCTAAATCCATACCAATTTACAACATTTCACCGATAAGTTTTTCCAAATGATGGAAGTCAGTTTGTCCACTAATAACGACTCTTTTGCGGCGCTGGTTATTGAAAATCAGGGTGAAAGGTATTTCTCCTTGCCAACTTTCTTCTATGCGATTAATCCAACTGTCGTAGTCTGTATTGTTGAGCAGCCACACGGGGCAAGTGATGTTTTTTCTTTGCAACAAAGGTTTTAAAGAAGATTCTAAGGCAGAGCGAAAATCGATACTGATGAGCTGAACACGGACTTTGCGGTTTTGATAGGCTTCATGTAGCTGTACAAATTCAGGTAGTTCTTTTACACACGGAGCACACCAAGTAGCCCAAAAGTTTACTACATAAACCGTATCTGACTGGTTTTGCATCAAATCTGTTACTTGCTCAATATTTACCACCGTTACTTGTTGGCTATAACAGGAAAGCGGAAGCCAATAACTAACCAATAAGAGCCACATCAGATGGCAAAAGCACTTCGTTTTCAATTGCATATCTTTTTAGTCAGTAAGAGCATATCCACTATCAAAATTAGCCAAATTATTGCTCTAATTTTGCTTAGTACATCAGACTTATGCCGGCTATTACGTATGACTTTGCAGAAGATAACCTGCGCGTTTCAGAACCTACTAAATATCGTGTTGAAGAACTTGCTCAGGGGCATTTTTTGCTCAATTTAGGTCCTCAGCATCCTTCCACACACGGTGTTTTGCGTTTGGAAGTACTTACCGACGGGGAGACAGTAATAGATGTAGTTCCACACTTGGGCTATTTGCATCGTTGTTTTGAAAAACATGCAGAAAATCTGCCCTACAATCAGATTATTCCTTTCGTAGATAGGTTAGATTACTTAGCTGCTATGAATTGCGAGCATGCCTACGTACTGGGAGTAGAAAAAATGCTCGAATTAGAAGGCAAAATTCCACGTCGTGTAGAGTTCATCCGCGTGTTAGTAGCAGAGCTGAACCGCTTAGCTTCTCATTTTGTTGCCATTGGCACCTATGCCATCGATATGGGTGCTTTTACGCCTTTCTTGTGGATGATGCGCGACCGAGAACACATCTTGCGATTATTGGAATGGGTATGCGGAGCGCGAATGCTTTACAACTACATTTGGATAGGTGGGCTGTATTACGACTTACCTCTACAATTTGAACAGCGCTGTCAAGAGTTAATGCAATATTTAAAACCCAAACTGCAAGAATGTGAAAAATTGTTGATTGAAAGCAAAATTTTTGTGCAACGAACTGCTAATGTAGGCATCTTACCGTTAGAAGTAGCCATTGACTATGGCGTAACCGGACCAATGCTACGCGCCTCAGGATTAAAATACGACCTGCGCCGAATAGATGGCTACTCAGTATATCCTGAGCTGGAGTTTGACATACCCATCGGGCAGGGACTGATGGGTACACAAGGTGACTGCTGGGACAGAACCTACGTGCGCTTGCTAGAGTGCCGAGAGAGTGTGCGCATCATTGAACAATGTTTGCAGCGCCTTACTACCGACTGCCGCCGTACTCGCGATTTCGACCCACAAGCCGCTGTACCGAAAAATTTGAGAACAAAAAAGCAAATGGAAGTTTATGCCCGTGCAGAAACCCCCAAAGGAGAGTTAGGCTTCTTTTTTCGCAGCCAACCCATGAGCGATGTTCCTTGGCGAGTTAAATGCCGTTCTTGCTCGTTTTCTAACCTCTCTGTGATTGCTGAAATGGCACGCGGCGGACTAATAGCCGATTTGATTGCTGTTTTAGGCTCAATTGACATAGTTTTGGGAGAAATTGACCGTTAGTGAGAATATTGCTGATTACACCGAGTTTTCCACCCGACAAAGGTGCCTGCCCGCGTCATATGCAGGGCATTGTAGACGGCTTGGTGCAAGCCGGGCACGAAGTAGTAGTGCTGACGGCTATGCCACACTATCCAAAAGGAAAAATAGACAAGCGCTTTGTTGGTAAATGGTTTCACCAAGATTTTTTCAGGGGCTATGAGGTTTGGCGCTGTGCCTTTATCCCCTCTGCTTCGGTGCGCCTACTACCCAGACTGCTTTCGGTACTGACGCTGCTGATTGCTATGTTGTTACATAGAAAAAAAGTAAAACTTTTTGCTCCAGAGTGGGTAATAGTCCAATCTCCGCCACTGCCTTTGGCGCTATTAGGATGGTGGTTAGCCAAAGAAAACGCTGCTGCTCTCTTGCTTAATATTTCTGACTTGTGGCCAGATGCTCTCGCGCAAATGGGTATTCTCAGCCCTGCTCATGTGCTTTTTCAGTGGGCAAAACGAGTAGAGTATTTTCTTTATGAAAAGGCACATTTAATTATGGCACAGTCGGAGGAGTCTGTAGCTTATATTCGCCACCATGTACCCGAAAAGCCAATTCTGCTGTATCGCGTGGGCGTGTGCCCCGAGCAGTACAAAATAAAAAAATACCTCGCCCCTCCCCCCCGACGCTTGATTTACTTCGGACTGATTGGGCTGGCGCAAGGCTTAGAAGAAATCTGCCGAAATATCCCTTTTGAAAAATGGGGCGTAGAATTGCATATCTACGGCGACGGACCGCTCAGAAAACGCTTGCAAGCAGCGCTGCAGCGCACGCCCAATGAGCTATTCTGCCATTTGCATGAGGCAGTTGACTACACAGAAATCCCTGATTTGTTAGCCAACTTCGACGGTGCCCTTATTCCACAACAACAAAGGCTCTATGGCACAGTCCCTTCTAAACTCTACGAGGCAATGGCTGCGGGTTTACCCATTATTTTTTCAGGTGAAGGAGAAGCGGCTGCCCTCATTAAGCAGGCTGCTTGTGGATGGACAGCCCCCTCAGGCGATTGGCACCGATTAGAAGAGTGTATTGCTGCTTTTGCCGCTGCTTCTAACGAACAACTCGCCACATTAGGTAGTGCGGCAAGGCAATTTGCTGCTAAATATTTTTGCTTAGAAAAACAAAACAACATGCTCATTGAAGCACTGATGCCCAACAATTGCCACCTTTTAACAGATGCTATCAGGCATATTGGTAGGTAAGAGCAATTATGCAATTGAGTGTTAGAAAAAATTACAATTTTTCTTATTGCCACTTGCCTTTACATAAGCCCATAAGTTTTAAAAACCTCTCGGGCTAGCCGGTAATGAATCTTGCCCGTACCATATGGAGGAAGGTATGTATAAAAAGTGGTTGTTCGTGAGCACACGAACAACGGTGAATTTGCCTGCCTGAAATAAATTTGGCAAAATGAACCTTACAAAAACCTAAACAACCGCCTAAGCTACTCTACTCATCTAAAATCTTCCAAATCGTCCAAATCCTCCTCGTCTTGTAAGTGGTTTTTGCTGTGGTGTTTGCCTCTGGCGCCGCGTTTTTGTCTTCGTTGCTTGAACTGTTCCTTGCGTTTAGCTTGTAGCTGCTCAAACTTGGCTTGTTGTTCGGCATTGAGAATGCCTTTCATAGTAGCATTAAAATTTTGCTGAATTTCACGGGCTTTATTCAAACGGGCTTGTCGGTCGGCAGCTGCTTGTGCAAGCAATTCATCAGTTGCTTTCACGCGTGCTTGTAAAGCGGCTTTTACTTGCTCTTGCTGTTTGGCATCGAGTTGTAATTCTTCGGTAAGTTTTCGAGTTTGCAGCTCTACGCGCTGCTCGGCAGTAGGGCGGTTTTTTTTCCGACCTTGCGCTTGTAAGTTACCTGGTTGTAGCCCTATGAACAAAAGCAGGGCTAATATTCCAAAAATTCTCATATCTTGAATCTGTTGTTTATGTGCACAAATAAGACAAGTTTTTGCGTGCAAAGTTTAATTTACATTTGCCAAATCTCCCAAGCTTTTTCAGCTTGCCTGTAGAGCATTTCCAAGCCATTTTTTACATGAGCACCGTATTGTTTGCCTCGTTTCATAAATGCAGTTTCTTCGGGATTATACACTAAGTCGTGCAGGTAGTGTGAGGGAGTGAGTTGTTCATAAGGCAAGGGTGGAAACTGGTGCACGTTCGGATACATACCCAGTGGAGTAGTGTTAATAATGAGGCGGTAGGCATCTAAGCCCAAAAAAGGAAGCTCGTCGTAGCTGATGCAGTTGTTGCCAATAGGCATGCGTGAAACAAACGTATATTCCATGCCCATATCGTTCAGCACAGCTTGTACGGCTTTTGCTGCCCCTCCTGTTCCCAAAATCAAGGCGTTGTAAAGATGCTCCGGAGGAGTGAAGCGCTGTAAAGAGTAGCGAAAACCTTCGTAGTCGGAGTTATAGCCGCTCAGAGTTCCGTCTGGATGAATTTTAATCACATTAACTGCTCCTATCTCAGCAGCTTTGGGGTCTATGTAATCTAAAAGCGGAATGACGTCGCATTTGTAGGGAATTGTTACATTTAAGCCACGCAACTGAGGATTGTTTTTGACTAATGTTCGCAATTGGTCAGCTGAGGGCAGTTCATAGAGTTCGTACACAGCATTAATTTGTTCACGTGCAAATTTTTCTGTAAAAAAAATTTTAGAAAACGAATGCGACAGTTTTTTGCCGATAAGCCCGTAGCCTTGCATATTAGAAACATCCTTGATTGCTCTGTGTTCAAAAATAGGTAAAAAATTTCCAGATACTGTAACTTGCCACCGCCATTAGGGGTTATGGCAATGAACAGAACCAATTTAAGCACATGCGCATATGACAAGAACCTTGATAATTATCGGTAGCATCTTTTTGGGGAGCTGGTTGGCATGGTCGTGTAGCAGCAGCGAAGGAGGAAGTCCTCAGAGTAGCAACTTACCTGCTGCACGCGGCAAAACAGGGGAAATTATTGTAATAATGGATACTGCACAATGGAGCGGAGAGGTCGGCGAGGCGCTGCGAAGTGTTTATTCAGCAGAGTTACCTGGCACACTTCGCGGTGAAAAAATGTTTTCTTTGCGAAAAGCACACGCTACGCAGCTCAACAGCATTCTTAAACAGCACAAAAACTTGGTTTTCGTAGTGTCCTTAGAGCGTCATTCTCCTGCTACCGAGCGCCTAAAGTCTTTCTTCCCACCAGAAGGGTTGCAGCAAATAGCACAAGACAGTAGCTTGTTTTATCAAATTGTTCCTAACCAGTTTGCCATAGGGCAAGTAGTTGTATTTTTATTTGGACAAACCGACCGGCAATTAGCTAATCATTTACGCCTCAACCGACGCAAATTACAAGATATTTTTGCTGAAACTGAACGCAAACGCATCACACAAGGCTTATCAAAATTGCGCGCCAAAGACAACTTAGAAGAAAGAATTGCCAACACCCACAACATACAACTGTTGTTGCCACGTGGATTTGAATTTGTTAAGGAAGAAGTTAGTCCCGACAAAAAGACTGGTTTTTTGTGGGTGCGCATGCCCGATGCAGAGGTAGATAAAAGTTTGGTATTAGCCTACAAACCCTATGCATCTGAAAAACAGTTTCACGCTGACAGCCTTATTGCTTGGCGCAACAGCATTTGTAAAGCTCATCTTTACGGCGACCCTGAAAAACCCAACTCCTACGTCATCACCGAGCCGTTAGAGCCGCCTTTTTTTAGAGAAAGCACGGTAAATGGAAAGTATGCCGTAGAGATGCGCGGTCTGTGGCGTACTAACACGGCTACCATGGGAGGATGTTTTATTAGCTACAGCTTTGCAGATACTAAAAGTGGACGGCTGTTTTACTACGAAGGATTTGCCTATGCTCCTTCGCGCAATTATAAACGCGAAATTATCCGCGAATTAGAAGCTATTCTAAGAGCCGCTAAGTACTGAGTTAGGAAGCCTCTTAGGTTGTTTCAATGCAAATTGTGCGTTAAACATTCGGAAAATTCAATTTCTATGCTGCCGTTGCGCGTTGCCGTGAGGTATGTCTTCGATTGTTTGTAAGATAAACCGTTTATTGCCTAAGGAAGTACACGCAAGGGCGTGTGGCTTTATAGTGTTGTAGAACTCGCTGTATGGCAAGAAGCGAATGCTTTAAAATACACAAACAAAAAAACCCGTTGGATTTAGAAAATCCATCGGGTTTAACTATACTGCTTAGCTATTAACACATTATTAAGCAAATGCCAAAAGGCTTAGGCTGTTCCTTTCAGAATTTTATTCCAATATAGCCAAGGTAGCACACGCTTTTTGAGTTGGTACATTGTCCAGCGTTCTTTACTTTGGTCAAACGGGAAAGTTTCTATTGGCTCGTTGTTGTAGTCAAACTCTGCTAGTACCAACTTGCCATAACCCGTAACTAACGGACAAGAACCGTAGCCGTTGTACATGGCATCCATTTGCTGCCCAGAGATACTACGATACAAGTTTTCTACTAACACAGGAGCTTGCTTGCGTATAGCAGCACCTGTTTTTGCATTAGGCGTGCTGGTATTGTCACCTATGCCAAATACGTTTTTGTAGCGATTGTGTCGTAGTGTGCCTTTGTCTACGTCTAACCATCCACCGGGCGAGTCGGGTACTGCCAAAGGACTGTTGCGCACTACATCGGGAGCAGACTGAGGTGGCGTTACGTGAATGAACTCATAGTTTTCTACTATTTGCACTTTTTCTCCGTCGCGTTCGGTTTCAAAAATAGCCTGCTTTTCGTTTGCCCTAATTTCGACTAAGTTATGTTTAAAGTGGGTTTTGATGCCGTAGCGCTGGATGACTTTATTGAGTGTTTCAGCATATTTCTTTACGCCAAAAATAACCGCGCTTCCAGAGTAATAGTGAATGTCAGCTTTGTTCAACAAGCCATGCTTGCGGAAGTAGTCGGCTGCCAAATACATAATTTTCTGAGGCGCTCCTCCACACTTGATAGGCGTATTGGGATTGGTGAAGAGGGCTTTGCCACCTTTAAAGTTTTTAATGCACTCAAAAGTGTAAGGAGCTGTACTAAACAAATAATTAGAAGCGATACCGTTTTTTCCTAGGTTTCCTTCCAGTCCTTTAATGGCTGACCAATTCAACTGGATGCCTACTGCTACTACTAACCAATCGTAGGTAACCGCATCACCACTGCCTAGTTTTACTTTGTTCTCATCGGGTAAAAACTGTACTACTTTGTCTTGTATCCATGTAGCATTTTTGGGGATAAAATCGGCTTCGTTGCGCACAGTATCGTTGATATCATAATCACCACCCCCCACCAGCGTCCAAGCCGGTTGGTAGTAATGCTTATCGGACGGCTCGATAATGGCAATATCCAGATTGGATTGCTTGCGTAACAATTGAGCTGCTACTGATATGCCGGCATTGCCACCTCCGGCAATAAGTACCTGATAGTGCGATTTTTTTGCAGTTTTCATATTTGTCAACTATACTGGTGTTGTTAGATAGCAGCAATATACAAACGTATATTTATATAAACAACTGTTTGTATGAAAATAATTGAGGGCAACCCTAAGTTGCCCTCTGTAATGCCTACGCAACCTAGCCCTCTTAATGCCTCAACCGTGCTTTTTTCTTTTTAGGCTACTTGTGTTTCGGAAAGCACTGGTAGTTTGGTTTTTAAGATAGCATCCATGCCACCATTAATGTTGATTACATTTTCATAACCATTCCGAGCCAATATGGAGGCAGCAATCATAGAACGGTAGCCGCCTGCACAATGTACATAGTAGCACTCGTTGGGATTGAGCTGGTGCAAGTTTTTCTCTAAGTCGCGCAGCGGAATGTTGATGGCATTGGGCAAGTGAGCATTTTTAAATTCGTTGGTGCGGCGCACGTCTAAAACCTTCGTAGTGTTGGGGTCAAAAATAGCTTCAAACTGTTCTGCACTAATCACTTGAGTTGTAGCAATGGGCATTCCACTTTGGCGCCAAGTATCGAAGCCGCCTTCTAAATAACCTGCTACGTTTTCATAGCCTACGCGAGCCAGTCGCAGAATACTTTCGCGTTCACGTCCTTGGTCGGCTATTACTACGATGCGCTGTTTAATATCGCTTACCAAAGTGCCTACCCATACGGCAAAGGAGCCGTCTAAGGCTACTTGCATAGCATTGGGAATGTGTCCTGCTGCAAAGGCATCGGTATTGCGGGTATCTAGCACCAAAGCGCCTGCTTCCATTTCTAACTCGACTGCCGTGACACTCAAAGGACGTACGTTGCGTTCTAGCAAGTGGTCAATAGCTTCATAGCCCGTACGGTTAATAATTGCATTTTTAACAAAATATTGTGGAGCAGGTGGCTGGTCTGCCAGAATAATGCGCATAAATTCTTCGCGCGTCATGGGCTGGAGAGCATAGTTGAACATTTTTTCCCTGCCAATGGTAGATTGCGTCTCTTTGCCAATACTTTTGCCACATAACGAGCCGGGACCGTGCCCAGGGTAAACAATTACATCGTCGGGCAAGGTTTTAATTTTCTTGTTGAGGCTATCGTACAGATTGCTTACTTGTTCTTCTTTGGAGATGATAACGCCATCTAACAAATCTGGGCGTCCTACATCGCCTACAAACAAGGTGTCGCCTGTAAATACGGCATGCTCTTTTCCGTTCTCGTCATACAGTAACAGACACATAGACTCAGGAGTATGCCCTGGGGTATGTAATACCTTGATGATAACATCTCCTACTTCAAAAGTTTGTCCGTCTTTAGCCTCAATAAAATCGAACTGGGCTTTAGCAGTAGGACCAAATACAATAGGCGCCCCTGTAGCGCGGGACAAATCTAAATGACCAGATACGAAATCGGCGTGGAAATGTGTTTCAAAGATATACTTGATTTTGACACCGCGCTCTTGTGCTAACCTGAGGTAAGGTTCTGTTTCGCGAATGGGGTCAATCACTGCGGCTTCACCGGCTGACTCAATAAAGTAGGCTGCTTCAGCCAAACAACCTGTGTACAATTGCTCGATTTTCATGGTTTGTATAAGGTTAAAAAATAAGGAACGAAAGTAGCAGTAAGGTCAAAAAATAAAAGCTGATTAACAATGACTTACGTCATCTATTAGCAACCGTTTTAAAATTTAGCGCAACTGTTGATACAGTGGATGATATTGGTAATAGTGGCATCGGTAAGAGAATAATAAATACATTTGCCTTCGCGCTCGGCAGTAAGAATACCTCTGTCGCGCATATTGGTCAAATGATGGGAAAGCAATGCTTGTTCTATCTCTAATTTACTTTGCAGCTCACTTACATTCAACCGCCCGCACTGGTCTAACAAATCAACAATGGCAATGCGGACTGGATGGGCAACTGCTTTCAATACAAAAGCTGCCTTTTCTAACTTTGCCGCATCTATCCGCAATTCAACTGCTTCTACATTCATGATTGTGGTATTAAGTAACTACACTGCAAATATATAAACGTATTTTCATATATCAATATATGGAGGTAAATTTTTATTTTCTTTTTTATTTGCCGGCGGATTTCTTAACCAACTCATCGTAGTAGGTCATGATTTTAAGCAGGTCTTTTCGCTCGGTAACAGAAAGTTTATTCGCGCGCATAAACTCGCCGATTTCATCGCGAAAGTCTTTCATTAGGAGCAACCAATCGGCTCGTTGGTCGCCCGGTTTAATCACCTGTTCTTTGGTCATATCCAATACATAGTAGCTATCTACTTGTACTATTGTAGTTCCCATTCCCATGCGGGGTCCCCACCAGCCCCAGCCCCACATGCCGGGAGTTCCAATCACTCGCTGCTGAAAGGTTTCCCGATTGAGCAAAGATAGCCTTATGCCTTCGTAGAGCAGTTCAAAGAACATTGGGCTGTCGTAGTTACCTGTTTTTTTATAAGGAAGTGTATAAAAATAGCGAGGTGTTTTTTGTAAATCGTCAAAAATTTGAAATGCCTCTACTTGGTAAGCACTAAAAGAACGCACAATGCCTCCTGTACTTACTTGTAAGGAGTTGTTGTCTAAGTCATATTTGATTTTGCCGCGTACAGTTTCGCCTGAAAACAAATCGGCTTCTCCATCGTGCCACAAGTCTTTGGAGAACGTCTGTGCTATGGCGCTACCCATTAGCAAGCAGCTCATAGTAAGCAGCAGTAAACGTTTCATAAAATTACAGTATTTTGTGCAAAACCAGTTGGCAAAGATTGGTAAAAAATAACTGCCGCCCAAATCTGTAGACTTCAGCGGCAGCCATTTGTAGAAGAGAGCACTTGCTCAATCGCTCACTTTGGCGGTTTGAATGCGAATGGATTCGTCGTGAATTAATTTGAAAATATGTCCGACAAAGTCTTTATTAAGCCCCATTTTTTCGCCCCATTCAGGACGAGATTGGAATACTTTTATCCAGCGGTCTACTTGAAATACAGCTACGTTATTTTCTCGTTTATATTGCCCGAGTTTTTCAACAATTTTCATTCGAGAGGCAAGCAATTCTACCAGTTCGCGGTCTATTAGGTCTAACTTTCCGCGCAATTCTTCTAAGGCGTTTTGAAATTCGACATTGTCGGAGGTTACCTCTCTAATTTTTAATTCGCTCAGAATTTCTGCAAAACGCGCTGGGGTTACTTGTTGAGCTGCATCGCTCCAAGCATTGTCGGGGTCTATGTGCGACTCTATCATCAAGCCGTCGTAGTCCAAGTCGAGCGCCTTCTGTGAGAGGGGATAAATAAATTCTCTTTTTCCACCTGTGTGGCTTGGGTCGAAGAAAAGAGGTAAGTCCGGCATTTGGCTGCGCAATTCAATTGCCATTTGCCACATAGGCAAGTTGCGGTATTGGGTTTTTTCGAAAGTAGAGAAGCCGCGATGCATGGCTGCTAACTTGGTGATGCCAGCATTAGCTATACGCTCCAAGCCACCTATCCATAAAGCCAAATCAGGATTAAGCGGATTTTTTACAATAACGGGGATATCTACTCCTCGCAAAGCATCGGCAATTTCCTGCACAGTAAAGGGATTTACTGTGCTGCGGGCGCCAATCCAAAGAATATCTACACCGTATTTAAGTGCTAGCTCCACGTGGGTAGCAGTAGCCACTTCGGTGGCAATAGGTATTCCTAACTCATCGCGTACCTGTTTGAACCATTTTAAACCCACCTCTCCTACTCCTTCAAAACTGTTAGGACGCGTACGAGGTTTCCAAATACCAGCACGCAACGCATTAATACCGGTGTGTGCAAGGGCACGGCAAGTAGCCAGCAACTGCTCGGGGGTTTCTGCACTGCAAGGACCTGCAATAATAAAAGGGCGTTTGCGAGAGGCTACCATCACTTCTGTCTCTGCCGTAGAAGGCATTCCCCAATTTTCCAAACGTTCAATACTCATATACAACAATTAAAAGTTGCACCAAAAAACAGTTGTTTTACTAACATTTTCGCATTTTTTACGCTTTGTGCATTAAAAATTGAGAATTCGACTAATATAGAAAAAAAAGGCGTCAAACCAAAAGTTGACGCCTTGTTTAATTTGAAATATTGCTTTGCGCTTAGAAATAGCGTGCAGTGTTGTCTTTTATTTTTGCCAGTTTCTTGATTGCCTTGACAATATGGTCTTCGGCTTGCAACCGCCTACGCTCTTCCAGTTGTTTTTTATAGGTGGCATAGTCTGCCAAGTCACTGGCATTATCTACTTGGGTTACTTCTATGATAAACATGCCATAGTCATCTTGAATGATGCGCGAACGTTCGCCTTTTTTGAGGGCATAAGTAGCACCTACCACATTGGGAGCATAGTTTGCCTGATTGATACGAGAAGTGAGCGGATTGATATCGGTTTGTTCGATTACTTCTGCACCAGCTCCGTAGGCTTTTTGAAGCTCTTCCAGTGTATTGCCTTTGAGTTTGCTAAGTTTCTCGCGAATCATTTCGGCTTTTTTCTGCTTGCGATAGTCGTTAATGAGTTCTTCGCGCACATCAGCCACTGTAGCATCTCCTTCTTCACTGCCACCACGCAACATAGCTACTAAATAGCGGTCTTCTAGTTCAAATACTTCAGACACATCACCAATTTGGCGCTCGTCGGCATATGCCCAGCGAACAATGTCTTTAATGCGAGGACCGGTCATATCGTTGATGTTGGTGGCATCTTCAGGTATGGTTAGCGCCTGAATACTGATTAGGTCTTTGGCAGCCAGTACTTTATCGGCATACTCTTTGGCATTTTTAGCTTTGGCAAACTCGCCTGCTCTCATAAAGGCTTCGTTTTTAGTGGCTTCACTGGGCAGAATATCTTTGGAAATGGCTGCAATGGTGTATTTGGTGCGCGTTTTCAAGCCAGTAACTTTAATGATGTGATAGCCGTATTCCGTTTCTACTAAGTTAGGCAGCAAGCCTGTTTTAGTAGCATTCATAACAGCTTTTTCAAATGGTTCTACCATCTGTTTTTCAGTAAACCAACCCAAGTCGCCGCCACGAGACTGGGTGCCGGGGTCTTGGCTATACATATTTGCCATGAAAGCAAAGTCGGCACCTGCTTTTAACTGCGCCAGCACTTTTTCAGCTTCTTGTTTGGCTTTTTGTTTGTCGTCGCCAAATCGGAACAGAATGTGGCTTGCCTTAGCAGAGGCTACCGAGTCTTGCCCAGACTTAACGATGCGATAGATGATGAAATATCCATTCTTGAGGTAAGGACCTAGCACTGCACCTACTTTAAGGCTATCTGGTGCAATTTCTTGGGGGATATCAGCAGGCTTAAAATCGCGATAAGAAGCTCCTAGGTCAGAATTGTTCGATACGAAAACTTCTAAGCTTGTTTCTGGTACGGTAGCCAATTCTTCTTTCAATTTCATGATGCGGCTCTTAATATCAGCCGTATCTTTGGAAGAAGGCTTAAACGAAAAAGTAACGTACTCGATAGCTCGGTTTTCTTTGCGCTTATATTTGGACTGATTGGCGGTTAGAAAAGCCTGTAAATCTGCTTCGGTATATTTAATCACTGAGTCGGGAATGGAGGAAAAAGGAACAAATAGGAACTTAATAGCGCGTTTGTCATTTAAATCGTGATAATAGGTTTCTGCTTCTTGCTTGGTTGCAAATGTAGAGTACTTCAACAGATGGAAGTATTTCTGCCGCAGCCGCGTTGGAGCAAGAGAGCGCTCAAAAGCTTCAAATTGGGCACGTTGGTCAGCAGGCAGCGAGGCAAGATTGTTTAGGAAGGTAATAATTTGGTTGCGATCGACTTCTCCCGTTTGCGGATTGCGGAAGGCTTCTTGTAACTCTGGATGAATGTTATTGCCCTGCACCATGTCTACTACTTCCTCTGGGGTAACCATGAGCCCTGCTTTTTCTATTTGCGGGAACATGGCATGCTTGTAAATTAGCTCATTGAGGGCTTCATAGCGGAGGAAGTCTGATTCGGCTTCGGTAACAGCACGTCCTAAGCGGCTTGCCAAGTTAGCGCGGCTAATTTGTAGCTGTTCGTTGAACTCTTGTGGGGAAATGCTCACGCCGTTGATGCGCGCCACTTCTTTGCTGTTAAAAACATTCAAGATAGACGAGTTGGGAGACAGCAAGTCACCACCAATAATGAAAAGACCTAGCGCAATAAAAATGACCGCAATAACTGCGGTAGAAAGTTGCCTAATTCGTGTAATGATTGCCATTTATCACAATTTTTTGAAGCGCGAATTTAGCGCGTATATCAAACCTTCACAATATTTAATTTCACTTTTTAACATTCTTTTTGCAGCTGCTCTTCTGAAAGGTTGTTGTTAGTGGCAGTGCTTTGCGAGCCGCTGTCTAGTTCGAAACGCATAGGTTTAGCTACTTTTTCGGGCAGGAGGGCTATTTGCAACACCTCATCTATGGTCTCTACGTAATGAATGGTCAAATCTTTGAGGTATTGAGTATCTATTTCCTCTACATCTTTACGGTTGCGCGCCGATAGCACCACTTCGGTAATACCTGCTCGGCGGGCAGCCAGTAGTTTTTCTTTGATACCTCCTACGGGCAATACTTTGCCACGAAGGGTAATTTCGCCTGTCATGGCTAAGTGTGCTTTCACTTTTCGCTGCGTGTAGATGGAAGCAAGTGCTGTAAGCATTGTAATTCCTGCCGAAGGACCGTCTTTGGGTACGGCACCTGCCGGAACATGGATGTGTAAATCGTATTGGTTGAAAATGCGGTGGTCTATCTCCCACTCGTCGGCATGCGCTTTCAAATAAGAGAGCGCCGTAATGGCAGATTCTTTCATTACATCCCCTAACTGACCGGAGAGGGTAAGTGCGCCTTTGCCCTTGTTGAGGCTTGCCTCTACAAATAAGATTTCGCCACCTGCCTGTGTCCATGCCAAGCCGGTTACTACTCCTGCAAAGTTGTTGTTTTGATACATTTCGCGGTCAAAAATGGGAGCACCCAGAATGGTTTCTATGTCGGCAGGTTTGATGCGTTTTTGGTAGGGTTCTTCCATAGCTACCCACTTGGCAACGTGCCGCACCACTGCGCCAAGTTTCTGTTCTAAATTGCGCACCCCCGACTCACGCGTGTATTCTTCTATCACTTTCAGAATGGCTTTGTCGTCTATGCTAAAGTCTTTGGCTTTGAGTCCGTGTTCTTTGCGCAATTTGGGCAACAAATGCCGCTTGGCAATTTGCAGTTTTTCTTCTTGAGTATAGCCAGTGATTTCAATAATTTCCATCCGGTCGCGCAAAGCAGGATGGATGGTGTCTAACGAGTTAGCAGTAGCAATAAACATGACCTTAGAAAGGTCGTATTCCACTTCCAAGTAGTTGTCTAAGAAGGCATTGTTTTGCTCTGGGTCGAGTACTTCCAATAGTGCCGATGCAGGGTCGCCGCGAAAGTCGTTTCCTACTTTATCGATTTCATCTAAAATAAATACGGGATTGGAAGAGCCTGCTTTTTTGATGCTTTGTAAAATGCGTCCGGGCATAGCACCAATGTAGGTTTTGCGATGCCCGCGAATTTCTGCTTCATCGCGCAAGCCACCCAAGGACATCCGAATGTATTTTCTGCCCAATGCCTTGGCAATAGAGCGCCCCAAAGAGGTTTTACCTACCCCCGGCGGACCGTAAAAGCATAAGATGGGTCCGCGCATGTTGCCGCCTTTGAGCTTGAGCACAGCCAAATATTCAATAATGCGCTGCTTAGCTTTTGCTAAGCCGTAGTGGTCTTGGTCTAAAATGGCTTGTGCTTTCTTCAAATCAATTACATCCTCAGAAAACTCGTTCCAAGGCAAATCTACCATGAACTCAGCGTAGCTGATGGCAATGGGAAACTCTGGCGACTGTGGGTTGAGACGCAGCGCTTTGTCGAGCTCTTTATTGAAATGGTTTGCTACCGACTCTGGCCAATTTTTTTGGCTACCACGTGCCCGCAAGCGTTCTATTTCTTGCTCGTGGCTGTCCATGCCCAGTTCGTCTTGCAATACTTTGATTTGCTGCCGCAGGAAATAGTCGCGCTGTTGCTGGTCTAAGTCGGAGTGTGCTTTGGACTGGATTTCCTGCTTGATTTGCAAGAACTCTATTTCTTTCATCATAAGCTTGAGCAGCTTAGTGCCACGTTCTTTTACAGAGTCGAGCTCTAAAAGTTCCTGCTTGTCTTTAATTTCGGCATTGATGTTAGCAGAAAAAAAGTGAACCAGTAAATCGAGGCTTTCAATGTTGTTGATAGATATTTCTGCCTCCTGAGGGATTTCAGGATTTAAACGTATGATTTTATGCGCTGCCTCTTTCAAAGACTGCATCAGTACTTTGGTGTCCTTTTTGTGCTCGTCGGGCATTTCATCAGTCAAATAAGACACCTCTGCTACTAAGTAAGGATTTTCTCGTATAATTTTTTCTAAGCGAAACTTGCGCTTGCCACGAATGATGATGGTAATGTGTCCATCGGGCAGAGCAATCAGTTTCATGATGCGCGCCACTGTTCCCACAGTGTATAGCTCGTCAATCGTAGGCTCTTCGGGGTTATTGTTCTTTTGTGTAACTACACCCACGATGCGGTCGCCTTTGTAAACTTTGCGCACTAATTTGATGGCTTTTTGGCGGCTAACCGTAACGGGAATCACCATACTGGGGAACAATACGCTGTTGCGCACCGGTAAAATGGGCAACTCAGCAGGCAGTGCCTCGTTCTCTTCTGCATTTTGACCCTCGTTCTTCATCATTGGAACAAGTACATCTGATTCATAATCCGATATTGCCCACATAAAAATATCTTGAAAAGAATAATTTGACATAATTGCTGTGCTAAAATCATGACAAAAAAATGCCATATTGTCATAGGCTTACGCCAAAGTAACCGACAACGTGGCTGCATTTACCTTGCTGCAAAGGTACATACTAATTGTGCAAGCTATATGCCGACTTACTTGTCGTTGTTTTCTTCTGCCAAGTCGCCAGCTTTGTAAATTTTAAATTCTACCCTTCGGTTTATTCTTCTGTCGTCAGGGGTTTTTTCAGGGAAAATGATGGGTTTGCTACTGCCAAAGCCTATGGCTTGGATGCGTTCAGGGGAGATTTTTCCATAGTTGACAATGTACTTTTTGATAGCTTCTGCTCGTTGCTGAGAAAGTTTAAGGTTGTTAGCAGCATCGCCCAAACCATCGGTATGTCCGGAAATTTTCAAGTTAAACTCTGGATAGTCCACTAAAAAGTTGATAATTAAACGCAAATCGTTTTCCATGCTGGGTAGAATCTGGGCACTACCTTCGGCAAACTCAATAGATTCGAATCGTACGTTTTCAATGCTTTTCACAGCTAAGTCGCGCTGCATATCGCCTTGTAGCAAAAATACTTCTTCCAATCGGAAGAAATTTTCTCCTTGCACTACCAACATGTAGCGTTTGTTATTAATCAGCTCAAACTCGAATGTACCATCTTCTGCTAAGTAGCGGGGCATCACCTCTACACCATCGCTTAGGTCTATAATAGACACAATGCCTTTGAGCACTTCACCCGTAGCGGCTTCGCGTACTTTTCCAGTAAAGCGGATAACTGCATTAGGACGCGCCTCCATTGGCATGGGATAAGAGTAAATGTCTAAGTTGCGGGGGTTGTTTTCTTCGGCTTTGGCAAAAAACAGGTGATTCGAGTGTTCGTCAATAGCAAAATAAAACTCTCTTCCTTTGCTATTGACCAACGGTCCTACGTTCTTAGGCTCGCTCCACCTGCCGCGAATGTTGTAACTTTTGAATATATCAAAGTCGCCGTAATTGACCAGATGTCCGTCGGAGCTAAAATACAGTACGTTGTACTTATGGTGGATAAAAGGGCTGACCTCATTTTTTTGCGTGTTGATGATAGGTCCGAGATTTTGAGCAGCCCCCCACTTGCCATTGGGCTGGCGAACGGCAAAGTAAAGGTCTGCTCCGCCAAAGCCGCCAGCGCGGTCAGAGGAAAAAAACAGGGTGTCTTCTGTAACAGAAAGGCTGGGGTGCGAATCCCATGCAGGGCTGTTAACCACTCCCAAATTCTCTGGCTCCGACCAATAACGCCCCTCTATTCGATAGCTGATATACAAGTCGCAATTCCCTTTGCCATCGGGGGCTTCACAGCGAGCAAAAATAATGTAGTCTCCCTTAGCGCTAATACAAGGTGAGCCCTCGTTGTAGTTAGAGTTAATATCTGCAAATGGATATGCTTCTTGCCAATGAGTCGTATCGTCGCCAATTCGTTCTGCAATGAACAAGTCTTCGTTGTAGGTGATGTTAAGCCGGTTGCTACCGGGCATTCGGTTGCGTTTAGAAGTGAAAATCAGTTTCTTACCGTCTCTTGAAACTGTAACGCCGTAGTCGTCATACTTAGAATTGACCGCTTCCCCGATATTGGTTAATACGCTATGCGGTGGGCGTAAGGTATCTATGTGTTTGCGCAGCTCGAGCATCTGATAGTATTGTTCTAAGCTCACATATCGAGGGCGTTCAAACCGTGAGAGACTGTCGTAGCGCTTCCAAGCACTTGCCAAATCGCCACGGTAATGCTTGATAATCAGCTGAAACGCCTCCTTCATAATCTGAGTTTTGCCCAATTGCCCTGCTACGCGTGCCAGTTGCCAAACCATATCCATGCCTGAGGGGTCTGTGAAGTTTTCTATGCCAAAGCGAGACACATAGCTCAACAATCCTTTGAACAAATTATCCCACTGCTTTTCTTTTTGGTATTTGTTGATAAGCAAAATTTGCCGCTCGTTGTAGTAGTAATCCACCTTGTTGATGTTGCGAAAACTGATTTCATTCTCGTCATAGAAAAAGGCTGTGTCCTCTAAGGCGAATGTCTGGCTTTTCAACGTAGTTTCCTTAGGGGATTTGCGGCGCTCGTTGCGTTTTTTATCCTTCTCTTGCCCATAAGCAAAACTGGTAGCCAACATACAAAATAATACTACCGAAGGAACGATATAATGGTATTTCCACATGTTGATTTTCAATTAGGCTTAGTGAATTAACCATGTGCCTTTGCCGCACTGATAACACAACGCGTACGGCATCTGCTGCGTTGCACAACAAGGGGGTAAATGTTGGTGTTCCGAAAAAAAATAGGTGATTGTTTAAAACTGTTCTAAACAATTCGGAACTTTGCAAACTTACTTATAAATAAAGAAACTAATCGGCTTTTCAGATATGCTATCCATCAAAAATTTACAGGCAGCTATTGGCGACAAACAGATATTGAAAGGTATTAACCTTGAAATCAAGCCGGGCGAAGTGCACGCTATTATGGGTCCGAATGGCTCTGGCAAAAGCACGCTGGCATCTGTATTAGCAGGACGAGAAGACTACGAAGTTTTGGGCGGAGAAGTGATTTTCAACGGTAAAAACCTGTTGGAACTCGCCCCCGAGGAGCGCGCTGGTGAAGGGTTATTTTTGGCTTTTCAATATCCGGTAGAAATTTCGGGCGTGAGCAATACAAACTTTCTCAAAGCTGCTGTGAATGCTATTCGCAAATATCGGGGCGAAGAACCCTTAGATGCTGTTCATTTTCTCAGACTCATTAAAGAGAAAATGAAATTAGTCAACATGGACCAAGCGCTACTCAATCGCTCGCTCAACGAAGGCTTTTCAGGGGGAGAGAAAAAGCGCAATGAAATTTTTCAGATGGCAGTATTAGAACCCCGGCTGGCTATTTTAGACGAAACGGATTCGGGTTTAGATATCGACGCCCTGCGCATTGTTGCCAACGGCGTTAACACACTCCGCCGAGCAGACAACGCCATATTGGTCATTACCCACTACCAGCGCCTACTGGACTACATCGTTCCAGACTATGTGCATGTACTTTACCAAGGTCGTATTGTACGCTCGGGCAATAAAGAGCTGGCTTTGGAATTAGAAGAAAAGGGCTACGACTGGATTAAAGCCGAAGTTGAGGCTGAAAATGCCTAATCCAACAATTCTTCCAAGTTTTTATTTAAAACAAAAGGAATGGAAAAAACTGACTTGAAATCATTGGCATCGGCTTACTTGCAAGCCCACCTGCCACAATCGGCTATACAAAAACAAGCAGTAGAAATTTTTCACACACTGGATATTCCTACAACTAAACACGAAGAGTGGAAATATCTTAACCTAAAAAATTTGACAAACAGAGCCTATCTTTTCGCCAACGGCAATGTGGCGGAAGTAGCAATAGAAAAGGCTCGTTCGTTTGTCAATGTGTACGACGAACAAAACGCCAATGTGCTTGTTTTTGTCAATGGGGTGTATGTTCCAGCGCTTTCACACATTGTTTCTCCCGAGTCTGAGCTGAAAGTTGGCAACTTGCGCCAAGCAAGAAGCCAATACGCACGCGAATTTGAAAAGCACTTCGGGCAATATGCCGATGCTCATCAGCATATTTTTGCCGCTTTAAATACAGCCACCGATGCAGAAGGGGCATTCATTTATGTACCTAATAACCAAGTAGTAGCTGCTCCTGTTATTTTGCACTACATTGTTGCTACCGATGCCCAAAATTTATTGGTGCAAACGCGCAACCTTTTCGTGGTAGGAACCAGTGCTCAGGTAACAGTGGTAGAGCACTACAACAGCGCTGAGTCGGCTGCTCACAGTTTGACCAACATGGTAACAGAAATATTGGTAGGTGCCAACGCCCGATTAGACCACTACAAAATTCAAAACGAAGCCAATCATTCTTCACACATCGGCTTCACACAAACTTGGCAATTACAAGACAGCTACTATGCCAATACTACAGTTTCGCTCAGTGGAGAAATTGTGCGCAACAACCTGCACATTGGCATCGACGGAGAAAACTGTACTGCCTACATGAATGGCTTGTACGTGTTAGACAACCGCACCGTAGTGGACAATCACACAGTTGTTGACCATCGCAAACCTCATTCGCACAGCAACGAGCTCTACAAAGGGCTATTAGCAGGCAACGCACATGCCATTTTTAACGGTAAAATTTTTGTTCGCCAAGATGCTCAACAAACCAACGCCTTCCAGTCCAACAAAAACATGCTACTTTCGCCTCACGCAAAAGTAGATACCAAACCACAGTTGGAAATTTGGGCAGATGACGTAAAATGTTCACACGGCTGTACGGTAGGCGCATTGGACGAAGAACCTTTGTTCTACTTGCGTGCCCGCGGTATTGCAGAGGAAAGTGCCCGCGCATTGCTCATGTTTGCTTTCGCCCAAGACGTACTAGAACGCATTCAACTGGCGAGCGTGCGCGAATATGTAGAAAGACTAATAGCTCAGCGCTTGAAAATGGAAATTTGATTGCGCGTGTCAACTTATTGGTAGCATTTTTGGGTGTGTCTTATGCTGTAGCGCGTGTGTTCACGCGCTACAACTGCTTGTTCGCAAAAAATCAAACGGCGGCGTGCATCGGCGGCGTGCATCGGCAACGTGCATCGGCAGCGTGTAAACCGAATTTTTCCAATGTGTAATCGCATTTGTCGCATAACGTTTTTCAAACAGCTCTATTTCTTACAAAAATCCGGTTGCTAACTTGCATTAAAATTGTTGCCCCTACCGAAATTTGCAAAAACGAAAAGCAGCTATGCAAACACTCACCGTTGGGCAAGTTGTTAGTCTACTAAACCAACTGGCACCCCCCGCTTGGCAAGAGCAATACGACAACGCTGGCTTAATCACTGGCGAGGACAAACAAACTGTACAAGGAATCCTCATCAGCTTAGATGCGACTGAAAAAGTAGTACAAGAAGCGCTCAGCCAACATTGCAACCTCATTATTGCGCACCACCCTATTGTATTTGCAGGCTTAAAAAAAATAAACGGACGCAACTACGTAGAACGCACCCTCATCAAGGCAATTAAACACGACATTGCCATTTATGCTATTCATACTAATTTAGACAATGTACTGCAAGGTGTTAATCATCATATTGCCAATCAAATAGGCTTGACTAATCAGAAAATTTTACTACCCAAGCCTCACTCCTTGCAAAAATTATCAGTTTTTGTACCTGTTTCGCATACCGATATTGTTCGCCAAGCTATTTCAGAAGCAGGGGCAGGACAAATCGGCAACTACAGTCACTGTACATTTACCTTGCGAGGCGAAGGTACTTTCAAGCCAAACGACCGAGCCAACCCTTTTGTTGGAAAGGCTCATCAGTTAGAACGCGTAGAAGAAGACCGCCTCGAAGCCATTTTTCCTGCTCCTTTGCAAAACAAAATCGTAGCCGCTATGCGAGCAGTACATCCTTACGAAGAGGTAGCCTTCGATATTTACCCACTTGCCAACGAAAACCCCGAAGTAGGCGCAGGAATGGTTGGCGACTTGCCCAAACCCATGGAAGGTAAACAATTTCTACAATTGCTAAAAGAAACTTTTCAAACCCCTTGCATCAGGCACACGCAATTGTTAGATAAACCCGTGCAGCGTGTAGCTGTATGTGGTGGCTCGGGTAGTTTCCTACTGAGCCATGCCATAGCAGCAGGAGCAGATTTTTTTGTCACCGCCGATTTTAAATATCACCAATTTTTTGACGCCGATGGCAAAATTGTCATTGCCGATATCGGGCATTATGAGAGTGAGATAGGCACTACTCAGTTGCTTCAAGAATTCTTGCAGCAGCAGCTACCCGTTAACATTCCCATTAAAATAACCACAGTGAATACCAATCCGGTATGCTATTTCTGAAATGCGAGTTGTAGTGCCATTGTGCATTTCAAAAATGTAACTTGCACGCTGCCATTGGTCTACTTTGTTGCTTGTGTTTTACCAACAACGCCAATGCTACGGCATGTTATCAATGGCATGGCAGCAGACATATTCTTTGAAAAGTGCCATGCTTTGTCGGCAAACCCTTACCTTTTCTTCTATAAACAACTGACAATCAAGGCAATTGCAAACAATTGGCATCTAAAAAAACAATTGGCAACTGTTGGTGGTTATAAAAAAAACCCTGTTACCAATTAAAGTAACAGGGTTAGGCGCAAAAAATTGAAACAGTCGCTAAAAATTAGGTTGGCGCCACTACTCGCTCTCTATGATTGAAACAAAAATACGCTGCGCTATTGCGTGAAATGATGATTTAAGTCATTGTTTGAGCTAATATTACTAAATTTTTTTCGACTTCTTATGACTCAATCGCTACCTGTTCGCAACCCCAGAAATGGTAAATACGACTATACCATACATCCACCTGAGGCAACTGAGCTTGCCACAATTTGCCAAAAAATGCGACGTGCCCAAACGCATTGGCAAGCAATGGGTGTAGCCGGCAGGGTAGCTGCTTTGCAACAGTGGAAAAAAGTTTCACAAGCCATGTTGCCAGCAATTATAGAAGCCCTCGCTACCGACACCGGACGCAAAGCCGAATCAGTGTTAGAAGCTCAGCTGATAGCCTCCTCTATCGACCGATGGTGCAACATTGCTACTGAAGTTTTAAGCCAAAAAATTGAAAAGCCCAGTAGCATTCCTTTTATCAGCATTCAACAAGAGTTAGAACCTTACGAACTAGTAGGTGTTATCAGCCCTTGGAACTTTCCACTGCTGCTTTCCCTGATAGATACCATTCCAGCACTACTGGCAGGCTGTGCGGTGATTGTAAAACCAAGCGAAATTACCCCACGCTTCATCAAACCACTAATGCAATCTATTGCACAAGTACCTGCACTTGCCGAAGTACTGGTATATGTAGAAGGAGCAGGACAAACAGGGGCGCAATTAATAGAATTAACCGACCTTATTTGCTTTACGGGCAGTGTTGCTACCGGCTTGAAAGTATATGAATCGGCAGCGCGTCATTTCAAACCCGTTTTCTTAGAGCTTGGCGGGAAAGACCCGGCTATCGTAACGGCAACTGCCAATTTAGAGCATGCCACCTCTTCCTTGCTCTGGGGCTCTGTGGTTAACGCAGGGCAGTCATGTCTGTCCATCGAACGTATTTACGTAGAAGACCGTGTTTTTGAGCCTTTTGTAGATTTGCTGGTACAAAAAGCCAATCGTTTGCAATTTGCCTATCCAACTTATGAAAGTGGACAAATAGGACCCATCATATCAGACAAACAAATTGCCATTATTAACGAACACCTGCGCGACGCCAAAGAAAAAGGGGCACATATTCTCACCGGCTCTGGTCAGGTAGAAATGATAGACGGCGGCGGCTGGTGCTTTCCAACCGTACTCACCAACGTTACACCCGACATGAAAGTGATGACCGAAGAAACCTTCGGACCACTGATGCCTGTCATGCCCTTCCATGGTATTGAAGATGCAATTGAAAAAGCCAATAGCACCATATTTGGACTAAGCGGGGCTGTATTTGCAGGCACCAACGAAGAGGCAATAGCCATTGGCAAACGCATCAAAGGCGGTGCTATTAGCATCAACGACTCAGCACTGACGGCAGTGGTACACGAAGGCGAAAAAAATTCATTCAAAATGTCGGGTATTGGCGGCACACGCATGGGAGCTGCCGCCATCAGGCGTTTTATGCGCCAAAAAGCATTTTTAATTAAGCAACAAGCCATTCCTTCTCCTTGGTGGTTCGACAGCCCACATTAGGCATTCTAGTATTTTTTAGCTACATTTGCGCCCGCTTTGTGGCAAGAGCTTTCTTTTATTGCTGCAAAACGCTCAAAATCATAAACATATGGCAAACATTGTCGCCATCACCGGAAGACCCAACGTGGGCAAATCAACCCTTTTTAACCGCCTTACAGAGTCCAGAAAAGCTATTATGGACAATGAAAGCGGTGTAACACGCGACCGCCACTACGGTCAGGCGCAATGGGGAAATAAGTTTTTTACTGTTATCGATACTGGCGGCTATGTACACGGCTCCGACGATGTTTTTGAGAAAGCCATCCGCGAACAAGTGGAGTTAGCTATTGAAGAGTCTTCCGTGATACTTTTCATGGTTGATTTGGAGAGCGGCATTACTGATTTGGATAAAGATTTTGCCAATGTTATCCGGCGCAGTAAGAAACCCGTTTATGTGGTTGTCAACAAAGCAGACACCCCCGCTAAAATGAACTACATAGGCGAGTTTTATGCACTGGGCTTCGACCATGTCTTTCCCATATCGGCTATTAACGGCTCAGGAACAGGTGAACTGTTAGATGCTATCACCGCTCATTTTAACGAAGAACAAGCAGAAGACCCACATGCAGGTTTGCCGCGTTTTGCCATTTTGGGACGTCCCAACGTAGGCAAATCCTCATTTTTAAATGCCCTACTGGGGCAACAGCGCAGCATTGTAACCGATATTGCTGGCACTACCCGCGACAGCATAGATACACGCTACCAACTCTTTGGGCAAGATTTCATCATTACCGATACAGCAGGTTTGCGCCGCAAATCCAGAACCAAAGACAATATTGAATTTTACTCTACACTTCGCTCCATTCGCGCACTGGAAGACTCCGACGTGTGCATTATCATGATTGATGCCACGCGCGGGCTGGCATCGCAAGACGTGAGCATTATTGCCCTTGCACACCGCTATCACAAAGGCATCGTACTGATGGTTAACAAATGGGACATGGTAGCCAAAGACAGCAAAACTGCTCATCAGATAGCAGAAGATATCCGCAGACGCTTAGCGCCTATCGACTACATGCCCATTCTGTTCACTTCGGTTATCAACAAGCAGCGCATTTTTCAAACCATGGAGAAAGCTGTGCAAGTATATCACAACAAGTTTAAAAAAATCCCCACCTCACAGCTCAATGAGGTGATGCTGCGCGAAATAGAAAACTACCCTCCACCTGCCATTAAAGGAAAATTTGTTAAAATCAAATACATCACGCAATTCCCAGCTAAGTGCCCTACTTTTGCATTTTATTGCAACCTACCCCAATACATTCAGGAAACCTACGAACGATACCTCGAAAACAAACTAAGAGAACATTTTGGCTTAGAAGGCGTTCCTATTCGTTTGTTTTTCAGGCAAAAGTAGTTGCTTTTCACAAAAAAATGCCTACTTTCGTAATGGCATTTTTCAACCTACTTACAACTACATAATTAGGAAAAATGATGAAAAAGCTACTGCTTCTTCTTTGCATTGGCGCAATGCTTGTTTTTGTGGCGTTTTACCGCCAAGGAACAAACACTAAAAACACCACAGAGGTTACCTCTAACAAGTAAGCTTCCTTTTCTTGTAACGCTGCGCCGGTTGCAACAAGCAGTCGGCGTTTTTTTAGTTATTTTTTTGCTCTTCATTAAAATCGGTTAATTTAGTTAGCGTGTGTTGCTATTCTTGATTTTCCAATGAGAACAGAACAAAATGCAGTTGCAGCATTGCGCCAATCGGCTTTGTTTAAACAACTACCTAAGGACATATTGCATACAGTAGCGGCTAAAACCAAATTGCGGCAATTTTTTCCCGACGAAACTATTGTTTGGCAAGGCGACCCCAGCGACAGCCTCTATGTAATTACCAACGGCATTGTGGCAGTACAACGCCTAGGTGCCAACCATGAAATGCAAACCTTAGCCTATCTGATGCCGGGCAATACCTTCGGTGAGGTAGGTATTTTGGAGAATCAGCCACGCTCAGCAACCGTAAAAGCAGTAACCGATGTAGATGTACGCGTTATCAAGCGCGAGCATTTCATGGATATTCTTTATCAGTACCCAATTGTTGCCATTGAATTGGCAAAAATGTTAGGGCGTTACTTATTAGATGCCAACCGACGTATGGCGCGCTCTTCCAGAGCTCGTATGATTCTGATTATCAATGTCTTTGGCGGGCAAGGTGCCACTAGTATTGGCGTACTATTAGCTAACACGTTAGCTGAAAAAACGAACACCCGCACAGTTTACACCGAATATCCTGTGCCGCAAAAACTCATTACCGACTTAGGGCTCGAAAAACGCACCAAAGTGTACAAAAACAAGAATGGCTGCGACTTCCTCATCTCATTAGACGACCCTGCCCTCCCCGATGAGGTAAAAACCTCCTTCGTGCTCGACTATATAATCAACGACTATGAAAATATTATCGTCACCTTGAACGAATCCCCCGATGAGGACATGGATGGCAACCTTGACCGAGATGTAATCATGTTATTAGACTACGTCAAGCAAATTATCCTGCTTATTCCGCCCGACAAGGTGAAAGACGCTCAACTCAATCACGTACAAAACTTGTTGCGCAAGCATATTCGCCGCGACGAAGTGCAAATCTACACTCTTGTCAATAGCGCCAGTGAAGCGTTACAACCATATCCCGCCGATACACAAACCGATTTTTACGTGCCGTTCATACCCGATTTTCCGTCAGTCAAACTTGGAAAAAATGACAAACCGCTCGTTCCGGCAGTATTGCAAAATATTTTTGAAGTGCTAATAGACCGTTTGGAGCGCAGCAACAATATCGGCATTTTTATACCCACTACCATTGATGTCAACAAAGCTATTGACACAAAGCCCTACGTAGAGCGAACGCTGAATTTTTTAGCCGAGCGGTTTGGTGGAGCTACCAGCAAACAAGCAAAAGGTGTTTGGAACAGCGAACAAGCAGGGTTAGTAGAGGAAACAGTTTACGTAGTGTACACTTACGTTACGCATAGCGACATGAACCGTCACTTAGATGAGGTGATAGAATACGTAAAATCTCTTAAAAAAGAACTTCGCCAAGAGGCAATGGCAGTAGAAATCAATAAGAAACTTACGCTCATTTGATTAGAAATCTTTTCCAATAGCCATGTATCCGGGATAAGGAACTGAAAAACCCATTATATTAACGTACGGTCTCACTTTCAATGTAATGCGAGTGCTGTTATTGCCCTTAGTTACTGTATCAAACGCAAAGCCCAGCCATGCATCGCGATTTTCGCCAGCAAATATTTTTTTCAAATCTAAACTGACCGATACGGGCATGATAGCCATGCCATTAGGAGCTACTTGCACCGGAGTATTAACAGCCCCTTGTAGAATATCCTTGCCGTCTATGGCTAATATCCAATCTAATTGCGTAACCGATGCAGCTTCTGCATTGGGGTTTTTCACTTCTACATTAGCAAGAAAGCTAAAAATAAAGGGATTATTGCCACTCAGAGCAGCTGTAATTTTGGCAGCGTCGGTAAAATTAAAGTCACTTAAGCTCCGCTTGCCTGAGAAATCTATGCCAGCAGCAGTAAATCGGCTCAAACTTTCTAGGCGAAAAGCACAGCGCGCAAAGTTTTGCATCTGCCGAAGCGATTGACAAGCAGCAAAAAAAGCAACCGCCATTAGCCATATAGCCAACTGTAGCACTATCCGATTGGAAACCTTCATACCTGCTGTTATATGTTCAACAGACTTTCACGACGACGCATCTTACCTGCCGGAATACCAAACATCATCTTGAAACGACGGCAGAAATAAGCAGTATCTTTGTAGCCCACCTCATTGCCAATGGCACGAATGCTTTTTTTGGTGGTACGCAACAATTTGACTGCCATTTCCATCCGTTGATACTCAATGTAGTCTTGTGGATTGATTCCGGTTAACATTTTGAAATACTGCCCAACGTAATCTTCCGATACATTAGCAACTTTTGCCAATACGCGGTTAGACAAATCGCCGCTTAAATTATTTTTGATATATGTAAAAATATCAATCAGTCGCGGATCGCGGAAATACGTGTTGTTTGTCGCTAATTTTTCAACAAACTGGTTGCTTTCGAGTATGTGGCGAATAATAGCAATAGCTAACAAATTGGTTTGTAACTGGATAACACGTTCCCTTCCGGGCGCATGGGTTTGGCTTTCACGCGCTATTTCGCGAGTAATTTGCAGCAGATATTTGTTTCCTCTAATGAGGAACGGAGGAATATCTAAGGAATTGAAGAAACTTACTGAATCGAATACTTTTGCTTCAAAATTGATGTGAAGATAATTCTGAAATCTAATTCCGTTTTTGAGCTGTTCTGTGGGAACATGTTTGCGAAAATACTGCTCCCGATTGTGAATAAACTCTTCATTGCCAATGCGAATAGCTCGGTCGCGCATGCCAAACGTAATATGACAAGCTCTACCTGCTGGAATGAATAATATATCATCGGCGTAGGCTGTTTCCAGTGTTGACTCCAGCGTTATAGTAGAGTCTTCCCCTACTACAATCAGCGTATTTTCCACATCGTAGGCATTGCTTACAGTAACAGACTGCAAAATATCTAAGTGCCTACAACGGATAAAACGCACACTCAGCGACTCAATAATTCTATTGAAATCTTCCATGATGGGTAAATCCAAAAAAGAATGAGCATCAATATTAGACAAATCTAATATCAAAATGTACAAAAACAAACATGAAAGCCAGATTTTATTGGAATATTTATCTAACTTGTCCAATAACTATTTCATCGGTTTGTACAATATTGCTCAAATTCAGTTGCCTGTCAACCAGTTGGACTTCAAAACGCACGGTGTCGCCGCGACTAATTCGAGGACGATACGCATCGGCAAAAGCATAGAACAGGTTGAACCCGTAGCGCAAGCTACCTTCTATGGCAGTGCGACTGGGCAAGTTGTTAAGGCGCGGAAAACGTCCGTTGAGCGTTACACTTGGGTCAGTAAACACAACCCGAACAAATCGTCCACGCTCTTTTTTGAATATGTTAATCCAGTAGTTGTAGTAAAACCGATTAGGGGTACCATCGGAGTTGGTAATGTTAAATGGCGGATTGATGTCTTGGTCGCTTAGCCCTAAGTCGCCATCTCCATCCCTGTAAGTAATGAAAATAGCAATCGAATCTGTTTGAGGGAACCGAGCTGGTCTTACCACTATATTTTGAAACGCTATTTCCGGCACCACCGAATAGTCTGGTTCGCGAAAGCAGCCAGACAAAACAACCACACAAAAGCAAGCCAACAAGATTTTTCTAAGTAGCATGGAATATTTTTGGGTTTAATAGTCAAACTTTCGTATGCAATTTACGCAAAGATTTAAAACAAGTTTACAGCATATTAGCCCAGAGCATTTTGAGGCAATGGCGTTAGCAGCTTTCCGCTACCAAGCCGTTCAATGCAAGGTATATGCCCAGTACCTCGCTGCCCTGCGCGTAGATGTTGCCAAGGTACATAGTCTTCAACAAATACCTTTTATGCCTATTGATTTTTTTAAGCATCATCGCATTAGTAGCCATGGAGCAGAAGCCCAAATAGTTTTCGAAAGCAGCGGCACAACAGGTAGCCTCAACAGCCGACATTATATAGCCGACCCCACATTTTACAGCCTCAATGCTCGCCGCATTTTTGAATATTTTTACGGCAACCTTGCCAACTACCACTTGTTTGCCTTGCTTCCTTCTTACTTAGAAAAAGGCAATTCCTCACTAGTGTTTATGGCTGAACATTTTATGCAAAGCACCGCAAAGCCATCAGGATTTTTTTTACATAACTTCCAAGAACTTGCTCAAACCATTCAAAAAACATACAACAAGGGCAAAAAAATCATTTTATTAGGGGTAACCTATGCGCTGTTAGATTTTGCCGAACATTTTCCTATGCCCTTACCCGACCTGATTGTGATGGAAACAGGTGGTATGAAAGGACGCCGTCGTGAAATAGTTCGGCAAGAGGTACACGACCAACTGCGCCGTGCTTTTGCTTGCCAAGTACATTCTGAATATGGGATGACCGAGCTACTTTCTCAGTGCTATGCTATCAACTCCGACGTGTTTCAAACACCGCCACAAGTGCGCATCTTACTGCGCGACCTCAACGACCCCTTCTCGCCTGCTGAACGCAATATAGGCGGTATTAATGTGATTGACCTGGCTAATATTGACTCTTGTTGCTTCATCGAAACCCAAGACATTGGACAGCAAGTCGGCAACGCAACATTTCGCGTTTTAGGACGTTATGACAATAGCGACGTTCGCGGCTGCAACTTGCTTGTATATTGAGTTTGGAACTATATTTGAGTCCATACATTTAAAAACAAATGCTTATGAAAACCAAAGGATTGCTTGCTTGTTTGCTATTGGGTATCACGTTAATGGCTTCTTGCGCCTACAAAACCTGCCCCACTTATGCCAAGCAGAATGCCCCTGTGAAAGAAAACAAACTAACACGCGGATAAATCCTGACTTATCTCATAACTTGAAGCAGGCTGCGCCATAGCGCCCCGTGGGTTGTTTGAAAATCAGTTAACTTCATTAACTTTTTAGGCAACAATTTCTTATCTTTCCCATAAATTGGGAAGATATGAAAATAGTATGCCTATTTGTTGTATGCATTTCCCTACTTCCACCCTTTGACGTAGGCGCCCAAAAGGTGCGCATTGCAGATTATTACCCACTCCGCCCAGGTACACGTTGGACGTACACACCGCCCCCCGATAAGCCTGATTACATTTCGCGCATTGAACGTGGTGAAACACCCGCAACAGTTTGGCATTACGATGCTACCAATGCTGCTAAAGTGCTCCGATTTGACCGCAAAAGAGGAATTCTGTACGGAGGAGAAATTTTCAACGACCGCTCCAAGGTTGTTTTTCAACAACCCTTTTACTGGTTTGCTGCCCGCTTGCGCAAGGGCGACTCGTTACAAATTACAACTCCCTTCCAAAAATACGAAACTGACGGACGCATCACCGAAGGCACTTTTTCGCTGCGTCAAAAAATCGTTGGTTTTGAAGATGTTACGGTTAGCAATGGGCAACACTATGCACAATGTATGCGCGTTGATTTCAGCACACATTGGACTTTTTCCGACGGAAGGCAAGCCCGCAGCATCAATGTCTATTATTTTGCCAAAGGCATCGGTCCGGTAAAAGCCTCTGCAAGATTTATCATTATTTCGCCCGAAGGTAAGGAACTGATTAATCGATTAGTAGAAACTGACCTGAAAAAATTTGAACCTGCACTATGAAAACATCTTCTACACTTCAAGGACGGCGCGAATTTATCCGCCAAGTAGGCATCTCGGGCTCGGCGCTTTTGTTTGCACCCGATTTTATGGGGCATTGGGCAGCCGACACCCGCACCGATGTGATGGTATTAGGTGGCGGCATTGCAGGTTTGTATGCCGCATTGCAACTCCAAGAAAAAGGCTACTCTGTAGGCGTATTAGAAGGGGCTAATCGACTTGGAGGACGCTTGTTTACCTTAGATAACATTCCAGGAAGACCGGAAGTAGGTGGCATTGAAGTGGGCAATGGCTACCAGTCTATCATAGGGCTGGCTGAAAAAGTTGGCGTTGCCATTGTTGCGCATCCTCCTGCTCCCCCCCAAGCGCGCGAACTTACTCTCTTTGTTAGGGGAAAAGCTATCAGTACACAAAATTGGCATGCCTCAGACTGCAACTTATTGGCAGAAGCAGAAAAAAAATTGTTGCCCCCCTTGTTGGAAAGCCACTACACCATGAAAAATATCCCTTTTAAGCAGTTAGACGAGTGGTACAGTGGCAATTTTCAATCCTTAGATATTCCCTATGCTGACTTTTTACGCCAAAAAGGTGCATCGGACGAAGCCATTCGCCTCATAGATGTCAATGCTAACATTCATGGTGTACATCGCACGTCTGCCTTGCACGTATTGCGCAGCCTAAGTTTGCGCATCATTGGCGGCAGCACTACTACCTTGCGCATTGAAGGAGGGAGCAGTCGCTTGCCGCAGGCAGTTGCAGCAAAGCTCAAACAAGCTCCGGAAACAGGCAAAATTGTGAAGCGAATCGTACAAAAGAAAAAACGAGTAGAAATTTATTGTTCCGATGGCAGCCGATACGTTGCTCGTGCAGTCATTTGCACGTTGCCCTTCCCAGCTTTGCGACAAGTAGAATTTCTTACTCCGTTGCCCAGTTTACAACAAGATGCTATTGCCAACATGCCTTATATTCCTATCTCACAAGTGCACATGCGCCCTACAGCGCCATTTTGGGAAGAAGATAAAATGCCTCCCGCTATGTGGACAGATAGCCCACTGGGGCGCATTTTTGCAACTTATAATGAAAAAGGCGAGGTAGAACGGCTTACTTCTTGGATGGTAGGCAACGAGGCTGCCAACTTTGACAAGTTGCCCTCAGAACAGGCGCGCGCCTTCGTATTGTCAGAAATGGCAAAATTGCGACCCGCTTCCAAAGGACACCTCGAAATATTATACATGAACTCATGGGGCAACAATCCGCTCAACGGCGGTGCTTATCATCAGTACGCACCCGGGCAAATTGGCAAGTGGGTTCCGCACTTGGCAAAACCAGCAGGTAAGATATGTTTTGCTGGCGAACACACTTGTTTCACTCATACGGGTATGGAAGGAGCAGCACAATCAGCTGAACGCGCTGTTAAAGAAGTAGAGCAAATACTCAACGCATCATAAAAAACTACTCTTGAAAACCGAACATTTAGATAGTTGTTTGGTTTTTTGTAAGGTCAGTTTTGCCAAAGTCATATTCATGCATACAAGCTTGTCCTTGTTTGTGTTCTCACAAACAACCCTTAACCGCGCGTAGAGATACATGCAATGACAAAAAGATTTTGGAATATAGATGGCGAAAATTTCGCAATTCAAACTCCGAACTCCAAATTTCGAATGTGAGATTGTGGAGGGCGGAAAAAATTCCAAATTCCGAACCCCAAATTCCAAATTCCTGTAGCAAGGTTATTTTTCAGCTACAAAATCCTGCCATCCTGTCTAACCTAATTTAGGTTCTAATATTTGCCCCTGAAACCTAAACATGCTCTTGCAAGTTTACACAAAACCGTCCCTAATCTGACCCCGACAAACTTTGCAAACTTGCCGGGGTTCGTATGTATAAAAAGGTCTTTTCAACTGTAGTTTCTGGCATGTTTTTACAGAAAATTACAACAGCTCTTGCACCTGAAAGTGGCTGAATGCCACTGGCTTATCTGCAAAAAGTATTTTGGTAGCTGCCCATGTGGTTTGAAATAGTTCCGATTGCCGATAGGCTTCTAAATGCTCAGCACTATCCCAGAGACTGTAAGTAGTGTAAACGGCAGGATTATGCGCATCTTGCAGCAGTGCCAAATAGCGACAGCCCTCAAATTGGCGAATTTTATGTTTAGAAGCTTCAAAAATTGTCAAAAAATCTGCCGTTTTATCTGGTTGAAAAGTCATGCGTACAATGCGGATGAGCATATCGGTAACTTTAAAGATTTAATTTTCTAATTGGCGACGATATAGGCGAATGGTATTTTCCAAACCGTAGTATAGCGCATCGCAAATCAAGGCATGACCAATAGATACTTCATCCAAAAAAGGAATTTGCTGTTTCAGATAACGCAGATTATGCAAGTCTAGGTCATGACCAGCATTAACGCCCAATCCTAGTTGTTGGGCAAGTTGAGCGCAACGCACATAAGGCGCAACTGCCTCGGCTGGGTTGTGGCGAAACTGCCGCGCATAAGGTTCTGTATAAAGTTCTATTCGGTCTGTGCCTGTTTTGGCTGCCCCCTCAATCATTTTTTCCACAGGGTCAACAAAAATAGAGGTGCGAATGCCGTGTTTTTTCAACTCGCTGATGATATCGGTCAAATAGCTTTGGTATTCAATAGTATCCCAGCCAGCATTAGAGGTCAGTACATTGTCAGCATCGGGAACAAGCGTTGCCTGATGCGGCTTTACCTGTAAAACCAAGTTCATGTAGCGGTCTTGGGGATTTCCTTCAATGTTAAATTCTGTGGTTAAAATTGGTTTCAAATCCAATACATCCTGATAGCGGATGTGGCGCTCATCGGGGCGAGGGTGCACTGTAATGCCCTGTGCACCAAAGCGTTCGCAGTCTAATGCCACTTGCAGCACATTGGGATTGTTTCCGCCGCGTGCATTGCGCAAAGTAGCCACTTTATTGATGTTCACACTCAGTCGTGTCATTGCTTTTCTGATTGATTTTGTTACATTTGTAAATGATGGCTTCAATTAAAACTTAAACATAGTTTTTACGCCGTTTGTAGCCTACTATTTAGCGGTGCAAATTTAGCCGATGATTGTACCCTTATAAGCATCTGTTTAACTTTGTTGCAGCAGATTAAATCAATTTTTGATTATGAGCCTAAAAAAGCGCATCGAAGAAGACATCAAAAACGCCATGAAGGCGCAAGACAAAGACCGCTTGCGCGCCCTACGTGCCATTAAGTCGTTGATTTTGTTGGCTGAAACAGCAGAAGGTAGAAGCGGCGAACTGACACCCGAGGAAGAAATCAGACTGCTTGTAAAGGCAGCTAAGCAACGTAAAGACTCTGCCGATATCTACGGACAACAAGGCAGAACAGACTTGCAAGCAGTAGAATTGGGTGAACTGGCGGTGATTGAAGAATATTTGCCTAAAAAATTATCACAAGACGAACTCAAAGCTCGTTTGCAGGAAATTATTCAGCGCGTGGGTGCTGCCTCTGCCAAAGACATGGGTAAAGTAATGGGAGTTGCCACCAAAGAATTGGAAGGGCAAGCAGATGGTAAACAGATAGCAGCAATGGTAAAAGAGTTACTCAGTTAGCATTTTGCACCCATGATTTTACTTGCCAGCCTGCTTGCCGAAAAATTTTCAGTGCTCGACATCGTGGTACTATTTATTGTGGGTTGGGGAGGCTACAAAGGCTTTCAAAAGGGGTTCTTTGTAGAATTTTTGTCGTTATTTCTCTTCATTTTGCTGCTCTTTTTGGTGTTTTGGAGCGTTTCTACCATTTTTCAACTTAGTGCAGACCGCATCGGATTTGCCCCGCCTAAGGCAGGTGCATTTATTACGTTTGTACTGTTGTACGTACTAATTGCACTTGGGGTCAGTTGGTTCGACAAAACAGTCAAAAGCAAAATGGAACTTGAAATTTTTGAAGGCTTTGACAGTTTTATAGGGCTAATCTTTGGCGTTATCAAGTACGCATTGGGGTTGAGCATTGGCTTGGAACTGGTGGTGAGTGCGGGTATTACAAGCCGCAACGAATTGATGAATAATACCGTTACTTACCCTTATTTGAACGGACTCTTCAATTACATGCTCGACATTGGCAGAGCACTTACCCCTTCGGTAGCCGAATTGGTGCAAAATATCCGATATTTGCTGCGCTAAATATCGCTCATATGCCTTTAATTGCTCCCTCGGTACTTTCTGCCGACTTTGCCAACCTGCAACGCGATGTGGAGATGCTCAACAGCAGCCGTGCCGATTGGTTGCATATAGACATCATGGACGGCGTTTTTGTGCCGAATTTGTCTTTTGGTTTGCCTGTTTGCCATGCCATCAAACGCCATGCAGAAAAGCCGATGGATGTGCACCTGATGATTGTGCAACCCGAACGCTACTTGGAAGCCTTCCGCGATGCAGGTGCTGCCGTGCTGACGGTGCATTACGAAGCCTGTACGCATTTGCACCGCACCATCGGGCAAATTAAAGAGTTGGGGTGCAAGGCAGGTGTTGCCATCAACCCGCATACTGCTGTTCATTTGTTGGGTGATATTTTGGCAGATATTGATTTGGTTTGCCTGATGTCGGTCAATCCGGGTTTTGGCGGGCAAAAATTCATTGAAAACAGCTACCGCAAAGTGCAGCAATTGCGCCAAATGGCAGATGCGCTTAATCCTAAGTTGCATATAGAAGTAGATGGCGGCGTAAATAGCCAAAACGCGCCGTTGTTGGTGGCGGCAGGTGCGGATGTGCTGGTAGCAGGTAATTTCGTATTCAGCTCACCCGACCCACTACAAACCATCGCCGAGTTAAAAAATATGTAAGCAAACTATGAATTTCGAATGTGAGATTGCGGAAGGCGGAAAAAATTCCAAATTCCGAACTCCAAATTCCGAACTCCAAATTCCAAAATCCAAATTCCGAACTCCAAATTCCAAAATCCAAATTCCAAATTTCGAATGTGAGATTGCGGAAGGCGGAAAAAAAACTCCAAATTCTGAACTCCAAATTCCAAATTTCGAATCTGAGATTGCGGAAGGTGGAAAAAAATTCCAAATTCCGAACTCCAAATTCCAAATTTCGAATGTGAGATTGCGGAAGGCGGAAAAAAAAACTCCAAATTCCGAACTCCAAACTCCCAAATCCGAACTCCCAAATCCATGTACACACGTTTTAACCTGCACATTGCCGATTATATCGCCGAAGTGGTGATTAACCGCGCCGACAAAGCCAATGCCCTCGACCGCGTGGCGTGGGACGAAATGCGTACCATTTTCGCCGACCTTTCGCAACGCAACGATGTGCGCGTAGTCATTCTCCGTGGAGAAGGCAAGCACTTTTGTTCAGGCATCGACATCAGCCTGCTGGGCGGCATTCAACAACAAATGCAAGGGGTTAGCACCGACGAAGGTCGTCGCCGCGAACAGTTGCGCCGCTTGGTGCTTGATTTACAAGCATGTGTAAATGCCATTGAGCAATGCGAAAAGCCCGTGCTGGCTGCCATCCATGGGGGTTGCATCGGCGGCGGTGTGGATATTGCTTGCGCTGCCGACATGCGCTATTGCACCGAAACAACCGTGTTTTGCATCCGCGAAATAGACATGGGGATGGTAGCGGACTTGGGAACGCTGCAACGAATGCCCAAACTGATTGCACCGGGCATTGTCGCAGAACTTGCCTACACAGGCAGAAATATGTCAGGTGCAGAGGCAGCTGCTAACGGTTTTGCCAATCGGTGTTTTGCTTCCGAAGAAGAGATGCTGGCAGGCGTGCGCGAAATTGCCCGACAAATTGCCGCCAAGTCGCCGCTGGGTATTCGCGGAACGAAGGAAATGCTGCGCTACACCCGCGACCACAGCACTGCCGATGCACTGAACTACATCGCCACATGGAACGCTGCCATGCTGCTTTCCGCTGATTTACAGGAAGCCATAACGGCACAAATGCAAAAAAGAAAGCCTTCGTTTGAATGATTGGAACATCCATAGAAACAGCCGCAGCGTATTTGCAGGCAAACGAAGTCGTCGCCATCCCTACGGAAACGGTTTACGGGCTGGCAGGTAATGCCCTTTCCCAAAAGGCACTTGCCACCATTTTTGAGGTAAAAAATCGCCCGCAATTTGACCCGCTCATCGTACACATTGCCGAGGTGAGCCACATCAGCCGATATGCAACGGACTTTCCCGAAAAGGCGCAGCAATTGGCAGCGCAGTTCTGGCCAGGACCGCTGACGCTGCTGCTGCCCAAACGGGACATCATCCCCGACCTTTGCACAAGCGGGCTGCCGCGAGTGGCGCTGCGCATACCTAACCATCCGCTCACGCTGGAACTGTTGAAAAAATTATCCTTTCCGCTGGCAGCGCCGAGTGCCAATCCTTTTGGCTACATCAGCCCAACCACCGCGCAGCACGTCGCCGACCAATTGGGTGATAAAATTCCCTATATTTTAGATGGTGGAAGTTGCCAAGTCGGCTTAGAATCCACTATTGTGGGCTTTGAGGGCGAAGAGGCGGTAGTATATCGCAAGGGAGGGCTTTCGGTAGAAGCTATTGAGGCTGTCATTGGCAAGGTGCGCGTGATGCAACATTCCACTTCGCAGCCTGCCGCCCCCGGGATGCTCAAAAGCCACTATGCACCGCGCATTCCGCTGGTTTTGGGCAACTTAGAGGAGTTGGTCAAAACAGCAAGCCCACAAGAGACGGGCATTTTATCTTTTCAAAAACGGTATTTGCAGATACCTGATAGTCAGCAGGTAGTATTGTCGGCAAAAGGCGATTATGCCGAAGCTGCCCAAAGGCTTTTTGCCGCCTTGCGCTACTTAGACAGTTTGCCGATTCGCGTTATATTTGCTGAACTGCTGCCCGAAGAGAGCTTGGGCAGAGCTATTAACGACCGCTTGCGAAGGGCTGCAGCGATACAATGATGATGGACAGTAGGAACGGCATATATACTTCTGCTCCACCAAATAATAATAACATGCTAAAAACCAACAAAATAGAGCAAGTACCTTTGCTGGCAGATACTTTCAAATGGTTGTTTTTTGCACTGTTGGTAGGCATTTTGGCGGGTTCGGCTTCGGCATTTTTCTTAGTTTCCTTAGACTGGGCAACTCATTTTCGAGAAAGCCACTTGTGGGTGATTGCTCTTTTACCCGTAGGCGGATTTATCATCGGGTGGCTGTATCATCGCTTTGGGCAAGATGTAGTAGGCGGGAATAATCAGATTATCGACGAGTTTCACCAGCCGCGCCGCGTGATTCCCTTCAAAATGGCACCACTGGTGCTGTTCGGTACGGTTGCTACGCACTTTTTCGGCGGTTCTGCCGGACGCGAAGGAACAGCGGTGCAAATGGGTGCTGCCATTGCCGACCAATTCACGCATTTTTTCAAGCTCAAACCGCGCGACCGCCGCATGTTTTTGGTCATGGGTATCAGTGCGGGGTTTGCATCGGTTTTTGGTACGCCGCTGGCGGGTGCAGTGTTTGCACTGGAAGTCCTAATTTTGGGCAGAATGCGCTATGAGGCTATTCTACCTGCCTTTTTTGCCGCCGTCATTGCCGATTACACCTGCCATGCGTGGCAGGTGGCGCATACGCATTACGCCATCCCGACCGTGCCGCCGATGAATCCGCAAAATTTTTTATGGACTATCCCCGCAGGTATTTGTTTCGGACTTGCTGCTTTGCTGTTTTCTAAAATGGCGCATTTTTGGCAAAATTTGTTTAAAAATTACATTTCTTACGCGCCGCTTCGTCCCGTTGTTGGCGGGTTAGTGATTGCCCTTTCAGTGTGGGTTTTCGGAATAACCAAATACATTGGCTTGGGCGTGCCTACCATTGTAGCCGCATTTAGCGAAGATTTGCCTTTCTACGATTTTCTTGTCAAAACGCTGACAACTACTTTTACACTTGGTGCAGGCTTCAAGGGCGGCGAGGTAACGCCTCTGTTTTTTGTAGGTGCCACTTTGGGCAACGCCCTTAGCCAGCTCATTCCGTTGCCTGTTGCTTTGCTGGCGGGTATGGGCTTTGTAGGCGTATTTGCCGGAGCAACTAACACGCCAATTGCTTGCACACTAATGGGGATTGAGCTGTTTGGCGCGGAAAGCGGCGTTTTCATTGCTCTTGCCTGTGTGGTATCCTATCTGTTTTCGGGGCATACGGGCATTTATGGCTCGCAGATTGTGGGTAGCACCAAACATCAGATATTTCTTCGCAAAAAAACACGCCGAATCGGGGAGTTATAGGCTAAATTTGCGCCCTTTGAAATTTTATACAGCATGAACTCATTCAATCCTTGGCATCACGTTCACCCGGGCAAAAACAGTCCGAAATTAGTCAATGGTATCATAGAAATTCCCAAAGGAACACGCGCCAAATACGAGTTAGACAAAGAAAGCGGCTTGATTAAGTTAGACCGCGTATTGTATTCGTCGGTTTATTACCCTGCTAATTACGGCTTCATTCCGCAAACCTATTGCGACGACAAAGACCCGTTAGACATCCTTATTTTTTCACAAATTGCAATTGTGCCACTCTGTATTGTAGAGGCAAAACCCATCGGGGTAATGCGCATGTTAGACAACGGCGAAGCTGACGATAAAATCATCGCCGTAGCGGCAGGCGACCCGAGCGTAAACCATGTGGAAGATATTACATCGCTACCGAAATATTACATCTCTGAAATGCGCAACTTTTTCGAAGACTACAAGAAGCTGGAAAACAAGACCGTCGTGGTAGAAGACTTTCTGAACCGCGAAATGGCAGAGCAAATCATTGCCGAAAGCATTGAGCTGTACAAAAAAGTTTTTCTGACTTAGCATCTTTTTCCATAACAAAAACCCACGAAAGCAAAACGCTTCTGCTTTCGCTAAATGCATACAATTGCAAAAAGAAACAAGGACAATGTTTGCAGAAGAATGGCAGCAATGTCCCCATCTTACTGCTCTATGCTGCGGTGCGTATCCCTACAACCACGTGGAAAGACATGCACACAACAGCATGCAACAGCGCATGGAAGTTGAATTTTTAATCAAGCAACTTGTGTGAGGTTAAATTTTCATTACCCAGCCGCGTGTATCTGCTTTGCGTCCGCGCTTGATGTCTTCCAGTTCTTGGTATACGCGGTTACTAAATGGTCGGTTGGCTACGTCTGGTAGTTCGTAGAGTTGCCCTTCGTAGCCAATGGTTTTGATGTGGGCAATAGTAGCGGCTGTGCCTACTCCAAAGGCTTCCTGCAAAGTGCCGTTTTGAATGGCTTGAATCACTTCGGCAACGCCTGGTTTGCGCTCCTCTACGGGGACTCCCCACTCGCGGGCTAATTGCAGCACCGATTTGCGCGTGATACCCGGCAGCACGGTATCTGTTTCAGGGGCAGTGATAATAGTGCCATTGATAATGAACATGATGTTCATAGAGCCTGCTTCCTCTATGTATCGGTGCTCTTTGGCATCAGTCCAAAGCACTTGGTCAAAACCTTCTTGATACGCCAACTTAGTGGGGTACATAGCCGCCGCATAGTTTCCTGCTGCTTTGGCAGCCCCTGTGCCACCTTCGGCTGCTCTGGTATATCGGGTTTCCACTTTCACTTTTACGGGTGCTGAGTAGTACACGCCAGCAGGAGAGCAGAAAATAAGGAATTTATAAGTTTCTGACGGACGCAAACCAATAAAGGCATCAGTGGCAAACATAACAGGGCGAATGTATAGCGAACAGCCTTCACCGGCAGGCACCCAGTCGCGGTCTAAGTTGAGCAACTCTCGCAGACCACCCATAAAAATTTCTTCAGGAATAGTAGGCATGCACATGCGCACGGCTGATTTGTTCATGCGCTTGAAATTTTCATCAGGACGGAAACACAACACTTCGCCCTCTGCATTTTTGTAGGCTTTTAAGCCTTCAAAAATAGACTGTCCGTAGTGAATAGCCGATAAAGCAGGGCTGATGCTAATATCTTGATAGGGCATAATGCGGACGTTAGTCCATTTACCACCCATATAGTCGGCAGAAAGCATATGGTCGGTAAAAGTACGCCCAAATATGGGCTGCTTTAAATCTACTTGAGACAGCCGAGAATGAGCTGTTTTCTCAATAGTTAAGTCAAGAGCAAGTGTGTTTTCCATCATTTATTACGTTTGAGTTAACAATCAACTAATTCATTCTCAGCACCTGAATCGTTTTCAGCAAATCATGGTGCAGCAAAGGCGTACAAGAGGCAACTATTTCTTTACCGAAAAGGAAGTTGCTGCCATTATGAAAATCGGAAACAATGCCGCCTGCTTCTTTAACGAGCAATATTCCTGCTGCTACATCCCAAGGGTTGAGATTTTTTTCATAAAATGCCTCAAATCGCCCTGCAGCCACGTAAGCCAAGTCTATAGCAGCAGACCCCAAACGCCTAAAACCATGTGTTTGGATGAGAAGCTGTTTCAACACTGCCAAGGTATGGTCTATTTCCGTTGTATCATAGGCAAACCCAGTGGCTATTAGTCCTTTGGCAAGCTCTTGCTCAGCAGACACGCGAAGAGGTTTGGTACCCAGCCATGCTCCGCCTCCCTTGATAGCATGAAAACACTCGCCACTGAATACTTCTTGTACTACCCCCAGTAATACATCTTCGTTGTCAACCAAAGCAATGCTTACAGCATATGGCGGCACCCCATGAATGAAATTCGTAGTACCATCCAGAGGGTCGACTACCCAATTCAAACCTTTCAACAAATGGCTACCTGTTCCTTCCTCGGCAATAAAGCCAGCCTGCGGCAACAATATTGACAGGTGCTCTACAATTATCTGCTCAGCCTGTTTATCTACATACGAAACCAAATTATTACGCCCTTTTTCTTCTACCAACGAACGTTGAAACAGTTCCGATTCATGGCGAATAAAACTTCCAGCACGGTGGGCAATTTCAACAACAGCCTGACAGAGTGTTTGTAGTTCCACTTATAAAGTTATTTTCCCTCAAAATTATCTTTTTTTGCCAATAAAATGGTCATTCAGATTTATCTAAAATATGGTGGTAGCCCGTTTTGAAGATACGCTCAACTATCTATACAACCACTTGCCTATGTTTCAGCGCATTGGCAGAGCAGCTTTCAAAGCCGACCTGCACAACACATTGGCTTTGTGCCATTATTTAGGAAATCCACAAAACAAGTTTCCTGCTGTTCATGTAGCTGGCACCAATGGCAAAGGAAGCTGTTCGCACATGCTGGCAGCCATATTGCAGTCGGCAGGCTACCGAGTAGGGCTATACACCTCGCCACACCTAAAAAGTTTTACCGAACGAATCCGCATTAACGGACAAGAAGCTGACCAACAATGGATAATTGAGTGGGTGGCTGCTCTCAAACCGTTCATAGAGCAAATCAAACCTTCATTTTTTGAGCTAACAGTAGCCATGGCATTCGATTATTTCGCTCAAAATCAAGTAGATATAGCTGTTATTGAGGTAGGTTTAGGCGGAAGGTTAGACTCCACCAACGTTATTACGCCTGTTCTTTCGCTGATTACCAATATCAGCTACGACCACCAAGCCATTCTGGGCGATACACTGCCCCAAATTGCTTTTGAAAAAGCGGGCATCATTAAACATCGCATACCTGTGGTGATTAGCGAGAAACAAGCGGAAGTAACTGCTGTATTTCAACAAAAAGCCGCTAACGAACAAGCACCTATCATGTTTGCCTCCGACTATTACAGAGCTGATGCCATAGGCGATGGTTGGTTCGATATTTATAAAAATAACAGTTTGATAATGCCTTGTGTAAAGTGTCAGTTGTTGGGCGACTACCAAGCAAAAAATTTAGCAGGGGTGATACAAGCCATTGAATGCCTGCAAGCACAAGGCTGGCAAATTGACAACAGTGCTATTCGAAAAGGGATTGCCGAAGTAAGCACATTAACAGGTTTAAAAGGGCGTTGGCAAATTATTCGCCATCAGCCACTTGTTATTTGCGATACTGCCCATAACGAAGGTGGCATTAGCCTAATTGTCCGCCAGATTGCACGTACGCCCCACCAAAAACTGCACTTTGTACTAGGCACAGTAGCCGACAAGCCCTTGGAAAAAATATTGACTCTGCTGCCTACCGATGCCATTTACTATTTCTGCAAACCCGATTTACCACGCGGGCTCTCTGCAGAATCATTAGCGCAACAAGCTCGCCAATATGGTTTAAACGGCGCGGTACATGGCTCTGTAGCACAAGCCTATGAAGCAGCACTTGCCGCTGCCACTCCAAAAGATATGGTGTTTGTAGGTGGTAGCACCTTTGTGGTAGCCGAAATAGCAGATTTATAAGGATTTTGTATTTTTGCCTGAAAACAAGCCATTTGCTATGCCAAGCTCACCGACGGCTCAAAATAAACTTGAAGAAGTAAAAAAAATTTTTACAGCCTACTTAGAGCGCAAAGAGTTGCGAAAAACGCCCGAACGCTTTGCTATTTTGGAAGAAATTTATTCGCGACACGACCACTTCGATGTAGAATCGCTCTACATTAGCATGAAGAATAAAAACTACCGCGTTAGCCGTGCTACGGTGTACAACACCTTAGATTTATTAGTAGAATGCGATTTGGTAACCAAGCATCAGTTTGGAGGCAATTTAGCACACTACGAAAAATCATATGGATACCGCCAACATGACCATCTGATTTGTGTAGACTGCCATCAGGTATTAGAGTTTTGCGACCCGCGCATTCAAAATATTCAAAACATGGTAGGCGAGTTGCTACAATTCAACATCCAGCATCACTCCCTTGTGCTTTATGGTGCATGCCAGCGAACAGATTGTGCTAACCGAAAAGAAAAAACGAACCACAACACCAATGGATAAGTTTTACACACAAGTAATTGACAACTGCATTGTCATTATTTCGCTTGAAGGCGACTTGCTTGGTCAAGAAAATGAAGCACAAATTATTACCTATGTAGAACATGACTTGCCGCCACACATCGTAATGGCTGCTGTAGATATTTCCAAAGTTGCTTATATGAATAGTTCTGGGCTGACGGTACTGATTCGCTTGCTAACCAAGTTCCGCAACCGCAACGGCGACTTAGTACTGGTGCATCCTTCCGATTCGGTGAAAAAATTATTACTTATTACCAAGCTCAATCAGATTTTTTATGTTTTCGATACCAAGCAGGCAGCCGTAGAATATCTCAAACAAATCCAACCTACTACTACCGACTCTTCTGTTGCTTAGCTCGCCGCAGTTTTTATTTGCGCCCGAACTTCTCTACCTTAGCAATCTGAAATGAATCTTCGTATGGATATTTTACTTGGATTGCAATGGGGTGATGAGGGAAAAGGAAAAGTTGTCGATTTTATTGCACCTGACTATCAAGTGGTTGCGCGGTTTCAAGGCGGACCTAATGCGGGGCATACCCTTCATTTCAACGACATTAAACATGTTTTACACCAAATTCCGTCAGGTGCCTTTCACCCAGAAATAAAAAATTTGATTGGCAACGGAGTGGTGTTAGACCTCCACACTTTGAAAAATGAAATACTGAGCTTAACGCGACTTGGAGTAGATCTGACCCGCAATCTTTTTATTTCTAAAAAAGCACAGCTGATTATTCCTACTCACCGTGCATTAGATATTGCTTCCGAAAAGCAAAAAGGCGCCCATAAAATTGGCTCTACACTGCGCGGTATCGGACCGGCTTACGCCGATAAAGTAGCGCGCACAGGACTGCGCGTAGGTGACATTGTACAGCCAGATTTTTTAGAACGATACCATGCTTTAAAAACAAAACATCTACAACAACTCCGCCATCTCGAATACGAACCCGATATAAAAGAGGCAGAAGAACAGTTTTTAGAAGCCATAGCCTTTATTAAGCAGTATCCCTTAGTAGACAGCGAATACTTCATCAACGATGAAATAAAAAAAGGCAGCCGTATTTTAGCCGAAGGTGCACAAGGCTCGTTGTTAGATATTGATTTTGGCTCTTATCCATTTGTTACCAGTTCCAATACTACCGTTGCTGGCGCATGTACCGGTTTAGGGGTTGCGCCGCATCATGTACAACAAGTAATGGGTATCTTCAAAGCTTATTGTACACGAGTAGGCAGTGGACCATTTCCAACAGAACTGTTCGATGAAACAGGAGAGCGCCTGCGACAAATCGGGCATGAATTTGGTGCTACAACTGGGCGTCCACGCCGCTGCGGATGGTTAGACCTGCCCGCACTAAAATATGCTGTCATGATTAATCATGCTACACAGCTGTTCATGATGAAAGCCGATGTATTGAGCGAATTCGAAGAAATCAAAATTTGTACACACTACAAGCTACCCGACGGCACACTTACCGACCGGCTACCTTATTCGCTTAATGTGACGCAGGTAACGCCTGTTTACAAAAGTTTTCAAGGCTGGCAGTGCCAACTTAGCAACCTAAAATCTTTTGAAGACCTACCTCCTGCCTTATCTAATTACATCCAATTCATAGAGCAAGAGGTAGGCGTGCCTATTATGATGCTTTCCTATGGCTCCGACCGCCAACATACCTTGGTGCGAAATAAAAGTAAGTTGCTACATCCAAACCATAGATAAGGTTGATTTTGTTGCTTTTTTAGTGGATAAACAGGTATGGCACAAATTAAAATCAATCGCGAAGCAGTTGCTTTGTTGCTGGGGCTCATGGCTATTGTTTGGATTTTTTCTGACATTGTGCTGTACATTACTCTTGCTGTGGTGCTTTCGGGAATATTGAAAGTGCCTACTAATGCTATTAGCCAAATTCAGATTAGAGGAGTCCGCGTGCCGCGTACCATTGCCATTCTCATTTCTTTTAGCATTTTAGTAGGCATATTGGCATTGTTCATCTTGTTGTTTATCCCACTCATCAACGAACAGGCGGCAGTTATTGCAAGCATTCCTTATGATGATTTTTTTGAAAAGCTATCCCTTCCTATCGCTCAACTGGAAAAAATATTGATTGATGCAAAAATTTTCAATCAACCTCGCGGTTTTCTGTTAGCACAAGTCAAAGATAATTTGATTGAATTTTTCAGACCTTTCAATGTGAGTAGTTGGCTGAATAGTGTGCTGCTTGCAACAGGCAATTTGTTTATTGGCGTGTTGGCAGTTCTTTTTATTACCTTTTTCTTGCTGTTTGAAAAAGGAAATGTGCGAAAAAAAATGATTGCGCTGATTCCTAATCGCTATTTTGAGGTGAGCATCAGCGCTATCCATAAAATTGAGCGATTACTTGCCAACTACTTGTTAGGGCTATTGCTGCAAATTATATCTATTTTCACCATTTTATCGTTCTGCCTGCTTTTACTGGGAGTCAATTATGCCGTTACCATTGGCATTTTTGCTGCCATAGCCAACGTGATTCCCTTTGCCGGTCCGCTGATTGGCGCTGCTTTTGGCATCATTGTTGGCATTTCCACTGCCCCTGCCGAAGTATTGGAAGGAAACGGTTATTTATGGCTTTTAGGGCAAATTTTATTAGCATTCATTATCACCCAGATAATTGACAATGTAATTTTGCAGCCTATTATCTTTTCTAAAAGTGTAAAAGCGCATCCTTTGGAAATTTTCATCAGCGTATTTGCTGGCGCAACCTTAGGAGGGGTGTTAGGCATGCTGGCTGCTATTCCTGCCTATACTATTATCCGTGTTTCTTTTCTGGAAATCAGGAAAGGTTTTCGCGAATACAGAGTATTCAAATAGTGCAATGTTTGGCTGATTGGGCGCGAACCAATGCACAATTAGCTTGATAATCAAAACAATAAAGGCGGATGTAAGCCAACAAAGCGCGCTCTATTTTGCACTTGCCAAAGTAAACACTTGCGCCATTCTGAGGGGTTTTTCGTAAAGCGACGTGCAACGGCAACGTGCAACGGCATAGGGCTTAATAAAGCCGTTGGATTGGTTGTGTTTGCACAAGCATTTAACTTTTGCTTGCATGCAACCCCTCAACAAGTCTGTACAGGCTACGGTTAAATTTTACTGCAGGGTGATGCCCATACAAAATAGGCATGATTTAGAAGATAATAACGATAAGAGAAGTTGCCTTTTTCCAATGCTAAGTGGCATACTTGCGTTGAGTTGTTGCAACTCAACGCAAACTTACTGAACTGCTTATTCCTTTCATTGCCAGCACATCGTCTAAATATTCGCGTGTATTGCTCAGGCGTGGTACTTTATGCTGCCCACCGAGTTTGCCGCGTTTTGCCATCCATTCGTAAAATGTACCTTTGGGTAATACATGGACAACAGGGGCTACTAACGCAATATCTTTGTAGCGTTTAGCATCGTAGTCGGAATTGATTTCGCGCAGCTTTTCATCTAACAAGCGCGTAAACAGAGGCAAAGAGTGAATGGCAGGGTCAAAATGTTCAAACTCAATTGCCCATTCGTGCCCGCCTTTATTGTTTAAAGCCAAATAAATAGGTGCTGCTGTGTAATCTTTTACAATCAATCCTGTTTGTTTGGCTGCATGAGCAATAGCTGTGTCAGCATTTTCTACCACTAATTCTTCTCCAAAAGCATTGATGTAGTGTTTGGTGCGTCCGGCAATGCGGATGCGATAAGGGTTAGTAGAAGTAAAGCGCACTACGTCGCCTATTTTGTAGCGCCAAAGTCCGGAGTTAGTAGAAATTAGCATGGCGTACGATTTGCCCGTTTGCACCTCTGCTAACCCTACGGTAGGTGGGTTTTCTGCTTGGGCAAATTCAAGTGGTATAAATTCGTAGTACACGCCGTAGTCAAGCATCAGTAGTAAATCTTGGCTGTTGCGTTGGTCTTGGATGCCAAAGAAACCTTCTGAGGCATTGTAGGTTTCCATGTAGCGCATGTTGTTATCGGGAATAAGTTGGTCAAATAATTGGCGGTAAGGGGCAAAAGAAACGGCGCCATGGAAAAAAACTTCTAAGTTTTGCCATACTTCCCGAATGTTTTTTTTGCCAGTTAGTTCAAGAATGCGCTGGAGCAACACAACTGTCCAGGTGGGCACGCCCGATATAGCGGTAACGTTCTCTCCAATAGTTAAGCGGGCAATTTTTTCTACTTTTTCTTCCCATTTATCCATTAGCGCTACTTCAAGGCTTGGCGTGCGCAAAAATTCAGCCCATATGGGTAAATTTTTCATAATCAGAGCTGACACATCGCCACAGTAGCTGTTGGGGTTAAAAGGGTTGACTTGGTAGCTGCCACCAATGCCAAGATTTTTGCCTAAAAATGCACGCGTATCGGGATAGTTATTCACATACAAACAAAGCATGTCTTTCCCGCCTTTGTAGTGGCATTCTTGCAAGTGCTCCTCTGAAACAGGAATATATTTACTGCGCGCATTGGTTGTGCCTGAAGACTTGGCAAACCAAGTAAAACTGCCCGGCCAAAGAACGTTTTTTTCTCCCCGTAGCACACGTTCTATATGCGGGTAGAGGTCTTCATAGCTGGAAACAGGCACTCGCTCAGCGAATTGTTCGCGGGTGCGGATGTCCTTATACCCATATCGGCGCCCCCACTCAGTAGCAGCGGCTGTTTTGAGGAGCGAGTGAAATATTTCTTGTTGTACTTCATGAGGATGATTTATAAAGCGCTCTATCTGCGGAAAGCGGCGGCGCATCAACCACGTAAGTACTGTATTGAACCACTCCATAAATTGGTGTTGGAATTTTGGCGATGAATTGATTTGGAAGCAGAGTAAACCCCTACTGGGGTTCATCGTACAAAACTAACAAATTCCTTCATTCGAAAAACTTGCGTTTAAACTCAAAGCGCTCGCCCAAATAGGCTTTGCGTACTATTGGATTCACCACTAAGTTTTCGGGTGTGTCAGAAACCAAGATTTTGCCTTCGGAAAGAATGTAGGCGCGGTCGGTAATAGAAAGCGTTTCATCTACATTGTGGTCGGTAATTAAAATGCCAATGTTTTTAGATTTGAGTTTATAGACAATGTACTGAATTTCTTCTACTGCCAGTGGGTCTACCCCTGCAAAAGGTTCGTCCAATAAAATAAACTTAGGGCGTACCGATAGGGCACGGGCTATTTCTGTGCGGCGTCGCTCTCCGCCAGAGAGCACTTTGCCTAAGTTTTTTCGCACTTTGGTTAGGCTAAACTCTTCTATTAGTTCTTCTACGCGTTGTTTTTGCTCTGCTCTGCTCAGGTTAGTCATTTCTAAGGGCGCAAGAATGTTTTCCTCTACGGTGAGGTCGCGAAACACAGAGGCTTCTTGTGCTAAATAACCAACTCCCAACCTCGCACGACGATACATGGGCAGCTCAGTAATTTCGTGCTCATCTAAAAAAATTTTACCGCTGTTGGGTTTTATCAGCCCTACAATCATGTAAAAAGTAGTGGTTTTTCCGGCTCCATTCGGACCGAGCAGCCCCACAATTTCGCCTTGGCGCACTTCTACCGATACATCATTGACCACCCACCGCGACTTGTATTTTTTAAACAAATGTTCCGAACGAAGCAACATAGGCGTGTTTCAACAAGTTTGTACAACCAGATTGCGTAGCTTTGCAACAGCACAAAATTAGGCTAATGCGTACCAATTGCACATCCTTAACGAATTTTAACCGTCTTTTACATGACACCACAAGATTTGCATCCTAAACAAACAGCCTTGTTGCTGGTGGATATGCAAAACGACTTCTTCTTTAAAAAAGGGGCTTATCCGCGCAATGGGCTGCACGTTCCCGATAGTGCAGGGCTGATTCGGCGACTGGCTACAGTGGCTCACTCGCTTCGCCGCGCCAACGGACTGATTATCTCTGCGCAATTTACCTTATTGCCGGGAAAAGATGGCGAACCGCTCATCCCCGAAGGTCTCAAAAAAGCACGTCCCTTCATCACCAAAGGCGATTTTTGTCCGGGTGATTTTGGTCACCGCTTAGTAGAAGAACTCGCACCCGCCGATTTTACTGTTGATAAAATTTCTTTCTCGGCATTCTATCAAACCTTCTTAGATTTCATTTTGCGCAAACAGCACATTCGCACCTTGCTCATTGGGGGCATTGTAACCAACAGCGGAGTAGCGGCTACCTTGCGCGACGGGCTTTCACATGGTTATGAGGTTGTTTTGCTAACAGATGGCTGTGCGGCTTTTTCTGAAGAGGCGCATCAGGATACGCTCCAGTCGCTACGACACGTAGCTCCATTGATAAGTTGTGATGCTATGGCTGATTTATTAGACACCTACAAGTAAGCCTTACATATGACTTCTCTGCAAAGAAAAAATATTGTTTATGCGTTGCTGCTACTGGCACTTATGGCAGCGGTTTACTTTTATCGCAAAAACAACGCTCGCGAACAAGTAGCAGCACGCCCGCTGGTTAAAATTAGCGGACCGGCTATGGGCACTACCTACAACATTAGCTACATAGACCCGCAACGCAACAACTATCAGGCATCAGTAGATTCCTTGTTAGACTTGTTCAACTTAGCGCTTTCTACCTATATACCCGAGTCGGAAATTAGCCGATTCAACCGCCAAGATTCTATCACCCCTCAACTGCCATATTTTATACCTGTTTTGAAGCGCAGTCGCGAAATCTATCAAGCAACTAATGGCGCATTCAATCCAACGGTATATCCGTTGGTGCAGGCTTGGGGCTTTGGTGCCAAGCAGGGACTGCCCGAGCGCGAGCCCAATGTAGATTCGGTGAAACAATTTGTTGATTTTGAGAGCATTGTAATAGAAGGCACCACTATTAAAAAGACTAAAAAAGGTGTTTCGCTCGACTTCAACGCCATTGCTCCGGGCTATGGTGTCGACTTAGTTGCCCAGCTGCTCGAACAGCGCGGCATCCGCGACTACATGGTGGAAATTGGTGGCGAAGTAGTTTGCAAAGGCAAGAACCAGCGTGGCGAAACTTGGCTGATTGGCATAGACAATCCGCAATACGAAGAAAAAGGCGGCAACCCTATCCAAGCCAAAATCCGCGTAGAAAACATGGCACTTGCTACCAGTGGCAATTATCGCAAATTTTATGTGAAAGACGGCAAGCGCTACGCCCATACCATTGACCCTATTAGTGGGCGCCCAGTACAGCACAATCTGCTAAGTGCCACTGTGTTAGCCCCCGATTGCATGACTGCCGATGCCATGGCAACAGCTTTCATGGTGATGGGAACAGAAAAAGCCAAACAGTATGCTGAAACTTATCAGATGCCTGCTTTGTTAGTATATGAGCAGGGCGGTACGTTGAAAACTTACGTTTCGCCCGCACTCCAAAAGTTTATGGTAGAATAGCATACTTTTGCTATCAGGAAAGCAAGCTGTCTTATCGCGGCTGTCTAACGGGCAGCTGAGGAAAGTCCGGGCAACACAGAGCACCGTACCACCTAACAGGTGGGGGGCAGCGGCGCAAGCTGTTGTTCACAGATAGTGCCACAGAAAACAAACCGCCCGAAAGTTACGCGTTGACTATCGGGTAAGGGTGAAAAGGCAGGGTAAGAGCCTACCGAGCAGGCGGTAACGTCTGTTGCATGGCAAACCTTACGGGTTGAAAGACCAAATAGACCGGAAGTCAGCTTCGGCTGCGCGGGCTGCTCGTTCGTTGTACTTGGGTACATTCCGGCGGGTAGGTCGTTAGAGGCTGTCGGCGACGGCAGTCCCAGATAAATGATAAGACTCGACAGAACCCGGCTTATAGGCTTGTTTTCGCAATACGGAAGTCATCTTCGAAAGAAGATGGCTTTCTTGCTTAAGAGTTTCAGTGGGGCAAACAAGGCAAGCATGAGCCGAGAAGGCGCGCTTTCCATTTCTCCTTTTCCTAAGAAAAAACTGTTTCTCTCAGATAAAAATTTTGTGCCGTTGCGCGTACAAACCGAAATTTTCTGTAAGATTTTAAAAGTTCATCTGCGACACGTATTCGGGCAATACTGCATTCCAAGCAGGCCAGTCGTGGTTAGCGCCGGGGCGAATGTCTAACCAATGAGGAACCTGTTTGCTGTTTAAGATTTGCGACATGCGAATGTTATCTTCTTTGCAGATATCATACTCACCTGTGCTTAGTACAATGCCCATGTTGCGGATGTTGTCTAAATACCAACTGGGTCCTAAGTTGGGCATGTAGTCAACCGGGTTGTTGAAATACACGTTGTCGTCGTAATAGCCCCACATGAAAGAGCGGATATCGAATGCACCGCCTAAGCTGAATAAATAGCGCACTTTGTCGGGATGCCGGAAAGAAAAGTTAAGGGCATGGTAGCCTCCAAAGCTACAACCCGCCATGCAGACCGTACTGCGACCAGTTTCGTACATAGCGCGGTACACTACCTCATGCAAAATAAGGTCATCGTAAATAACATGGTTGGCAATTTTATGTGCCGGATGAATGTTTCGGTTGTAAAAACTATCGTTGTCGATACTATCGGGACAGTACACTTTAATTCTACCAGTATTGATAAACCACTGGATAGCATGAATCAGCCCGAAGTCTTTGTTTTGATAATATCTTCCCATAGAAGTAGGAAAGATAATCATCGGATAGCCCGAATGCCCGAAGGTGAGCATTTCAAAGTCGCGCCCAATACGAGGCGAGTACCAGCGGTGATATTCTTCTTTCACAAAAGTTGATATTTTTAGGCAAATTTAAGTAGTTGTTCAGTTTTTGTAGAGTTTATTTTGCCAAATTTACATGCATGAAGGCCAACTCGCCGCAGTTTGTGTCGTCATGAAAAACCTACTTGGAGCTACATGCCATGGCAAGAAGATTTTGGAGCGTAGAAGTAGGAAAATTCCGCAATTCGAAATCTTCAATCCAAACTTTCATCCAATGTGGCAAGGTTGTTTTTGGCTACAAAATCTTGTCAATCCTGCCATCTTGTCTGAATCGTTGTTTAGGTTGTTATCTATCCTGTTTGCCTCTGTAAAACATACACGTGTTCTAAGGCTATTTTTTCACCTCTGTAAGGGGCGAGAATGCCTTCTTATTTTCATTTTCTATCATCATCAGTCCGCCGTCGCTAGCATAGCGCACGTTCTCAATCGTGTAGAAAGCATTGGGGTTATACGTTTCTATTAGTTGCACTAGTTCGGGTAAATCTTTGCGTTTAACTACTGAGAAAATAACATTCACATTGCCTTTTCTGCCTTCGGCAACAATATTGGTAAATCCAAAACGCGACTGCATGAGCACTTTAATGAGTTCTGTGGCATCGCGGCGAGTAATTACCCGCACAATTACTTTTCCAAGCGCCAGCCTGCCTTCTATCCACATGCCTACGTAGGTGCCCATACCGAAACCTGCTGCATAGGCTACGTAGGCTAAGGGACTGTTTACTGAACGAATAATTTGCCCGATGGCTACTATCCAAATCAAGGCTTCTAAAAAACCCAGCAGAGGGGCAATTTGTCGACGACCACTCATCAGTAGCATAATGCGCATGGTAGCTAACGACACATCGCCGATGCGAGCAAAAAAAATCATCAAAGGCAATACAATCCACTGATAGTAAAAAGGGGCAACACCAAGCGATTCAATGAAGAAAGTTTCCATACGAACAAAAATAAAGGTTTTGGCAACTGTGTGTAAACCGCCGCAATTTAATTTTCATTTAACTTGCGGTAGTTTTTTATTCTTGACAAACGCGAATGGTAACTCCTCTTCGTACAATTCTGTTACTGTTCTATGTAGCTTGTGCGGTTATTATTCTTATGGTGTTATCGCCGGGAGAGATTGCTATTACCGAAGACCTCTCCTTCCAAGTGTTTACCTTCCGAGACTTTACAGGCACTGCCGACACTGCTATTGCCAACCAGACCCGTATGGCAGATTTGAACACAATGGCTCGCCGGTTAGATAGCTTGGAAAAGAAGGAAAAAGAGCAGACTGCTCAAAAAATTACCAACCCAGACAGCTTACCCGGCACCCGTGCAAGCATGTCTAAAACTACCCTTGCCGAGCGCTCTGAACCCCTTAGCGACCCCAAATATCCTATCGAATTTCCCGATAGCTTGCACCCTACCAACTTAGACCGCATCTTTGCTGCATGGGCGAGCCTTGCTCGCAAGCCTTCTTTGGTGAGAATTGTTCACTACGGCGACTCCCAAATAGAAGGTGACCGCATTAGCGACTACCTGCGCGCTCGGTTGCAGCGCAAATTTGGTGGCTGTGGAGTCGGCGTGGTGCCCTTAGTAGAGTGGCAGGCTTCTCGCTCAACGGTTGCTACCGAAGCCTCTGAAAACTGGATTAAATATGCCATATATGGCAACAATAGCAAAGCTAACCGAGCTGGGCACTATGGTATATTAGGCACTGCCTATCGTTTTAGTCCACCTGTGCCGAAAGACTCCCTCGCCCCTGCTCAACTGTCTTGGCGCGCGGTTTGCCGTTTTCGAGAAACTCGGTTTAGCAACGATTTTAGTAACGCTACGCAAATAGAAAATATCAAATTCATTTACAGTTCGCCGTTTGCAAAAGTAGCCGTTCACATTCAGGCAGAAGGTACAGAAAAAGACACCACACTAAATTTGGCACTACAGCAAGAGCGAAAAGTGATTGTAGCCGAGCAAGCCTTACCTGTTCGGTTTAAAAAACTCTCCCTCCATTTAGAAAGTGCCGAAGGCAGCGAATTTTTTGGTGTGGCTTTGGACTGCAACCAAGGCGTAGCCGTAGATAACGTGGCTATGCGCGGTAGCTCGGGTGTAGAGTTTATCAAAATAAATGCTGAGTGGCTACGCAAACAATATGAAATGCTCAATGTAAAACTGATTATTTTGCAGTTTGGGGTGAATGTAGTACCCAATATTTTGCGCGACTACACTTTCTATGAAAATATGCTTTACAGGCAGCTTACTTTTTTAAAATCGGTAGCCCCTCAGGCAGATATTTTGGTAATAGGGCTATCCGACATGGCACGCCGCAGTGGTACGGGCTATGCCTCTTACCCTAATGTGCCTAAAATACGAGATGCACAACGCAAAGCAGCTTTTCGCGCCGGCTGTGCTTTTTGGGATTTGTATGAAGCAATGGGGGGCGAAGGAGCTATGGTTGCCTGGGTGCAAAATAAACCTCCCTTAGCCGGCAAAGATTACACCCACTTTACCCCTAAGGGCGCGCGATTGGTTGGCGAAATGCTCTACCATGCGCTCATGAAAGAATATGAACACTATAAAAGCAGGAATCAAATTGCTCAGTAAAACACAATTAACCTGTATCGGACTGCTGGTTGCCGGATGTTGTTCAGTTGCCTTTTCATTATTCGGGCAACCCTACCGATTTATTAACTATGCAGCTAACACTATCTTACAGCCTAATCCTAACGGAGAGGGAATGCGGAATTTCTTTTTAGCTGCCAAGCAGTTAGAGTCTGGTATCAAACGCAAAGTGCACATTGTACACATAGGCGACTCACACATTCAGGCAGATATTTTCTCTGGCAGGGTGCGCGACCTGATGCAACTGACAGGCTATTTTGGCAATGGTGGGCGAGGCTTTGTGTTCCCATATGCAGCAGCGGGTACTAACAACCCACAAAACTATGCCGTCAGCTATCAGGGCAAGTGGGAAGGCATCCGAAGTATCAAACGCGATACCTATGCCCAATGGGGCTTAGCAGGCGTAGTAGCCGTAACCAAAGACCCCAGTGCCACTCTTACCATTAGTCCAAACCGAGAGCAAAATGCAGCGTTTTATGAAATTACCCGCGTTAAAATCTTTTACCCAGTTTTCGACAAATCTTCTTTCAATGTAATGGTAGTGGCCAATCCTGCTGAGTTGGTATCGAGCTACATGAGCCGCGAGGGCTTTGTTGAGTTTGAATTCAACAAGCCACAAGAAGAAATAACCATTAAGCTAACGCGCTCAGAGCCAACCCAAACCCAATTTGTATTACAAGGCTTTTCATTAGAAAACGACCGAGCGGGCATTGTGTACAGCAGTGCGGGCATCAATGGTGCAGAAGTATCTACCTATTTCCGATGCGAAGATTTTGACCGCCAACTGCGCGCACTCAAACCCGACTTGGTAATTGTTTCCTTAGGTACTAACGATGCGCATGTGGTGAAGTTTGATGCAGAGCTTTTTCTTAGCAACATGCGCTTCATGGTAAACCTCATTAAACGTGCTTATCCACGCGCCTCTATCTTACTTACAACTCCCGGCGACGCCTACCGAGCACGCCGTTACATAAACCTGAACAACAACAAAGTGCGCGAAATGATTCTGCAAGTAGCAGCAGAAACAGGAGTAGCCGTATGGGATTTTTATACGGTGATGGGAGGGCTGCGCTCAGTTGACCATTGGTTGCGTAGTCAGCTTGCTACTGCCGACCGGCTGCACTTAACGCCAAAAGGGTATGCCTTTCAAGGAGAACTGCTCTATGAGGCAATGATGGATGCCTATCGGCGCTATTGGGCTAAAAATCAACCTTAGAAAGGATAACCAATACCAATATTGAAAACCGGATTGCGCAAGGCTTCTCTGCCTAATACGAAGCGCTGTTGCAAAGGAAAAGCTGGGTCCCATACGCGCAAGCCTAAGTCGAACCGCAAAATAACAATAGAAAAATCCATGCGCAGCCCTGCACCTGTTCCTACGGCTATCTCTTGGACAAATCGATTGAGTCGAAAATCAGAACCCGGACGCGAATCAGGAGTGAGCATCCACACATTTCCAGCATCTACAAACAAAGCACCATTGACAAAGCCAAATAATTTAGTGCGCAGCTCTACATTCATTTCCAATAGCAGCTCTCCGGGTTGCTCAAAGCGCAGGTCAAACAAGCCTGTGTTTTCATCAAACGGAGGCGTATAGCTACCCGGACCCAAGCGGCGCGGTCGCCAAGCACGAATGCTGTTGCTACCACCTGTAAAAAAGTATTTTTCGTAAGGCAATACCGTACTGCGGGCATCCTCAGTTTGTCCGTATGGATTGGCTACTCCTACGTTTGCCCGCATGGCAAGGGTAGTTTCTTTGCTTAATGGCAAATAATACCTGCCTTCGGCATTGAGTTTGACAAATCGGAAATATTCCAAGCCAAACAGGGTAGTATTGTTGCGCAAAAAGTCGCTGTTTAGCAAGTTGAGAGTAGTTCCTCCCGATTCACCAAAAAGCCGGAAGTACACTGCATCGCGGCGCTGTGTGTTAGAATACACAAAATTGGCAGACATGCTCGATACTAGTAAACGGCTAAAACTTCGCAAAAGCGTGTTGCCACCGGCAGCTAATTGGAGCAAATACTCAATGAAATCGTCTTGGTAGCGCGGCGTATTGACAATGGTGAGGTCTAAGGGAGTAAATGTGAACTGCTTATTGCGCAAGTTAGTCCATTCGTAATTGAAAGTAGACTGAAAGTTCAAGCGGTCATACTCGGGTCTGCGGATAAAGGTATAGCCTGAGGTAAGTTTGGTTTTGGGATTGAAAATGCTTAGGGCGCGCTTCTTTTCTAAACTGATAGGGAAAATTAGCTTGGGGAAGGCAATGCTGGCGTTTAAGCTGAGTTCCTGTGCATTGTAGGTGTTTTGTACCTCAGCAGCACTGCCTTGTGCTTCCAAAGAGCCGCGTGCACGCACCTCAACAATTTCGCAGCCATGAAAAATGTTGCGATTGCGCCAAGAAGCACTAAAAAACGGACCTGGCAATGCTTGCGCCACGTTGAAGCCTCCTTCCACATTCACTTCGTTTACGGGCAAGGGACTTACCAAAATGCGGGGCTTAAGCATGCCTCCGCTGGTATCTTGCACAATATTGACAAACTTAAACATGTCTAAACCTGCCAAGGCGCGCTGTGTTTCTTCCGCATCAGCCTGACTGCTCAACTGAAAGGGCTTTAAACGGATGCGGTCTTCTAAAAGCTTGGGCGAATATAAATCGGTATTAAAAGAAACGATGCGCAAACCTTTGTAAACCAACGTGTCGCGTGCAGGGCGCTCACTTTCCGTGTTGATGTCAGTAATCATTTCTACTTGCCCAATAGAAAACCTTCGATGCATGGTATGCTCGTTGAGCGTTTCTATGGTGATGCGCAGGTCGGCACGATAAGGCTTTCCAATAGCAGTGTCCACATCAAAAAATACAAAGTCGCGCGTGAATTCATGGTAACCATTGTTGCGCAGGTGTCGTGTAATACGCTCTCGTTCCTGAGCAAAAACGCCTTCGTCGTAGCGCATATTGCTGTGTATCAAACTTCTGAGTGTATCTTGTTGTACAATGCGCAGCAGCACTGTGTCGGCACTTGCATACCAAACTCGGTTGATAGTATGCGCATTGCCTTCCTGCACCTGATAAACCACCGTAGCCAAGCGGTTTTTGATGCGATAAACAGGACGCACTTGTGCTGAAAAAAATCCGCGTTGCCTAATTGCCAATTGCATCTGTTGTGCTGTACGATACATCAGCATCGAATCAAAAATGACAGGCTTTTCACCTACCGAGCGCATAAGCCAGTTGCCTTCCTCAATCCAACGGCGCAATTTGCCCAATTCCTTATCGCGCTTAGCTAAAATTTTTCGCTCTTTTCGGAAATCCAGTGTAGTGTCCTCTAAAAGGCGTTCATAATATGCTTCTCGACTAGCAAGTTCTGCCTGTTTTGCAGGTAGTTTGCGCTCATAAGGCTTTCTGCCTTCGTAGTAGGCAATCAGATAAGGCGAAAAAGCAAAAAACAGCAACTTGCGATTAGGGCGTTGTCTGTAAAAGGCTTCCAATTCATCGGTTGGGATGTGCCGGTTACCTTTAACACTTTGGCTGTAAAGCAATTGCTCATGGGGCTGCAAGTAGCGAACTCCTGTGCAACTGACCGAACAACAGATTATTATGATGAGCAAGCAACAGCGAATCATGCGTGCCGAACAGATGTTTTGACTGACAAAAGTACCAATTTAAGACGTCTTTATCAGCTTATACAGGTGTGGTAGCAGACCAATAAAAATTTTTCAAAAAAGCAAGGCACGTTTGCTTGCTGAGTGAAATAAAGCATTGAACAACGTTTGAAACAATGCTAATCAGTTTTATTGCATGCCTGATAGGCTATTTTGCCGGCGAATTTATTATCGGTGGAATTTTATATGCTCTGTTTGGTCGCATCAACAGCGACCCCAATGCCCCTGAAAATGCTATTTTTTCATGGATAGGGAAAATATCGGGTGCTTTTCTGGGAGTTTGGTTGGTTAATTAAGCTACTCTACATTGTGCAGCGCTCTTTGGCAATTTGTATTGCAGCAGATTCCTTATACCTGTTTGCAACGACGTTGTCGCAAGTAACTTTTCGCTGTTGGTTGACTACATCAAAAATGGCGACGTGGCACGCCTCCGTTGCAATAGCCCCTTTCAAATACTTACTCGCATAGCGCACATTTATAAGGTAGCTCTTTGCCGTGAAAAAATTAAGCCAAGAAATTTGGAATTTTGAGATGCCTTGTTCTAATTTGCAATGCAATGAGTATTCAAAGTGCGACATATTTTGCTTATTGGTTCTGGTACATGGGTTACCCGTGTGAACAGTAGGCTTTTGTCGCAAAGCTATATACATAAAATTTTCAAAGGCTTGCTGTTCACCGCAGCAAGCCTTTTTATTTTGAACCTAACCTATGCGCATACTTGTATTAGACAACTACGACTCGTTTACCTACAACTTGGTGCATTTGCTCAGAGTGCTTGGTGCGGCTCCGGAAGTGTGGCGCAACGACAAAATTAGCTTAGATGCAGTAGCACAGTATGATAAAATTCTACTTTCGCCCGGTCCGGGATTGCCTGCTGATGCGGGCATTATGCCTGACCTGATTAGCCAATATGCTGCTCGTAAGTCTATTCTGGGGGTATGTTTAGGGCATCAAGCTATTGGGGAAGCCTTCGGCGGAACGTTAATAAACTTGGGGGAGGTTGTGCACGGCATTGCCACAGAAACCCGCATCCTCAAACAGAACCATACGCTTTTTGAAGGTATACCCGACAAGATAAAAACCTGTCGCTATCATTCATGGATTGTCAGTCGAGAAAACTTCCCTCGCGAGTTGGAAATTACTGCCGAAGACGCAGCTGGCAACATTATGGCATTGCGCCATCGGCAGTACGACGTGCAGGGCGTTCAGTTTCATCCTGAATCCTACATTACTGAGTATGGCGAAAAAATGTTGAAAAATTGGTTGAAAAATTAACCTCCTAAATTTATCGGATGAAGCGCCATGAAAGAGATTCTCAATCATCTTTTTGAACATAAAACCTTAGACAAAGCCACCGCGAGAGAAGTGCTCATTCATTTGGCACAAGGACACTACAACCACAGCCAAATGGCAGCCTTTATGACCGTTTTCCTGATGCGAAGTATTACCGTAGAAGAACTAAGCGGTTTTCGCGACGCCATGTTAGAGCTGTGTATTCCCTTCGATACACAAGGGATGCACACCATAGATGTGTGTGGAACAGGTGGCGATGCAAAAGACACTTTCAACATCAGCACTTTGGTAGCCTTTGTAGTAGCTGGGGCAGGCATAAAAGTGGTCAAACATGGCAACTATGGGGTCTCGTCGGTTTCGGGGTCGTCTAATATTTTGGAACATTTTGGCTATCGGTTTACTAACGAGCAAGACAAGTTGCTTCGAATGTTAGAGCGAGCCAACATTGCCTTTTTGCATGCACCTGTTTTCCATCCGGCTATGAAAAACGTAGCACCTGTTCGTCGTGAGTTAGGCGTGAAAACGTTTTTTAACATGTTAGGACCTATGGTAAATCCTGCTTTTCCTACCAGCCAGTTTGTTGGTGTATTTAGCTTAGAGTTGGCGCGAAAATATGGCTACCTATATCAGCAAACAGGTAAAAACTTTACCATTGTTCACAGTTTAGATGGCTACGATGAAATATCGCTCACCTCACCTTGTAAAATAATTGATACACAAGGCGAAAAAGTATTACAGCCACAAGATTTCAGTTTTGGCACCAAAACCCGTGAAAGTTTGTACGGGGGCAAAACAGTAGAAGAGGCAGCTAAAATTTTCATCCAAGTGTTAGAAGGCAAAGGCACAACAGCCCAAAACGAAGTGGTACTTGCCAATGCAGCCGTTGCGTTGCGTACGGCACAGCCGCGCTTGTCGCTTGCTGATGCTTTGCAACAAGCGCAAGACTCACTCATGGGTGGCAAAGCTTTGCACGCTTTTCAAAATCTACTGAATTAAGTTGTTAAACATATTATCATCTATCATTATGGAACAATTCATAGAACTCCTCCGCCAATTTGAAGCAGCCGAACAGCAGTATGTTCGCTTGCATCCCGATGCACAGCCTTTAGGCAACTTTTACAGTGCTTTCGGCTTGAAAAAACTGTTAGAAATTCTTCAAGAAGCTAACGGCAGAAAAATTGAATTTAGGTTTAACGCTCAACTTCGCAAATACGAATACACTTTTGTGTAAACAATGGATATTCTGCAAAAAATAATAGCCCACAAACGCAAGGAAGTAGCTACTGCCTCCACTACAGTTGCATGGCGACAGTTAGAGCACAGTCCCTTATTTAGCCGTACGCCTCTTTCCTTAAAAGAGCGCCTGCAACTAAATAGCAACAATCCGCATATTATTGCTGAGTTTAAAAAACAGTCGCCTTCCAAAGGCATCATTAATGCCCATGCACAGGTAGCAGAGGTAGTACGCGGCTACTGGCAGGCAGGTGCAGCTGCGGTATCGGTGCTTACAGATGCTTATTTCTTCGGTGGAAGCAATGCCGACTTGCAAGCCGCAAGGGCAGCAGTAGAAATACCTGTTTTGCGAAAAGACTTCACCATATCGGAGTACCAAATTATTGAAGCCAAAGCATTAGGAGCAGACCTGATTTTGCTAATTGCGGCTGTGCTTAGTCCTTCGGAAATACGAAATTTCACCCGCCTTGCCCACCATGTAGGGTTAGAGGTGCTCTTAGAAGTACACAACTCCGAGGAATTAGAGCGCAGTTTTTTCCCTGAAATAGATATGGTAGGGGTTAACAATCGCAACCTAAAAACCTTTGAAGTAAGCTTAGAAGTTTCTAAACAGCTAAGCAGCCTAATTCCAGCAAGCGTGCCGAGCATTTCAGAGAGTGGCATCAGTTGTTTGTCGGAAATTCACCACTTGCAGCAGTTTGGTTTTAAAGGTTTCTTGGTGGGTGAAAATTTTATGAAAACCAACAATCCCGCAGCGGCACTGGCACAATTTCTACAATCATAAGCACTTTCCTCGGCTTGCCAACAATTGCCACTACAAAAAGTGTCAGACAAAAATAAACCCGACAGGTTTTTAACCTGTCGGGTTTTGCATTAGGCTATTAACCTCCGAAGTCGTCGAACGCCACATTTTCGGGCGGGATGCCGAAGTCATCGCACATTTTGAGCACGGCAGCATTCATCATGGGCGGTCCGCAGAAGTAGAATTCTATTTCTTCCGGCTCTGGATGCTTAGACAAGTAGTTATCGATGAATACTTGGTGAATAAAGCCCACAAAACCATCGCCTTCGCCGTCTAAACCGTTTTTAATCTTCCAATTGTCTTCTGGCAAAGGTTCTGAAAGGGCAATGTAGTATTTAAAGTTGGGAAACTCTTGCTCAATCTTGCGGAAATGCTCGGTGTAAAACAACTCTCGGCGTGAACGCCCCCCGTACCAGTACGATACTTTTCGAGTAGTTTTGAGCGTATGGAACAAGTGGAAGATGTGAGAGCGCAATGGAGCCATACCCGCTCCCCCTCCAATGTAAACCATTTCGCGATTGGTGGGCTTGATGAAGAACTCCCCATAGGGACCTGAAATAGTTACTTTGTCGCCGGGTTTGCGCGAGAAGATGTAAGAAGAGCAAATGCCCGGATTTACATCCATCCACTTGTTATTAGCCTTGTCCCAAGGCGGGGTAGCAATCCGCACATTAAGCATAATGATATTACCTTCGGCGGGATGGTTTGCCATTGAGTAGGCGCGGAAAATGGGCTCCGTATTTTTCATTTTCAAATCCCACATCTTGAACTTATCCCACTCTGGACGGAACTTATCCGGACCGGCTGGGTCATCAGGATGTGGACGGATGTCAATATCTTTAAAATCAACTTCTACTGGGGGTACGTCTATCTGAATATAACCGCCAGATTGGAAATGCAGGGTTTCGCCTTCGGGTAGTTTTACCACAAATTCTTTGATGAAAGAAGCTACATTATAGTTAGATACTACCTCGCACTCCCATTTCTTAATGCCGAAAATTTCTTCGGGCACATGGATGTGCATATCTTGCTTTACTTTCACTTGGCAGGCAAGGCGAACTTTTTGTTTTTGTTCGGTGCGGCTCAAATGTCCCAATTCTGTTGGTAACACGTCGCCGCCGCCATCTTCTACCACGCATTTGCACATGGCACATGTGCCGCCACCCCCACAAGCGGAAGGCAAGAAGATTTTTTGATTAGACAGGGTTGTTAATAAAGAAGCTCCTGCTGGTACAATGAGCGGGTTGGCTTCGTCGCCATTGACTACGATTTTTACGTTGCCGGATTGTACGAGCTTAGCTTGTGCAAATAGCAACAACAATACGAGCAAGACGATAAGAATCGTAAATGCGACGATAGACGCTACTACAACTGTTGTCATCGGAGAATAATTTCGTTTAATACTGGGTTACAAATATACGCACTATCGCAAATTTTTATGTTCTTAACCGATTATTTAAGTGTGCGGTTTGGGCAAATTGAAAATATTCTGCCATTAAGCCAGTTCGGCAATGATGGTTTTGCCGGCAGTGGTTTTTTGATTGAGCTGTACGGTAATTTTGGCATTCGGAGGTAAAAACACATCTACCCGTGAGCCAAATTTAATAAAACCGAGCTCTGTTCCTTGTATAACTCGCTGCCCTTCGGCTACGTACCAGCAAATCCGACGTGCAAGTGCACCGGCAATTTGGCGAATTAAAATTTCGGTTCCAGTGGGGTGGCGTACTACAATAGTAGTGCGTTCGTTTTCGAGGCTTGCCTTTGGATGCCATGCTACTAAATAGGCTCCCGGGTGATACCGAAAATATTTCACCACGCCCGAAATCGGATGCCGATTGACATGTACATTTAGCGGCGACATAAAAATAGAGACCTGTATGCGCTGGTCGTGAAAATATTCTTGCTCGGTAGTCTGTTCAATAACCACTACTTTGCCATCGGCGGGTGCTAATACCTTGCCTTCTTGTATCTGTATGTCAATATGTGGATTGCGAAAAAACTGTAAAACAAGCACGTACAGTACCACGCTAACAAGTAATACAATTTTCTGCACCCATTCTTGCTGAGGAAAAAAGTAATATACAGCAACATTGATAGCAGTTAGTACGAGCAAGGTAAGCAGTAAAGTAAGGTATCCTTCGCGATGAATAGTCATAACAACTTATAATTTGTTTTCAATTGCTTTCTGCGGTTCGGGCTGATGGTGAATAGCTCGCCAGAGCATATCTTTCAGCTCTTGTAGCCCCTGTTGGGCAACGGACGATATAAAAATAGTGGGCACATCTTTGGGCAATTCTTTAGATAGCGCCTCTTTGAGTTCTTCGTCAATCATATCCGACTTAGTGAGAGCAAGTATGCGCTTTTTATCCAGCAACTCAGGATTGTGTTTGCCTAGTTCGTTGAGTAAGATGTGGTATTCTTTGCGGATATCTTTGCTGTCTACGGGTATCATAAATAGCAGTACCGAATTGCGCTCGATGTGCCTCAGAAATCGCAAGCCGAGCCCCTTTCCTTCGGCGGCACCCTCTATGATACCGGGAATATCGGCAACTACAAAGGAGCGGTCGTCGCGGTAGCGCACTACGCCTAAGTTGGGCGTAAGCGTAGTAAACGGATAGTCAGCTATTTCGGGTTTGGCAGCTGAAATCACCGAGAGCAGGGTAGACTTGCCTGCATTGGGAAAGCCAACCAGCCCTACGTCAGCCAATACTTTGAGCTCCAAAATAATCCATGCTTCTTCGGCAGGTTCTCCGGGCTGGGCGTAGCGCGGCGCCTGATTGGTAGGAGTCGCAAAATGTTGATTGCCTAAGCCCCCCCGTCCGCCTTTAAGGAGGATGATTTCCTCGCCGTCGTGCAAAATTTCCGCTATTTTTTCACCAGTCTCGGCGTGGCGTGCTACAGTACCTATGGGCACTTCCACTATCAAGTCTTCTCCTTGTTTGCCACTGCAGTTTTGCCCGCTTCCGGGTGCACCGTTTTGAGCCCTGAGGTGCTTGGTATATTTTAAGTGCAGCAACGTCCAAAGTTGAGCATTGCCACGCAAAATGATATGCCCACCACGTCCTCCGTCGCCTCCGTCCGGACCGCCCTTAGGAACATATTTTTCGCGGCGAAAATGAACAGCCCCCGGTCCGCCTGCGCCCGACCGGCAATGAATTTTAACGTAGTCTATGAAATTAGGTGATGACATTCTTGGCTTAAAACAGGGCGCAAGTTACGCATTTATGCCTAATTTCGCGGCTGCAAATCATTACTAGCTGAAAATCAATAACCATTCAATATATTATCATGACTGTAACAAAAGGTCCTATTTCGCAATTTATCGAGAAAAATTATCGCCATTTTAACGCTGCCGCCTTACTGGATGCAGCCAAAGGCTATGAAGCACACTTAGAAAAAGGCGGTCTGATGCTGATAACGCTGGCAGGAGCTATGTCTACTGCCGAATTGGGCATTTCATTAGCCGAAATGATTCGTCAAGGGAAAGTGCATGCTATTTCCTGCACAGGAGCCAACTTAGAGGAAGACGTATTCAACTTAGTAGCCCACGATTTCTACAAACGCATTCCGCGTTATCGCGACCTGACTCCTGCTGAAGAGTGGGAACTGATGGAAAACGGCTTTAACCGCGTTACCGATACGTGCATTCCGGAAGGAGAGGCTATCCGCCGTATAGAAAAGCATATCTTTGAGTTGTGGAAGGCTGCTGACCAAAAAGGAGAGCGCTATTTGCCACATGAGTTTTTCTATCAATTGTTAAAAAGTGGCGTATTAGAACAATACTATCAGATTCCGCCGCAAGACTCGTGGCTACTGGCTGCTTGTGAACGCAACCTGCCGATTTTTGTTCCCGGTTGGGAAGACTCTACCCTGGGCAACATATTCGCCTCTTATTGCCTTACTGGCGAACTGAAGCCCTCTACTATGAAAAGCGGCATCGAGTACATGACCAGCCTTGCGCAGTGGTATATGGCTAATCATCAAACTGGCAGTGGTATCGGATTCTTTCAAATTGGGGGCGGTATTGCCGGCGACTTCCCCATTTGCGTAGTGCCTATGCTCAAACAAGATTTGGAAATGGATGATATTAGTTTTTGGGCATATTTCTGCCAAATTTCAGACTCTACTACCAGTTATGGTTCGTATAGCGGTGCGGTGCCCAACGAAAAAATCTCGTGGGGAAAATTACACGTTAACTCACCCTCTTATGTAATTGAATCGGATGCTACTATTGTAGCCCCCCTGATTTTTGCTTATGTACTAGGGCAATAAATTAAGGCTTTGCAAAATTTTTTCTTACCAACATCCTCTGCAATGCATTGTTAATTTTTTGCTGCTGTTGGTGTAGCAAGCACTTGTCATGGTACACACTTGCGCTAACCTTGCGGGTTGCTTCCAATCCGCAAGGTTGTTTTTTTGGGCAGAAGCGCAATTGAAATAACCAAAACAGCTACTACACCAAAAAAATTTGCAATTGATGACATACATCACCTTTTTTGCCCGCCGCGTTCTGTTGTTTTGAAGCAAGTTTAAGCAAAATCATATGAGCGTTATTTTCATGCTTATTGGCATCAGTATTAGTGTTGCGCTGATTTTTTTGGGCGTATTTATCTGGTCGGTACGCAACGGACAGTATGACGACAGTTACACGCCAAGCATCCGCATTCTTTTTGACGACGAAGTAAAACAATCAACTTCTAAGATAAAGTAAATTACAATAATCTGCTACTGTTATGATAACGCCGCAAACACTTACCCAAGAGGAAAAGAAAGCTCCTGCTGGGGCGATGCTAGAGCAGTTCAATTATGACAATGCTATTGTACGCAATTTTGCCTATGCCTCTATTATCTTTGGCATTGTGGGGATGGGCGTAGGTTTACTAATTGCGCTGCAATTGATTTATCCTGAACTGAACTTTGGTATTCCGTACACTACTTTTGGTCGCATCAGACCTTTGCACACCAATGCAGTTATTTTTGCCTTTGTAGGCAATGCCATTTTTGCAGGTGTATATTACTCCATCCAGCGCCTGTGCAAAGCCCGCCTGTATAGCGACTTGCTAAGCAGAATTCACTTTTGGGGCTGGCAACTGATTATTGTAGCTGCTGCCATTACGCTGCCCTTGGGTATTACTACCTCCAAAGAGTATGCAGAATTGGAATGGCCTATCGACATTGCTATTGCCGCAGTATGGGTAGTGTTTGGCATCAACATGATAGGCACCATGGTGAAACGCCGCGAAGAGCATATCTACGTAGCCATGTGGTTCTACATTGCTACCTTTGTAACAGTGGCAGTGTTACACATTGTAAACTCTTTTGAACTGCCCGTTTCATTCTTAAAAAGCTACTCGCTTTTTGCAGGAGTGCAAGATGCTCTGGTACAATGGTGGTACGGGCACAATGCGGTGGCATTCTTCCTCACTACCCCCTACTTAGGTTTGATGTACTACTTTCTGCCTAAGGCAGCACAACGTCCGGTTTACTCCTACCGTTTGTCTATAGTTCACTTCTGGTCGCTCATATTCATTTACATCTGGGCAGGTCCGCACCACTTGCTGTATTCTGCCATGCCCGACTGGGTACAGTCTTTGGGAACCGTATTTTCCGTAATGCTCATTGCGCCCTCGTGGGGAGGTATGGTAAATGGACTGTTAACGCTGCGCGGTGCATGGGACAAAGTGCGGGAAGATGTTGTGTTGAAATTCTTTGTTGTTGCACTCACCGGCTACGGTATGGCAACCTTTGAAGGACCGATGCTTTCGCTCAAAAACGTAAACGCTATTGGGCACTTTACCGATTGGATTGTAGGACACGTGCATGTAGGCGCACTGGCATGGAACGGCTTTTTGACCTTTGCCATGTTCTACTGGTTGTTCCCGCGTATGTTCCGCACCCAGCTATATTCATGGAAATTAGCCAATGCCCATTTTTGGATTGGAACCCTCGGCATCTTGTTCTATGCCATCCCAATGTATTGGTCGGGATTTACACAAGGGTTGATGTGGAAACAGTTCAATGCGGAAGGCATGTTGCAATACCCCAATTTTATTGAAACAGTTAATGCCGTTATTCCAATGTATATGATGCGCGCTGTGGGTGGCTTCCTATACTTGGCAGGTGTGCTGATGATGACCTACAACTTGGTGATGACTGCCGTAAGCGGTAAGTTCTTGGCAGATGAACCCGCACAAGCCTATGCTCGCGGCGTGCTACACACCAATCATGCCGGCGACTTCTGGCATCGCCGTTTGGAGCGCCGCCCCGTTCAGATGGCTTTCTGGGCTACCATAGCCATCTTGATTGGCAGTGCAGTAGAATTAGTGCCTACTTGGTTGGTTAAATCTAACGTGCCAACACTGGCAAGTGTGATGCCTTACACGCCCTTAGAACTGGAAGGAAGAGACCTTTATATTCGCGAAGGTTGTGTAGGTTGCCACTCACAAATGATTCGCCCGTTCCGTTCCGAAACAGAGCGTTATGGCGAGTACTCCAAAGCAGGTGAGTATGTGTACGAGCACCCCTTTTTGTGGGGCTCTAAGCGCACCGGTCCGGACTTGCTACGCGTAGGTGGCAAATACCCTGACTCATGGCACTATCATCACATGTTAGACCCTACCAGCATGACACCCGGCTCTATCATGCCGCCTTATCCTTGGCTGTTTGAACAAACGCTGGATACAGACAAAACTGCCGAAAAAATTAAGGCTATGCGCAAACTGGGCGTACCTTATGCCGAAGGCTATGAAACTGTTGCCAACGAAGATTTGCAAAAGCAAGCCAATCAGATTGTGCAAAACCTCAAAGAAGCAGGCATTGAAGTAAAACCGGATAAAGAAATTGTAGCGCTGATTGCCTACATGCAACGCTTGGGAACTGATGTGAAGAAAAACAGCCAATAACTATGATTCGCAACGTTTTAGAGTCTATTGAGGGAGTAGCCATCTACCCCATCATCTCACTCATCATATTTTTTACGCTCTTTATTGGAGCACTCGTGTATGCGCTTCGGGTTAATAAGGACTCTGTGAAAAAACTTGCTGAGTTGCCCTTAGAAGACAGTGATGAAACCAACTGACAAACTTTTTACAACCAATCTACTCTGTTTTGTTTTATGCGAACCGAACCATTAAAATTATATAAAGCCATAGGGGTAGCCATTCTGATAACCGGATGCAGCCTCGGCGCACAAGCACAAGACAATGCGGCAGTTGCCGAAGGCAAGAAGTTATTCACTGAAAACTGTGCCACCTGCCATAAGTTAGGCGAAGACCTAATAGGTCCTAATCTGGTGGGCGTGTTAGACCGCCGCAAACCCGAGTGGGTAAAGTCGTTTATTAAAAACTCTACCCGCATGATTGAACAAGGGGATACAGATGCCAAAGCAGTTTTTGAAAAGTATAACAAAGTAGCCATGACTGCTTTTGAGGGCACTATCCCCGATGCAGGTATAGATGCCATTATCAGCTACCTAAAAGTAGCACAACCCGAAACACCAGCCGCTCCTGTTGTTGCAACTGCTGCAACCGATGCCCCTTCTGTTGCCACTACTGCTGCTTCCAATACCCTACCAATATCTGATAATGAGAAAATTATCATTACAGTATTTGCAGCTTTTATTATGCTTATTGGGGCAGCCATAGTAGCGCTGCTTACTCAGTTGATAAGTTTACAACGTGCCTTAGAAGGCAAAACCGCTCCACAACCCGCTGTGAAACGCATCCCTGAACTGGGCAAAGGCATCCTTTCCGATATTCGCGGGCTGTTCAGCGGAATAGCTAACAATGAAACTATGGAAGGGCACAGCTACGACGGCATCCAAGAGTTAGACAACGGCATGCCGCCTTGGTTAGCCTACTTCTTCTATGTTACCATTGTTTTTGGCATCGTTTACATGCTCAACTATCACGTTTTCCAATTTAGCGACCTGCAAGAAGCCGAGTACCAAGCAGAAGTAGCACAAGCAGCTCTTCGCTATGGCAACAGCAAAGACCGCGTGAAGGTACAAATTGTGCAGGTTACTGACAAAGCACAGTTGGAAAATGCCAAAAAAGTGTTTGCTCAAAATTGCGTAGCCTGCCATGGCAAAGCGTTAGAAGGGGGCGTAGGTCCGAATTTAACCGATAAATTCTACCTACATGGCGGACAGTTGGCAGACATCTTTCACGTTATTCGCGAGGGAGTTCCTGCCAAAGGCATGATAGCATGGAAAGGAAAACTTTCTGACGAGGAGATTCTGCAATTGGCAAGCTACATCAAAACAATGGAAGGCTCCAATCCGCCTAATGCCAAAGCTCCTCAGGGGGTTGAAATGAAGTAGAAAATCTTTAAAGCTGATTCATATTTGCGAAAGCCGTCCTGTTTTGCGGGGCGGTTTTTTAATTCACGCGCAAGCGATGCGTTAAACAATGCCATTGTTGTTTGTGCCTCATGAGCAACCATTTGTTGTGTGAGTGAGGGCAACCCAACAACAAGATAGCTACTTGCTCATTTGGTTTTGTTAGTAGCTGGTTTATGTTTTCGATGAGTTGAACGGCGACTTTTCTTCTGGTGAAAAGCACCCTTAAACTCAGGGTTTTCACGACGCTTTTGTCTGTCTATTTCTCGTGCCATAGCCTGCTGTTCCTCAAAACTGGTTGGTTCTATATTTACTTGTGGAGGAATTTCGCAAACAGGAATAGGCTGCCTGATAAGTTGTTGTATTTTTTCAATGTGATATTTTTCGGCTTCGGTGCAAAACGTAATGGCTACTCCCTCCTCGCCTGCCCGCCCTGTTCTGCCAATCCGATGCACATAGTCTTCGTATATAATGGGTACATCGAAATTAATCACGTGGCTTACCTCACTTACATCTATTCCTCGTGCTGCCACATCGGTTGCTACTAACACCTGTACATTGCCTTCTTTAAAAGCTTGCATAGCATTAATGCGCGTGTTTTGTCCCTTGTTGGCATGAATGATGCGCACTTGCCGAGTTAGTTTGCGAGCGATGTATTTCCCAATATTTTCTGCATTTTGTTTAGTTCGGCAAAATACAATCGCTCGTTTAACAGCACTGGTATTGCTCAGCAGATATCCCAATAAATTGACTTTTGTTTTCAGATTAGGAACAATATACAACTGTTGTGCAATAGTTTGCGGGGCAGTTGCCTGGGGTGCTACTTCAACGCGAATGGGCGCTTCCAGAAATTCTTCGGAGAGCCGTAGCACTTTGTCGGGCATGGTTGCCGAAAACAAAAGGTTTTGCCGTTTGCGGGGGATAATCTCTAACAATTTGCGAATTTGCGGCATAAACCCCATATCCATAAGCTTATCGGCTTCGTCGAGAATAAATGTTTTTAATTCCTTCACTATTAGTTCTCCGGTGCGATACACGTCCATAAAGCGCCCGGGCGTAGCCACAACAACATCGGTGCCCGACTTTATTGCCTCTACCTGCATTTTCATACCTACCCCACCATACAAAGCAGTGCAGCGCAAATCGGTGTAGGCAGCTAACTGCTTAAAATGTTCGGCAATTTGCATGACCAATTCGCGCGTAGGTGCTATTATCAAGGCACGTGGAAAATGACTTTGGGCATATTTAAGACGCATCAGCAGGGGTAGCAAATAGGCAGCAGTTTTTCCTGTACCTGTTTGGGCAATCCCAAGTATATCGTGTCCTTCTAATGCCAACGGAATGGTTTTTTCTTGGATAGGGGTAGGCACTTGCCAACCCAAATCTGCAATAGCACTGAGTAGCTGCTTGTTGAGTTTAAATGCTGCAAATCCGTTGGTCGTTTCCATGTTAGCAAGTTTAACTTGCCGCAAAGATACGCCAAACAAAGGATGCAGGCAGGATTTACGGTGTTGGCATTTGTTTAATCCACTCCCGAATAAGTGCTAGTCCTTCTTTATCAACCACTGTACGCCCTATTTCAGGCATCATAATGCCCGGGTCGGTGCTTTGCAAGCGGTAAACCAAAATAGACTTGTCAGGATGTTGAGGTACAATATCGTAAAGCAAGCCTCCTGAACCTTTGCCTGCTGCCACAGGTGTTTTCATGATGCCCAAAGCCGATGGGTGCTGCGTGTGAATATCTAACATCAAACCGGAGGTGCTTGCCGGACCTTTGGGATTGTGGCAATGCCCACAGTTAATATCGAGCCATGCACGCGCACGCGCATCTATGGAGGCTGAGGCATCTTGCCAGTTAGCCAGACGGGGTACTTTTGCCAAGTCGGGCAAACCGCTTAATTTTTGCAGGCGAGCAAGTTGAATCAATTGGTTTTCAGTTCCTTTTTGGTACGGATATACACCATTTAGTTGTCTTGCTGAAGGTCCGATGGGGGTAATAGTTTTACCGGCAATGTGGCAACCTTTGCACTGGTTGATGTTGGGAATCTGATAGTGGCTGATTGTTTGCCGCACGCCGTTGAGGTCGCGCCAGGTAACTGATTTGACTTCGCCAGCTGGTTCTAAAAAAGCATCGGTTTGTTCATCGTTCCACACATAAGGCAAGGCAATCCACCCGCTCTCTTCGCGAATAAGCAGGCGTGTTTCCAGTATTCGGCGCCCTTTTTCTGGCTTTCGCTCATCGTGATAGTAGAAAAAGTTTTTAATCAGTACTGTGCCTATTGGGAATGCCAATACCGACGAATCGTTGTAAACTGCCTGCTTGCCTTCGGGTATGTACACAAAACGTTGCTTGTGTGCATAGTCTGTAAACAATGGGGTATTTAACTGATAAGGCAATACGTTTGTAGCAGGTTGCAATTGGGCTATTTCACCTGTAAAAAAGCCATATTCAGATAACCTATTTTTGTATTTTTTTGGCAAACTTTTGCCTGCCCCCAACAGTGTAAAAAACCAAATGATTGTTCCAATAATTAGCCAATAGTTTTTCATCGGGCATTTTTCATGATTACAGGTTGAAGAGAAGGAAGCTCACAATCAAAATTTTCCAAAGAGCGGCTCACATTTTTGAAATCGTTGCCAGCATCTAAGTTTGCAAAAGTTTGGTTGGTGTTGTTGCGAATACAAATTTGCATTTTTTCTGAGCGTTGTGCGTCGCTGATACCGTCAAACAGTATATGAGGGACGTCTATTCCAAATTTCAACTTTAAGCGAAACATCATACCCAGTCGCCCTTTGGAAGTTGCCCGTACCGGAGGACGTTCAAAATAATTGTCGTGAATGTGGATTTTATCGGGGTATGGATAGTATTCTTTGTCCTTAATAGGTTCTTCGGTCATGTAGTAGCTCATGATGCCCGCTCCAACGGAAATATTGTTAACAATGCGGTTCTGAAATACTTCTACGTTATTAGTTGCCAAAATGAGCAAGCCTGTACCCTGCGGCACTTTGGCTACAATATTGCCCTTAGGAGCAAAATTAATATGATTGTTTTCATGAATGTGATTGTTGAAAACTCGCACAAAGCCTCCTTTTTTCTGTATTAAATCGGGTAGGTCGAACACAAGGATGCCCCCTGTGTTGTTGAAAACTTCGTTGTCGTGTACGTCGGCGTATAAAGAGTTTTCTATTTCGATACCAGCCACATTGTGCCAGGCTTTGCAGTAGCGTACAACAATATCTTGCGATTGTCCTACATAAATACCAGCATCGGATGCGCCCACAGACTCACTATATTCAATAGTTACGCCTTTGCAATTAACTGGATAAAATCCGTATGCCCCATTGGTTTTTTTGGGTTTACCTGACCATGCCGTTTTGACATGGCGAAAGGTAATATTTTCAGTCTGTTGTACTTTAATGGCATCTCCCTTTGCATCCAGTACTGTAAGTTCCTCCACAATAATATTGCGACTGTTAGTGATTTTAATACCTTCGGCTCCTGAGCGCTGGTTTTTAAAGGACAATACAGTGCGGTCTTTCCCTTGTCCTCTGATGACTACGTTTTGTTTATCGTCCATCCAAAGCGTGCCTTCCAACTCGAAAATACCGGCTGTAATAGCAATGGTATCGCCGGGTTGTACCGTAATGAATTGATTTTGCAACGCCTTTTGCACATCTTGTTGTGCCGATGCTGTCCAGCAAAATCCTATGCCACCCAATGCAAGTAAATAATAGTGTTTCATTTTCACGTTTCTATTAAGGAGTTCCCCTATTAATTTAGTCAAAGGCAAGTTCAATATATGGTAGTTGTTTAGTTTTTTTTAGGATTCGTTTTACCAAATGTATATTCATGAAGACTAACTCACTGTGGTTCCTGTTCTCACAAGCTACCTAATCCGATATCTGTCGCGCGTGTGGACACGCGCAACGGCAAGAAGATTTTGGTGTGTAGAAATAGGAAAACTCCGAAATTAGAAATCCTCAATTCAAACATTTCACACAATGTGGCAAGGTTGTTTTTCAGCTACAAAATCTTGTCAATTCTGCCATTTTGTCTAAATAGTTGTTTAGGTTATTATCCATCATGTTTGTCCTTGTAAAACTTAAACGTACGCTACAACTGCTAAGGGGTTAAAAAAATTACTCGCTTCGAAAGGCTCTACTGTTGTAGATGTTTTTTTACAACAGTAAAGTTGCGAAACGAGTAAATTAACGATGTAGACTTGTGATAGGTGTGCAGATATCAGTTTAATTTAAATTTGATAGGAAGTGTTACTCTTTGAGCTACTGGTTCGCCTTTATGGATAGCAGGTTTCCATTTTTCGCCTTGTTTCACCACTCGCACTGCTTCCTCATCGCAACCGTAGCCAATCCCTTTGCCGGACTGTACCTTCACATCTTCCAGAGTACCATCTTTCCGTACGACGAACTCTACAAAAACCTGTCCTTCAGCATTGTGTTTTTTAGCTTCTTCCGGATATTGCAGCGAACTTTTAATGTAGCGATAATAAGCCGGATAACCGCTGATAGGTTCTGCCGGTTGGTCGGCAATAATTACTGGTTCTTCTTTTTGCTCAGGTTTAGGCTTTTCTGATTTAGCAACCTTTTTTTTCTCCTTCTCTTGTTTCTCAACAGGTTTTGGCTCAGGCTTAATTTCCGGTTCAGGTTGTTTTTGCTCTTCTTTTTTCTTGATAGATTCTACCGGTATAGGCATAGGTGTAGGTTTAACTTGCTCTGCCACCGGTTCTTCCATTTTCTTTTCTTCTTTCTCTGGTTCCTGGCATGCCCCTAAGAAACAAATGCTCACTAATAGGACAGACCAATACCAACCGTTTGTAAATCCAATTTTCATAAGTGTGATAACAAATGGAGTAAGAAAATTACTTGTGGAGTGGCAAAAAGCAAATTGCTCAGATAATACTGACAACTTTTGTAATTAAGGGGCAAATATATGATGGCAATTTAAGTGCCAAAGTTAGCACACCAATTTATTGGTATAAATTAATTAAAACAGCGCCCTATGCTTATTTGCGAAAAGTAAAAAATTTTGAACAATAGTTGTGTTTCATTCGTGAACAAATGTGGTAAGCTACTAAGTTAGTAGATATCCAAATTGCTATTTGCATAGCATCTTGTTTGCCCAATATTATGGCATGGCGCAGCTATGAGTAACTCTGACAGTTTTTTCACATCTATCAGGGTTGGAAGCAAAGGTTGTTTCAAAGCAGAGTACTTGAGCTTTGCATAACACGAAGGTTTTGCTTCATTTCATTCACAACCTTTCTTGGTAGTTGTGGCTATGGTTCTTGTTGTAAGCACTTTACTTACGAGCTGTTACAAAACGCTCTTTTCCGTAAAAATCTTTTTGTATGGCTACCTCTGCTAATCCTGCTGTGCGAAAAAGTGTTGCTACTGCCTTGCCCATTGCCTCATTAATTTCTACGCCTATCCAGCCGCCTGCTTTTAGGCGCAAGGCAGCAATGCGGGCAATTGCTTGATAGAAAATCAGAGGGGCATCATCTGGTACAAAAAGCGCATGAGGCGGTTCGTATTCTAACACCCGTGGGTGCATGTGCAAGCGCTCGCGTTGCATAACATAAGGTGGATTGCTCAATAAAAAATCGCACATAGGCAGTTGCTCTGGTAGTTCTTCGGCAAGTACATCTGCTTCTTGCACAATGGTATGCGCCCCCAGTTGTCGGGCATTCTGATGCGCATAATACAACGCCTGTGGACTGTTATCTATGGCATAGCATGTTATATGTGGATGTTGTAGAGCAAGTGTGTGTGCAATACAACCCGTTCCAGTGCATAAGTCGATAAGAACGGTTGGTGAGCCAGTGGCTTGGCGCAGAAAACGGTCTGCCATTTCTACTAATTGTTCTGTTTCTGGACGCGGAATCAGCACCCCTTCGCCTACGGCAAACCGCCGACCCGCAAAGTAACCATAGCCGAGTACATACTGTACGGGCATATTGTCTTTAAGTAGCGGCAAGGCTTCCTTCCACTTTGTAAAACCTTGCAAATCAGGCTTTTTTCCTTTTATCAGGTCGATAGATGAGAGCCCAAAAAACTCCTCTAACAGTAGCCTAGCAATGCTGTCAGCTTCGTGTGGTTCGTAAATTTGGCACAACTCTTCCCTGAGGTGCCGCAAAATAGCAATGGCTTCTGTCAAACTTTTAAATCTTTCAAAACGTTTCCACTATAATTGCAAGTAATCCTGACAACTCTTATACGTACATGCATCTTGTTGCTTCAAAAATACTCTTTTTGCTACTTTGGTTGCAAATTTGTTCTGTATATGCCTCCGATTCGCTGAAAATGATGAAATTATTTCAGCCTAAGGAAAAAGGGGGCGTGCTAATATTACCCCTGTTGTATTCTACACCCGACACCCGATTAGCCTATGGCGCTGTGGGATTCTATTATTTTCGGGTAGGCGACGATGAAAGTAAAAATCGTCTGTCTTACGTCAAATTACTTGCTGACTATACGCAAAATAAGCAACTTGATATATGGGCTTCTTGGAATGTCTTCCTTGAAGACGAGTCGTGGCTGCTGCGTGGAGAAGCCCGCTACCGGAACTTCCCAGACCGCTTTTACGGCATTGGCAACCGCAGCTCCGCCGATAAGCCAGAACTTTACAGCTACGACGTGCTCAATGCGCGTTTGACAGCCATGCGGCAGTTGGGCAATAAAATCTATGTAGGATTAGACTACCAAATTGCTAACTTACATAACTTCCGCGTAGAGGCAGCAGGTATGTTGCGCACACAAAATATTACTGGCAACCGAGGTGGAGTAAACGGTGGCGCCGGATTCATCTTTTTAGTAGACTCGCGCGATAACGTGGTTAATGCCTCGCAAGGTACTTTCTTAGACGTAGGCTTTTATGTGTATGGCAAAGCACTGGCAGGCGACTTTTCGTATCGCAACCTGACTGCCACTTTTGCCCGATACTATCGCATTGGCAAAAAAGATATCATTGCTTTCCAAACAGCAGCTAATTTTAACTTTGGCAACCCTCCTTTTCTGATGCTTGCTGCTGCCGGAAATGACGATATACTACGCGGTTATGCGCGCAACCGCTTCCGCGACTTAAACTTTCTGGGTACGCAAGTAGAATACCGCCGGCATCTGTTTTGGCGAATTGGGGCAGTGGTATTTGCTGGTGTTGGCGATGTGTTTCGTACACCTGCCGATGTAGGATGGGAAACACTCAAGTACAGCTATGGCGGTGGATTGCGACTAATGCTCAATCGCAAAGAACAACTTAATCTAAGACTAGATTATGGTTTCGGCAGGCAAAATACTGGCTTGTATTTTTCCATTGCCGAAGCGTTTTAGCCCTTGTTATTTCGCCACACTAAATTGGAAAAATCCTATTTTAAACTCCTGCTAACGCCTAACTATTCGGCTGCACAAACCTCGCTATATCTCTATTTAGCATCAACTATTGTCAATTTTAAAGCCAAAAAATTGGCAAATGCAATATTTTTAATGCATATTTGCATGTAGTTGAAAGCCAATAGCATAAGCGCCCCTCTTAAAAAATCTTGGAATAATCCTAAAACAAAAGCTATTGAACGCTTTGTTTTACGTGCAGAACTGATTTATTGTAAAATTTGATTGCTTGTAAGATGACAAACACCGAATCTGCAAACTTTGTAGAACCACTATTGGTGGAAAATCCCAATCGCTTTGTGCTGCTGCCTATCGAATACGACGATATTTGGCAGATGTACAAAAAACACGAGGCAAGCTTCTGGACTGCCGAAGAGATAGACCTTTCACAAGACCTTAAAGACTGGGAAAACCTCACCCCCGGCGAACGCCATTTTATCTCCCACGTATTAGCTTTTTTTGCTGCTAGCGATGGCATTGTGAACGAAAATCTGGCTGCTAACTTCTTACACGAAGTGCAGTATTCAGAGGCTAAATGCTTCTATGGTTTTCAGATTATGATGGAAAACATCCACTCTGAAACCTACTCACTGCTGATTGATACCTACATTAAAGACCCCGTTGAAAAACATCGGCTATTTAATGCCATCGAAACAGTTCCTTGTGTAAAGAAAAAAGCCCAATGGGCATTGCGTTGGATTAAAAGCCCGCACTTTGCCGAGCGACTGGTAGCTTTTGCCGCCGTAGAAGGCATTTTCTTCTCTGGTAGCTTCTGTGCTATTTTCTGGCTGAAAAAGCGTGGGCTTATGCCGGGTCTGAGCTTTTCCAATGAACTCATTTCCAGAGACGAAGGTTTACACTGCGACTTTGCCTGCTTGCTCTACACACGCCACTTAGTTAATAAGCTCCCCGAAGAACGCGTGTTGGAAATCATCACCGATGCAGTGAAAATAGAACAAGAATTCATTACCGATGCCTTGCCTGTAGACTTAATTGGCATGAATTCGCGTTTGATGAGCCAATACATCGAGTTTGTAGCCGACCGCCTATTGGTAGAGTTAGGCTACAAAAAATACTATGGCTCTTCTAATCCATTCGATTTCATGGAAATGATTTCCTTACAAGGCAAGACCAATTTCTTTGAAAAACGGGTTGGCGAATACCAAAAAGCAGGTGTGATGAGCGAAAAATCAGCACACAAATTTAGCCTAGACGAAGACTTTTAAGACCACTTGAAAGTGATGCTAATCAATATGTCGATTGCCCAAACCTAATCCTACACAATTCATTTGGAAATGAGCAAATAATAACGCCGCTTCAAGTATTGAGGGCATCACTGTGCTGTTAGCTGTGGGCAGACCTGCTTGTAGTGCATAGGTGCAAACAAAGCCCGACAGGCTTTCCATAGCTGTCGGGTTTTGCCCAATAAGATGCTTTTTCAACTAATCTTCCAATTTTTTGCCGTTGGAGACACCAACCATTGCCTTACGACCATTTTCCAGCAAACTGCATAAAATCAGCCTTCATTTCGCCAAATAGTTTTTCAAAAGTGCTTATCTTGTCACGCTCGTCGGCATGGTCGCCAAATAGGCGGTGATGAATAGTAGTTTGCTCTTTTTGAGCTTCTTTGATTAAGAAGTCTTCATGAACGCGAATTTCGTGTTTCAATATGTCTAACTGTTCTTTTTGAATAATGAGCTGATTTTGGAAATGACTGCAAGATTTGCGAAACTCATCACTGTTGTTGCGTTTTGCCAGCTCGTCTAACATCGATTGTAAGTAGCTAATCTCTTTTTCATAATGATTCAGATGTTGCAGCCATTCTGTATGTTCAGCATGCAGGGCGTCTAAATGAACTTTGTTAGTTGCCATGATTAAAGATTTGTTTTAACAAAGCCAAAGGTAGTAGCCCGACAAAGTACAAAAGATGATTTTCATCATCTATTCATCAATTTGTTTTGTAAATACTGCTTGCAAGTTTGGCAATCATGAAAGTATTCTCTTGATTTGTAAGGAACAATCTATCGGACAAAAATGATGAAACATACCGAACCTATGCTCAAAGAGGGCGCTTTGCAGGGCAAAACAATTTTAGTTACTGGCGGGGGAACAGGTTTAGGACGCTCTATGAGTAAGTATTTTCTCGAGCTTGGAGCCAACGTAGTAATAGCCAGTCGTAAGTTGGACGTACTGCAAGCAGCTGCCAATGAGTTGCAAGCCGAAACAGGCGGTCAAGTGCTGCCAGTGGCGTGCGACGTACGCAACTACCAAGAAGTAGAACAGGTCTTAGCAGCTACTTTGGAACGCTTTGGCAGCATCAACGGTTTGCTCAACAATGCTGCTGGCAATTTTATCAGTCCTACTGAGCGACTCTCGCACAAAGCTTTTGATACCATCGTAGGCATTGTGCTGCAAGGAACTTACAACTGTACACTTGCCATTGGCAAGCACTGGATAGCCCAGAAACAGCCCGGCGTTATTCTTAACATTGTTACCACCTATGCATGGACAGGTTCGGGCTATGTAGTGCCCTCTGCTTGTGCTAAAGCAGGCGTATTAGCACTAACCCGTTCATTGGCAGTAGAATGGGCAAAATACAACATCCGAAGCAATGCTATTGCGCCCGGTCCGTTCCCTACCAAAGGGGCATGGGATAGGCTTTTTCCGCCTGCTCTGCAAGACAAAATGGATGTCTCTAAAAAGGTACCCCTAAAACGCGTAGGCGAGCATCAAGAACTGGCTAACTTAGCTGCCTACCTCATGTCTGATTACAGTGCCTACATCAATGGCGAAGTAGTTACTATCGACGGCGGAGAATGGCTCAACGGTGCGGGCGAGTTCAACTTTCTCGAACAACTTCCCCCTGAAATGTGGGATGAAATAGAGCGCATGGTTCGAGGAGCAGGAAAAAGCAAGTAAACGTTATCAACCTATGCCTGTTGAAATAGAACGCAAGTTTTTAGTTAAAAATCAGGATTGGAAAAAAAATGCCGAATCCAAAACTTTTCGGCAGGGCTATTTGTGCAATGACGGCGAAAAAACAGTACGCGTGCGCGTAGCAGGACAAGCTGCATTTATTACTGTTAAGGGCAAGCCTCAGTATATTTCCAGAGCCGAATTTGAATACCCTATTCCTGTAGAAGATGCCCTCTACATGCTGCAGCACCTTTGCCAAGGTCCTTTGATTGAAAAAACGCGCTACTACATTCCCTACAAAGGCTTTATATGGGAGGTTGACGAGTTTGAGGGCGACAACAGCGGGCTGGTCATTGCCGAAGTAGAACTCACCGATGAACATCAAGAAGTGCCTTTGCCAGAGTGGGTGGGCAAGGAAGTAACGGGCGACGAGCGCTACTACAATGCCAATTTAGTAATTAACCCCTATAAGAATTGGAAGGAAAAATAGCAGCACTTGCCTTGCTTAAATTGCTCGCCTACTGTGGGTAACCGGTTGAACATTTTTCAGCACACTTAGTAACAAGTTGTCAAGTGTGCTGAAAAATTATTGTAGGCATCTGCAACAGCAATGCCTCTTCCCTACCAAGTCGTTTGTATCTATACTAATTCCTGACGCAAAGCTGCTATGTTTGAATTGATTTAGGATGGTATCGGCGTATATTTGCGCAAATGTTTCTTTCAACATGCAACTGTACCAATTGCCTGCCCGCAGCGAGTGGGCTGACTTAGTGGCAAGACCTGCTATAGACACCAAAGCAATAGAAAAGAAAGTAAAACCTATTGTCAAACAGGTAAAAAAGAGCGGCGATGCTGCCCTGATCAAATTTACTAAAAAATTTGACGGCATTAAAATAGAACAATTAGAGGTGAGTGTTGCCGAGTTTGCAGAAGCTGACAGCTTAGTTTCTGACGAGCTTAAACAAGCCATTCGCACTGCCTATCAAAACATTTATGCTTTTCATGTTCGCCAACACGAGCATTTTCAACCAGTAGAAACTATGCCAGGTGTGCTTTGCTGGCGCAGAAGCGTACCTATTCAAAATGTAGGCTTGTACATTCCCGGCGGAACAGCACCGCTATTCTCTACTGTTCTCATGTTGGCTACGCCTGCTTGCATTGCAGGTTGTAAGAACATTGTAATGGTAACTCCTCCCGGTAGGGATGGCAAAATTAATCCTGCTATTTTGTTTGCAGCCCAATTAGCCGGCGTACACAAAGTTTACAAAGTTGGCGGTGCACATGCTATTGCGGCTTTGGCTTTTGGCACGGAGACCATACCCAAAGTAGACAAAATATTTGGTCCGGGCAACCAGTTCGTAACAGCAGCCAAACAACTGGTAGCCAAGCGTGGTACCGCTATTGATATGCCTGCCGGTCCTTCTGAAGTAGCTGTTTTTGCTGACCATACAGCCAACCCTGCTTTTGTAGCCGCCGATTTGCTTTCACAAGCAGAGCACGGTATCGACAGCCACGTTTTGTTAGTTACTACGCACGAACCACTGGTAAATGCCGTAGTAGATGAAATTCGTGAACAGTTAGCCTTGTTGCCGCGTCGCGCATTGGCAGCCGCCTCCCTTACGCACAGCAAGTGCGTAGTAGTGGCTAACGAACAGGAAGCTATTGATTTACTCAACGAATATGCCGCCGAACATCTGATTCTTGCTGTTGCCAACCCTGAGGCAGTTGCTGATAAAATTGTCAACGCAGGGTCGGTTTTTTTAGGGCATTATACTCCCGAAGCAGCAGGTGACTATGCCTCTGGAACTAACCACACTCTGCCTACCAACGGATATGCTCGTGCCCTTGCAGGAGTTTCGGTAGATAGTTTTGTTAAAAAAATTACCTATCAGCAAATAACACAAGAAGGGCTGCGCCATATTGGTCCGGTGGTAGAAATTATGGCAGAAGCCGAACAACTGCATGCGCACCGGCAAGCTGTTAGTATTCGCTTGCAACACCTTGCCAGTCAGCAGGTTGCATCTGCCGAGCAAGTCTCTTCCGCTAACTAATACCAACATGGCTCAGCTATACGAAGTTGCTTTATCATTTATTCCTCATATCGGGAACGTGTTAACAAAGCAACTGGTGAGCTATTGCGGCTCTGCTGAACAAGTATTTAAAACAACCAAAGGCAAACTGCTCAAAATTCCTCAAATTGGCGAAAAAACAGCCCAACTAATCAACGAGCATCGGGCCGAAGCCTTGAGAAAAGCAGAAGCCACCCTTAAACAAGCAGCAAAAGAAGGCATACAACTTTTGTTTTATACCGATACTGCTTATCCACAACGGCTCAGACAGCTCGCTGATGCCCCTGCGCTGCTTTATTGGCAAGGAAACGCCACTTTAAACGCTGCTCTTACAGTGGGCATTGTAGGAACGCGCAAAGCCACTTCGTACGGCAAAACCGTTACAGAACAAATTGTTGCACAATTACAAGCATTTCAAGCTCACATCATCAGCGGACTTGCCTATGGGATTGATATTGTAGCACATCGGGAAGCCATTAAACACAACTTGCCCACTATTGCTGTAATGGGAAGTAGTTTAGATCGCATATACCCAACCGAACATACTCCCATAGCTCGGCGGATGCTCGCCAATGGTGGACTGCTCAGCGAATATCCTTTTGGTACTGCTCCGGCAGCACCACATTTCCCCAACCGAAACCGTATTATTGCCGCCCTTTCTGATGCCGTGATTGTTGTGGAGGCAGCTACCAAAGGTGGTGCACTTATTACTGCTGAATATGCCAACCAGTACAACCGCGAAGTGTTTGCTGTACCGGGTAATTTGGGGCAAACCTACTCCGAAGGCTGCAATTTGCTAATTCAGCAACACAAAGCACACATTTTTACATCGGTTGCAGAAATGGCTACCATGATGTATTGGCAAAAAGAACAAAAGCAGACTGCAACAACACAACCACTGCCTTTGCCTAAGGAAGAAGCTGAGGTATATAGCCTGCTAAAACAAAAAGGTGAGATGCATTTAGACGAACTGGCTTGGCAAAGCGGACTGGGCGTGTCGCAAGCAGCAGTAGCCCTGTTGAGTTTAGAATTTCAAGGACTTGTAAAATCATTGCCCGGAAAAAAATTTGCTATTGCCAAATAAACCACCTGAGCAACATCCAATACCTACCTACCCCTGCTGTAGGTTAGAGCAAATCAGCCTCGGTATATTGAAAACCTAATGAGAAAGTGTTATCTGCAGCTATCTATTCTTAACCCAATGGCAATACCCATTGCTGGCATAGATTGCATGGGCAAGGGCTGTGCACTGGGTTTGAAGTGCAGCGTGAGCTGGTCGGACACATCGAAAGTTTTCAGATGAGCTGTAGTAGCCGCTTCGGCAATTTGCAGTAAATACAAACCAATGCTAAGAATAATGGTATAGTCCCGTTCACGCCTGAAACGGTCGCGTTGTGAGCGAATACCCTCGTCGTTGCCAACGTTAAAACGCTCGTCGGGGGTGGTAAAAGGGTTTTTATCTAATCGGTATTGATAGGCATCTCGAAACCCCGTGTAGTTACGTTGATTAAAGTTGAGGGTAATTGCCAGAGCACCTGCCGCTGCATAAATGACTGGCACTTTCAAATACCAGAAGTTTTTGTTGTAAATCTGCCCCAGTCCGGGTAGAACGGCTGAGAGCAGCGCCGCTTTTGTCGGCTCAGAAATAGGCTTAGGACCTTCAATGAGCCGTGTAAGCGAGTCCAATCGCCGTTTGAGCGCTACGGTATCTATTCCTATGTCAGTGGCGTTATTGGTTTGGGCTTGCGCTTGTGCAAAGGGAAAGGTAAATAATATTAGCAAACAAAAGGCTACTATTTGTCGTTTGCCTGCACAAAGTTTTGGTTTTATTGGCAACATGTGCTAAGGTTGTTCTAATAGTTCTATGATGCGGTTTAAATCCTCGTCAGAAAAGAAGGGGATTTTGATTTCTCCTCTCCCCTGTTCATTGCGACTTACCTGCACACGCGTACCATATCGGTTAGAAAGCCTATTTTGCAACTGAATAATTTCAGGGTTAGCAGCAGTTGTTTTTTGAATTGTTTTGCGTTTTTCTGGTTTGGTCAAGAGTGCTCTTACGGCGTCTTCTGTTTTACGCACCGACCATTCTTCTTCAAGGATTTTTTTAAAAATGGTCAATTGCTCCTCCACATTGTCAATATTGATCAGGGCGCGAGCGTGCCCCATTGTTAGCTTGCGGTCGCGTAGCCCCGCCTGAATATCGGGTGGGAGCTTTAGCAGACGCAAGTAATTGGTTACTGTACTACGGTTTTTTCCCACTCGCTCGCCTAGTTCTTCTTGTTTCAGATGGCACTCGGTAATAAGCCGTTGGTAACTAAGGGCAATTTCAATAGCATTAAGTTCCTCGCGTTGAATATTTTCTATTAGTGCCATTTCCAGCATTTGCTGGTCGTTAGCCGTTCGGATGTATGCTGGAATGTGGGTAAGTCCAGCAAGTTTAGCAGCTTTCAGGCGCCGTTCACCCGAGATAAGTTGGTACCTACTGGGCTCCAACTGACGAACAGTGATAGGTTGAATGATACCTTGTACGCGAATCGATTCGGCAAGCTCTTCCAGAGCATTTCGGTCAAATTCGGTACGAGGTTGGAACGGATTGACCTCGATTTGTTCTAACGGAATTTCGTGGATGCGTCCAACCAAAACATTGTCTGAGACCGCATCAGTAGCCAGTTGCCCGGGCGTAGTGTCTTCTAACAAGGCGCTTAGGCCTTTACCCAGCCCAGTGCGCTTTTTAAGTTGTGGTTTGTCGGACATGGATGACTATTTGGAAATACCGTTTTTGTTGAGAATTTCACGAGCCAAATTCAAATAGCTAATTGCGCCTTTGCTTTCTGCGTCGTGTGCAATAGCGGGCATACCATAGCTGGGTGCTTCGCTCAGGCGAATATTGCGCGGAATCATGGTTTGAAACACTAAACTTTTAAAGTGTGTGTTCACCTCTTCCACTACTTGGTTAGAAAGCTTCAGCCTCACATCGTACATGGTCAGCAAAATGCCTTCTATTTGTAGTTCAGTGTTGAGGCGCGTTTGGATAATTTTAATAGTATTGAGCAGTTTCCCCAGCCCCTCTAATGCAAAGTATTCACATTGAACTGGTATAATAACCGAGTTTGCTGCCGTAAGAGCATTGACTGTTATTAACCCTAACGAAGGAGAGCAGTCAATAAAAATAAAATCGTATTTGTCTTTCACCGGTTCAAGAGCTACTTTCATTCGTTCCTCCCGACGCGGAATGTTAATCATTTCTATTTCGGCGCCTACCAAATCAATGTGTGAAGGAATAAGGTCTAAATACTCAAAAGTAGTTTCTTTAATTACCTCTTGAACAGGAGTTTCGTTAATCATGCAGTCGTAGATGCTCTTCTGTACTTCACGTGGATTAAAACCCAGTCCAGATGTGGAATTGGCTTGTGAGTCAGCATCTACTACCAAGCATTTGTACTCTAAGGCTGCTAAACTGGCTGCAAGGTTAATGGCAGTGGTGGTTTTACCCACGCCGCCCTTTTGGTTGGCAATAGCGATAATTTTACCCATGGAAGGTCTGACAATCAGTTAGTTAACAAAAGCGTGCCGGTAGGTATCGCAAATATATGATATTATCCCTTGAAAATTAAATAGTTAACAGGCTACTTTCCGAACCCTACTTGCCACAAAAAGCGTTTTACTCATGTAACAAGTAGAATGGTTTGAACGTTTTAATATTACATAATTGTTAAATTTGTATTACAAAAATATTTCGCATGACCTAAAAACGCTTTGTTTCCATTGAAAAGGTTGTTTGTTTTAACGCTAATTGTTTGGCTTTTTACCATTGCGGATGCACAAATTCCCTCTCATTTCCTTGCTTGTGAAGTTGATGCAAGCGATACAGTGCGTCTGCAACAACAGCTTGCCATTGTTTCGGCAAGTACTCTTAAAGACTTGCCCGCAAGCGAAGAAAAACGCCTACGAGCTATTTTTAGGCGGCTTTTTAACCGGCATTTGAAATATTACAAACAAGGTAGCACCCTTGCCGACTTGTTGCAAACAAACCACTATGACTGCCTGAGCGGTTCGATGCTGTTTGCCTATGTATTGCAACAAGATGGCTTTCGCGTCAACATTTACGAAACCAACATCCATATTTTTCTGACCGTCTTTTTATCGAGCGGTAAAGAGGTGCTTATAGAAACTACCGACCCGATTGGCGGGTTAATAACTTCGCCGGCTTTGGTAAGCAAGCGCAAAGCAGAATACATGCAGCGTTTTGCAGCCTATCAGGAAACAGAAACATCTCATTTTCGCTCTGAGTTTCACATTATGCGCGTGATTCCCTTTGAAGCATTGGCAGATTTGCAATGCTTCAATTGCGCTGTGGCAGCCTACAACAGGCAACAATTTGCAATTGCTGCCGACTTTCTGTTCAAGTCTCCTACGCTAATGAACACAGAACGGGGCATGGAGTTGATGGTGCTTGCCTTAGAAGGCATTTTAGCCCATCATCATTTGACACCTGAAAAACAACTTGCCTTGTGGGAAACCATTGATGCATATAAAGTCAAATTGAAAAAATTGCCTAAACTGGCTATTTATTGAGCAACCCCATAGTGCCATAGCTACCAAGCCCCCGACCAGCTTTAAATACTGTTCGGGGGCTTGCAATGTTGTGTATTTCATTGCCGCAATCTGAGTTACCCACCTTTAAACAAACTCAGCTTTGCAGTATCAATCGTTTCAAATGGCAAACAAACCGGTTTGCAAACAAATTGCAGTGCTTAATGCCAAAATTTGGTTGAAGCAGTTGCATCCATTAGGTTTAGCGAGCAACTAAGCCCATGTGAATGGCTTGCATTATTTTTTTCAAATACATTTTTTTATTTGTTTTACTACTCACATCACTGCAAACCATGTCGCCTGCATTAGTTTTAGCTATTATTATCGTTTATTTCTCGCTGCTGATAGCAGTAGCTTGGTACACCTCGCGCGGTGCCACTACCGAGACTTTTTTTACAGCCAACAAATCAGCCCCATGGTATTTAGTAGCCTTTGGCATGATAGGTACTTCGCTTTCGGGAGTAACATTTATTTCTGTGCCGGGAGCGGTTGGCAAGCAGGCATTCTCCTATTTCCAAATGGTATTGGGCTACTTGCCCGGCTACGCTTTTATTGCGCTTGTGCTAATGCCACTATATTACAAGCTCAATTTGGTATCTATCTACACCTACTTAGAAGAACGCTTTGGCTTTTGGTCATATAAAACAGGCTCTTTCTTCTTCCTTCTTTCGCGCTCCATTGGTTCAGCTTTTCGGCTGTACTTAACAGCTTTGGTGCTACAACTCGGCATTTTCGACCCTTGGGGCATCCCTTTTGAACTGAACGTACTGCTTACCATTTTGCTGATATGGATTTACACTTTCAAAGGAGGCATCAAAACCATTATCTTCACCGATACCCTTCAAACCTTTTTTTTGGTGAGTGCACTGGTTATCAGTGTTTTTTTAATTGCTAACGAACTCCACTTAGGCATTCCAGCACTAATACAAACCATTCAAGAAAGCCCATACTCGCAAGTCTTCTTCTGGGAGTGGAACGATGAGAAAAACTTCTTCAAACAATTTTTAGCGGGTACATTTATAGCCATCACCATGACAGGAATGGACCAAGACCTAATGCAAAAAAACCTGACTTGTAAAAACTTACAAGAAGCACAAAAAAACATGTTTTCTTTTTGCGTAGTGCTGGTAGTAGTCAATTTGCTTTTTCTTACCCTGGGTGCACTGCTGTACACTTATGCTCACAGAATGGGCATTGCCATGCCTGCCAAAACAGATAACCTCTATCCAATGTTAGCACTCAACCATCTCGGATTGCCAGTAGCTATATTTTTTCTGTTGGGCATCACTGCCTCTTCCTATGCCAGTGCCGACTCAGCTTTGGCTTCTTTAACTACTGCTTTCTGTATCGATTTCCTCAAGTTCAAACACCGCACCAACGAAGCTGAAAAAGCCCGTTTAAAGCTATGGACACATATAGGATTTTCAGTATTGCTCTACTTCATTATTCTGATTTTCAGGTGGATTAACGATGATGCAGTGATTAATGCTGTTTTCAGAGTTGCTGGCTACACTTACGGACCGTTGTTAGGCTTATTCACATTTGGGCTGTTTACTGCTGCTCGCGTGCGCGACTGGGCAGTGCCTTTTGTATGTGTTACCTCGCCCATCATTTGTTACCTACTAAATGCTCACTCAGAAGCATGGTTCAACGGATTTAAGTTTGGCTTCGAGCTATTGGTTGTAAATGGAGCAATCACCTTTGTTGGGCTGTGGCTTTTCAGCTACTCTGGAAAAAAATCAAATAATGCCTAAGTAATTTTTAATAAGCCTAAGGGAAGAGCACTTAGCTGCGCATTATTTTTGCACTACACAGATAGACAGACAAACCCTAACTTTATACAATTTTTATGGAACTTATTGACTACCAACTGCTTGAAAGCAGAAAAGACGCACTAAAAGCACAATGGCTTGCTGCTAAGCCTTTCCATTACGTTGTATTCGAAAATTTTTTCAAGCCTGAGGCTGCCGAACTCATATTGCAACACTACCCAGACGTTACCCAACAAGGTTGGGAACACACTACCTACATCAACCAAAAGAACAAATTTGTCATGACAGAATTTGAGCCGGGCAGTATATTACAACAAACCTTCGATGAACTAAATGGGAAAAAATTATTAACAATAGTTGAATATATTACTGGCATTCAAGACCTAATAGCAGACCCTCAGCTATTTGGAGGAGGCTTGCATCAGTCTACTAAAGGCGCGTTTTTAGATGTACACGTGGACTTTAATTATCACCCTCAAACACACTATCACCGCCGCATGAATATTTTGGTATACATGAACAAAGATTGGAAGCCTGAATACAACGGCTATTTAGAACTTTGGGATATGAGCACTAAAAAACAAATTGAATATATAGAGCCCAAGTTCAATCGGTGCGTGATTTTTGAGACCAATGAAATTTCATTTCACGGACATCCCAAGCCACTGAATACACCACCGCATGTTAGCCGAAAATCTATTGCTGCCTACTACTACACTAAAACACGCCCCGAGTCGGAAATAGCTGCCGACCACAATACTATTTACGTAAACACAGAAGGGGCACAGGGATTGGTGAAAAACTTCTTGTCGGGAATAAAAGCATTGGGAGAAAGAATCAAAAATAAAATCAACTAAGCCATACATGGCAAAAAAAATAACCAATATTTTAGTAACAACTTTCTGGTCTTACAAAGATGCCTTGGTGCAAAATTGCACATTGCCATATCTGAAAATTATTCATGCCAACCTACCCAAAGGAAGTAAAATTTTTTTGCTTACCATAGAGCAACAGCAGTTTGCCATTTCAGCTGCCGAGCGCCAGCAAATACAGGATTATTTGAAACAGTGGAACATTGTTCATTGTAGCTTTCGATACGTTTCCTACGGATGGAAAGCCTACCTAAATTGGTTGCGAATTGTGTTGAGCCTTTGGCTAATAATGGTGAAAAATAATGTGCGTTATGTACATACTTTTTGCACTACTGCTGGCATATCTGCATATTTGCTCTCTTTGCTAACAGGAGCTACCTTGGTGATGGATTGCTACGAGCCTCATGCAGAGGCTTCGGTTGAAAACGACGATTGGAAAAGAAATAGTTTTCGATTTAAATTTCTTTTTTGGCTGGAAAAACTGCAATCGCGACGCGCCAAGTATGTGTTAGCCAATACAGCAGGCATGCAACAGTATGCCAAAGAGAAATACGGTGTTACATTTTCTCATTTTTGTGTGCGCCCCAACTGCACCAATTTGAACCAATTTTCCGAAGAACACATCAAAAAACCTACCTTGCTTGCTCAATACGGCTTTGAAAATAAAATTGTTTGTGTGTATGCAGGCAAGTTAGGCGGCATCTATCTCAAGCAAGAGGTTTTTGATTTACTCAAAGTAGCTCACAACTATTGGGGCGACCGCTTTCGGGTATTGCTACTAACAGCCCATACACGAGCAGAAATTGAGCAAATGGCAGCAAACAGCCAGTTAGACAGTCATATTATTACTTCCCTTTTTGCACCCCACCACCTCGTACCCGACCTGATGGGTCTTGCCGACTTTGGCATTACTCCTGTTAAACCTGTTCCTACTAAACGCTATTGCTCACCAGTAAAAGACGGCGAGTACTGGGCTCTTGGCTTGCCGATTATTATTCCTCAAAACATAGGAGACGATGCCGAAATTGTTGAACGCTACAACATTGGTGCGGTTCTTTCTGAACTTTCTATACCCGCCTATCGGGCAGCTATTGAAAAAATAGATGCTCTATTAAAAGAGGATAACGTAAATTTGCGTAAAAGAATTCGCCATATTGCCGAACAATACAGAGGATTCCACATTGCCGAAGAAGCCTACGCACACATTTATGGCTCATAGTTTTTGCATCAAGGTAGGCAAGACACCAATTTATCTGAACCAAAAAGCATGAAAAAGTCTAAAAAATTTATATTTTTTCTACTCATTGCACTACTTATTGTAGGCTGGGCTTGCGCACAACCTTTGCAACTATTTCAAGGAACTTATACAGCTTTACAAAACCAAGCAAAAAGACAAAACAAGCCTTATTTTATCTTTTTTTACACTAACTGGTGCATGCCTTGCCGAAAAATTATGCAAGAAGGGTTTTATGATAAAAATTTTATAGAGTACGCTGAAAAAAATTACCTTGCTTACGCGGTAGATGGCGAGTCGTTGGTAACAGAAGGAAAAAAATTAGCTACCTTTTACAATGTGTACTTTTACCCAATGATTTTAGTTTTTACTCCTCAGGGAAAGGTAGTAGAGCGTATGGATGGCTATCTTAAGCCCGACGAACTTATTGCGCTGCTCAAACGCAACGTACATGCACAAGGCGAACCCACAGGAGAGTATATATACCTTAACGACGACCCTCCTATGGCTGCCCGTGCACGCCCCACAGGCAAAGGACTTTATCGCATGCACATTGAAAAACAACCCTCCCAAGGCTATGGACTACAAATAGGCGTATATGAAAACTATGAGGCTGTTTTGAGAGAAATAGAAAAACTGCAAGCCAATCATCACCGAAATATTTTAGTGCACCTCAATGAAATGAATGGTAAAACGGTTTATCATCTTATTTTAGGTCCGTTTAATTCTCAACGGGCAACCTTAACCTACGGAGAAGTTTTAGAAAGTCGCTATGGCATCAAAGGGGTAGTGGTGATATTGGCGAATATGAAGTAAAAATTTTAGAGCATACTTGAAGGACAAATAGGATGGATAAAACCTCCATCACTTCTTAGACAGGACGCACAGCATTGCAGTATTTTATAGTGAAGAAACAACCCTTCTGCAGAAGTTTGAATTGAGGAATTTTCCACTACCCACACTCCAAAATCTTTTTTGCCGTTGCATGTATCTCCCATATGGTAAAGTTGGAGGCGAAGAAAGGCGAGTTTGCCTTTATGAATATGCATGTGGCAAAATGAACCTCACAAAAATCTAAACAACTACCTAAGGCTTGTCGAACGGTATAAAAATAACTTGCCCACTCCTGATAACAGGATTAAATGCTTTAATCAAAACGGAATCTGCCAAATTGCGGTAGTAATAACGTGCAATATTGGCAACTGTTTCCTTGTTGCGAACCATATGAATACCCTTAACTGGCACAATGTACCAGTTTTGCCCGTCGGCTTCGCTTACTTTGATGGATTTAGGATTGGAAATGTTAAATTTTCGGGCAATCTCGCTGATGGTATAGACATTGTCCATGTCTTTAAACAAACCGTATATTCTAAAACCGTTACTTACTAAGGGGTCGTATTGATTGCTGCGAAAAAACTGTTTTTGCAGCGAATCGTAGCGGAGCGCTTCTCGCACTTGCCTTTGGCTACTGGTTTGCACTAAGGCAAGGCTGTCGTAGCGTTGTTTCAGAGCGTTTGCCTCTGCTATCCATTTAGATTTATTAATCAAAAACAAAAAAATAACAACCAGCGTGAATACCATTACGGAAATAGTGGTAATAAGACGCTCGGTAGAAAATTCGCTGTTGTCCATATTTAAGGGTTTCTCAACAGAAAGTTGTCCACATATTGATTGAAGATGACAGGATGTTCCATCATGGGCGCATGTCCGCAGCAATCTATAAAACGCAGTTCGGTATTAGGAATCAACTCGTCGAACTCATGCGCCACGTTAGGTGGTGTAATAGTATCGTTCAATCCCCAAATCAGCAGCGTAGGAGCTTTAATGCGGTGCAGTTCTTTGGCAAGGTTGTGCCGCTGAGCCGATTTGGCAATAGCTACCATGCGCATGCATTTAGGGATGCTTTTGGTAACTTCAAACACTTCGTCCACTAATTCTTTGGTAGCCACTTTGGGGTCGTAAAAAGTATATTCTACGCGTTCTTTCACAAACTCATAATTGCCACGTTTAGGATAAGAGCCGCCCATTGCATTTTCAAAAAGTCCTGAGCTACCTGTTAAGATGATGCGTTTGACGGCAGTAGGGTGTTTCAAGGTAAAAATGAGGGCAATGTGTCCTCCTAACGAGTTACCCAATAAAGTAAGTTTTCCGAGCTTTAAGGTTTGAAGAAAATCTACTACAAACTGAGTGAGTCCTTCCAAACCAGCTTCGCTAAGAGGCATATCGTAAATGGGCAACATAGGAATAACAACTCGGTAGCGGTCAGAGAAATGGGTTACTACGTGTTCCCAGTTGCTAAGCGCACCAAAAAGCCCGTGCAACAACAACATGGTTTCTCCCGCCCCCTCATCAATGTAGCGAAAGTCTTTCGTTTGGTGTATCTGATACTGCATAGCAAAACGAAAAAGCGACTCGCAAAATAATCAGTTGATTTTAGAACGCCATAGTGCGATAGATTTTTCTATATCTTGCCTATAAGAAAAGTTGCTTCCGCTTTCAGCAATGCCCAGTCGCAAGGCTTCTTCTGCCAGTTGCACGGCTTGTTTAAAGTCACCTTGTAGTGCCATATAGTCAGCTTTGAGCCAGTAAGGGAAAAAACTTTGCGGTTTCAGTTCCATGGCTTTGTCAATCCATTGTTTGGCTTCGCTAAGGCGGATGTTGTTGCGCAAGCAATACTCGGCAGAGTTGGCATATACCAACCAATTATTGCCCGCTGTTCGGATAGCTTCGGTAATGTTGCGGTTTACTTTTTCATCTACCTCTACGCGGATAGGTACACTAACGGCGGTTTTTTCCCATCGCATTACCAGAAGGGCAGTAGTACGGGTTATGTTTTCTATTGTAATGCTAAATGTTTCTGAGAAAGGAGCTTTTCGGCTGCGGGCTTTTACCGACAACACGTTGTCTTCTGGGCGGAACCCGGTAGTTCCCCATGATTTGGCATTGCGGTTCAAAATCACGTCCCACTCGCCACGGCGGTGCGGAATGGTGTACAAGGCATAGCTGCCTGCGGCTATACGCAGGTCGTTAAACCAAACATCGTCAGAAAAAGTAATAACTGTTGCCTCGTTTGCACCTGTTCGCCAAACAGCATCATAAGGAACAAGGTGTCCCCAAATTTTCCGTCCTTTTACTCCCGGGCGGCTATATTGGATACTGATTTTAGTAAGTCCTACTATTTGGCTGTATTCACACTTAGGGCTGGCAAGTGGTAGCTCTTGTGCCCACAAAGAGCTGCTACAAACTACCCAAAGCGGTATCCATAAAAAGAGGCGATATTTCATGGCAACAAAATTAGCGATAAGAAACAAGAGTTCTTATCGCGTTTTGCTGCCTATTGCCAGTTACCAAAGCAAGCTTAGTAAGTGTTGTAAACAAAGGCTGTTGGGTATGTCCATTTATTCAAATAGCCAAAATAATAGAAGCTTTTACTATACCTGTTTCGTTGCCATACTCATCTTTGAAGCGCACATACACAGTTTTTTCTCCGTTTTCGCCCACTAGTTTCCATTTGGGCACCACTTCTCGAAAAGGCTCCCAACGAGCACCGATAAAACTGAGGTGATTGCTAATCATCATAAATACGGCACCTTTTGCAGAAAGTCGCAGCTCAACAAATTTGTCAGGGTCTTCTGCATACTTAGCACCACCGTTGATAATGATGCTACAGTCTTCGGGCGGGGTGTTGTCTAAAATAATATTGTCGGAAGCAATCACAGATTCATTTTGGGCTTGGTCTCTAAACTTGACAAAAATAGTGCGCTCTCCTTGTATAGCGGGGTCAAATTGCCATTCCATGGTGGTTTTGTAGGGTTGCCATTCGGCATCGGAGAAGTCGCTTTTTTCACTAACTTTCATGTCTTTGGCACCTCTGGCAAAAATGGAGAGCAACACTTTGCCGTGGGGGTCGGTTGTAAATTTTTGGTCGCCGTTAATAGTAATGCGTGGGTCTAAGGGTGGAATGGCATCTACTACAATATCAGCCCAAACAGGGGCAGACTCGTTGCCAGCCTCATCTCTAAACTTAACATACACTCTACGCAAGCCGTCGCCGGGTTCGAGCTTCCAGTTGGGCAAGGTGGTGCGATACATTTGCCAGCGTGCATCTTTAAAAGTAGAAACGTTGCTAATCATCATGTATTTGGCTTCGTCGGCATGCATTTCAAGTGTTACCAGTCGCTGCGGGTTGTTTATAAAGCCGCCTTCAGCATTGATGGCTATTTGGGGATTTTTGGGCGGTGTATGGTCAACAATAATAGTAGCCTCAATAGGGTCTGTAACATTGCCATACTTATCTTTTAGTTTTACGTACACTTTTTTTTCGCCCTCGTCTTTGCCTAAGTTGATTTGCCCGTAATCGGTTTTAAATTCTTGCCATACTGCTCCGTCTAGGTTAGGAAAGCGGCTCACCATCATCTGACGTGCGCCTACGGCTTCAATTTTGAGCGTCACTAAACCGGTTTGTGAATATTTGTTGCCACCGTCTAACAGTACACGCACGTTTTCTAGTACAAAGCTTTCTTGGGCTTGCAATACATGCCCCCCAAGAAAAGTTAGACAGTACAAACATGCTAAAAGTTTTTGCACCATAAGATTACCCAATTTGAGAGAGTTTTGCCAATCAATAACGAACATCTTTCCATAAAATTTTACTTTTTGTTCATTTCTGCCGTGATATCAGCAATTTTTTTCAAAGTTTCCTGATAAGCCAAGCTTTGCTCTCCTTGTAGCCTGCGCTGATTTTCTAATATGCTGCGATACAGGCGAATGGCTTCGGGATAGTTTTTGCGCAAAGCAGCAACATCGGCTAATTTCAGCGTGCTTAGTGTGTATTCAAGGCTGCCTCTGCCATGATAGTTGGCATTTATCAGATTAGCTTGCTTCAAGAGTGCTTCTGCGGCTTCGGGCTTATTTTGTGCCAGCAAGAAGTCGGCATAGTTAGAGAGAGCAGCCGCATATTCGGGGTGCCTGTCGGTAAGGTTTTTCTTGCGTATTTCCATGCTGATTTTCAACAGTGAATCAGCTTTGGACAAATCGGAAACTGCCCAATAATAAAATGCTAAGGAGTCTATGGCTCTGCCATATTGTAGTTGCTTGTCGTTGAGTTTTTGGGCTTTTTCCGCTACGTTTATTAGCGCCACTTCGGCTTTATCGCGCTTGCCAGTTTGTTTGTACAACGATGCCAGTTGTGCCATGTAGCTGATGTGTATAATTTCCTGTTCAGGTGTTTTTTTATGGGCTCGGCTAATTTCAATGGTTTTTTGAAGGTGTTGCTCTGCTTGTTCTGCCTTTCCTATTTGTATTTCGGCTGCTGCCAATTCTGCCAATGCAACAGCATATGTCATACTTTGTTCGGTATGAGCGGCTTTAATAGCATCTACTTTTTTCTGAATAGCTGCTACCACTGCAGGATATTGTTGCAATTCAGCATAGTTTTTGGCAACTTTACTAATTTCATCTACCAAGTTGGTTGCATCATAGGTTTGTACAGCTTTGAGGTATTCCTCGCCGTATTGAACAGTTTCCTGAGGCTTTTGAAGTAATTTGTAGCCGAGGTGTAGCTGCCAATAAGCTTTGTAGTATTGTTCAGCAGGAATTTGCTGCACTTTGCAAAGTTCTATCCATTTCAAATAAAACTGATTGGCTTTTTCGTATTTTTTAAGCCGAAACTGAAGGTCTGCTATTTCAGCTGCCATTTCAGCCATTCGTGGATTTTTGTTACCCAGTAGTTTTATCCCTTGCTCGTATGCGGGCAGGTATTGTGCTTCGGCTTTGTCTAAGCGATTGGTAAGACGCAGCAGGCGCGCATACTCGTGTTGGGTAACTACAAAATCGGTGGTTTGGTCTTGTTTGAGAGCTTTTTGGAGCGCTAACGACTGGTTAAAATAATTCTCTGCATTAGTATATTCCTTGCTTTGCACATAGGTAACAGCAGCAAGATATTGCAGTTGCGCAAACTCTTTGGTGCGTTCTTGCCGCAAGTCCTTTTTCACATTGAGCAAAGTTAGATAGCAAGAACGTTCTTTTTTGGGCTCATTTAAGCCTTTGTAGGCTTCTGCCAGTGTATAAAGTGTTTTGATGTAGTTAGGATGTTGCGTTTTAAACTCCTGCTCTGCATTTGGCAAAGCTCGCTCTAAGGCTAATGCAGCTGCTTTGTAGTCTTTGGCAGCCAAAGCCTGTTGCCCTTGTGCAAACAATGTTTCCCAGTTTTGAGCATAGGTATGATGCAGCAAAAGAAACAAAACTGCCACTGCTCCACTGCGTGCGAAGGTAAGAGTTTGTCTCATTGTGTTGATTGATTAGGTGAACGACAATTCCAGTGGCAATTTTGTTACCAAAACGCTTGTTTTAGTAAAAAAAATTAGTCCAACACGCGAGGTCCTTCTGTGTTGATAAATGAAACATAGCAATCGCTAGCAATATTAATTTGTTTAAAAGCGTCAGCAATAGCATTGGCGATTTGTTTGCCTTTCTCTGGGGAGGTGCTAAGCGCAAAAATAGAAGGACCTGAACCGGAGATACTGCATCCTAACGCTCCGGCATTTAGGGCAGCTTGTTTTACTTGCGCAAAGTTGGGAATTAACAGAGCGCGCAAAGGCTCTATAATTTGGTCGTGTAAAGACCTGCCAATGAGGGCGTAGTCTGCCATTAGCAGCCCTGCTACTAAGCCGCCAACATTGCCCCATTGGATAATGGCATCTTTCAAAGCAACCGACTTGCGCAAAATGCTGCGTGCATCTTCGGTGCGAATTTCAATATGTGGATGCACTACTGTTGCTACCAAATCGGCAGGGGTGCTGAGTTGCACTACATCTAATGGGTCATAGCTGCGTATCAACGTAAACCCGCCTAGCAACGAAGGGGCTACGTTGTCGGCATGTGCTGCCCCGCAGGCAATTCGTTCAGCCTCTATGGCAAAGGGGAGCATTTCCATGCGCGTTAAGGGTTGTCCCATCAGTTCGTTAATAGCAAACAAAGCCGCTACAGCACTTGCTGCACTTGAGCCCAGCCCACTTCCCAAAGGCATTTTTTTGTGGAGTTCGATGGCAATGCCGATTTTTTGCCCAATATGTGCTAAAAAAGCATCCACTACCACACCAGCTGTGTTTTTAGAAGCATCGCGGCTTAGTTTGCCTCCATCGCCAGTAATGGATATGATTTCGGTTTTATTGCTGTTGGTTTTGCGCATGATAATTTCATCGCCCGGTTCGTAAAGCGCAAAGCCTAGTACGTCAAATCCACAAGCTACATTGGCAACTGTTGCCGGGGCATACACACGAATAGAGTCTTGCAGCATACAGGTTTTCAAAATTACCCAAATATAGAGGCGATTTTGCATTTGCTCTACTCATATTCTTGATTTTCAAATCGGCGCACTTTTCTTTCTTGTTTGCTGAAAGGAATGCGCAGGCGCAATGTGACATTGTGCAAATTGATATAGTCGTTTCGTCGCTCGCCAATAATGAAGTTATAGCCATAAGCCAAGTGAAGCGAGTAGCCCTTAGGCAGTAGTTGTTTGGCTGTAAAGCCCAGCGAAGGACGAAAAGTTACATAGGTATGGTGGGTATCGTTGTATGCGCCTGCTGCTCCTCCAAACAAAAAGCGTTTGTCCTCTATCCAACCATGCACTAATAGCCCATAGAGGTTGTTCCAGGGTGCTATCTCTGCATGGATACCGTATGAATAAAGCAACTGGTTCCACTGCGCTAGTTCGCCTCGGGCAATGCCCAGTTCAGCAAAACTGGCTCTGAAATACTGCCCTCCTGCCACTACAGACCATGTTTCCAGTAAACGAAACTCTGGACGAGAATCTACAAAAGTAGTATCATTGGCGCGGCACTTGTTGTAAGTTTGAATAAAGGCATCTTTATTTTTGGCAAAATCAATCAGTACGAGGCTATCTGCCGTTAAATAACTGACTTTGGCAGCCATCAATTTGGCGCCCGATGCTTTTCTGAATACAACCGTAGAGTCGTTTACAACTTGCCAAGTACCGGGCTTACGCACGTTGGCAGAGAGAAAAGTGCCGTTGGGCAATACTTCCAAAAACTCATTGGCACAGTCGTGCACGCGCAAAATAGTGTCTTTGCCCAGTGGATTTTCTACAATGTACAATGCCAATGCCCAGCGCTTTCCGGGCAACTGTTCTCTGATTTTCTCACGGCTAATCTGAGCCAACACTGTACTCCACTTGAAAACCAGCACCAAAACTAACAGCAAGCGCATGTATTTTTGTAGGACAACAACCGAAGGCTTTGCAAACTGCATAAAAAAGAGTTGAGCTTGGTAAGACTCTGCAATATTCGCCAAAAAATGTTCCAATTGTGTCTTGTAATAACATAAACTGCCCTCAGGTTGTATTATTTGGAACAGTTCATTCAAATAATTTAGCATTAGTGGCACATGCTGTGGCAGGCTGCCGTTGTTCGCGTCTTCATTAACAACTTATGTGCATGGCAGCAAGCATTTTCTCTCAAAAGTGCAACATATGCAGCCAATCCTTACTGTTGGTGTTTTTAACTTTCCTTGCGTTGTGTGAACGGCAGAGTTTAAGCTACTGTTGTTCGTAGGTTATTTTACAGGATGGCAATAAACTGCCTCTTTTTCGTTCGGGTCGGGCAGCTTAGGGCTCAGGTAAGGAATACCCAGTCCCAGTCCTCGCAAAATGAAGAGCATTGCCAGTAACATCGCCAAATATGGACGAATGCCCTTAATGGCATTTCTTACTTTAATGCTGATAAACTGACTGGAAACGGTAGTGGTTAACATCATAGGAACTGTCCCAAGCCCAAAACCCGCCATGTGCAAAACGCCCGCCACCATGCTGTCGGCAAGCATGGCTGTGGCACCAGCCATGTACACAAAGCCACAAGGCAGCAAGCCGTTGAGCATCCCAATCAGTACAAAAGTAGAAGGCGAAGGACGTTGCAACAACCAACTGAATCCTTTTTTAATGAATCCTGTTAAGTAGTTCAATCCCAGCCATTTACTAATTTTTTTACCCAGTGTACTTGGTAAAAAATAAATCACTACAATAAGAATCCCCATTTCAAAAGCCAGCCATTGTTGGTAGCCAGATTTGAAAAAGGATTCGCCAAAGTAACCCAATAGTACGCCAATGAGCGTGTAGGTTATCACCCGCCCGCTGTTATATAAAATAGCATCTCGAATGAGTGCTATACGAGTGCTTAGGTCTATTGGGATGGACAGCGCAATGGCACCGCACATGCCTACGCAGTGAAAACTGCCTAACAAACCCATCACAAAACCTGTCCAAAGACCAATCATAAGTTAATGTTGTTTATTAGTTTTTTCAGCAATGTGACTCATCGTAATTGAAAGGCATATTCCTTAAAATACGGCTTACCTGCATAGTGTAACTTCAATTTGGCGCGCCAGTATCCCTTAGCAAGGTGGTCAGTAGCAACTGTCTGTATACCTGTTTGGTCTGGAATGAAGGCAATTTTAAAGTCTAATTGCGCATCGGAGGGGCGATAAAAGTAAATCTCTCCTTCTACTTTTCCTGCCCACTCGGGTGGACAAAAAAACTGCAAATGACCATTTAATTGCTCCATATGCAGCAAATTACCCGCCTGTTTGGCATGTTTGACTGCCTCGGCGTGGGTATTAAAATTAGCTTCTTGCCGGTAATAGTCTTTACTGACCATTGGTATGTCGCTGTTCATGGCTGTGGTTACCATGTAGCCTATCATAGAAGCAAACAACACAAAACTCAGCACAATACCATGTCCCCAATGAAACTTCATATGTCCGTTTCGTTTATGTTTAAATTTTTTACCATACAGTTCAAAAAGTATAGCTGTTGGCAGAACATTCAGCAAACCTTGCAATGCAGGTTTTGAAGCATTTGGTTCAACCTGCTTGTGCCTACATAGGTCCCATAAAAGTTGTTTGGGCTGTTTGCAGCAGTTTGTTGTTGCGAGCATCATAAATACCAATTTTGACTGGCGTTTTCATGCCTGCCAACTGTTTTTTTTCAAGCTCTACGAAGAAAGCGCCGTCTGCCAATCCTTCTGCTGGAACAGTGATAGCGTTGCCCACTAATTGGATTTTACCAACTGGCTCCAGCAGCTTAATTTGTACTGGCACTGCTTGGTGCGATTTGTTGATAATTTTGATATTGTACAAGTTGGAAAAATTTCCATTTTCAGTTTTCTGAAAAAAGGTTCCTTGTGCTCGCATCACGCGCACGCCTATCATGCCACGCGTGAAAAGCAAAGCACCAATGATGCCTAATAACATCACCAACACCACTGAATAAGCAGCCATGCGGGCAGTAAACTTTTTGGGCTTTTCTGCATCGGGATAGCGTCCTTGTTCAATTTCATTGCGCGAAGCATAGCGCACCAGTCCGCGTGGTTTGCCTATTTTGTCCATAATGGCATCACAGGCATCTATGCAAGCTGTGCAGTTGATACATTCCAGTTGGGTGCCGTTGCGTATATCAATGCCTGTTGGACAAACATATACGCATTGCATACAGTCGATACAGTCGCCTAAGGTACGAGGTTCGTTTTTGCGCAACTTACCACGCGGTTCGCCACGCACCTCATCGTAGGTAATCACAATAGAATTTTTATCTAACAGCACCCCTTGAAGGCGCCCATAAGGACAAACCACTGTACAAATTTGTTCCCGAAAAAAGGCAAAAACTGTATAGAAAACACCGCTGAATACGAGCAAAGCAGTAAACCCTACCCAATGTTGGCTGATAGGTTCGGTAATGATTCGGTAAAGTTCTTCTACTCCTATGATGTACGCCAAAAAAGTATTGGCAATTAGTACAGAAATTGCATAAAAGGCGGCGTATTTAGCTCCTTTCTTCAAGATTTTTTCTCGGTTCCATGGCATTTTGTCTAATGCCTTTTGCTGCATGTAGTCGCCTTCTATCCAATATTCAATTTTGCGGAAAATCATTTCCATGAATATGGTTTGTGGGCAAGCCCAACCGCAGAAAATTCTACCGTATATAACGGTGAACAAAATGATAAATAAAATTGCCGCTAAAAATGCTAACACAAACAAATACATATCTTGCGGCCAAAAAACATTGCCAAAAATGACAAACTTTCGCTCTACAATATTAATCAACAGCAAGGGATAGCCGTTAACTTTGATGAAAGGACCGGTAAACAGGAACAACAACAACACCGCTGCTACCCAATGGCGATAGCGTGTAAACCGCCCCGCGGGCTTTTTGGGATATACCCATTTGCGTTTGCCCTTCTCATCTACGGTAGTTAGGCGGTCGCGAAACGATTCATCTCGATGAATAATCCGGTCAGTGATTTCTTCCATAGCTATGCAAGAATGTGCAAATATGTACCCATTACAAGCTCAAAAAAGATGATGTAGGTCATCTCTTTCATTTTTTCATAACTTTGCCTGCATTGCTTAACCGATTTATATGAAGATTTCTTATCAGTGGCTCAAACAATTCATTAACATAAACGAACCGCCCGAAACAGTTGGCAATATGCTAACCGGCATAGGGCTAGAAGTAGAAGCAATACATCCGGTTGAAACCATAAAAGGTGGACTGGCAGGCGTAGTGATAGGGCAAGTGCTTACCTGCCAGAAGCATCCTAATGCAGACAAGCTTAGCCTTACAACAGTAGATATTGGCAACAGCGTAGTTGTTCCCATTGTTTGTGGGGCGCCCAATGTAGCTGCTGGGCAAAAAGTATTAGTAGCCACTGTGGGTACTACTTTGTATCCAACCCAAGGCGAACCTTTTACTATCAAAAAAGCCAAAATACGAGGCGAACTATCTGAGGGTATGATTTGTGCCGAAGATGAACTTGGGCTTGGTACGTCGCACGAAGGCATTATGGTATTAGACACCGAACTGCCCCCCGGAACACCTGCAGCAGAGTTGCTGCAATTGGAAAACGACTACGTTTTTGAAATTGGGCTAACCCCTAATCATGCCGATGCCGCCTCTCATTACGGCGTGGCTCGCGAGTTGCATGCCCTTACTGGCTTGCCTATTTGCTTCCCACCAATTAGCGAACTGAAAACAGGTAGCCGCCGAGAATCTGTACAAGTGATAGTAGAAAATACAGAGGCTTGTCCGCGCTACTCGGGTTTAACTATTAGCGGCATACAAGTAAAAGACTCGCCCGAGTGGCTCAAAAAACGCCTACAAGCCATTGGGCTAACTCCTATCAATAACGTAGTAGATGTTACTAACTACGTACTCCACGAGCTAGGGCAACCCCTACACGCTTTTGATTTGGAAAAAATTGCATGCCGCACCATACGCGTGAAAACCTTGCCCGAGGGTACTCCTTTCCGTACACTAGACGACGTAGAACGCAAACTCACTGCCAACGACCTAATGATTTGCGACGGCAACAGCCAGCCCCTGTGTATTGGCGGCGTATTCGGCGGCAAAGAATCGGGGATTTCTAACACAACAACCGCCATTTTCTTAGAAAGCGCCTATTTCCACCCAGGCTACATCCGCTCTACTGCACTGCATCACCGACTCAAAACCGACGCTGCCTACCGCTTCGAACGAGGCACAGACCCCAACATGACCGTTCGTGCCCTACAACGCGCTGCTGCCCTCATTACAGAAATTGCCGGCGGCGAAGTTTCTTCCGATATTATCGATATTTACCCACAACCTATTCCACATCGGCAGTTTGCTGTTAAATACAAAAATATAGACCGACTCATCGGCAAAAAATTAGACCGCGCCCTCATTCATCAAATTTTAGAGCGACTCGACATAAAAGTACTGACCGCAGATGAAACCTCCCTCACTGTTTCAGTGCCTCCCTTTCGGGTCGATATTTTTCAACAAGCCGATATTGTAGAAGAGATTTTGCGCATCTACGGTTTCGACAAGGTAGAACTAAAACCCTCCCTGAGTGCCGACTATTTGGCAGAATACGCCACACCCGACTTGTTCAAAATACGAATGGAACTAACCAAGCTATTGGCTGCCAATGGCTTTCAAGAAATCATTACCAATTCACTTACCAAACCTGCCTATGCCGAGGCACTCGGTCTGCCTGCTGAAAACAACGTAGAAATAGTCAATCGGCTCAGCGCTGAGTTAGCCGTAATGCGTCGCTCGCTGCTATTCTCTGGGCTGGAAGTACTTGCTCACAACATCAGCCACCGCCAAAAAGACTTTTGTTTCTTTGAATTTGGCAAAACTTACTACAAACAGCTCAAGCCCGAAGGCACTGCCGAGTATGTAGAAAACGAACTTTTAGCATTGTTTACTACTGGCAACCGGCATGCTGAAACCTGGCAAGCTGCTCAACAAAAAACCGACTTTTTTCAACTGGCAGGCATTGTACAAAAAGTACTGCAAAAGTTAGCTGCTCACACCAAAGTAACACCCCAAGAAATAGACAGCAGCCATATTTTTGCCTATGGGCTCGCCTTGACAATGAACAAGCGAGAGGTAGCCCGAGTAGGATTGGTACAACCCTCGCACCTCAAACTGTTAGACATTAAGCAAGAAGTTTTTTACGCTGAAATAGATTGGACTTACTTAGCAGCTCAGCTGAAACAGCCCAGCTACAGCGAACTTTCCAGATTCCCCGAAGTACGCCGCGACCTTTCTCTGGTGCTCGACCGGCAAGTAAGCTTCGACCAAATCCGTCGCATTGCCTACCAAACCGAACGACAACTGCTCAAAACCATCAACGTGTTCGATGTATTTACTGGGGAGAGCATAGGCAGCGATAAAAAAGCCTATGCCATCAGTTTTATCTTACAAGACCAACACCAAACCCTAACAGACCACGTGATTGACAAAACAATGGAAAAACTCATGCACGCACTCGAGCGACAACTGGGTGCAGTGATTAGAAAATAAATTTGACCACACTTATGCAAATAAAGTTTTCACATATTGATGCTATTGAAAACCACCTTGCCCTTGCAATACTAATGGTGAACAGCCCAGAGGAGGCATTTGCCTTCTGCAACAGCAAAGCTGAATACGACTACTTGGTTCAACAAACAGAAAAAGGCAAAGAACTTATTGTGCTCAACCAGTGGATACGACAAGTTTATTGCATAGCCGCATGGAATCTGCGAAAAGGCAAAACGCTCCCCAACTACGAACATTATGAGCAAATTAGGCGCAATGGCAACCAAATTGCCAAACTTTTACAACAAGATGACATTTGGCATATCCAACTGACAGTAGGCAATAACCAAACTGCTGCCCTATTGGCTTTGGCAGAAGGCATTGCACTTGGCTCTTACCAATTTACGCGCTACAAATCTGCCTCGAAAAGTCAGCAGCCAACCCTCCACTTGCAATGTTATTCAACAGATGAGTTGAAGCCTACCTTAGACGAACTCACCCATTTAGTTGCTGCTCATTTTTTGGTGCGCGACCTTGTCAACGAGCCTGCTATGGCAATGACCACCCAAGAGCTTTCTGCACGTGCGGTTGCAGCCGGCAAACAAACAGGTTTTGCAGTGCAAGTATTGAACAAGACGCAAATAGAGTCGCTGCACATGAACGGCTTGCTTACCGTTAACAAGGGAAGCCATAGCGAACCCGCTTTCAATATTCTCACCTACCAACCTGCCCAAGCGGTCAATCAAAAACCGCTTGTACTGATAGGCAAAGGCATCGTGTTTGACACTGGCGGATATAACCTGAAAACATCGGAAGGAATGGAATGGATGAAGTGCGACATGGGAGGAGCCGCCGCAGTAATTGGCACTATGGCAGCCATAGCCGCCAACCAACTACCCGTTTATGTGGTAGGACTCATTCCATCTACCGACAATCGCATTTCGCCGCAAGCTTATGTGCCGGGCGATGTAATTACTTATCCCAATGGCAAAACCGTTGAAGTGCTCAATACCGATGCAGAAGGTCGCTTAATTTTGGCTGATGCGCTGATTTATGCACAGCAATACGACCCCATTTTGGTAGTAGATGTAGCAACACTAACAGGCGCCGCGCTGCGTGCCGTTGGACATGAAGCTTGCGTAATGATGGGTACTGCACCAGATGAAATCAAACGATGCCTCACAGCAGCCGCGCAACAAACCTACGAGCGCATTGTAGAGTTGCCCCTCTGGGACGACTACGACGAACTCATCCAATCCGAGATTGCAGATATTAAAAATGTAGGACCTGCCGAAGCAGGCGCCATTACAGCCGGAAAATTCCTACAACACTTCGTTGCCTACGACTGGATACATTTAGATATTGCCGGAACAGCTTTCCTTAAATCTGCTCGCCATTACCGCGGTCCTCAGGGAACTGGTTACGGCGTCAGGTTGTTGTATCATTTTGTAAAAGCCTTTTTCGGTCTCGCCAATGCAGTTTGAGTGAATTAAAAAGCTGTTTCAACTAAACAAAACTGGTATTAGTATTTTCAAATGAACATGGAAGATACGCCCAAACTACCCATAATAGGCATTACCTTAGGCGACTACAACGGCATCGGACCGGAAGTGGTAATGAAAACCCTACAAGACAGCCGCATTTGCAAACTCTTCACTCCGGTGCTATACGGTTCGCACAAAGTATTAGCACGGTATCGCAAATTACTCAATATCGAGCAGTTCAGCTATCAAATCATACAACCCGACCAACCCTTCACCGATAAAAAAATTAACTTAATTGCCTGTTGGGACGATAGCCATGAGCCAGTCCCCGGTCAAGTAACACAGCAAGCCGGTATAGCCGCTCGTATTGCTCTGCAAACCTCTACCGAAGACCTAAAAAACAATCGCATTGATGCCATTGTAACAGCTCCTATCAACAAATACAACATCCAGAGCGAAGACTTCCCTTATCCCGGGCATACCGAATACTACGCCGAAGCATTCCAAACCGACAACTACCTAATGCTCATGATAGCCGAAGAGCTACGCATTGGTACTGTAACAGGGCATGTGCCACTCAGTCAGGTATCGCCAATACTGACACGCGACAAAGTGATTGGCAAAATTGACGTATTGCTGCAATCGCTTCAAAAAGACTTTGCTATTCGCAAACCACGCATTGCCGTGCTGGGGCTAAACCCGCATGCAGGCGAAAATGGCTTGCTGGGGGAAGAAGACAGCACCATCATTATGCCTGCAGTAGAAACATTTCGCGACAAAGGAGCATTAGTCTTCGGTCCTTATCCAGCTGATGGCTTTTTTGGCAAGCATCAATATCGGCAGTTTGACGCTGTTCTTGCTATGTATCACGACCAAGGGCTGATTCCTTTTAAAATGTTGGCATTTGAGTATGGAGTCAATTTTACTGCTGGACTGCCCATAGTCCGCACCTCACCCGACCATGGAACAGCTTACGACATTGCTGGCAAGGGCATTGCCGATGAAAGTTCGTTCAGGGCTGCCATTTTTGAAGCCATCAACATCCTGAAAAATCGCGCATTAACAAGTTTAGAACGAAAAACCTCCCAAACACCCAACAAAGAATTAGAGGCAATTATGCAAGAAGAAGATAGCAAACCAGAAAGTTTGCAATAAGTCCAAAAATGAGCCCACAAGTTCTTTACACGCCTAATTAAATGGCGCAGTTGCCAATTACCTACTGCGTTTCAGGCAACGGAATGTCGTCTGCTACAAAATCAGGGGCTTTCAGTGTGCCCTCCATATCAGCCATTTCCAACTGAACTGTGCGGGCAAAGCTGCCTACTTCAGCTTTTTTATAAGCTGCCTTTGCTTTGTCGGGCTGATTCATGAGGCGATAAATGGTTGCCATAGCAAAGTGAACCAACGCGCGACTTTCTGCATCTAAGCTCTGATTTCCTAAAATGATTTCCAATACTTTAAGCGACTCTACGTACTGCTTAGCACGATAGTACGCCATGGCTTGCAGAAACAGCATCTGATAGTCGCCGGGGGTGTATTTCAACCCTTGCGAGGTAATGTTGACCACATCAGTAAAACGCTGCGACTCCATCAGCGCCTGAGCAAGCGCCTTGCATATCTCTCCCTTTTTAGCAGGTTCAATTTCGTTAACAAGTGCTTGCTGGTAAGCGCTGATAACGGCATCTTGCTTGAGTTCTTTTTTGGCTATTTCTGCTTGCAACACATAGGCAGGCGTAAGGTTAGGCTGAATTTTAAGCGCAATCTCTAAGTTTTCACGCGCCTTGCCAAATTCGTACATCTTGGAGTAACAAAGTGCTGCTGCCAAATACGTACGAGGATTGTAACGGGCAACTAAGTTTTTAAAATTGCCGTGTTCAGCATTTTTCCAGTAGTCGAACGCAAGTTCAAACTGACCTAATTTGTAACAGGCATAACCTATTTCGTAATAATATTTGGCTGCAACTTTAGGGTCTTTTTCGTTTAATGTACTGATTAGTTTGCTGAGTATTTCTTTGGCTGCTTTAAAATCATTCAACTCATTGTAAATTTTTCCTTCAAAATACATCAAATTAATGTCACTAGGAGAAAGTGAGCGCGCTTGCAAAACATGTGGCTTGGCACGTGCATATTCTTTGTTGCGCAACAAGGCAATCACAATATTGGTCTTGTAATCTACCTTTTTAGACAGGTCGGTTTCATATTTAAAAGCATTGTCTAAGGCAATAATATATTCGTTGTTTTTTTGTGACAATTTGTAGCATTGTGCTAAAAGAAGTAGCCCAGGTACAAAGTCTTTTTTCAGTTGCAAACATTTTTCCATTACTTGAATGGTGCCGGGCAAATCTTTTAGTCCATAATAGCAAAGGGCTTTGGAGTGATAATATTTAAAGTTTTCATTTTCTAAGCTAATGGCTCTGTCATACATTTCAAGGGCTTCAATAAACCGCTTACTGGTTCTCAACTTTTCTGCTTTTGCGAAATATTCCAGCGCTGAGGGTTCATCGCCTGCCTGGGCATGTATGCCCCAAATAGGCAACAGGAAGTAGAAAGCATTTAGTAAAAAATATTTACGCATATAACAGATTATTCGGCTTAAAATTATTGCAAAATGTTTGCCGCAAATTTCCAATTTTCTCTTAACTTGGCATGTAAGATAACGCATAAATGGACAGGCTATTACACCTAACCTATCTGTTGCTGTTGTTATCCATACTAACACTAGAAGGACGAGGACAAAAAGCCACAGATGTAGTAATTGCCTTAGAAAAGGCAGGTATCGACAAGCAAAGTGCACAAAAGCTGTCATTAGAATTAGAAGCAGCATCTACTCTGTACAAACAGCTAACAGACAGCACCATCACATATAACTCCTTAATGCAATACCAGCATCACTATCAAACCGTTGTCGGTATTTTGTCTGACAAGAAAATTAAACCAAACACACTAATGGAAGCCTTTCCAGCTGCCAAGGATATATTTTCTGTAGCAACCATGCGAATAGTCAAACGCAAAGCTGCTGAAATGGAACTCTCAGATGTGTCTATCAAATATAAAAAAGTCTTTTTAGCATTGGAAGCAGAACTGGCAAAATCTGAATTTGCCACCAAATCCCGCCGCTATGATGCTATGAGCCAAGAATATTTAAAAAAAATAGACTCTTGGAAAAAACTAAACCCTGAATTCGAAAGCTTTTTCTTAGACCTGAAACTAACTGTTTCAGGATTGAATGAAATATACAAACTGTTACAGCATCATACCGACGCACATCATTTGAAAATTAGCAAGGAATTCCGTGCGTCGGTCAAAAGGCTTCGCAATGTAGATTTTCACCATGACAATGAGTTTATTCAAAAGTTTAAAGTTTCATCACTGGTTGAACAAACCATTGCAACAGGTGAATTCTTTTGCGAAAACATTAAGTGAAACCTATTCTGCAGGTAGCAAAAGAGTGCGCACTTCGCCAAAGCCTACTCGCATATAGTCTTTTTGGCAGTAGCCACGCATCACCACTTCATCGTAATCATTAATAGCAGTCCGAACACTTCCGTCTTGAAGCAGTATTGGATTTTTCCCATTCCAAGTCAATTCCAGCATAGAGCCAAAAGAGTCGGGTGCAGGACCGCTGATAGTTCCCGAAGCCATTACATCGCCCACCCGCACGTTGCAACCGTTTACCGTATGATGCGCCAGTTGCTGTGCCATGTTCCAATACAAATATTTGAAATTAGAACGGCAAACAACTGTTTCCTGAGTGGTAGCTTGTGGAATAATAGCCACTTCCAAATGAATATCAAACGCATGTGCTCCTTCGGTTTGCAAATAAGGCAGTACAGGCGGATTTTGAACCGGTCCTTGTGTGCGGAAAGGCTCCAGTGCATCCAGCGTTACAATCCATGGTGACATGGACGAACCAAAATTTTTACCCAAAAAAGGACCTAAGGGAACATACTCCCATTTTTGCAAGTCGCGGGCTGACCAATCGTTAAACAGCACCAACCCAAAAATATAGTCTTCGGCGTGGTTGGCAGGGATGCGCTCGCCCAGTTCGGTGTCGCGGCTAATGATAAAAGCTACTTCCAGCTCAAAATCCACCATCTGAGAAGGACCAAAAACGGGCGGTTCGTTGTCGTTAGGGCGATACTGTCCCATAGGGCGGCGGATAGGCGTGCCAGATACAACAATGGACGAAGCCCTGCCATGGTAGGCTACGGGCAGATGTTTCCAGTTGGGCATTAGAGCGTTGGCTTCGCCACGAAACATTTTGCCTACGTTGGTGGCATGTTCTTCGCTGCTGTAAAAATCGGTGTAGTCGCCAATGGCAACAGGTAGGTGCATAGTGGCGTCTTCCATTGGCACCAGCAACTTATGCTGATAGCGAAACAGCAGGCTTGTTGGGTCTTGCAACTGTTCCTGCAAGCGCTCACGCACAGCGCGATGCACCGACTTACCCAAGCGGATATAGTCGTTCAACACCGGGGCATCAAAAATTTTCTTCGGGATTTTGATACCCTCCAACAAGCCTTTTTTGTAAGCTCTTTTCAGGTCTATGATAAAATTGCCAATGGCAACTCCGGCGCGCGGCTTTTTTTTACCATAGGAAAAAATGCCGTAGGGCAAATTGTAAATGGAAAAATCAGAGTTTTGTGGAATGTCAAGCCAACTTTGCATGTGTTTTTACTTTTTAGGATGCATCAAAAATTTATTTTAAAAACTTTTTAGGGCGTTCCTTTTTGCCTTTTCGCTTTGCTCAAAGGGCAAAAAGTCGGGCTTTTCAGGGCTACGCTGCGCTTCGGTGCTTCGCACCAAACCCTTTGGGTTTGCCCTTCCAATCCCTAACGCATAAGCAACTGCCCAATTGGAAGGGCGCGTGTCTGCATTTGTCTACTTGCTGCCTCCTACTTGATGTATTGATTGATGATATTTTCGTACAACTCTTGTTTGCCGCTGATGAGCTTGGGCTCAGGACTTTCCCAAGCGATGCGGTGAAGGTCTTCAAGGGTGAGTTTGCCTTGTTCAAAAGCAGCACCGTTGCCGCTGTCAAAACTTGCATATCGGTTGCGGCGCATTTGCAAGTAAGGTGATTTTTCCAAAATATGGTGAGCTATCATCAGTGCACGGGCAAAGGCATCCATGCCGCCAATGTGGGCGATAAACAAATCTTCCAAATCGGTTGAATTGCGACGCGTTTTGGCATCAAAGTTAATGCCGCCGCTTGTAAAGCCGCCAGCTTCCAAAATAATGAGCATGGCTTCGGTCAGTTCAAACAAGTCAGCGGGGAATTGGTCGGTATCCCAACCGTTTTGGTAGTCGCCGCGGTTAGCATCTATGCTGGCAAACATACCCGCATCGGCAGCTACGCGCAGCTCGTGCTGAAAGCTATGCCCTGCCAGGGTAGCATGGTTGGTTTCCAGATTGAGGCGGAAATCGTCTTGCAAACCATATTCGCGCAGGAACCCGATGCAAGTAGCTGCATCAAAGTCGTACTGGTGTTTACTGGGTTCAGCAGGTTTGGGTTCTATGTAGAAGTAGCCTTTAAAGCCCTGCTTGCGGGCATAGTCGCGCGCCATAGTCAAGAAACGCCCCATGTGAGCCAGTTCGCGCTTCATATCGGTATTGTGCAAGCTGAGGTAGCCTTCGCGTCCGCCCCAGAAGGTATAGCCTGCTCCGCCCAGTTCAATACAAACATCCAGAGCGTTTTTCACCTGTGCACCGGCGTACGCCACTACGCTGAAATCCGGATTGGTGGCAGCACCGTTCATGTAGCGCCGATGGCTAAACAAGTTAGCAGTATTCCAAAGCAATTGCACGCCCGAAGCTTTCTGTTTTTCTTTGGCGTAGTCGGTCATAATGCGCATCCGGCGTTCACTTTCAGCAATGGAAGCCCCTTCATCCACTATGTCAAAGTCATGAAAACAATAAAACCCAACTCCTAATTTGGTGATAAATTCAAAAGCGGCGTCCATTTTTTCTTTGGCGCGCGCAATAGGGTCTGTGGCAGTTGCCCAAGGAAAATCTTTGGTTGCTCCGCCAAAAGGGTCTGTGCCTGTGCCACAGAAGGAGTGCCAGTAGGCAACTGCAAAACGCAAATGCTCTTTCAGCGTTTTGCCTGCTACTACGCGGTTGGCATCGTAGTATTTAAAGGCTAATGGATTATCGGATTCAGGTCCTTCATAGGGAATAGCACCAATGCCCGGAAAGTATTCTTTTTCGCCCAGCGTAATCATAAACAAGAGAATTTGTAACTTGGCGAAATTAATCCAAAAATCTACACAAAACGCATAGGGGCAAAAAATGCAAGCCATGCTTGCTCTGGCAACCTATGTAGAATCGGCTCAGTAGCCACTTACTGGTAGGTAGCAAGCCCAAAAGTGAAAAAGCATATTGTGTGCCGTTGCACTGCAACGGCGGCATGTAAGTTATGGCAAATACTTAAGCGTATCATTTGTGCTCTTCAAAAACTGCTATTGCAGCAACCTTTTACCCAAAATCAATGAGGAAAAGGTAGTTTGTAGCATAGAGGTTTTTACGAAGTATCGCAAGCCTCGTAGGCACATCTAATGCTACAAGCATTGTGAAAATCGTTGTCCTCATCTGCTGTTGCCGACACCTCTTACTTTCTGCTCAAATCATAAAGATGCAAAACGCCAATAGGAAAGTTATGGTGCAAACGCAGCAGCCAATTGCATCTGGCACGCTTTACGTCGTAATGCATCACCTACCAGTCCAGCCGTAGGGCTTGGGGACTCATTTGTAGAATATCAGTTTTGGGGGTGCCTACCTAAATATAACATTCAACACAACAAGCACACAACCAACTTTCAACCAAAGCAAAAGAACAGGCGCCTGTACATTCTAAAATTACTTACCATTTTGTGCCGCTTTGCTTGCTACATGTCGTAAAAAAAAAGCCAAAACCCGAAGGTTCTAAAAACCTATCGGGTCTTGGTAGCTCAGTAAATGCTATCTTTACTACTGGTTACTTGCAACAGCTGCTAAGTGCTTTTGCATCACTAAACTGAATTTTTCTAAAAATAAGTCTGCATCTTGTTTGGTTAAGTTAAGTGCAGGGAGTAGACGCATCGTAAACTTATCGGAAGAAGACCCCGTAAAAATGCGGTGCTCATAGAGCAACTCGTCGCGGATAGGATTGCAAGGTATTTCCAATACCAGCCCAAGCATGAGCCCTCTGCCACGAACAGTTGCCACTCCTGGTATTTGGCTAAGTGCATTTTTGAGATAGTTGCCCATTTGGGCGGCGTTGTCAATCAGATTTTCTGCTTCCATCACTTCCAAAACAGCTAAGGCTGCTGCACAGGCTAAGTGATTGCCACCAAAAGTAGTACCCAGCATGCCGTGTTTAGGTTTAAACTTAGGGTGAATCAGCAGCCCTGCTACGGGGAAACCGTTTCCCATGCCTTTGGCAACAGCAATCAGGTCGGGTTCTACGCCGCTAAACTGGTGCGAGAAAAACTTACCAGAGCGCCCATAGCCACACTGCACGCTATCGGAAATAAGTACAGCGTTGTGTTGGTTGCACAAGCGGCGGGCAGCTTGCCAAAACGCATCACTTGCCACGTGTACACCGCCAACGCCCTGTATTCCCTCAATCATCACCGCGCAGGTTTGGTCATCTACGGCTGCTTCTAAGGCAGCAATGTCGTTGTGCGGCACGAAAACCACATGTTGATTGAAGTTGATAGGCGCAACAATAGCAGGGTTGTCGGTAGCAGCCACTACGCCTGAAGTGCGCCCGTGAAAGGAGCCTTTCAACACCACAATTTTGGTGCGTCCGTTGTAAAAGGAAGCTAATTTAAGGGCATTTTCGTTGGCTTCTGCCCCCGAATTGCACATAAAAAGTGAGAAATTAGGATGCCCACACATCTCGCCCAGTTTTTGGGCAAGGGCTTCCTGCACTGGGTTGATAACTGAGTTGGAATAAAAGCCAATCCGACTAAGCTGCTCGCTAATGCGCTTCACATAGTGCGGATGTGTATGACCAATTGAAATAACAGCATGCCCACCGTACAAATCTAAATATTGATTGCCTGCCTCGTCCCAAAGATAAGAACCTGATGCGCGAACCGGTGCAATTTTGTAAAGCGGATAAACTTCAAAAAGATGCATGGGTAACCGTTAATTTTAATGAGATAAAAGCCAGAATAAAAGAGCAAATTAAGTAGTTAACTGAGGTTTGGTAAGGTTCGTTTCGCCAAATTCATATTTATGCAAGTAGATTCACCATTATTCTTGTACTCACAATGTAGCAAGGTTGTTTGTCAGCTACTCATACTGAAATTTTATTCATCATGTTTGCCCCTGCAAAACCTCGACATGCTCATGCTCTAAAGCGCATTTTCTTTCGCCCAGCGTATCACTGCGGCAGCAAATTGCAGCCTTTGCTCATTTCCATATAGCCGACAGCTGTTCCACTGGCAATGCCAAGTCGGTTGAATTTTATTAGAAGGGCAGTTCATCGTTGTCACCTTCCGTTAGTTGGAATCCTGATGCTTGTTCGGGCGGCAGGGCTGTGTTGCCAGCATTAGCAGGCGTTATTGCCTCTATACGCCATGCTTCTAAGTTGGTGAAATAGGTAGTAGTGCCGTCTTTAGTGTAAGGTCTGCCGCGCAAAGTAAAGCTCACTTTGACTTCGTCGCCCACTGATAAGCCATCTAACAAATTACACTTTTCTTGGGTAAGTTGAAATTTGACAAACTCACTGTAAGCACCACTGAGTAACTCTACTACAAACTCGCGTTTGCGAAATTTTTCAGTTACTTGCTGCGTATTGTAAATAACAACCAGTTTGCCTTTTGCCTCGTATGACATGCTGTTTGATGAGTGCTTGTAAAAACTCGCTTAAAAATAGCAACTTTTCTTAGTTTTGCTCAATTTTTGTCTACTCATTGTGCAGAAACATTCCCGACACACATCCGAAGTAATTTTCAGTAGGCACAAGTTTACTTCGTTCAACTGCTCTTAAGCGAGCTGTTTAGCATGGCATACAGCCACATATGTACAAACCAAAATTTATGAATCATGCATTTGAAACAGACAATATGCAGATTACTGCTAATGGGTATTTGCCTACAAGCCTCTGCCCAAACTACCCTCTACTTTACCCAGCCGGGCTTACTGTTTAACAAAGGTATAGAATTATACGAGCGTGGACACTATGCCTCTGCGCGGCAGCAATTTGAAGCCTATATCCGTTTGAACTTGCAAGACGAACGTCAGGTAGAGGCAGAATACTACGCCTTGATGTGTGCCATGAAAGAGCAAAGCCCCGATTTCAACCTCATGCTGGAAAACTTTGTTCGCAACCACTCTACCCATCAGATGGCGCGCAACGTTTACCGAACCATTGGTTTGCAGTATTACGACCAAGGTATTTACACCGAAGCATATCAACACTTAGAGCGTGTGTATCGCCCTTCGGGCAAGTCGGAGGAAGAGGCTGAAATTGCTTTCAAATTAGCTTACAGCTACTTTGCTGAGCAAAAGTATCAACTTGCACAAGGCATTTTCAACCGTCTGAAAAGCGGCAACAGCAGCTATGCACCGGCAGCAAGCTATTATGCTGGGTACATAGCTTTCCAAGAAAAACGCTATGAAGAAGCCCTGAACGACTTAGGGCGCGCCACTGCTGATAGTCGCTATGAAAACGAAGCCAACTCGTTGATTTTCAGTATTTACTATTTGCGTCGGGAATACAATCGCGCCGTAGGGTTTGCCGAACAATTAGAACGACAAGGCAAATCTGTCTTGCCTCAGTTAGAAGCTCCTCTTGCCGACAGCTACTATGCCATCAACCGTTGCGACCGCGCACTGCCCCTCCTCGAAACCATTGTTAGCAAGCAAAATACCAACCGAGCCATGCATTACAGGCTAGCACACTGCTATGCACTCAACAAACAGCCGCAAAAAGCCATCCAAGCATTCAGCAAAGTAGCAGAGGGCAGCGACTCGCTGGCTCAAATGGCTGCCTACCAAATGGCTCTCAACTACATCGATTTAAAACAACTCCAGTTGGCTGCTAATGCATTGAAGCGTGCCCGCGAGCTCACGCTCGACCGCCGACTGCGCGAGCTAAGTGCTTACAACTTAGTGAAAGTGAGTTTTGAACTAAAAAACTTTGGCGAAGCTATTGAACAAGCCACTTTTTATGAGCAACAGTTTCCGCAAGGTGAATACATTGAAGAAATTAGCTATCTCAAAAGCGAGGCATATATTAATGGTGGGAACTATGCAGGCGCCCTGCGCTATATTGAACAATTGCGCAACCCAAACCCACGCCTACAAGCAGCTTATCAGCAAATCGCGTTTAATTATGCGGCTGTACTATATAACGAAGAAAAATTTGCGCAAGCAGTAGCTGCGCTGCACAAGTCGCTGCGCCGCCCAGTTAACCCCGACCTAACTCATGCCGCCCATTTTTGGCTAGGGGAGAGCTTAGTTCGGCAAGAAAAACTCGACTCGGCAGCAATTGCCTACAACCGTGTACCGGCTACTGCCAAAGAATTTCCTGATGCTGTTTATGCACGGGCATACCTTGCGTTCAATCAAGAAGACTACCCACAAGCAGAGCAATTGTTTCGTCAATTTCTGAACTTAAATATTCGAAAAAATCGCGCTGATGTGCAAACCCGAATAGGCGACTGCCGCTACATTGCCCGCGACTTCAATGGCGCCATCATTTTATACAACCAAGCTCTTTCTGAGGCAAGCGCCGACACAGACTACATTTACTACCAAATAGCACAAAGTTATGTGGGGCTGCAGCGCCCCGATGAGGCTATTGGCCTATTAGACCGACTGATTGCCAATCGCAACTCTCGCATGGCAGCCGCTGCCGCCTTCCTAAAAGCAACGCTGCAATATGAAGCCAACCGCAAAGATTTAGCGGTCAGCACCTATTCTCAACTCATCAACGAACATCCTAACAGCGAACTGATTCCTGATGCATTGCTCAAACGAGGGCTTGCACAAAGCATCTTGGGGCAAAACAGCGCCGCCATAGCCGACTACAAAGCTATTTTAGACCGCTTTCCAACCCACCCAGTAGCCAGTGAGGCAATCCAATCTTTGCAAGAGTTGGATGCCCGCGGAGAACAGATAAGCGACTTAGAGCGCTACCTACAAACTTTCAGCCGCAACAATCCCAACAGCGAAGCAGCCATACAAGTAGCCTTTAACCGTGCACGCGCACCATACGACAATGGCAACTATACCCTAGCTGTGCGCACCCTCAACGATTTTATCAGCAGCTACCCAGCATCTCGCTTTTCCGATGAGGCACGTTTTATGCTGGCTTTCTCTATGGATGAAATAGGAGAAAAACGCAATGCCATCCGGCAATACAGCCTTGTACAGGGCAGCAATGCGCTTCGGGCAGGGCTGCGCGCCGCAGAACTTGAGCTGGAACTGGGCGAAGTACAGGCTGCCTTTAACCGCTACAGCAGCTTACTGAGCCAAGCAACCGACAACCGCAACTTAGCGCGCGTAATGGCAGGGCTTATCCGCACTTCCTTTCAGTTAGGGCAGCTTAACCAAGCAGAAAATTTTTGCAAAGAAGTAATCGCCCGCAACCTTACCGTAGGTGGTGCACGCGGCGTAGCAGAACTACATTTGGGTAAAATTATGCTCGAACGAGCTCAATTTGAACAAGCATTGACACAGTTTCGCCAAGTAGCAAATAGCTATACCGACGCAAACGGTGCAGAAGCTCAGTTCCGACTGGGAGAAACCCTGCGTTTGCAAAAAAACTACAATGCTTCCACTAACGAGTTGATTCAAGTGCGCAACCGCTTCGACCATCATCCGGAGTGGGTCTATGAAGCCTTTTTGCTCATCGCTGAAAACTATATCGACCTGAACAATCTGTTTCAAGCACGAGCTACCCTCAACTCTATAGTAGCCAACGCCACCGACGAAGCTGTTAAGCAACGTGCACTTAAGCGCCTAAACCAACTTCAGTGAGTCGGACAATCTCATAAATGCAACTCGCCTCGCTGTCTATTCAAAAAATGCTTGATGCCATGAGAAAAATATTGATGATATTGTTTGCCTTGCCTCTGCCACTTTGGGCACAAAAATTAGATGAAGGCAAGTTTGACATAGAAAAAGAGCGTGTGTTGCGACTTTCTAAGGCAGCACGCCAGTTTGAGCGAATGCCGCGCATCGAGTTGCCCGAAAGCAACATACCGCAGCAGTATCACTTGCCGCGTTTCAACTACGCATTGCCTTTGCTGTCGGTAAAGATGCTACCTATGCGTCAGCCTAAAAAACAAAGCCAAGAAGAAAGTACTTTCCGCAACTTTGCCAAAGCGGGGTTTGGCAACTATACTTCGCCCTATGCAGAACTGTTTCTTAGCTCTTCCCAAGAGGCAACTTGGCAATACCACGTGCACGGATTACACTTCTCTTCGCAGACAGGTCCAAAAGACGGCAAAAATTCAGGCAGCAGTTTGAATAAAATTTCTGGGGAAATAGTAAAATTTTTAGACAACGCCAAAATTTACAGCAAGGCTACCTACCGCCGCGACGGACTGCACTTCTACGGCTACAGCCCTTTAATAAGCAATTTGGTGCAGCGTGAAAACATTCGTCAACATTTTTCACTTGCCGAAATCAAGGCTGGCTATGAAAATATTAACCCCTACACCAATTTACACTACAAAAGTGAAGCAGGCTTTTACTTTTTTGCAGACCGCTACAAAGCTCAAGAGATAGCCTTTCAATGGACTGGGAACATGGCGCTCAAACTCAACGAGTCTGCCAGCATCACCACCGATTTTGGATTAGACCTCACCAATCGGCGCGACCAGGCAGGCAGACAAACGCGCAATCTGCTTGTTATTACTCCTCTGTACGAACAACGACAGGAAAAACTCACCTTCAAAGCTGGTATACGCATGGCAGCAGACGGCGACTCACTTACCAATCAGCCCAAAATCAGGTTATACCCAGCTTTGCATGCCTCAGTAAACTTGATAGAAGATAGGCTCAGTGCCTTTGCTTCCTTAGAAGGCAATACTATCCGCCAAACGTTTCGCAGCATGGCAGAAGAAAATCCTTTTCTGGCTGCTAACATAGCCTTAGCACACACCAATCAACTGTGGGAAGTGGCAACAGGTTTGCAAGGCAACGTTGGGTCAGCAATTGGTTTTCGCCTAAAAAGCAGCTACGGCGTTTATGGCAACCTGCATTTTTTTGCCAATGCTGCTGCCGACTCAAGCAAATTCAACATCTTGTACGACAGGAGTAAAGTGCCCGTTTTGCAAGTCAGTGGAGAGATTAGCTATGCAGCAAACGGCTTTAAAATTACGGGGCGAACTGCCTTTTTTGGCTACAACACAAAAGATTTGGCACGCCCTTGGCACCGCCCTTTGTTCACAGCCGGTTTCAACACCTCTTACCTGATAGACAACAAAATACGCCTGAGCTCCGAACTATATCACTTAGCAGGCATCAGAGCATTCAGCCCAAGAACAGGCGCTCTTATTGCTTTACAACCTGTATTTGACCTAAACTTACAAATAGACTACTTTTTCAACAACAGATTTTCTGCTTTTTTGACGGGCTACAATCTGTTCTCGCAACGCTACCAACGTTTCCTAAACTACGAGGTGCGCCAGCTAACCGTACTGGGTGGAGTTGGAATTGCTTTTTAAACGCCAATTAGCTTAATTTGAAACAAAATCGGTATTGTTTGTTGTTTGCTGCCATGAAAATGGACTATTATATTCGTCGGCTACTGAGCGAAACCAATCGGCTGACTGTACCTCAATTGGGCACTTTCTCTGCCCATCACATCACCACTCAAATCCTCAAAGAACAAGGTGTGATTTTACCGCCGCGCAAACAGGTAACACTGGACGATACCGAACAGGAAGACCAAGCCAATGTTTTCCAAAACCACATTATTAAAGCCGAACAAATTGATTATGAATCGTTTGATGCTCAATTAAAGGCTTACATCAACCATGTACACGAGCAAATTAACCGCTATGGCTTCTATGAAATTTTTGGCGTAGGTTCGCTCAAGCGCGATGCAGCAGGCAAACTATTCATTGAAAACAATACCGACCATAACTTGTTGAACAGCAGCTATGGCTTGCCCAAACTTGCTGCCGCTCCTTTACAGCCCCAAGAGCCGCCCAAAGCCAAGCCTGTAAAAGACGAGCCTGTACCAAAAGCCACTGCCAAAGAAACCTCTGCTACATCACAAACAACATCCCCAAAAGCTGCCCCAGTAAGTGAAAAGCCAAGCTATGCTGCCGCCGACAAAATATGGTGGTTAGCCATGATTCCGCTGGTAATGTTGTTTGTGTTTTTAATTTATTTGATGGTAGATGAAACTGCACAGTTGCAATTTCGGGACTGGATAAGTGGCAACAACCAACAGGAAGAGCCAATTATTACCGAACTACCTCAGCAGGAAGGCACAGCAGTTACACAACCCGATGAGCCAACAGACAACCCCGAGAACAGCCCTGATATTACCACTGCCGAGCCTGCTGCTCCGGCATTGCCTCAAATAACTCAAACCAATACAGCCCCTTCTCAGGAGGGATATATGGTTGTATTAGGCAGCCTTGCCAAAAAATCGGCAGCAGAAAAAATGCAAAAAGAATTAGCCCAAAAAGGCATACAAACAGAAGTAATCTACAACAGCGAACGCAACACCTATCGGATTGCCATCAGTGGTTTGAGCGAGTCGGAAGCAAAAAGTAAGCGCGAAGCATTACTGTCAATCGTACCGGGAGCTTGGATTGCTCGTCCTAATCAGTAAGCCAATCAAATGAACCAGCGTGAACAAGAGCTTGCCCGCCTACGGCAACAGTTGGCATTGGCAGAGCAAACTTTGCGCGACCTGCAAGCACTTGCCGAAGCAGCAGCCATTGAAATAGATTTTACCACGCGAAAAATCCGATGGACAGAAGAAGCCTACCGGCTATTTGGCTTGTCGGTAGAAACCCATGCCGTACTGCCCGGCAACTACTTTTTTGATGCTATTCACCCCCAAGACCTATCCGAGGTGATGCAAAAATTGAAAGAGGCTGTTGCCATGCATGCCCCTTTTACCGTACAATATCGCATTTTATTACCTGACAAAACAGTACGACACATTGCCCTGCACGCGCGCCTAAGCACCACCACACCTCTGATTTACAGAGGGCTGATGCGAGCAATCTCACCTTCGCCCGAATGCCAACGCCTTCAACAACTACTGCAAAATACAAATGAAGCTATCATAGTTATCAACGCCACATTAATTATTGAATTTTGGAATGCTGCCGCCGAACAAATTTACGGCATTAGCACCGCAGATGCTGTTGGAAAAAAGTGGACAGAGCTGATTAGCACACAATACCGCCACGGACAAACCTTTAGCAACATATTAGACGAACTTGCACAAAAAAAATTTTGGCAAGGAGAAGTGTGGCAAAGTACTCAAGGAGCCAAACAGCGTTTATTGCAGCTTTCTATGCGCTTGCTACCGGTAACACGTGCCGACGAGCTTCCCGACATACTCATTTCAGCAACCGATATCTCTGCCTACTCCGCTGCCGAAGAGCAAGCAGACAAATGGAAAACAACCTTAGACCTTTTGTTTGACAATATTCCCGGTTGGATTTACATGCTCAACCGTGAACTGGAAATCATTGGTTGCAACCGCAACTTTGCACAAGCCATGAACTTTGCCAACCCCTCCGACCTGATAGGCATGCGCTTTACAGATTTGCCCATTGCAACCGAATGGGCTAAAAAATCGCAACAAGAATTACAACAAGCCCTATCGGGAAAAATTTTGGCAGCTGTTATGGAACCGCTCGTTACCTTGCAAGGAGCAAAGTTCTGGCTACAAAGCAATAAGGTACCCCTTCGCGACAGTAGTGGGCAAATTTTAGGGGTACTCGTTACTTCCGAAGACGTTACCGAAAAACGCCGCATCGAAGAGCAACTCCGCCAACAAGAACGCGAACAAGAGCGCATCCGTTCGCTGGCAATTGTACAAGGGCAAGAAGAAGAAAGAAAACGGCTTGCCATGGACTTACACGATGGCGTAGGGCAATTGCTTACCGCCTTGCGCCTACAGGCAGACTACCTAAAAAATACTTCCCTTTCCGAAGAGCAACAACGCAATTTGCAAACTATTACCGAAGGAATTGCACAAGTACAACAAGAAATCCGCCGCATCTCGCGCAACCTGATGCCCAGCGTATTGCACGACTTTGGACTAACAGAAGCACTTGAATTTTTATGCCTAAACACAGAGCAGAATGCCAACATAGAAGTAGAACGTCGCATTTTTATTGGCAACTCCCGCTACGATGCCACCGTAGAAACCTGCATCTTCCGAATTGCCCAAGAAGCCTTTAATAACGCATTGAAATACAGCCAAGCACAACACCTATATTTAGAATTGCGCGATGAGGACGGCAACTTAGAACTTATTATTGAAGACAACGGCAAAGGCTTTGACCCAGAGACGATTGGACGCGGACAAGGACTTGCTAACATTGCCCAACGAGCACGCCTACTTAATGGACATCTCCACATCGAAACTGCCCCGGGCAATGGCTGCCGCATTACAGCCGTTATCCCATACGACGAAGAAGTAGTGAAAAATTAAGTTTTGGTTAAGCAAAGATGCTACTCCTACTTATTTCGTATGTTTGCAACATACGAAATAAAAATGCAAGCTAAAACCGAAGCATTTTCTACCGATTTGCAGACAGTTGCACAATATGCCCGCCTGCTCTCCCATCCGGCACGAGTGGCTATTATTGGCTTGTTAGCAGAAAAAAAACAGTGTATTTCAGGCGATATTGCCGAAGAATTACCGTTGAGCCGCTCTACTGTTAGCCAACACTTGCAAGAGTTAAAACAAGCCGGACTTATCAGGGGAGAGGTTTGTGGGTTGCACATCAATTACTGCCTTAATATGGAAAAATGGCAGGAAGTCCAACAGTGTTTTGAACGATTCTTCAACCAAACTATTACCTCTTTTCATTGTACCTGTTAGCCATGCAAACCATCTTATTAAGCCTTTTGATTGCGCTGACCATGATCACATCTACTTTTGCCCAACCATTACTGCCAGCCTTACAGGAATACTGTAAAACTATTGAAGCTGAATTCAACCAAATTGACGAGGAACGCAAAAAAAACCTGCAACAAATTGCCGACTACATACAAGCTAAAATAGATGCCCACCAAAATATCCGACTTACATTTATTTGTACACACAACTCACGTCGAAGCCAATTTGGTCAAGTGTGGGCAAAAGTAGCAGGCGTGTATTATGGTATTGCATTGGAAACTTTTTCTGGCGGAACAGAAGTAACCGCTTGCAATCCTCGCACCATAGCAGCTTTACAGCGCGCTGGTTTTCAAATAGTTGAAAACGGAAGTATCAGCTCTACCAATCCGATTTATGCCCTTAGTTTTGTACAAGGGCATCCTCCTTTGCAATTGTTCTCCAAAGCGTACTACGATGCTACCAATCCGCAGCAAGATTTCGCTGCTATTCTGGTTTGCTCACAAGCCGACGAGGCTTGCCCTATTGTACGTGGTGCAACTGCCCGCATCTATCATGGGTATGAAGACCCTAAAAAGTCGGATGGTACTCCGCAAGAATCGACTGCCTACGATGCTACCTGCCGCCTAATTGCCCGGGAAATGTTTTATGTATTTGCCTTGCTGAAAAAATAATTTTCCTGTAACAACAAATTCGATGTTTCGACGATACAGCATAAAAAATGGCTGTAAACACAAAAGCATGATGCGATGAAATTGTTCAGTGTAATTGGTTCATACTACTTGCTTATTTATGTTCGAATAAATACAAACTAGCACCAGTAGTAGAAATTTTTTGTTTTTCTTTCCAAAAAGCTCTTACTAGTTCAAGGCTTTGTACGTCTTCTTTTTCAAACACATGTGAAAAAAGTAGCCATATTCTCTGAGGCTTTATAGTTTTTATTTGTTCAAGCTCTGTAGAAAAATTTTGTACTATCTTCTGGCGCGCGGAGTTGCCAAAAACAATTTTACCAGGTAAGTTAGAAAACTGCGTCATGTAATAATATTTTACAGCGGGAACGGCACCGTAATAAACATAGAGTACATCGCTGTGCTTTGCGTATGCTTGGTAGTGTTGAAGTATTGGCTTGACCTCTTCTCGTTCCATAGGTCGGAAAATATATAACACCCCTAAAGCTATAGGTTGAGAGAGCACCAAAAAACTGAGCAACACAGCCAATCCGAGCGGTTTTTGAAGTTTATACAAAAGTTCTGACGTACCCTTACCCACAATAATAGCTACCAAAGGTGTTAAAAAAAGTAGAAGCCTACTGTTGTAAGGATACAATTGCAGCATAGAAGAGGCAATGACTATTAAAAATGGCAACACAAGTGCAATTACCCAACGCGCCTGCTGATGCCAAAAAGTAATGACTCCAGTTATTGCAATAAACATAAGTAGCCAACTCATATGGCTAACTCCTATGGTATAGTAAAATAATTCTTCTGGTATGTATAGCCATATTTCAAAATCATATCTATTCGTTGGAAATAAGGGTAAAAAATTCCCTTTCCAATATTGTTGCATATAACCAACATTCCCGTCCTTAGACAGGATGAACAAATATTCTATGAGAAAACTCGAAAGCCAGCCGATGCCTAACAATATGGTTTTGAACCAGTTGGTCAAAGTGTTTTGGTAAAAATTCTCTACAACCCAGTATATTCCAATACCTGCTAACACAAAAATAAGCGGATGACTAAACCATAATCCGATAGCACCAACCAGTAGAGCTGTTATTAGTCTTTTTGGTTTTTGCAGTAAGTCTGCTCGAAGACTTACGAGTAGAACAAGTAGAGCCCAGAATACGTCGCTACTATATTGCTTAAACTCGCTAGCAAAGTACATTAGCCTGAAAGAGCATGCGAACAATATTACACTAATTAGTTGCACTAATCGGTTGGCATTCTCCGGTAAAAGATACCGGAGTAGTAGCCAAAACAAATACAGTGAAGCAAGAGCAGTTAGAAATGGCACAAGTCGCAGTCCCCAATCGGCATATTTTGTTAAGCTGCCTACAAATTTACTTATTAATAAAAAGCCTACTGGTGCCATTTGGTTATAATCTAGCGTTTGCAAAAGTTGCTTGTAGTCACGCTCGACTACATTTAACGCTAGCATTGCTTCATCGACCCATAAACTTTTATTATAAAAAAATTGATTTGCTCTTGTGATTACACCGATTACAAAAAATACAATAATAATATATTTAACAGCTTTTTGATGCTTTTCTTTACCGTTCATTATCTACAAAGTTTAAAATATTCCTAAAAAACAAGAAAAATACCCTATTTTTCTATCTCTGTTGCTTTTTTGCCAAATATCAACAAAAAAGGCTATCTCTAACAAAGCCAACAGCTACGCAAGTTGTTGGGTGTGTTGATACTAAATACTTACTTGTCGTTGTTGGCAAAGAGCAAGGGCTGCTCGTAAAATACGAACAACATGCATATACAACAGCAACATGTAACGGCATGTAAAATTGTATGCTCAAAAATCAAATCGCTTGAGTTGGGTTTAGTACAGCTTCATCTCTTTTACGATTCGTTCAATTTTGTCTTTTAGCTGTTGCTCGGTTGCATCAAAATCCGATTTGTGATGCAAAGGAGTGTGTACACTAAAATAAAATTTGATTTTGGGTTCTGTACCAGAAGGGCGAGCAGAGATTTTACAGCCATCGGCAGTGTAAAACTGCAAAACGTCGCTTTTTTCTAACAAGATAGGCTTTTCAGTGCCATGAGCAAGGTCGTATTCTTTTTGTGCCAGATAGTCTAACATGCGGATTACAGGGCTGCCATCAATGGTTTTAGGAGGGTTTTGGCGCCAGTTTTGCATCATCATTTTTATTTCCTCTGCACCGGTTTTGCCCTTTTTGGTAAGCGAAACCAAACTTTCGTAGAAAAAGCCGTATTGCAAGTAGTTGTCTAACAGCATTTCGAACAGAGTCATGCCTTTATCTTTGGCATAGGCGCAAAGCTCTGCCAGCATAGCACAAGCTGCAACCGCATCCTTGTCGCGTACAAAATCGCCAATCATGTAGCCGTAGCTTTCTTCACCGCCAGCTATAAAGGTTTCTATGCCTTCCTTTTCGCGAATCAGTTGGGCGATGTATTTAAAGCCAGTCAGCGTATTGTAGCATTTCACACCGTTTGCCTCTGCTATGCGGTCAATGAGTTCGGAGGTAACAATGGTTTTGACAATCATTTGCCGCCCATCAATTTTACCGGCATTTTTCCATGCCTGAATTACATAGCCAATCAGTAAGCTACCCGTTTGGTTGCCATTGAGCAGCACCCATTCACCTTTGTGATTTTTCACACCAATTCCTACGCGGTCGGCGTCGGGGTCGGTTGCCATCACTATGTCTGCATCGATAGCTTTGGCTTTGGCGAGCGCCAAGCTCATGGCTTCGTGCTCCTCAGGATTTGGATATACTACAGTGGGGAAGTTGCCGTCGGGGGTTGCTTGCTCTTCTACAATGTGCACATTGGTAAAGCCCATTTTTTCCAATATTTTGGGAACCAGTACAATGCCCGTGCCGTGAATAGAAGAGTACACAATTTTCAAGTCGCGTTGGCGTGCAATGGCATCTTTGGAAATAGAAAGCTTCAAAACTTCGTTCAGATAGGCTTCATCTACATCAGCCCCAATGAGCTGAATATTTTCGGGTTTGCCATTGAAGTTGATGTCGTCTACCGATGAAATGGCATTTACCTCTGCAATAATGTTTTTGTCGTGCGGGGGAGTAACTTGTGCACCATCTGTCCAATAGGCTTTGTAGCCGTTGTATTCTTTCGGGTTGTGAGAAGCAGTAAGCACTACGCCGCTGTGGCAACCCAAGTAGCGAATGGCAAAAGAAAGTTCGGGCGTAGGACGCAGCGACTCAAAAAAGAAAACTTTACAGCCATTTGCAGAAAACACATCGGCTACAATGCGAGCAAACTCAGAGCTGTTGTTGCGGCTGTCGTGTGCTACTGCTACCTTGATTTGCTCGTTGGGAAAGGTTTTTTTCAGATAATTGGCAAGCCCTTGCGTAGCTGCTCCTACTGTATATTTATTCATGCGGTTTGAGCCAACCCCCATAATGCCGCGCAAGCCGCCTGTTCCAAATTCAAGGTCGCGGTAGAAAGACTCGGTAAGCTCTTCTTCGCTCATTTGGCGAATGGCAGCTTTAGTTGCCTCGTCATAGTTTCCTGATAACCAAATGTTTACTTTTTGCTGAACAGTTGCGTCCATAGTTGGGTAAAAAGTTTTTTTTTGAGCTAACACCTCAGGTGGTTTGTCTCCTCCCTGAACTACTTACATGCATAAACATAAGCAAAAGGCAAATACCTGTCAAGCGTTTTAGCTGTAATCGTAGATGCTTGGTGGCTTAATGCCTACCATTCGCAGGCAAATGGTTAGTTGCCCGCGATGATGAATAGCTTCTTCTTGCAATACATAAAGCAAGCGCAGCGGATTCATCGTAATACCAAAGGTAGTGATAATTGGTTTTTCGGCATCTGCCTCACTCATATGCTCTATAACTTGTGTTAATTGTGCTTTTACTTGGTTGCCATAGGCAACAATTTTTGCTGCTGTATTCAACTCTTCGGGGACAAGCGGGATTAGTTGTGTATCGGCTTTGTCCATTTGCCCTGTTTTAATAGCATTACCCACCATCAAGGCAGTTTGGTAAACGTGCAATGCAATCTGTTTAAAAGACATGTTCTCGGGCGAGGGTTTCATGTCTAACTTATCGCTGGGCATGGCAGCCACTATTTTATCAAAAGACTTGTAGATATGGTTGTGCAGGCGATTGTAGGCCTGTTTGACTAATTCGAGCTTGGTCATAGGTGGTTACTTTGGTCAGTATCCTGCTGCATGTCCATCTTTGCGACTTTCAGAAGCACCGTAATATACTTTTTTCTCGGCATCGTACATGATAGCTTGATAGCCGCCGTATCCGCCAAACCCGAAACCAACTTGGTGTCCCATGCGCATTAGTTCGCGAATGGTTTCATAAGAGAATCCACTTTCCAGTGTGATTTGTCCGCCGCGCGGCATTCGGGGCTCAGCACCTGTAGGGTCGGTGCTACCCAGATGGTCTATTCGCGGGGCATCGCCTGCTTCTTGCAAACTCATGCCAAAGTCAATCAGGTTCATCACAATGAGCGTATGCCCAATGGGTTGGTAGTCGCCACCCATCACGCCAAAACTTACCCACGGTTTGCCATCTTTGGTAATAAAAGCCGGAATGATGGTATGGAAAGGACGTTTCCCGGGTGCGTACACATTGGCGTGTTGTTCGTTGAGGCTGAAAAGTTCGCCGCGGTCTTGCAACATAAAGCCCAACCCGGGGGGCACCATGCCGCTACCCATGCCTCTATAATTGCTCTGAATAAAGGACACCATATTGCCTTCTTTATCGGCAGTAGTGAGGTAAATGGTTTCTGGGGCAAAAACTTCGCCGGCTTGGAAGTTATAGTTGGCACGATTCATATTGATGAGTTTGCGGCGCTCAGCGGCATATTCTTTGCTAATAAGCTGCTTCACAGGCACTTTGGCAAAGGCAGGGTCGGCATAGTAGCGTGCGCGGTCTTCATAGACCAGTTTTTTAGCTTCTACTACTAAATGGATGTGTTGGGGGCTGCCAAAGGGAATTTTACTAAAGTCGAATCCTTCTAAGATGTTAAGCATTTGCAACACAGCAATGCCTTGCCCGTTGGGAGGCAGTTCCCATACGTCGTAGCCGCGGTAGTTAGTACTAACAGGCTCTACCCACTCGCTAGTATGCGAGGCAAGGTCTTCTACGCTTAGGAATCCGCCTTGTTCTTGGATAAACTTGGCAATGGTTTGTGCAATAGCGCCCTTGTAGAAGGCGTCGCGTCCGCCTTTTGCAATTTGACGGAGTGTGTTAGCTAGCGCTGGATTTTTGAATACGTCTCCTTTTTGCAACGGCTTTCCACCGGGCATGTAAGTTTCTGTAAAATTGGGATACTTAGGATTATGCCCGAATCTTGCTGCTGCCCCTTGCAGATAATACGCAATCAATTCTGTTACTGGAAAACCATTTTCAGCGTAGTTGATAGTTGGTGCCAAAATATCTGCCATTTTCATTTTGCCGAAGCGGTTGTGGAGCATAAACCAGCCGTCTACACAACCGGGAACGCTAACAGGCAGCGGTCCGTAAGAGGGGATGCTTTTGTAGCCATTTTTCTTAAAATACTCTAAGGTAAGCCCTTTGGGAGAGCGTCCACTGGCATTCAATCCGTAGAGTTTTTGTGTTTTGGCATCCCACACAATTGCATACAGGTCGCCGCCGATGCCGCAGCCAGTAGGCTCCATCAGTCCCAGTGCCGCATTAGCGGCAATAGCAGCATCAATGGCATTGCCACCACTTTTTAAAATGTCCAAGCCTATTTGGGTAGCCAACGGATGGCTGGTAGCTACCATGCCATTTTGGGCAATTACTTCGGAGCGAGTAGCAAAGGTTCTGCCAGTGATGCGGTCTTGTGCTTGGGCTAAAAAGGTTTTTCCTACTGCCCCCCATAGGAAGACAGTTACTAACAGTAGTTGTTTCATTTTCATAATGCAAACGAACAAACAGTTTAAGAATGAATTTTTGCAGTAAGTTGTTCGATGATATGTTCTTTTTCTTGGATAATTTTCTGCAAGCGGTCTGTTTCTGCTAAGAGTTTTTCTTCCGCTTCTTGTTTGGCGCGATCCAGCTCATCAAACTGGTGGAACAATTCCGTTTGGGTGCGCATCATTTCTTCCTGAGTAGCGGTAAGTTCTTCCATATTTTGGCGCATTTCTTCTTCACGGGCACGCAAATCTTCGGCGAGCATCTGGCTCTGTTCTAGCAGGCGGGTGTTGGTTTCTAAGTTTTGTATGGTTTCAATAGTGGCGGCAAAAAGAGCAGCTACCTTTTCCATTACGTCAATTTCGTGTTCTTCAAAAGGTTTGAGCGAAGCCATTTCCAACACACCTAACACTTTGGTGTTCAATTTAATAGGTACATAAGCAGCAACTGTGGGCTCTATGTCCCCAATACCTGCCGGAATAGCAAAGAAATTTTGCGGAGTGGTTTTAATCAAAATGGTTTCGGCTTCTAAAAAGCATTGCCCACATAGTCCTTCGCCGGGAGCCACTACTGTGTTTATTTTTTTATTGCGCCCATAGGCATAACAAGCAGTAAGTACAAGTTGCTGTTTTTCGTTTTCAGTATTTTTGAGCAGGTAAACGCCTCCAATTTGGGCATGAATTTCTTTCACCATCAATTGGAGAAACTGATGAGAAAGTTCGGAGAGGTTTTTAGTGTTGCTACGAAGTAACTCGGCAAATTTGGCAGTTGTTTCATTAGCCCAGTTGCGTTTGCTGTCTTTAATGGCAAGTTCTCTCAGTGCATCGCGCATTTTCAGTAAAGAGCCTGTGTAGCGGTCGTTGTCATTGAACTTCTCTATATTTACATCGTATTTGCCCTCGCCAAGTGCATCTACAAAAGCAACTGTATCAATAAGTTTGTTAGTAATTTGGTCAGCTATGTGGTCTAATACTCTCAACTCGTCGCGCAGAGGGGTGCTATCGTCTTTGGTCAGTTTGCCAGAGAGAATATTGCGCAACTTGTTGTATACTCTGCTTATGGAAAAGTTGGTGCGCTTCACTAATAAATACCAAAACAACAGAATCAAAAATGAAGAAATAACAAAAATGACGTTACTCAACCAGCCGGAACCGCCAATCAAGGTTGCTTGAGCTTCCAGCAGAGCCAGTCGCTTGTCATCTATGTACTTTTTACCTAAGTCAAAATAAAGGATTTTGAGCAATAGGGGTTCTGTTTCATCTTCAATTTGGGCTACATAATCTTCATAGAGGGCTTTTCGCTGTGCATTACTAAGCGAATCGGTATTAGCAAGTTCGAATAGGCGGTCGGCTTTTCGTTCAAAATCTTTGATAACAATAGCTAGCGAATCGGTTGCCAAACGACTCTCTATAAAGGCAAGTGAATCGAAGTAAGCCGCAACATTTTTCTCTAAGTCGTTCATGTTCAGAATGCTGCGCTTAAATCTGGCCTGCCATGACTGCCGGTCTTCATGAGTAAAACCTTGTATTAGGTGCATCAGGTATAATTTGGCATTCTGATACTCAGATTCGAGGTCTTTTAATGCCACCTTAGCGTTGTTTAACAGGCGTAATTCATTGGCTTGGGATTGTAAATTGGCAGTAGAAAAAACAACGGCGGCAAATCGGATGATGTTAAGCACCAATAACAAGGTAAATACCAAGTTGAGCTGTCCTTTAAAACTTGCCAGATTAAAAAAACGCATAGATGTTTACCAAATTGATGCCCTAAATCTAAACCTAAAATTGCATATTTGCTCGCCAAAATTAGACCTTCATAAATATGTCTTATATTGTAGTAACCGGAGCAGCAGGTTTTATTGGCAGTTGTCTGATTAGCACACTCAATCAGGCAGGCTACGACAATATTGTTGCAGTTGATTTGTTTGATAACCCAGAGAAAAATCAAAATCTGTTAGGTAAAAAAATAGCCCAACGTATTGAAAGAACTATTTTCCCAGAGTGGTTAAGCATCAATGCGCCGCACGTAGCATGTATCTATCACATTGGCGCTCGCACCGATACTACGGAATTTAACTATCGGATTTTAGAACAACTCAACCTTATTTATAGCCAAAAGCTCTGGCAAATATGCGCGCAAAATGGCATCCCCTTGTTATATGCCTCTTCAGCTGCTACGTATGGACTGGGCGAATATGGCTACCAAGATGATGAACATATTGTCTACCAACTTAAACCGCTCAATCCTTACGGGGAGTCTAAAAACAATTTTGACAAGTGGGCAATAGAACAAGCCGAAAAACCACCATATTGGTATGGAGTAAAATTTTTCAATGTGTACGGACCCAACGAATACCACAAAGGACGGATGGCATCGGTTATTTTTCATGCCTACCGCCAAATATACCAAACAGGCAGCGTGAAACTCTTCCGCTCACACAACCCCCACTACCGCCACGGAGAACAATTGCGCGATTTTATTTACGTAAAAGATGCAATAGCAGTTTGCCGGTTTTTAATGGACAATAAACCTGTCTCAGGACTCTACAACGTAGGAACGGGCAAAGCACGCACTTTTATAGATTTAGCCACAGCAACTTTTCAAGCCATGGGCAAAGAACCGCACATTGAATTCATAGATACGCCCGAAGACATTCGCGACAAATACCAATATTTTACACAAGCAGAGATAAGCAAATTACGTGCAGCTGGCTATACTGCCAACTTTTACACACTTGAAACGGGTATTGAAGAATATGTACAAGCGTATCTGATGAAAAACTGTTATTTTTAAATCGCTTTTTAGGAATAACGCTATGCCAACAGCTAACATCAACGGAACGGAAATCTATTACGAAGTTCATGGCAACGGTGCCCAAACCATTGTATTTTCACATGGACTTTTGTGGAGCGGTGAAATGTTCCGCGAACAAGTGCGCTATTTTAAAGACCGCTACACTTGTATCACCTATGACCACCGCGGACAGGGACGTAGTGCCGACAGCCCTACTGCCTTTGATATGGAAACACTTTACCAAGATGCCGTAGCACTATTGCTACATCTCAAGTGTACCCCTTGCCATTTTGCAGGGCTTTCCATGGGCGGATTTATTGCCATGCGAATAGCAGCCCGCCGCCCTGATTTGCTCAAAAGCTGCATTTTGATGGAAACCTCTGCCGATGCGGAGCCCCACAAGTTTAAGTACACACTTCTGAATACCATTGTCAAATTATTTGGCATCAAAGCAGTAACCGCTAAGGTAATGCCCATTATGTTTGGGCAATCTTTCTTGAAAGACCCTCAGAAGGCAGGCTTACGCGCTGAGTGGACTGACCGGCTGGAAGCCAACCGCAAAAGCATTACCCGCTCGGTAGAAGCCGTTATTCACCGGCGTCCAGTGTTTGACGAGTTGAAGCGCATCCAACTTCCTACGCTCATATTGGTAGGCACCGAAGACGTAGCAACTGTACCCGAAAAAGCTGAGCGCATCAAAAGCCAGATTCCGCATGCTGTTTTGCGCTACATCCCAGCAGCAGGGCATACTTCTACTATTGAAGCACCCGAAACAGTGAATCGCTATATAGACGAGTTTTTGCAAAACTTGTAAGGCAAAACCGCCGTACACATTGTAAATACAACTTCATTTGTTCTCATGTCTACATTGGTTAATTTTCTAATTTATGCACTTGCTGTTTATATTGCCGCTATGATAGTGCCCGGCATCAAGATAAAAGGATTTGGCACAGCTGCAGTAGTAGGCATTCTACTCATTTTGGCACGCTACACCATTGAACCTGTACTGGTGCTACTCACCTTGCCTGTTACTTTACTTACTTTCGGACTTTTTCTAATCATTATCAATGCATTTGTTATTGCCATAGTGGCAGCATTAGTGAAAGATTTTAAAGTGGAAGGATTTCTTTCTGCCATTATTTACAGCGTGGTATTAGCGCTTGTCAATGCAATTTTGCAGTGGTTGTTTTAACGCGCTCGCAAAAATTTCGAACTGCTTTGCAGGCTGCTGTTAGTTTGTTGGCGACGCCTTGATTATTTCAACAAGGCATGAATAGTAAACAACTTTGCACTTGCCGAATAGCATCCTGTCAATTTAAGATGCGCTGTTGTAGCATAGTGGCTTGTTGCCTATTCAAAACAAACACCAATCAACTCATGCTTGCAATAAGTACTACCTACCTATTGCAACAGTTTACAACTGCCTTCCGTTTGTAGAGCAGCGGCTTTTTTGTATCTTTGTAGGTAATTTTTGATGTAACACACACATGTTGGAAACAACCCAAGCTGCTGAAACTGTTGCCAAAGCACCTACTAATACCACATACTCAGCCGATAACATTCAAGTTTTAGAAGGTTTAGAAGCTGTCCGCAAGCGCCCCGCGATGTATATTGGCGATATTGGTGTGAAAGGACTGCATCATTTAGTATGGGAAGTAGTAGATAACTCCATAGACGAAGCACTTGCAGGGCACTGCGATACCATACAAGTAACTATCCACCGAGACAATTCAGTTTCTGTATTAGACAACGGGCGAGGCATTCCTACAGACATTCACCCCAAAGAGGGACGCTCAGCCTTAGAAGTGGTGATGACCGTGTTACATGCCGGTGGCAAATTTGACAAAGATTCATACAAAGTATCTGGTGGCTTGCACGGCGTAGGTGTTTCTTGCGTAAATGCACTTTCTAAATACCTGAAAGTAAACGTATATCGCGACGGCAAAATTTATGAGCAGGAATACAGCTATGGCAATCCACACTATCCGGTACGAGAAGTAGGTACTACTACTCTGCGCGGCACGCGCGTACATTTCTTGCCCGACGACAGTATCTTCACCACCAAAATTTTCAAATACGAAACCATTGCTACTCGCCTTCGCGAATTGGCTTTTCTCAATGCAGGCATTCGCATTTTTCTTACCGACGAGCGAGAGGTGAATGAAGATGGAACGTTTCTACACGAGGAATTCTACTCTAAAAAAGGACTTATCGAATTTATTCAATACATCGAGGGAACGCGTCAGCAGTTAATTCCTCAGCCTATCTACATGGAAAGCGACAAAGGTGGTATCCCTGTGCAAGTAGCTCTCACCTATAATACCGATTATGCAGAAAATATTTTTTCATACGTAAATAACATCAACACCTACGAGGGCGGTACACACGTGGCAGGGTTCCGTCGTGCTCTTACGCGTACTATTAAAAGCTATGCCGACCGCAATGGGCTGTTAGAGAAAGCCAAAGTAGAAGTTACCGGTGATGATTTTCGAGAAGGACTCACTGCAATTATCTCTGTTAAGGTAGCCGAACCTCAATTTGAAGGACAAACCAAAACCAAATTGGGGAACTCAGAAGTTGCCGGTGCAGTAGATACCATAGTGGGTGAAATGATTAACCAATACTTAGAAGAGCACCCGCGAGAAGCCAAAAACCTGATAGAAAAGGTCATCAACGCTGCCCGTGCGCGCGAAGCCGCCCGAAAAGCCCGCGAAGCTGTACAGCGCAAAAGCGCACTTGGCGGCACAGGACTGCCGGGTAAGCTGGCAGACTGCTCTGAACGCGACCCCGCCTTGTGTGAGCTTTATTTGGTAGAGGGCGACTCTGCAGGCGGCTCTGCCAAGCAAGGACGCGACCGAAACTTCCAAGCCATCCTTCCTTTGCGAGGCAAAATTCTCAACGTAGAAAAAGCCCAAGAACACAAAATATACGACAACGAAGAAATTAAAAACATCATTACAGCACTGGGGGTTAGCTTTGGAAAAGACGGCGACGAGAAAGCGCTCAACTTAGACAAGTTGCGCTATCATAAAATCATTATTATGACCGATGCCGACGTAGATGGCAGCCATATTCGCACGCTCATTCTGACGTTCTTTTTCCGCTACATGAAAGAACTGATAGACAAAGGGCACCTTTACATTGCCCAGCCGCCATTGTATTTAGTTAAGAAAGGAAAACAAGAAATCTATTGCTGGACAGATGACCAACGCGACCGCGCTGTGCTAGAGCTTAGTGGTGGAAAGGCTGACAACAGTGTAACAGTTCAGCGCTATAAGGGTTTGGGCGAAATGAACCCTGAACAGCTGTGGGAAACTACTATGAATCCGGCAAAACGCAGCCTCAAGCGCGTAGATATCGAATCTGCTGCTGAATGCGACCACTTGTTCTCTATGCTCATGGGTGACGAAGTAGCCCCTCGCCGTGCGTTTATTGAAAAAAATGCTAAGTACGCACGGGTAGATGCATAAACACTCTTCTTTCCGTGCAAGAGAGTGTTAGGAAAATTCAAGTTAGCTCAATGCTCAGACCTTGAAGGTTTTCGCCCCTTCAAGGTCTGTTGTTGTTTTAGCTAGCATCACTCTCCGCCTACATTCATGCCACTCATTTGGCGGCGTTGGGTTTCAAGCACCATTACATTAGTTTTGGCTACCAGAATATTGGGCGGCGTGCCATTGGGGAAAATAATTTCTGCTAGTGTATCGTTGGTATTGCCTACCTCTACTTTATACTTCACAATTTTGAGCTTACCTTGTGAATTAGGGCGATTTTCGCCAGCAAAAACATAGGTTTGGTCGTCTTCTTTCATCAATGAAGATAAGGGAACAGTAATAGCCCTTTGGTTACCCTCTTTGTTAAGCACTACGGCACGCACGTTCATGCCGGGTAGAATAAGGTCGCCTTTACGGGCTGCAAATTGAACAAATGCCTTAATAGCTCGTGTCTCTGGGTCTATAGCGCGGGAAATACTGATTACTTTGCCCATTACATTGTCGAAGGTACTATTAATAAAATCTATTTCTACTTCTTGTCCTTCGGTAATCAGGTCTAAATCTTTTTCGTAGACAAAAATTTCAGCATATAGTTGCTGATTATCAATAATTTCAGCCAATTTAGTTTGCACTGAGGCTAACATACCAATATTCACTGGCAACTCAGTAATGTAGCCATCAATAGGGGCTTTAATAGTAACCGTAGGGGTAATGACCGATGTTTTAGGATTTTTAAACTGTTCAGCATCTACACCTAGCAATTGGAGTTTGGCTCGTAAGGCTTTTTCACGACTCAAAGCAGCGTTGTATTTGGCTTCGGTAATTTGAAAATCTGCCAATGCCCCTACATTGTTCTTAATCAGTTCTTCTTGGCGTTTGTACTCTACTGCATAAAAATCTACCTCCGACTTGGCGGCTAAGTATTCATTCTGCAACTCAATTAGCTGCATGCTACTTAGCACCATTAAGGGTTGCCCTTTGCGCACAAGGCTACCTTTGCTAACAAATACTTTTTCTATTTTGCCCTCGATATTGCTGCTAACAGTAGCGCTCAAATTGGGTAGCGAGATTACCTTGCCGTTCAAGTAGATATTGGAAACAATAGGTTGCCTACTGGGAGGAGCTAACTGAATTTCCATTGTTTTTAACTGTTCGGGCGTCAACTCTACGAAATCTACTTGACGTATTTGAAGGTCGTTGGTAGCAGGCTCCTGCTTGCCGGAACAACTGGCAGCTACAACAAACACTAAGCTGCAAACAATATGACTAATAGAACGATTCATGATTAGTAATTGACAATTTTAGATTTAAACTATTGCTCACCGCGCAGGTATTTCAAATAGATAATGGCGTAGTTATAGTCGCGCAGTGTATTGAGGTAATTCATTTCCAGTTGAAAAGCCAATTCAAGATTTTGCAGGTATTGGTAGTAGGTGATACTACCCAATCGGTAGCTGGTGCGGGCATCGCGGACAATTTCTTGCGCCTCGCGCAAACCAACAGACTCGAAGTATTGCAAATTCTCACTTGCCTGCCGATACATAGCAATTGCTTTGGCATACTCTGCTCCTAATTGCAGATTAGTGATTTGCGCTTGTGTTTGAGACATGACAAGCCCCTTTTTCGCCGCGCTGATATTGGCTTTGTAGCTCCATGCCCACAAGGGCAGCGTTAGCCCCAAGCGCATACGCGAACCTAGCGGGGTACCACCAGATGCTTCACTACCGGGGTTGCCTTGATTGAGAAAACCTATTTGCAAGCCGGGTAGTAATTTGTTGCGCTCTACTCTGAGCAAACTTTTTTGCAGGCTAACATTGCGCATATTGAAGCCTACCACAGGGTTAGCAGCAAAAGCAAGTGTATCGGTAGCATACAAAATGCCCAAGTCGGGAAGTTTGGCAAGTGGCTTGTCTGGAAGCAAAGTGGTGTCGCCAGAGCGCCCCAGCAGCGAAGCCAGCAATGCCCGCCCTCCTTTTAGCTCTGCTTGTGCTTGTTTAAGGTTATATTGAATGCGTTTGTACTGGCTCTCGCCATTGATTCGTTCTAAGTTGCTAATTTGTCCTACGCGATAGCGCACCTCGTTGATGCGCAAGATGTCGTCATAGATAGTATCTTGCCGAGTTAGCAGCAAGTATTTGGCTACCATGTACTGCAAATCGTTAAAAGCAGCTTTTGTTCGGAAAATCAAGCTATTAATGGTAATGTCTCTTTCAGCTTGTGCAAGCTCAATTCTTTTTTGTTGCGCTCGAGCTTGTGCAGCGTACACTGTAGGGAATTCAAAGGTTTGCAACAAGCCCGGGCGCAAATCTGCCCCTGTGGGAGCTTCAAACAGCAAATCCAAATTGGGAATATTGTAGGCAGCAGGTTTGAGCAGTTGTTGCTGTTCTATTCGCTGGTCTGCCATGCGTACTTCAGGATTTTTGGAAGTAGCTATTCTGACTGCTTCTTCCATGCTGATAATCACGCTGTTTTGCATGATATTAGTTTGTCCTTGCACCCTTCCGCCAATCATCATCAATATGGCTAACGACAAGGCTTTCACAAGTACATGCGTTTGGGTATGTCCTATCTCTTCATCTTCGGCAACAGGATTGCTAAATGTGCGATTTTTATTTACAAGTGCATATATCACGGGAAGAACAATCAGGGTGAGAACAGTAGCCGTAAACAGTCCGCCAATAACCACCGTAGCCAGAGGCTTTTGCACTTCTGCTCCTACGCTTGTGGAAAGCGCCATTGGCAAAAAGCCCAATGCTGCAACAGCAGATGTCATCAATACGGGGCGGAAGCGTTCATGCAGACCTTGTACAACGGCTTGCTCTGCATTCATGCCACGTTTCATTAGTTCGTTGAAGTGGCTAACCAGCAAAATGCCGTTTAACACCGCAATACCAAACAGTGCAATAAAGCCTACTCCTGCCGAAATGCTGAAGTTCATGTCGCGGAGCAAAAGTGAAAACACGCCCCCTACGGCTGAAAGCGGCACCACGGCATAAATGAGCAAGCTGTCGCGAATGTTGCCAAACGAAGCGAACAATAATCCAAAAATGATTGCCAAAGCTATGGGTACTACAATTCCTAGTCTTTGTTTGGCACGGCGCAGGTTTTCAAATTCCCCGCCAAACTCTAACCGATAGCCGGGCGGCAATACTACATTTTTGCCTACCAATTCCATTGCCTCATACACCAGCGATTCTACATCACGCCCCCGCACATTGAAACCAATGTTGGCGCGGCGTCCTAAGTTTTCATGTCCAATTTCCGAAGGACCGATGTTTTCTTCAATATCGGCTAATTCTTTCAATGGAACAGGGCTTCCATCTTTACTGGTTATCAGCAGGTTTTTGATATTTTCGGGTCGTACGCGGTCGTCGTCGGAGAGGCGCAGCGTTAAGTCGAAGCGCTTGTCTTTCTCGTAGACCAAGCCGGCAGCGGCTCCTGCAAAGGCAATTTGTAGAGTACGATTCATTTGCTCTACGGTGATACCGTAGGTTGCCATTTGCCGGCGGTCGTAGCGAATGTTGATTTGCGGCAGTCCGAAAATTTTACTTTCCTGCACGTCTACTGCTCCGGGCACTGTACGCAACAAGCTGATAATTTCGTTCGATTTTTTTACCAAGGTATCTAAATCATAGCCGTAAAGTTTCACTACAATATCAGTTCGCGAGCCTGCCATTAGTTCGTTCACGCGGTTTTCGATGGGTTGTTGGATGGAAAGTACTAAGCCGGGAAAAGCCTTCATTTCGTCGGCAACCATATCGGCTAAGTCTTCTTGCTTTTTAGCTTTTTTCCATACTTGTTTTGGCTTTAATACCACAATGGTTTCCATGGCTTCCATGGCTTGTGGGTCGGTAGGCACTTCCGAAGTACCAATTTTCGATACTACGCGCTCTACCTCGTCAGGAAATTTTTCCAACAGCATTTTTTCTACTTTGGTAGCAAGTTTGATGGATTCGGTCATGGAAGTGCCTACGGGCAGGTTCATTTCTACCACTAAGTCGCCTTCTTGCAACTTAGGCACAAACTCGCCACCAATAATTTTAAACCCCCAAATACCCGCAGCCAACACACACAAGGCAAAAGCAATGGTGCCGTATTTGAAGCGCAAGCCCAAGTGAATGAGTGGTTGGAACACTTTGTAAACTGCTTGTACAATTTTCTCTGAAAATCCGTGGTCGTGTGGGTCTCTGGGTGGCTTGATAATCAGGGCACTCATCATAGGCACATAAGTAATAGCTAGCAACAAGGCTCCCAAAATGGCAAAGCTGACTGTTTGAGCCATTGGCGTAAACATCTTGCCCTCGATACCCTGCAAAGTCATAATAGGGAAATAAACAATTAGGATGATAGCCCCACCAAATACTACCGATTTTTTTACTTCAGAAGCCGACTGAATGACTACCTCTTGTCGCTGGCGATAACTAAGCGAAACATTGCCATCTTTTCTATTGAATTGCAAGTGTCGTTGGAAAGCAAGCGCCAAAAACAATACTACCGACTCTACCACAATAATGGCAGGGTCAACCAACAGCCCAAAGTCGATAGCGCCCAAACTCATAATATTGCCTACTACGCCAAAATATTGCATCCAGATAAATGCAAAAAGCATTGCCAAAGGTATCACAGAGGCAGCCAGTAAGCTTGCTCGCCAGTTACCCAAAAACACAATAATAACCACAATTACAATCAGGGCGCCTTCTATCAGGTTGGTAGCCACCGTTTTAATGGCATTGTTGACAATTTTGGAGCGGTCTATAAATGGCTCAATCACCAGCGAAGCGGGCAGTTGTTTTTCAATTTCTGCCATCTTTGCCTTCACGCGAGTAATTACTTCGTTGCCATTTCCGCCCTTTACCATCATGATAATGCCACCTACTACCTCGCCTTCGCCGTTCATTGTCATGGCACCGTAGCGGATAGCACTGCCAAAAGCCACCTCTGCCACGTCTTTGACCAAAACGGGCACTGTGCCTTTGTTTTTGACCACTGTATTGGCTATGTCATCTAAGGTAGTGGCCAGACCAATGCCGCGAATAGTGAAGGCTTTGTTTTCTTTTTCGATGTATGCCCCGCCAGTGTTGCTGTTGCCTTGCGAGAGGGCTTCATATACCTCGTCAATGGTTACACCTAAGGCTCGCATTTGGTCTAATTTGAGCTTTGCCTGATACTCTTTTTTAAATCCACCAAAGCCACTCACCTCTGCTACGCCGGGCACACCTAATAATTGCTTGCGAATGAACCAGTCCTGCAAAGTGCGAAGTTCCATAGGAGAAAACGACTTGTCGCTTAAATCGCGAGGACGGATGACATACTGATATACTTCGCCCAAGCCAGTTGAAACTGGTCCCATGTAGGGCTCACCTGCTGCTTCGGGAATTTCATTTTTGATTTGCTGCAGCCTTTCAAATACCTGTTGTCGAGCCCAGTAAATATCGGTGTCGTCGCTAAAAACAAGCTTTACTACCGACAAACCAAATTTAGAAATGGAGCGGGTTTGCAACAGTCCGGGAATGTTCGACATCGCCATTTCGATAGGCGAGGTAACAAACATTTCCATTTCTAAAGAAGCCAAACTTGGCGTGTAAGTAATAATGTCCACCTGATTATTGGTCACATCAGGCACAGCATCAATCGGGAGATTTTTAAGGGAATACCCCCCCACAATTGCCATGATTAAGGTAAGCGCACCAATCGTCAGAGGATTGCGCACGCTAAATGCAATGATTTTATCAATCATTTTGTTACGTTGATTTTTTACATGAATCGGTTTAAATAAAGCTGGTCAGCAAATGTGTTGATATGCCTAAACAACAGCCGGTTCCACTCTCAAACTTTGAACAGGCATAGCTACAGCGCAACTGTTGACGGGGCTTTACACATTACCCGTGTAGAGGAATACCTCAACAACCCTGCAAGCTAAATTTGAACAGCCGACTGTTGCCTATGATGCTTCCCTATAAACGCAAGCAGCAAATTTGGATAAAAATTTTTACACAACTACAACCCAAATGTTGTACTAACAACGCCCAAAGAGCTGTTATGCTATTGTGCAAAAAAATCACTGGCACACAAGCAAAAATGCAGACTTGCCCAGAAGAAGGACGAGGCGTGTACTCCTGTGTAATGCGTTGTCTTTTTCCAGTATTCCTACTGAGTGGGTTATTGTCTAACCAAGAAATGAGGGAGGAAGGGTAGGAGTCTTCTTGGAGCGCAAAGTCTTCATAATCAGGCACTTCATAAACAGGGCGAAACTCGTAATGAGCGGCGTACAACGACCATACAAGCCCAAGCCACGTAGCAATGATAATGAGAATGCGCAATGTTCAGCAATAATTATGATTGCAAATTTATAAGTATTGTGTTGAAAATACAATGCTACGCTGCCTCGAGTTCTTCAAGTGCAAGTTGGAAATCTGCTATTAGGTCGTCGGGATGCTCTAATCCAACAGAAATTCGCAACAAGGCATCGGAAAAATGAGCATGCCCAGCCTCTACAGTTGCCCGATGTTCAATTAAACTCTCCACACCACCTAAGCTGGTAGCACGTGCAAACAGTTTGAGTTTAGATAAAATTTTCAATGCTGCTGCTTTTCCTCCTTTGGGTTCAACGGAAAGCATACCACCAAAAGCTGCCATTTGCCCAGCAGCGAGCCCGTGTTGCGGATGTGTGGGTAGCCCAGCATAATGAACTTTTTCAATAGCAGGATGCTGCGCCAAAAAACTAGCCAAGCGCATGGCATTCCGGCTGTGGGCTTCCATTCTTTGGGGCAAAGTAGCTATGCTGCGCAACATCAGCCAACACTCAAACGGCGAAGGCACCGCTCCGCCTATGTGTTGAAAAGTGCGGATGCGCTCTACCATTTCGTTGTGCTGACGCGATATTACAGCCCCACCCAGCAGGTCGCTATGCCCACCAATATATTTAGTAGTAGAATACATCACTAAGTCAACACCCAAGTCCAATGGCTTTTGAATCAAAGGCGACCAGGTGTTGTCGCAGACGCAAACGGCGCCAATGCGGTGAGCCAATGCGGCAACGGCTCGTAAGTCGGTTATTTTCACCAAAGGATTAGAGGGTGTTTCTGTCCAGATTAGGCGCGTATGCGGGCGAATGGCTGCTGCTATTGCTGTCATATCGGTTGTATCTACCTCGCTTACTTGCAACCCCCAACGCTTGTAAAGCAATTCTAGTTGTACCCGTACCCCAAAATACATATCGGGAGAAATGATGATATGGTCGCCCGGGGAGAGACTGTGCAAAATTGCCATCGCCGCTGCCAATCCCGAAGAAAAGGTAATAGCTACGTCGGCTTGCTCCATAGCTGCAAGCCGTTCTTCCAATGCTTTCCGGTTAGGATTTCCCGCTCGCGAGTACACAAACTCGCTAATGAGCTCATTTTGTTCATTGCGGGCGAAAGTGGTAGAAAGTACTATCGGGGTAATAACAGCCCCTGTGGAGGGGTCGATATGTGTGCCAGCATGTATAGCAGCTGTTTCTGGATGCATAAATATCAGAAGTTAAATTGAGGGGCATAAAGGTAGGTAATTTCGCTTTCAAAAAGTGCGGAGAGGAAGATGAGGCAGACAAAACAAAAAAAATTTTGGGAGAGAGAAAGCATAAAATTGTACCAGGAGCGGGAATCGAACCCGCACGGCTTATTCAGCCACAGGATTTTAAGTCCTGCGTGTCTACCTATTCCACCACCCCGGCTTCCTTATGAACGCAAAAGGGATTCATCACTGAATCCCCTGAGCGGGAAACGAGACTCGAACCCGCGACCTCAACCTTGGCAAGGTTGCGCTCTACCAACTGAGCTATTCCCGCATATAAAACAATTCGAAGCTTTCGACTTTTTCTCAGCCCTTATTACCGAATTGTGATGCAAAGGTATAGCAGCTTTTTATATCTGTCAATACCTTTGCCCAAATTTTTTTTCAAACACTTGTAGCCAAAACCGTTCCAAACTGAAAGCCAGAAAATTACGCTCATGCAAATTTTTGAAAAATTGTTGGAGAAAGAGGTGCAAGCTTTTATCGAGTCTCACTTGTATGAAGACCCGACAAGCCTGTTGCTCAAAAAAAGCCCTTTCCCCGATTTGTCTATGCCAGATTTGGTAGAACAAATTCAGGCAAAGCGGAAAGCACAAAGCAAAGTGCCTAGTTGGCAGGCTGTTTCAGGACTACTGTTTCCTCCTTTACTCAGTTTGGAACAAAGCTCTTCGGAAGAAACTGCCCGTTTCAAAGCAAAGTTGATGAAAGGCAATCACTTAGCTGATTTAACAGGCGGTTGGGGCATTGACACTGCCTTTTTAGCCGACTCATTTGCAACCGTAGAATACGTAGAACAGAACAAAACCCTTGCCGCCATAGCCGCCCACAATTTTCGGCTACTGGGCAAATGCCATATTCGCGTACACATTGCTGATGGAAAAGAATGGCTGCAGCATTTTTCCAGTAAGGTAGATGTAATTTATATAGACCCTGCCCGTAGAGGGCAAAATGGGCAGAAAGTATTCTGCCTAAGCGACTGTGAGCCCAATGTGCTGAATTGGCTGCCACTACTGGCGCAAAAAACACAACAAGTTTGGATAAAAACCTCTCCCCTACTGGACATCAGCGCAGCACTTGCCGATTTGCAACAAGCCGGCAATGGTTGGAAGGTTGCTACAACAGTGGTGTTAGCAGTGAATAATGAGTGTAAAGAAGTTTTGTATCACTTGCAACTGACCGACTCTGCCTTGCCAACACAGATAAAAGCCGTACACCTTACCAATGGCAATGCACAAACCTTTGTATTTTCTTTGGCAGAAGAACATGCAGCAACAGCTACTTATGCACTGCCTCAGGCGTTCTTCTGCGAACCTAATGCCGCCTTGCTAAAAGCCGGCGCATTTAAAATACTTTCGCAGCGCTTACACATGCCCAAGCTTCATCCGCATACGCATTTGTACACTACTGCTGAGCGCCCAGAACATTTTCCGGGACGTGTTTTTCGCCTCAAAGCCATTTGCAAAGCAAACAAAAAAGCCATTTGGTCGCATCTGCCCGAACCTAAGGCAAATTTGGCAGTGCGCAACTTTCCAGCCTCAGTAGCCGAATTGCGCAAGCGCTGGGGCATTGCAGAAGGAGGCGAAATATACTTGTTTGCTGTTACGCTTGCCAACCAGCAAAAAGCAGTGTTGATAGGCGAAAAGGATTAATTTTGCTTGGCAAACCCAATAAACACATCTTGTAAACACATCGTTAAACTCAAAATTTGATTTTCAACATGCACTTTCAAGAATCAGAAAACCAAAAACTGATTGCACAAATGGTGCGCGACTTTGGGGCAAAACACATCACCCCTTTCCGCGACCAATGGGATAGAGACCAGCATTTCCCTATTGAAGTTTTTCACAAACTAGGTGAGTTAGGGCTCATGGGAGTACTAATACCCGAATCGCTCGGTGGAGCCGGCATGGGGTACTTTGAATACGTAACAGCTATTGCTGAACTGGCAATTATCGACCCCTCTATTGCCTTGTCTATGGCAGCACATAACTCATTGTGTACCAACCACATCTATGAATTTGGCAACGAAGAACAGCGCAAACGCTGGATTCCTAAGCTAGCTTCTGGCGAATGGATTGGTGCGTGGGGGCTCACCGAACCCAATACTGGCTCCGATGCAGGCAACATGCGTACGGTAGCAGTTCGCGACGGCGACTATTGGGTTATCAATGGCGCCAAAAATTTTATTACGCATGGCAAATCGGGGCATGTAGCTGTTGTAATTGCACGCACCGGCAAAGTAGGCGACTCACACGGCATGAGTGCTTTTGTAGTAGAGCGCGGCACCCCGGGCTTCACAGCAGGCAAAAAAGAAGACAAACTTGGCATGCGCCTCTCAGAAACGGCTGAAATGATTTTTACCGATTGCCGGATTCCACACGAAAATCTTCTGGGGCAAGAAGGAGAGGGCTTCATCCAAGCCATGAAAATTTTGGACGGTGGGCGTATTTCCATTGCGGCACTAAGCCTAGGCATTGCTATGGGAGCCTATCAGCATGCGCTACAATATTCAAAAGAACGAGAACAATTCAACAAACCTATTTCCAGTTTTCAGGCAATTGCTTTCAAATTGGCAGATATGGCAACCAAAATTGAGGCAGCTAAACTGCTAACCTACCAAGCAGCCTATCTGAAAAACAACAAATTGCCTGTAAGTAAAGAATCTTCTATGGCAAAATACTATGCCTCTGAAATCTGCTGTGAAGTAGCCAACGATGCAGTGCAAATTTTTGGTGGCTATGGCTACTGCAAAGACTATCCAGTAGAAAAATACTACCGAGACTGCAAACTTTGCACTATTGGTGAAGGCACTTCCGAAATTCAGAAGTTAGTTATTTCTCGTGCTATTTTGAAATAGACCATTTGCCACTTTACCAAAAACCTTGAAGGTTTTGAACCATTCGAGTGCAGAAAGAAACAATCGCAAGAGCAATTAATGGCACAACTGGCGTTGTATTAGCATATTTTCTAAAAGCCTATTTCTAACTTTGACAAGCACACGTAATGTTGATTAATTTTACCTCATGCCTCGTTTGTTTGTCTTTCTTGCTCTGATAGTATGCAGCACCCCACTGTGGGGACAGGCTCGGCAGGTGCATTTGGTTTTTTTTCGCGACAAGCGAAACTCGCCGTTCAGCTTGAACCGTCCGCAAGAATTTCTCACACAGCGCTCCTTAGAAAGGCGCCAACGGCAAAACATTCCACTTACAGGGCGAGATTTACCTGTCAGTCCTGCTTATTTAGATTCTATCCGCAAAACAGGTGCACGTGTGCTGTATCCTACCCGTTGGTTGAACGGGGCTATTATTAGCGCCACAGAAGCCCAAATAGCAGCAGTTAACCGCCTCAGTGTAGTGTTGAGCAATGCTACACAGCGTTTGAGTCGCACCGAGCAGAGTGGTCAGTCAGAAAATACAGCTACTACGCCCGAGGCTGATTGGTCTGCACACTACGCTGCTCGGGTAGAAGCAACCGAAGCGTTTAACTATGGCTTTTCAGAACGGCAAGTAAGTATGCTGGGAGTAGATGCGATGCATCGCGCCGGATTTAGAGGAGAGGAAATACACATTGCCGTACTCGACTGTGGCTTTCAAGGCTTCAACACGGCGCTGCCTTTTCGCAATATGACCGTACTGGGCACCTTCAACTTTGTAGAGGGCACCCCTAACGTCATCAATTCTTGCACCCACGGCACACGCGTGCTTTCTGCTTTGGCTGCTTTTCAAGAAGGTTCGCTAATAGGCACAGCACCGCGAGCGGCTTACTACTTGTTCCAAACAGAAGACAACGCTACCGAAACACGGGCAGAGGAAGCATGGTGGTTGGCAGCTGCCGAACGAGCAGATAGCTTAGGTGTGGATATCATCTCTACTTCGGTGGGATACTACCACTTCGACGACCCTGCACAAAACTACACGCTCAACGACTTAAACGGGCGTACAGCTATTATTACTCGGGCTGCCAATGCTGCCGCATCGGTAGGAATACTAGTGGTCAAAAGTGCGGGAAATCAAGGCAATCGGGCATGGGGACGCATCACCTTCCCGGGCGATGCCGACTCAGTGCTTACCGTGGGTTCAGTAAACAGCAGTGGCGTGTATTCCGCATTTAGCTCTCGTGGACCAACAGCAGACGGCAGAATAAAACCCGATGTGGTAGCCTTAGGTGAAGGAACCATCGTCAGCCTACCCTCTGGAACCATTACTGGCGACTTTGGAACTTCCTTTGCTACGCCTCTGGTAGCTGGTTTGGCAGCTGGTTTTTGGCAAGCCAACCGTCAGCTTTCCAACATGCAGGTAATTGATTACATTCGCCGCTCTGGCACGCGTGCTCGCAATCCAAACGACTCCGTAGGGTATGGTATTCCACATTTTGAACGCATGCAATTGTTAGTCACTGCTCTTTCTCAGCAGCCAGTACAATCGCTGGCTCTTTTTGTTTATCCCAATCCTGCCAAAGGCGAAACCAAGATTGTATTTCCTGAAACGCTGCATGGCAAGCCAGTTGAGCTCGTACTGGTAGATATTTCTGGTAAGCAACACCTCAGGCTGCACCTGTTGCCAAGTTTAGAACCCTTACTTTTGCGTGCACCCCTTGCCAAAGGGCTTTACTGGCTCCAAATAACCAACCAGCACCACAGGCAGACAATACCACTTGTTTTTGATTGACTAAATGCACATATTTTTATGCCAAAATTACTTGCGCTATGTCTGCCATTCGCCTATTGATTGCCGAAGACGATGAGGTAACGGCTAAAAACCTGCGCTTCACCTTAGAAGACATGGGGTACACCATTGTTGGATGTGCAACAACAGGCGAAGAACTGCTTCACATCGCTCAAATTGACAAGGTAGATTTGGCTATCTTAGATATTGACCTGCCCGGACGCTTAGATGGCATTGAAACGGCATCTGCTTTGCAACAATCCGATATTCCTTATATTTTTCTGACTGCACAAGCAGATACTGCTACACTACATCGTGCCAAGCTTACCCAACCTGCTGCTTACTTAGTCAAACCTTTCGATGAAGCAACACTGCGCTCTACCATAGAACTATCCGTTTATCAGCATGCTGTTAAATCGGGGCGACCTGCACCCAAGCAAATCCAAACGCGCTATGCTCCACACGAATCCATTTTTGTAAAAGCCCGCACCCGACTGGAAAAAGTGCGGATTAGTGAGGTGCTCTGGGTAGAGGCTAGCGATATTTATTCAGAACTGAATACGCGCACAGGTAAATTCATTGTAAATTATCCACTGAAAGTGGTAGAAGAAAAGTTTCCCGAGGAGTTGTTTTTACGCGTTCACCGCTCGTTTCTTGTCAATTTGCAAAGCATTGATGCCGTAGAAGACGATGAATTGATTATCAACGGGAAACGCATTCCGATTGGCAAAACTTATCGCTCCAAACTGATGGAAAAATTGGAAATTATGTAACTGCTTGCTTGCCAGCTTTGTCGCAAGCCACCCTTGGATAGTTTGCCAACTATTTCCCCGTAAAAAACGTTTACCCAATATACCGCTGCCCAAAAAGATGATTCAAATTAAAGGAAAAATTACTTACCAGCACCTTGCTACTGGCTGCTGGGGCGTTATTGATGATGGAGGACGCAAGTGGCGCATTGTCAATCCACCTGCCGAGTTGCAGAAAAGCGGTTTGGAGGTACACATAGAAGCACAACCAGTAGCCGAAACTGTGTCTATTTTTATGTGGGGAACACCTGTGGAAGTTATCCGATTTAGTATTTTGAGCTAAAAATATTCTTTGCCATGCTTTACACGATTGGATTTATTGCTGTATTGGCTTCCGCTATCTTTTGGCTTTTCCTGAAAACGAAAAGCTTAGCTTCGGCTTCATTTTTTGGCAAAAGTTTTTGGATTTCGCTGTTGTTGTATGTTCTGGGCTTATATTTTGAAGACACAGCACTGCTCATCAAGCTATTTCTAATGCTGCCGATAGATGTAGCTGTGTTCATTAGCATTTTGCTACTGTTCAATCGCTATGTTACTAAGTCCAAAATTGGGTTTAGCATCATTGCAGCCATCTTACTGGCTATCAAGTTCTTTTTCTTCGACATAGCTACTAACGGTTGGGAATGGCTCACAAAGAATATCACTCAAGAAACGGAACAGCCTCAGCTAGCTGTTAATTTGGCAGATAATGCTGAGTTACTTATCGACTTAAACGCGAAACATCCCCCCTCAGAACTGTTGGCAAAAGCCCAAACACTTGGTGTGATGTGTCGCCCTGCCTTCCCCAATGTAGCACGCCCCAATGATACTTCGTTAGATGAATTTTACGTAGTTGATATTCCGAGCGAACGTTTGCCCGAGTGGGAAGATATTGCCCAAGCATTCCAATCTGCCGGACTAATAGATGGTTTCGAAGCCAATGAGGCAATGAAAATTGAGCTACCCAACACCGCTACACCTACCCGTGGCAAACAACCCTCTTTTGGCTTAAACGACCCCGGCGTAGCCCAACTGTGGGGCTTTGGTGCGATGCAAATACAAGAACTGTTCGCACTACTAAGCAAGATACAACCCCAAAAAATGGCACGCATCGCTATTTTAGACACAGGCGTGGATGGCACACACGAAGACCTTCAAGCTAATTTTCACTCTACTAACCCCCAATACGACACTGACCCATTAGGACATGGCACACACTGCGCTGGCATTGCAGCAGCCGTAAGCAACAATGGCAAAGGCATTGCTTCTTTTGCCCCCAACAACAATTTTGTGCGCGTTACTTCCATTCGCGTATTGAACAGTTTTGGCGGTGGTACGCAACAAGACATCATCAACGGCATCATAGAAGCAGCCGACCAAGGAGCAGATGTCATTTCACTCTCACTAGGCGGTCCCTCATTTGACCACGAACAGCGTGCCTATGCAGAAGCTATCCGATATGCACATCAGGCAGGTGCTATTGTAGTAGCTGCTGCTGGTAATGCCAACGACGACGCTGCCAACTTTGCCCCTGCTAACGTGAAAGGAATTATTGCAGTGGCAGCCTTAGATGAACAACTACACAAAGCAGAGTTTTCTAACCATGTGCGCAACCTTGCTATGCCTATCGCTGCACCCGGTGTCAATATTTATGCTACTTTTCCTAATAACGAGTACAAGGTGCTTAGTGGAACCTCTATGGCTACTCCTTATGTAGCAGGTTTGTTAGGAGTTATGAAAGCTATTCAACCCAACCTAACAGCAGAGCAAGCCTATCAACTATTGCAGCAAACCGCCGCAGAAGTTCCCGATGCGCAAGATACAGGCAAACTCATTCAACCGGGAAAGGCTGTAGCTGCCCTTTTAGCCCTTCAAAACGAAAACAGAAAATAGGATTCTCAAATAAGCGTACTTTTGAGTTGTATTTTTCTGATACAGACGTGCATGCCGCCTCTCCCTACAACAACCCTTCTAGGGTCATGTCCACATCAGGCGAAATAAAACCTTTTTAAGACTTTATCGCATTATTTGCGTTAGATAGCACGCTATTATTTAGCTCGGCTACACCACAAGTTACCTGCTATGCGAAAACGCCAAGGCAACAAGGCATCTTCGCCTGCATAACTCACCCCTACACGTGGGCTGCTGATAATATTACTTTCTGCAACATACTGATAGTCAGCAATCCATATTTCTTTGCCCCACAAACAAGTGCCATAGTGCTTCGTAGTAATGCCCATAGCTTGCGACAAGGCGCCCGGTCCGGCTGTGAGGCGATAGTCGTTGGGGCGCGCAATGCCTCTGCGCTGCATCATCTGTTCAACATTGTACAAAGGCTCAGCAGCGCGTATGAGTACCGCATCGGCAAATCCTTCTTCGTTGGTGACTACATTGAACAAGGTATGGATGCCATAGCAAAGATATACGTAAGCTACTCCTCCGGCTGCAAACATAATTTCGGTTCGCTTGGTACGCCGGTTGAGGTGAGCATGACATGCTCGGTCGGTAGCACCACAGTAGGCTTCTGTTTCAACAATTTTAGCAGCACAAAGCTCGCCTGCAATATTGGTAATTAGCACCTTACCTAATAAGTCTTTTGCTACTTGCACCACATCGGAGCGCCTATAAAACGTTGGGGGCAATGGCTGCCACAGATCTGAAAACTGACGGTTCATGCTTCAAATTTAGACATTGGTAGTACATTTCGGCTGACAAATTGTATTTTTGACCATGCCTACATTTGCTTTTGTATTTGATATGGATGGCGTGATAGTAGACAGCAATCCATACCATAAAATAGCCTTGCAGCAGTTTTGCCAGCGCTTGGGTTTCCATTTAGACGAACCAGCAATGATTCACCACATCTATGGGCGCACTAACAAAGAGTGGATTGGCAACTTACTCGGCTCCAACATCAGCCCGGAACAGCTCAGGCAGTACGCTACTGAAAAAGAACTACTCTACCAAGAGTTATATCGCGCCCATATCCGTCCGCTAGCAGGGCTGCACGAGTTTTTGCAATTACTGGTAAAACAGCACATTCCAAGAGCCATTGCTACTTCGGCTCCTCGCATGAATGTAGATTTCACATTGCATTACACAGGTTTGGGTAGTTTTTTTGACGTCATTTTAGATGAAAGCCACGTGCAACACGGCAAACCTCACCCTGAAATCTACATTAAAACAGCTGAAGCACTACAGTTGCCACCAGAGCGGTGCATTGTTTTTGAAGATTCGCTGTCGGGCGTAGCGGCTGCTCAGGCTGCTGGTTGCAAGGTAGTGGGCGTACTTACTACCCACCGTGCCGCAGAGCTGGCACATGCTCATATGACTATTAAAGATTTTACTAATTTACAGCCCGAACAGATTTACTGTCAAATCAATTTGTCATGAAAACACTTTATTTAGTTCGCCATGCAGAAGCAGCAGAAGACCGCTATCCCTTCGGACGCGACTTCGAACGCCCACTCACCCATCAAGGCATCATGAAAGCAGTTCGAGTAGGCAAACAACTCGCCCAACAGGGCATTATTCCTCAGGTTATTTTGGCAAGCTCTGCGGAGCGCACCCGCCACACAGCCGAATTGTTAGCTGAAAATTTGGGCTTGTCGCAATCGGATATTCAACTTAACGACGAACTGTACAATGCTACCCCTCGTGTTTTGTTGCAAGTAATTAGTCAAATTGACGATGCCTATGAAAAAGTCATGCTGGTAGGGCATAACCCGGCTATAAGCTACATGGCTGAGTGGCTCACCAACAGCCACGACATCAACCGTATGGCTAACTGTGGCATGGCGTATCTGCAACTTGACTTAACCAACTGGGCAGCAGCAAAACAAAATTGTGGAAAACTGGTGCAATATTGTAGCTTCGATTGATTTTTTTAACGATTATTTATGCAAGTGCATTATCCCTGTCCGGATTGTAGCGGAGAGCATTTTGCTGTTTTTCATACTTGCCGCGACTACTTGGTAAGTGGCGAATTGTTCGAACTGGCGCGCTGCCGGCAATGCCAAATGGTAATTACCCAGCAGCCCCCACCTGCCAACGAGATTGGTAGCTATTACAAGTCGGAGCAATATGTTTCGCATAGCGACACCAAAAAAGGCGTTTTTTTTCGATTATATCATCTGGCGCGTTATTTCATGTTGCGAGCCAAGCAGCGGCTTGTAGTACAATACAGCCACCAACAAACTGGCAACTTGCTCGACTGGGGCTGTGGAACAGGCTATTTCCTCCGCACTATGCAACAAGCAGGGTGGCAGGTAGAAGGCATAGAAGCCGATTCAGACGCGCGCAACTATGCCCACCAAAAGTTTGACCTCCCTGTGATAGCTCCTGATAGCATAGAACAACTTCCTGATAATCAATACGATTGCATTAGTTTTTGGCATGTATTAGAACATCTGCACAACCTCGCCGGAACAATCACACAAGTAAAGCGCCTGCTGAAAAAGCCGCAAGGCATTGTTATTGTTGCTTTGCCTAACCAACAAAGCTACGACGCATGGTATTATGGACGCTATTGGGCTGCATGGGACGTGCCACGCCACTTGTGGCATTTTGCTCCGCCAAACATAGAGCGGCTAATGGCAGCTCACGGTTTTCACCTTGTACACAAACAAACCATGCCCTTCGACCCTTTTTATGTGTCGTTATTAAGTGAAAAATATCGGGGCAAACGTTGGGGATTCATTAACGGAATTGTACAAGGTGCTATTTCCCTTGTAAAGGGATATTTGGATGTAAATCGTTCATCTTCAATCATTTACATTTTCTCTCTTAATCAATAGTACTGTGATACCGGCATCGGGTCTTCGTAAGCAGATAATACATTTTTTAGTTGCCAACAAATTCTTGCTGATAGCTGCTTTTTGTTGGATAGTGTGGGAAATTCCTCCCCAAATGGCAGGTTTTCCACAAAACACGCCTTCTTATTCCTATGCTTTGGAGTCGTTTTTGCTCAACGGTTTTATCATATTGCTGTTCTTAGACCTGCTACAACGCAACTTCTCCGATTACAGCGAAGCAGGCAGTTTTGTAGGCGAGCTCGTTAAAATTTTTTGGGTTGTTACAACTGGCACAGGCATTTCTGTTTTGCTGTTTCATCCCAACGAAGAGCTTCTACAAACTATTGTTTTCCAGTATATCAAACCCGTGTGGATTTACAAAATTGAGTTTGCAGCTGTTATTGGGGTATTGTTATTTGTATACACCATTTGGCGCAAACTTATTTTTTTCGGCAGGTCGCCTTATTTAGTGGCTATTTGGAAATTTTTTGAAGGCTTTTTGTTTTTTAGCCTACTTTTTCATGCTGTGCCGCACCCATATTTGCATCGCTACGAATTTTTTGACTGGATAGAAAGCGCGTGGATTGGTTTTTCATGGCTGCTTGCCCTAATGGCATCGTTTAACCTCAACTGGATAGCCTTGTTGCGCTACAGAGAAAAATGGTTTGCCCTACTGGTATTTTTGATATTGTTCGTATGCTTAGCTTATTTTTTTGCCTTGCGCCAAGAGCCCCTCAATGGCAGCGAAAGCTACTTCGACCTTACAGAAAGCCTTTTTATATCGGCTATGCTCATTTTTATTGCCATTTATAGCGTATTCTCTTTTTTGACAATCCTGTTTAATTTGCCCACCTCTAATATTATTGAGCGCAAATTTTCTGAACTTTCTGCATTAAATCGGCTGCTTGCACATGAATTTCGCAATGAAGAGCAGTTTTTTGAAAAAATTCTTGATATAGCCATAAATACCTTTCGAGCAGATGCAGCTTGGTTAGAAATACCTAGTAGAAACCGTTTGATAGGTCAGCATATTTTTGAACCTGAGGCACGCTACATTAAACAGACCATTAGCCAAACAGGATACAACTGGGACACTACCAAAAAGTTCATTGGCAAAAACCTGCCTTGGTCAGCCGAATACGCCCCTTTTGCCACTATTTTGATTATTCCGTTGCAGCGCCGCAGCAAGTTGGTCGGTATTTTAGTGCTGCTTGCTAAGCACGCGGGTATTTTCGACAACGTACTATTGCCTCATTCTACACTTAACCACTATGCAGCTCAGGCAGCTTTGGCACTAGACAACCTGTTGCTATTAGCCGATGCGGTGGATAGTGAGCGTTTTCAGGCAGAAATTGCCGCCGCCAAAAAAGTGCGGGAAGCGCTATTACCAGCCCTTAACTTCCGACAAGGCAACTTGCAAGTAATTGCCAAAACCAACTCTCCGGAGCTCATTGGGGGCGACTTCTACGATTATTATCGCTTTTCTTCTACGAGAATTGCTTTTATTTTGGGCGACGTAGCCGGCAAGGGCACTTCGGCTGTTTTTCATATGGCGCAAATGAAGGGCATTTTTCAAAGCCTTGCTCCGTTAGACTTGTCGCCCGAAGTGTTTATGATTCATGCTAACCAAGCATTGACTAACTGCTTACCTCCTCAAATGTTTATCACGGCTATTTACTTAGTAGTGGACACCGAAAAACAGATGTTCAGTTATGCGCGTGCTGGACATTGCCCGCTCATATATGTGGACAGCGCTACAGGCAAGGCGCATCTTGTAGAAAGCAAAGGAATAGGCTTAGGCATTATGCGCAGTAAAAAATTTGCCGAACATATTGTTGCTTCCTCTACGCGTTATCAACATGGCGACTTAATAGTACTTTACACCGATGGAGTAGTAGAAATGCGCGCGGGCAGTCAACAAGAAGAGTTTGGCTTTGAGCGGCTGCGTCAGTTTTGTGCAGCACACTACCAACTTTCCGCTGAGCAGCTATTATCAAAAGCCGAAGAAAAACTGCTTACTTTTGCCAAAAATGAAAACAACAGCGACGACTTCTCGCTGCTGTTCATTAAACTGTAATTAGTCGCCCCTTAAAAAATTGATTATCAATAGACTTTTGGGAAGATAAATTACCGATAATCAATTGCTTGAAAATTGCAATTTGCAATTATACAACCCTGCGCTCAACTCAAAATGATCTGCTATTTGTTCTTTATGCTTCACTCGACTTCTTATTTGATTGATTAAAAAATGTTTGCAGCCTGCCCACACATTTGCTACTTTTACTCTAAAACTTGATAAAATCCGATTGAATTCTTTTGCAAAATCGCCTAATAATTTTCCCTTGCAAAACGGGAAACCATAAACAAACATCCTGTTTCAGCGCAAATAGAGCTACATGAAGAACGGAAAGGATATGTAAAGGATATGTATGTGTATATATCCCTTTCAATATGCAGGCATACGAAATTATCAAAATGACTAAAACCCGTTATTCTGATAAAGGGCGAAAATGCTGGTGCGTACTCAATCAAAATTCCATCCGAGAAGGACTTGTAGAGCGCCTGACTGCTGCCGGTATATCGGTAAAGGTTGATGAAAAAGTTTTAGAGCAGGTTGTTCGTGAAGGTAATCAGGCAAAGGAAGTAGATTTTTGGCTGTTAGCATTGCCTGAGCATCTGCAAGCTATTTTCAGAGCTTATGTGTAATGTTGCAAAGCTACAGTTATGCTACCATCAAAAACTACCGTGTAGCATTCCTAGAATTTTGTCAGGCGCATGATGCCGCACATCCCGATGCCATTTCGCCAGAAGCCGCGCAGAGCTGGCTGACGATGAAAGTTAAAAACGAGTGGTCTCACCGTTTGTGCCATGCGCTTCTACTACATACAGATGCGGCATCTCAACAATTGGGAGTTTTACCTGCCATTTCTGAGGTGTGAAACTAAACTTTCCAATGTATTTTTCCAATGTATTGTCGCCCAAAGAGGTTTTAGCACTATTTGATGCGGTACAAAACTTCAAACACAAAACCATGTTGTTCATGGGATATGCTGCTGGGCTTCATGCAAGTGAGGTAGTGAATTTACGCATCATTGACTTCGGACATAAGGTAAATAAAAAAACGTCGTATGATGCTATTCTTCGCCTTAGTTAGTACAAGGAGCTTGCAAAAGATTTTTCAACAGGCTAAATTAGAAGCAAAAATTCGCAAGGATGTGAGTTTCCACAGTCTGCGACACAGTTTTGCAACGCATCTGCATGAGGCAGGTACCGACATTCGTATCATTCAAGAGCTTTTAGGACACAATAGCTCTAAAACTACTGAGATATACACGCACGTAAGTAACCGAACGATTCAGAAGGTACAAAGCCCTTTAGACGCGCTGATGCAAGACAAAAATGCGAACAAAAGCTCGTATAAGTAATAGTTGTGTGATATTTTAAGAACCTAAACCGTAAAACCTTGACAATATTTGAAACTTTTAAAGGTTACAGTCTAACCAACGGACAGCAGGAACTTCTAATAAACTTAAACGAATTTTTAGAAGATAGGACTTTTTGCTTTCTATTGAAAGGTTATGCAGGTACAGGAAAAACTTTTATGATGAAAGGTTTAACAGATTTTCTCAAATCTGTTAATAGACATTTTGTTTTGGCTGCACCAACAGGACGTGCTGCAAAAGTCATTTCACAAAGAACAAAATCAAAGGCTTATACTATCCACAAAATCATTTATTCAAACAGAGACATCAAGGAGTTCAAAACTAAAAACACAGACGGAACAGAAACCTTTAAATTTTATTACGACCTCAAAAATAACAAAGACCCAGCCAATACGATTTATATTATAGACGAAGCCTCTATGATTTCCGATATGTATTCGGAAGATGAGTTTTTTCGGTTTGGCTCAGGCTTCTTGCTCAAAGACCTTTTAAGGTACATCAATTTTGACAACAACGACCATAAAAAGAAAATCATTTTTATAGGAGATAACGCACAGTTACCACCTGTAAATATGAACTTTTCCCCTGCACTCAACGAACAGTATTTGCGTGAAAAATATCAAGTTTCCGTAAGCAGTTATGAATTAACAGAAGTGGTAAGACAGCAAAAAGATAGCGGAATTTTGCATAATGCTACCAAAATTCGGGCTTCACTTAAAAGCAATGTTTTCAATCAAATTGATATTGAAACTAATTTTGCAGATACAAAACCCGTTCAACAACAAGACTTACTAAAAACTTACTTACAAGCTTGCGGAAACCAAATTGATGACGAAACTATAATTATTGCCTATTCTAATTCATCAGTCAAAGAATACAACGACTTTGTGAGAAGTCATTTTTTTCCAAATCAAAGCACAATTACAAAAGGCGACAGGATAATTTTGGTTAGCAATAACTATAATTACCAAATTGAATTATTGAATGGTGATTTTGGTATTATACAGGAAGTAAGCCCTACAAACGAAACACGCAATATCACCCTAAAACGCAAAAACAAATCAGGGAACGTAGTAGAAATAAAAGTTCCCTTGCATTTCCGAAATGTAACTATTCAATTCAAAGATACATATGAAAAAACTTATGACATTGAGTGTAAAATCATTGAAAATGTTTTATATTCTAAAGAAAATGATTTGAGTTCAGACGAGTTAAAGGCGTTGTACGTTGACTTCAAAATTCGTAATCCATTCCTAAAAGCAGGTACGAAAGAACTAAAAGATGCATTGCGAACAGATAAGTATTTTAATGCTTTGCGTATCAAATTTGGATACGCAATAACTTGCCACAAGGCGCAAGGTGGAGAATGGAAACGTGCATTTATAGATTGCAAAACTGCAATGGGCTATTTTAATGCTTCCTATTTTCGTTGGCTTTACACCGCGCTTACAAGGGCAAAAGAAGTTTTATATACACTTGACGAACCACATTTTAGAATTGGAAGTAGCCTAAAACCACCGAAAATAGAGAATTTTACACCAAGACGAGATTTGATAGTTTTAAAACCTGAAATTTTACAAACAGAATTAGCCTTTGATTTTTCAGACGAACAAGAAAACTTAAAAGCCATTTTCTATGCTGTTTTTGATTTGATTAAAGATGAAGGAATTACCATTGATAGCATCAGACATGTTAATTGGTGTGAACACTATACCTTTTCAAAAGGTACTGAAAAATGTGTTTTAAAGATAGATTACAATGCCAAAAACAAAATCAGTAGTATTCAAAAGACTACTAACTCAGCGTTTGCGAATTCACTCGTTCAACATTTGCAAATCCTTGTCGATAAGACGATTGTTCTTGACACAAAAATAGATATTGACACCATAGAAGTCAAAACATTTGATTTTGCAGAGCCTTTTTTGCAAGATTTTTACGATTTTGTTTTATCAAAAGTAAGTACACAGAATATAAGCGTTATTGATATTAAGCAAAACCAATGGTTACAAAAATACATTTTCAAAAAAGGTAGTTTCGTTGCTGAAATTGATTTTTACTATAATGGAAAAAAACAGTTTAATCGTTTTGTTCCACAACCGCAAAAAAGCACTTCTATTGAGTTGCTAAATGAAATTATTTCACTAATCGGAAATTTGAAATAATGCAAGACATACAAACCATAAAAAAACAGGCAGAGGAATTTCGTAGAGCCAGAAAGTATGCTGAAGCTTTGCCTCTTTACAAGCAACTTTGGGAAGAACACCGAGAAAATTGTAATGAATGGGAAGGGTGGGCGTATGCTTTTTGCCTAAAACAGCAAAAGGAGTATAAAAAGTCTTTAGATATTTGTAGAGAAGTATATAAACTAAAACCTGATTTTGAGAATATTAAAAGTGTTTATGCTTGGTGTATTTACTATACAGAAATTGCGGTTGAAAAAGTTAATGATGAATCTAAATTCTTAAAGGCAGGGGAAGCTATTTTGAAGTTATCAAAACAAGATGACCCATATTCTCCATACACGCAAACTGTTTTCAAAATTTTAGAGTATCTCAACAATAAAGCCATTTATCCAACTGATAAGGTTTTAGAATGGACAGAAAAACTAAATTTTGAAATTTTAGACGATAAACCTTTTTCGTTTACAGATAATGAAGGAAAAATAAGGGAGTTAGCCTCTAAAAAAGAACAATATTTTATGTGGCGTACAAAAGCATTGCTTGAAAAAGGTTTGTATGATGAATGTATAGAATTAAGCCAAAAGGCATTAGATACACTCGAAAACTTTCATTATAACAATGAAATTTGGTTTGCAAGGCGTATTTCTTTGTCCTACAAAGGTTTGGGACAGCCCGAAAAAGCCTTAGAGCAACTAAAATCTTTGCTAAAACGTAAAAATGAATGGTTTATTTACAAGGAAATAGCGGAGATTTATTTTGAGCAAGGAAACCACGAGCAAGCACTAAAATTTGCTATTGATAGTGCTTTGAGCCCTGGAGATGTAGATAAAAAACTAAATGTGTATAAACTCTTGTCTGAAATTTTAATTAGTAACAATCAAAACGAAGAAGCCAAAAAGCACATTGAACTTATATATCAAATTCGCAAGGCTAACAAGTGGAAAATAGATAACGATTTGCAAAATCTCATCAATAAATTTCAAATTGACACTACAAAAAAAGTTAATTCGAGAGATTTTGAAAGAGAATTAAAGCAACTTTGGGAAAAATTAAAATATAGTAACCAAACAGAATTAACAGGAACTATAAAATGCATACTTCCAAATGGAAAAGCAGGTTTTATAGAAACAGAGAACAAAAAGTCGTACTACTTTCAGTTGCGAAATTTCAAAGCAAAGCCCGAACTTGCAAAACAAGGTCAAAAAGTAACTTTCTTTTTAGAAGAAGGTTTTGACAAGAAAAAGAACCAAAAAACAGAGAACGCAGTAAACGTAAAGCCAAAGAGATGAAAAAGCAAAAATATCAGCTAACATTACATTTGTGGCAAAGCAGGCAGACATGCGTAACTTAAGCTTTTTCTGCTTTCAATAAGCTTTGTACGTAGGTCAAGAGAAGTGCTTTTTAATCTCGTTCCTCGCAAATATTTCTCCGCTGGCAGCAAGCCTAAAACGACACGACACAGCAAACATTGACCGTTTGACACATTTTGACAAGAAACCAACATACAAACCCTATTGAAAACGGACAACGAGTAAGCCAACACGCATTGCCGCTTTAG
>JANWVT010000069.1 GCA_025056255.1 Bernardetiaceae bacterium | reverse complement strand
GGACCTGCTCCCGGACCCGACTACAACTACGGCTGGGGATTGATGAACGCCGAACGCGCTGCTCAATTGCTTTCCCACGTAGCCGCTGGCGGCGATAAGCATCTTTTACAGCAAAATGTATTGAACAACAGCGCCACTTTTTCTACCACAGTAGTAGCAAGTGGCTTAGAGCCGCTGCGCTTTACTATCTGCTGGAACGACCCTGCCGCCGTTGGTTCAGACAATCCTGTTTTAGATGACTTTACTCCTCGCCTGATTAATGACTTAGATTTGCGCATTACCGATAACCAAACAGGGCAAGTATTCTTCCCTTGGACAATGCCCTATCAGCAAAATCCTGCCAATACAGCAAATGTAGCCACCCAAACAGCGCTGCAAAATGCAGACAATAATCGCGACAACGTAGAGCAAGTAGTAGTATTTAACCCTATTCCAGGACGCACTTACACCGTAACCGTTACACACAAAGGCACCCTTACAGGAGGCTCACAAGAATACGCCATTATTGGGAGCGGCATTATGGCTACTCCTTTGGGCACCTCGGGTGCACTGAATCCCGCCGACTCGCGCATTGAAAACGTAACCTTTGGTTCCCTAAACAACACCTCTAATTTACTAGGTATTTGCGCTGCTTATTCCGATTTTCGCAGTAGTGTAACACCCCCTAACTTACAAATTGGCTCTACGGTTAATTTAAGCGTTACCTTAGGTACTTGTGGTGCTTTTGCCAATAAGCACGTACGCGTATTTGTG
>JANWVT010000068.1 GCA_025056255.1 Bernardetiaceae bacterium | reverse complement strand
TATGTTATGTTAAACCCCCGCCGCCACTAACCGCCCAGCACATTGCACCGGGCGAAGGATGCGTATAGATGTACGCGGCTTGATTCCAGACGCACCCCACCCTGACGACACGTGTCGACTGCGTATGTGTGCGACCTAATTAGCTCGCTCCGACCGACTCGAACCGACCCGATTCGATACTCAACAAAGCGCACGCACACAACGCCCGCAACTTAACCGAGCAAAAAAGCATAACTTGCAACGCAATAATGGGCTTGTCTAAGTTGCAAGTCATCAAATTATTTATCAGCTTTGTATAGCAAAAACGACAAGATTATGATGTTAGTAATTAAAGAAAACGGGATGCTAGTATATCAACAGCGCGAAAGACTTGTAAAGCAAACAGAGGCAGCGCGAAAAAGTAAAAAATTTGTGGGGACAATGTCCCAAAGAACAAAGAGTAAAGTACGAGGCATACTATATGCATGGGCAGAAGCCAGAAAACTACAAACAAGAAACAGACGCGGATTAATAGCAATAACGTTAACACTATCAAGTGAACAAAAGCACGACGATAGAACGATAAAGAAAGTCTTGTTAAACCATTTTTTGACAGAGTTGCGAGAGAATCATAACGTTGAACATTATTATTGGGTCGCGGAGACACAAGAAAACGGGAATATACACTTTCACGTACTAATAGACGTTTACATAGATAAGCAAAAACTGAGTAGCATATGGAACAGGATACAGGCAAAACTCGGCTATACGGAGGAAGGAAAAGA
>JANWVT010000067.1 GCA_025056255.1 Bernardetiaceae bacterium | reverse complement strand
TCCGACATAAGATTACGATATCAAAAAAAGGTTTCAACAGTCGCAATCCATCTCTGATTGAAGGGAGTACTCCGACAACGCCGGTAAAGCGGCGATATCAGCCAACTTGGCTTGTCGCAATCCATCTCTGATTGAAGGGAGTACTCCGACCACAACTACAAGTATTATATCCATGTAGCTTACAAGTCGCAATCCATCTCTGATTGAAGGGAGTACTCCGACTCTACCGGCAGCTATCGCTATCGCGCATCAGCTTGGTCGCAATCCATCTCTGATTGAAGGGAGTACTCCGACGCAGGCACACTTTCGTGTCAGCAAAAAATCTGCTGGTCGCAATCCATCTCTGATTGAAGGGAGTACTCCGACAACGGGCACTTCACCCGTTATAGTGACCCAAGGGTCGCAATCCATCTCTGATTGAAGGGAGTACTCCGACCACACCCAGGTGCATATCCCAAGTTTGGGGTAATGTCGCAATCCATCTCTGATTGAAGGGAGTACTCCGACAAGTAAGCTTAAATCAACTCTTTTAAAGTTGGTTGTCGCAATCCATCTCTGATTGAAGGGAGTACTCCGACAACATGTCACCCGACGTGGACTATTATGTCCACGAGTCGCAATCCATCTCTGATTGAAGGGAGTACTCCGACAATTGAGTAAAATACACAGGAATATTATATCTTGTCGTCGCAATCCATCTCTGATTGAAGGGAGTACTCCGACTTACACAGTTCAACGCTAGTAGTCTCGTTACAGAGCGTCGCAATCCATCTCTGATTG
>JANWVT010000066.1 GCA_025056255.1 Bernardetiaceae bacterium | reverse complement strand
CACACTGTCAGGGTTCTTGGTAATAGAGCCCTTGTAAACAAAGCCGCTTTCTATTCTATCTTCCAATGTAACTGTGATGTTGCGACCTAATAACACGCTCTTTGTAAAACGGTCAAACATATACCCCGCTTTCAAAGGACGTGTCAAAACTAAACGCCAAACCTCAATTAAACGCCGCTCGTAAATAAAATCATTTTCACCACGCTCTTTGGTCTCTTGATTAATTTGAACCAATTCAAAACGCGCATAAAGACGCATCTTATTGGAAAAACCTATACTAAAATCGTTGCCTAAACAGTCTTTTTTGGTGTAAAAAGACTCTATTTGCAACGTCTCCCCACAATAATCAAAGCAACTCATATTGGTTCAAGATAGGTGTTTACTACTATAAAATTAAAAAATCGGGCAGTGTTGCCTGTGTTGTTTAGAGTATATGTTTCTGTAAAGTATGGGAATTGCATTCCATCATACGGGTTTCGTGTGGTTACAAACACATATCCTGTATCAAAAATCAAACTATTGGTTACATTATTAAATATTTGAACTTGGATAAACCAATCATAAGTGCGAATTGCCGCCTGAGGCACTAATTTGTGTCTAACAACTATTTTGATTGGCAATGTGCCGCTTACACTAAGCGGTACGTTATTTAAAACTGTTGCACCAGTATTACTCAATGTCATACTAATCGTGTTGCTTACAGTAGGAGACTGCACATTAGCTGTCATTTCATAAGCAATACAATAATTGGGCGGATTTCAATTCCTGAATGGTACGATTAAAATTT
>JANWVT010000065.1 GCA_025056255.1 Bernardetiaceae bacterium | reverse complement strand
CTGTTTGGGATTTTAGCCACCTATATCGCTTTTCGTATCCATCTTTGCGCCTGCAATGAGACTTGTAGAAGTCCGTAGCAGCAGGGACATACGCCGCTTTCATGCGCTGCCCTTTGAAATATATAAGGATTGTAAGGCTTGGATTCCTCATCTACGACAGGATATTGAAAAAATTTTTGACCCTCGTAAGAACAAGCTATTTAGCGAGGGAGGCCAGGCCATCCGCTGGCTGCTGCAGAACCATCAGGGGCAGGTGATAGGCCGGGTGGCGGCTTTTATCAATCCCCGTACTTGCTACACTTTCAAACAACCCACAGGCGGCATGGGCTTTTTTGAATGTATTAACGATCAATCGGCGGCCAACATGCTATTTGATGCGTGTAAAAATTGGTTGGCCGAGCGGGGCATGCAAGCCATGGACGGGCCCATCAACTTTGGGGAAAAGCTTCAGTTTTGGGGGCTCCTGATTAAAAATTTTGAGGACCCTCCAACGTATGGGATGAACTATAATCCACCTTATTATCAGAATCTTTTTGAAAATTATGGATTTCGGATTTACTATAATCAACTTCTGTGGTGGCGTGACTTGCGTGTACCCGCGCAAGAAGTGTTCGTTCGTAAGGCTGAAATGCTGAAGCAAGACCCAGAAATAAAGGTCACCAACATCCGGGGTTGGAGTGCTGAAAAATTTGCGCGCTGCTTCATGGAAGTGTATAACGATGCCTGGGGTGGCCACGAAGGATTCAAGAAAATTACCTATGAACAGGCTTTGAAGACTTTTAAAGCCATGAA
>JANWVT010000064.1 GCA_025056255.1 Bernardetiaceae bacterium | reverse complement strand
ATTGGCGGGGGTTGTCATCCAATTGCTTTGCTATACCGCTTTGCATTTGATCTATCCGATATAAATTAAGCGCCTCTTTTACATCATTCTTACATTGCTCTAAATACTTGCCTTGCCATTCAATTGCACTCGTATCAGGAGCAGTAAAACTCAACAACGGCTTGCTGCTTTCTTTTTCATCTCTAAAAACAGACCGTTGCCTGTATAAAACCGCTCCGATTGGTAGCGTGGGCTTTATTTCACCGCTCTTATCAGGACATTGGCAAGACCCCGCAAACTCCAATTCACGCCCCTTACAACCCTGTCCTGCACATGCAGGGCAAGGGGTACTTTCCATTTCAATGTAAGGGTGCGTATGCACTTGACGCATTATCTCAATATCTGTGAAAACCCTTACTGCCAATGTAGCCTTTTCAAAAGCATGACTAATAAAACTTTCAAACAAATAAAGTTGGTCCCCTGATTCATTGTAGTCCGTTTCATGTTCTTCCATCGCATCAAAATCAGTAACCACACCTCCCAATGCAGACCAAACAGGATACCCCAATCTATGCGGGTAATACCACGTGTCTGTTTCTACCTTGTTCCCCTTCAACACAAAACGCCGGTACTCTTGGGTATTAACGTAGTAGTAAAAACCCCCAAACTCAAATACAATCTCATCAGAACTTAACACATGTATGTTTTTGTAGGGGACGTACCACAACTTCAAATCAACTGCAACGCTTGTGTCTGTTAACCCGTTGCCTGTTGGCATCATTACCAATATCCCGTTAGGGTCTAATAACATCTTAGGAGCAACGACATCTCTAAAAAAC
>JANWVT010000063.1 GCA_025056255.1 Bernardetiaceae bacterium | reverse complement strand
CACTTCTTAAAAGCACTGTCAGCTCTGCTTTCTCTCTCAAATTTGCCGCGCAATACAGACAAAATTGTTGCTTACTCAATTCGCTCGAAATCTTTCGAAGAGCGTTTTGCGATAATCGACTTTGTGCTTTCGCAAGACGCACAAACGAATGATTTAGTCATTATCGACGGTATTGTTGATTTAAGCGCCGACCCGGTACTCAAAAGAGATGAAGCAACAACAATTGTTAGCATGTTAATGAAGCATGCTGAAAACAAGCAAATACACATCTTATCAGTGCTGCATGAAAACAGCAGCAACGAGCGCGGTCGTGGACACATTTACGCAGAAATCGCAAACAAGTGTGAAGCTGTTTTTAGCGTAAAAAAAGAAAGCGATAAACCGCTCGCAGACAGCACAATAGAGCTAATTGTGTCAAGGAATTATGCAGAAGGTAAGGTTACATTCAACATAGAAAATGGTGTGCCAAAGGCGGTTGAAGCAACACACACAGTGACTTATAGCATATACGCTTTTGCAGACGCTGTGAAAGAAATCTTTAAAAGAGAGAAAACTGAGTGGATAACTGCTGGCAGGCTGCAAACGCTTATAGTAGACTACAAGCGCGCAAAACAAACCGCAACTAAATTACCGCGCAACAAAAACGAAATACTTGAAGCACTTGCGCGGCTGCTCGACGCATTTCAATTCCTGAATGGTACGATTAAAATTACCCGCCCGTTTTTGTTTGGTCGTTTATCTCTTCAATTTCAATTCCTGAATGGTACGATTAAAATAAATGTAGCGTGCATGGCAATAGCTACAATGTGATATTTCAAT
>JANWVT010000062.1 GCA_025056255.1 Bernardetiaceae bacterium | reverse complement strand
TTTAATCGTACCATTCAGGAATTGAAATATGACTTGTTAGCGGCTTTGAGCGACTCGTTTTCAGATTTTAATCGTACCATTCAGGAATTGAAATTGCGTTCTGTCATTGGGGGCGCAAACTCTTTGCAAATTTTAATCGTACCATTCAGGAATTGAAATTGTCGTATGTTGTTTTTTATAAACGCCTTTAACACTTATTTTAATCGTACCATTCAGGAATTGAAATACATAACCACCAACACCAGCTACATAACGAGCCAAATTTTAATCGTACCATTCAGGAATTGAAATACAACTGGTGTTTTTTTTAGATGGGAAACGAATGGAATTTTAATCGTACCATTCAGGAATTGAAATTACATCAAATTGCTTAATTTGCGATACGACTATTTAATTTTAATCGTACCATTCAGGAATTGAAATGACAACTACGAATGGAGGGACGTTTCTCCAAATAAAATTTTAATCGTACCATTCAGGAATTGAAATACTGAGAACTACTATGTTCACAAGGGGGCAAGTAACGTTTTAATCGTACCATTCAGGAATTGAAATATGTTATTGTGATGATTGCCAAAGACCCTGTAAAAGTTTTAATCGTACCATTCAGGAATTGAAATGTGCTGCTGCGAGTGCAGCAAAAACGACCCAATGGTGTTTTAATCGTACCATTCAGGAATTGAAATGTTGCAAGGGTTGTGCGTCGTTGCTACCAATCCTTGTTTTAATCGTACCATTCAGGAATTGAAATTGCGTATGTGATAGCGCTCCCAAGCGCCTGCGGGTCATTTTAATCGTACCATTCAGGAATTGAAATACGACACGAAAGTAGC
>JANWVT010000061.1 GCA_025056255.1 Bernardetiaceae bacterium | reverse complement strand
ATTGCGACTGTTGAAACCTTTTTTTGATATCGTAATCTTATGTCGGAGTACTCCCTTCAATCAGAGATGGATTGCGACCTAGTTATTGCTGTCCACTGCTGAATATCGAACTTTTGTCGGAGTACTCCCTTCAATCAGAGATGGATTGCGACCTTTGGCGATGTTTATCGTTTTCATCTCAAAACAGTCGGAGTACTCCCTTCAATCAGAGATGGATTGCGACGACCCCCAGCAGGAGGGGGTATATAAATACCTGCCGTGTCGGAGTACTCCCTTCAATCAGAGATGGATTGCGACGCCGCAGCGTCAAACGCTGCTTTGGCAATTTTAATTGGGGTCGGAGTACTCCCTTCAATCAGAGATGGATTGCGACAAAGGACTCGAACCTTTCCATAGCTCTACCCGAGCCAGGTTCGTCGGAGTACTCCCTTCAATCAGAGATGGATTGCGACCCCGTTTGAATAGAAAAAGCATTGGGCCATCCAGTGGGATAGGGTCGGAGTACTCCCTTCAATCAGAGATGGATTGCGACACCCCAATGGCTGACGCTACGTGGGCAAGCTGATGCGGTCGGAGTACTCCCTTCAATCAGAGATGGATTGCGACACGGGAGTTCGGTTGGTGCCCGAACGAACTAACTTTTGTCGGAGTACTCCCTTCAATCAGAGATGGATTGCGACACAACTTCCCATATTGGCATACAGCCAGTATGTGTGTCGGAGTACTCCCTTCAATCAGAGATGGATTGCGACCAAAAACTTTCGACAGTTAAATCGGTTATTGAGTGTCGGAGTACTCCCTTCAATCAGAGATGGATTGCGACCAAGGTATATATTCCTCGCTTATATACTCTATTTCCACG
>JANWVT010000060.1 GCA_025056255.1 Bernardetiaceae bacterium | reverse complement strand
GTGTCACCTACATCAATACTGGTTAAGTAGCAAGGTGTTGTTCAGGCGTAAAATCGTTAAGTTATTGATTATTAGGGGGTTAAAAAAGTCGTCTTACTTGATAGGATAATTACATCATTACCGATCGACGATTTTTGAGGTTAAAAAACACCGCAAACCTTGCTTAGGAGGTATCCTATAACTAATTTTATAACGGATTTTAATCGTACCATTCAGGAATTGAAATATGATTTCTTCAAATGCTGCAACACGCTCTTCAAAAGTCTTTTTGTTGTTTTCATTGACTGCTTTGTTGTACTCGTTTTCAGCTTTTTGCCGCGCTGCAAGTGATTCTTGATACTTTATTTCTGTATCATTGCGCACCTTGCCAAACGTTGCCAATTCTTGTAAGTACAAGCGCTCTGTTTCTTTGAATTGTTCATTGGCAAGGGCACTGCGCTCTTTTGCACGCTCTATTTCTTGCCGCCTTAACTCCCTGTCCCGTTCGCGTTGCAACTTGCGTTGGTTGCCAAAAAAAACTCCAATCTGTTCAGCTTCTTTTTTAAGAAACTCTGATTCACTTTGCAATTCACCTTGTTCACGCAAAGCAGCCCGCTTAGCAAATTCATCTTTGATAGCCTCTTCACGCGCTTTGGCTACATCATCAATTAACTTCAACTCAGCCGCTTTGCGCGCTTCTATTCTTTTTAACTCCAATGCCTCTAACTCCAATATTATACGCTCCCGCGCCTCTGCATTGTCTTTGGATAATTCTAATTCCCGTTCAAGAGATAACTTTTGTGCCTCAAATTCTTTTTCCCTAATTTGCTTATTAATCGCAAATATCTGATTTACAATTGATTGGCTTTGTTCAGGGGTAACACTAAAACTTAGCAAG
>JANWVT010000005.1:5000-229407 GCA_025056255.1 Bernardetiaceae bacterium | reverse complement strand
CTGCCGTTGCACGCTGCTGTGCTACCTTGCCGTTGCGCGCCGCCGTTGCACCTCGCCGTTGTTCGTGTCTTCACAAATACCCAAGGTCGGCTGCAAGAATGCAGGCAAGGGCGTAAAATCGCATCTTGTTGCCATATCTGGTACCGGCTTGATTAATTGTTTTTACAGCATCAACGTCAGGTGTAGTGTTCCTCTTTCATGTGTCCGAATGGCGCCATTGGCTAAATGCTGGGTAATCGGCTGTTGGAAATTGCTGCCGATGGAAATGCGTCCGATGTAGAGTTCCAGCCCTGCTATGGCAAAAGTTGCGCTGCCGCCCGTATTGGAAAGGATGAAGCCTTGATGGTTATCAAGTGTACTGTATTCGCCAAATCCGCCAAGATAGGGCATCAACACAATGCCACATATGCTTCGCGTGTAGAACAGCGTTAACTGCCCGTTGATGCGATTGCCAAAGTGGTAGCCATCTGCATTGGCAGTGTTGATTTTGGCGTTCAAGTCGCTGCTCAGTCCCCATTTGCCCATGCGAACCACGTACACAAGGTTGGCTAAAAAATCGGTACTTCCGCTGCCCAACTGAAAGTTAGGATTGGCAACCTGTTGTTTATCGGCTGCATCGAAGCGAAAGCGCGCCGTGGGCAATTTCACACCGCCACCTATGAGCAAGTTGTGCCGAAAGCGTCGGGGCAGCGTGTCGGTAACATTGTCCAACAGTCGGTAGTTTGCCAGCAAAGTAGCCTCCCCTAAGCCGGCAAGCGTTTTGGTAAAAGTTTGATTGTAGTCGGTTTGTCGGTTGAAATGATAAGGCAGAAATACCATCGTTTGAATCCGCTGCGTAGGGTAAAACCGTGCCCAAAGTTCAGCGGTTTGGAACAGTTCGCGGGTGGTTAGGTAGTTTTTGGTGCCACCTGTACCCAAGTGCGAATCATAGGACAGTTGCCGATAGCGAACGCCTACAAAGTGGCGGTTGAATTGCGGCATAATGCCCATGTAAAAATTGCCTACACCGCAGCCGCAAATTTCACAAGCAAAAGCATTAGTGCTGATAGTCAGGAAGACAAAAAGTGTTTGTAGAGTTTTCATTCGGGTTCGCTAAATCTTTTGTCATGGAGAAAAGTCTCATCGGTCAGTGTTTTCAGAAAAGCAATAATCAGGCGTTTCTCTTCGGCAGTCATCGGGATGCCGCGTTTGCCATCGGTGCGTTTAAACAGCGGGTCAAGTGTTGGGATGTCTTCCATGCCTTCCGAATAGTGGTCAAGTACCATTTCCAAATTGCGGAAACGCCCGTCGTGCATGTAGGGGCGCGTAACCTCTACGTTGCGCAGGCTTGGCACGCGAAATTTGTATTTGTCTTGTTCGTTGAGCGTAATTTCATAGCGCCCTACATCTTGGTTGAACGCCAAGCTCAATCCATTGTTGCGATAGGTCTGGTCGGTAAACAGTCCGCCCGAGTGGCAATGGTCGCAACCTTTTTGTTTGAACAGTTGCAGCCCGCGCAATTCATCGGCGGTGAGTTGAGTTTCGCCGCGCAAGTATTGGTCATAGCGCGAGTTAGCGGAAATCATCGTAACCATAAACTGCGAGAGAGCTTTTAGCAGTCGTTCACCTGTAATTTCAGGTGTGCCAAATGCCCGTTCAAACATGCGTGGGTAGTGCGGATGCTTGCGCAGTTTTTCTAAAATATTGGGCATGGATTCGTCCATTTCCACAGGATTCTCAATAGGAGCAAGCGGCTGCAAATCAAGGTCATGGATGCCGCCATCCCACATAAAATCGCGGTAAAATGCCAAATTTTGAATTGGCAATGCGTTGCGCTTACCTAAGCGGTCATCTACGCCATGGCTGAGGTCGTGTCCGTGGTGGGTGAAGCCAGCGCTTTGTTGGTGGCAAAATCCGCAACTGACTGTGCCGTCGCGCGAAAGCTGTCCTTCGTAAAACAAAGCTCTGCCCAGTTCAAATCCGGCTTGGGTTACAGGATTCTTGTTCAGGTCATATATCATTGGTGGAAAATGCGGTGGCGTACTCACTTCTATCATCGGATTTACATCGCGTTGTCCACACGAAACAACCACCGCTGCCGCCAACAAAACACAAGCGAGGGCAAAAAAGGCTGTTCTTTTCATGGGTTGAAAGATTTTGATTGAAATTCATGCTAAAATCCCGACGGGCAACTTCACCCGTCGGGTTAGATTAGGAGGCTATCTTCCTACGATGGTATGCATGTGATGATACTCAAACATGTTAGCGTAATTGTTGGCTACATTCACCGAAAAAGGCGAAAACATCACCGTTGGGTTTTGTGCCAAACTAATGGTAGTAGAGCCATTAAAAACTTTCAATACATCGCCTATGATGTGCATTTGAGGGGTACTGTTGTTGCGTACCTTAGCTATATCGCGTCCGAACGAAAGTGTAATGGTTTTGATGTTGTTAATGGTGCGCACGGGTGGCGTACCAAATCCTCCGCCAAAGCCTCCGATATGGTAGCGGAAGCGGCGATTGCCGGAGGGGTCAGGTGCAATTTGCGGCGAAGTACCCTCCATTCGCAAAAAGATATAGCCCGAGTTCCACGTCCAATACATGCCCTCTTCGCGGCTCATGTCGGTAGGGTTTAGCACTCCTTGCCGACGGCTGATGTCCATCGTGCTGCGTAAACTGTCTACGCCCAAAATGAAGGAAACACCTGCATAGTCTCCTTGCGGTACGCTCAGGCGAATTATGTGCGTTTCAGGCTTGTGTTCTTGTACTAAAAAATAACTGGAATCTTGTGGAACTACGTACTCGCTACCGTCTGTTTTGCGCAGACGAATATTGCTAACATAGTATTGCAACTGGCTCACACTGAACTCTTCGCCGGCAGCATTGCGATATACGCCGCGGTTGAGTTCCAAATCGCGCGTGCCGACTACATTATCAAACTCCAATAAAAGCCTTCCTCTGGCCGAGGGGTTAAATTCTGGCTCTACCTCATTTTTACAAGCTGTGAGAATGGTAAAGCCCGATAAGAAAATGATATGCAAAAAGCGAAAATGCAGTTTCATAGGGATTTAATTTAATTTTTGACAATATTTTAGATGTCCAATATTTTGACAAAATATTGGATGCGTATATAAATTTTACACCGATTCGGCTGGGAAAACCCGATTTTACAATCGCTGCCGAACGGTCAGGTACAACATATAAGCGCGTGAAAAGTATAGGATTGTTCGTGCAGACGGTTGCCATGCAGGCAATAACCAGTGTGGCTTGCCCATGCGCGCCAATAAAGAGCCGTACGTAAAACTCAGATGCGGGGAGGGTGGTCAATTCCTTGGCTGCACGTGCGAATGCTGCCTATTTGGTGGGGGATAAAAAAGCTCGAGTTATCTTGTTTAATGAAAATAACCGATTGAAAATCAGCAATAAACGAAGTGATAAAAAAGATAACTTCAAAGTGATTTTTCAGCGGAGGAATCTCAGCATCCTGCTGCTGGGCAGCAGCCATTTGTTTCATCAGGTGGCATTTGCCGCCGCATTTCATCTCTGGGCGGTCTTTATTTTCACACAGATATTGTGCCACGTATTCGCGATTTACCTGAAACGATACCCATATCCATACGCGGTTGAGGCTCTGATTGAGAACCACCAGTGCACAGAATATGGCAAGTATTCGCAACACGGAGTTGGTACAATTTTCCAATCGCAAAGTAAGTAGCTGTGCAATAGAGTTGCAAATTTTTGACGAAAAAATATGAAATGATGTGGTTGAAGAAATAGTTTGTTTTGGTTGAAAATATAGGCAATGATTGCTTGACTTTTTTTGATTAGTATTGCGCTTGCAAAAACCGAATGGCATTTGTTATTATATACACTGACGGCGCATCGCGCGGCAATCCCGGACCGGGCGGATATGCTACTATCCTCATCTCGCCTGCCCACCAAGTACGTAAGGAACTTTCGGGCGGTTTTCGCCTTACTACTAACAACCGCATGGAACTACTGGCAGTAATTACAGGTTTGGAAGCCTTAAAAAACGGCGATAATCAGGTGGTTATCTACTCCGACTCGCAATATGTGGTAAATGCCATAGAAAAAGGCTGGGTATTTAACTGGGAAAAAAAAGGCTTTAAAGGAAAGAAAAATGCCGACCTTTGGCAGCGTTTTTTGAAAGCCTATCGTCGCCAACGGGAAGTGCGCTTTGAGTGGGTGCGCGGTCATGCAGGCAACCCCGAAAACGAACGCTGCGACCAACTCGCTACAATGGAAGCCGACAAACCCAACTTGCCGCCTGATGAATATTTTGAGCAACACCTCCACTGATTTTCGCATTATTTTTTGCGTGACTTAGGTTTTCCTGCCATATTTGGAAAAACCTAAACTGAACGCTTATGGGATTTCTGCAAGAATTTAAAGATTTTGCCATGCGTGGCAATTTGGTAGACTTAGCAGTAGGCTTTGTAATGGGTGCTGCCTTCGGCAAAGTAACCAATGCTTTTATCAATGGCGTGGTCATGCCTTTTGTCGGGCTGATTCAGGGCAAAGACCTCAGTGATTGGAAACTAGTGCTCAAACCTGCCGAAACGGGAGCAGACGGCAAAGAAGTAGCGGAAGTTGCCGTTCAATACGGAACCTTCATTTCTGTAACAGTCGAGTTTATTATTGTTGCGTTTGTGATGTTTTTACTAGTGAAAGCTATGAATGCAGCTAAGAAGAAATCAGAAGCACCTGCACCAGCGCCTGCACCTCCTGAGCCAAGCAACGAAGAGAAACTACTGGCAGAAATCCGCGACTTGCTCAAAAAGTAGCTCTATTTTGGGGAAAGCAATTTTGAACATGATTGCCTACTTGATTGGTTGCGGCTACTTGTTCCTTTTTAGTAGGAGCGATTCGGAGCAACCTTTTGAAGGTGGAAAATGAGAAGAGCACAAATTAACCGGCACTAGCAAAATATAAAAAGGGCAGCGTTTCAGCTGCCCCTTATTGTACCTGTCGGGGTGACAGCACTATGCAATACTAATATCAGATAAATCTATGTACTTCTTTTTACTTGTAAAGCCTTCAAATTTAATCACTTAAATCATATCTGCAAATTACCTGTATTAAATAAATGTAAGATAACCCGTACATTTACCCGTACATACTCAATAATGCTTTACAATGAAAAAGAATCCTGTTCACTTTTACCTTCATACCCCAAAAAAAGAAAGTTCGCCTATCTACCTGCGCTTTTACTTCGGCAATGAAACTTTGCAATGTACCACCCGATGGAGTATTGAAACCAAGTTTTGGGATAAACGGCGCAATTTCCCAAAAGCCACCATTGCGGAGTACCAAGACTACAAGGCATATTTAGAACGCATTGAACAAACCATTCAGGATTATTACTCCAAATGTATTGCCAACGGTAAAAAACCTACCAAAGATGAAATAAAACAATATCTGTGGGATGAAATAGACGGTAAACATACCCCTAAATCTTTCTTTGAATGTTTTGATGACTTTTTAGCATTCAAAGGCGTACAAAATACATTAGGTACGGTTAAAGAGTTTCGGACACTCAAACAAACATTACTTGACTTTGAGAAACTGACAGGGCGAAAAGTCAGCTTTGAAAGCATTAACAAAGACTTTGAAGATAAGTTTGTTGCGTACCTGCTCCGGTTTCGGCAATCCAAATATCAGACAGCAGGTGTTACCGGACGGCTGTTAAATAGCACCATAAGTAAACGAGTTGGCAACCTGAAACTTTTTATGCGGTGGGCTATGGAACGCGGTTATCACAATAACGATGCTTTCAAAACATTTGATGCAAGCCGAAGAAAAGATAAACCACGGGGGGGCGGTAAAAATGATATTGTTGTATTGACTGAGTCGGAATTTGCAGCACTCAAAACATACGACTTTAGCGGGATGCCTAAACTGGAGAAAGTACGGGATTTATTCCTTTTTGCTACCTACACGGCGCAACGCTGGAGCGATGTCAGCAGATTTAATCCAAAGGATATAAAGGATAACATTTGGGAATTTACAGCCGAAAAAACCAAAGAAGTTACCCGTGTCCCGCTGGTGGGCTGGTGTGCCGGAGCTTTGGAAGTATTAAGTAAATACAGGGGTAAACTGCCTAAAATCAGCAGTCAGAAATTTAATGACTATATCAAAGAAGCCTGCCGGGTGGTTGGCATCTGTGCGCCTGTCAAAATACAGCGTTTTAGCGGTCGGGAACTGATAACAGTTGAGGGCGAAAAATGGGAGTTTGTGAGCAGCCACTGCGCACGACGGACGGCAATAACCTTGCTTTGCACGCGGGGCATACCGCTAAATATTTTACAGCAGCTTACAGGGCATGATGATATTGCCACGCTTATGAAGTACGTAAACACCCCTGAAAATGCGTTGGCAGACTGGTTAAAACAGGTGAGCGGATAGCGTTTTTTAGTCGTGTCGCGCTTTTGCAAAATATTTTTTTATAAGATATTGATTATCAGATACTTACTTGTTTTGCAAAAATTTATCCTGTGAACAATGCGAAATTTCCCCGCCCAGACGCTATCGGCGCAAGGAAATTTCCACATAAAAAATCCTGTAATATGATTGGCAGACAATAAAAAAGCCGCAAAACGCGGCTTTTTAACTAACTCTTAATGAAGGGGTTACTATCAACTCTCTTATTCCACCACAGGTTAGGGTCATCCCACAAGAAAGACAAATCGGCTCCGCTGTCTTGTAAGAATTTCTGTTCGGAAAATGTCAGGCTTTCTAAACCGTTTTTGCGGACTTTCTGAATTAAGAGTTCCTGCCGTGTGGGTTCGGATGCTTTTGGTTGGAAAAACGCCCCTATGGTGCTTAAAATTGAGTTTGCGCCCTTGTCTTCATCGTCTTTCTTTCCTTTTTTACCTGCCTTTTCTTCCACATACTTAACCAAATCCTCAAAGAAGTTCACGCCTGTGATTTCTATGATTTTAGAACCGGGGTTGCCGTTTACTTCAATGACGTAACTCTTATCACCGTCCCGGACTATGTCCACGCCTGCGAACTCCAGACCGGAAGCGGCGGCGGCTCTTACTGCCATTTCGGTTTCTTCCGGTGTCAGGTCTATCTTTTTCCCGCTGCCGCCCCTGCTGATGTTAGCCCTGAAATCCCCCTTATTTGCTGTGCGTTCCATAGCAACCGAAACCTTATCACCCACAACGATTGCGCGAATATCCCGTGAACCGCCTTCCAAATACTGCTGCAAAAGCAAGTCAATATCATTTTTGTACATGCTTTCCAGTGAAGTATTTGCAGCGCGTTTGCTCTCTAAAATCATCACTCCCACGCCCTGCGACCCTTGTAAAGTTTTGGCAACGGCAGGCAAACCACCTACTTTGTCAATCAGGAAATCAACATCATCAGGTTTGTAAGCCATTACCGTTTTAGGGATTCGGATGTTTTGTTGCGATAGCCTCTGACTGCAAAGGAACTTATCAGCCGCAATACGCAATCCATCGGCAGGACTTGGGGTATAGATTCCCATGTTGCGGTTAATGTGTTCAACCACATTCAAGCCATACGAAAGATTTTTTCCGATTCGGCAAATAAGCGCATCAGTTTTAGACAGCGATACGCGCTCCCCCTTCAGGTAAATTCGGTCGTAACCATTTACGGAGTCCGAAATCATCAAATACAAGTCATCAGGGTTTAAGACTTGCACATCGTGCCCACGTTTTTGGGCGGTTTCTACGAGCTTGCTTTGGCTCGTATGAGATAAAACTAAAAGTTTCATGTTATTTAATTTAATTGTTTCTCAAAATTCCTATTTGCGCCTTACTGAAAAAAGGACAGGCGTTAGGATATGCCTAAATGGCTTTCCAACAGTTTTTTAGCTTCAAAAACAGCCGTTACCAGTGCGCAATATTTTTCTTCTTCGGTTAGTTCGCGCTTTGCTCCGTACCCGGCGAAACTGCTACTATTAAAAAGCACCTTTTGGGATGTGCCTTCGGTTCCCTGCTTAATGCCTTTTCCGACAATGCTTTGCAGTTGGTTTAGGGTTATTTGTTCTTTGGTCATGGTTAAAGGTTGTAGGGTTTGAAAAGTTCCAGTTTGACGGGTGTTTGTGCGCGTTCTTCGCGGAGTCGCTGCTCAAAATCTTCAATCATCTTGGCAGCGCGTGAAAGTGTAACATAAGCCGATGAAAGAAAGACCTGGATTTCTTCGGGGCTTAACTTTTGGGTTTCAAACGACTTATCATAAATCGTTTTCAGGTCGTAAATCAGACTGTTGTTAGGGTACATAAAATAAACGGGTTAAGGGTTAATAAATGCCTGTTTTTCGTCTTGCCGCTGCAATGGTTTGGGTTAAGTACCTGTCAGGGTCGCGGCGTTCCTGCGCTTTACGGGACTTCTTTTTGAGTATCTCCAAAATTTTCCAGTCCGGTTTTCCTTGTTGAACCAACAGGCAGGCAAATTGAAAGTCATAGCCGCTGCGGTCTGCCCCTTCCTGCTTTGTCCCTGCCTTCTTTTGATAAACCACAGGGGGGGAATCTGCCAGTGTTTCGGGAATCTCAATTTGGGCGTATCGTCTTTGGAACTTATGCAGTTTCACCATCGGGAAAACGCCGTTTTGATTGTACTTCGGTTTGACGTTGAAAAAGCCAGCTAAACGCCCTATTTGATGCGGTTTTGCGCTTGCCATATCTGCCTGAAACTTTTGAGCCAGCCAGCGGCACACCTGTAAAGTGTGGTTATCGTCTTTCGGGACGGTTGGCAATATTAACCATGCCTGAAAGTTGGCGGGTGATGTTTCCATCAGTAGGCAGGGTTTGACCGTTGCCAGTTCTGCCAGTACTTCCCGGCGCAAATCGTCTAACAAAATGTATTGATTGCCTTTCGGACGGGCAAAGATGTTAAAGCCTTGTGCATTCAGGCGGTGCAAGTTGCTAACGTGTTTACTGATTTCATCGGTTGCCAGTACCTGATTGAATGCAACGCGGGTTTTGTCGTGGTGTATCGCTTTCACCTGCCAGTAGTCAGCATCAAATGCTGTGAGAAAGTTTTCTAAGGTTTCCATGACTTTACAAGGGTTCCCCCCTGTGGTTTATAATTGTACTTTGGAAAGAAAGTAAGGCACATAAGAAAATTCTAAGGATTTAAAATCTTGCTTGACTTGCTTGACAATTGATATAACTAACTGATAATGAATATTTTAACTGTCAATCTTGAAGTCAATTAAAATCAATCATCTGTCAATCTCAAATTAGGCTTGATTCTAAATTGTCAATCTTAAATTCTTGATTGATTCTTGATTGATTCTTAATTGATAGATAATTGATACTTAATTGACAATATAAAATACTGTAAATCAGTGTTTTAAGTTAATATTTAACCTTATTATCAAGTAAGATTTGAGGTTTTTCAAAAAATAATATTCTGCATGCAGAGTATTATTGTTTTTAGCTTGTCGGATTTTTGGACTTTCCGAATAATGACCGATTGAAAGAAAAGAAAAATCCTTTCTTGGTCTGACTGCCTAACATAATTTCGCCGTTTTGCCCGTCCATCCAGTAATAATGTTTATAGGTGCTGTTCTTGGATTGAAGCCCCCACTTTTCGCGTAAGACTTTGGTAATCTGATTGCGCTGTGATCGGATGTTTGATTCGTTTTTCAGCAACTCAATCAGGTCTTTTTCCGAAAACTGAATTTCCTCCAGTTCAAACTCTTGCAACTTTTCACTGATGATGATTTCAAGTTCCTTTTCCAGCGTGTGGCGGCTTTCTGCTTTCAGGCGGTCAAGTGCATCTGTCCAGATTTGCGCTTGTGTAAACCACATACGCCCCTGTTTTTCAGTCGTAAGTTTCCATGTTGTCAGGTAGTGCAGAAATGCCGGGATTTCGTCTTTGAGTTTATCCAAAAAGTGAGGGTCGTCTTGTTCCATCTTATGGACTTTGCGCACCCAGTAGCGGGTTTCCTCATCGTCAATTTTTACAAAGTCGGTTTCATTATTGGTACACAAAACAATTACGCCGTGAAACTCTACCTGCTCGCGGTCTTTCCCTTTTGCTTCGCTTACGATAGTGCGGGCGGTGGAAAGGGTTTTTAGTGTTTCGGTAGTGGCTTTCTTTTCAAGGAATGTTTCATCTATGGCAATAATGCGCTTATATACCCACTCGCTGTTGAATTGGCTCTCAAAGTCTTTTGAACGGCAAATACTCATGTTGCCCTGATAGATAGCTTTGAGCCAGTTTAGGAAAGTTGTTTTGCCTGTATTGCGGTCTCTGCTTACTAATGAGAGAACAGGGAGTTTCTGAATAGGCTTTTCCAGTAATAACTTCATGTAGTCAAGTCCTAACTCGTAATGTTCGCCAAAGATGTGACGTACAAACTGTAAAGAAGTACTGCAATCGCCGGGGGTGGGTTTGTGGTTAAACGGCTCGTAAAGGTTGTAAAACTCTCCTACTGTCTGCTGGTAGTCCAAATGCCCAGGAATACACACAAAGTCAATGTATTTCTGAATCTTTTTCAGGATGTCTTTATCGGATTCATCGTCTTTGATATTGGACTTTGACCACGCTATTAGCTTAGTGATGCTGTCGCCGGATGCAAGGGGCTTTTGTGCAATTACGTAGTACTGTGTACCTACGCGGATATATTGTTTTTTGGTAGTCATAACTTAAATTTTTTAATGGTGGAAAAACAATTGTCTGTCCTTTGCCCCTACCACCTGAAATGACTACCTTTGCTCTTTCATTTTTCGGGTAGTCATTTCGCGGTGAAGCGGAAGGAAAAAGTTGTGAGTCGCTAATGTTTAGCGGCTCTTTTTTTTGTCTTTTCGTTGGATTGATTTAATTACCTCGTCTTCAAAATAGAATACCCTACGCCCTACGCGGTGTTCAGGGATTAACCCCTTCCTTACATAGTTCACACGGCTTGATTCTGAGATTTGGAGTAAATCGCAAAGCTCCCGGCGTGACAGGATTTTGCGCATGGTTTTCCCGTTGTTGTAAGCGGGGTTGTTGCTGAGAATGCTAATAGCTACTGTTAGCATTTCTTCAATTCTCTTCAATGAGAGTTCCAGTTCGTTAAACATAGATTATCTGTTATAAAAGTTATGCGCAAAGGTCAAGACCTGACAAATAGCAAAAAAGGACAGGGTATGCACCTACTTACACTTAGATGTTGCAATTGTCAAAAATTGGTGTAAGGGAATGAAGCAAACAGAGTTATCCGGCAAAGCGGCTCTGCTCTGCCGGATGTGTAGTGTTAGAATAAATCAAGTTGCTTTTTGCCTGTCTTGGGTGTGAACTTCTTACCTGTGCGCAATTCCCACGCGGCTATTCGGCATGAATCGGAGCAATACAATTGCTTGTGGTGTCTGTGGTGATAAGCAGTGCCGCAATGTTTACAAAGTCTTGTACCGTTGCCTGTCCCTTCGTTAATACGATTTTCGTTAATACGATTTTCGTTAGCCGTATTCTTTGGATTTTGCCAGCCGAAAGTAAATCCGATGCTGCGGGGTGTGGCTTTTGGTGTTGCGGTCTCATAGGGTAACGGCTCCGGTTCTGTCCCCCCTGTGGTTTCTCTTTTCAGATAGTGGCTTTCCGCTTCAACAGCTACACGGCGGCGAAAGTACCACGCCCAAAGTGTACAAATTACAAAAAGCAATTCAAAGCCACTGAAAGCATACTGATAGGTTTGTATGTTGGCAGATTCTTTACTTTGGGCTTCATTAGTGGCTTTCTCTTTGCCGGCAATGACAGTGGCTAACTGTTCTTCTTTTTGGTGCAATAGTTTCTTTTCTGCGCCTGAAATCCATGTTTTACCCTTCCATGTATTGCGCTGTTTGATGTCGGCAATTTCCTGTCGGATGGTGGAAATTTCCTGTTCATATGGATTTGCAGCATCTGTAATTGCCTGCGGATTTACGGCTAAGTTTCCGCCCCCCTGTATGCTTGCCCACACGGAAAGCGCACTAAGGGCTAAGGCAATTACTGCCAAACCATACGAAACCCGCACACCTGCCAACCGGAAAAGGTCTGCAAATACGCGGTTCATCACAAAGTATTTAGCTCCTTCCAACAGGATAACGGCAAAGCTCGCGGCAATCAGTAGGGGTAACCCTGTGAGCTTTACAGAAAGAACGGACTCAAAGTATCCGTATTCACTGACAAGGCTTGCGGCTTGTGCCACAAATGCCAGGCACAACCCAAAGATGAAAAGGGAATGATACGATGTGTAAAAATCAGATTGCGAAAGTTGCCGGGCGGCTGCAATCTCAAATTGTCTGCGGTTAAACAGACCGAAAACGGGGGCGGTGGTTTTGGCTAACTTTTCAGCCAGTCGGATGGGGGCGTTGTTGTTGCCTTGTTCTGGTAACATAACAGAAATAAAAAAGGCTTATGAAGCAAGTTGCGTCAGGAAAACCCCTTACCATTGTAAGGGTACGCAACTGTCCATAAGCCAGTTTTTTAGATTTCTTTCCGGTCAAAGTTTCCTGTCTTTGACTGCGTTACAAGACTAAAACCGTACAAGAAACCGTACACAAAGAACTTTTTGTTTGTGTAAGTATCTGATTTACAGACACTTGCAAATGTTACCTGTCGGGGTGACAGGATTTGAACCTGCGACCACCAGCACCCCATGCTGATACGCTACCGGACTGCGCTACACCCCGTCGGTATTTTGTGCGTGCAAATGTATAGCATCTAAATACAAATTGCAAAAATTTTTTTTTGAAACCTCACTTGTAAAAAGCATGCCCGTCCCCTAACTTTGCGTTCCGATTGATAAACAAGAGCATACAATTCTTTGAAATAATGCCAACTATACAACAACTAGTGCGTAAAGGCAGGGAAAAGTTAACCTACAAATCTAAGTCGCCTGCCCTCGATTCATGCCCGCAAAAAAGAGGAGTGTGTACTAAAGTGTATACTACCACTCCTAAAAAGCCTAATTCGGCGCTTAGAAAAGTTGCCAAAGTGCGCCTGAGCAATTCTGTTGAAGTAATCGCATATATCCCGGGCGAAGGACATAACCTGCAAGAACATTCTATTGTGCTAATTCGCGGCGGTCGTGTAAAAGACCTGCCGGGTGTCCGTTATCACATCGTACGTGGAGCTCTTGACACTGCAGGAGTAAATGGTCGCAAACAACGCCGTTCTAAATACGGTGCTAAGCGTCCTAAACCCGGACAAGCAGCAGCTCCAGCAGGAAAAGGCGGAAAGAAAAAATAATTAATATAGCAAGACATGAGAAAAGCAAAACCCAAAAAGCGTTATTTGCTACCTGACCCTAAGTTTGGCGATGTACTAGTTACGCGCTTTGTTAATAACCTGATGCAAAGAGGTAAAAAGTCTTTGGCTTATAAGATTTTTTACGGTGCTTTGGAGCAGGTTGAACAGCGTTTGGGTAAAAGCGGTGAGCCAGTGAATGGATTGGAAGTGTGGCGCAAAGCGCTTAACAACGTGATGCCCTCAGTGGAAGTGCGCAGTCGCCGAGTAGGAGGAGCTACTTTCCAAGTACCCACAGAGGTGCGTCCAGACCGCCGCATATCGTTGGGTATCAAGTGGATGATTCGCTATGCACGTGCTCGCAATGAGAAAACTATGACTGACCGCCTAGCCGGCGAAATTATTTCTGCTTCCAAAGGAGAGGGTGCAGCCGTTAAAAAGAAAGACGATACCCACCGGATGGCAGAAGCTAACAAGGCATTTTCACACTTTAGATTTTAATGTAACGTGGCAAAGGATCTTAAATACCTGCGCAATATAGGCATCATGGCGCATATTGATGCCGGAAAAACAACTACTACCGAGCGCATCCTTTATTATACGGGTTTAACCCACAAGCTCGGTGAGGTGCATGAAGGTGCTGCTACTACCGACTGGATGGAGCAGGAGCAAGAGCGCGGCATTACCATTACTTCGGCAGCCGTTACAACCAACTGGAACTATCCCACCGTACAAGGTGAGGCTATTCCTGAAACCCGTTCGTATCAGATTAATATTATCGATACTCCCGGGCACGTGGACTTTACCGTGGAAGTGGAGCGTTCTTTGCGTGTATTAGATGGTGCTGTTGCTCTGTTCTGTGCTGTATCGGGAGTAGAGCCTCAGTCGGAAACCGTGTGGCGTCAGGCTGACAAATACAAAGTACCGCGCATCTGTTTTGTTAATAAAATGGACCGTGCAGGTGCTGATTTCTTCAAAGCCGTTCGCGAAATCAAAGAAAAATTGGGCGCTAACCCTATTCCTCTTCAAGTGCCGATTGGTGTAGAAGACTCTTTCAAAGGAGTAGTTGACCTGATTACCAATCAAGGTATCATTTGGAATGAGGAAGATAAGGGAAAAACCTACAAAATTGTGCCTATTCCCGATGATATTAAGGACGAAGTAGCTGAATGGCGTCAAAAACTGATTGAGGCAGTAGCAGAATATGACGACAGGCTGTTGGAGAAATTCTTTGACGACCCCGACTCTATCACAAAAGAAGAGCTAATGGCAGCCATTCGAGCCGGAGTGATAGATATGTCGTTTTCACCAGTGCTTTGTGGCTCTGCTTTCAAAAACAAAGGGGTGCAAGCGCTGCTCGATGCCGTAGTAGCTTATTTGCCCTCTCCTTTAGACCTGCCTCCTGTAAAAGGAACCAATCCTGATACTGGACAAGAAGAAGAGCGCAGACCTAATATTGAGGAGCCCTTCACTGCTTTGGCTTTCAAAATCATGACCGACCCCTTTGTTGGTCGCTTGTGTTTCATGCGCGTGTATTCAGGTCGCTTAGAAAAAGGCTCCTATGTGTACAATTCGCGTACTGGCAACAAAGAGCGCATCTCTCGCTTGGTGCAAATGCATGCCAACAAGCAGAACCCAATTGACGAAATAGAAGCTGGCGATATTTGTGCAGGCATAGGTTTCAAAGACATCAAGACAGGTGATACACTCACTGACGAGAACCATAAACTGGTGCTTGAGTCTATGACCTTCCCCGAGCCAGTAATTGGTTATGCCATTGAGCCTAAGAAAGCTGCTGACCAAGATAAGCTCTCGTTGGCAATCTCCAAATTATTGGAAGAAGACCCTACGCTGCAAGCTTTCACCGACCAAGAAACCGGTCAGACTATCTTGCGCGGCATGGGCGAGTTGCACCTCGAGATTGTGATTGACCGCATGAAGCGCGAGTTCAAGGTAGAAATCAACCAAGGTGCACCGCAAGTGGCTTACAAAGAACACTTCACAGCCACCACAGAGCACCGCGAGGTGTACAAAAAACAAACAGGTGGTCGTGGTAAGTTTGCTGACATCGTATTTGAAATGGGTCCTCGTACCGATGGGCAATCTGGCTTGCTGTTTGAAAATGCAATTGTGGGTGGTGTAATTCCGAAAGAGTTCATCCCTGCTGTGCAAAAAGGTTTCGAAACCGCTATGAAAAACGGTGTGTTAGCAGGCTTCCCAGTGGACTCTATGAGGGTACGCTTGTTCCACGGTTCTTATCACGAGGTAGACTCTGACTCGCTTTCTTTTGAAATGGCTGCTATTCTCGGTTTCAAAGAAGCGGGCAAGAAGTGTAAACCGCGCCTGCTCGAACCCATCATGAGCGTAGAAGTGGTTACTCCCGATGAGTTCACAGGTCCTATTACAGGCGACTTGAACCGACGCAGAGGCATGATGAAAGGCATGGATACCAAAGGCGGTGCTCAGGTAATTAGAGCAGATGTTCCATTAGCTGAATTATTTGGCTATGTAACCGACCTGCGCACTATCTCCTCTGGTCGTGCATCGGCTACCCTCACCTTCTCTCATTACGCCGAAGTACCACAAAACTTAGCCGAAGGTATTATTGCTGAACTCAAAGGTGCAACCGTTTAATCAACAGAGCTATGAATCAAAAGATAAGAATAAAACTCAAGTCTTACGACCACAATCTGGTGGATAAATCATCAGAAAAAATTGTGAAAGCTGTAAAAGCTACCGGCGCTGTGGTTAGCGGTCCTATTCCTTTACCTACTGAGAAGGAGAAGTTTACCGTGCTACGCTCGCCACACGTGAATAAGAAATCTCGCGAACAGTTTCAGCTGTGCACCTATAAGCGCTTGGTAGATATCTACTCTACCAGCAGCAAAACAGTAGATGCGCTCATGAAACTCGAGCTTCCAAGTGGTGTAGATGTAGAAATTAAGGTTTGATAGTAATTTTGTTTGTCTTGTTTGTCTAAGGCTGATACTCTTCAAGAGTGTCAGCCTTTTTTGTTAACCTGGTGTCAGGCTATATTAGCAATCCCATTGCGTTGTGCATGCTCACAGGTGGGTTGTTCGCGAGGAGATAAGCAACGGCGGCGTGCAACGGCGGCGTGCAACGGCAGATAGAAATAGCATTTTAATCTATGACGGCTTGACTTGTACGTATGTCTACTGGGTTTGGCACCTGCCGGCTTTCCACTGAGAAATACCATTGCGCAGTGCCTCTGCTGCATTGCGATAGGTCATGCCGTCGCAGCCACAAACCGATGCCGCTGAGTTGCTCGAGTAGCTGCCTGCACGCACATCTATGGGTCTGTTTTTCTTACACTCTAATTTGGAAAGCCATTCTAAGTCATAGGTTGCTCGGCTGATGAGTTCGCTGCGGGTACAGAGCCCTGTTTTATAGGTATAGTCCGAATTGCCTGTGGCATAAATTAGGTATTCTTCGCCTTTGAAAAACAGCCAGTCGCACGAGCCAAAGCCAACTTCTACGTACATGCTGCGGTCTTGCACCACCAAGCCTTTCCAAAGTTGGATGACGTCGAAGATGGCGTATTTTTTAACGCCCATGTCCACAAACCCAGTAATTTTGCCATGAAAAACGGCATCAGCTTTTTCGAAAGCTGTTTGTACACTAATTAGTGAGTCGCTGCATTTGCAGGGGATATAATTGTCGTTGGCAAAGTCTCCTTGTTCAATTCGTCCATCGGGGTAAATCATGACGCCTCTGCCATGTCGTTTTCCCATTTTCCATTCGCCCATATATTTCACTCCACTCGCCCAAATGCGCACGCCATAGCCATTAGGTTCATCGTTTGCCCATGTGCCTTCATGTGAGCCACCGTCGGTGGTGGTCAGTTTTCCTTCGCCGTGCCGTTTGTCGTTGAGAAATTCGCCTACGTAGCGGTCGCCGTTTGCCCATGTATATATGCCATAGCCACTGCGTTTGCCTTGTATCCAGTTGCCTTCGTAACTGCTACCATCTTTGGCGGTATATGTGCCGCGTCCGTCCATGAGGTCGTTGCGCCACATGCCTACATATTTGCTGCCGTCTGCCCAAACAAAAGTACCTCTGCCATGTCGTTTACCAGCGCGGTAGCTTCCTGAGTATTTTCCCACTTGTGCAGAGTCATTTTTTTGTGCTGCTACTGTCCAGGCAGCCATAGTGCAGTATAGCCACAAACAAGCTGCCAACCATTGCATCCGGTTTCCGATATCCATTGTATTATAGGTATGTATAACGAATTTAACGCAAAGCAGGGTATTTGCCGATAAGTTTATTTAATTTTTGCAGGTTGGCAAATAAAAATAATGGATACCGCATTTATCTCGGGGGTGCTTTTTCCTGCCATTTTGGCAATTTTGATGTTGGGCATGGGTATGACGCTCAGCCCTGCCGATTTTAAGCGCGTGGTTGTTTTTCCTAAGGCAGCAGCAGCAGGTGTGGCAAGCCAAGTGTTGCTGTTGCCTTTGCTTGGTTGGCTGATAGTAAGCATTTGGCAACTGCCTGCTGCCATAGCAGTAGGGGTGATGATTATTGCAGCCTGCCCGGGGGGAGCTACTTCCAATCTGATTACTTACTTTTCGCGTGGCGACGTAGCCCTTTCCATTACTCTTACAGCTCTTTCCAGTGCGATAACTGTTTTTACCATTCCGCTAATTGTTAATGCAGCTTTGGCGCATTTCACAGGGGCAGAAAAACAAATACAACTACCTGTGCTGAAAACCATTGTGCAAATTATTACTCTGACTGCCCTACCTGTAAGTATTGGCATGTTGATTAACGGACTTTTCCCACGTTTTGCTCGGTGGTTTGAAAAACCCATGAGCTGGATTTCCGCTCTGTTCATTGCATTAGCTGTGGCACTGATTGTGGTAGTAATTCAGCAAAGGGGTAGCGTGTTAGCATTTGTAGCACAAGCCGGACCGGTTGTATTGGTGCTGAACCTAAGTTCGCTTTTTATGGGCTTTTTAGTAGGTAAATACCTACATTTGCCTGTTAGTCAGTCTATTACCATTTCTATTGAAACTGGTATCCAAAACGGTACATTGGGTATTACAATTGCTTCCAGTCCTTTTTTGCTCAACCGCCCCGAAATGGCAGTTCCCGCAGCGGTTTATGGCATTACTATGTGCATCACTGGTGTGATAGCTATCTGGTTTTTTCGTCGGCAGATAAAGCAGTAGGGTAACGCGGATGATGAATTGTATCTGGAAAAATTTCCGCGCTACTGTTTCCTACTGCTGTTGCACGTGATTGTTATTTGTGTTCTTGTGAACAATTACTCGTGGTACGGGCATGGCACCAGTATGCTTTCTTAAAGATGTAAACTAACATGCTTTGCGGCTCATCCTTACATTTTTAGTGGCTATCAAGTGCGAGCACCATAGTAGAAGCAATCCTCGAGTTGTTTTTCATGCGTGTAGTAGCAACCTGATAATCAACTGTTTGTGGTTAGCGCAACCCAAGTAAGAATTATCCGAAAAGCACATCTTACAGCCTGTAGATGACCGATTGATAGGGTTTGAGCAGAAGTGTTTTTCCTTCGGGCACATAGTCGGCGTAGTTGTTGATGAGTAAACGCTGGGCAGCTACGGGCTGGGGCAGTTCGAATTGGGCTTGTTGGTTGCTGAAATTGTGCAAAACCAAAAAGCGTTCTCCCTGATAGGTGCGTGTGTAGGCATACACTTGCGGATGCTCGCGCTGCAACAACTGGTAAGCGCCGTATATGAGTACTGGGTTTTCTTTGCGCAGTCGCACCATGTGGCGGAAGTGGTTCAGTACCGAATGAGGGTCTTTGTCTTGTTTTGCTACGTTGATTTCCACATAGTTCGGATTGACAGGCAGCCAAGGCGTACCTGTTGTAAAACCTGCTTGTGGGCTACTGTTCCACTGCATTGGTGTTCTGCCATTGTCGCGAGAGCCAAATTTTAGGTCTGCCATGTAGGCAGCCACGTCGCCACCGCTATTGAGCACCTTTTTATAGCCATTAATAGCGGCAATGTCTCGGTATTGTTCAATTTTTTCAAATCCGATGTTAGTCATGCCTAATTCGTCGCCATAGTAGCAATAGGGCGTGCCGCGCATACTTAAAATGAAGGTGTTGAGCATTTTAGCAGCTGCTTCGCGAAAAGCGGGGTCATCGGTAGCGTATCGGTTGACCATACGCGCCTGGTCATGATTGGCGAGAAAGATAGAAATCCACCCTTTTTGTGCAAAGGCACTGTCCCAGCGCGAAAAAACATCTTTGAAGTGTAGCAAGTTATAGCCAGTGCGCTTGGGAATGTCCACTCCATCAAAAGCATATGCCATGCTAAGCTCTTGACGGTCTTCATCTACTAAATTATGCGCATCTTCAAAGCTGTTGCCTGCACCTTCGGCTACGCTCATGAGGTTGTACTTGCTCAATACCTCGCGATTCATTTCTTTGAGGTACTCATGCAGATTGCCTTGCATGGCGTAGTATTTCATGAAGTCTTTCTCAAAGCCATCAGGAAATTTTGGGAAGGTAGTGTCTTTGGCAACAAACTGAAAAGCATCTAATCGGAAGCCATCTACGCCTTTTTCTGCCCAAAACTTCATAATGTCGTACACTTCTTGGCGCACTTTGGGGTTTTCCCAGTTGAGGTCAGGTTGTTTGTCGGCAAAGTAGTGCAGATAGTAGGCATTGGTTAGCGAATCATATTGCCACGCATCGCCTTTTTCGTCGAACAAGCTGTAACGATAAGGGGGGGCTCCTTTTTCAGCATTCCACCAATGATAGTAGTTGCGGTAAGGATTGTTGCGCGAACTACGCGACTGCTTGAACCATTCGTGCTCGTCGCTGCTATGATTGACCACCATATCCATAATAAGCCGGATACCGCGTTTGTGCATTTCACTGAGCATTAGGTCGAAATCTGCCATTGTACCAAATTCTGGCTGAATGTCTCGGTAGTTGCTTACGTCGTAGCCGTTGTCTGCATTAGGTGAGGTATAGATAGGATTTAACCACACAGCATCTACCCCCAAACTCTTGATGTAGTCCAATTCGCTGATGATGCCTTTGAGGTCGCCGATGCCGTCGCCGTCGGAGTCTTTAAAGCTACGCGGGTAAATCTGATAAATAACGGCTTGTTTCCACCAAGGCTGTTTTTGTTCGGTGGGTTCTTTTTTCGAAGGAGAGCAACTTATCAGTCCAAGGACTCCGAGCATGCTTGTAAGTATAGTTTTCGTTTTCATATTGGCTTGGTGAATAATGTAGGCAATGAAAAATAGCAATAATTGCTTCAAAGTGCTAACTGTGTGCGCAGGTGGTCTATTTCTTCCTGTACATCGAGGTATGGAGCGAGTTGTTGCAACTGATGCCACAGTTGCAGCAGGAATTGGCGATGTGCTTTGCTGTCGGGATGCAAAGGCTTGTGCAGCAACCCTTGTCTGATTTTTTGCCACTGGTGCATCAATTCTAAGGTAGGCTGGCGAAAGTAAGCAGTGGCAAATTTTTCGAAAATATACTCTACTGCTTGCTGAGAAGGATGCAGCAGGTCGTCGGCATAAAAACGATAGTCGCGTAGGTCGTCTATAAGCAGTTCGTAGGCGGGAAAATAGCTCACTTGCTCATACTGTTGGCAAATGTGATGAACAGCTAAACGTAGCACTGCCTTGCTGACAGCATTGAGCGGTAAGGTATCTTTAATGTGCCTTACTGGGCTAACAGTGAGCACAATGCGGCAGCCCACCGGCAATACGTTGTACATTTTTTGGAAAGCAGCCATTATTTCCTCTGTTTGCAGTAAACGCTTGTGAAAATAATGAGCGGGCATCTTGTGACAATTGGCAACCGGAACTCCTGTTGCTATGTGTTCATATATCCATGCTGTTCCCAGAGTAATCAGCAGCCATTTGTCTGCTTGGGGTGCTACCTGCCAAAATTCGGCTACTTGCTGCAATTGCTTTTGTACCAAGTGCTGCATGTCGTCAGCAGTAGAGGCAAAGAAGCGGCTATGCAATCCGTAGTGAAAAAACAAGCCGTCGCGTTCTACCAAAGTAGTAGCGAGTGGCTTGCCTGTGTGTGATTTTTCCAATAACTCAAACAGGCTCAATGGATTGAAAATAGTGCCAAACGGATTGATGAGTGTTTGAAACTTGTATGCGGCAAGGCGTTGCCCTATCTCATCGGCAAAGCAAGAGCCTACCAGCAATAAGCGGCTTTGGTGTGTAATAGCAGCCTCAGCAGGCGGTATTGTCAGCTCAGTGCGAAACTGCATGGAAATCAAAGGCTTCGGATGCGAATATTGCGGAACCAGACTATGTTGCCGTGGTCTTGTAAGGCAATATGCCCTTTGCCAGCCTTGCCGTAGAAAGGCATGTCTTTGAACTTACTCTTTTTGTAGCGTTCTTCCCATTCAGGGCTTCCCAGTTGGTATTCTACTACTTTTACACCATTGAGCCAGTGCTCCACCTTGCCTCTGTTAACAAGTAATTTGACTTTGTTCCACTGCCCAACAGGTTTAACCGTCTCTGTGCTGCAAGCGTGCAGGTCATAGTTATCCCCTGCTCGGTGTGTTTGAATCTTGCCATCAGGATGCCCTTCGTTATCCAAGATTTGCATTTCTGGACCCGACTGCCATACGTATTGCAACGCATCGTTTTCAACTACATGAAAGAAGATACCGCTATTGCCTTTGGGCGAAATTTTCCATTCTAACTGCAGCTCAAAATTGTCGTATTGGTTTTTGGTGATAATGTCGCCTCCTCCACCGGCACTCAGCATAAATCCTTTACCGTCGGGCTGCCATTGCGGTTTGATTGAGTCACTTTTGAAATTGCGCCAGGCATTTAAGGAAGAAAGGTCTTCCCACCGACCTTTTTTTTGTCCTGTTGCCCAGTTGGACATAACAAGCAGCATGAAAATAATGGCAAATGCTCTCATACATTTTTGGTATAGGTAATGTAGCCCTAAATATAATGAAAGCTACAAATCCACAGTCGAAAAGCTGCCGGTTGGGAAATATGTAGCTTATTTTTGCAATTAAATCTGCTTGCTGTAAGATGCTACACCGCCCAAGAAGAAACCGCAAGGCTGCACCTATCCGCAAAATGGTGCAAGAAACGCATTTGACTGTGGAAAACCTCATCTACCCTTTGTTTCTCACCGAAGGGGAAAACTTGCGCGTGCCTATCCGTTCTATGCCGGGCATCGTTCGATTTTCGCCCGATGAGGCACTGCGCGAAATAGAAACCTGCTTAGCACTGGGGCTGCAGGTATTTGCGCCGTTTCCACATATTGCCGATAATTTGAAAGATAAATTTGCCTCAGAAAGTTGGCGCGAAGACAACCTCTATGTGCGCGCTATTCGGCTCATCAAAGAACGCTTCCCTGAAGCTGTGTTGGTTACTGATGTAGCCATGGACCCCTACAGCTCCGATGGACACGATGGTTTGGTAGAAAATGGCGAAATTCTCAACGATGCTACCTTAGAAATCCTTGCTAAAATGGCTATTGCCCAAGCACAGGCAGGTGCCGACATACTAGGACCCTCTGACATGATGGACGGGCGCGTACGCTTTATCCGAGAAGCGCTCGACAAACAAGGATTTACCAGTGTTTCCATTATGAGCTATACCGTAAAATATGCTAGTGCATTCTACGGTCCGTTTCGCGATGCTTTGGACTCTGCCCCGCGCGCTGGTGATAAAAAAACTTATCAAATGAATCCTGCTAATGCCCGCGAAGCACTGCTGGAGGCTACCTTAGATGCTTCCGAAGGAGCTGATTTTCTGATGGTTAAACCCGCCCTTGCCTATTTGGATATCATTCGCTTGTTGAAAGACAACTTCCATTTGCCTATTGCTGCTTATAATGTTAGTGGAGAATATGCTATGTTAAAAGCCGCTGCTGCCAATGGCTGGATAAATGGGGAGCAAGCCATGTATGAGTGCTTACTTAGCATCCGGCGTGCCGGAGCCACCGCCATCCTAACCTACTTTGCCAAAGAGTTTGCACAGTTAGTAAATGACCAACAAAATCACTCATAAACAAGCAAGCAGCAATAAGCCTATCCAGTGCTTACAACAAAGTGCGCGTTAGTTTATAAAAATCCCATCGTTATCGAATTAACCTCGATAGGCAGCCTTTGAAAATACTGAGTGCTTGTTTAGGTTTTTTGTAAGGTCAATTTTGCCAAATTGATATTCACGAAAGCAAACTTGCGTTTGTTCGTGTCCAGCCCCCTACCGCGCGTAGAGATATCTGCAACGGCAAAAAAATTTTAGAGTGTAGGAGGAGTAAAATTCCAAAATTCGAAATCTTCAATTCAAACCTCCTAAGCACTTGGTCGTATTCTTTGTTGTGCGTGTCCTCATGCGCAACGGCGTCGTTATTGCTATCCTGTCATTCTACTCTGTTGTTGGGCTTTCTAAGAAGTAGGGCAAGCTCTGTTTGTTTGCATATGCAAAACAAAAGCGTGCTTTTTCGGCTAAGCCTTTCACTATCAAGCTAATACTAAACCAATTTGCATTCCGAAGCAACAATAACTTATCGCGCTGTAATGTTAAAAATTACCCTGCCTATAGTGATGGAGGGTCTTGCACCACCAGAGGTAGGGCGAAATGAGACTTCTTTGAGGGCTTCTTCATATAGCCGCGCCACAGAAGGACTTACTGAGCGATATAACAAACGTACCCCCACTACGTCTCCGTTTCTGTCTACCCGGATTTCAAATTCTAATCTTCCAGTCTCATTGCTGCGGTCGTTTACGACTGGTTTGGAGTCCCACGTCCAGCCGGCGAGGTCTAAGGAGGTGCCACTACCACTGCCGCTGCCTAAGAGTGCTTCGTTGTTAAGGCTGCCGTCGGGCTTGCCTTGGTCGCCTGTTGCACCCGAAACGTTGCCATTGTTATTGGCAGTATTCCGTTCGCTTGTTCCTGTACCGCTTTCAGGATTAGCAGGTGTTTGCTCTGACCTTGGCACTTGCTCCGAAGGGCGAGCAGTAACAGGCGAGGGGGGGCTCTTTTTCTCTTCGCGCACATCGGGACTGTTGCGGTCTTCGGTGATGATGGGGCGTGTTGCAGGCTGCTGCATGGGTAGGGGCTCAGTAGGGGCAGCTATAGGTTTATTTTCAGCTACTGCGCTGGGTTTAGCAACAGCAGGACGCGCATCTTCCAAATTCGGATTGTTGTTAGCTTTGGATTGGCTCTGTACTTTGCCACTGCCAGCATTGTCTCTGCCGAAATTCACCCCGCCTTCTAAGGTGAGTTCCTGTATAAATGGAGGCGGGTCTGGTTTGCGCCATACTACTGTAAAAATAAAGATAAGCAGTAGAACGGCGTAGATAACCAAGGTAAGGATGCCTGCTATTTGGCGGTCTTGCGATTCGCGCCGGATGCTGTTCATGGTTTAGTCGGGTTTTGTGGCAATAGAAACTTTTGCGCGCAGTTTGGTAGCGATGCTCGCCACATCTACTAAATACTGAACAGGAACATCTTTATCGATTTGCAAAACGACTACTCCATCTTCGCGGTCGCGCAATTGCGCACGTAGTTCCCGCTCCAAGCGATTATAGCTCACGCCAATTTCGTTGACAAAGTAGCGAATTTCGCCATTTCGTTCTTTTTTCACACTTACGCTAATTTTAGGTATTACTTTGCCGCCAGCCTTGCTGGTGGGTAGGTTGATGTTCAGTCCCGAAGGCGTAACAAAGTTGGAGGTAAGCAGGAAAAATATGAGCAGCAGAAAAACCATGTCAGTCATAGACGACATGTTGAACTCTGCACTAACTTTATTTTTTGAACTAAGTGCCATAGCCGTTAATGAAAGGTTGGAGAGTGTGTAGTTATGCGTGTGGACGCTCTAATAACTCGATAAACTCGATAGTGGTTAGTTCCATATTGTAAATCACTTTTTGGATGCGCGTTACCAAATAGTTGTAGCCTACATAAGCCACAATGCCCACAAACAGACCAACAGCTGTAGTAATCATGGCTTCGTAGATACCCGAAGAAAGGAGTTTGGGGCTTACTGCGCCTTCTTGTTGTGCAATGGCAATGAAGGCTGAAATCATACCCGTTACAGTGCCAAAAAAACCAATCATAGGCGCAGCGCCAGATATGGTTGCTAAAATGCCAAGATTTTTTTCTAAACGATAAATTTCCAGTTTGGCGGCATTTTCAATAGTGGCTTCTATGCTTTTCATGTCGAAGCCCAATTTGCCAATGCCTCTGTCTAACATGCGGGCAATAGGGTTGTCTTGCTTGGCACAAATAGCGCGAGCTTTCTGCAAATTGCCTTCTAATACAGAGGCTTTTACTTGTTCAAACAGTTCTTCGGGATTTTGTGAGGCACGTGCAATGTTGAGGTAGCGTTCTATGAAAATAAAAATAGCTGCTGCACCCAATAGTGCCAGTGGAATCATAATCCATCCACCTTTCAACAAAAGACTGATGAGTGTAATTTCATCGTTCACGTCGTAGCCATCGGTGGCTAAGGTATCTGCTTGTAAGAGTAACATAGTGAATGTTGGTTTAAACGGGGCAAGTAATGCTTATGCCGCTAAATAAGGCAAGTTTTTTGATTTTTTGTTACAGCTACTGCACATTTCCGCCGTGATGATGGTGTGATATGCATCTGGGGCTTGCTTGTTAGTTGGGCTACTTACAGGTACTACGGAGACAGCTCAAATTATCGTGCCAACTTTATTTTTCGGGCATGAAAATAAGTTCGCTGAGGCGGTCTTGGGCGAATACTTCACAGGCAATTTCTTGCAGGTCAGTAGCTTTAATGCGTTCAATTTGTTCAAAAATTTCATCGAGGCTTTCTACGCGTCCTAAGTCTAAGATGCTTTTTCCCATCATCAGCATCATGCCCAAGTTGCTTTCTTCTGCCATTGCCAGTTGCCCCATGAGTTGCTGTTTACTGCGTTGTAGTTGCAGTGTGCCGAGTGGCTGTTCGCGCAGCTTTTGTAGTTCTTTCATCACCAGTGCTTTGCATTTGGGCAATGTGTTGGGGTCGGTAGCAAAGTAGATACTGAATGTACCGGCATCTAAGTAGATGTTGTAGCTTGAATCGGTACTGTAAACCAAGCCATGCTTTTCGCGCAAGCTCATGTTGAGTCGCGAGTTCATGCCCGGTCCGCCAAGTAGGTTGTTGAGCATGAAAAATGGAATGCGTTTAGGGTCGTACAGGTCATAGGCATGACCGCCAATGAGGCAGTGTGCTTGGTGAATGGGTCGGTATTGTACCAGCTGCTGAGGAGTGTATTGTTGCGGCTTTTGGCGGTTTAGTTGGGCAGCAAAGTTTGGTAAATCGCTTAGGTATTTTTCAGCTACTTGTTTGGCTTTTTCAAAGGGAATATTCCCAACTACCGATATGGCAATGCGCTCGTTATGGATATTGCTGCGCACGAAATCTAAAAAATGTTGACGGGTAAAGCTGCCTACGCTTGCTGTTGTGCCCACAATGCTCCAGCCAAGTGGATGATTAGGGAACAATATTTCATCGAAAGCATCGTAGATAGCATCGGCGGGGTCATCTTGGTACATTGCCATTTCTTCCAGAATCACAGTTTTTTCCTTTTCAATTTCTTTTTCGGGAAAAGTGGAATGAAAGGCAATATCGGCTAAAAGCTCTAAGGCTTTTTCAAAGTGGCTTTCTATTACCGAAGCATGAAAACAAACTTTTTCTTTGGTAGTGTAGGCATTCAGTTCGCCGCCTACATCTTCCAGTCGGCTCAGGATATGATAGGTTTTGCGTTTTTCTGTGCCCTTGAAAGCCATATGCTCCCAAAAATGAGCAATTCCCTGTTCATGAGGGCGTTCGTCACGACTGCCAACATCCAGAATAATACCACAGTGAGCAATTTTGGTATGCAATACGCGCTTGTGAACCAAACGCAAGCCAGATGGAAACTCGTAGAGTTCGTAGTCTTTCATATGACTTGCAAAAATACGCGATTATTGACAACCAATCCGTTTGTTTAGGCAGAAAAATAAATTCGCTTAACTCGCTCGCCAATACCCGTTAGCACTTCATAAGGAATGGTGTCTAACAGTTTGGCAAACTGTTGCAGCGATGCAGCATCGTAAAATACGAGTGCCTCGTCGCCTTCTTGGGCTTCGGGAATATGGGTAACATCTGCCATGCACATATCCATACAAATTCGCCCAATAGTGGGAGCTTGTTTGCCGTGAATGAGGAAGTAGCCTTTGCCGTTGCCCAAAGCTCGCCGGTAGCCGTCTGCATAGCCAATGGCTAAGGTGGCAATGCGCGAGGGACGTGTAATCAGTCCACTTCTACCATAGCCCACTGTGTTGCCCGGTTGGAGGGTTTTGATTTGGGAAATAGTGGTTTTCATAGTAGCAACTGGCTGCAAATGAGCCTGTTGTATGCCATTGGCTTCAATGCCGTACAAGCCAATGCCCAACCGTACCATGTCGTACTGTGCCTCAGGAAAGCGTATGATGCCTGCCGAGTTGAGCGCATATTTTAGCAAGTGTTTTCCGTAAACTGTTTCTACTTGTGTGGCTGCTTGTTCAAATAGTTGGAGTTGCTGGCGAGAAAACTCAACCATTTGTTCATCATCTGCAGCGGCTAAATGTGTGAAAATACCGCCTATATTTATTTTTTCTTTGTTTTGAGAAATCAACTCACAAAGTTGTGCTATTTCGTTTGGTAAAAAGCCTAATCGGTGCATGCCAGTGTCTATTTTGAGGTGAATAGGCGGGGGGTTTTGTACTGCCTCAGCAAACCGCAGCCATGCCTGTAAAAGGCGAAAACTGTAAACTTCTGGTTCCAAACAGTAGCTATGCAGCAAAGCGAAACTGTCTGTGGAGGGGTTCATAACCATTATAGGCAAACTAATGCCGTGCTGACGCAATGCAACGCCCTCGTCGGCATAAGCGACCGCCAAATAGTCACATCCTTTCTGTTGTAAATATTGCGCAACTTCGTGGCTGCCGCTGCCATAGGCAAATGCTTTCACCATTGCCATTACTTTTACGCCCGGGCGCAACAGACTTTTGTAATACCCTAAGTTATGCCCTATGGCATCCAAATTGATTTCTAAACGCGTGCCGTGAATTTTTGCTTCCAAACGCGTTACAATTTGTTCAAATCTGAAATTGCGCGCGCCTTTAATGAGAATGTTTTCTTCTAAAAAAGAGATTTCCGAGCGGTCGATAGCAGCTATGAGAGAGGCAGTATCGGCAAAATGTTGAACGGACAATTCGGGAGAGGTTTGCAAAGGTTGCCAGTGTTGTCCCACAAGCAACAAACGACTGACATGGAAACGCTTAGCAAGCGCTTCTACCTCGCCGCAAATTACCCTGTCGGTAAGTCCGCTTTGCAACATATCGGAGAGAATGAGGGTACGCGGACGCCCCGGAACGGCGTGCAGCGACAAAAATTCCAGTGCTACTTGCAAACCTGCCAAGTCGTTGTTATAGCTGTCGTCAATTAACGTGCAGCGGTTGATGCCCTTTTTGCGCACCAAACGCATGGCAGGTTGCCTATGAGCGTTTAATATCTTCGATAGTACACGCCTAATGTAGTCGGCATCGTGTGTAAGATGCCACATTGCCACTATGCAGTGTAAAGCATTTTCCAGAGAGGCAGAGTCGGCAAAAGGCAACGACAAGCGCACGGGTTGAGCGGTAAAGTAAACCTCTAAAACAGTTTGCTGCAAGCTTTTTTCTATGGTTTGTATGCGAATGGCGCTGTTGGCAGTAGTTCCCCAACTCAACAATTCGCACTGCGGATGATTTTGTTGCCATGCCTTAATTTCCCGATAAAGTTCTGGCTGGGCAGTACTAAAAATGAGCACCTTGGCATGTTCAAAAAGTTGTAGTTTTTCTCTCATTTTTTCGCTGCGGTTGTCAAAACCTTCATCATGAGCGTTGCCGATATTGGTAAAAATGCCAATAGTAGGGCAAATGATATTGGCTATGGGTTTCATGCTGTTGCGTTGCGAAATGCCTGCCTCAAAAATGCCGAGGTTGTGCCGTTGGCTCATTTGCCATACTGACAGCGGAACACCCAGTTGCGAATTATAGCTTTTAGGGCTTTTTACAACCGTAAATTTTTCGGCTAATAGCTCTGCTAACCATTCTTTTACTATGGTTTTCCCGTTGCTGCCTGTAATACCTATCACAGGATAGGTAAACTGTTGCCTGTGCAGTTGGACGAGTTGCTGCAGTGCCCCAAGCGGATTGTCTGTTACCCAAAAATAGCCGTCTAAACCCTCTGGTGCATAGCGAACAATAAACAAGCGCACCCCTTTGGCATACACATCGGCAATAAACTGATGCCCATCGGTATGCATACCCGGTAAGGCAACGAAAATACTTTCGGCAGCATTCTGAGGGGTAATAGCTCTACTGTCGGTTTGCAACCGATGCGCTTTAGCAACGGAATAGAACCTGCTGGCATTATCAAAAATGCACTGCATAGGTAATTATACTTAGTAAAAATGAGTAAGATTCAGGATTTACATGCAAAGAAAAGGGTTTTACCTTTGCAATACATATTAATTGGATTAACGCCAAGTGGCATTAAGATAATTAATAAGGGGTAAATTTAAACAACGCTGAAACAGTCGCACTAATTTTTGGGGCGACTGTTTTTTTATTGGTGGCTTGTGCCCGGTGCAGGCGGTTAGTTTTATTTGAACAGTGAAATTGTTTTGAATTGCTTGCGCTATCTTTGTAAACATCAGTAAGTTTCGTTCATCATAACTTTTTCAATAGAATGGCATTTGATATAGAAATGATTAGAGCTGTGTACGCTCGCATGGGCGAGCGTATAGAAGCGGCAAGAAAGGTGTTAGGAAGACCTATGACTGTGAGCGAAAAAATTTTGTATGCTCACTTGCATCAAGACCAACCGTTGGCAGCCTTTGAACGCGGCACAACCTACGTTGATTTTGCCCCCGACCGTGTAGCCATGCAAGATGCAACTGCACAAATGGCTTTGCTGCAGTTTATGTCGGCAGGAATTCCAAAAGTTGCTGTACCTTCCACCGTACATTGCGACCACCTCATTTTGGCAAAAACAGGTGCCAAAGACGACCTCAAAGCAGCTACTCAAACCAATAAAGAAGTTTATGATTTTCTAAGCTCTGTATCCAATAAATATGGCATCGGGTTCTGGAAACCCGGAGCAGGTATTATTCACCAAGTTGTATTGGAAAACTACGCTTTCCCGGGTGGTATGATGATTGGTACAGACAGCCATACACCTAATGCCGGCGGCTTAGGCATGATAGCCATTGGGGTAGGCGGTGCTGACGCGGTGGATGTGATGGCAGGTATGGCTTGGGAACTGAAAATGCCCAAGTTGATTGGCGTAAAACTGACCGGCAAAATGAGTGGCTGGACTTCTGCCAAAGATGTCATACTGAAAGTAGCAGGCATTCTCACTGTTGCGGGTGGTACAGATGCTATTGTAGAATATTTTGGCGAAGGGGCAGATACTATTTCTGCTACCGGCAAAGGTACCATTTGCAACATGGGTGCAGAAATTGGTGCTACTACCTCCATCTTTGGCTACGACCGCCATATGTACGACTACTTAGTAGCCACAGGTCGGCAAGATGTAGCCGAGTTGGCAGAGCAGCACAAAGAACACCTTCGCTCCGACGACGATGTGTATGCGCATCCCGAAAAATACTATGACCAACTTATTGAAATTAATCTGAGTGAATTAGAGCCGCACATCAATGGTCCTTACACACCCGACTTGGCATGGCCACTCTCTAAGTTTGCCAATGCTGTGCGTGAAAAAGGTTATCCTGCTAAATTAGAAGTAGGTCTGATTGGCTCTTGTACTAACTCTTCCTACGAAGACCTCACTCGTGCTGCCTCCATAGCAAGACAAGCAGTAGATAAAAAATTGAAAGCCAAAGCCGAGTTTACCATCACCCCCGGCTCGGAACAGGTGCGCTACACAGCAGAACGCGACGGCATTTTAGAGGTGTTCAGTAAAATTGGTGGAGTTGTATTAGCCAATGCTTGCGGTCCGTGTATTGGGCAGTGGGCGCGCCATGTAAACGACCCCAACAAGCCTAACTCTATTATCACCTCGTTTAACCGCAATTTTGCTAAACGCAACGATGGTTTGTCTTCTACACACGCCTTTGTGGCTTCTCCTGAAATCGTAACTGCTTTTGCCATTGCAGGCGACCTTACTTTCAACCCCATGAAAGATAAACTCATCAACGAAGAGGGACAGGAAGTAATGCTGGATGAACCGCAAGGATTGACAGCACCACCCAAAGGATATGCCGTAGAAGATGCAGGTTACCAAGCACCTGCCGAAGACGGTAGTCAAGTAGAAGTTATCATTAGTCCTACTTCCGAGCGCCTGCAAAAGTTAGAGCCTTTCAAACCTTGGGAAGGCACCGATTTAATAGGTTTGAAATTGCTTATCAAGGTAAAAGGCAAATGTACAACCGACCACATTTCTATGGCAGGACCTTGGTTGAAATATCGCGGGCACTTAGACAACATCTCTAATAATCTGCTCATTGGGGCTACTAATGCTTTCAATGGTGCTACTAACCGAGTGAAAAATCAACTGACCGGCGAATATGGCGAAGTGCCTGCTGTGCAGCGCGCTTATAAAGCTGCTGGAATTGGCTCAGTAGTAGTAGGCGATGAAAACTACGGCGAAGGCTCCAGTCGGGAGCACGCTGCTATGGAGCCGCGCCACTTGGGCGTACGCGTCATTTTGGTGAAATCTTTTGCGCGCATTCACGAAACAAACCTCAAAAAGCAAGGCATGCTTGCTCTTACGTTTGTTAATAAAGAAGATTACGACAAAATTCAGGAAGATGATACCATCGACGTACTTGGATTGACCGAATTTGCGCCCGGCAAGCATCTGACTGTTCGCCTTACTCATGCAGACGGTTCGGTGGAAGAGTTCCCAGTAAAACACAGCTACAACGAACAGCAAATTGCGTGGTTCAAGGCTGGCTCGGCGCTCAACCTGATTGCTTCTAAAAGCAAATAATCACTTGTAGTTTTTTTCAACAAAAAGCCCAACAGGTACAGTAAGTCTGTTGGGCTTTGTTTTCGCTTGTGCCAATAATGCAACTTAGTTTTACAACTTGTAAGGACAATACCACAACGCAAAGGGTACACCGCCGTTGCCCGCTGCTACTATTTGCTTGCTCACACACAACCATTTTTGTTGTGTATGAGAAGATGCACAACCATATTTTTTGTTAATGAGCTTATTCTATCATTATTCTCAAGCCTGCATATAGCATCCGCCCCATAATAGGTGCCCAAATAATGCCGGCATCGAAATGCTGCCCCCAAGGATTCTCAGCTTCTACAATAGGGTGCATTTGCATAAAGTTGCCCATGTTTTCCATGCCCATGTATACTTCCCACGTGCGAAATACACGCGTTACTTGGCTATTTATCAGGAAGTAATGAGGGGAGTAAGCACGCCAATAAGGAGCACCTGTTGGATTTGTATGACTACTGTGGTCATCACCGGGCATCGGCATTCCAACTGTTGGAGCTACAGGCAGTCGTTTAGCACCATACCACTGTACAGTAAGGTCAAATCGCCAACGCTTAATGTCTACCTCAGCGTTAGCCATAGCGCGATGTTTAGGAATAAAGGGCACAGGGCGCAACTTGTCGCCAATTTGTGCGCGTACGTCGTAGAATTTGTAAGCTCCTGTAACATTAAAGCCTTCTGCCAATTGGTATTCGGCTTGTAGCTGCAAGCTATTGGCAAACGAGCGCCCATTGAGGTTGTAGATTTTCAGCTGGTGAGGGTCGCTGTCCAAGTCTACAATAGTTTGATTTTCAAATTCAGTTCGGAAGAAATCTACTGTTACAGAGCCGTTGCGGTCATTCATCAGAAACTTTTGGTGCAGGCTACCGCCCATGTTCCAAGCACGCTCTGGGAGCAGGTTGTCGGCAATGTTCAATTGGCGATTGCTAACCAAATATCCCATATTTTCGGCAATCGGGTTGGCAAAGCGCATGCCGCGCCCCGCCGAGAGCCTCAGAGAAGTAAGCGGGCTGAAATCGTATTTGAAATGCAAACGAGGAGTAACCACATGCCCTGCTAAGTTATGGCGGTCGTAGCGCAATCCTGCTACTATTACCAACTTGCGTGGGAGGGTGAAGCTGTACTCTGTAAACACACCTGCTACACGTTCATGACGAGTCCGTTGGGAAAGGTTGTATTGCTCGTCGTAATAGTCTATGGCAGCACTAACACCCGCCTTCAAGATGTGGTTATCGCCGAATTGATTTTGGTAAATACTGTTGAACATGAAGTATTGTTGCTTGCCGTTGTAGCGAGTGTCTCCCCACAAACTTTTGACCCGATGGTTAGTAGCGTTTACAATAATGCCAATGCTTTCAGTAGGTTTAGGCAAGAAAAAACCTATTTTGCTAAAAAATTCAGTGCGTTGGTTTTCCCAGCGGAAGCCATAAATACTGCCGCGCATAACAGGCGTGTTTTTGCGGAAAGCTAACTGCCCGCCCATTTTGTCATCGTAAAGCGCCTTCACACCCAGTTGCGCTTCCATTTTTTCGCCATTGTATTGCCAGCGACTAATGCCGTTAAGCTGTGAAAACTGAGGTGCATCTAAGAATCCATCTTGGTTGAAGTCTTCTCGGAAGCGTTGCCCACTAGCATGTAGCAGCGTAGCTGTTGCCCATTTCGAATTGAGAGGTTTGCGCCAGTGAATATTTTGTTCTACTCTGCCAAACTGATTGACATAGGTGTTAAAAAATAAGCGTTCGGTTTCTTCGAAAGGTTTAATTAGTTCTACGTTGATTTGTCCGGTAATAGATTCGTAGCCATTTACTACACTGCCTGCTCCTTTGCTAATATCAATAGAGCGAATCCATGTGCCGGGTATGAAATACATGCCACTGCGAGCAGAAAGTCCTCGTACTGCTGGCAGGTTTTCTGATGAAATTTGTGCGTAAACGCCGTCTAATCCTAGCATGTGAATTTGCTTAGCTCCCGAAACAGCATCTGAAAAACTAACATCTACCGATGCCTGTGTTTCAAAACTTTCTGATAAGTTGCAGCAAGCGGCTTTGCGCAAGTCTTTGGTAGTCAGCACATCTACTCGCATAGGGCTGAGTTCATCGGTTTTGCCTGCCGTTATGGTTACCGTTTTCAGCTCTAAGGGTTGCAAGATAATTTCGATGTGCGTTTCTCTGCCATGTTGGTGTGTATTGGCTTGGTGAATATTTACTGTGTCGGTTTTATAGCCAGCAAAACTGACCACTAGCAGATGCGCCTGAGGGTCATTGGAAGGATATTTCAATTCAAAATGTCCTTTTTCATCTGTAACAGTGCCCAGTGTTGTTCCCAGCCACATCACACTTGCTCCTATGAGTGGCTGTTCTTCTTTGCCGATTTGTTCGGCTACGTATCCATGAATGGTTTTGGTTTTATGCTGAGCCACAGCTAAGTGTGCAATTGATAATGAAATTATTACTAAAAAGACGATTTTTTTTATGAAGCTTTTCATAATTTTCAACAATTAAAGGAATAGGTTTGAAAATGTACTGAGGGTGGAAAGTACCGATTCGAATCGGTGCAGAGACTAACAGAGGAAAGTAACAAAACCAAGTGCGCTCCTGCCAGACGAGCGAGGCATGAGAACACAACACCTATTCCTAAAAGTCTATAATCGGAATTGTTGAATAAAAGGCAGAAGAGCCTTTCCTGAAAGGTGATGAAGAAGGGAGTGGGAAAAATAAAAAATAGGCTGCACTACTGCGCATCTTAATGAAGCAGGCAGTAGCCAAAACAGATGCTCAATAGGCAGCGCAACTATTGCTGCTGGAGCAAACAGCTTAATACCTTCGGTAAGTGGGGCTATTTCCGACCTGTAAAACTCGTAATGAAGGTCGCAGCAGTCGTCGTTGCAAGCAGTTGGTTCGTGCTGGTGTGAATGTGTTTCCCGATGGTGGTTAGCACAGTGAGGCTCTTCAGGCTGAAAAGCTGAAACTGCCAACAGTTCGCCTTCTATATGGCAATAGTGCTTGTAGAAAGTTGCACCAGTAGATGCTACTACTACTTGCACTGCCAACAGCAAACAAAAAATATGGCGCAGTTTCTCTCTCATTGTTTTTTTAGGCTACGCAAATGTAAGCATAAAAGTTGCATAAAATTGTACAGCTTGTTTATTTCGTGTAACATTAATAGCTTCTATGTGAAAGTTCTCAGTGCCCAACAAATTCGCCAAGCAGATGCTTACACAATTGCCCACGAGCCAATTAGTTCCGTGGACTTGATGGAACGGGCGGCTACTGCTGCCACGCAGGCATTAATTAATCATTTGCAGCGCAAGGCTTTCACTCCCCGACAAATGCACTTTTTCTGTGGCAGAGGTAACAACGGCGGCGATGGGCTCGTGATGGCGCGACTGTTGAGCTCTGCCTACAAAGTACATGTTTGGATTTGCCCCATTCCAGAAAACCCCAGTGCAGATTTTGCAGTCAATTTGCAGCGCTTAGAGCAACTCAATCGGGGGATAGCAATACAAACTTTGACACCCGATATGCCTTTCCCACCGCTGCAAAAAGATGACCTTTGTGTAGACTGCCTCTTTGGTTCGGGCTTAAACCGCCCGCCAGAGGGTTTAGCTGCCGCCCTAATTGCTTACTTAAATAGTACAGATGCCTACAAAGTTGCTATCGACATACCTTCGGGTTTGTTTGCCGACAAGCCTGTTTCAGATGCCAGTAAAGTTTTTCATGCCAATTATACGCTCACTTTTGAACTACCCAAGCAAAGTTTTTTATACGACCATCACTATCGCTTTACAGGGGAGTGGGAAATTGTATCTATTGGCTTGCATACAGATTTTTTAAACAATGCTGCTACCCAAGTTTTTTATTCAGACCTTGATATGGTTAAAAAATGCTACCAACCACGTAAAAAAATTGCCCACAAAGGTGATTTTGGGCACGCTTTGATTGTGGCAGGTAGTATGGGGAAAATGGGAGCTGCCATGCTTGCCGCAGCAGCGGCGCTTCGAGCGGGGGTGGGGTTGCTTACAGCAGCCGTTCCAGCGTTTGGGTTGCCGCTCATGCAAGTAGCTGTACCAGAAGCCATGTGTGTACCTAACTTAGGCGATATTGCATTGCAACACCTCCCCGATGTAACACCTTACAGTAGCATAGGCATAGGACCCGGCATAGGACAACACAAAGATACGGCTGATGCCATAGAGGCACTACTGACAAAGAGCAATCTGCCTCCAATGGTCTGGGATGCCGACGCTCTGAATTTACTTGCCAAAAATCCCCACTGGTGGGAGCAAATACCTGCGGGAAGCATTCTCACACCACATCCCAAAGAGTTCGAACGATTAGTAGGAGTAGCAACAACAGATTTTGCACGACACGAATGGCAACTCAGGCTGAGCAGTAAATACCGGTGCATTGTTGTACTGAAAGGAGCACACACTTGCATTACCACTCCCAACGGCATCAGCTATTTTAATGCTACTGGAAATCCCGGCATGGCTACCGGCGGCAGTGGCGACGTGCTAACTGGTATTTTGACTGCTCTATTGGCACAAAACTATCCTGCGGAAACAGCAGCCGTTTTAGGCGTTTTTTTGCACGGACTGGCAGGCGATTTGGCAGCAGCAAAACTTTCTCAACCCGCAATGAAAGCAGGTGATATTGTAGATTCCCTTCCAGCAGCTTGGCAACAAATTACCCAAGTATAAAATTATTAGCTAACAACGTTTATATTTATGCACTTTTTTGACGATAGTGCAATAGGATTTGTGCGAAAATGCTATAATTGCGATGCAAAGAAAACTCCTTCCCATTTAAAACGATATGAAGAAGACTCAGATTTTTACTATTCTTATGTTGCCAGTAATTGCAACATTGGCGTATTTCCTTTATGCAGGCATCAAGAGCAAGGTGGATGAAGACCGTGAAATCAAGGCACGGGAAGCCGCCGTGATTGAGCGCCTCAAAGAAATTCGCGAAGTACAAAAATGGTTTTTTTTGGTAAACGGGCGTTACACAGGTAGTTGGGATACCTTGCGTGCTTTCATTGCAGAGGGAGTTATCCCCATCGTAGAGAAAAAAGAAACTATTATTCAGCGCCCGCCCGACAAAGCTTACTTGGGGGATAGCATTCGCGTTACTTATGATACCCTCCGCAAAGAAAGAGTAAAAGACTATCTCTTCCCAGCAAGTAAGTATCCTAACTTCGACTTAGAAAAGTTTAGCTGGGTACCCGGCTACAACGACCCTAACAAACAATTTAAAATGTATGTAGGCAAATTGGAGCAGAAAAATAAAACCAAAGTAGATGTAATAGAAGTTGTAGACCCATATCCTTTCGACAAAACGCGGAAAGAAAATCACCCAAACCGCAAGCGCCGCTTTTTGCGCTTTGGTTCATTGGAAGAAGTATCTACAACAGGAAACTGGGAAGACTAATTCATAAATTGGAATTGTTTTGGAAAAAAATGCTTTTCATTCCTTATTGCAACTGCGTAGTGCTGCTTTCAACACAGAGCATATTGGGCAGTATGCTCTGTGTTTTAAGTTGCATGGCAGCATTATCGAGGCTGTCGCTTTTCATGTAGGCGACAAAATGTTGGTTTACTACGAGCGCTTTGGCTTTTCCAAATTCTTGCCTATACAGGAAGTGTGGCAACAGCTCGTAGCCGAACATGCCTTTCTTGGTGCTGGCTATTGGCAACAAATCGCTATTTTAGAGCCTGAATTAGGTTATGTGCAAGTACCTATCGAGTTGTTCAGCACCGATTTGCCCCATGATTTACTTAATTTACACCTCAGTTTAAACACTGAGAAAGCAGCAATATCATTTTGGCAGCATCCTGCTTTTAACCTAGTTAATGTTTTTGCTTTTAACAAAGAAATAGCAAGCCTCGTAGCAGGGCTTTATCCCCTATCTACACTGCGGCATGCACATGTTAGCGATGCTATTTTGTTGGGCTTGCACTCTATGCCCGAAAAGTTAGACTATCGCTACCTGCATTTGTTTGTTAATCGCAATCACTTAACCATTGCTTTTTTCCGAACGGGGAATCTGCACTTACTCAATTCTTATCAGTTCGATACGCCAGAGGATTTGCTTTATTATGTGCTCTTTGCCCTCACAGAGCTTGGTTTAGAAAAGGACCGAACCGAACTGCTGCTTTGGGGCGACGTAGGTGCTACTTTTGCCGGGCGCCTGTCTATTTTGCAGCAGTATTTTCCTTTGCTTAGTTTTGGAGGACGCCCCAAAGGTATCCAGTACCACTATCAGTTCGATGAATTAGACAATCACGTTGCGTTTGATTTGTTAGCTGCTTACTACTTGTTTGTGTGACTTTTTGCTCAGTACTTTTGCATATAGAGGTTCTATCCTTGTGCATGATGGGTAGCTGCAAAATAGCGTGCCATCCATGAGTGGGCAGCATGAATAAATAGCTTTTCTCGTACTTCTTTTACGCTAGCAGCTTGCGTGTTGAGTACAAGTGTATTGGCACAAATCACATTTTTTGCAATAGCCGTTTTTACCTGCATCAATGGAAGCGCTACCAGCTGTTCGCCGCTTTGGTAAAACACACGTCCTCCGTCCAGAAGGGTTACGTCAAGCTGATTTTCCAAATGTCGAAGCAGTGCAACGGACTTGTCAATAGCGCATCCTGAGGGAGGGGTTTTAGCAGTGTCTACGGCAAAGGCAATTATTTGGTGATGAAGCACTTCTGCTCTGGCAACAAGGCTTTTTCCATGACTGTTCCACGCTGCTACAAATTTTTGCAACAACTGGCAAACAATCGTTTCCTCTTGGGCTGTAAAAGCACGATTAGCAGCGTAAAGCCATACACGGGCTGTTTCAGGTAAATCTGCAAAGGGAGTGTTCATGAATCAAAATTATGGCTAATGATAGTAAAAAGAAACGGCAGAACCGTACAGGCTGCCGTTTTTACAAGAAGGTAAGATAGCTTTTAGTACTCGTCGTCGTTAAACAGAAAATCTTCCTTGGTCGGATAGTCTGGCCATATTTCTTCAATGCTTTCGTAGGGCTGTCCATCGTCTTCCAACTCTTGAAGATTTTCCACCACTTCCAATGGTGCACCAGAGCGCACAGAGTAATCAATTAACTCTTCCTTTGTTGCAGGCCAAGGAGCGTCTTCGAGGTAAGAGGCTAATTCTAATGTCCAATACATAGCGTTATGGATTATTTTTCGTGAACGGTAACAATATAATGAGTTTAAATGTTCCTTAGTTGGCAATAAATTTTTAGCAAAAATCGCGCAAATCTCAATAATTAGACATTAGCTGCGCTTGTAATTTTTTCAGAATGCGCTGCTTAGTCTTGAGCTTGTTAATTTGGTTGAGCTTTTCCATATCAATGGGCGCTGTATTTTCAGTTTTTCCTGCAAGGCGTCTGCCCGGGTAGCCATCGCGTGCATTCAACTGGTTGAGAACTTGCTCATCTTCTCGGATAGAGTCTTTGAGCAAGCGAATTTTGATTTTGAGCTGCTCAAAACGGGTCTTTTCATGGAAGTGTTCGTATTTGGCTTTGGCAGCTTGGTCGAGAAAAAAGGTTTCAAAAATTTCGTTGCAAGCAATTTTGAATCGAGTGTTGTAGTCTTTGTCCATAGGATGCTTGAGCTTGCCCAAACGTTTCCATTCTGCTTGAATGCTTTTGACAAGGGCAATTTGCAAAGGGGCATCGGTTCGCAGCATATTTTCCACCTTTTCGCAGAGTTCTTTTTTGCGCTCAATGGGATTGGCTTGAATGCGCTCTTGTATTTTTTTGAGCTTTTCATTAAAAATTTTGACTTCTTGGTTCATTTTTTTGGTGAGCTCTTTGTAGAAGCGCGCATTAATTTTACCAACCACTTTCCATTGTTTTTGCAAGCGAGTCATTTCTTGTTGGGCATTGTCGGGCATTTCGGCGTTTATTTTTGCCATAGCAGCCAAGAGTTCTTCATACCGAATTCTCCGCTTTTCCATTAAGGCTTTTCGCTGTTCGAAGAACTGTGCTTTTCGTTCAAAAAAGGTGTTATAATATTTATCAAAGGCTTCATTAAATTTTTCTTCCTCTTCTTCAAAGGTGCTGCCTGTTTTAATCCAGCGAAGTTTTAACTCTTTGAACTTTTTGGTGAAAACATTCCAGTTGTTGCCTTGGCTAAGCGTTTCAGCTTCTTTGAGTAGCCCCAGTTTAATTTCATGGTTTTTAATGCGATTTTGGTGGATGTAATCGCGTATTTCTTTTTCCAGTTCATCTAATTGGCGAAACAAAGCCGGAAAGTCACCTAATCCGTTGAATGCTGCCAAGTAGGTGCGCATGTGAATCAACTTCATCAGGTAAGACCCTTTGTTGGTGCTGGTAGCAACAGCTTGGGCGAGTTCTTTTACTTTGTTGGCAGCAAGCTCGAATCGTTTAACAAAGTACTGGAGGCTAGCTTCTTCACTTTCTTTGACCACACCAATTTCGCGGTCGGGAAAATCAAAATACCCTTTTAAATAGACTTTACCATCTTTGGTATAGCCGAATGTAGTTAATGAATCCATAGTATTGGGTAAAAGAGGTATGTTGTTGGTTTAAAGATAGGTTATGCATAAAATGCGTTCCTTAAATATTAAAGACCGCAAGTAACTGCATGTTTAATTGCGTTGTTAAATTATCAATTGTGTTGGAAATTTTCAAGATTTCAGGTGCTTTCATTGACCGCTCAGGTTTTTTGTTTTTTCTTTTTAGCCGCCGGAAACAGGATGTTATTCAGTATCAGGCGATAGCCCGGCGAGTTGGGATGTAGGTTCAAATCGGTGGGTTCTTCGCCAACAAAATGCTGATAGTCTTCTGGGTCGTGTCCACCGTAAAATGTCCATGTGCCTTTGCCAAATGTATTATGGATGTAGCGGGCTTCATCACAACTTTTGGTTTCAGCCAAAATTAATACGTCAGATTTAATCAGTCGTTTTTTAAAGCCGGTGGTTTGTCCCATGAATCCTTTAATGTTTAATTCATGATTTTGGGTGAGCATAGTAGGGATGGGGTCCCACTTGGCCGAGAATTGGAATAGGCGGAAGTAGTCATTTCGTTCGGTTAGTCCGCGTTCGCCCATTTGATTGTCTATGTTGGAATATTCTACGTCGTAGGGGTCTAAAATGACGCGAAAATCTTTAAAGGCTAATGTTTGGGAGTAGTCTAACTTACTGTTGGCGGCTGGGTCGTAGGGGTCGCCATCGTAAACAACATCGCATATGTCGGTATTATGGGCGGCAAGTGCTATGTCGTAGGTGTCGGTAGCTGAACACATGGCAAACAAAAAGCCTCCGCCGGCGCAGTAGTCGCGTATTTTGCGTACTACGGCAAGTTTGAGTTGCGAGACTTTCTTGAAGCCATATTTGCGGGCAATTTCTTCAAACTCGCGTTGTTGTTCTTGGTACCATGGTTGTCCGCTAAAATTCCGATAAAATTTGCCGTACTGTCCTGTAAAATCTTCGTGATGCAGATGTAGCCAGTCATACTTAGGCAACATGCCATCCATTACTTCCTCGTCGAAGATAACATCGTAGGGAATTTCGGCATAGGTGAGTACCAAGGTTACCGCATCATCCCATGGTTGTTTGGTTTTAGGAGAGTAAACAGCAATTTTAGGGGCTACTTCTAATTTCATTACATCCATATTGGCTTCTGGATGTGCAATTTCTTCTTTGATGCGCACGGCTTGTGCATCGGAAATTACCTCGTAGCTAACACCGCGAATGATGAGTTCGTTTTCAAATTTTTGCGCGTATTTGAACATGAAGCTGCCCCCTCGGTAGTTCAGTAGCCATTCAGCCTCTGCTCCTTGCTGTAGCACCCAGTACGTAATGCCGTAGGCTTTCAGGTGATTTTGTTGTTTGTAGTCCATCGGAATCAGGATGTAAGAGGCATATGCGGCTTCACAAACCCACAAAGCTATTGCCACCAACCCTGTAAGTGCTTTCTTTGCTATACTTGTGTTCATTCTGTTTACAGCTTTATTTCTATATTACTTTTAACCTGCTTTGTTGTTGCAAAGTTTCATGCTACTATCTTTCTGGCTTGTTTAGGGCAAATTTGCTACCGAATTTAGAAAATATCGTGCAATTTTGAGAAGTGATGTCTATCCATGAGCGCATAAAGGAACAGCTGAACAAGCGGATGCAAGCAGGCAACTTGCGCTGTTTAAAGGCGGAGCAGGCAGGTGCCGATTTTTTTTCTAATGATTATTTGGGTTTTGCTCGGTCGGCTGAACTGGCTGCTTGGGTAGCGCAGCGCTATGCCGCCTTGCCTTCGCCAAGGTTAGGGGCTACTGGCTCGCGCCTACTTTCCGGGAACAGCTCGTTAGCTATGCAACTGGAACAAAAGCTTGCTCAAATATTTGACGGACAGGCAGCTTTGTTGTTTAATTCAGGATATGTAGCCAACATGGCATTGATAGCTGCGCTGGCACAAAAAGGCGACTTGATTTTGTATGATGAGCTAATACACGCCAGCCTGCGCGAAGGTTATCGCCTTAGTTTGGCTGACCGAAAGCCTTTTTTACACAATAACTTGGCAGACTTAGAGCGCAAATTACAAACGGCTTGCCACACACATACAAATGGTTGTGTGTTTGTTGTTACCGAGTCGGTGTATTCTATGGACGGGGACAACGCTGTTCTAGCTGATATAGTAGCCCTCTGCCAAGCTTACAATGCCTACTTGTTGATAGACGAAGCCCACAGCACGGGCATTTTTGGCAATCTTGGCAACGGAATTGCCTGTTCACTGGGGGTGCATCGGCATTGCTTGGCGCGGGTGTACACATTTGGCAAGGCAATAGGGGCTCATGGCGCTTGCATTGTAGGCGAGCAGCAACTGATTGACTACTTGGTCAACTTTGCCAGACCGTTTATTTTTAGCACTGCCCTGCCCGACCACACTTTGGTAAGTATTGCAACTGCTTTTGATTATTTGGCACAACATCCAGAGTTGGTTGATAAGCTGCGGGAGGTAGTGGCTTACTATCATGAGGCGGTTACAGGCTTGTACCTACCAGCTGACGTGCAACTGATTTGCAATCAAAGTCCAATTCAGGCAATAGTAGTACCCGGCAATGCGCGTTGTAAAGCCCTTGCTGCCAGTTTGGCAGGAGCTGGTTGTTTGGCCATGCCTATTCTTGCCCCCACAGTTGCTGCAGGAGCCGAGCGATTGCGTATTTGTTTGCACGCTTTCAATACCAAATTAGAAATAGACAGTCTTGTTCAAGCTATTGCTCGCTTTTTTTCATGAATGTTGCTGGTTTTATAGCCCGTCGCTATCTGTTTTACAAAAAGAAAAAAAATTTTATCAATATCATTTCTGCCATTTCGGTAGCAGGGGTGGCAGTGGGTACGGCTGCTATGGTGATTGTTTTGTCGGTTTTTAACGGATTGGAGCATTTTACCCGTAGCCTATATGCCACTTATCATGCAGACCTTGAAATTACGCCTGTAAAAGGCAAATCTTTTCCCGCCGATACTGCCATGCTTGCCCGCATTGCTCAGATAGATGGCGTACAAGCTATTACAGAAGTGGTAGCCGACGATGCCTTGTTGCGATACAAAGACGCTCAGTTAGTAGTAAAACTCAAAGGAGTATCCGCCAATTTCGACCAGCAATATCCTATTCGAGACAAGTTGGTAGGAGGCAATTTCGCACTTTGGCAACATAACACTCCACGTGCCATCTTAGGTATTGGGGTGCAAATGCAGTTGAGCATCAACTTAGGCGATGAAATGGAGCCATTGGTATTTTGGTATCCACGAAAAGACCGACCGGTTAACATGGCAGACCCTTCTCAAAATTTTGAACAACGCATCATTTTGCCTAGTGGCACATTGGCTATTGAGCAACAATTTGACCAAAGCTATGTATTAGTGCCTATTGAATGGGCGCAAGATTTGATGCAATATCACAATCGGCGCACTGCTATTGAAATCAAACTTAGAGAAACAGCTGACCTCTCCACTGTTCAAAATACTCTTCGCAAAATAGTTGATGCTTATGGGCTGCAAGTAAAAAACAGCGAAGAGCAACAGGAAAGTATCATGCGGGCTATTCGGATAGAAAAATTGTTTGTTTTTGTAGCCCTCGCTTTTGTTTTGGCAATAGCTTCTTTCAACATTTTCTTCACGCTCAGCATGTTAGCTATTGAAAAGCGGCACGACTTGGCTGTACTGGCAGCTATGGGGGCTTCTCATGAGTTGATAAGGCGCATTTTCCTCACTGAAGGATTTTTCATTGCTTGGCTGGGGGCTCTGGCAGGAATGGCATTTGGTTTTGTGGTTTGTTTTCTGCAAACACGGTTTGGATTGGTTTCCTTAGGTATTCAATCTTCGGTGATTCAAGCCTACCCCGTGCAAATGCAATGGACTGACTTTCTCTATATTGGCTTACTGGTACTGATCATTACCGGATTGGCTTCTTATGTACCTGCCCGCCGTGCAGCAGCAGTGAGCGTTTCGGAAATACGTTGAAACAGGCTCGCTTACAACAGCGCCAGAGAAATTTGAGGAAACAGTGTAATTAGCAGCAGTGCCACCAGTAAAACGCCGTAAATAGGCAACAATTGTTTGACCATGCTAACGGCATCGGTGCGAAACGTTCCGGCACTAACAAACAGCACTGTTCCCACAGGAGGTGTGCAAAGCCCAATGCACAAATTGGTTATCATCACAATACCAAAATGAATGGGATTGATGCCCAGTTGCAATACTATTGGCAGGAAAATAGGCGTGAAAACTAATATGGCAGGCGTCATGTCCATAAAAATGCCAATTAACAGCAACAAAATGTTAATTATCAGCAGAAAAGTTAATTTGTCCTGCGTAAATGTGCGTATGAGCTCATGAATCGTCTCTGGCAGGTTGGCAATATTGATTGACCAGCTCAATGCCATAGAGGCTGCAATGAGGAAAGTTACTTGTCCGGTAACTACGGCAGAGTGCGTAATCACACGGGCATATGCTGCCCAACTGGGGCGAGCATAGTAATAAGACAGTCCAGCAGCATACACCACTGCAATTACGGAGGCTTCTGTGGCGGTAAAAATGCCCAGTAGTATGCCTCCCATTACCAACACAATCATTAGTAGCGCTGGCAAGGCATGTAATAGGTAGCGAAATGCCATACCAAATCCCGGAAATGGAATAGTAGGATATTGGCGTAGCTGCCCCACAACAAGTAAAAATGCCAGTAAACAACACCCTACGAGTAGCCCGGGCAGGTAGCCTGCTAAAAATAATTGGCTAATACTCACCGAACCGCTAGCTAACGAATATACAATCAGTACATTACTGGGAGGAATGATGAGCCCTGTTGTACTAGCAGCCGCATTAACAGCAGCAGATAGTGCAGGCAAATAGTTTTTTTGTTCCAACTCCTCCCGCATCATTGCACCAATAGCCGATGCAGAGGCTACCGCCGAGCCTGAAATGGAGCCAAAAATCATATTGGCAACCACATTTACCATTAGTGCTCCTCCGGGTAAAAAACCGACAAAACAATTGGCTAAGCGGATAATTCTTTGTGCAATGTCGCCTAAGTTCATCAGGTTGCCTGCTAAAATAAAGAACGGTATTGCCATGAGCGAGAAACTATCCATGGCTGTTACCATACGTTGGGCTATAGCAGCCAAGGCGATGTCGGCTTGTAAGTATAACAACAACAACAATACTGCTGTTATGCCCAATGTAAAAACAACCGGCAACCCAATAGCGAGCATTAGTACGAAAATGAGCAAAATAACGTACTCCATGTTTTAAATTTTTTCATTTCTGACAACAGCAATGATGTTGATAGTGCAATAAATCAACATCAGTACGCCGCAAACAGGTATTATCAGATACACATAAAACAAGGGAATTCTTAAAACTGCTGAGGTCTGATTGAGCCAGTACACGTTTCGGTTCAGGTAATATCCGCCTGCTACCATTACTAAGGTAATGAAAACAAACTTAATAACTTCGGTAATAAGTGCCGAATATCGAGCAAAATGGTGGTGGTTTTTTAAAATTTCAATAGACAGGTGGGCGCGCCTGCCACTTACATAACTTGCGCCAATCATGCACAGGTAAATCAGGACAAACCTAGACAGTTCTTCGGTAACAACCAAAGGATTTTTAAACACATAGCGCATCAGTATTTGAACAAAAATGATGACTACTAAGCTCACAAACAGCGTGTTCATGGCAAACACATGCGCCTGGTCGAGTAGTTGTTTAAGGGCTTTCATGGCGATATTGGTTAATCTTTTCGTAGAAAATCAATGCTTCTCCGGAAAGATGTTCTTCGGCAAAGCCTTTTGTTTGGCTAATAAATGGTTGAATATCTATGGATTTGATTTGTACGTTTTTTCCTCGCAACTCTTCCAAGATGGCCTGTTCGGTCTGGTTCCAAAACGCAAATTGAAACTTAGCAGCTTCGGCAGCAGCCTCTTTAATAATCAGTTGTTCTTCTGGTTGTAATTGATCCCATACTCTTTTTGAAAACACTAACACATCGGGTAAGCAAAGATGATAGGTGAGAAAATAATGCGGACAAACCTCAAAATGACGCGAATACAAATAACTCGGCGGATTGTTTTCAGCTGCTTCTACTACATTTTGCTGCAGGGCAGTGTACAACTCCCCCCAAGAGATGGGAGTAGGGGCAGCGCCTAATTGCTGAAATAAGCGAATAGAAGAGTTGCTCTCCATAACGCGTATCTTGAGTCCTTTTAAATCTTGGGGAGTAATAACTGGGCGGTTGCGGGTATACACGTGCCTGAATCCGGCGCTGAAATAGCACAAGCCCACCATAGCGGCGCTCTCTAATGTTTGCAATACTTCTTTGCAGGCAGGTTGATGTAGTGCCTCGTACAAATTGTCGGAGGGATGAAACAAATAAGGAACCGAAAAAACAGCGAAAGTGGGCGAAAAATTTTCTAGCACTGCTGAGGAAACTTTTGTAGCAGAAATAGCACCTAATTGCAGCAATTCTAAGGTTTCACGCTCTGTTCCTAACTGCTGAGCGGGGTAAATACGCGCATGCATGTTTCCCGCAGACTTTTGCTCGATTTGCTGGGCAAATACTTCCAATGCTTTGTGTACCGGATGGGAGGTGTTAAGCCCGTGCGCAATAATAAGGGTGCGTTTGTGTTCCTGAGGCGTACAGGCAGCCATGAAGGCACAAAGCAGAAAAAATGGGTGTATTTGCTTCTTAATGGTTGAAATTTTCATGCAAAATATCTTTCAATTTTTGCAAATTGGCTATAATAGGAGCTATCTGCTTATTTTTTAGAGCTTGTTCGCCAATCAGAGCGCTACCCATGCTAACGGCTATGCAACCTGCATGGAGCCACGCGCCAATATTGGCAGCCTCTAATGTTACTCCACCGCTTGGCATAAGGGGCAGAAAAGGCAGAGGTGCTAAAACAGACTTCACAATGGCAGGCGAAAACTGTTGTGCTGGAAAAATTTTCAATACCGAAGCACCCATCTGATAAGCTTGCAACATCTCGGTAGGCGTAAAACAGCCCGGCAAAATGGGAATATGATGTTCTATAACCTTGTGTATTACGGCTGGCACTATGCAAGGAGATACACAAAAGCCCACCCCTGCATTGATAGCTTCGGTGGCTGTTTGCTCGTCTATTACAGTGCCTGCTCCAATCATAACAGGTAAGTTTTCGGTATTTGCCCAGTGAATCAGTTGTTCGGTAATGTGCAAAGCTTTTGGGTGGCGGAGCGTAAGCTCTATGATAGATAGTTCAAAAATGGCACACTGTTCAATAATTTTTTTTGCAAAATCCACATCCTCGGGGGTAAACAGTGGCAATACTTTTTGCTGGTGAAGTTTTTTGACAAATTCGTTCATTTTTATCTTTTAATGGAAAAATGGATGTTGCCTTCTGCTAATGCGGTAATTTCTGCAATGGAACTGAGCAACTGGTCGCCTTTGATAGCATGTTTCATAGCAGAGGCGGCTGCTGCCAAGTTAGCAGTTTTTTCGTATGAAAAGCCTTGCAAAAGAGCATAAATGATGGCTGCTGTGGCAGCATCTCCAGCGCCAATTCGCTCAATAGCATTTTCTATCTGAAAAACAGCAGATTGAAAGTAATCGTTTGGCGTGCAAATGAGATATTGCATCTTAAAAGCGCGGCTGCTTGTTACTTCCCGAATGCTGAAAGCTATCAAACGCGTGTTTGGGTATCGCTCAAAAAATTGATCGGCAGCATTGCGATACACCAAAGGGTCGTCGGTAAATATTCGGCTATCTACCTCAATAGCTGCCATATGAGCTAATGCGGTTAAGTCGGCTACAACCACATCTACTCGCGAAAGAAGCTGCTCGAAAATAGGAAGATGCATGGTAGGGTTCCATAGCGATTTTCTAAGATTCAGGTCAATAGAAATGGGAATGCCTCGATGGCAGCATTGCTCTGTTGCCCACAGCAAGGTTTGTGCTGCTTGTTCAGAGATAACAGGGGTAATGCCTGTGCAGTGTAACCAACTTGCTTGTTGCAGGGCATTTGCTGGATAGTGCTTAGGAAGGGCTTGTGCAAAAGCTGAATGTTGGCGGTCGTAGAGCACTTTCCCCGAACGCAGCCCTTCGCCGGCTTCGTAGAAATACAGCCCCAGCCGTTGACCATGCCTGATAATGTATTGTGTGTCAACGCCATATTTGCGTAAGTGTTCCAATACGAGTTCGCCTAAGTCATTGTCAGGCAAAGCTGAAATAAAGGTAGTAGCAATCCCCCACTGTGCCAGTGCAATTGCCACATTGGCTTCAGCACCGCCCACATACATTTGCAAGTGTTGCGATTGGCGCAGTAGTAAGCCGTCAGGAGCGCTTAGCCGCAGCAGTAGTTCTCCTATAAAGGCAATAGGTGAATTTTGCATAGTTAAAATTTATGGCTGAACTGGGAAATTAAAAAAACGACACACATTGTAGTAGCAAATATTGCAAACAATTTCGCCATTCGTATCCATATCGTTAGCCACTAAGCCTTCTTCTATCCAGCGCCCCAAGGTACGGCACAGCAAACGGCGATAGTACTCATGTCTTGGCAGCGACATAAAGCTCCGGCTATCGGTCAGCATGCCAATTGAAACGCTCATCACACCAATGTGGGCAAGGATGTTGAAATATTCTTCAATATGATGCTTTTGGTCTAAAAACCACCAAGGGGCACCCCACTGTACAAAACCCTTGATGCCTTCTCGATGGAAGTTGCCACAGGTAGCTGCAAAAGCTGCACTTTCTTTGGGATTGAGATTGTAAATAATGGTTTTGGCAAGAGCATCTTTTTTGTCTAAGGTATTTAAAAAGTCGTTAAGCGCATTCACTTGTGCATATGCACCTATGGAATCGTAGCCGGTATCTGCCCCCAGTTGTTGGAAAGCGCGCTCGTTGTTATTTCTTTTAGCACCTAAGTGAAACTGCTGTACCCAGCCTTTCTGAGCGTATTGTTCGCACAAGAATAGCAACAAGTCGTATAAATAAGCATCTTTTTCTTGTTGCGAAACGGGCTTGCCGCTCATCATTTTTTGGAAAATTTTTTCAGCAGAATTCAGTTGTGTTTCCTCCGGTGCAGTGGGTAGGTAGAGCAAGCCATGGTCGGCAGTGCGGCAGCCCATTGCATCGAAGTAGTCAATTCTTTTGGCAAGAGCAGACTTTACATCATCTAAATTTTGGATGTTAGATGCTGCCGCAGTGGCGAGTCTTTCCATGTATTGCCGAAAAGATTGATGATTTTTGTAAATCAGAGCATTGTCGGGGCGAAAACTGGGCAGCAGCAAAAATGGTAGCCTTTTTTGCTGAGTTTGAGCGTGATATTCCAAAGAGTCGGTTGGGTCGTCGGTAGTGCAGCAAACGCGCAAGTTAAATCGGCTGAAAATACCGTGTGTAGTGTAATGTTCGGTTTGTAACTTTTCGGATACAATACGGTAAATCTCGTTGGCAGTTTTTTCTGAAATAGGCATATGTAGGTCGAAATACCTAGCAAGCTCTATGTGAGACCAATGGTAAAGCGGATTTCCTATTAAAAAAGGTAAATTTTTACACCATATTTGAAACTTTTCGTAGTCGCTTGCCTCTCCCGAAAGATATTTTTCTGATACGCCAAGGGTTCGCAAGGCTCGCCATTTGTAGTGGTCGCCTGCTAGCCACAGTTGTGCAATAGATTCAAACCGGTGGTTATTAGCAATGAGGGCAGGATTTAAATGATTGTGATAATCTACAATGGGCATGCGGGCAGCATACTGATGGTAGAGTTCTCGGGCTGCCGCTGTATCTAATAAAAAATCAGCATCAGTAATCGGATTTTTTTTCATAGGGCGTCGTCGGCATGGTTCAGTCCGTAGATAATTCCCTTAATTTCGGCGAGGCTTTTCAATCTTCCCAATAGCGTATAGCCGGGGTTGGACTTGGGGGCTTCCAAATCGTATAAAATGCGGTGCCCGTGGTCGGGGCGCACAGGAATGCTCCCTGTCTGTTTTTTCATCACCGCTTTGATTACTTTGGCTATATTGACGCGCCCTTTGAGTAAATCGCTTTCAATGAAGCCGTTTTTGTCGGCATGTACATTTCTCAGATGCAAAAAGTGTATTTTTTCGGCATATCTTTCTGCCAGCGCTTCTACTTGCAGCGAGGGGTTGGCTCCTAACGAACCTGTGCAAAAGCACAAGCCAACTGCTGGATTGTTGACTTGTTCAAAAATAAAATCAAAGTCGTATTGCGAACCGGCAATGCGGGGCAGCCCAAACAGCGATGTGGGTGGGTCGTCGGGGTGCAAAGCGAGTTTTACGCCACAGTCGTGTGCAACAGGTGCTACTTGGGAAAGAAAGTAAAGGTGATTTTGGCGCAAACGGCTTGCATCAATGTTTTTGTACAGGCTTAGCTGTTTTTTAAAAGTAGCAAGCGAATAAGATTCTTCGCTACCCGGCAAGCCTCTAATGATAGTTCTGATGAGTTTTTCTTCTTCTGCTGCTGTTTTTTTGGGTAGTTTTTGGACGATTTCTGCAGGGTAGTCTTTTTCGGCGTTAAGCCGTTGCAGCACTAAAAGGTCGAAGTAGCAGATGTCGCTCCAAAAAAATGCTAAACAATCTCCACCGTTATCAGCAGGATATTCCAAGTCGGTGCGGGTCCAGTCTAACACAGGCATAAAATTGTAGGTAATGGTTTTAATGCCGTGTTTTGCCAATGCTTCAATAGTTTGTATGTAGTTGTGAATCAGGGAGTCGCGTTCCGGACCGCCATATTTGATGGCTTCGTGTACAGGTACGCTTTCTACGGTAGTCCATTTCAAGCCATTGTTTTCAATCAACTGTTTGCGCTTCACAATGTCACGCTCTTGCCATACTTGCCCGTTAGGCACGTGGTGCAATGCCGTTACAATATGTGTAGCCCCGGCTTGCTTGATTTCGTGTAGTTTAACGGGGTCATTTTCACCAAACCAGCGAAAAGAGTATTCAAATTCGATATTGTTTTTCATATACCTGCATAAGCCAAAAGTCCACCGTCAATTACAATAGCTGCTCCGTTTACGTAGGAAGCTGCATCGGAAAGGAGAAAATGGATGGCACCTGTTAGCTCGTCTGGTTGTGCAAACCTGCCAAATGGAATATGTGCCATTACTTTTTGACCGCGTTCAGTGAGGCTACCATCTTCATGGGTCAGCAATCTTCTGTTTTGATGAGTTAGTAAAAAGCCCGGCACAACAGTGTTTACTCTGTACATGCCCGGGTTGTCTTTTTGTAGATTTACTGCTAACCACTGGGTGAAATTATGAACAGCAGCCTTTGCAGCGGCATATGCTGCCACTTTTGTTAGCGGTCTGTAAGCCGAAACGGAAGAAAAATTGATGATACAGGAAGTTTTTTTTGTCCGCTCGGCAGAGGCGCACAAGCCAAAGTATTTACAAGGGTAAACAGAGCCCATCAGGTTTAGTTGCATCACTTCTGCAAAGCCCGGCATCGAGGCATCAAAAAAGTTGCCTTCTACAATGCCCTGTGGCATGTTGCCTCCCGCTGCATTGATGAGAAAATCAACAGCACCTACCTGCTGTGCAATAGTCTCAAACGTAGTTTTTACTTGTGCTTCTTTGGTTACATCGCAACAATAAGTTGATATTTCTACCGGATAGCGCATTAGTTCTGCTTTCAGGTTGGCTAACTTGCTATCGTCGCGCCCTATTAAAATCAGGTGCACCCCTTCCGATGCCAAATAGTGGCATATTGTTTGGCTAATTACGCCTGTTGCACCGGTAATGATGCCTCTTTTACCGCTGATATTGAAGAGTTGATTCATGCAGTTTCAAACGGTTTGTTCTAAAAGAGCAGTTAACTAATCGGCTATAATGCACAGACCTGAAAAAATTTTACCAGACTATAACGATCTAATCTGTTGGCAAATTGAGAAGCGGTAGGAATTTTTTTTACATTTTAGCGTGATTATCTGATTATCAAAAACATAGCCTATGGAATAGCCATAAATTTGTGTGTTTGTAACGAAATTTGCCACTTTGGATATTTTTTTACATAGTCTACTATTAAAGGCATCATTTGCACTGATTTTTCCCACTCGGGTTGTAATAATAAACGACAGCCGGCGGGCATCTGTGCAGCAAATTGTTCAGCAAAATCGAAATCACTTTTATGGTAAATAATCACTTTGAGTTCGTTGGCATGGGCATAAATGTTGGGCTGAGGCTTCATAAATTTTTTAGGAGAAAAACAAACCCAGTCCCACGTACCAGAGAGCGGATGCGTGCCAGAGGTTTCTATATGAGTGCGAAAGCCGGCAGCCCGCAGAGCAGCTGTTAGGTCGTCTAAATTGTGCATCAATGGTTCGCCGCCGGTAACGACAGCAATGCGGGCGGGGTGTTGCAGCGCTTGGTTTACTAACTGAGCAACAGGCACTTTTGGATGTGCCTCAGCATCCCATGATTCTTTTACATCGCACCAAACGCATCCTACGTCGCACCCGCCTAACCGGATAAAATAAGCTGCATGCCCTTGCCAATGTCCCTCGCCCTGTATGGTATAAAATGCTTCCATTACAGGCAACAATGTTTCGTGTTGTGCAGATATAGCTTTCATATTGCAAAGTTACGATGCAAGTGCAATTGTATTTTGATGAAGAATAGTCGCTCGGCAAAGTGCAATACAGCAGGAATGTTTGCTATACAGGTTGCCATAAATTTGCCTATCCATCTTGGCTCTGTTTTTGAAAATTATTACTTTTTACCATTAAGCGAAGACAGCCTCTATACAAAAGCATCGGATGACCATATCTTGTAAATTACAAATCTTCAAAAGTGGATTCCATAAAAATATTTCGTTTGATTGTACTGGTAGGTGGAGCAGCGGCAATCCTGCCGTTTTTGTTGCTCTGCTACTATACTGTACCGGCTTATATAGATGACTACGGTATTGCTGTTCATATACAGCAGTTCGGCGCAGGGTTTATTCCTTATTATCTTAAAACATGGAACGGCCGTTTTGTAGCTGCCTTTTTCCATTGGCTCAATCCGCTTGGCTATCGTTTGCCGGAGTGGTACGGGCTGACGGCTTTATTTCTGCTGTCATTTTTTGGTTTTAGCCTATGGGTATTTATTAGTAACATCACCGGAAACTATCTGGCAAAAAGTGAGCGATGGGTAGCATGGGCAGTGTTCATGACTTTTTTTCTGGCTTATATTCGTTCTACGGTTGATTTATTCTACTGGTATTCTTCAGGCGCGACTTATTGTATTGCCATCTGTTGGCAGTTGCTGTATCTCTCGCTGCTGCCGCAACTTTTCAGGCAAAATAGTAGCAGGTATGCAATGCCCGGCATAATAGTATTAGCCTTTTTACAGGCAGGAACCAATGAAGTAGTGGTTCTCCCGACTTTTATATTGACGGCTGCTTTGTTGGTTGTGTTAGTTCAACGCAAAAATAGCCGATGGCAGTGGGCAGCTCTTAGCCTTGTTGTTATGCTGGCAGGTATTTTTTTACAAATAGCTCTGTCCGATTCGCCCCGTAGCCATAGCGTGATGCGTTTGTGCCCTCAGTGGGACTTACTTATGAAGGGTTTGCAAATGCACATGCCCTATGTTTTGGGCTGGTTTAAGAACCTGCCGCTACTTGCTGCTTTGTTTCTGTTGCTGCCTATTATGAGCGACTGGGCAAAACAAACAAGTACATTTGTTTTTGCACATAAGCGAAGTTTGTTACTGCTTTTATCTGTTAGTGTTGCTATTATTATTGCCATTTTGGCAGCCTATTTGCTGTTCAACCGCGACCTTTACATCCCCAAGCGCATTGAAAATATTGCCTACCTGTGGTGGTTGTTTTCTGTATTTGCCATTGCATTGGCAACGGTACAGCATCTGTGGCTGCGGTATAAATTCTCATTTGATAAACTGCCCGGTTTTCTGATAGTCGCCATGCTTCTTTTTATTGCAGGTAAGATTTTTTCAGCTAATACAAAGGTCGGGTTGGCTTGGAAGGTATTGCTCAATGGCGATGCATACGCATATCGCTCGGAATATCAGCAACGAGTAAATATTATGCAGCGCTATCGGGCGATGCAATATCAAGATACTGTTTTGATACCTCCTGTTCGGCACCCTATGGAGCTTATTTTCCATCAGGATTTATACGGGTATGCCCCTGGCGACGGAAACAACCACTACTTTGCTGCCTATTTTGGGCTAAAAGCTGTAAAGGTGGATTCTTTGCAAAAATATCCTATGGAAACTTTGAAGTGATTAAAAGTTTCCATAGTTTTGCGCGTTCTTGAACTAAAAAGCAACACTTTGGAACTGAAAGAACGCATATTACGAGAAGCCGACCAACTCTTTCACGCCTATGGCATTCGCAGCGTAAGTATGGACGATATTGCGCGAAAGGCGGGTGTTTCTAAGAAAACTATCTATCAGTACTATGCCGACAAGGATGATTTGGTGAGTGTGATGGTTCATGAAATGCTCTCTGAGGACATGCGTGCCTTTGAAGCTATTGCTACCCAAGCCAAAGACGCCATTGAAGAAATGTTACTGGGTGCTGAGCAAGTCAAAAAAATGATTCGCACAGTTAATCCGGTAGTGGTGTTTGACTTACAGAAATATCATCCTAAGGCATGGAGCGTGTACAAAAACTTTAAGGAGCAGTATTTCTTAGGCGCTCTTATCAAGCTGCTGCATCGCGGGATAGAAGAGGGCTACTTCCGCAAAGAGCTCAACGTAGAGGTACTTGCTAAAATGCGCGTAGAGCAAGTACAATTAGGTTTTGACCCCACTTTATTCCCTTTTGACAAATACAATGTAATGGACGTACAATGGGCATTTTTTGACCATTTCATCCACGGCATTGTTACGTTGAAAGGGTATTCTAAACTGATACAATATCGTCAAATGTATTATCAAAACGAGAAACTTACTCAACCGTCGTTTTCATGAGAGCCTTTCTCACCTTTGGATTTATTTTGTCTATTCTGCCGTTAGTAGTTGCACAAAGTGCTTTTTCGGCAGGTAATAATCCTGAAAAAGTGGTTTTGCAGAATTACACTTTGGCGCAGTGTATAGAGTATGCTATTAACCACTCGCTATCGGTTGCCAATTCCCAAGCGGATTTGGAGATTGCTAAGGCACAGATAGGGATTACCCGTGCCGATGGGTTGCCGCAAATTAATGCTGGAAGTTCAATGGCACACAACTACAAACTGACCGTAGCTTTTGTGCCGGCACAGTTTGTCAATCCTAATGCGCCAGCGGGTGAGTTTGTGGCATTGCCGTTTCAGCCGCCGTTTCAGGGCAATGCAGCCGTTTCTGCCAGTCAGATGATTTTTGATGCTACTTGGTTTCTGGGCTTGCGCGCTGCTACTGTGTATGCACAACTTGCTGAGCGGAACCTGACCCGCAGCAAGGTGGAAATTGCTGAAGCAGTTACCAAAGCCTACTATGGGCTGCTGATTGCCCAAGAGCGCATGAAGTTGATAGACGCCAACGTACAGCGCGTAGAAGCCTTGCTCAATGAAACCAAAGCCATGTATGCCAATGGTTTTGTTGAGAAAATGGATGTAGATAGGTTGGAAGTAAATTTCAATAACTTAAAAACCGAAAAGCAGCGAGTAGCCCGCTTAATTGAAATGAGCAAATCGTTTCTCAAGTTTCAAATGGGTTTGCAACAAACCGATGAAATTACACTTGGCGAAACGCTGCAACAAATCAATCCTGATGCATTGTTGCTGCAAGCGCAAGCACAAGATAGTTTCGACTACCGGCAACGCCCCGAGTACAGCATCTTAGAAACCCAACGTGAACTGAACATTCTTGCCATCAAGCGCGACAAATTAGGATATCTGCCCCGACTGTCAGCTACTTTTCAATACGGTGGCTTAACGGGTCCTTCTAATGGAAGCGATCTGTTCAAATTCAGTCGATGGAATGGTTTTGGTAACGTAGGCATTACGCTGAGCATTCCCATTTTTGATGGCATGCGGCGCCACTACCTCATTCAGCGAAGCCGCTTAGAACTGATTAAAACAGAAAATACCATGCTCAACTTGCGCCGCAGTATTGACTTAGAGCAACAACAAGCCCAAACAGCTCTTGCCAATGCATTAGACAATCTGAATACACAGCGGAAAAACATGGAATTAGCCGCAGAGGTGGCGCGCATCAGCCGCATCAAATACAAAGAAGGGGTAGGCTCCAATTTAGAAGTCATCAATGCGGAAAACGATTATAAACAGGCTGAAACAAGTTACTACAACGCACTGTACGAAGCCTTGATTGCCAAAGTAGATTTAGACAAAGCTAAAGGTAGATTGCTAAAATAATTGACAACCCCCACATCATGCTATATCATTATGACTAAGTACTATGCTTTTGTGTTTATCGCTCTGTTTGCGGTAAGCGCTTGTAATAAATCTGTTGACAACTCTGTTGAGGGCAAACGCAAGCGCCTCTCGGAGTTAAAAAAGCAAGCAGCCCAAATCAAAGCTGAAATTGCAGCTTTGGAAGCCGAAATAGCGCAAATTAGCCCAACAGCGGCAGCTAAAAAATTGGTAGAAGCCGAGCCGCTATCCGTACAAGATTTCGCTCACTATGTGGAGGTGCAGGGCAACGTAGCCTCTGAACAAAACGTGATGATTGCCCCCGAAATTGCCGGTGTTATCATTAAACGATACGTACAAGTAGGCGATATGGTGCGCAAAGGACAGCCCATTGCTGAAATAGACGCCGAGAGCATCCGCAAAAACATTGCTGAAATAGAAACTCGTTTAGAATTGGCTCGCACAGTTTACGAAAGGCAAGCCAATTTATGGAACCAAAAAATAGGCTCTGAGGTGCAATATCTACAAGCCAAAAACAATATGGAGGCTTTGGAGAAAACACTTGCCACTGCTAAAACCCAACTCAATAAAGCTATTGTAAAAGCACCTATTGATGGCATGGTAGAAGACCTCACCCAAAATGTAGGCGAAATGGCTAATCCGGCAGTACCCATGGGACGCATCGTCAATATTGCTCAGGTAGAAATTAATGCCGATGTGTCGGAAGTGTATGCCACTGCTGTTAAACGTGGCGATGAGGTACTGGTTTCTTTTCCTGCCTTAGGAAAAGAAATGTCTCTGAAAATACACATGGTGGGACAGTACATCAATCCAACCAACCGCACTTTTAAGATACAGATGCGCACTTCCAATCCAGATGGTATTCTCAAGCCCAATTCGTTGGCAGTAGTCAAAATCAGAGACTTCTTCCGCAAAGATGCACTGGTATTGCCTTCTCACTTGATTCAGCAATCGGCTAATGGCGAGCAGTTTGTTTATGTGCTACGCAACAAAGACGGTAAGCAAATAGTAGAGCGGGTGGTGATTACGACCGGAAAATCGTATGCTGGTAAAACCCTTGTTGAAGCCGGTATCCAAGCCGGAGACCTAATCATCACCAAAGGGTACAACGAGGTAGTAAACGGCGATGAAGTAGAGGTAAGCAACAACAAAGTAGCTCAGCAAGTACGCTAAAATAATTGTGCACCTATGGAAGAAAAAAAAGATATTCAACGCGAGTTTGGGCTCAGTACTCTTGCTATTAAAAACCGAACCAGTGTTTTCATTCTCACTTTTATTATTGTGCTGTTTGGGCTGATTTCCTACAACAACATGCCCAAAGAGTCATTTCCCGAAATAGTGTTTCCAACTGTTTACGTCAATACAGTTTATCCCGGCAACTCACCTGCCGATATTGAAAACCTCGTTACACGACCTATTGAAAAAGAACTCAAAGGGCTGAAAGGAGTAAAAAAAATTACCTCTACTTCTGCCCAAGACGTATCGGTTGTTGTGATTGAGTTTAGCGAGAAAGTACAAATTTCAAAAGCGCTGCAAGACGTAAAAGATGCAGTTGACAAAGCTAAGCGCGAACTACCCAGCGACTTAGACCAAGACCCCACCGTTTTAGAAGTAGATTTGTCGGAGGTGCCCATCGTAACGGTCAATCTTTCGGGCGACTTTGAAATGGCGCAGCTAAAAAAATATGCGCAATATTTGGAAGACGCCTTTGAAGCCTTGCCCGAAGTTTCACGAGTAGATATTACGGGGGCATTAGACCGTGAAATTCAAATTAATGCCGACATCTACAAAATGGAGGCGCGTCGCATTACTTTTTCCGATATTGAAAATGCAGTACGCGCCGAAAACGTAACCATATCAGGCGGCGAAGTACTTACCGATGGCTATCGGCGCTCGATGCGCATTTCAGGAGAATTTAAAACGGCAGCCGAAATAGCCGATATAATTGTAAAAGCAGAAGACCAAAACGTAGTGTATTTGAAAGATGTTGCCGAAGTAAAAGACAGCTACATCGAACGCAAAAGCTATGCCCGCTTAGCTACACAAGATTTTCTGCGGAAAGGCGGACAACCAGTAGTTTCGCTCAACGTTATCAAGCGAAACAAAGAAAACCTCATTGAAGCTGATGCCAAAATCCAAAAAATATTAACCGATGCAAAGCTATCCGGAGCATTACCCGCCAACTTGAATATTATTTTGACCAACAACCAGGCTGACCGCATGAAGGAGCAAATCAGCAACCTTGAAAACAGCATCATCTTTGGGATGATTTTGGTTGTAGGGGTGTTGCTGTTCTTCATGGGTTTGCGCAATGCCATGTTTGTAGGCATTGCCATTCCCCTGTCCATGCTGCTCTCTTTTAGCATTCTGAGCTTTATAGGTGCTACTATCAACATCATGATTCTCTTTTCGCTGGTGTTGGCGCTGGGCATGTTGGTGGACAATGCTATTGTAGTAATAGAAAATACCTACCGACTAATGGAAGAAGGCAAAACGCGCCTACAGGCAGCTATACAAGGGGTAGGCGAGGTGGCTATTCCCATCATCACCTCTACTATGACCACTTTGGCAGCTTTTCTTCCGCTGATGTTTTGGGGTGGTTTGGTAGGCGAGTTCATGAAATTTTTGCCTATTACACTCATTGTAGTGCTTTCTGCCTCTTTATTTGTCGGCTTAGTGATTAACCCAGTAGTGGCAGCTACTTTCATGAAGTTGGAACGAGAACAGACCCCTGCCAAACCTCTCGTGCGGTTTGCTGCTTTGAGTTTTATTTTGTCTGTTCCTGCTTATTTGCTTGCCGATACCTACTCTTGGGGCAATATTTTTGTGACGCTTGGCTTGCTCACCCTTATCAATGTGTTCTTTTTTCGCCCAGCTTCTCGTTGGTTTCAAGATGTGCTACTAACCAAGTTAGAGGTGTTGTATAAAAACACCATTCGGTTTGCTTTGAAAGGACGCCTTCGTCCACTATCATTTCTCTTGGGTAGTGTAGTGCTGATGATCTCCGGAATGGCGATTTATTTTGCTGGCAAGCCCATGGTTGATTTCTTCCCTAACACCGAACCCGCTATTGTATACATGTACATTGAAGCGCCTTTGGGTACAGACGTCAGCACCACTAATCGGCTAACCGAAGAAGTAGAAAAAAAAGTATATGAGGTGCTGCGTCCTTATGCAAAGGCTGTAAAAGCCATTGTTACCAACGTGGGCGAGGGAACAAACAGTCCTAAAGACTTTTCTCAGGGCAACTCTGTAACCCCACACAAAAGTAAAATCACTATCAATTTTGTAGAATACTCAGAGCGAGGAGGTATTGATACTCGTCAGATACAGCGCAAACTCAGCGAAATGGCGAAAAACATTCCGGGGCTGAAAATTGTAACCGATGCACAAAAAACCGGACCACCGGTAGGGGCGCCTATCAACATAGAAATCATTGGTGCTGATTACTTAACTCTTATCAGAGAAGCTGAGAAAATGAAAGACCTGATAGAAAAGAGCAACATTGCGGGCATAGACGGGTTAAAACTTGGCATCGATGTTGGCAAGCCAGAGCTAATTTTACAAATTGACCGCGCCAAGGCACAGCGTTTAGGCATTTCCACCTCGATGCTTGCCATGAACATGCGCACAGCCATCTACGGAAAAGAAATTTCAAAAATCAAAGATGGCAAAGACGATTACCCAATCAACTTGCGCGTGAGCGACAATATCCGCTACAACCTTTCTCGCTTGAACGACCAAAAAATTACCTTCCGCGACAACAAAGGGCGTTTTAGCCAAATCCCTGTTTCAGCAGTTGCTTCTATGCAATATACCTCTTCTTTTGGTGCCATTAAGCATAAAAACAACGAGCGACTGGTAACCTTGGTTTCTAATGTTACCGAAGGCTACAATGCCAACGAAGTAGTGGCGCAGGTGAAAGAAGTACTTGCCGACTACACGCTGCCACCGGGCTATAGCTTCAAATTTACTGGTGAACAAGAAGAGCAAGCCAAGTCTATTGCCTTCTTGTTGAATGCCATGCTTGTAGCGCTGGCGCTCATTTTCCTGATTTTGGTGTCGCAATTCAATTCACTCACCCAGCCACTGTTAGTAATGGCAACGGTGCCGTTTAGCCTCATTGGTGTGTTTTTAGGACTGGCTATTACCCGCGCCGACTTTGTAGTGATTATGACCGGTATCGGCATTATTTCTTTGGCAGGTGTAGTAGTAAACAACGCTATTGTGCTAATAGACTGTGCTAATCAGCTCATTGCCAATCGTAAACGAGCCTTAGGGCTGCCCGAAGAGGCTCGCTTAGATGCCGACGAGGTACGTGAAGCCCTTGTTCAGGCAGGTTTCATGCGCTTGCGTCCTGTGTTGCTTACCGCTATCACCACAGTATTAGGGCTCATTCCCTTAGCCATTGGCTTAAACGTGGACTTTTTCGGGCTGTATTCGCATTTTAATCCTGACATTTACTGGGGCGGTCAAAATGCCGACTTCTGGGGTCCGATGGCTTGGACGGTGGTTTATGGACTCACCTTTTCCACCTTCTTAACGCTGGTAGTAGTTCCTGTAATGTATTTCCTCGCAGACAGGCTTACTTATCGCTTGTCTAAATGGATTGCCATATAATTTGTAGTATCTGATTTCGTAGTGTTTCGGGTTGTCTCATCTGTTGGGTGCAGGCAACCTTTTTTTATTATAGCTTTGTTGTTGTTATGAATCTTTCCGAAAACAAGCTTATCTATCGCCGTCTCAGCCGTAAAGGATTTCAGCCTCAGCATGTAGCCGAGGTGGGAGTGTATTTGCCCGAAACTTCCAATATTTTGGATTACATCAAGCAAGGCATCCGAACAACATTAGTAGAGGCAGACCCCCACTGTATAGAGGCTATTCGGCAATACTTTGGCAATAAGTATGCTATTACGCTTCATGCCGTAGCCATTTATGACCACGAAGGCAGTATAGAATTAATCAATCGGGCTGCTTCTACCTTTGCAAGTGCATTAGATAGTAGTCCTGCACTGGTAAACGATGCTTACCAAAAACAAGATGCCGATAAGTTTACCGTTCCTGCTAAGCGATTCGACAGCATAGACGACGGAACAATTGATTTGTTGAGTATTGATATTGAAGGTTGTGAGTGGTACGTGCTCAAATATATGAAAAGCCGTCCGGCTGTTATTTCAGTAGAAACCCACGGCAAGCGCTACATCAATCCCTTCATAAACGAGATTACTACTTGGATGCAACAAAATGGCTACCAACTGTGGTACAAAGATGATAGCGACAGTGTATATATTCGCAAAGGATTATTTGCCATTACGGCTGCTGACCGCTGGCGGCTCCATTTCACAGATATAAAACTTGCTTGGAAACGCCGAAAGGCTCAGTTGAAAGACACAATATGGCGTAGAGCCAACCATTAAACATTAGGCAGAACCAACTTAAAACCTATGCCGTGCAGGTTTTCAATGGCAATGCGCTCATCGGCTTTGAGGTATTTGCGCAAGCGAGAAATAAATACATCTAAACTACGCCCAGCAAAATAGTCATCTGTTCCCCATATTTCTCGCAAAATATCTTCGCGTTTCAGTACGTTGCCCTTGTGGCGACAAAACAACGCCAATAAATCGGCTTCGCGCTTGGTTAGCGACTGTTTCTCCTCGCCGTGAATCAACAACAAGTTATCTACATCGAACAAGTAGCTACCAAGCCTAACGTATTGTTTTTCATTTATCGATGACAAACTAACTTTGCTTCGCTTCAAGAATACTTGCATTTTTAGGTCTAATTCTTCAATGCTGAAGGGCTTGGTAAGATAATCGTCAGCGCCGAGTTTGAGCCCGTAAATTTTATCTTCTTTTTGCGACTTAGAGGTCAGAAAAATAATGGGTATTTCTACGCTCAACTGTCTGATTGCTTTGGCAAGGGTAAATCCATCTAAATCGGGCAGCATAACATCTAAAACACAAATGTCGGGCTGTTGAGCTTTAAAAGCTGTTAAGGCTGTTTTGCCATCTTGGCAATGAATTACTTGGTAACCGCGCATTTCCAAATTATCAATAGTTACAAAAGCTAAGCTCAGGTCATCTTCCACATATAAAACACGAGCAGTATACATAGTCTTTAAGGTTAGATGCGTTGATAATTGGGAATGAGCACTTCAAAGATACTGCCTCCTGCCGGCGGACAAACAAGTCGTATTTGCCAACCATGGGCTTTTACCACATTTTGTACATAGTGCAAACCCAGTCCGAAACCCTTTACATTGTGCAAGTTGCCTGTTGGAATGCGATAAAACTTATGAAATATTTTCCGCCGGTACTTTTCAGGAATGCCAGGTCCGTTATCAGCTACTTGTAGGCATAGCTGCCCATTGTGGGCAAAAAGGCGAATGTTGATGTGCGGACCAGTGCCAGAGTATTTAACAGCATTATCTAATAAGTTGATTATCAAATTGGTAAGGTGGCTACCGTCGGCGTTGATTATTATGTTTTCACTGGGTAGGTGAGTTTGAATAACCGCTTCCCGCCCTTTTTCTTTGAGTTGCAGTTGAAAATACTGTACTGTTTCTATAATCAGTTCATTCAAGTTAAGGTTTTCTTTTTGCAGGGTGAGCCCAATTCGCTCGGCGCGACTGGCTTGTAAAATGCTTTCTACTTGCTTGTGCAACCTTTGGGCTTCCTTTTTGATAATTTGCGCATAGCGGTGCAAGCGTTCTGGTTGTTTTATAATGTCTGGAGTGAGCAATACGTCGGCAGCAATGTGAATAGTGGAGATAGGGGTTTGGAATTCGTGCGTCATGTTATCTACAAAATCTTTTTGAATCTCTGCCAAACGGCGCTGTGCCAAAATAACATACATTGCATAGGCAAAAAATAACACCAACAGGAGAATCATAGATGAAGAAAATATCCACAAGCGCATGTCGTAGAGTAGATATCGCTTTTTTTGTGGAAAACTTACACCAAAATAGTAAATAAACTTGTCGTATTTGGGCAATTCGCGACTGATGACTATAGTTGCTTGTTCATGAGGCGGCGTATTGCGCATGCGAATGTAGCTGCCGTACATCATTTTATCTGTGGTGCAGTCATAGATGCCATATTCAAAGTCGAGTTGTAAGTTTCGTTTTCCAAATTCGCGTTTAAGATACAATTCAAGAATGTTGACATCTATCACATCGTTTACGTTGACGATAAAATAGTCGGAAGCTACTTGGTTGACTACATCGGCAATAGGCAAGGTACTTTTGTTATAAGCAGCAATTTGCTCGGCAACAGTTTGCAATGCAATGTGGATGCTTTGGTCTAACTGCTTCTCTCTGAGGTTGAAAGCATTACTGACCCAATAAATTTGCGTAACAATGATGCCACAAATGCTTAAAGTAGCCAGAATGATTAGGCGGCGAATAGTAGTACGTTGCATTAACAAGTCATTAACAAACCTTATCAATTCATTAACGCAAATATTGCACGGCTTATCGTTTATTTGCAAAAAGATACATAAACTCAAAATGCTATGAGAAAACATTTGTTTCTTACTTTCGCCTTTGCTCTTTTAGTGGCTTTTGTGGCTTTTTCGCAAACTACCTCAAATGCGGGAAGCAAAACAGTTGCCCAAAACAATAACTTAGCTGCTTTCCAATGGGATAAAACCACTCACGATTTCGGTAATATCCCTCAAAATCAGCCTGTTACAGCTACTTTTAAGTTTAAGAACGTAGGAAAAGTGCCGCTGGTGATTACCAGTGCGGTGGGTTCTTGTGGCTGTACAGTACCCAGTTGGCCTAAAGAACCTATTGCGCCAGGTGAATCTGCTGAAATTAAAGCCACTTTCAACGCTGCGGCTGTAGGGGCTTTTAACAAAACAGTAAGCATTACGGCAAATGTTGAGGGCGGTACTGCGGTGCTGACCTTGAAAGGGAACGTAGAAGTAAAGCAATAACTTTTATCATTTGCTCTTTGCTGATTGCTGTTTGTTGGCATATATTGCTGGCAAACAGCAATTTTATTTCAGATATGTTGAGAAATTTCCTTGTTCTGATAATGCTTATTTGCGGGGCACCTCTCAGTTTGGTAGCCCAAAGCCATATGCCTCGCATCTTATCGCTGCAAGAACGCGCTGCCCTGCGCGACCAGATTTTAAAAGAGCGCATGGAAACACTCTTGCCCACTTTGATGCGCGAAAATGGCATAGACCTTTGGCTGCTGATAGCCGAAGAATACAACGAAGACCCCGTGATGCGCACTATGTTGCCAGCTACTTGGCTTTCTGCAAGGCGGAAAACCATTTTGTTCATTTATGACCGAGGAACAACACAAGGACTGGAACTGTTGGCTGTAGCACGCTACAACGTTGGTGAGTTGTTTAAAGCGGCTTGGACGCCAGAACAAGAGCCTGACCAGTGGAAACGCCTGATACAACTCATACAAGAGCGCAACCCTCAACGAATTGGCTTGAACTATTCGGAAACCTTTGCTCATGCCGATGGTATCAGCCATACAGAATATGAAAACTTCATGAGCCGCTTGCCAGAGCCATTTAAAAACAGAGTAGTTTCGGCAGAGCGCTTGGCAGTTAATTGGTTGGAGACCCGCACACCAACAGAACTGATGGTTTTTGAGCAAGCCAACCGCATTGCTCACACTATCATTGCCGAAGGACTGTCTGAAAGCGTTATTCAACCCGGCGTAACTACTACCAACGAGGTAGTATGGTGGTATCGCGAACGCATGGCAGCACTGACATTACAAGCATGGTTTCACCCAACAGTGGACGTTCAGCGACCAGACCAGCCGCTCTATGCCTTTTCTGCTCGTCCAGACGGGCAAACCGTGATTATGCCCGGCGATGTGCTGCATATCGACTTAGGCTTTGAGTACGTAGGCATGCACACCGACACCCAGCAGATGGCATATGTGCTGAGACCCGGCGAAACCGATATGCCAGATTACCTAAAAAAAACACTATCGGTTGGCAATCGCGCACAAGACATTCTCACTTCGCATTTTAAAACTGGCAGAACTGGCAACGAGATTCTCAAACTTGCACTGGAACAAGCTAAGAAAGAGGGTATTCAGGCACAGATATATTCACACGCATTAGGGTTGCATGGGCACGCTGCCGGACCTGCTATTGGCATGTGGGACAATCAGGTGCATGTTCCCGGCACAGGCGAGTACCCGATTCGTCCTAATACCGCATACGCTATTGAGCTCAACGTAAGAGTGCCCATTGCTGAATGGCAAAACAAAGAATTGCGCATTATGCTCGAACAACCTGCTGTTTTCCGACAAGATGGGAAAGTGCAATATTTAGATGGCAGACAAAAAGAATGGATATTAATTCCACGAAAAGTGCAACATGTACAGCCTTAAAGCAACTGACTTGTTTGAAATTGCGTATCAGTTATCGAGATTGAACAGTTCCAGTTTTATGCAACACACCCTGCGAAATATTCTCATTGTCATTTTGCTCATTTTTGCAGTTTACTATGCCAAAGCACAAAATGACAGTACTTTTGCGCCGCGAAAATCTTCGTTACCGGCAGAAGAGCAGCGCTTGATAGACCGCGTTCGGTTTGGCGGCAATTTTAGTTTTCAGTTTGGCAACGTAACATTCATAGACGTATCGCCACTGGTTTTTTATCAGGCTACCCCGCAGTTGCAAGTAGGAGTGGGTGCCACTTATCAATACATCCGTTTCAATTTCCGTGGCTTTAACACTACCGCCAACAGCATCTATGGCGGGCGTGTGTTTGGGCGCTTTTTTCCCTTTGCTTCTTCACCATTTTTTGCCCATGCAGAGTACGAAAATTTAAATGTAGCCTATTTCGACCAACTGGTAGGCGAAGTGCGGAGAGGCTGGGTGCCGGGCACTTTTCTAGGTGGCGGCTACAGCCAACCCATGGGGCGCCGTGCTGCCTTTAACCTAACGGTGCTCTATAATTTTTCTTGGAATCAGTTGCGTTCACCCTATGCAAGTCCTTGGGTTGTACGGGCAGGATTTCATTTATAATGCAACCCAATCAGGAATTTTATCCATGGGCTGGTAGCAGTAAAACTATCAATATTTTTGCGTACATTTCGGTAATATTTACTGCAATTGTTTTTTTCAACCGGACAGTAAGGCAATGATTTTCAGAAGCAAAAAAACGTTGGATAAAAACTATAAGTTCAAAGACTTAAAGGTTTACAGCTCTACCGAGTGGCTTGCCGACGGGAAGAAGAAATACCGCACAGTCTTTGAAAATATAGAAACTACTTATTTGTACTGCGAACTGTCTTTTTACAATAAACTTTTTGATGAGGAAGATTGGGAATGCAACATTGTTATTCGCTGCTATCGGCTCACCGATAAAAACAAGCGCGAAGAAGTATGCGAAATTAGGTTAGACAATTACCGCGTTTCGGCAGAAGACAATATCGTAATGGTGCGCGAAGGCTGGGGCAATCAAACCCCCGGCGTTTTCTGGACCCGAGGCGACTACCAATGGGAAGCCAGCATAGACGATGAGATAGTGGGAAAAAAGAAATTCTACATTGAAAATGGCGGACCAGTATCCGATACAGAAAATCCCTATTTCGAAATTGAACGCATTCGCCTCTACGAAGGACCTAACAAAGGTGTGAACCCCGAAGACCGCGTTTACTACACACAATTTGATGCCAAAGATACCCGCTACATTTGGGCAGAATTTACCTTCCAGAACTTACAGAGCAGTTCGTGGTATTGCGAGCTGTTCTTCCATTTTTACAACGATGCCGCACAACTTAAAGGCGTTACTACCGAACTGCGTCGCGTTAATCCAGAAGAAGATAGCGTAACTATTACTACCGGTTGGGGTAGCGATACGCGCGGCTCATGGTATCCCGATAAATATACGCTGGAAGTTATTTTTATGGACCACTTAGTAGCAGTGGTGCCCTTTTCTACTGGCGACAGCTACATCAGAGGCGAAAGTCCGTTGCTGCGCAGCCACGATATCCATCCCCCCCAACAAGCTTTCAACAATGAAGATGCTGACGAGCCATTAGAAGCCGTTTTGCAACGCTTAGATAACCTAGTTGGTTTGCAGAAAATCAAAACCCGCATTCACGACTACATTCACTACCTCAAATTTTTACAACTCCGCAAAAGTAGAGGCTTCGATGAAGATAAAAAAATTAACCTACATGCTGTTTTTAAAGGCAACCCCGGTACTGGTAAAACTACCATTGCTAAAATGCTTGGTAAAATATACAAAAACTTGGGATTGCTATCCAACGGTCGTGTACATGAAGTAGGCAGAGCAGAGTTAGTGGGGCAGTACATCGGTCAAACAGCCCCCAAAGTAAAAGAACTCATTGATAAGGCACGCGGAGGTATTTTATTTATTGATGAAGCCTACGCACTGGTGCGCAACCCAGAAGACACCAAAGATTATGGACATGAGGTAATAGAAACATTGGTGAAAGAAATGTCCGATGGTCCGGGCGATATTGCCATTATTGTGGCAGGCTATCCTAAAGAAATGGACATTTTTTTAGATACCAATCCAGGGTTGAAATCGCGCTTTGGCATGTATTTCGACTTCCCCGACTACATGCCCCAAGAAATGCTTAAACTGATAGAAATAGCTGCCGAACAACGCCAAATCAAATTTACCAAAGAGGCATTCGATTTTCTCTACAAAAAAGTTGTTGAAAAGTTTCGTAGCCGAGACCGTACTTTTGGCAACGCCCGCTTAGTCAATTCACTGGTAGACGAAGCTAAAATGAACATGGGGCTTCGCGTAATGCGACAAAAAGAGCACACGGAAGTTACCCATGAAATGTTGCAAACCGTAGAATTGGCAGATGTGCAACGTATTTTTCAGAATGATGCCAAACTGCTTCCCGACATCCAAGAAGACTCGGTATTGCTTGAAGAAGCACTGGCAGAGCTCAATAGCATGATTGGGCTTACGGAAATCAAAAATCAAATTCATGAACTGATTAAACTGGTTCGCTTCTATCGCGAAACGGGACGAGACATTCTCAATCGGTTTTCGTTGCATGCCGTTTTCAAAGGCAATCCCGGCACAGGAAAGACAACAGTAGCTCGCATTATTGCCAAAATTTACAAAGCATTAGGCATTTTGGAGCGTGGGCAACTTGTAGAGTGCGACCGCCAATCGCTTGTAGCGGGATTTGTAGGACAAACAGCTCTAAAAACCAAAGAAAAAATAGACGAAGCCATAGGGGGGGTGTTATTTGTTGATGAAGCCTATGCGCTTGCTTCCTCCGGTTTCGGTAACGACTTCGGACACGAAGCATTAGAAACCATTCTGAAACAAATGGAAGACCGGCGCGGTGAATTTATTGTAATTGTAGCCGGCTATCCGGAAAATATGGACCGATTTATAGAGTCCAATCCGGGGTTAAAGTCGCGTTTCGACAAAACTATGATTTTTCCCGACTACACCGTAGATGAGCTTTATCAGATAGCTACTGCCATGCTGGCAGCCGAAAATTTACACTTGGCAGATGCAGAAACACAAGCTTACCTGCGCCGTCAGCTGCAGCTGATGCATGAAAAACGAGACAAATACTTTGGTAATGCTCGCTCGGTTCGCAAATTCATCAGCGAAGTCATTCGCAAACAACATTTGCGCATGACCACGCTCGACCGCAGTGCTCGCACCCAAGAAGCTCTGCAAACAGTTATTCTCAGCGATATGCAAAATGTTAATTCTGATGAAGAGTCGCTATTAGGACAACGAAAAATTGGTTTCAGATAATAATGTGAGTATACGTAAGTATCTGAAAAATACAGTTTACATGTTCCGCTGCACCTGCCGTTGCAAGCTGACTATCCAAATGTTTATGGCAGGGTCTTTCAACTCTGCTTTTTTCAATTAAAGCTCCTTTTTTGACTTGTAAACACTTGCTTGTCAAGCGAGTATAAACAAATTGTGCATTTTCAGAAATGCTGTTTTGCCAGTTTGGTCTTACAAACAGCAAAAGTTATCTGTTTAGCCCAATTAGGTGTTAAAAACTGGTTGGGCTTTTTACATGGCGCAACACCTACTCAAACACCATTCTTAAACAGCAACTTGCTGCCGAAAAGCAACGTGCGCATCAGTAGAGCATCAACTTTCCGATGCTATTTGCTTCAATATCGGCTTTTTCCATTCTTTGGAAACGATATTGACCAGTGTTGTACATTTCGGCTTGGTCGCAATAGTGCTTGCTCATAAAATGCCCTGATTCACCAGTAGGCAATATGCTTCGCGAGTGAAGCGGGTTGGCAAAGTCAATGATGCGACGCATGGCAGGCCCGAAGGTAGCAGGATATTGCCCGCTACCTGTAATGATAAAGGAAATATTGTTGATAACTTCTTTGCCTCCCACTACTGGGAAAGGTCCTACGTTGAAGAGGCTTCTGAAAAGTCGATTGCGCCCAATAGGATGTATGTGCTCAATAGTGTGTACTTTGCGCCATTGCCATTGCGCCATATCGTTGGTGCCAAACTGCTCTATTAGCGCTGCTATGGTTTTTTTAAAAGCATCGGCAATTATCTGTTGACGCGTTTCCTTCACAGGGGTGCCAACGTTATCCCACCATTTTGATTCAGGGTTGTTGATAATTTTGGCTAAGCTTCTGTAAAAAAAGTGTGTGTGAATCAAAATTTTCATGTCGTCGATGCCTACTTCATCTTCAAATATGCCTACATGGAGGTAGTGCAACAGCTTGTAGTAGATAACCGGAGCTATGGCATCGAGCGAATGCTCACCATTCCATGCTTGGAGCAAAGAGAGCGCTTTCTGCTCGTCAGAGGAAAGAGTCTCAGTAGCTAATTGACTGGCTATCAGCTGTATGTTGCGAACAGCCTGCGCTGATTTTACATCTAATGCCATTTGAGCTACCTCCTCAGCGCTCCATTGGCTACTGTTGTTCAGATAAGCCATAATGTAGTCAGCCCGGTCGTTTGCCAAATAATAACCGGGTTGCAAATAGTTGTTGACTGCCTCGGGCTGGTTGTTGGCAGAGTAAACAAAACCTGAGGGAGGATTGATACTTTTAGGATTTTCTTCAAACGGATGATATCCTTGCGGCAAAGATTGTAGGGTAGAACCGTCCAATATAAACTCGGGGTGTACTGAAGGGGGGCGTTGTGGCAACTTACCGCTTGCCCACCAAGCAATGTTTCCTGTTGCATCGCCATACATAACGTTCAGTCCCGGCACATCGAGCATGGCAACCCCTACTTGTGCTTGCTCCAAATTCTTGGCACGTGTCAGGATGTAAACAGCTTCTAAGCAGTTAGTAGGAAACTGATGCAGCGTCCACCACATAGCAACAGGTGCATCTTGGCTTACATAGTGCAGGGTTGAGTTAATAGGTTTCAACACATCGTTTAAAACAACTCCGAAAGGACTTGTTTTTACTTCAAATGAAACCGGTTCAGCATTTTTCACCTGAATCACTTCTCGGCGAGTCTGCAGGGCATATGGCTTGCCGTCTATTTCAACATGCTGACTGTCAATGGGTTTAAGACGATAAAAATCAATATCATCATTTTCAAACATAGTAAGCCCCCAGCCGCTATCGGGCGAATGTCCTAAAACGGCAAAGGGGAAGCCGGCTAAGTAGTTGCCGTAGAAATTGAGTCCCGGGTAACTGATATGTGCCTCAAACCAAACCGAAGGTTGTGCATAGCCAATGTGGGTATCGTTCGCCAGAATCACTTTTCCGCTTTTAGAACGCGCCGGTGCAATTACCCAGCCATTGCTACCTTGCAACAAAGGAAACTGTGCCTCGATGCGATTGACCAAATGAGCTATTTGGATAAACGACTCGTTAGCAGCGGAAAATCTATTTGATGTATTTTGCGTAGTAGCTGTTTGGATAGTTTTGTTGAAGGTAGTATTGTCTGGCAAATAAACTGGTATTTTAGTAACAGCAGTGTCGAAGTTAAGTGAAAACTCTTTGATATATGCCTCTCCTAACTGGCGATTCAGTTTGTCCAGCAAGGGGTCGGTGCGAAAAGCTTGTGCAAAGCTGAAAGCCATGTAGCCATGCATCAGGTAAAAATCTTCGGGTGTGTAATGAGTTTTAGGGATACCCAGTAATACAAATTCAGGCGGGGTAGCACCGTGGTCAACGAAGTTGTTCACTCCTTGTAGGTAGGCAAGTGCAGCTTTTTTCCAAGGTTTGTCTATGGAAGCAAAGTGCGTTTGTGCACTTCTTTGAGCGGCTTGGGCTAATCCAATAGTGCGAAAAAAGCGGTCGGTTTCTACCATCTCGGCGCCTAAAATCTCCGACAACCTACCGGCTGCCAGCCGGCGCATCATTTCCATTTGAAACAGGCGTTCTTGTGCATGCACATACCCGAGTGCGTAGTAGGCATCTGTTTCATAACGGGCATATATGTGCGGAATACCGAATTCATCAAACTGCACTTCCACAGTATCTTGTAATGCCACAAGGTCTAAAGAACCGTTCATTGCCGGGCGCGTGCTCCACAGCCAAGCGTACAGTCCTGCGGCAAGAGCAACTATCAAGGTAATTAGTGCAATTAGGGCTATTTTCAGCTTTTTCATTTTTCTTAATGCTTCAACAAAAGCACCTTGTCGTTTTGTACGTTAATGTGTAAGCAGATGATAAATTAAAAAAAAAGCCCCTACTGTTAGGCAGTATATGGCGAAATATATCAGCTTACTGTTTCGTACCAACTGTATCATGGCTTTACAGGCAAACATACCCACTACAAATGCTGCTATAAAGCCTCCCAGTAGCACATTGGCAGGTATGGACATAGGTTCGGCTGATGTTAAATAGTCTTTCGTTTCTAGCAAAGCTGCTCCGAGAATAGGCGGCAGTACCATTAAAAAGGAAAAGGGTGCAGCTTGTTCGCGCTTTATTCCTAATAGCAGTGCAGCAGCAATAGTAGCACCAGAACGTGAAATTCCGGGTAAAATGGCAATAGCCTGAGCAACGCCTATCAGAAAGGCTTTCCCGAAAGACATTTCGCTCCGACGTTTAGGTTGAAAGTAATGTGCAAACAATAGCAACAAACCGGTGCACATCAGCATGCAAGCTACCAGTGTGATTTGTCCTTCGAAAAGAAATTCAATCTGTTGTTTAAAAAAAACACCCACAATGCCCACAGGAATCATAGAAATTAAAATGTGGGCAGCTAATTGGGTTTCATCATTAAAGCGCAATTGCAACAGCCCTACTACTAACCTGCCAACTTCTTTGCGAAATATCACCAGCGTACTGCAAGCTGTGGCTACATGCATTACAACAGAAAAGAGCAAATGCTCTTCCAATTGTGCTCCCGACAAAAACTTACCAAGCTCTATGTGTCCACTGCTGCTAATAGGCAAAAATTCTGTCAAACCTTGAATAATGCCCAGTAAAATAGCTTCCCAGATGCTCATTTGGATTTTGACTTCATCATAATGGCAAAAAATTCAATGGCAAAGCCACTTAAAACGGTAATAGGACCCACCGTTAGCCCTAGCACACCAAAACCAAATGGCTCTTGGTCTAATGCCATTAGCAAAAAACCTAAAATAATAAAGCCCAACCCTGTTAACATCAGCAGATAATTTTGTTTACCGAAGGCAAAACCCTGTTGTTGTCTCATAAAATAGTCTTTCCAATTTAATTTTTGTATAGCTCGTCCAAAGAGCGATTCAGATATTTACTTACGGCAAAGAAAGCGCTAATAGCAGCTACTAACATGCCTAATAGCAGCAAAGATAAGCATATTACAATGGTAGCAAACCAATCTTCTACTTGTTTGAAATCAGGTAATACCTCATACAACCACAGCAGCCCAGTGATAAGTATCAAGGAAGCTATCAGCCCACTTACAACGCCATGGAAAGCTGCACGCAAAACAAAAGGCTTTTTAATAAAATTTTCTGTTGCTCCTACTAACTGCATGCTTCTGATAGTAAAACGCTGTGCATATAATGCCAAGCGAATAGCATTGTGTACCAAAAATGCTGTTAAAACAATCAACAAACCTACTAATGAGAAAACCACCACGCCTATGATGCGAATATTCTGGTTGATTTTTTCAATGGCAATGATGGAGTAGGACACTTCAAAAATGCCGGGCTGTTCTTCTAGTTCGGCTTTAATTTGGCTGAGCTTATTTTCTCGATGATACTCAGGAAGAATGTTGATGAGATAGTAGTTGCGCAGAGGATTATCTAATGAATTAGATAACACGTCTTCTTTCAGACTTTGTGAAAGTTGCCGAAGGGCTTCCTCTTTGGAAACATATCTAATCTGTGGCTTGCCGTTTTTTTTCACAATATAGGGCTGCGAAGTTAAAAAATATAATACTTGAAGGCTATCGGCAGGGGCTAAGTCATTTTCTAACAATACCTGAACTTCTATGTTGGACTGTATTACTTTTGTGAGCTTATTAGTATGGATAGCAAACAGTAAAAAAGCGCCAATAAGTAATAAGGCTGCTGTAATACTAATAATGATGTTTCGGCTGGGGTAGCTCCCTACTTTTGAAGAATAATTAGAAGAAAGCAGTTGTTGAAAATCGGACTTTGCCATCGTGCGTTTGGGATACAAATCATCATTTCAACAAAATAAGTTTACAGTTTTATGACACACAATTATCAGATGAAAATTTTCAAAACCATCCTTTTGATAGCCACTTTTGGCTCTTGGTACCTACACGCTCAATCCAACCAAACAGATAGCCTGCGCTATCCGCAAGAAAAACATCTCCGAAACATTCGGCAACTCACTTTTGGAGGCGATAACGCCGAAGCCTACTTTAGTTTCGATGGTCAGAAAATTGTCTTTCAGTCTAATTTTAAGAACTGGGGCTTAGAGTGCGACCAAATTTTTTACTTCGACTTGCGCCAAGGCGATATGTCGACCAATCGCCCGCAGATGATTAGTACCTCGCACGGGCGAACTACCTGCTCGTATTTCTTGCCGGGAGACACCACTATTTTGTATGCTTCCACTCATTTGGGAGGAAAGGCTTGCCCTGCCGTGCCACCACGCAATGGAGGAAAATATGTGTGGCAAATACATCCCGACTACGATATTTTTGTTGCCGATTTAAAAGGCAATATCATAAAAAAATTAACTAAACATAAAGGATACGACGCAGAGGCTACTGTTTCGCCCAAAGGAGATAAAATCGTATTTACCTCGATGCGCTCCGGCGACCTAGACCTGTGGGTAATGAACATAGATGGCAGCAAACCCAAACGCATCACCAAAGACTTAGGATACGACGGAGGGGCTTTTTTCTCGCCCGATGGCTCTAAAATTGTCTTCCGCGCCTCCAGACCCAAAACGCCTGAGCAAATCAAAGAATACAAAGAGCTACTCAAAAAGGGACTTGTGCAGCCCACCGAAATGGAAATTTTTATTTGCAATGCCGACGGCTCAGACCTGCAACAAATTACTCACTTAGGCAAAGCCAACTGGGCTCCTTTTTTCCATCCTTCTGGTAAAAAAATTTTGTTCAGTTCCAATCATGCCTCCCCAAGGGGGTTTCAGTTCAATATTTACATGATTGATTTGGAAACCAAACAATTGGAGCAAGTTACTTACGACGGTGTTTTTGACTCTTTCCCAATGTTCTCTCCCGATGGTAAAAAATTTATTTTCAGTAGCAACCGCAATAACAACGGTACCCGCGATACCAACCTATTCATTGCAGATTGGGTAGAAGAATAAATGCTGTTTAGTTGATGAACAGGTTGGCAACATGGTGTTTGTGAATGCCCCAGTAGGTTTTGAGAGCTCGTTTGGGGTGCTTACAAAGTCGTTGCTTTTGTATTGCAAAATGATGTAGTCACAACTTTACAATCCATTGCTTGTAAATAAAATTTGCCGTGCCGCCTATGTCGGGGTGTGCATGCTCGCTCATGACAGGTTGGTTGTTGCTTGCATCCTTACCAACAAAGGCAGTAGATACGACCAGCACAACGGCGGCGTGCAAAATTGAATTTTTCCAATGTTTATCTCATAACGCATACAGATAGTCGCTCAGTTTTATTGTTTGCGCATAGGGGTAGCTAAAGCTGGAATGTGTTTCATTTCAGCCTTCGGATTGCTTAATTTTTTGACAATTCGCTCGTTTTCGGCTTTTACCTCTGGGTCTTGCTCCATTGCCTTTTGCCACAGGCGTGCTTTGGTGGCTGCTTGCTGATGATTAACCAATGGAAAGGGATAGTCTGCGCCTATGCGGCACTTGTAAAACTGCTGTTCCATGGCAGTCATTTTCCAAGGCTCGTGGATGAGTGGAGCGGGCACATGTTGGAGCTCTGGTACCCATTTGCGAATAAAGTTGCCTTGCGGGTCGTGTTCGTAAGATTGCTTAACAGGGTGGTAAATCCTAAGAAAATGATGCCCAATAGCAAAGCTTTGCATCTGAAACTGCGGATAGTGAATACCCGGTTCAAAGTCGAGGAATAGCCTTGCCAAATGTACAGCCCCGGGCTGCCAATCTTGCCATAGGGTATGGGTCAGTACCGATACTAACATTGCCCGCATCCGAAAGTTGAGATAGCCTGTGGCTGCAACAGCCCGCATACAGGCATCTACTAATGGAAAGCCTGTAGTGCCCTTTTGCCATGCTTCTAAGTAGGCAGGTATGATAGGTTTAGCAAATTTTTGATGAGCACGATTGATACACGCCGACTCCATGCGACATTCCATTTCAAATTTTTGAATATAATGGCAATGCCACCAAAGTCTTGCTTGAAAATTTCGCATTTGCAGCGGCATCATGCCGTTTGCTTCTTGTTTTTTGGCAATCTGATATAGTTGCCTAATGCTTAATGCGCCATAAGCGAGGTAGGGAGAGAGGCGGCTGCAACTGCGGCGACTCTCCTCAGGTTTGGACATATGCCGACTGTAGTTTGCAGCGCGCTCGCGGAAAAAACTCTCTGCATAGCGCCAAGCATTGGTTTCCCCTCCGGGTTGAAAATTTTTGTCATTTTTTAAAATAGCTTCGGGCAACTGTTGCGTGCGGCACAGCGGCTGCCACTCTTGAGGCAGCATGAGCGGATGCAATGCTCGTAAATCTGCTGTATGCTGTGCAGCTTCCATGCGGCGCTGCCATTCCTCAACCCAGCCTTGTCGGTTTTTTAGTCCACGAACAATGCCATTTGAAGGGAATTCTTTCCATACTATGCCTTTTGATTGGCAAAATTTTTTTACAGCCTTGTCGCGCTCAAAAGTAATCTGCAGATTCGTTTCTTGATAAGAATACAAGAAGCGAATATCTAAAAAATCGGCAAGTTGCTCGAAAACCTCTATCACTTCGCCATAAAAAACATACAAGGGAATGTGAAAGGGTTTCAGCTGTTGTTGCAAATCGTCTAAGCACTGCCTAATAAAGCGCCAGTGACGCACATCGCTTTCAGGGCAGTGCATGTAAGAAGGTTCAAAGCAAAAGCAAAGCAAAGTTGGCAAACCTGTAGCAACTGCTGCTTGCAGAGGCGCATGGTCGCGCAGGCGCAAGTCGCGCTTCAACCACACTATCTGACAGGGAGTTCGCTGCACGGGTTTATTGTTTTCTATCAACAACCCCTTGCTGCTGCTAATGGTTTGCAAAAGTTTGCATATTGGGTGCTCCTATGCCTTGCCCTGTTAAGCAGAAGGCAAGCCACTGGGTTTTACTGTTGCTTAGGGTAACAGTGATATTTGTCAAGCGTTTTAGCCCAAAAATTATTTACTCAATACCTCTACTAGCCTAATCATTTCTGCTATTTGCTCATTTTTTTGCTTAAAGGTTTCTTTGAAAGGCGTGTATTTGATACGTCCGTTGACAATGCCTACCATGATGCCGCTTTTACCACTCAGTAGTGCTTCAACAGCAGCTAACCCAATGCGACTGGCAATCACGCGGTCAACAGCAGAGGGCGAGCCTCCACGCTGGATATGCCCCAAAGTAGAAACGCGCACGTCTAAGTCGGGTATTTCTTTTTTTACTTTTTGTGCAATTTCTGTGGCGTTGCCCGGTTGCTGCCCTTCGGCTACTACAACGATGTAAGAACGCTTAGCGCGTCCCCAGCCTGTTTTGAGTTTTTCAATGATTTCATCTAAGCTGTTGGGTTTTTCGGGAATAATTGCCATTTCAGCACCGCCTCCAATGGCAGAGCGCAAGGCAATGTAGCCAGAGTTGCGCCCCATTACTTCAATAAAAAATACCCGGTCGTGCGAGTCTGCGGTATCGCGGATTTTATCTATGGCATTCAGAGCAGTGTTTACAGCTGTGTCGAAGCCAATAGTAAAATCTGTGCCATACAAATCATTATCAATGGTGCCCGGTGCGCCTACGGTAGGGATGCCATACTCTTCATAAAAAATCTGTGCTCCAGTAAAAGTACCGTTTCCACCAATAGCAACCAATCCTTCAATACCATGTGCGCGCAATTGCTCATATGCTTTTTTGCGCCCTTCTTTGGTGCGAAACTCTGCACTGCGCGCCGACTTGAGAATCGTGCCTGCTCGCTGAATGATATTGCTTACCGATTGAGAAGTAAGTGGGTGAATATCGCCATTTATCATGCCGTTGTAGCCGCGGTAAATGCCAAATACATTGACATTGTGATGCAGTGCCCCTCTGACTACTGCGCGAATGCAGGCGTTCATACCCGGAGCGTCTCCACCGGAGGTGAAGACTGCTATATTTTTCATAACAGGTTTACCTATCACGTTCGTATGAAAGATGATGAACGCAAATTTGGGAAAATTCCTGCTTTTATTTAGTACCGATGTAGGTTTTGTTAATTAGTTGACAAAAATTAAAAAATCGCCTTTGATTGTTAACAAATATGCAAAAAAGCCGCGTGAGGGCGCAACTTATTGCAATTGGCGGATATCGTTCCACAGGCGGCGCATGATGTTGCGCTCCTGAGGGTCATACACCCAGTAGTTGTCGAATTGGGCAACTACTTGCAGGTTGGGTTTGGAAGAAAGGGTAAGGCTGTGAAATTTCGTTCCCCGCGCTTGTTCCTTTCTGATGCGGTGCAGCAAATCTTCGCGAATATCGAACATCACAAAGTCGGATACCATCATTACATCGGCGTCTTTATAGTCGGCAGTTTGCAACATGTTCAGTGCCTCTGAAAGTGCGGGTGTGATATCGGTGCCGCCGTCGAAAGACATGCTCAAAAAGTCTACTATTTTGTCTATACTTTCAGCTATGTTTAGTAAATTGATTGTTTTAATGCCAATAGAAAAGGAAATTAAGTAACATTTGCGGTGCTCTTTGGCAGCCATTTTCATTATGGCAAAACACAATACTTTGGCAATTTGAGAAGGTAGTCCATCCATGCTGCCACTGGTGTCAATGCATAGAATGAACGGTCCTTTTTCTTTGCGTTTTTCACGGCGATGTGTTGTGAAAGATACTTTGTCGCTGTGCACCCACTGATGTCCTTGAAATCGGTAGCTCATTAGGCTTCTGTCAGCATATTTTTGCAAAAAAAGTGGTTCGGTAAGCGGGTTTCCCAGCAACGCCCATTCTGAGGGCAACACATGGCTTAGGTTGTTGCTGCCATGGATGCCCCCAATTTCCGATTTTAACTGCCAATTAATTTGTGGTTCTTTGTGGACAATCACTTCGCGGAAAATTTCTTCTTCCACTTCGGTTTGTGCTTCGCGCATGCGTCCAAGTAGGTCGGTAAGTTCTTGGATGGCTTTTTCATTAGCTAGCAATTGTTGGTAGTGGTCTAATACATTAAAGCCTTTATCTTTCCAAAGGCTGCGGCTCATATCCCAAAAATTGCTGATTTCCATTGCAAATGGATTAATCAGCGTCATCAATTTGTGAAATTCTTCTACTTTTTTATGAAGTAGTGTTGTAAATTCTTCGCGAGCTTTATCCATTTCCTCCATGTAATACTGGAGGTTTTTAGCGGTTAAGAGTGCATTCCACTGTGCTAACAAGTCATCAATCAGCACGTCTAAGGGTGATTTTTCCTCTGGAAAAGAGTGCTGCCCGTTGGCAGGGGTAGTCAGTTGCAAGATTGCTGGGTCAGCAAGCAAAGCCTTAAACTTAGCAGCATAAAAATCCTTATCTAATTCTTCTCGCGTGTAGGTACTTGCCAAAAAATTAATCAATACATACCAACTGTTTACCCACAAATGGGTAGGTTTATGGCTCCAAGCCTCAAACATATCATTTTCTTGCTGGTATGGATTTTTAGCAGCAATTTTTTTGTCAGCTTCTCGCATCCATTTTAACACATCTTCAATAATTTGTCGAGTTAGTTGAGGATGCCCTTCACACACTTCTCTGATTAAGGAAAACCCGAGTATTTTGTCCAATGAAATTTGTAAATAGTCAAAATATTTGCTTTGCTGATTTTGTAGCAAGCTTTGTAAGCGATAGTTGCTGATAGGAGTGCCACTGAGGCGTGCGTGAATGTAATGCACTAAAAATGTGCGAATGGCTTTGTCGAATACATTGCCGAATTCAATGAAATTATTGAATTCCTGCTCGAGCTCGTAGGCAGTCATCATACAGTTAAAACTGCAAAAGAGGTGATTTGTTCAATACACAAACGAATTTGAACGGATGCATTTGAAATGCAAATAGTGGAGCATGAGCCCAGCTACTTATAGTTGAAAACGAGAAAGAAGCAGCCAAATGATTACTTTTCCAAGCAGTTGTGCTGCTGGGTCAACGGTGCATGAGGGTTTTAACAATGCAAGCCAATCAATTTTCGGCTATCAGACTGATTGTTGCAAACTTTCCAAAGGTTAAATAGTGTTGTATGAGTTCGGATAAAAATTGTATTGTGCAGGACAAAGCTATTGGCTTTTATATCTTTGAGTAAACTGTGGTGCTTACTGCTTCTCAGTTTGAATGAGCAGCGGCGTCTTTCCGTCAGTAATAATGATTTTGGTGTTGGGCGAGTTAGCAAGCATGCGAAAAGCCTCAATAGTTTTAAAGCTGATTATCAGCGGGTTCAACCCTTCACTGATGATTCTTTGGGCATCGCGTTCGCCTTCAGCTTCTATTTTTTTACGCTGTGCTTCCAGTTGTTCTCGCTCTAAAACAAATTTCATGCGCTGAGCGTCTTGTTCAGCTTCCAACTTTTCTTCAATGGCTCTGGCCAGTCCCTGCGGCAATCGGATGCTTTTCATAAGCACAGCTTCAATGATAAAGCCGCGTTCGCTGAGTTCACTCATCATGCGTTGCCGAATGGCTTTTTCTATCTGGTCGCGTTCGCCAGAGTGCATATCTTTGGCAAAATAGCGAGCGGTAATATCGGCTGCGGCAGAACGAAACACGGGTAAAATAAGCGCGTTGTCGTAGTTTAGCCCTACTTGTTGCAGTATTTCAGGTGTTTTAGCAGGGTCTACGCGGTACAAGATGGAAATTTCTGAAGCAATTGTTAGCCCTTCTTTGGAGGGAAGGTCGGCGTTGATTTCTTTGTTGACCGTGCGAATAGGAATTTTAATGACAGTACTGATAAACGGATTGAAACCAACTACGCCGGGGGCAATACTTGGTTGTTTAGCCGCCCTAAGGTGCGTTTGATACCCACCTCGTCTTGGCGAACAACGGCACAAGAAGCAACCAGCAATGCTACTGGTATGAAAAAGAAGACAGGAAAATTTTTCATGTTTTTGGCAGGTTAAAGTTAGTGGTTACTACTCTCCACTACGTAATAACCTGCTTAGTGTTAATGTCGGTTGCCAGTATATTTTTCCGTCGCGCAGAGTGCCGTATACGCGTCCTGTGAATTGCCTGCCAAAAAATGGAGAGTTAGCTGATAGTGAGAGGTTTGTATTGGGGGTGAACTCCCACGTTTCCGAAGGGTGAAAAACAGTCAGATGAGCAGGGCTGTTGGGGTGGATGCTAATGGGCGGTAAACCTAAAATATGGCGCGGCTGGGTAGCAAGTAGTTGGACTATTTTTTCAGGAGAACAGTTCCCAAAAGAATTGACAATAGCAAAATGAGTCTGCAAATTAATCATGCCGAATTCTGCCAAATCAAACTCCAACAACTTAGCTTCTGGATCTAAGGGAATATGATTAGACACCAGTGCATCTATGGTGCCATCGGCAATACCAGCGAGCAATGCCTGTTGGTCAGCGGCGGTACGCAGCGGGGGCATTACTTTCAAGTTAGTGTCAAATCCGTCCAAGTCTTCATCAGTACATGCTAAATGATAGCTTGCCACATCGGCAGTAACGGCAAATCCTTCTGCTTTGGCGCACCGAATTAGCTCTACGCCAGCAGCAGAACTAATACAGGAAAAATGCAATTTTCCACCTGTGTAGGTGAGTAGTTGCAGATGCTGCCTGATGCCCATTTCTTCTGCCAAAGAAGGGATGCCTCGTAGCCCTAATAAAGTACTTTGCACACCTTCGTGCATTTGCCCATATTGTGCTAAACTTTTTTCGTTGGGCACGTTGATGAACAAGCCATCGAATTGCTTCAAATAAAGCAAAATTTTAATAATCAGGCTTGTTTTGTAAATGGTTTGAGTGCCGTCGGAAAAAGCAATGGCGCCGGCATGGTGCAAATCTAAGAGTTCGCTCATGTCCTCGCCTTTGATGTCGGCAGAAGCAGCAGCTATGGGATGCAAAGCAACCGGGAAGGAACTGCGAAAATGTTTAACAGCTGCCACAGCATCGGCAGTTTGGATAGGCGGAGAGGTGTTGGGCATCAGCGCTACATCGGTAAAACCGCCAGCAGCAGCAGCAGCAGAAAGGCTTTGCAGCGTTTCGCGATGCTCATAACCGGGCTGACCGCACAGGCTGCGCATATCTACCCAGCCGGGAGAAAGCATAAGTCCTTCGGCAACCACCCTTATAGTATCTTCGGCTTGGTTGGCATTTTCGCCAATAGCAGCAATTTTTCCTCCCACAATTAAAACATCAGTTTTTTGACGATGAAAAGGCGAGTTTTCGTCTATTATTGTAATATTGTTGAACAAAATTTTTTTCATGGGTGGCAGCCGACAAATTGCGCAAAAATACATAAAACCAGATGACATTTCAGCAAATTCAAGAAGCAGCCAATTATATCCGTCGTATCACCGATGCCCCTTGTCTAACGGGTATTATTTGTGGTACTGGGCTGAGTGGCCTGGCTAACAGTATGGAAATTAGCTGTAGCATTAGCTATGCAGAAGTGCCTTATTTCCCGATATCTACTGTTGAGGCGCACCCCGGTAGGCTGTTGTTTGGCACTATTGCTTCTCACCCAGTAGTGATGATGCAAGGCAGGCTACACTACTACGAGGGCTACTCTATGCACCAAGTCGTTTTTCCGGTAAGGGTAATGAAGCTGCTGGGAATTAGGCAATTGTTTGTCTCTAATGCTGCTGGGGGGTTGCATCCCAACTTCGGTCTGAGCGACTTAATGATTATCAACGACCACATCAACTTACATCCAGATAATCCCTTGCGAGGGGCTAACATTGCAGAGCTGGGCGAGCGATTCCCAGATATGAGCCAGCCTTACGACCCTGAACTGATTGCACTTGCCGAAAAAGTAGGTCGTGAAAGAAATATTCCCCTTCACAAAGGCGTGTATGCCAGTGTTCCCGGACCTAATTTAGAAACGCCTGCTGAATATCGGATGCTGAGCATCATGGGAGCAGATGCAGTAGGCATGTCCACTGTGCCAGAGGTTATTACAGCGCGACACATGCAACTGCCTGTTTTTGCTGTATCAGTGATTACAGATTTGTGTGCTCCCGGAAAAATTCAAAAAATAACCTTGCAAGATGTACTGGAGGCAGCTCAACGAGCAGAGCCGAAATTAGAACAACTGATAGTAGGCATGTTGCAACAAATTGAAATTGGCTGACTAATGCATCATGTTTTTGTCTTGAAAGCTAAAATAGCCGCTGTCGGTGTAAATCAGATGGTCGAGCACTGCTATGTCGAGTACTGTACCAGCAGCTACTATTTTGTGGGTAAGTGCTATATCGGCTTGGCTAGGCATGGTATTGCCCGAAGGATGATTATGGACAAGTATGATACTGCTTGCTAAATGTTCGAGAGCAGCTTTGAATATTATTTTCGGGTCTGCTACGGTGCCCGCTATGCCTCCACGGCTAATATTGAGTATTCGGATAACTTCATTGGCGCGATTGAGCAGTATCACCCAGAATGTTTCATGTTGCAAATCAGCCAAATAAGGACTAATGAGGTTATAAGTGTCTTGTGAAGAACGGATGCGTGTACGCTTGGGTATTTCAGCAGTTTTGCGCCTTCTGCCCAATTCTAAGGCAGCAGCAAGCGTTACTGCTTTGGCTTGTCCGATGCCTTTAAATTGCTGCAAATCTTGAATGGAAAACTTGGCAAGGTTGTAAAGGCTATGGTCGGCAGCAGCTAATATTTGTTTGGCTAAGTCTACAGCTGAGATAGAGGTAGTGCCTGAGCCTAACAAAATTGCAATTAACTCTGCATCAGAAAGCGCATCTTTTCCTTTTAATAGGAGCTTTTCGCGCGGACGGTCGTCTTCTGCCCATTTTTTTATTGGAGTAAAATCGTCCTTCATGCTGACCAGTCAAGATGATTGTGATGTCTCTTCGCGATGAGGATTCAGCTCTACTACGCCACCCGACATAAGAAAACGCATGGTCTCGGCTCCTTGTGCAGGCAGAGGTTGAATATTTTTACGAGGCACTAAGTACAAATTGCCGGAAATGTTGTAGGAATGAGGAAAAAATACTGCTACCAGCTCATCAATTCCTACATGTGTGAGGTCGTGTTGGGTAATAAATCCGATGCGGAACACTTCATTTTCGGCGTTTAAACGAACCAATACCGGATGGGTAAATTTTTGCTGTTCGCCCACAATACCTGCCACCAATTCTTTGAACGAACTGTATAACAAGCCCACAACTGGCAATTCAGCAAGCGTATTTTCAAACCATTTTACAAAAGGTTGCAACAGTTTGAGCTTAGAAGTGAGCAACCCAATTAGGGAAATGCCAAAAATAATGATGAAAAACCCCACCCCGCGTACGCTAAGGGGCAACATGCTGTCTAACCAATTGAAAATGAAAACCAGAGTAGCTACTGTCAGTACAATGGGTACTACTAACAGCAGCCCTCTGAAAAAATATTTAAGCAGGCTGTTCAATTTCAGCGGCTAATTTCCAAAATTTCGAACTCAACTTTGCCGCGTGGTGTAGTTACCTGAGCGGTTTCTCCTTGTTTTTTGCCCAGTAATCCTTGCCCTATCGGCGATTTGACCGATATCTTGCCCGATTTCAAATCTGCTTCTTCTTCCGATACTAACGTGTATTCCATGAGTTGTCCGTTGGCTTTGTTTTTGATTTTTACCTTCGACAAAATAGAAACCTTAGAGGTATCAATCATGGATTCGTCTATGACACGAGCTTGTGCTATCAACTCTTCCAATTTGGATATTTTAAGCTCTAACAAGCCTTGAGCATCTTTTGCCGCGTCATATTCGGCATTTTCGCTCAAATCTCCCTTGTCGCGCGCTTCGGCAATTTGCCGAGCAATTTCCGCACGTCCCTTTGTGCGCAACTCGTGCAGTTCATCCTTCAGCTTCTGTAAGCCTTCGGCTGTGTAATACGTTGGCATATTTTCACTCTATTATAAAATGGATAATGATGTGGTAGAAAAAAATAATAACGGCTTACCGCTCCGGAAACCGTTATTGAACATATCAACTTATGCAAAACTACAAATTATTATCGAAATTTGCAATATGAAAAAAGTAGCTTTTTACACACTGGGTTGCAAGTTGAACTATTCAGAAACTTCTACTATTGCTCGCTTGTTTGAGCAACGCGGTTACCAAAAAGTAGATTTTACTGACTCTCCAGATATTTTCATTATCAACACTTGCTCTGTTACAGAAAATGCAGATAAAAAATGCCGCAAAATAGTTAAAGAGGCGCGTAAAATTTCTCCTGACGGATACGTAGCAGTAATAGGTTGCTATGCCCAGCTCAAGCCCCGTGAAATTGCCGAAATACCCGGTGTAGATGCTGTGTTGGGTGCAGCAGAAAAGTTCCAGCTAATAGAACTACTCGATGGATTCGTACGCCCTGCTGCCCCACAAATATTTGCAGGCGACATTGCACGTGTAAACCAACAGTTTCACGCTGCTTACTCCTATGGCGACCGCACCCGCACCTTTCTGAAAGTACAAGACGGTTGCAATTACAATTGCTCTTTTTGTACCATCCCACTGGCACGCGGAGCAAGCCGCAGCGATACCCCCGAAAACATTCTTGCCAAAGCTCGTGAAATTGCTGCCTCAGGCGAAGTGAGAGAAATAGTGCTAACAGGGGTAAATACAGGCGACTATGGCATTATTAACGGCAAGCGCCAATATCGGTTCATTGAACTGATTCGCCAATTAGAACAGATAGATGGCATTGAACGCTTTCGCATCTCTTCCATCGAACCTAACCTGCTCACCGATGAAATTATTAGCTTTGTGGCGCAGTCTCAAAAGTTTGTGCCACACTTTCACGTTCCCTTGCAGTCGGGCAGCAATAAGATTTTAGGGCTGATGCGTCGTCGCTATCGCCGAGAACTTTACGCCGAGCGCGTAGCAAAAATTAAGGAGTTAATGCCTAACTGCTGTATTGGCGTAGATGTAATTGTCGGTTTTCCTGGCGAAACAGACGAAGACTTCTTGCAAACCTATCAGTTCCTCAACGAATTAGATGTGTCTTACTTGCATGTGTTTACTTATTCGGAACGCATCAATACGCCAGCGGCTACTATGCAAGGGCGCGTTCCAGAGAAAATTCGTGCCGAACGTTCGCGCATGCTCCACATCCTCTCCGACAAAAAGCGCCGCTATTTCTACGAACAAAATATCGGCAAACAAGCAGTTGTATTGTTCGAAAACGACGTAGAGAATGGCATGATGTATGGGTTTACAGAAAACTATGTACGCGTAGCTGCTAAATACGACCCTTTGCTCGTTGGCGAACTGAAAACTGTACAAATGACCGGCATTAATCCCGAAGGCTACATGGAAGTAACTGAACCAGAGCTTGTGTGGGAAAAGGTATAAATGCTACATGTCAAAAACTTTTTAGAGACTTGTTTAAATTCTAAAACTGATCTTTGCCTAACATTTATCATACTATTGTTGAATTTATGAACAATTGGTTATTGTTGTTGCGCTCTAAAATTTCTCAACATTACAACTTATCAGCTGTTTTATTAATTATTGGTTTATGTCTTGGCATTTATCATCGCGTAGGACAGCTTGGATTTGTATTTGATGATAGTCGAGCAATAGTAGATAACTCATTTGTACACAAAGGAGTAGAAGGCATCCCACATCTTTTGAAAACCACTTTGTGGAAAGGTGATACAACGATGAACTATGCTATTGAAGCATACCGCCCTCTAACAATGATTAGCTTTGCTTTGGACTATGAACTGTTTGGATTGGAGCCTGCTGGTTTTCATTGGACTCAACTTATTTTTTATACACTGCTTTGTGTTTTTAGTTATCATACACTTATTCTTTTGTTAGGTCAGCAAAGAAGATATATCGCTTTATTAAGCAGCATCATTTTTACTATACATCCCATTCATACGGAGGTGGTGTGTAATCTCAAAAGTAGAGATGAACTTTTATCCTTATTTTTCGCCATTTGTGCACTTTATAATGTTGCACGACATATCAAGACTGGAAACGTGAAGTATAAGTATTTTGCAGCTATTTTTTATCCATTAGGGCTTTTTTCTAAGGAAACTGCAGTTGTTTTTTTGGGCATTATACCACTAACCTACTATTTTTTCTCTTCTTTGCGAGTAGCTGATATTTTAAAAAACACAATACCTTTCTTAGTAGGCTTTGCCATTTTCATGTTAGTTCGCCACTTAGTTTTGGCAAATGAATCTTTACCATGGACTCCTATTACACATGCACAAAATCCATTATTACTTATTGAAACTTGGAGCAAAAAGTGGGGGACTATTTTGTATATCAATGGTAAATATTTGCAACTGATGTTATTTCCTTATCAACTTACCTTCTCATATTTCTACGATGATATACCTTTTGTAGAAATTTGGCACTGGAAAGCTATACTAACTGTAATGGGCTACCTTACGATAGGGTATTACATTTTTAAAAATTTTAAATCAAAGGATGTGGGTGCATATGGTTTACTATGTTATTTGGCAGGCTTATCTATATTCTCTCATGTAATTATTCCTTTTGTTAATGCCATGGGTGAGCGCTTAGCATTTACTATGTCATGGGGGTGGTGTTTGTTTTTAGGAGCCTTTGTGGTCAAGTTGTTTACTGTAAAATCGTCTGTATTTTTGAGAAAGATAATTACCTCAATAGCTACTGCGGCTTTACTGATATTTTTTATTCATAAAAGCTATGCTAGGGTGCCAGCATGGAAAGATATTATTACCCTTTGTTCAATAGACGAAAAGGTTAGTCCTAATAGTGTTTTTCTTAATAGATTTTTACTTGCTGCAGCCTATGAAAAAGCTATTATCAAAAGAGATCCGATATCAATTGCAACGGCTGAAAAGTATGCGAATAATATGACTAAGTTAGATTCATTAGACCCTTTTTATTGGATAAAGAAAGGGCATTTATTCCTTTTAAAAGGAGATTTGGAGCAAGCAGAACATGCCCTTGAAAATGGATTACGTTTTGCATCATATTATTTTAATGAAAGCTTTAATGAGTTTAAGACTGACCATATTGAATTATCATGGAATAATTACACACTTAAACGTGTGAAAATATATTATCCCTCGTTAGGGTATGTTTACAAACATATCGGAGAAGTATTTTTTGATGTTAGAAACTACCGGCGTGCTATTTCTTTATTTGAAGCTGCCATGCCTCATATGACTTCTGAAATTGGCAAGTTTTATATTAATCGAGACTTAGGTATTTCTCATCTGATGATAAAAAAATATGATAAGGCGGTAGAGTACTTTGCTAAGGCTGATTCTATTAGGGCAGGTGATTACTATGTACAAAATGGATTGGGCAATTGTTACTTCCGCATGAAAGACTACAAGCGCGCTAATGAAGCATTTGAGAAAGCTTTCAGCAAGTATAAAACAGCAGAATTGCTACAAAACCTAATTGCTACAAACCAACTTTTAGGAGACTCAGCAAAAGTTGCTTACTATAAAGGACTTATCCAAAATCGCAACGAATAGGCTAACTGGGGAGTGCCACTCTCTTGTTTCTTTTATTGCAGAGCATTTAAAAACTAACTACACCGTAGTTAAAATGATACTTCCGCTAAAGATGCGTAAGGCATTGCTATGGATTTTTTTCTGTTGAGGGAACATTTGCCTGCGAACGGTATTAAACCTTGTCAATCAACTTTCTTGGTTTATGATGAGGTTTGTCAAAATGATGATGGCTGCCCTGTTGCCTTGGGCTGTTGCCGCTCAAAATCTGCCTGCGGTAAAGTGGAAAACCACCACTATCCAACTACCTGCACCTGTTGCCTATCCCTTAGACGATGTTTTTGATGAGTTCTCTTCCGTAGTAGAGAAGAATCCTGTTTGCGTAGCAGTGCCGCAAAAGGACAACTCTCTGCTCATTGCTTGGCAGTCTTACTGGGTTACCAAGCCGACACCGAAGCAGCCAAACAAAACGGCAATGTCGGTTTCATGGCAATCTGAACAAAACATTCCGCAGGTACATATCTCTCGAATCGCTGCCAACGGGCAGTTTATCAAAGACATCAAAAAGTTTCCCCGCGCACGGCTGGCAGGTTTTTGCCAAAGCAGTGCAGGGGCAGCCATTGGGCTTGCCTATGGCGATACGCTGATGGTCGTCGGATTTGACAAGCAGTGGAAGCAACTCTTTGAGCAGTTAGTCATCGGGCATGTACATCCATATACCCAAAAGGGTGCAAAATTCACCCCGATGGATTGGGGCAGCGCCCGATTGGTCGCCTCTGCGGACAAGTACATCTTCATTTTTGCTCATCAGCAGGAATGGAGCGACAACGAACAAAAGCGCGACGTTCATCAGGGTGATATGTTGGTACAAATGAACTTAGACGGCAGTAATTTCCGTGTAATTTGGAATTGGGGCGTTAGCCACAGTTTAGACCAGCGTTTGTTAGTCCACGACGGGCACATTGTTACTGCCGCTTTGGGTGATGGTTACCCCGAAGGCATTTCGCTGCACCGTGTTACCGAACAAAAGGCAAAATATGGCGATACTACCAAAACTGAGTTTAACCATTTCCCCTATTGGTCGCCTACGGGTAATTGTGTGCATCCAATGGCATCTAATCAAAAAGGCATTACCTACGGCACGTTGGGCAGCCTGAGCCTGAAAAACAACCAGTACTACATCAGTTTTTCACAACGCGGCAAAACAGGCGTTTACTATCCCGGGCTGCTGATTATTTCCGGCAAAACGATGAGACATCCATGGAAATTGTTGCCCGTTATTGAAGAGCGCGACACTAACAAAAATCCGCTCATTATCCGTTCAGCATGGATAGGCGACTATTTGTTTATGATTTGGAAGAAAGAACCTACTGCTAAGACCCCGCGTTGGGGCGACCGCAACCAACAGCGATGTGAGTGGGTGTTGCTCAATGCACGCGGCGAGGTGGTGCGCAAGCCCGAAAGCCTTGCTACGGACTTTATGGAAAGCGAAGACCTATTTACCTATGCCAACGGCGACATCGGCTGGGTCTATCCCGCCAAAAACGCCAAAGGAGAATACCGCAGCTTGAGACTGGTACGTGTGGGAATGTAAGTACTGCTGATAGCGCGCTCAATTCATTTTACTCAACCTGCTATACATTTGAGGAGGCATTGTTAAAGCACTTATGCGCAAGGTAGATTTGCAGGACTTACTCGATAGAGCAGTTGCCTATTATAATCGTCCTGCTTTTATCGCACACGACCCTATTCAGATTCCACATCGGTTCAAGCAACTGCAAGACCGAGAAATCACGGGCTTATTTGCTGCTATCTTGGCATGGGGTCAGCGGCAAACCATTGTTCGCAGTGCAGAAAAAATTGTTGCGCTAATGGGAGGTGCTCCTTACCGATTTGTGTTATATCACCAGCCCGATGAGTTGGCTGCTCTACAAAATTTTGTACATCGCACCTTCAATGGCACTGATTTATTATATTTCGTACATTTTTTACGTTGGTACTACGAGCGCTACGAAAGTTTAGAAACTGCGTTTAGCAACGGCATGACTCCCACTGACCCAACTGTAGAAAAAGGGCTTATTTACTTTCATCGGCTTTTTTTTAGTTTGGAAGAGGCTCCTTGGCGTACGCGCAAGCACATAGCCACGCCAGAGCGAAAGTCTGCTTGCAAGCGGCTGAACATGTTTTTGCGGTGGATGGTACGCCGCGATGAAGCAGGTGTAGACTTTGGTTGTTGGCAGCAAATTCGCCCAGCACAGTTAGTTTGCCCCTTAGATGTTCACGTGGCGCGTGTAGCTACTAAATTAGGTTTGTTGAAGCGACCGCGCAACGATTGGCAGGCAGCCTTAGAACTCACTGCTAATTTGCGCCGCTTCAATCCGCAAGACCCTGTCCGGTACGACTTTGCCTTGTTTGGCATAGGGCTGTCGGAAAAAGGCTATCAACTGCCTGAAAACAGCTAACACTGCTATTCAATATCAGCATCTCAAAGAACCTTGATTGTGCAGTAATATGACAGGCTGCTCAAACCTGCCAGATTGCTATTGTTCATGCAAGGTATGTTACAGTAGCACGGTGCGTATTGCCCTGCCCACAAGTGTTTGCTTGAACCCAAACAAATGATGATGTATGCTAAGGGGGCGTAAAGATGGCAACAATGGTAAAGAAACATCTCTTTGGTGTTTTTCGAAGAAGAACTTTTTTTGCAACGCTGCCGGATTACAAGCTACATCACAGCGGTTATTCATAAAAACGCGAACAACAGCGAGTGAGAAGAATAACAACAGCGTTCAACCAAGCATGGAAGTTGAATTTTTCTAATATCTAATCACATAATTCCCGTTGAAATATGTTCAACAACTGTGCTATGTAGTGCTTTCCTTAATGCGAAGGAGTGCTTTCATGATTTCATAAAGCGAAGCAACGTGTCCTTTTCGTCCGAAAGATTCGTGTAGTTGGCTGTAAAGCTGATAGAGCTGTTCATAAATGGCTTGTGCTTCGGGCTGAGGTTTATACACTTTGCCTGCTCTAACGGCTAACTTTTCGATTGTTGCTGCTGGGTGAAGTACTTCTTGGGCAGCTATAACACCCATAATAGCAGCTCCTATTGCTACTGTATGGGGGTTATCTACCAAGTATACAGGATAGCCCAATATATCGGCATAAATTTGCATGAAAAGTTCATTTTTGTGTCCGATACCACCTGTAGCGACTATCTGGTTTATTTGGATACCTTGACGGGTGATGAGTTCGGTAATTTTTCTTGCACCAAAAGCAGTGGCTTCAATCAGCGCGCGATAAATTTCGTAGTCGGTAGTGGCTAAGGTTTGCCCTACCAGCAGACCGGTGAGTTGCTGGTCGGCTAAGATATTTCGGTTTCCGTTGTTCCAGTCTAAGGCAAGCAAGCCGCTTTGTCCGGGTTTGAGGGCAGCAGCCTTTTGGGTAAGCACGGTATGGTAGGTAACATCTTTGTTTAGGGTTTGTCTCACCCACCAGTCGAGCAAATCGCCAACTGCTGCCTGACCAGCTTCCAGCCCAATGTAGCCGGGAATGACAGAGTCGCGTACCAAACCTGCTACGCCTGCAAAATCGTTAGGTGCTTCTGCTTGCGGAAAAGCCATGATGTCGCAGGTGGAAGTGCCAATAATTTTGACTAGTTTTCCTTTGCCTACCCCGGCTCCAATAGCGCCAACATGCGCGTCAATGGCACCTACGGCAATAGGGATTCCCGCGGGTAGTCCTAACTTAGTAGCCCATGGAGTGCAAAGTATGCCGGCAGTTTGGCGATAGTCATAAGCCTTTTCGTAAAGACGCTCGCGCAAAGCCGCCAATTCAGGACTGAGCATAGTTAGAAATGCCTTGTCGGGCAAGCCGTTCCATTCAGGGGCATACATGGCTTTATGTCCGGCGGCACACACGTTGCGTTTGAGTTGCTTGTGATGGGTAATACCTGCCAACACAGCTGGAATAAAGTCTGATTGTTCTACCCAAGTGTAGGCTGCATGAAATACCTCAGGACTGGTGCGGAGGCAATGCCATATTTTCGACCAAAACCACTCAGAAGAGTAGCTGCCGCCACATTTCATTAAGTATGCAGGACGATGTTGAGCAGCTATTTGCGTAATTTGTAGAGCTTCTTCAATAGCGGTGTGGTCTTTCCAAAGCCAAGCATAAGCATTTAAATTATCAGCAAAGCGGGGCAAAGCTGCTAATGGTTGCAAATTTTCTGTTACAGGAATAGGGGTAGAGGCTGTTGCAGCTACACCTATGCCAATTATTTGTTTGGGTTGATAGCCTGCTTGCCGGAATATGGCTACTGCCTCAGCGCCGGCTTTTTCCATGCTTGCCAAATAGTCCAAAGGCGATTGCCGAGCTAAAAGCGGTTGACGGGCATCGTACAGTGTGCCATTTTCACCACTGCCATAAGGACAAACAGCACTGGCAACAGCTTCGCCTGTATCGGCATCTATGATGCAAGCCCTTACAGAAGCTGTGCCGAAATCAAAGCCTAATGCAAATGGTTGTTTCATTGTTGCCGATTTACTTTCTCCGCATCAATTTGGTAGCATTTTCTCCGCCATTAATCAAATATAACAAAGGCACAGGGCGGTCTTTGCCTTCCTCAAAAGCAGGCATAGCAGCCCATGGCGTAACGGAAAGCACGTTAGCCAAGTCCATCCAGTATTGCAGGCGTGCACGGCTGAGGTTCCAAGTCATGTGGAAATGATTAGCAGGTGCATAATGCTTGTATTCGGCCATGGTGGCATGTTTAGGCATTACGAAGGTATGCGGCCAAGTAGGATTAGCCGTTTGGCAGATGGCTTTGGCTAATTTTTCTGGAGGCAAAATGGTTTCTGCTTCATCCCACACCATAGAAAACATTCCTGAAAGCGAACTGTAAGCCATTCGAGCGGCAATTCCCTGAATGCCCGCGGGTGAAATAAAATGTACTGAGTTGCCCAAGTAAGAAAAGTAATCTACTGCCTTAGGAAAAGAGATGCGTTTGAGCACCTCTTCTGCCGATTCGCCGGGCAGCCCTGCCCAGTTAAACGAAGCAGAACCCGAATTGACACCATCCACAAATCCTTTGGCTTCCCAATTGGTATTTCCTTGCAATGTTACTCCGTGCACTTCTGCTAGTGCTTTGATTTCGTGGGGTTCCCACACCTTGCGGAAGTCCATGAACAAGGGGGGATTACCACCAGAGAGCCAAGTCATAAACAGTTGTGTGAGCAATGCCTGTACGTCGGCTTCTGTGGCGTATGGCACAACCGGTTTGGTGCCGTTGTGGTCGAATGTAGAATTAAACAACGACTCCATAATATCAGCTACGGGTAGGGGTAAGCCGCGAGCATCCGATCCCCATTCTAACTGACTCATGAAACCACCGCCTACGGCATTCAAATCGCGCATGAGGTCGCGGACAATCAGATATAAAGCGAGGCTTTTGTCCAAATTGTCCGAGTCTTGTGGGGTGGGTAGTTCTGCTCCTTGCGAACCTTCCAGCAACCATTTTCGCATGTGCTTGAGTTCGGCAGCGTCATATGCCTTTTTGTTGAGCATGTCGGCGAGCAGTTTCATGTCTAACCGCGTAATTTCTAAGCCAAAATAGTTACGTGTGGCGGCAATGTGGGGCAGGGCTGTTTCCATGCCCATGGAGTCGTGCCCAAATACTACTACGCGCCTGCCTTTCAAGCCTTGGTAGGTAACTGCTGCATAGCACCAATCAATAAGGGTTTGGCGGGTCTGTGGCGTCATTACGGGTTCAAGCCCTGTGTCTGCCCAACTGCCTACATTGATGTGCACTAACCTGCCCGATTGCGCCAAAGCTCCTGCGGTGGCATGTGTAAATACCACTCCCGGACGCGGACCGCTATTGCCGGTGGTAAAGTTAAACGGCGTGTCAGGTGGAAAATGTGCAAGCAGTGAAATAACGGTGAGTTGTGGAAAAGACCAGGTGTCTGGTACACATACAATCACATTTACCCCTGCTGCTTTAAATTGAGCAGCTACTGCATCGGCTTGTTGTTCGCCATCTACCAATAAGTCGGAGTATACAACAGGCACCGGCGTTTGGTCGGGGAGTACAATGCTGTCGGCTATTTGCTCGGCAGCCATGCGCACAATATTGCCCGCGCGAATGCGTGCTTGTTCATCTATACGAGGGTCGCAAGCAGTGAAAACACCAATCACAGGTAGCGAGGGGTTGCGTTTGCTGTCTGAAAAAAGTTTTTGTGCAGGCATAGAAGCATATTGGTTTAAACAATGTACTACATAGAGCCAAGTTACAGCATCGGATAATCAAATTTCCTGCTTTGTGGTCATCATGATACAGCTTGCGTTGCTGCTGATGAACAACTAAGATGAAAGCAACTGCAAACAGTGCACATACTTGAAATGGTAAAAATAAAAACCCGACGCAGGGTCGGGTGGCTACAAATGATGGAGGTGGCTTACATGGTTAGCTCCCATCAGTGCTTAATTCTCCCACAGGTTGGTTTCGAATTCCAGTAAGGCATACTCTATTTGCAAAGCAGCATACATAGCAGCTTCTGGGCTACCATTAAAAATATCCATAATAGTTGCATCTTCTCCGTTTTCATACTTGGTTAAATGTGCGCTAAAAAGTCGCAGGTCGAAAGCTTCTGCCATGTTCCGGTGTTCGCGAGGGTTGTTATTATTAAACCAAATCGCTTTTGGGTTATCTTTAAATACGTTTTCTACCACTTCTTTGTAAAGAAATGTAGCAATTTCCTTGTCTACTCCCGTCAAATTGACTTCTGCGGGCAGGATGAGCTTAATGGTTTGGATATCGCGATACATGCGCGAGCGCTTTTTGTCGAAAATCAAATCTTCTTTAAGCTCTATGAGATACAGCTCTTTACCCGGCAAGTAGTAAACAGGTTCATTAGTAGTTGATTGCTCTGTTTCATTACTCCACATATCATCATCTTCTCCCATGTCTGGGAATAGCTCATCTTCTTGAGTGGGTTTTTGTTTAGTAATTCTAGTCATAAACTCGTCTAAACTAAGCCTTTCATTCAGATTATCATCTGTAAAAGGTCGCAATAAGCCTTGTTTTACTGCCTCTATTAGCAAGCCAGTCAATTCGTATCCTTTTGCGTTTAAGGGCTTGTTTTGTTTCTCTCGCAAGTCTATCAGGTACCACAATGTTTTTTTAAACAACTGGTCTGAGGTTTTAATAGGGCGTAGAGAATGCTGATTATAACCAAATTCTTCCCGTTCTTGTGCAAACATTTCCGCCCCAGAAAAAAGTGAAGCAATCCACACACTAAATAAGGCGATTTTTCTAACAACAATGTTTTTCATAATAGTTCGTTTTTTTATTCATAGCTTAATACCTCTGCATGTGGGTAGGTTCTCTTTTTTTTAAAATTTTTAGCTAATCATTAAATTGCTTTGATGTGATTGGCTGCTATGCCTTTTTAATAAATACGATACAAGAAAAATTAGCGCTTGGCAGGTTTTGTAGTAAAAGTTTTGAAAAACGACTCAAAATAGCTCAATGCTTAGCTTGGGCAGCTGGGCATGTCTGGTGCTTGTTGAGCGTATGATTGTAGCAACCAAGTGAGCCCAGTAGGTTGTATTCTTTCGGATTTAGTGGCAGGTTGCTTTGAACCCAATCCAATTTAGCTTGGTAAATGCGCTCACTTATATTGCATAAATATATCTTCGAATTTGAATAAAGAATAATTCAGACCGCGCGAATTTATGTTTATATCATCATCCCCAAACATTGGTGGCTTTTTTATAGTTAGTACAATAGTTGTTGAAACTTAAATTTTCTATGCGTATCATTAAGCAAATACATGCTGCGGCATATCATCTTATTGCCGACCTTATTACGTATTCTCCCTTGCCCAATGCTTCGCTGTCACACATAGACCCTTTTCTGTTGTTAAACCATCATGGCTATCAGGTGTATCCACCCGACAATCGTGGGCTTCCTTTTGGTCCGCATCCACACCGAGGAATGGAAACGGTTACCTTTATTGTGGCGGGCGATATTATGCACCGCGACTCGCAAGGTTTCCGCAGCATTATCAAAGCGGGCGGTATCCAATGGATGACAGCCGGCAGTGGACTGATTCATGCCGAAACCTCCTCAGAGGAGTTTATGCGCTCTGGCGGAGAGCTGGAAATTTTGCAATTATGGCTCAACTTGCCGGCTCGGCTTAAAATGACCAAGCCTAACTATATTGGTTTGCAGAAAAAAGACATTCCAACGAGCATTGTAGGCGAAAAAGTGCACCTGCAGCTGATTGCAGGTGTACACGAAGGGCTTCGCGGAGCTATCCAGCCATTAACCGACCTGTTTTTGTGTACTGTAGAGCTTCAGCCCGGCGCCCAGTGGCACACTGAGGTGAGTGCAGAGCGGAACATTTTGCTCTACACCGTGCGCGGTAGCATTACCATAAACGGACAGTACGTGCCTCAGCGCCAATTAGTAGAGTTTACCCATCAGGGTACACACCTGCACATGAGTAGCCAAGAGCCTGCCTTGCTCATTTTTGGGCATGCTCTTCCTTTTAATGAACCTATTGTAGCACAGGGTCCTTTTGTGATGAATAGCCCGGCAGAAATTAGGCAAGCCTATGCCGACTACCAAGCTGGCAAGTTTGGAGTATGGCAAGGCTAAGTAATGTGCGGATTGACCTTGTTTGTTTGCCACTATCGTTATACAAGCTACAAAGCACCACCCCTGAGAGGCATTCAATCCTTTCGGGGTTGTGTTCAAAGCTAAATTTATTAGAATTGCAGAGTAACCTACCTTGCTCGATACTACCTTGGTACGACCGCTCAGCATTAGAACAGTTGGGTTGGCTTTATTAATGGTGAGCAGCATGTTGTTACGGCAGTTATGGCTCGTATTGTTTTTATCGTTTTCATGATGAAGTATTTTTGCCGGCTTTAAGCTCTATTATGAAAAGCCGGTTAGTAGTGATGATGTGGCTCATATTATGTCTTGGCGCAAATGCCCAAGACGGTGTGTTGGGTAGCTGGAATGCTATCAATATTCGCTACGAGCTACATACACGGCTCAGCCTTTTTGGTGAGGCTCAACTGCGTTCGCTGCGTTTTTACGACCACTTTCATTATTACGAATACAAAGGAGGATTCACCTACAAAGCATATCCTAACGTATATACTGGCATAGGCATTGGCAGATATGATACTTTTAGGGAAGGAGGTAACTTTGTACGACCTAAAAACAATAGCGAAATACGCCTATGGCCTCACCTTTCGCTGATGCAATACATAGGCAAATTAAAAATAGAACAGCGCTACAGAATGGAGATGCGCTTCACTACTAACGGCTATCGCAATCGTTTTCGGTATCGAGCAGGAGTAGCCTATCCCTTTGGCAACACACACAAAGGTTATCAGCCGTATTGGTTGAGCGTTACTAACGAGTTGTTTTTTACCGACCGCGAACCCTACTTTGAGCGTAACCGCTTGGCATTCAGTTTAACCAAAAGATTTTCGCCCGAAGTATCTGTACAAATAGGCTACTTGCACCAGTTCGACTATCGCATCAACGACGAAACGGGTACCGATTTCCTACAAATTGGCATTTTCATAGAAATGTTCGATCCTAAAAAGCGCAACAGCAAAGTCATGGAGCCTGAAATCAAAGAAGATTAGACATCAGGTAAGATGTTTTTTATTGAACCATTTAATTTCGTACAAATCTTTGCGGCGGTCTTTTAGGTTGCGTACACTACCGGCTGTGTGTAGCTCTTTAAGCAAACTCAAATCTACATCGGCAATGATGGTAGTTTCGGCGTTAGGAGTTGCTTGTGCTACAATGGCATCGTTAGGAAAAGCAAAGTCGGAAGGGGAGAACACAGCAGACTGGGCGTAGTTCAAGTCCATATTCTTTACACGCGGCAAATTGCCCACATTGCCAGCAATAGCCACGTAGCATTCGTTTTCTATGGCTCTTGCTTGGGCGCATTTGCTTACGCGATGGTAGCCATTTTGGGTATCGGTCAAGAACGGAACAAACAATATTTGCATACCTTGCTCTGCCAATATGCGAGAGAGCTCAGGAAACTCTACATCGTAGCAAATCAGAATGCCAATTTTGCACACATCTGTGTCGAAAACGCGCAGCTTACTACCCCCTTGCACGCCCCAGTGGCTTTTTTCATCGGGGGTGATGTGGAGTTTGTATTGTGCATCCCAAGTACCGTCGCGGCGACAGAGGTAGCTCACGTTATAAAGCTCACCATCGTTATAAAGAGGCATGCTGCCTGCAATAATGTTGATATTGTAGGCAACAGCATATTCTACAAACTTGTCGCGCAATTCTTCGGTATAGCTTGCCAGTTTCCGGATGGCTTTGGCGGCAGTGTCTTCGTTGAAAAGCCCCATTAGCGGCGCATTGAAAAATTCGGGGAAAAGCACAAAATCAGCCTTATAGTCGCTTACGGCATCAATAAAAAACTCGGCATTTTCTAACAGTGCTTGCAGGGAAGGCACATTGCGCATTTGCCATTGCACCACGCCCAGCCGTACAAATTCTTTTTGCCCCCCAATGATAGGTTCTTTTTCATCTTGATAGTAGATGTTGTTCCATTCCAATAGTGTAGCATAGGCTTTCGATTCGCTGTCGCCGGGCAAATAGTTGGTTAGTACTTTCTTGACGTGGAAGTCGTTGCTGAGTTGGAAGGAAAGAATAGGGTCTGAGATTTCTTTGTTTTTCACCAGTTCAATGTACTCGCGGGGGGTAATTTTATCGGCATACTGCGCGTAGCCGGGAATGCGTCCGCCGGCAATAATAGCCCTCAAATTAAGGTGCTCGCAAAGTTCTTTGCGTGCATCGTAGAGGCGTCGCCCTAAGCGAAGCCCTTGAAAATTGGGGTGAACAAATATGTCAATGCCATACAGCACATTACCTTTTTTGGCGTCGTGCGTAGTAAACTTGTAGTTGCCCGTAATTTGGCGATAGGTGTGGTTGTCGCCAAATTTGTCGTAGTCAACAATGATACACAGCGCACAAGCAACTACCTTTCCATTGTCTTCAATGCAAATTTGCCCTTCGGGAAATATTTTTAACAATACCTCAATATCTTGCTTAGACCAAATGCCGTCGCCAATGTTGGAGTACACCAAATTCATGATTTCCAGCATGTCGTCGTAGTCATCAATAGTAAGGTTGCGCAAATGCAACTTATGACTCGAGGCACTATGATGCTGAGACATAACATTGGGCAACTTAGTTTTGTCATTGAGCATAGATTTCCGGATTGTTATTGCAAAGTTCGGAGAAAAATATGGTGCTGCCAACAGTTCAGATGTTGCGCAAGTCTAAAATTACTTCTGGATATTGGTCTTCATTGTCAAGCAAGTGGATGAATTTTTCAGCCACTTCCTCAGGGGTGCTCAGTTCGCGGTTTTCTTTGAGTAGCCGGAAGCGTTCGATGCGGCTAAATCCTTCCGTATTTGCCCGACGAATTTCTTGTTGCATTTGCGTGTCTACTACGCCGGGAGCAACTGAAAAAATGCGAAAGCCAAACTCTCGGATATCTTGCTCTATCTGAATGCAGCGTGAGAACATATCCAATCCAGCTTTGGCGGCGCAGTAAGCAGCCCAGCCATCGTAAGGGGTTTTGCCTGCCCCCGAACTAACATTGATGATGGTTTTAGGAATGAGCAAATGTTTGTAGTGACGAATAAATAGGCTGCATAGCAGTGCAGGAGCTATCATATTCACGCGAAAAGAAGCAATTAGTTGGGCTTCCGAAATTTCACCTACATAACCAATTTCGCCCAGCGTGCCGGCATTGTTGATGAGTACCAGCCTCTTGGCACTTGCTCTTTCAGTAAAAATTTTATTGGCAAGGGTAGGTAGTTGATCTACCTCCGTTAGGTCTGCTATAACATGCGTATAGCGGCTGTGTTGAAAAGCCGCATGTCGGGCAATTCCAACTACGTGATAATAAGGATTTTTGACAAGTCGCTCCGCCAATGCTCGCCCAATGCCGCGACTGGTACCCGTAATAAAAAAGTGTGTTTCCATAGCTTTGCTTTTGCGAATATAAAATTTTTCGTGCAACCTTTTTTGTGTGCAATTTCTTACCCGCCTGTTTGTTTTTGTATGCGAAATATTGCTTTGTACTATGAGACAGAAAAAATTCCCTATTATGTTTACTTAGCTATGCTTCGGCTTTTGCCCAAAAGCAAATGGCAACTTACTCTGTAACAAGATTTTACAAGTTGGAAGTTCGCGAACCTTTTCACGTACAGCTCTGACCAGAGGGAAAGGAGCAACTTATTTTAGAAGGCGCGTCGCGCCAAATGCAAAATATCAGCACGGAGGTTACAGCAGGCAAGCACACTTTTCCGCTACCGCAACCAAAAGGGTAGAGATGAAGGGTGGTTCAGGCAGCAAAATAATACTCTCGGTAAAAAAATGAGAGGAAATAGTAGCGCTGGGCAGAGCTAACATTCGCTCGTAAAATACCCTATCAGCTGGCTGGTTTAACTTGCAAATAACTGCTGGCTGCCGATTGAATGGACGAATAAAAGCCCGCAAGCTAACAGCTGATTGTAACGACAGCGCCCGCGTTGATGTAAGAAAAAAGGCAAATGTTTTGATTGCTCGCTGCGGCTGTGCTGGCAAATGAATAGTTTTAGCATTTATGGCAAACCGCTGTCAACTCAGTGCCGATTCTGGCAGGGAACTGGAAGTAGATGCAAAAGTTGAAATAAATGCGGTTGCTAAAGGTGGCGCACAGATTCGCTACAACGGCAACCCTAATACGCAGCAAATTATTATTGGCACTGCCTCAGGAGGCAGTGTGCAACGAGTAAACATAGTGCAAATTTTATGTAAAATCGCACTTTGCTATGCTGTCGGGTATGTGCTCAACATTGTTATTTGTGAGCACATGAACAACAGCTATGGAGTTGTTGCAACATGGAGCAAAGGCAATAGATGTTACACTTTCTTTGCTGCCAGGTAGGGGCACCAGCAGCAGCGCCAACAAGGGAAAAACGCAGTGTACCAAAAAAGCCACCCCGAGTTTTCGAGGTGGCTTTTGCAGCTTAATGACCCCAGCAGGAGTCGAACCTGCAACCTACTGCTTAGAAGGCAGTTGCTCTATCCAGTTGAGCTATGAGGTCTGAAAGAGTCGGGGTGGCAAGATTCGAACTTGCGACCTCCACATCCCAAATGTGGCGCGATAACCGGGCTACGCTACACCCCGAACGGCGGAGAGTGGGGGATTCGAACCCCCGGACCGGTTACCCGGTCACGGTTTAGCAAACCGCTCCTTTAACCACTCAGGCAACTCTCCTCCCGCTTCTGTTTTCAAAAACGTGGCACAAAGTTAACACTGGTAAGTTTTATTACAAGCATTATGCCTTAAAAAATGCAGTTTTTTTATGCTAACTTGATGTTCAATTCTTTTAGTTGCTCTTCGGAAATAGGAGAGGGGGCATCAATCATTACGTCGCGTCCAGAGTTGTTTTTAGGGAAAGCAATAAAGTCGCGAATAGATTCTGCACCGCCAAAAAGCGAGCACAAGCGGTCAAAGCCAAAGGCAATGCCGCCGTGCGGAGGTGCGCCGTATTCAAAGGCTTCCATCAAAAATCCGAACTGGGCGCGCGCCTGCTCATCGGTAAAGCCTAATAAGCGAAACATTTTTGCTTGCAACTCGCGGTCAAAAATGCGGATGGAGCCACCACCTACTTCAACACCATTAATCACCATGTCGTACGCATTGGCGCGAACGGCTGCCGGGTTGCTTTCCAACAGCGGAATGTCTTCGGGCTTGGGTGAGGTGAAAGGGTGGTGCATGGCAAACCAGCGTTGTTCTTCCTCGCCCCATTCTACCAACGGAAAGTCCAGCACCCACAGTGGCTCGTAAACGTTTTTATTGCGCAAGCCGAGTCGGTTGCCCATTTCAAGGCGCAGCTCGTTAAGTTGTTTGCGGGTCGCATTTGTTTCTCCTGAGAGGATGAGCATCAGATCGCCGGGCTTAGCATTCATTTTTACTGCCCACTGCATCAAATCGTCTTGTGTGTAGAATTTATCTACCGAAGATTTGAATGTGCCATCAATTTTGTATTGTACATAAACCAAGCCTTTTGCCCCGATTTGTGGTCGTTTTACAAAGTCGGTAAGTTCGTCCAACTGCTTGCGGGTAAACTCGGCGCATCCTTCTGCACAAATGCCTACGACCAGCGGCGCATTGTCAAATACTTGGAAACCTTTGCCTTTGGCTACGTCGTTCAGTTCGGTAAACTGCATACCAAAGCGCAAGTCGGGCTTGTCTGAACCATAGAGGCGCATGGCATCGGCATAAGTCATGCGGCGGAAATCTGGCAATTCAATGCCTTTGATGGTTTTGAACAAGTACTTGATAAGTCCTTCAAAAGTGTTGAGAATGTCTTCTTGCGTCACAAAAGACATTTCGCAGTCAATCTGCGTAAACTCAGGTTGGCGGTCGGCGCGGAGGTCTTCGTCGCGGAAGCACTTTACAATTTGGAAGTAGCGGTCAAAACCTGCCACCATTAGAATTTGCTTAAAAGTTTGTGGCGACTGTGGCAGGGCATAAAATTCGCCGGGGTTCAGGCGGCTCGGCACTACAAAGTCGCGAGCCCCTTCAGGTGTGGATTTGATTAATACAGGCGTTTCTACTTCCAGAAAGCCAAGGCTGTCCATATAGTCGCGGGTGGCTTTTGCCATGCGATGCCGCAGCTCTAAATTCTGACGCACTACATTGCGGCGCAAGTCCAAGTAGCGATATTTCATGCGCAAGTCATCCCCGCCGTCGGTCTCGTCTTCAATCAAAAACGGAGGAACTTTGGCAGAGTTGAGCACAGTCAGTTCGCGCAGGCGGATTTCAATATCGCCTGTCGGGATTTTATTGTTTTTGGAAACGCGCTCAATTACTTCGCCAGCAGCTTGTACAACAAACTCGCGACCTAACTGGCGAGCTGTTTGCACCAGTGCAGGTGCAGCGGAGGTTTCTTCTACTAATAATTGTGTGATTCCGTAGCGATCGCGAAGATCAATCCAAATCAGTCCGCCTTTGTCGCGGACACGCTGTACCCAGCCGCAGAGCATAACCTGTTGCCCCACATGCGACAGGCGCAGTTCCCCACAAGTGTGCGTTCTTAGCATAATTCAAAAAGTTTGGGGGCGAAATTAGGGGATTTTTTTGGCTTTTAGGATTGGTGCGATAAGGAGCACAATGTCATACGGATATTTTGTTAATTGCAACTTGAATTAAAATCACTGGTTGTATGGATAAGGTGCTGTATTGTATTACAGTAGTTACTTTTACGGCTATTGGTGCTGCTTGTGCGCAGCCTGCTGCGTCAGATTCTACGTTGGGAAATGCTACGTTTCAAATAGGGGCGTACATAGATATGTACTATGGCGTTTTGACTGACGGGCGGTCGGGCGATGTGCCCTATTTTGTATCCATGTCGCGCAGTAATGAGCTAACCATCAATCTTGCTTTTATAGATGTGAAATATCATGCTGAACGGTTTCGCGCTCGTTTTACCCCTGCAGTGGGTACATTTATGAATGCTAACTACGCCGCCGAACCCGGCACACTCAAAAACATATTGGAAGCATCGGCAGGTTTTCAATTGTCTCAAACAAAGAATATCTGGTTAGATGCGGGCATACTGGGTTCGCCTTATACCAATGAGAGCCCAATCAGCCGCGAACAACTGATGTATACCCGCAGTTTTGCCCCCGAATATGTGCCTTACTACCTTGCAGGTCTGAAACTTAGCCTGCCTCTGAGCAATCAAGTGACTACCTACTTGTATTTGCTTAATGGTTGGCAACAAATTGCCGACCCAAACCGCCAAAAGTCTGTTGGTACACAGTTGGAATGGAAGCCCAGCGAAAAGCATCTGCTAAACTGGAATACCTACATAGGCGATGAGCGCAGCAGTAGCGCGCCAGATAATCGGATGAGATATTTTACAGATGTATACTGGTTGTATAACCTCTCTGGAGGCTTTTCTTTTACCACGTGTGTGTATATCGGGAATCAAAAACGACAAAGGGCTACCGGTGAACTGAGCAATAATTTCTGGTGGCAAGCTAATTTTATTGCACGATACCGTTTATCGAAGGGGCTGTCGGTTTCGGGAAGGCTGGAGTATTTCAGCGACCCTGCAAGTGTGCAAATCAGTCCAATACATCCCTCCAATGGGTTTGCTTCTTACAGTAGCGGCGTTTGCCTGAACTGGCAGGTCAATCGGTTGGCACTTTTTAGGGCTGAGGGACGACATTTTTTTTCCGATAGGCAGGTGTATGACAACGGCAATGCCGCTACATCGAAAATGACTTGGCTTATTACAAGTATGACTATTGGGTTTCCAAAGTAAGCATTCTTTGGGTAATTTTGTTAAGCAAGCTCATAAGATAGCTTGTTAAGATTTATCCATAACCAGAACTGAACTATTATGAACATAGGCGATCGCGTTCGTTTGCTGCATGATACGCAGGAAGGCATCATTACTAATTTTTTGCCCGACAACTTAGTAGAAATTGAAATTGAAGAAGGTTTCAAAATCCCTGTTTTGAGGCAGGAGGTAGTACCCATAGCCAAAGAAGAAAAAATAGTTTTTCGCGAGAGGCACAAAGAAGAACCAGTAAGTGCACCTGTTGTATCGGCTGAAATGGGCTTTTTCTTAGCATTCTTGCCTATTAACGACAGGCAACTGAGTGTTTATCTGATAAACAATACCGACATAGACATTCTGTTCAACCTTGGCGAAGTGCGCGACACCAACTACTATGGTTTGGCAGCCGGATATTTGACCAAACGCAGCAGTCAAAAAGTAACCGAGGCTAACTTAGATAAATTTGAAAAGTGGTCTCCCTTGCTGATACAAGCCATTTTTTTTAAGCCGGGCTTTACAAGCCTCAAAGAACCGCTCATTCGCAAATTTACCTTTTCAGCAAGTTCTTTTTTCAAGAGCAAAAGCAAAGCGCCGCTGTTAGACAAAGACTGCCATTTGTTCCAGATAGACCAAAAAATTGTCAGCATTAACCCTGAACAAATCAAAGAAAGCATTACAGAGCGGCAAGTGGCGACTGCTCCGGTCAATGTAAGCGCTTCATTGGCTAAGCATATTGCCCCTGCGGCTATGCCTAAGCAGCCGCGTCAGATGGAAATAGACCTGCACATAGAACAACTCACCAAAGACTATAACAAAATGAATGCTGCACAGATGCTCGAAATACAGTTAAAAGCTTTTGAAACAGCCTTAGACAAGGCTATTTTGGAAGCCTACGACGAAATTATTTTTATCCACGGTGTTGGCAACGGCACCCTGCGACACGAAATCCACAAGCGCCTGAGCAAACATCCGCATATTGCCTACTATAAAGACGCTCGTAAAGAAAAATTTGGCTATGGCGCCACACAAGCAAAAATTAAGTAGCTGTGTAACATTTTTACAAACAACTTCGTATAAAACAATCCGTTCAGATAGCAGCTACAAAAGGTGGCGCTTAGAAGCGGTTGAATAAACCAAGCAGCAAGACATGGAAAATTTTGAGCAACAACTAATTAATGAAGAGCGTATCCGAAAAGCCTTTACTCAAAAGACTTGGAGCGAAATCAAGAGCGTGAACTCTTGGATGATTTTTAAAATCATGGCAGAGTTCGTAGAGGGTTTGGAAAAGATGGCTAAGATAGGTCCTTGTGTGAGCATTTTTGGCTCAGCGCGTACCAAACCCGATAATCCGTACTATCAACTTGCTGAGGAAATAGCTGCTAAGTTGGTGCGCAAAGGCTACGGCATCATTACAGGTGGAGGTCCGGGAATTATGGAAGCAGCCAATAAAGGTGCTCATTTTGCTGGCGGCACCTCCGTAGGGCTCAACATAGAACTGCCGTTTGAACAGTCTCATAATCAGTACATCGACCCCGACAAGGTGATTAATTTTGACTACTTTTTTGTCAGAAAAGTAATGTTTGTCAAATACTCACAAGGGTTCATTGTAATGCCGGGCGGTTTGGGTACGTTGGACGAGTTGTTTGAAGCATATACACTCATTCAAACACATAAAATTGGGCGCTTCCCAATTGTATTAGTTGGCAAAAAATATTGGTCAGGATTGATTAATTGGATAAAAGAAGTAGTACTGGGGCAAGAACGAAACATTAGCCCTGACGACCTCAACCTGATTACCTTGGTAGATACGGCAGATGAGGCAGTAGCTGTAATTGAAGAATTCTACTCCAAGTACTTGCTTTCGCCAAACTTCTGAATAAATGAAACCCTTCTGGCGCAACACAGCCCGAAGGGTTTTTTATTTCAAAAGTACGCATATGAGAAAATTACAAGGTTTTTTGCTTGTTGCCTCCTTAATAGTACTGATAGGCTGGGCAACATATGAATTATTTAATTTACGGCGACCTTTTGTCTATCGTCATACGGAAAAAATATTCAATATTCATGTTCCCGACTTTTTTGAATATTGTGGAGAAAGAGTGCCACTTCATCGGCAAGAGGTGCGTGAATATTTCGACCGTGAGTTACACATCAATGCCTATTGGCATGCAAACAACGAACTGCTTATGCGCCGTGCATCTAATTGGTTGCCAGTTATTAGTCAAATTTTAAAAGAAGAACAACTACCCGACGACTTGAAATACATTGCCGTGGTGGAAAGTTCGCTTACTAACTCGGTCTCGCACATGGGAGCAGCTGGTTTTTGGCAACTGATGCCAGTAACTGCCCAAGCAATGGGTTTAGAAGTTAACCAGATGGTAGATGAACGTTTAGATGTAGAAAAGAGCACTCGTGCTGCCTGCCAATACCTGAAAAAACTCTACAAAGATTTGGGTAGTTGGACCAACGTATTGGCTGCCTACAATGCAGGAGCAGGTGCGCTGATGAAAACCATGAGCTGTCAGAAAAGCCGTCATTTCTACGACCTAGACCTTAGCACCCAAACTACGCGTTTTGTATATCGCACTTTGGCAATAAAAGAAATTATGAAAAATCCTGAAAAGTACCAGTTGAGTTACTATCCGCCTAAGCCAACACCTGCTTGCAGTGTAGTAGCTATCAAGTCTGATATTCCTGATTTAGTAGCTTTTGCAGCTCAAAGAGGTATCAACTACCGCGTTTTTCGAGAAATGAACCAATGGCTAATAGGCGACAAATTAGAGGTACGCAAAGGCAAGACCTATCTTCTAAAAATCCCTACTCAAACAACTATACAATCTTCAACAGCAGACAAACAAACAGTTATGGTAGGCAGCTTAAACCACTGAGCTATTGATTTGGATAAGCAATAAAAAAAGTCATTCCGAAGTTGGTCGGAATGACGCTGTTGGTACCGGTCGAGAGAAAATTATTTTTTAGCTTCCTCTTTTTTGATAGGGGTGCCGCCTAATTTAGTGATGATTTTGTTAGTAATGTCGTACTCCTCTTTGGCATACAAGATAATAGGCATCTGACCAGCATCGGCTACAATGATATAGTCGTAGTTTTCGGCTTTGGCTAAATCGTCTATTGCCTTTTGAATTTTTTCGTATACAGGTTGTAGCAGTTGGGCTTGCTTTACCTGCATATCGTTTTGTGCTTTTTCCTGAAACTCTTGCAAAGCTTGGTTGAGTGTTTGCAGCTCTTTTTCACGGCTTTCCCGGATGGCGGGTGTCATGTCGTTTACATTTTTCTGATAATTTTCAAATTTGGTTTGCAACTCTTTGCGTTTGTTTTGCAACTCGTTTTCTAATTGTGTTCCGTAGGTTTTGAGCTCTGCCTCAATGGTTTTGGCTTCAGGTAAAGCAGCTAAGATAACATCAGGATTGGTGTAGCCGATTTTCATTTGAGCTTTCGTATGACCAGCCCACAGCAATAAGCCAAAAGCGAAAGCAAAAAACTTAATTTTCATGTTGTGTTGGTGTTTTTTTTAATAGTTACTAAAATCAATTGCAATTTGTGCTCCAAAAACGAATGCGTTGCAAATATAGGCAACCTGTCTTAACAGTTTTTAATTATTACTTTTTTTCCCGTTGTTAGATTTGTTGTTTGGCGTTGTTGTACCTGAGTTAGCATCTGCAATACCTAACTCTTCCATCACAATATCGGTGTAGTTGTGGATAGGGTCAGCGAAAATCATGACCAAATCGCCAGCCTTATCAAAAATAAATGAGAGTCGGCGCTTGCGTGCTACTTTTTCTACTGCTGCATAAACTTTGTCTTGAATGGGCTTCATTAGTTCCAAGCGTTTTTGGTAAATCTGCCCTTCTATGCCAAATATTTTGTTTTGAAAATCCATGACCTCTTTTTCTTTGGCATCAATAGCTGCCAGTCGTTGCTGGCGCAAATCTTCGGGTAAGAGCACTTTTTCGGCTTCAAAGTCGAGTCGCATTTTCTGTACAGCTGCCTGCTTTTCCTCAATTTCTTTGCGCCATATTTCGGCTTGTTTTTCTAATTCCGATTGCGCCTGAGCATACTCGGGCATCTTTTCCAAAATTACTTGTGTATCTACATAGCCAAAACGTTGTGCTTGGGCAGGCAGCCCAAGCATTGCTACAAATGCCAAACAGAGCCAGCGGTTGAACATAAAAATGAAGCGGTTATCTTAACAGTTGACCAATCGTAAAATGAAACTGACTGCCGTTGATACCTGTTGCGCCGGGTATGGTATCGAAGCCATATGCCCAGTCAATGCCCAACAACCCAAAAGCGGGCATGAAAATGCGGGCGCCAACACCGGCAGAGCGTTTTAAATCGAACGGGTTAAATTCTTTGAAGCTACCCCAGTTGTTTCCGCCTTCGGCAAAGCCCAACACAAATATAGTAGCCGAAGGATTGAGCGAAACTGGATAGCGGAGTTCCAGTACGTATTTGTTGTACACAATTCCGCCAGCACCGTTTCGGTTATAGCGCAAGCCGCCGTTGCCGTCGGGTTCCAATGGGCGGATGGTATTGTCCTGATAGCCACGCAAGCCAATGATTTCTGTTCCCAGTAAGAAGTTGTTGATAGTTAAACCACTGCCTCCTAACACAAAGCGCTCGAACGGGCTAGTATCGATGTTGGGGTTAAAGCGTCCCATGAAGCCCATATGGGCACGGGCATGAAGTACTAATTTGCCGTTACTGGTTAGTTTCATGAACCATGAGTTATCAAACATCCACCTGTGGTACTCTATCCATTGGGTAGAGCCATTCACCAGTGGCTCGGCTCTTCCCGTAATAAGCGAGTAGGGAGGCGTTACTGTTACGGAAAGCGATACATTAGCGCCCTCACGGGGGTAGGTAGGGTTGTCTATACTATTGCGCGAAATAGTAGTATTAAAAGTGAAGTTGTTAAATCGACCGTTGTTGATGGCACCAAATCCGAAAAAGTTGTTCAAGTTGTAGTATTGGTAGCTCAGAGCGTTTGTCATCACAAACCAGTCGTCGGGAACTTTCAGCTGCCTGCCCAAACTTACCGACACGCCCGATACTTGCAAAGAGCCCAGTTGGCGCGACATGGCAAAATCGGCAAAAGTGCGGTTTACAGAGTGATTAAAGCCAATAGTGAAGGCGTTCCGTTTTTTGCCGCCCAGCCAAGGTTCGCTGAAAGTGAGTGAGTAGTTTTGAAAGCGTCTGCCGTTTGCTTGTAGGCGCAGTTGCAAGCGTTGTCCGTCGCCTTGCGGTAGAGGTTTCCACGAGCTCAGGTCGGTGAGTTTGCGAGCAGAAAAATTATTAAACACCAGCCCCACTGTTCCTACAAAGCCGAAAGCTCCTCCCCATCCGCCTGAGAGCTCTATTTGGTCGCTGGGGCGTTCTTCTAAGTTGTAGTTGATGTCTACTGTTCCATCTGCCATGTTAGGAACGGGATTCATGCCAATTTTTTCTGGGTCAAAATAGCCCAGAGCGGCAAGTTCGCGCTGCGTGCGAATCAGGTCGGCGCGGCTGAACTTGTTACCCGGTAGGGTGCGAAGTTCGCGTAAAATTACGTGGTCGCTGGTGCGTGTATTGCCGCGCAGGTTAATTTTGTTGATGTTGGCTTGTTCACCTTCGTACATGCGCAACTCAATATCAATCGAGTCTTCTCCTACTTGTACTTCCACTGGTTCGATGTTGAAAAATAGGTAACCATCGTCCATGTACAAAGAGGTAATATCTTGCTGGGTAGGGCTAAAATTGAGGCGTTTGTTCAGCTCTTCGGGATTATACACGTCTCCTTTTTGAATGCCCAACACTTTGTTAAGCACGGTATCGGAGTAGATGTAGTTGCCTACCCACTTGATGTTGCGGTAGTAGAATTTTTTGCCTTCGTGAATTTTCAGTTTGATTCCTACTAATCCTTCGGCAATATCGTACACCGAGTCGGATTCAATGGCGGCATTGCGATAGCCATTTTTGTTGTAGAATTCAATGATGTGTTTCTTGTCCTTTTCAAATTCTTCGCGAATGAACTTAGAAGGAGTAAATATTTTTGCCAAATTGAACCCTTTTGCACGGGTTTTTTTCATTTTGTTGAGTACTTTTTGAACTTTAAAGTCGTGGACGCCTTCTACGTCTATGTTTTGGATGCGCACCTTAGGTCCTTTGTCTATTTTAATGAGCAAATAGGCGTAGTTGGAGTTAGCGCCATAGATAGTGTCTTTGCGCTGCGTGATGGTAATTTTTGTGTTGCGGTAACCTTTTTCTTCGTAGAATTTGCGGATTTTATTTTCCGTATTTTTGATTAATGCATCATTGATGATACGTCCTTTAGTGAGCTTGATTTTTTCGTTCAGGGTTTCTTGTTGTCCTTTGCGAATGCCTTCAAATACGAAACGAGAGAGTCGTGCACGCTCTTTCACGGCAATTTCTAAGAAAGCTTTGTCGCCTTCTGTTTTGGTAATCAGCACGGCTACATCGCTTACAATACCCGACTTATAAAGTTTCTTTATCACATTGCTTACTTCTTCGCCGGGTATTTTGATTTTATCGCCTACGCGCAACCCTGACATTGAAAGAAGTGCATCGCGGTCTAAGTGTTCGGCGCCGCTCACGGTAACAGCAGCAATAGTATAGTCGCGCGGACGGGAGTAATCCACCGACTCTTGTAAACGGTAGCGATTGCGCAAACCTAAGCCGATTTGTGCGACGGCAGTAGCAATATTGAGTAGTAGCAATAAAGCAAGAATAATGCGTTTCATAAATCAACAGGCAAAGCCAAGCTTTGTATCAGTATGCAGAGACAGGGGGTTATGGTTGCAAAAGTTGTTCGCTTATTTTTCCGAAGCGACGCTCTCGCTGCTGATAGGACAGAATAGCCTCGTACAAATGCTCTTTTCGGAAGTCTGGCCAAAGAATATCGGTAAAGAACAGTTCAGAGTAAGCCAGTTGCCACAGCAGAAAATTGCTAATGCGCATTTCGCCACTGGTGCGAATGATAAGCTCGGGGTCTGGAATGTTGTAGGTGTTGAGGTAGTAGTTAAATTTTTCGTCATCAATTTCCGCACTGGTAAGTTTTTTAGCTTCAATGTCGGCAGCCATGGCTTTTACAGCATTGAGAATTTCCCAGCGTCCGCTGTAGCTAAGTGCTAAAATAACGGTCATACCAGTGTTAGAGGCAGTTTGGTTAATGGCTTTTTGTAAAGTAGCAATGCACTCAGCAGGGAGGCGCTGAATGTTGCCGATGGTCATCAGCCGGATGTTGTTCTTTTGCAAAGTAGGTGTCTCTTTCTCGATGGTATGAACCAGTAACTGCATGAGGGCATTGACTTCTTCTGGCGGACGGTTCCAGTTTTCAGTCGAAAAAGCATATAGGGTCAGATATTTCACTCCTAATTCGGCAGATGCTTCGGAAATTTCTTGCACTGCTTTAACAGCATTGCGATGCCCGAAAACACGTGCTGCCCCTCTTTTTTTTGCCCAGCGTCCGTTACCGTCCATAATAACAGCAATGTGTTGGGGAACGCGTGACAAATCTATTTTTTCTTTCATTGGCTTTTGGCGCTCCTAATTTGTCAGCCTTAAGGTAAACAAGTTTGCAACGGCAAATTTCGGAACAATCTTTGACAATTGGTGCAGTGTTGTGTGAATTATGCGCAATCGGTTTATAAAAAAAATTGGTTTTCAGGCTGTTAGCATCCTTAGTTGTCGCCTAAAAACCAATTTGCTTACCATTTACTAAAATGGGCACTTATTCAAGCGATGTTGGTTAGTGTATTACGCCGCCGGGACCGTGTACGTGCCCGTGTTCAATTTCGGCGCGCGTAGCTTGGCGTACATGGATGACTTTGCCAGTGAAGTGCATGGTTTTGCCCGCCAATGGGTGATTGAAATCTAACAGCACCCCGCTATCGGTTACTTGTTCTACACGTGCGCTAATCATGTCGCCCTCGTCGTTGGTGAGGGGCAAGATGGTGCCAATTTGCAGCAAGTCTTCGTCTATTTTGCCATCGATGCGGAAGGCTTCCAAAGGAAATAGTTCCTTAGCTTCCGGGTCGTATTCGCCATAGCCATCTTCTGGGCTAATGCTGAAAGCGAAAGTGTCGCCCGGCTGTTTGCCCATTAGCAGTTCTTCAAATTTTTCAGGCAATCCGCTTTCTCCTACCAAAAAGAGCATGGGGTCTTCTTCGGTAACGATTTCCACTAGTACTTGGTCTTCGGTGTGGTCGCTCATGCGCAGCTCGTATGTAATGGTAGCGACAGTGTGGCGTTCGATTTTCATGGGCGTTGGCGCTTTTTATCTTGTGCATCTACTACTGCAATGGTGGTCATATTCACTATTTCGCGTACCGAACTGCCCAGTTGCAATACGTGTACGGATTTTTTCATGCCTAAAACTATCGGACCTACGGCTTCGGCGCCGCCAATAGCTTGCATTAGTTTGTAAGCAATATTACCTGCTGCTAAGTTAGGAAAAATTAGGATATTCGGCGCACCAGAGACCAATTCGGAGAAAGGATAATTTTCTGCCAAAATTTCTTTGTTGAACGCTACGTTGGCTTGTATTTCGCCATCTACACACAGGTGAGGGTGGTTAGCTTTCAGTATTTCAACTGCCTTGCGGACTTTGGTGGGCTCGGGGTCGTTAGAAGAGCCAAAGTTGGAGTACGACAGCATGGCAATGCGGGGCTCTATGTCGAAACGGCGGACGGCATCGGCTGCAAATAAAGCAATGTCAACCAGTTCTTCGGTAGTAGGGTTTTGGATAACGGTAGTGTCTGCCATGAAAATAGGTCCTTGCTTGGTGAGCATCATGTACATGCCCGAAACTTTTTTGCCTGCTTCGGCAGTGCCAATTATTTCCAGAGCAGGGCGCAGTACCGACTCGTATTTGCGTGTTAAACCTGAAATGAGGGCATCTGCTTCTCCTTCGTGGAGCATCAGCATGCCAAAATAGTTGCGTTCGCGAACGCGTTTGTGGGCTTCAAGGTAGTTGTAGCCGCGTCGTTTGCGTTTGTCGAAGAAAATATCGCCATAGCGTCGGCATTGCTCGGCAGTTTCGGGAGAAAGGGGGTCTATGATGGGCGTATCGCCTAAGTCTAAGCCATTTTCGGCAATAATTTGGGCAATTCTATTTTTGTCGCCCAGCAAAATGGGCTTTGCAATGCCCTCGTCCATTACTATTTGGGCTGCTTTGAGCACGTTGTAGTTGTCGGCTTCGGCAAAAATGACTCGCTGAGGGTCTTGTTTAGCTTTATTGACCAACACGCGCATGATGTTCTCATCGTTGCCCATGCGGCGACGCAGTTCGTTTTCGTAAGCTTCCCAGTCGGAAATATGGTGGCGGGCGACGCCGCTTTGAATAGCTGCTTTGGCTACTGCTGGGGCAACAGTGGTGAGCAGGCGTGGGTCTAAGGGCTTGGGAATAAAATAATGAGGTCCGAACGTAATGTGGGGCTGGTTATAAGCAATATTGACAATTTCGGGAACAGGTTTGCGCGCCAGTTCGGCAATGGCATAAACGGCTGCCAGTTTCATGGCATCGTTGATTTCCGTTGCGCGTACGTCTAAGGCGCCGCGAAAAATGAATGGGAATCCTAACACGTTGTTTACTTGGTTAGGGTAATCGGAGCGTCCAGTAGCCATGATGATGTCGCTGCGAGTGGCAACGGCTACGTCGTAGGCTATTTCGGGGTCAGGATTTGCCAAAGCAAATACAATGGGCTTTGCTGCCATGGTTAGTAGCCATTCAGGTTTGAGTATATTGGCTTTGCTGAGCCCCAAAAACATATCAGCGCCTTGTAGGGCTTCTTGCAAAGTATAGAAGGGGCGGGTGGTAGCAAATTCGCGTTTGTACTTGTCCAAATCGTTGCGGTCGGCACGTACAACACCTTTGCTGTCGCACATAACGATGTTTTCGCGCTTCACGCCAATTTGTAAAAATAGTTTCACGCATGAAATTGCCGATGCGCCCGCGCCCGACACTACAATTTGGAGGTCTTCCAGCTTTTTACCTACCAACTCGGCAGCGTTAATTAGCCCGGCGGCTGTAATGATGGCAGTGCCGTGCTGGTCGTCGTGCATTACCGGAATGCGCATTTCTTTTTTGAGGCGCTGCTCAATCTCAAAGCAGTCAGGTGCTTTAATGTCTTCCAGATTAACCCCGCCAAAGGTAGGTTCTAAGGCTTTGACCACGTGCACAAAGTCGTCTATATCGCGGCAGTTGAGTTCAATATCGAATACGTCAATGCCTGCAAATATTTTAAACAAGATGCCCTTGCCTTCCATTACTGGCTTAGAGGCTTCCGGACCAATATCGCCCAAGCCTAACACGGCTGTGCCGTTGGAAATAACAGCCACTAAGTTGCCTTTGGCAGTGTATTTATAGACATCTTCGGGATGTTTTGCAATTTCCAAGCAAGGCTCAGCAACGCCGGGTGAATAAGCAAGTGCCAAGTCGCGTTGCGATTTAGTAGCTTTTGTAGGAACAACTTCTATCTTGCCGGGGCGGTCTTGTGCATGATAGTCCAGTGCATCTTGTTTTCTGATTTTAATAGCCATGAGTAAAAAAGTTAACCAAGTTATCCATTCTAATTCGGCTGCAAAGCTAATGATAAGTTGTTAGGATTGGACAAGCAGCAAGCAAGGAGTTAGCGCTGTTCAATTGTGGTAGGTAAGTGCTTGGATGATTTGAGTCTGTACTTGGCTTGGGGCAGCTGTTGACTCTTTAAAACGCTCAGAGGCTTTTCAGCACTTGCTATGTTGATTCAAGCATTGTGCTTTGCCAGTTAAAATTGATGGAACAGGGCTTAATAGCACAAGCACTCATCTGATTTATTTGTTTTTATAGCCCAGTTATGTAAGCCTGAAAAATTGTTGTTGGATGCTCAGTTGCTAAAAGCGTAATGGTTTATCTGCGTTGTTGCAACTTGCCGTTCTCCCATATTCCAGAGATGGCTTTTTTATCTATGCCAATAATTTCACCTTGTCCATTCATAAGGTCATCTTTCCAGTAACCTCTGTAAATTTCGCCGGAGGCATAGTAATAAATCCCGAAACCGGCGCGTAAGTCGTTTTCAAAATTGCCTTCATAAACGGAGCCATCTTTGTAGAAATGCTTACCTTTCCCATGGCGGGCATTACCTTGCCACTCACCAATGTAGTATCCTCTTCCTTGATAGAACCCAATACCAAATTCATTTGGCAAGCCATTGAGAAGTTTGCCGTAGTAAAAAATTTTATTGCCTTTTGGCGATAACAACGAGATGGAGTCAACGGTGGATTGTTCTAATGCAAAGCGCAGTTGGGCAAGTTCTGCCGCCATACTATCTGTTGCTCGGGTTTTTTCTCGTAGATCTGCTGCCAGTAAAGCGATTGCTGTTTCAGCTTCTTGTGTTTGACTCTCAGCAAAATGCAATTGACTGTTGGTAACAGAGAGTAGGGTTTTAAAATCTTCTATCTCTTTTCGCTGGGTACTATTTTGTTGATTAAGCAATTGGTTTTTGGCGTGATAAGATGCCAAAACGGTATTTAATAACTCCAACCAGTTTGGGTTTTGCACAAAAGCGCTGTCTTTGGCATATTGAATTAGTACAAGTTGCAGTTTTTTCCCTATTTGTTCGGAATTGGCTATCTGAATGCTGTCTTGAATAATCTTTGCCCGGGCAGCCTGCAGGGCATGGCTCAATCGGTTAGTTTTTTGGTAATAATTGACACTTGTTGCTGCTAACAAAATACACAATGTAGCAAGCAATATCAGCAGGGGAGTATGAGCAATAAATATCCGCTTCATCAGTAGCCTAAATTAATTTGAGGAAGTTTGGTATCCAATTTTCTAAAGTCTAAACCAACTAACACATTGAATCGCAGAATGTGACTTGTTTTGTATTCAAAGCCAGAACTTCTTTGACCAAGTGTCCACATATGACCTGCAAACAAAGTTACCTTAGGACTTAATACGTATCCAATGCCATTATAGGTTCGAAAATCTTCAAAAGGATTGTTGACAATGGAGCGACCGCTGTGCATAAAAATTTCTGCACTGGGTGAAAAAAATAGGCTGTGGACTTCAATTGTTTTCTTGTTTAACGGAACATAAACAAAAAATTTATACCTGTACCGATTGGTATAGTCATAAGAAGAGCCTATCGCATTACTTCTGCGCCAGCGGTGCTCAAAACGAAATTGATGATATATTTTGAATCGTCCCATCTGAGGCATCATAAATAGCCATTGGTGCCAAATACGAGGCTCTAACACGGTTTTTTCAAAATTGACATTTTCTGGATTGGGGCTGTAGTTCCAAACAAGGGTGGGACCTATCACTGCTTCAAAGTAATTGTTAAATAGGATGTTAATACCAGCTCTGTTGTAAATTTGCCGGGTTCTGCCAACAAAAGAAGTTACATCGTCTAGCTTGTTGCGGAGGCGTAAGTGATGTTCACCGTAGTAGCCAATTTTATTGGAAATCCTACCCTTAATGTACAAGCCGTTCCAAATACCTGTTTCGTCTAACTCTATAACGGATGCCCGTTGTGCCATCACAGGAAAAAACTCAAGCCACCAAACTAATGCTAAGAACGTTATGTAGAAGGATATTTTCATGTATGATTGAGTTGAACGGCTTGTGCTTTTGCCATATAGGTAGCTACTTGTAAAACAGGAGCGCAAAAATACCAACAAATTTTATTAGATGTGAAATCAACTATTAACTTGCTGATTATCAAGTTATTATGAATAAAATATTTTTTTGCAACACATGTTTTTTGCCTGTTCTGATACTACTCCCAAACTGCAAATTGGGTTAATTAGGCATTAGCCTAAATTCTGAGGGCGTCAGTCCTATTTTTTGTTTGAAAAGTCGTGTAAAGTGCTGTGGATATTCAAAGCCAAGTTCATAGGCTATTTCGCTAACCGATTTTTCAGTCACAAGCAACTGTTCTTTGGCCAGTTGCAGCACCCACAGTTGGATATATTCCTGTGCAGTTTTACCAGTTTGTTTTTTGATTAAGTCGCCGAAATATTTATACGAAAAACACAGTTCATCGGCACATTGGGCTACTGATGGCAAGCCCTCATTTTGCAGCCGCCCTAACTGATAGTAGCGCTCCAGCAACGTGTTGAATTTTTCAACTACTCCTTTGTGAAGGTCTTCTCGCATAATGAATTGTCGGTCGTAGAACCGCATGCAATGGTCTAATAATAAATTGATAGTGTTCACAAGCAGTTTTTTACTGTGGCGGTCTATTGGTCGCTCTACTTCTTGTCTAATTTTTTTGAAAAAACTTTCTATAATCTCTCGCTCTTGTAAAGAAATATGAAGTGCTTCGCGAACGTTGTAAGAGAAAAACGAATAATCTTTAATGTTTTGTCTGAGGGGGGAGCCTAACAGCAAATCAGGGTGAAATGCCAAAGCCCAACCTTTAGGAGGCTCGTTATTTTCCGTATCGCGAATTACTTCTATTACCTGACCGGGTGCAATAAATACCAAAGTGCCCTCTTGGTAGTCATAAAACGTGCGCCCGTAGCGCAACATGCCACAGTGCGAGCCTTTTAGGTAAATGGCATATAGTTCAAAGCGTACTTTTCCCTTACTTCCCGAGGAAGGTGAGGGCACCGAAGAGGACAAATCGAAAATGCTGATTAGTGGGTGAAGAGTGGGTACGCCGTATCGCTCATTGTAGCGCGCAATGTTGTCTGCAACGATGATGTTTTCCATATACATATAATCGATTGATTATGAACAAATATACTACTTTACGGCATATTTGGTATGGCATCGGGAAAACTGGTTAATTGTTCTGGAATAGTGGTAAATCGCCTATTAGGGTGCTTTTTAACTTTGTATCAGTTAATAATAGTAGTCATGAAAAAGATTTTTTTGTTGATACTGATGTGGTTGCCAGTCTGGCAGATAGCTGCTCAAAGCGAACTACTTTTCGTTACGGCAAAACATACTGATGAAAAAATTTTGCTCGATGGGAAGCTCGATGAACCAGTTTGGCAATTAGCAGAGAAAATAAGCGGCTTTTGGCAATATTTTCCGACAGACTCGGTAAAAGCACGCAATCAGACCGAAGCACGCATACTTTACAGCGACAACATGATTTATGTGGGCATTGTAGCGCATACCTCTGGCAATAGCTTTGTTATCAACTCTTTGCGCCGCGATTTTATGGGGGCAGAGAATGATAATGTGGCATTGGTATTCGATACTTTTAGCGACGGCAACACAGCATACCTGTTTAGTGCAAGCCCCTATGGTGTGCAGCGGGAGGCGCTTATAGCCGATGGCGGTGCCACGCGCGAAAGTTTCAACCTTGCTTGGGATATGAAATGGCAGGTAGAAAGCACGCGCGGCGCAAATTTTTATGTTTTAGAAGCTGCCATTCCCTTCAGCTCGGTGAAGTTTCCGGAAGGTAGCCGCAAGTGGCGTTTCCAAATTTTCCGCTGGGACTTGCAGTCAAACGAACAGAGCGCTTGGGCACGTGTGCCGCAAAATCAACTGTTGGCAAATTTGGCTTTCATGGGCGAACTAGTCTTTGAAAATCCTTTGGGAAAAAGTCGCCCACCGGTGTATTTGATTCCATATGTGAACGGGCTTGCTGCCAAAGACTACCAAACAGAACAGGTACAAAACACTACCCAACTCTCTGTAGGCGGCGACGCTAAAATAGCCATTGGCAACGGTATGAATTTAGATGTTACGCTCAATCCTGATTTTTCCAATGTAGAAGTGGACAACATCGTAACTAACTTAACCCGATTCGAAATTTTCTTACCAGAAAGACGACAGTTTTTTATTGATAACAACGACCTTTTTGGAAGCTTTGGCGATTATTTTGCCACCATGCGCACTTTTTTCTCTCGCCGAATAGGCATCATTACCGATACCATTGGCAGAACCGTCGAAAATCGCATACTGGGCGGCTTTCGGCTTAGTGGGAAACTTAATAGCAACTGGCGACTGGGCGCCATGAGCATCCAAACAGCAGAAAACCCCGCTAATAGAATTGCTTCTAACAACAATGCTATGTTGGTATTACAGCGAAAAGTATTTAGCCGCTCTAACGTTGGGGCATTTTTCATCAATAGAGAAGCATTTTTCGGCAGCGGCTTTCAGAGCATTCAGCCTAAATATAACCGCGTAGTAGGAATGGACTATAACTTAGCCTCCAAAGACAACACGTGGAACGGTAAAGTATTCTTACATAAATCTTTTCAGCCCGACGATAAAAGTGGCAACATAGCTGCACAGGCTGCCATCACTTACAATACGCGGTTTTGGAATGTGGCTACTGATTGGTTATACGTAGATAAAGACTTTCGTTCCGATTTGGGCTTTGTTCCTCGCACCGACTTTTTCCGCTTAGGAAATAGCGTGGCACATACGTTTTACCCCGTGAAAGGTTTCATTAACAGGCACACGCCCAGAGTGGTTTACGTGCAAATTTTTTCGCCAAGCATGGGCTACAAACGAACCGACCAATTTGTGTGGGCTTCCTATAACTTTGAATTGCGCAACCAAGCCACTTTTGAGTTGCGCTACACTTGGGACTACGTATATCTGACGTTTCCTTTCGACCCTTCGCGCACCTATCGCAAACAGCCTTTACCTGCCGGAACTGATTACAGTTATAGCCGTTGGGGCATTAGTTTTAACTCCAACCCAACTAAGAAATTGACATGGTCGGCTGGTGCTTCCACAGGAGCGTTTTACAACGGCAAAGGGCATTCTTTCAATCTGTCTGGCAATCTGCGCTTGATACCTTATGCCCAAATTGGTTTAACTGCTAACTACGACAAGGTGATACTTCCTGAGCCTCATGCTTCCTCTGAGATGCTCATCATTAGCCCGCGTGTAGACATTACGTTTAGCAAGTCTGTATTTTGGTCCACTTTGGTGCAGTTTTCTAACCAGCGCAATAATTTGGGTATCAATTCGCGGCTGCAGTGGCGCTTTGCTCCTCTTTCAGATTTGTTTATTGTTTACAACGACAACTATTTTGCCGAGAACCTTGCCCCGCGTTTTCGCTCACTCAACTTGAAACTGACTTATTGGTTTGGCATATGAGCCCTAGTCAATGTAGCGCATTTGTTTAATTTACCTGTTTCGTACTATTTTGTTGGTGAATGCTTTGGCAAATGTATTGAATAAGGCACTGCTTTTTCGGCTTTGCCCAATACATACAAACTTTGGTAGGGCAGAGGTTGGGCTGAGCAAGGTAGAAGTGAGTGCGCTATTTACAAACTTACCAACTCCACAATTTCGCCCAAAGGACCTCTGAATACTACGGCTTCGGGTGTTGCTTGCTGGCGCATAGGTAATCCAAGACGGCTAATGATTTCAAAACCGGCAGCACTAATTCGGGCAGCAGCAAGGTCTAAGTTGGGCGATTGCCAACAAGCCGAAGCCAATCCGGTTTTTTCAAACGTACAAGGGTAGGCTTTGTAGTCATAGGTAGGGTTGTAAGGAGCATACACGTGCTGTTCCATGCCGATGCGATGTGAGCCGTGCCCCATGAGCAACATGTCAAAACCCATATCAGAGGGTCCTCCCATGATTTTAGCTGCCAAAGGCTGACACATAGGCAAATCGTTCACTGGGCTAATACCCAGTATGGGATGCCAAAAAATCTCTATGGGGCTGCGGTCTTTCATAGAAATAACCACATTAGCAGGTGCATTAACGCCCTTTACTGCCGATTCTTTTAGCAGCGAAGCACCTCCTTTGCGACGAACAATTTGTGTAACAAAGAGTTGCTCTCCGGCAGGACCCAAAAAAGCTGCACTTTTCATCATTACCCAACCCAATGGTTCCGGACCTTCTGCTTCAAACTCTGCTGGCTCAGAAATAGCACCAAATCGATTGCGCAGCACTCGGTAGTAAACAGCCTCCACATCGGGGGTCCCGGCTTCTACCACCGCCATGCCCAAATCCCATGGGCGAGCCCCCAAGCGATTGGGGACTGCATCGGAAAGGGAAGTTTCTAACAAACGTATTACTGAGCCTTGCTCATAACCTAAAAGGGCGTAGCGGGTTAAATGCATACCAAAAATTTGCCGTTGTGCTAAGCTGAGCAAACCTTGCTGTAGTATCGGATAGCCAAGTGCATCGGTATAAAAGCGCAAGCTCTGATGCCAGCAATGGGTAACTATGCTGACGGCTTGCAGAGTGCCGGTTATGAGAGCAGGTTGCATGCAAATTGAACTTCTTATGCTCAAATGTACGTGGTTTTGCCATGTAACAGGCAACTTTCGAGTATTTTTTGCGTAAAAAATAGTGCTAAGCAATTAAATGGCAGTGGGTTGAGGATTGTTATATTGGAAATTATTCATTTAATTTTGCGTGCAAAAAATTGAAGCAAAACCATGAAATCTGAGGAAAAACTTCGCTATTCCGAGTCAGAGTTGAAAGAGTTTGAAGAGTTGATTCTAAGCAAATTACAAAAGGCTCGGGAAGAACTACAACACTTAAAAGAATCCATTACGCGCAAAAATACCGGCGGCGATGACAATATCAGCGGTCTGAAATCATTAGAAGACGGAGCAGATGCGCTTGAAAAAGAACAGCTGAACCAATTAGCAGCCCGTACACAGAAATATATCATCCAACTAGAAAATGCACTGATTCGCATTAAAAATGGTACCTATGGTATTTGTATCGATACCGGCAAATTGATTCCCAAAGAGCGCTTGCGTGCTGTTCCTCATACCCAACAAACCATAGAGGCTAAGCTGAACAAATCTAGATAGATTTTTACTCTGTTTTTCCGATGCCTACATGCTTTTGTAGGCGTTGTTAGCTATGTATCATTATCATCGGTAAACAATGAGCAATTCTTCTTATTTGACTAACCATATAGAAGCGATGATTTTTTGCGCACCTTCCCCAGTGTCTTTTGAAGAGTTGCACCGATGTTTGCAAGAGATGTTAGCTACTGAAATTCCTGTTGAAGATGTAGTAGCAGCCCTATCTGCACTTGAAGCACGTTATAGTAGTGACCAAACAGCTATTCAGCTGTTAAAAGTAGCAGGAGGTTATCAGATGCTCACCAAGCCGGCTTATCGGCAAAGTGTTGCGCTGTTACTCAAAAACACCTCCAAAAAAAGGCTATCACAAGCAGCTTTGGAAACCCTAGCTATTATTGCCTACAAGCAGCCTGTTACTAAGGCGCAAATTGAACAAATAAGAGGTGTTGCTTGCGACTATGCCCTTCAAAAATTATTAGAAAAAGAACTAATAGAAATCAAAGGCAAGTCTGATGCGCCGGGCAGACCTCTTTTGTATGGCACCAGCTTAGCTTTTATGCAATACTTCAATCTTAACGATTTAAAAGATTTGCCCCAACCCAAAGATTTACCCGAAGAAAGTGGCGAAAACCCGGCTGCTTTTGAAGTAGCTAATTTGTAATTTTAAAAAAGCAACAACTTGCTTTATTTTTGCAAGCGTTTATAAAATGTTACGGACTGTCGTGAGACAGCCCTATTTTTCAGTACTTCAGCAACAAGCTAATATATGAGTAAGAAAAACACAAAGTTGGGTGGAGAAGACCTCCCTGCAAAAAAAGAGAACAAAAAACTGCCGAAAAAATCTTCTAAAAAGCCTCAAAGAAAAAATTCAAGTGCGTTCCCTTTGCTTCGCGGCAAGCCTGAGCATGACAAGGCTGTAACTTCTCACAAGCGCTCTAAGCAAAAGCTATCTGCTGAAAAGGAAAGTACTAGTAAAAAGTCCAGAAACGAAGAGCGAGAAGCACACCATGCGCAGCGCAAAAATTTTTACTGGTGGAAAGATATTCCCGAAGGCTACGAGCGTAACTCCAAAGACACCTCGCCACGTCGGCGCAAAACACAACAACCCAAGCCGCGCACCCCTGATTATGACATGAGCAAAATTAAAAACATTGGTGCGGCAAAAGGTGCGGCTACTTCGTTAGCAACAGATGTGCGCTTGAACAAGTTTATTGCCAATGCAGGTGTTTGTTCGCGGCGAGAGGCAGATAAGCTCATAGCAAGCGGACGCGTTGCCGTTAATGGCAAGGTAATCACCGAAATGGGGTATCGCGTAAAACCCTCCGACCGCGTCGAACTAGACGGTGAAGTGCTCAAACGCGAGCGCCTTGTGTATGTACTACTCAACAAACCCAAAGACTACATCACAACAACCGATGACCCTCAAGAGCGCAAAACAGTAATGGAATTGGTAGCCGATGCCTGCCAAGAACGCATTTATCCTGTGGGGCGGTTAGACCGTAATACAACCGGCTTGTTACTACTGACTAACGACGGTGCACTGGCAGAAAAATTATCGCATCCTTCTAACCAGGTCAAGAAAAACTATCAGTTAGAGTTAGACAAGCCCTTAGAGGAAAGCCATTTTGACCAAATCGTTAGCGGCATTCAATTGGAAGATGGCTTTATTAAGCCTGATAAAATGTATTACATGACTGATGATAGAAAAATTATTTCTATTGATATTCACAGTGGCAGAAACCGAATCGTAAGACGCATTTTTGAGCATTTCGGCTACCAAGTAGTGCGTTTAGACCGCGCTGTTTATGCGGGTTTGACTAAAAAGGGATTGCCACGTGGACACTGGCGCTATCTGACTCAACAAGAAGTGATTCGTCTGAAATATTTCACTGGGAAAGCTAAAAAGGCTGAGTAAAGGCAATGAAGCAAAACAGTTTAATATTGGAAGAACTCCACTGTTGTTGCACAATCAACTAGCTCTTCCACAACATCATATCCTTTCAGGCCTGTAATCCTGTCTGAGGAACATGCACGACGGCGAAAAGATTTTGGAGTGTAGAGGGCAGACAATTTCGTAATTTACAACTTGCTTTTATGTAGGCGGCTGTTTGCTCGGTACAGCCATTCACTCTTTTATAATCCGAATATGACGAGTAAGTTCGCTGCATTGTATATGCAGAAAATAGCTGCCAGCCGCCAAGATGTGGGTAGGTATTTCAATGATACCTTTTCTGATTTGTGTATTCCCTTGCCAAACTATCCGACCGATGTGGTCGTATAGGGCTATGTTAACCAGTTGCGGCTTGGATAGATCTAAGGTTAATTGTGCCCTATTTTTGACAGGATTGGGCGAGAGTATTGCTTGTGGTTCGTGTGGGGGCGGTTGCTGTGGCAGCCCCACAGTATTTTGTATGGTAAGTGGTTGTGTGAAAGTTTGTTCACATCCATGTTCGTCGCGAACAGTTAACGATACGTTGTAAGTGCCAGCGCGTTCATAGATTACTCGTACTTCTCTTCCTGTTGCTGTTCTACCATTGCCCAAATTCCATGTCCAAGTCAGGGCGGCATCACTCTCTCCGCGCAAGCGTACCGTGTCGCCAGCAAGTAGTATGCCTCCGGTGGCAGTTGCTGAAAAACGGGCATGGAGCGTGCTTACACGAACCACATAGGTTAAAGGTAAACTTTCGCGTACCGAGTCGGCATTAGTAATGTAAACAGTTCGAGAGGCGGTCAGCCTACCCATGTTCCAAGAACTTCCTTCTGCCACGGGCTTACCTGTGGGAGGCGGTATTTCGTAAAACCGAAATATTTTACCATTGAACGGTGTGAGCACTACTGTTTCATCTGGGCAAAAAATGCGGTCTGGCAGCACGGGTACGGGACCTTGTCCAACCACGCGAATGCGTTTTTCAATAGCAGAAACACATCCCAATTTGTTTTTGATAGTTAAACGCACACGATATTCGCCTGTACGCTGATAGCGGTGCATAGGGTCGCGGTGTGTAGAAGAGGTGCCGTCGCCAAAGTCCCATAGCCACTCCACGGCACCCATACTTCGGTCATAAAACACGACTGGTGGTGTATCGGGTCCTATCCCTACAACCTCGGGAGCCTCAAAGTCGGCAATAGCTTCTCTCACTATCACCCTGATTTGCCTTGCATCACTTTCTATAATAGAATCTACGGAAGTAATCCACAAAGGAGTAGTTTGTTCTACGTACGTTTTGTAGAAAGCGCCACTGTGTACGGGGTGTGCATTTTCAGGTGGTTGCCGGTAGAAATTAAAGCGGGTTCCGCCAGCGGGTCTGATGAGCACAGTATCGCCTCTGCACGCTTCTACATCGTTGGCAATAGGCACAGGAGCTTTCCTACCTACGCGGAAGGTTTGCATAATGCTATCTCGGCATCCAAAGGAATTAGTTACCACTAATTTAACAGTGAATACTCCTTGTCGCTTGTACATGTAAGAAGGGCTAGTTTCAAAAGACTTAGGAGAACCATCGCCAAAGTCCCACTCCCAGCGACTAATCGGTACATCACTTATGCTGCGGTCGGAGAAAGTAATCCTGTCGTAGATGACTGTATCGAATCGTGGAGAGTATTCAAAGGCTGCCCTCAGCCGTATGCGAGAAATTTCCACTTCGGTAGGTAAACTTTCCAAAGCAGAGTCAATACTTGTGATAACCACTTTTCGCACATTTTTATCGCGGAGCAGATAAGTTCTTCCCGATGCAGCAGGGTTTGCCGAAAGGCTGTCATGATAAAAGTTGAAGTTACTAGCTGTATTTGTGAAGGGGGCAATCAGTACGGGCGTGTTCTCGCAAGCATATAAAATGAAAGGTATCTGCGGACGGTTACCCCTTGCTAAGCGCACTACTCGAATAGTTTTGACAAAAGAAGCCTGACAACCTTTACTATCGGTAATGGTGAGCCGCACGCGGTAGTTGCCGGGATTTGAAAAGTGAACTACCGGATTTTTAACTGTTTGAACAGGAATTCCTCTGCCGAATTCCCAACGCCACGCAACAGCGTTTGGGCTTTCGTCGAAAAGATACAATTTGTTAGAGTCGGCAATATTGAGTGAATCAATCGAGCCAAACCGAGCTACTGCTGAGTGAATTTTGACAGTATAGGGTACTAAGTCGCTTTCAATAGGGTGGTCGTAGCCACTGACATAAAAGGTTTTGCCTTCATCTGCCATGGTCAAAGGCAGAAATGCTCCTTCTTGGATAGGAACTTGCAGATTGTCTGATGCGTAGAATCGGAAACGGCTTCCATTGTTAGGCATTAGCCGTATGGTATCTCCGCCGCACAGATAGTCGGGTAGGATAGGTGTTGCGCTACGCAAAGTAGCAGGGCTTTCTTGTAAGGTGCCTTGATAGATGGCATCTTGCAAATCGGATAGGCTACTGCCTACTGCTACAATAAAAGATACGCGTTGCTTTTCTCCCGGCTCTAAACGCGGGATAACACCAGTAAGCACGTGGGCTACATCAGCTCCGCCAGTCCGATGCAGACCGGCTTGCGGTCGAGTAACGCCGGTAGCAAGAGTGGCAAATTTTTCAACAATACTGAAGCCATCAGTAAAATTAAACTGATTAGGATGAACCCCCTCTTTATCAATGGCAAAGTAACCATTCACACTACTAAGAGACTTGATGCCAGCCCACAATCCGCCTTGCTTATAAACATATCCGAACCGATTAACAGCATCCCACCCAGCAATATTATTCAGGTCACCAATATCCCAGTCAGCATAAATACCTACTCGCAGGCTATCCATTCGGAAGGCAGAGGTATTCGTTACGTCGTAGTGCAAAACGATGTATTGCCGATGTGGCAGGTTCACCCTACCGCTGACAAACTGTTCTACGGTGATGTTCAGTCTACTGGGATTGTTGATAGCATCTGTGAAAGAAGCGTATCCTATGGTGCGCTGCAATCCTTGTTCTAAGAAGCGCGGTTGCTTAATAGGGGTAAAATCGGAGGAGCGCTGTCCGGGACTAATGAATACACTATTAGAAACAGCTGAGGAAGACACGCCTACCATCAGCCCCATTTCGCCTAAAATGCGCTGCCCGTCGAATCGCAAACCAATGCCACTAAGATACAAGTTGTCCGTCATGCCAATTCTACCATTAGCAGCCATCGACAAACTGATTCGATTGAATTGTATGTCTAACGGGCTGTTAGAAATGGTAATGCTGAACATTTGCCAGTCGGAGTAGCCCTCATCGCTATAGTTCAATCGGAATTGGATGGTTTCACCCGGGGGCGTATCTGGCGCAATATGTACTATAAAAGGCTGCTGATTATTTTGAACAGAGTCTAAGCTTGATAAGCGCCCAATAGTAAAACTACCTCGCAATACTCGCGCATAACGCGAATGAGTAGTTAGGGTTACTTGTGCATTTACAAGTGGACGGAGCAGGTTTCTAAAAACGGCTGCTATTTGAATAGTATCGTCATTAGCGCCTTGCCCTGTAATGTTTCTTGCCGACCAGGTGAAGCGATTGGCAACAATAGCGGCAGCAGTGGTTTCATTTTGTAAAGCTCGCAACACATTGATACGTCCCCTGCCCAACTTGTACATAAAAGGCATATTTTCAGGTATCGCATACACATCGTCGGCTGTGGTGCGCAACAGTGCTGCTACTTGTACTGCCTTGAGGTAGGGAAATTTGGAGCGAATGAGCCCCGCTGCACCTGCCACAAACGGAGCGGCAAAAGAAGAGCCTGAAAGCGAAGAAGTAAAATCAGGTCCGGTAAAAGTGCTCCAAATATCTACTCCCGGCGCCATTAATGCTACATGATTGCCAAACACGCCATTACTTGCGCGGCGGTCTTGTCGGTCCGATGCAGCTACTGCCAGCACATTTTCATAAGCAGCAGGATAAAACGCTATTTCGGCACCTCCCGATGCCGCCCAATTACCTGCGGCAGCCACCACCAGTACATCTTTTTGATGGGTTACATAGTTGATAATATCCTGCTCCCAACGCAAGGAAGTTGTGGCTTGCCCAATGGAAATATTAATAATTTTGGCTCCATTTTCGGCTGCATATAGAATTGCCTGATACAGCCCAATGGGATTGAGGGAACCTACGCGAGTAACTTTTAAAGGCATGATGCGGCAGTGGTAGCCTACACCAGCAAAACCCAAATTATTATTGGGAACAGCCCCCACCACACCTGCCACTGTGGTACCGTGAAAGTTGTTGTAAATGTTGGTATTTTCGGCAAAATCAACACCTAAGCTGTCATCCACAAAGCCATTGCCATCGTCGTCTATACCCGGTCTGCCAAAGCGCTCGCGATTGTTAAAGTACAAATTTCGGCGCAAGTCAGGATGGTCGGTACGTATGCCCGAGTCTACAATGGCTATTACAGTATTACTATCGCCGCGACTGATTTCCCATGCCTCAAAAACGCGTGCTAGCCGATGTCCATACATACGCCCCGGAAACATGATTTCGTTGAAAAAGGGGTCGTTAGGTATAAATGACTCATTGCCAAACAACTCATAATGAATGGGTATGGGCTCGGCATAAGCTACTTGTGGTTGAGCAGCCAATTGATGCATGGCATCAGCCAAGTCTACTCCTAATTTGAGCTTGACTTCGTACAAATAAGCAATATCGTAGTTGCCAAAAGAAGTCCGACGGGAGGCTGGATGTAGCTGTACAATATTTTCAATACCAATATTTTTTACAACAGACCGAGGAAGCGGTTGGTGAAAAGAAAAATGGCTTGTCTCCTTGAATTTGACAATCAGGCGGTCTGACTGATAAGCAGCCTTGCTTGGCAACTGCTGAGCATTTGCCTCTCCACAATACCACGTCAGAAAAAGTAAGTAAAGTAACAGTCTTTTCAAGGGCAAGGATTTTTGTAAGTATTTGGTAATAGGCAAATTATGCCTCTAAATTAGAAAAAAATACGCGAATATTGAGGATATGTTGCACAAATTTAGCCCCAATTTTCAACATATAGTTGATATTGCAGTGATTGGCGGAGGTGCCGCTGGTTTTTTTGCTGCCATACAGGCTGCAAAGTTGTCATCCAATAAAAAAATTTTATTATTAGAAAAAACAAATAAATTGCTTTCAAAGGTCAAAATATCTGGCGGAGGCAGATGTAATGTAACGCATGCGTGTTTTCATGTGAATGAAATGAGCAAAAACTATCCGCGCGGCGAAAAATTAATGAAAAAGTTGTTGCCACACTTTATGACTACCGACACTATCCGATGGTTCGAATCGCATGGCGTGCCACTTAAAACCGAACCTGATGGTAGAATGTTTCCGGTTACTGACAGTTCTCAAAGCGTTGTAGATGCCCTTTTGCAAGCAGCGCGGCAGCATGGTGTTCAAATTGAGTGCAATCGGGAAGTTACAGCAATACAAGTTGCTGAAAATCATAGTTTTGTATTAGCCATTAGGCAAGCAAACACACTATTGCAGTGCCGAAAACTCATTATTGCTACTGGCGGCAGTCCTAAAGAAAGTGGCTTGGAGTGGCTTAAAAAATTAGGGCATCGGATTGTTCCGCCTGTTCCCTCCCTTTTCACATTCAATATGCCACAAGAAAACATTACGCAGTTGCAAGGAATTGCAGTGAAAAATGCCATAGTGAAAATTGTGGGCACCAAACTTTCTTGTGAAGGAGCGTTGCTAATTACGCACTGGGGCATGAGTGGTCCTGCTATTTTGAAGCTTTCTGCATGGGGAGCACGTTGGATTGCCGAAAAAAATTACCACTTCTCTATTTCCGTTAGGTGGGTAGCCTGTGCTTCTGAGGAAGATTTGCGCAACCAGCTACTTCACTGCAAGCAACAATATGCGCAGCGCTTTATTAGCAACTATAATCCATTACATATGCCAGCACGCTTGTGGGAATATTTATTGCTTAAAGTTGATATTCCCGTCAACAAAAAATGGTGCGAATTAAGTAAAACCGACCTGAACCGATTGGTAAATATTTTACGCAACGATACCTATCTTGTGTCAGGGAAAACTACCTATAAGGAAGAATTTGTTACCTGTGGTGGCATTTCGCTTGAAGATGTACACTGGGACGATATGCAGAGCAAAATAGTGCCAAACTTGTATTTTGCAGGAGAAGTACTTGATATTGACGGCGTTACAGGAGGATTCAACTTTCAAGCTGCTTGGACTACTGCTTATGTTGCAGGTAGGGCTGCTGCCATGTCGCTTAGGTAAAATAAATGCAAGTTAGGTGCGTAATTTGAAAAAGTTGCCGCCGTTGCACGCTGCCGTTGCGCGTCGCCGTTGCACGCTGCCGTTGCACGCCGCCGTTGCACGCCGCTGTTGCACGTCGCCGTTGTTTTTGTCTTTACGAAAAACAACAAGTAGTTGATCTATCAAGTAGATTTTGTACAGCTTATCATGTTGCTTAATAAGCAACCAACTGCATGCGCTTAGCAGCCTCTTGTAAACCCTCTTCTACAGTTTTTACAATTACGTATGGAGCAGGTAGGGGGGATATCATTAAAATAGCATCCAAAATAAATCGCACCAAAAGGTTTGGAATTACAAACACAAAACACTTTTGCACTTCTGCTATCAAGTCTTTGTGCCGCTTGATCCAATTTCCCTGCTTGATTCTAAACTCTGAGGACAAATACCTCACTTGGGTGGCATCAAACACGAAGCTTACAGGTTTGCGACGCGCATATATGGCATACATGGCGTTTAGGTAGTCATCAAATTCTTTGCGAGTAGGCTCTTTGTCGCTGAAAGTAATCAGCACAATTGGCAGCCTGCTTTCGTCTATAGTTGCATACGCCATAATAGTAAAATTTGCACACCTAAAGTAACAATTTTTATGCAAAACTGATGCAGCTATTGCTTGAAACGTCGCATTAATTTGTTTGAAAAAATAAACTCATTGAGTTCTTTAACATCGGAGTGAAAAATATTTTCATTGTTTCCTTCCCAAAGCTTAGCACCGCGATACATGAAAATAATGTGCTCTCCTATTTCCATTACTGAGTTCATGTCGTGTGAAACCACAACGGTTGTAATGTTATATTCTTTTGTGATTTCGTAAATCAGATTGTCAATCATAATAGAGGTGAGCGGGTCTAAGCCAGAGTTAGGTTCGTCGCAAAACAAGTATTTTGTTTGCAAGGCAATAGCTCGGGCAATTCCAACGCGCTTTTTCATGCCACCGCTGAGTTCAGAGGGCATTTTTTTGTTGACGTTTTCCAGTCCTACGCGTTTGAGGCAAAAGTTTACGCGGTCCATTTTTTCATCCATGGGCATGTCGGAGAGCATGTCTAAGGGAAAGCGAACGTTTTCTTCCACATTTTTGGAATCGAACAAAGCAGTGCTTTGAAACAACATGCCGATTTCTTGCCTGAGTGCTTTTTTTTCTTCTTGCGAGCCGTGATGGAAATCTCTCCCATCAAATAGCACACTGCCGCTATCTGGAACAATCAGCCCTACAATATTTTTTAGCAATACGCTCTTTCCTGTGCCGCTTCCGCCGATGATCATGTTGGTGATACCCGGCTTGAAAACTGCACTAACGTCGAACAGAACTTGTTTGCCAGCAAAAGATTTGTTGATATTTTTAACTTCAATCACTTTTTCGGTTGATTAAACCAAAAGTTCAGCTAACAAATAGTCTGCCAGTAACAATGCAATACAACTGTTGGTTACGGCTTTGGTACTGGCTATTCCTACTTCCAAAGCCCCTCCTTGTGTGTAATAGCCCTGAAATGCAGAAATACTGGTTATTAAAAAGGCAAAAACAAAAGATTTGATAAGGGCAAATGTTACATTGAACTCAATAAAATCTGCTCGTATGCCATAAATATACTCATCAGGAGTAATCAGCCCTCCTAATGTGCCGGCAATGTAGCCGCCCAAAATAGCTAAAAAGCCCGCTAAAATGACTAATAAAGGATACATGGTGATACCGGCAAAAATTTTAGGCAGCACCAAATAAGAAGTAGAATTGATCCCCATTACCTCGAGTGCATCTATCTGTTCAGTAATGCGCATGGTGCCCAGTTGTCCGGCAATATTAGAACCTACTTTCCCAGCAAAAACTATGGCTGTTACTGTTGGGGCAAGCTCTAAAATAGTCATGTCGCGCACAATCAACCCGATGATATAAACTGGAATCAGCGGGCTAACCAAGTTGTAGGCAGTTTGCACTGCTGTTACTGCTCCAATGAAAGTAGAGGTAATGGCAACAATAGTGAGCGAGTCGATGCCAATGAGTAGGCACTCGTCTATATAAAGTTTCCAGTAGATGCGGAGAGGTTCGCGGTTGGTAAAAGCCCGCCATAGGAATAGCAAATACTCTCCTAAGCTTTTAAAAGGATTACGCTTCGGCATGGAGCCAGGCTTTTTTGGCAAGTAATTCTTCTTGTGTTTCAACTACATCGGGGTCGGGTACACAGCAGTCTACGGGGCATACCGCCGCACACTGCGGCTCTTCGTGAAAACCAACGCACTCAGTACATTTATCTGGAACAATGTAGTAAAACTCATCGGACAGTGGTTGTTGGGGTTCGTTTCCATCTACTATTACGCCTCCTTCCAATTCCACTGTTTTAAGTGAGGTCCCGCCTGCCCAAGTCCACTCTACGCCGCCTTCGTAAATAGCGGTGTTAGGGCATTCGGGCTCACATGCACCGCAATTGATGCATTCGTCTGTTATCATAATAGCCATAACCGGAGGAAAGTTTTTTAAGTATATGCAAAGTTAATAACCAACAGCCAGCAATACAAACCGCCTATTGCCAATAAGTGGTTTCAAAATGCACCCGTGATGCTATTAAGCAATGGAGCAGTTAAGAAATGGAATATAGACCCATAAGTTTGGTATAAAATGAATGGACGTAGCTAAGTGCCACTTAGGAAGTTCACTTGATTTTTTTGATTGGAATTTGATAGTTGCTACGGCTGGCATGGCTGGTAGGATAAGCTTGTATTATGTGATGCTGTCATTTCTGGCACCCAACTCTATTTTGACCAACTTTTTAGGCTCCACAACCAGATAGATAATTAATATCTTCACCCACAAATAACCGGTCGAAATACTCCTAAGTGGGTTGTGCAACAAGGGGTATTGGGTCTGCTGTCATGCCTAAGTCGAGGTTGATGAGTGTTTGCTGAGCCTTGATATCAAAGTTGGAAACTTTGGTATTCAGCGAAAACACATTGCCGCTGCCAACGGTGTACACAAAGTATTGGATAACTGAAATAAGTCGCTCATGATTCGACAGCACTTCAAGGTAACTGCAAACGGTTTGCAGTATGCTCAGCATTTGCTAGGCTTCTTTCGGATAGTCTGATAGCTCGGGGCAGCCTTTGTGCTGTGCTTTGGTTGGTGCTATGTAAGCATCGAAGGTTTACTTCAAAGTTTTATTCACCCATTTGGCAAAATCATCTTTTGCCTTGCTTCTCAGAATAGGATAAGGCGCAGCCTATATGGCGAGGCAGATTTTCTCAGAGTGTTGCGAAGCAGCCTTTGTTGTATCGTTTTGTACAAAAGAACAAGCTGCAAGTACCCCACAGGCACTTGCAGCTCGCCAGCAAATAGCAGGATGCAGTTGCATGAATAGTAGGCTATACGCGCTCAATAATCATAGCAGACGCACCACCGCCGCCATTGCAAATAGCAGCTAAACCGTATCTACCATTGTGCTGATGCAGCACGTTAATAAGCGTAACCAGAATGCGTGCCCCTGAACATCCCAACGGATGCCCAATAGATACTGCTCCACCATGTACATTCACACGGGCTTGGTCTAAGCCTAGTTGCTTGATGAATGCCAGTGCTACTACTGAAAAAGCTTCGTTTACTTCAAAGAAATCTATGCTGCTTAGCGATAAACCTGCTTTTTGAAGGGCGCGCTGGGCGGCTGGCACAGGTGCTGTGGTAAACCACTCTGGCTCTTGGGCAGCATCGGCAAAAGATACAATGCGCGCCAAAGGTGTTAGGTTCAATGCTTTTACCTGTTCACCGCTGACAACAGCTAGTGCTGCTGCACCGTCGTTGATGGTACTGGCGTTGGCTGCCGTAACGCTACCGTCTTTGGTAAATACTGGTTTAAGAGTAGGGATTTTATCGAAGATAACGTTTTTGTACTCTTCGTCTTCGGTCATCAACAGCGGCTCGCCTTTTTTCTGCGGAATGGCAATAGGTACTATTTCATTCTTAAAATGTCCGTTAGCAGTGGCTTGGGCAGCGCGTTTATAAGACTGAATGGCATAGGCATCTTGTTCTTCGCGGCTGATGTGGTACTTGGCAGCAGTGGCATCAGCACATACGCCCATGGCACAACCCTGATAGCGGTCAGTTAAGCCGTCATATACCAAGCCGTCGAGAATTTCACCGTTGCCGTATTTGTAACCATAGCGTGCCTTAGGAATGTAGTAGGGAACGTTGCTCATGCTTTCCATGCCGCCGGCAATAATGATATCGTTTTGTCCGCTCATGATGCTCTGGGCAGCAAACATGACGGCTTTCATACCCGATGCACACACTTTATTGACGGTAGTACAGGGCACGTGATAGCCCAAACCTGCATAAATGGCTGTTTGGCGAGCAGGTGCTTGCCCTAAGCCGGCAGCTATTACATTGCCCATGAATAGTTCTTGCACTTGTTCTCCGGCAAGTCCGGCGCGGGTAACAGCTGCCTTTACGGCTTCGGCTCCCAGTTGAGTAGCGGTGAGTCCAGCGAGGCTGCCGCCAAAACTGCCGATGGGCGTTCTTGCGGCTGAAACAACATAAACTTCTTTCATGGATGTTATTGGTCGGAGTAATTGCACAAATTTAAGGCTGATTCTTGCAAATATTCAGATGTCTTTCACTAAAATTGAACACATGCATATCAGCCGCACATTTTCTTTTGTTATTTCCCATTGTATCTATTTGGTTTTTGTATGAAGCAAAAGTTTATCTGCATGACAATAAGCTGCCTACTGTGGGTAGTTTTTGTACAAGCACAAACGCTTAACATGGAAAAATTCCAAGGAATGAAAGCCCGTAGCATCGGTCCGGCGGGTGTCAGCGGTCGCGTCACGGCGGTCGATGTAGTACTGCGCAACCCCAACATCATCTACATTGGTTCTGCCTCAGGCGGTTTGTGGAAATCTACCAGTGGGGGTATCAGTTGGCAGCCCATTTTTGATGAGCAACCCGTTGCATCCATCGGTGCTATTGCCATTTATCAAAAAAATCCAGATATTATTTGGGTAGCAACTGGTGAGGGGAATCCGCGCAACAGCCAAAATTTTGGCAACGGCGTGTACCGAAGCAACGACGGCGGCAAATCGTGGATACATGTAGGACTGGAAAATACGCGCAGCATACACCGCATCTTTGTACATCCGGACAACCCCGATGTGTGCTACGTAGGTGTACAGGGTCCGGCTTATGGCTACACTACCGAACGCGGCGTTTTTAAAACTACCGACGGCGGCAAAACTTGGCAGCACATTCTCAAACCTGAGAACAATACCACCGGCGTAGGTGAGATGGTTGTAGACCCGCACAACCCCGATAAAATCATTGTCAACATGTGGGATTTCCATCGCGATGCATGGTTTTTCCGCTCTGGCGGTCCGGGTTCGGGATTGTACATTACTACCGACGGCGGCAAAACTTGGAAAAAATTGGGCACAGAAGACGGACTACCCGAAGGACCACTGGGTAGAATGGGCTTGGCGATTGCCCGCAGCCGTCCTAACGTGGTATATGCGCTCATTGAATCGAAAAAGAATGCCCTGTATCGCTCCGACGACGGCGGCTTTAAATGGACAAAAGTGACCGACCGCAATATTGGCAACCGCCCATTCTACTATGCCGAAATTTACGTTGACCCTACCAATGAAAACCGCATCTACAACCTGTACTCCGACGTTTCGGTCAGTGAAGACGGCGGTAAAACTTTCCGCCCCTTGCTGAGCAACCAAATTCACTCCGACCACCATGCTTGGTGGATTCACCCCAACGACCCCGACTACATTATTGACGGCAACGATGGTGGGCTTGCTATTAGCCGCGACCGCGGACAAACTTGGTTCTTCCCAGAAAATCTTCCGCTGAGCCAATTCTATCATATCAACGTAGATATGAGCATCCCCTACAAAGTATACGGCGGCATGCAAGACAATGGCTCATGGGCAGGACCCAGCCAAGTTTGGCGCATGGGTGGCATCCGCAATTATGAATGGGAGGAAACCAGCTTTGGCGACGGCTTCGACGTATTGCCCGACCGCAGCGACAATCGCTACGGATACTCCATGTCGCAGGGTGGTAACTTGGTGCGCTACGATTTGGTTTCAGGGGCTACTAAGTTCATTCGCCCACAACATCCCGACCCAAAGGTACAACTTCGCTACAACTGGAACGCTGCCATTGCACATGACCCCTTCGACGATAAAACTATTTACTACGGCAGCCAATTTGTGCATAAAAGTACCAATCGGGGCGACAGCTGGGAAATTATTTCACCCGACTTAACTACTAACGACACTGCTAAGCAGAAACAAACCGAGAGCGGCGGGCTTACCTACGACGTTACAGCAGCAGAAAACCATTGCACTATTCTTGCTATTGCGCCCAGTCCAGTAAAAAAAGGCGTTATTTGGGTAGGAACAGACGACGGCAACCTACAACTCACCACCGATGGCGGCAAAACATGGACTAACCTGATTAAAAATGTCAAAGGCGTACCAGCAAACACTTGGATTCCGCAAATACAGCCCTCCCCTACCAACGAAGCAGAAGCAGTGGTGATACTGGACAACCACCGCCGCGACGATTGGAACTGCTACGTATTCCGCACCAAAGACTATGGCAAAACATGGGAACGCTTGGCTGCCAACGTGAAAGGCTACGCCCTCTCGTTCTTGTACGACCTGCGAGAGCCCAACCTGATGTTCTTGGGAACAGAGTTTGGGCTGTATGTATCGGTTGACGGTGGTAAAAACTGGACTAAATGGACACAAGGCTATCCGCACAGCGTTTCTACTCACGACATGGTGATTCACCCTCGGGAACATGACCTTGTTATTGGTACCTTTGGGCGCTCGGCATATATTATCGACGACATCCGCCCGCTGCGTGCCATTGCCAGAGAAGGAGTGAGTGTGCTAGACAAAACCTTAAAAGTATTCGAAATCCCCGATGCTTACATGGCGCACTATCGCTTTCCGGCAGGTATGCACGAGTTTACGCCCGACAATGTGTACACTGGCGAAAACCGCCAGCGCGGCGCCATGATTAGCTTTGTCATGAACCCCAAAGACGCTAAAACCAAAACCGATACAGTGAAAGTAGAAATACTGGCATCTAATGGGGAAGTAGTGCGCACCTTTAGGGCAGGAGGCAAGCCGGGCATCAACCGCATTTATTGGAACTTTACTCGCAAAGGCGTGCGGATGCCCAATCAGCCTAAACCAACTAACCCCAATGCGCCTGAGCCAGTCGGCGGAACAGTCTTACCCGGCACTTATACTGTTCGCATTAGCTATGCCAACGTAAAGGATTCCGCCAAAGTGAATGTATTGCACGACCCTCGTTATGAAACCACTCCCGAAATATTGGCTGCTCGCGAGAAAATGCAACAGGAACTAATGCAACACATAAGCCGCGCCACTGCCGTAGCCGACAACATCCGCAGCAGCCAAGACAAAATAGGGCAAATCAGCCGCTTGCTTGGCGAGCGCAGCGATGACAAAGCCAAAGCAGTCAAAAAAGCAGGGGAAGAACTTCGCAAAAAGCTCACAGACTTGAACAAAACCATTAGCGGCGACAGCGAACTGCAAGGCATTGTACGTCGTCCAGATGCGGTAACGGCGCTTATCGGCGAGGCAATGTCATATTTCCGTACTACCCAAGGAATGCCCGGTAGCACCGAACAAGCGGCTATCAGTCGTGCAGTAGAAGCAGTAGATAAATTAGTGCAGCGAGCCAATGAACTGTTTGCCAACGAATGGGCTGCCTACCAAAAATTGGTAAATGAAGCAGACATTGCCTTAGTAGAAACCATGCCCCCTGTAAAGTAACCAATAAATTAGGTATGAGCCGTTGCTCATGGCTCATACCTTTGCCATATCAAGCCCCTTAGGCATAGCGGCGGCGAAAATTAAAACCAAATACTGCACCGCAAATGCCTCCCATAATATGAGCAAATTCGGAAATGTTGTTATGCTCAAACATGTTGATAAATTCTTTTCCTAAGAAAAGCACTACTACTAGCACAAAAGTCAGTGGTATGCGCCCTCGTTGCAAATTGACAATAGAGCTAAGCAAAATCATCATAAAAACAATACCACTTGCCCCTAAAAGCCCTGAGGAAAAAAAGAAAACGTTCAACACACCAGTAACAAATGCTGTAATCACCATCATTAGCAGCAGCCCCAAAGAGCCATATTTTTCTTCCAAAATAGGACCTAACAGCAGTATAAAGGTTAAATTATTAAGCAAATGCCCCCAGTCTGCATGCCCAAGTACGTGCGAAAACAGGCGAAAAAAGTCTATGGGATTGGTCAAGTCTATTGTTCCGGCAACACTGAAAAGTGGCATGAGGTTAATTCCCATACCTTGCAGCACTACTAAAAACGTACAGATGAAAGCAAAAGTCAGCACTATGGGCGCGTTGTATTGCAGTTTCATAACTCATAATTTTTGGGTAATTTATCCTTTTTTCGTTTGAACCATGAACCTGCCGCCAGTATGAGCCCAATAATTGCCGACCCTCCCAGTGCAAAGCTCAGTATCCATTTCCATTGTGAAGCATCGTCTAGACTTGTCAGGTGGTTGTCTAATAAGTAGATGTTGTCGTAATAAGCTCCGCTACTGGTATTGCCAATTATTTTATCTGTACGGCTCTCTCCTTCTACCCGCACACTAATTTTAGGCTTCAGGGTATCATAGTTCTGCGTTTCAATGTTGAAAAATATCCACTGGAAATAGTCTGCCATGTTGTAGTTGCCCGGTTCATTGGCTATGATCATGTAGGAAAACTTTTTACTGCCCAACACCCGCCCATTTTCGCGATTAATCTGTTGTTGCACGTTGGGAGGATACATTTCTATGGAAAGCGTACGGCGCGTGTCGGGTTCGCGCAGGAAAGAAAAATTGCCTTGCCCAATAATGTGGAAATCATAATTAAAACTTTGCCCCGTTTTTACAGTTGTTTGGCTCACTTTTTCTTCCAACCTAAACTTTCCTACGGCTATTTTCTCTCGCATCGGATGGGGAGGCAATGGCTTTACGCGAATGGTAATAGGTTTAGAGGTATAGTTGCGTTTCTCTTCGCGCCCATAATTACCCGGACGCAGCCTTATCAATGGCAAAGAGATAGCAGGTAGGGTAACTTCGCCCGGCTGGTTAATGTAGTAACTAGACTGGTAAATCTTATATTGCTGATAGTCTTTGCCTTTAATTTTGACAGTAGTAGGAACAATTTGTCCGCCTATATTAAAATTTTCTTCCCAACAATTTTCTGGTTTGAGTTTTTTTACAGCTGCTGAAAGTAGTTGAAATAAATTATCGGGAAATTTGAGCAAGTAAGGGCTACTTTGCAATGCATAAAAAGAAATAACTACGTTAACTGCCTGGCCAGCATAAATTTCCTTCACATCGGTAGCAACCGCTAAAAAGACATCTTCTCGTACCCAATCCACCTCTGGTTCTAAATCGGGAGAAGCCCAAAAGTCATATGCCGAAGTGGCAGCCGTAACAGTAACAGTGGTGCCCAAAAAACGAACTTGTTTGCCGTTTACCATCATGGTAAACGGTTGAACATTGTACGTACCTTCTTTCAAAGGGCGATAATTTTGTACTACATTGGCAATTTGCGTTAGGCGCCCGCCCATAATTACTTGCTGCTCGCCAGAAGAAATATCCGATTTAGTAAAACCTCTAATAACCGGAAAAATGCTGTACTCGTTTATCTTTCCGTTTACAACCGATATTTTAATTTGCAGCGACTCGTTGGTGCTAATCTCGGTTTTAGGAATTTCTATTTGCACTTCTTGCGCCAACACCCCCAAGCGCCCTAGCATAGTAAAAGCAAACAGCAAACCGAATTTGGCAAAGATGCGTTGCATACGAAAACTCAAATAGTCTAACAACAGTATCATTCTGGCTGATGAGTAGCTGTAACAAAAGCGATGTTGCGCTGCAAACCTTTCAGTTTGGTGCGTTTCACAGCCGATTTTTTAAACAATTCTTGAAATAACTCTTCGGTGAGTTCTTTCCAATCATCTTTTTTCATGTGTTCCAATTGCGGATGAGGCTCAAATGCTGGCTCGCGGTGCGGTTTAGCAAACCGATTCCAAGGGCATACGTCTTGACAAATATCGCAGCCAAAAATCCAATTTTCCATTTTGCCAGCAAACTCTTCGGGTATGTTATCTTTCAGTTCAATAGTGAGGTAGGAGATGCATTTGCTCCCGTCCACTACATAAGGTTCTACAATAGCCTCAGTAGGGCAGGCATCTATGCAACGGGTGCAAGTACCACAATAGTCTTTAATAGGAGCATCTGGCTCTAATTCTAGATCTGTAATTAGTTCGGCAATGAAAAAAAAACTGCCCATTTGCCTGTTAATGATGTTAGTATGCTTACCCATCCAACCGGCGCCGCTTCGGGCTGCCCATGCTTTATCCATTACAGGAGCAGAGTCCACAAAAACGCGTCCATCTATTTCCCCTATTTCCTGCCTAATAGCCTGTAACAAAGCCTTCAATTTGTCTTTGATAACAAAATGATAGTCTGTTCCGTAAGCATATTTAGATATTTTCAGGTCCTCGTTTTGGTACAAAATTTTTTTAGTAGGGTAGTAATTATAAAGCAAAGTAACAACAGATTTTGCCCCCGGTACTAGCAAGCGCGGGTCTAAACGCTTGTCGAAATGATTTTCCATATAGCTCATTTGCCCATGCATGCGTGCGTTGAGCCATTGTTCTAAGCGAGGCGCCTCTTCTTCTAAAAACACAGCTTTTGATATGCCGCAAAAATCGAAGCCAAGCGCTGCTGCCTTTTGTTTGACTATATTGGTATGTTGAATTCGCTGCAAGTTCATTGGAAAGGTTGTGATACAAAATTATGACAAAAGTTTTTTCTTTGGGGGTTACTTATTTCGATTGAAACGTATTAATGGAAAGAGTAATGAAAAGAACTGCCTTGCTTAATGAAGAGACTTTTATTAAAGCTCTTCGAGAAAACGATGAGGCAGTTATGAGCCGCCTGTATAAACTTCATTTTCCGATGGTACTACACTTAGTAGTACTAAACAATGGCACAGAAGATGAAGCCAAAGATGTTTATCAGGAAGCTTTTATCGTACTGTATGAAAACGTACAGCGCCCTGATTTCCAGTTGCGATGCAGCATTAAAACCTTTCTGTACTCAGTTAGCCGCAACCACTGGTTAAAACGCCTGCAGGCAAAAAAAATTAAAACAGATTTAAAAGATATTGAGGAGTTTATCCCTTTTGTAGAAGATAGTGTCAGCATAGAACGAGAAGCACGGCTAGTAATGGTAGAATCAGCTATGCAACGCTTAGGCGAACCCTGTCGTACTATTTTGGAAGACTACTATTTGCATGAAATGAGCATGGCTGAAATAGCTGAAAAAATGGGCTATACCAATGCTGACAATGCTAAAACACAGAAATACAAATGCTTTAACCGCTTAAAGAAAATAATTAATGAGCTGAAATGAAGACTGATGAGCAATTTTTGGTTTGGAGCAAAATTGAACGATATGTAGAAGGCGATATGGAGGCTGGCGAGTATCTTGCCTTTGAAAAAGAACTTGCCGAAAACCCTATATTAGCTCAGCAAGTTGCTGATTATCAGCAAATTAGAAATTATTTGGACGAACTGAAAGAACGCCGCCTGCTTCGTACCAAACTCGACCAATTCCATGCAGCAATAGACCCCATCGAACAGCAAGCTGCTCTTAAAGTCTATAAAAACCGACAAATATGGCGTCATTACGTTTCCAAATACTTACCCACTATTGCCATAGCAGCCAGCGTAGCTTTAATTACTGTACTGAGCACCTTGTTTACTCTCGGCTACCTGAGGAATATGGAACGTAGCCAACAAAGCAGCCTTAAACTGTTGCGTCGCGAATTAGACCAAATTAAACGCGACATTAAAAACAGCAAAGACACCCTTAGCCGATTTGCGCCGCGCACCATGACAGCCCCGCAGCGCTTTGAAGGAACTTGTTTTGCTATTTCAGAAAAAGGACATCTGATTACCAGTTATCATTTGGTAGCCAAAGCCGATTCAGTTTTCATTGAGTCCACTACGCAGCCCGGCTTGCGCTACAAGGTAGAACTCGCTTTTGGCGATGAACGCACCGACTTGGCTGTCCTCAAAATTACAGACAGCACTTTCCGCTCTTTCGGAAAAATTCCATACACCCTTAAAAAGGGCACAGTAGATTTAGGAGAAGAGGTATTTACCTTGGCGTATCCTAAAAATGATATTGTGTATGGCGAGGGAAGCATTAGTGCACGCACAGGTTTTGAAGGAGATTCTATTGCCTACCAGATTTCTATTCCAGTCAATCCGGGTAATAGCGGTAGCCCTGTATTCGACGACAGCGGAAATATCATTGGCGTAGTATCGGGCAAGCTGTCTGGTGCAGAAGGAGTTGCCTTTGCGCTCAAATCTTCTACTGTTTGGCGAACTTTGAAAGACAGTCTTCCTGAGCAGTTAGACGAGCTGTTCGATTTGCCTAAGCAAAGTAAACTTGCTGGACAGAAACGCACTGCACAGTTGAAAAAAATGCAGGATTTTATTTTCCAAGTGAAGGTCTATTGACCATTGGGCGGCTTGTTGAGTACTTGTGTGCCAAGTAAACTTGCCTTGTCAGCCTTCACCCACCTTTGCTTCGTGGAGATGAAACAGCCGCATAAGGAATTTGGATTGAGCGTTTCAAATTTCGGAGTTTACTGCCCTCTGCGCTCCAAAATCTTTTTACCGCTGCGTGTGTGCAGGCATGTACGTTTTCCATATGTGCAACAGCAGCATTTCGTTAATACAAAACCTTGCGGACTCGGGTTATGTCCACAAGGTTTGGTATTGCCAACGGCTAAGCAAATTACCCTTTATAAGCAATCCGATAGATTACGTTGGCGTAGTCATCGGAGACTAACATAGAGCCATCGGGTAGCAGTTGCACATCTACGGGGCGCCCCCATGCTTGGTCAGTGGCTTCATCCAGCCAGCCTTCTGCAAAAGGCTCATAGCCAGCAGAGCGGTTGTCGGGGGTAATGCGCACCCAAGTAACGCGATAGCCCGATTTTTTAGAACGATTCCAGGAGCCATGTTCTGCAATGAACAGATGTTTTTTGTAGGTGTCGGGAAACATGTTGCCATCGTAAAATCGGCAGCCCAAGGCTGCTACATGGGCACCGAGCACTTGCGTAGGTGGTGGAAAGTCGGAGCAAGGGCGTTTTTTGCCAAACTCAGGGTCGGGGATATTGCCCTGATGGCAATAGGGATACCCAAAGTGCATGCCAGCTCGCGGCACATGATGGAGTACATCGCCGGGGATGTCGTCGCCCATCATATCTCGTCCGTTGCTGGTGAACCAAAGGTCTTTGCTGTTGGGGTGCCATGTGAAGCCTACACTATTGCGGATGCCGTGTGCGTAGATTTCAAAGCCCGTTCCGTCGGGGTTGATGCGGGTAATGGTGGAATAAATGGGCTTGTCTAAGCGTTCGCAAATATTACAGGGCGCACCTACTGGCACGTAAAGCTTATCGTCGGGTCCGAAGGCAATAAATTTCCAGCCATGATGTTTGTCAGTTGGAAACTTATCGTACACCACCACTGGCTTAGGAGGGTTGTCTAAATGAGCCTCGATGTTGTCGAAGCGCAAAATGCGGCTTACTTCTGCCACATACAAACTGCCATTGCGAAAAGCTACTCCGTTTGGCATGTCTAAACCCGAGGCAATTACTTTTACCTCATCGGCGCGGAAGTCTTTGTCTTTGTCGATAACAGCATACACTTTATCCCCTTGCCGATTGCCTACGTACAGAATCCCCGAAGGAGAAAGGCACATAGACCGAGCATTGGGTACTTCGGCGTAAACGCTAATGGTAAATCCTTTCGGCAGTTTAATTCTCTCTAACGGCAACTTCTTGTCGAAAGGGTGCGGCTCGGAGACAGGTACGGAGTCGTTCTTTACTTTTTCCGCATTGCTGCAAGCCAGTATGCTTGCCAGAGCTAAGCATGTGCTAATGTTTTTCAATAATGATGACATCTTACAAAACCGATTGTTGAAACTATTGACAAGGAAGTGGAAAATTACTGATTGGATATAGGTTGCGGTGCGAGAAATGCCACCATTCTGTTTTAATAGTACGGAAGTTATGCTTTTTCATAGCATTTTGCAATATCTTTCGGTTTTCTTGTACTTGCCTGTTGTGTGGGTAGTCTAAATGGGCTTCTTTGCCAAAAAAATCGTAGGGGGTTCCCATATCGAGCTCTTTTCCGGAGGCATCTACTAGTGTTAAATCTACTGCACAGCCGCGGTTGTGCATCGAGCCTTTGCGCGGGTCTGCCACATAGTTTTTGTTGGGTGTTTTTTGCCACATACGCCACTGTACAGAAAGAGGACGATATCCGTCAAAAATCTTCATGCGATATCCCTGTGCTTTTACGGTCTGATGCGCTTGGACCAAATCCTCCGCTACTTTTCTCCGCAAAAAAACTTTTCCACAATCATAAAGCACCTCGCCCGTGAAATTGTTTTGCGTAGCATATTTTACATCTAACACAAAAGTAGAGTCTAATTTGAGCAGTTCTACCCAAGACGTATCGAGCCTTGCAGCATATCGCCCTTGCAAGTTTGGTTGTGCAATTGCCCAGTAGCTGTTTGTAAATGCCAACAGCATCCATACATTAATCAAATGCTTCATTTGTTTAAAACCTAGGAATTTCCGTAAATATGCGCAAACTATCACCAATTGAGCTCATCTGCTTTTTATATTTGTATCAACAATCTTTCAACACATGACAGCTAATAATCCAGAAGCGCTTCGTCTGAAAATTACTCATAATAATACTGGTTGGAAACGTTGGGGACCTTACCTTTCTGAAAGACAATGGGGAACTGTTCGAGAAGACTACAGCCAACACGGTTATGCATGGGGATACATTACACATGATATGGCACGTAGCAAAGCCTATCGTTGGGGCGAAGATGGCATCGGAGGTTTTTCAGACACAAAACAAACCGTCTGCTTAGCACATGCTTTCTGGAACGGCAAAGACGCTATTATCAAAGAACGCCTCTTTGGACTGGGCAATCATGAAGGCAACCATGGCGAGGACGTAAAAGAACTGTACTACTACCTCGACTCCACGCCCACTCATTCATACATGAAAATGCTTTACAAATATCCACAAAGCAGATTTCCGTATGAGCAACTAGTGGAGGAAAATAAACGCCGCAGCCGCAAAGAACCCGAGTATGAACTCATGGATACGGGCATATTTGACAACAACGCCTATTTCGATATTTTCATTGAATACGCCAAAGCCGAGCCCGAGGATATCCTGATTAGAGTAACCGCTATCAATCGCGGCGACACCGATGCTGTGTTGCATTTTTTACCTACTGTTTGGTTCCGCAACACATGGTCGTGGGGCTATGAAACTTGGGAATGGAAGTACAAGCCAACCTTGTTTGCCGACCCTGAAGACAAATGCCTACATATTCATCATAAAAATATAGGAGAGTTGCGGCTATACTACGAGGGCAAGCCAGAGCTGTTGTTTTGTGAAAACGAAACCAATCACCGCCGTTTGCGCCACTTAGCCGATGCAGTTAAACCTGACCGACCCTTTCCCAAAGACGCTATCAACGACTATATCGTTACTGGTGACAAGCGATTTAAAAACCCTGAACAAAAAGGCACTAAGGCAGCCCTGCACTATCCTACTGTTATTGTAGCTGGCAAAAGCCACACCATCCGTTTGCGCTTGTGCAACCATGTGTCGCTACAAGAGCCCTTTCACAATTTCGACAATATTTTTAACCTCCGCAAGTATGAGGCAGACCTTTTCTACGAAGACATTCAAAAAGGACTTGAACACAACACCGAACTTTTTGATATCCAACGGCAAGCCTTTGCTGGCATGATGTGGAACAAACAATACTATTACTACAACGTAGAACAATGGCTGAACGGCGACCCCATTCATGGCAACAACCTGCCCGAAGAACGCAAAACCGGACGCAACCACAAATGGAAACACTTGTATAACTCTAACCTCATTTCCATGCCCGACAAGTGGGAATACCCTTGGTATGCAGCATGGGATTTAGCGTTTCACTGCGTCCCTATTGCCAAAATAGACCCTGCATTTGCCAAACGACAATTGGTACTAATGCTCAGAGAGTACTACATGCACCCCAACGGGCAAATCCCCGCTTATGAATGGCATTTTAGCGACGTTAATCCACCTGTTCATGCTTGGGGTGCATGGAAAGTTTACAATATAGAAAAAGAGGCTAACAATGGTGTTGGCGACACAGAGTTTTTATCAATTGTGTTTCAAAAACTGTTAATGAATTTCACGTGGTGGATTAACCAGAAAGACCGCGAAGGCAATAATCTTTTTGAAGGAGGCTTCTTAGGATTAGACAATATTGGCGTGTTCGACCGCAGCAGTACAAGCCTACCTATGGGTGGTTATTTGGAACAAGCCGATGCTACTAGTTGGATGGCTATGTATTGCCTCAATATGCTGCGAATCGCCTTAGAACTGGCGCAGATTAAGCCTTATTACCAAGAAATGGCATCTAAATTTTTTGAGCACTTTTTGGCTATTGCAGCGGCTATGTTCAACATGGGCTCAGAACACATAGACCTTTGGGACGAAGAAGACGAATTTTACTACGATATCCTTCATCCTGCTAATCATCGCAGTCACCACCTCAAAGTGCGCTCTATTGTAGGCATTATGCCCATTGTGGCAGTAGAAGTGCTAACCCCTGAGCTCATTGAAAAACTGCCAGACTTCCGCCGCCGGTTGGAGTGGGTGCTGCGCAATAAACCTTCTGCTGCAAGCCTCATTTCTCGCTGGTATCAACTTGGGCGCGGAGAAAGCCGCATGCTATCCCTTTTGCGCATACACCGCCTCAAGTGCATTTTGCGCCGCCTGTTAGACCCCGAAGAGTTCCTTTCCGACTACGGTATTCGTTCCCTGTCTAAATATCATCAGAAACATCCATATGTTTACTATTTCAAAGACCGCGCCTACACAGTAGAATACTTGCCCGGCGAATCCGATTCATCTATGTTTGGCGGTAATTCTAATTGGCGCGGTCCGGTGTGGTTTCCAATCAATTATCTCATCATTGAGTCGTTGCTGAAATTTTATGACTACTACGGCGACACGCAAACATTTGAATACCCCACCGGAAGTGGCAATATGCACACACTCAAAGAAATTGCCGAGGATTTGAAAAAACGCCTAATCAGACTATTCACCAGAAATGAAAAAGGTGAAAGAGTTATCTTTGGCAATAACAAAAAAATGCAACAAGACCCCCATTTCCGCGACTACATCTTATTCTACGAATACTTCGATGGCGACACAGGAAGAGGGCTCGGGGCTTCACATCAGTGTGGGTGGACAGGGCTAGTAGCTGCTTTAATTGGCAATTTTTAAACTACTGGCGCGAGCTTGTGGAACACCATTTTCGGCTCAATCCCAAAAAAAGAATAATGACAGCCAGTGTTTTAGTGAGCAAAGCAGCAATGTAATTCAGCTAAACGTTTGCATGCACCCTTGCTTGCAAAACGATAGTTAGCTATTGCAACACTAAACCCAATGGTGATGCAAAAAATTTTACTTACGCCCCAAAATTTATGTAATTTTGTTTAGGTAGTTTGTAAAATAATGTTCTTTTGGGTTGCTTTATAGTGTGCCTGTGCGTACTATAAACTTGGGCTTGTTTAGCGCCTTTGAGGCATATATGGCGCCGCAGATTGAATAGCAGTAGCACTTGTCTTTGGTAACCGAGAAATAATTTTTAAAAGCATCATTTCGTTAAACAATTTGCTTGTAGGTATGTTGTACTAATAGAGCAAGAAAAAACGCTTGCACTTTAAACTTTCATCAAACTTTTACTAACAAGCGGCTTATAAAAGATAAGCGCTCTGATTGGACTTGGGTATGAACGTGAGCAGCTATTCTATTAAAGACTTAGAAAACCTGACGGGTATTAAAGCACATACCATCAGGATGTGGGAGCAGCGATATGGTATTCTTAAACCAGAGCGTACCGATACAAACATTAGGCTTTACAGCACTTCGGAACTGAAAATGATGCTCAATATCGCTTTGCTAAATAATCATGGCATCAAAATATCCAAAATAGCCCGCATGAGCCACGAAGAAATTCGTGCCAAAGTGATGGAGACTATTCACAAGTCGGGTAGTTATGATAATCAGATTAACGCCCTTACCCTTGCCATGATAGACTTGGACGAAGCGCAATTTGAGAAAATCATGGCTACCAACATTTTGCAATACGGGTTTGAGAAAACGATGATGAATATCATCTACCCGTTTTTGGTCAAAATTGGCACCCTTTGGACAACCGATGCCATCAATCCGGCACAAGAACACTTTATCACCAATTTAATCCGCCAAAAAATTATTGTAGCCATAGACGGACAATTTGAAGCACGTCCTTATCAGAAAAAGTTTATGCTATTTTTGCCAGAAGGCGAACTGCACGAAATTAGCTTGCTGTTTAGTTATTACATCATCAAATCGCGGGGGCACAAGGTAATTTACTTAGGACAGAGCACTCCTTTGAGCGATTTAGCACAAGTGTATGATATCCACAAGCCCGACTATTTGCTCACCGTAATTACCTCTGTACCACCTGAGGATACTGTTCAGGCTTATGTAGATGCGTTGTGTAAACGCTTCCCGCAAGCGCATTTATTGCTAAGTGGCTATCAGGTAGTAGGGCAGGATATCCAAGTTTCCGATAATGCTACTATTATCAATCAGATAAGAGATTTGATTGAATTTGTCGAAAATTTAAAGTACGCCAATTAGTAAGCAAAAACCGGCAGCGGCACGCCACGAATGCTGTCTAATGGAATAATGAACAAATGCCCACTGTTAGGATACTGTTGCTTTTGTGCTTCATTCAATCCGATAGAAGCAGTGGTGATGTAAAGTTCATTTAACTGCTTGCCTCCAAAGGTACAAGAAGTAACGCGCCATGCACCGGGTGTGATTACCTTGAGCAACGGTTTACCTGTTGAGGGGTCGTAGCGCATAATGCCGCTGCCTTCCCATAGAGCTACCCAGATCATTCCTTGTGCATCAATTGCCATACCGTCGGGGTATCCTGCTCCGTCGGGTATGTGCACTGCCACTCGATTGAAGCGAATAGTCCCTGTGGCTGGGTCGTAGTCATAAGCACGCACCTGCCGAGTGGGAGTATCGATATAGTACATTTTTGAGCCGTCGGCTGTCCATACAATTCCGTTAGAAATACCGACACTATCTATTTTTTTGGAGATTTTGCCGTTAGCTTCCAGACAGTACAATGCTCCACTTTTGCCAGATGCATCAATAGCCATTGTGCCCGCCCAGAGCCGTCCTTGAGGGTCACACTTGCCGTCATTGAAGCGGTTGCCGGGCTTATCCTTCTCGGGGGCAGCTAATAGCTGAAAGCGGTGGCTTTCCAATTCATAGCGAAAAATACCGTCTTGGAGGGCTACAATGGCATTGCCTGCTTTGTCAGGCACAACAGTACCTATGCGGCGCCCCATTTCATAGGTTTGCACACTGCTATTAGCAGGGTTGAAAATGTGTAGTTTCCCTTGTTCAATATCAACCCACCAAAGTTTTTGTTGCTGATGATGCCAATAAGCTCCCTCTCCAAGTAAAGCCCCGGCAGGCAATAGCACACGTGCTTGCGCAGTGGGATAGGGCACTTCTGGTTCCAAATTGGCAACAGATGAGTGAGAGCGATTGTCAGAGTGGCTAGTACAACTACTTTGGCACCCGGAAAGTAATAGTTGCATTATCAACCAAAAGAAATGATATTTTTGCATACCTGTAATACATTTTGCTTTTATAATCTACGGAAATGCAGTGAATATCTTAGAAACAATTCATTTAGTTAAACGCTATGCCGAGCATACGGCATTGCAAGATGTTAGCATTGCCGTACCAGAAGGTCAAATTTACGGATTATTAGGACCGAACGGTGCGGGCAAAACCTCGCTTATTCGCATTATCACGCAAATTACTGCTCCTGACGAGGGAAAGGTTATTTTCAAAGGAGAACCATTGGCACCCATTCATCACCAACAAATGGGCTATTTGCCAGAAGAACGGGGCTTGTACCGCAAATCAAAAGTGGGCGAACAACTGATGTACTTAGCCCGCTTGCGTGGTTTGAAAGAATCGGAAGCCCGTAAGCGCATCCGCGCATGGTTGGAGCGACTGAACCTGATGGAATGGGCAGGCAGAAACTTGGAAGACCTTTCCAAAGGCATGCAGCAGAAAGTTCAATTTATTGCTACCGTAGTGCATCAGCCTGCTTTAATTATTTTGGATGAACCTTTCTCTGGCTTCGACCCTGTAAATGCAGCTCTTATTCGCGACGAGATTCTAGAACTGCGCCGGCAAGGCAGCACTATCATATTTTCTACACACCGCATGGATACTGTGGAAGAGCTTTGCGACTACGTAGGGTTGATTAATCGCTCTCGCAAGGTTTTAGAAGGTAAAAAATCGGACATCAAGCATGCATACAAAACGCATACGTTTGTCATAGAAACAGACGCGCCTGTTACACTTACCGAAAATGGTTACGAAATACTACAAACTGAATCTCTTGAAGGTGGCATATACAGGCATCTTGTAAAGATTCACCAAGGTAGCAACAACGGACTGCTCAGAGCCTGTATGGCACAGGCAAATATTGTATCGTTCCATGAACAAATACCTAATATGCAGGAAATTTTTATACGAGTAGTAGCAACTGCCAACATGCAACCCCCTACTGTTTGACCTATGAGCAATATTTGGCTGATTGTACAACGCGAGTACCTCATTCGCGTACGCAAAAAGAGCTTCCTGATTATGTCCATTTTAGGACCTATCCTATTTGGCGCTATACTGTTTGTGCCGGCACTAATTACTGTTTTTGCCTCCGATGAGCACAAGCATATTGCTGTTTTAGACGAAAGCGGGTTGTTCCGCAATCGGTTTGAAAATACCAGCACGCTCACTTTTACTGAACTTTCTGTTGGCTTAGATGAGGCAAAAGCTGCATTGAAAAAGAAACAATATGATGGAGTATTGCTCATCCCCGACATCAACCTTTCAGAGCCAAAGGGTTTTACCTACTTTTCGGAGGAGAGCTTAGCACCAGTTACCAAGTCTACCTTAGAACGCACCATTCGGCAAGCAATTGAAGAGTTGCGCATGATGCGCTCCGGCATTCGGCAAGAGCAGTTAGACAGCATCCGTGCGCAGGTAGATATTGCCACTATCAAAATTGGCAAAGAGGGAGAGCAAGAGAGTAGTTCGGGAGCAGCTATGGTGGTTGGTTACATAGGGGCATTTTTTATTTACATTTTCATTTTTCTGTATGGCGCGCAAATTATGCGAGGGGTGATGGAAGAAAAAACCAATCGCATTGTTGAGGTGCTCATATGCTCAGTGCGCCCTTTTGATTTAATGATGGGTAAAATTATTGGCATTGGGGCAGTTGCCCTTACGCAATTTCTCATATGGGTAGTGCTGAGCATAGGCATTACAAGCGCTGTTTCTATTGCTTTTGGATTAGATAAAGTGGCAGAGGCACGCACAAAAGGTCAGATAGAGCAACTCCGGCAAAACCCTGAAATGGAAAATGCCATAGAAATAAGCAATGCCATGGCAGCCATTGCCTCCATCAACCTGCCTGTTACCCTTGCAGCTTTTTTATTCTTCTTTTTTGCCGGCTACCTCATGTATGGGGCTATGTTTGCTGCTATTGGGGCAGCTGTGGACAGTGAAACAGACAGTCAGCAGTTTATGCTGCCTATTACCGTTCCGCTAATTTTTGCTATCATTTCTCTTTCGGCAGTAATTGCCAACCCCAATGGACAGCTGGCTTTCTGGCTTTCTTTGATACCTTTTACTGCCCCCGTAGTAATGATGGCACGAGTGCCTTTTACAGGCGCTAACTGGGAACTGTTCGTGTCTATGCTTATACTGATTGCTTCTTTTATCAGTATGGTTTGGGTAGCTGCTCGTATCTACCGCGTAGGAATTTTGATGTATGGCAAGAAACCTACTTATCGGGAGATTGCCAAATGGTTGTTCTACCGAGCATAAGCACTAGTGCTACAAGTGCGAAAGTGGGGCTATTATGCCTGTGGTTTACCTTGCCCCTGTCGGCACAGCCAACAGCAGCAGACAGCAGCATGGCAACCCAATTGGTTGCTTTTGCCGAAACTTTACTGGGTACACCTTATCGGCATGCAGGCAAAACACCCAAAGCCTTCGATTGTTCGGGTTTTGTACACTACGTATTCAAATGCTTCGGCATTGCCATGCCCGCCTCGTCTGCGTTGTACAGTAAGCACTTGGGAAGAGAAGTCAAACTGTCAGAAGCACGTGCTGGAGATATTGTAGTATTCACAGGCACCAACTCTGCCATAAGGCGTGCTGGACACGTAGGAATTGTTACATCTTCCGACGGGAAAAACCTACGCTTCATTCACGCTTCCTCCTCAGCTAAAACCAATGCTGTTACCTACAACTTTTTGGCAGATGGTAGCTACAGAAAACGCTTTTTGAAAGTAATACGAGTATTGCCGCCATAGCTCTCATATTGCCTACTTGTAAGCGGGTATCGGAGCAAGCAAAGCAATTAAGTGTTTGAAAAATACAATTTTTCCAGTTGTTGTTTGTGCCTCATGAACAACAACTCCCTGCTAGATATGATAGAACCTACGCAATCGCCCGGCAAAATGTTGATGCACGCGGCTACTCTTTTTAGTAGAAAAAGTAAAGTCGCTTTTAAATTGTGCCATTACACAAGTACTCGGCTATTTTGCCCCTGCCAATTGATTTAAAAACAAACAAAAAAGCCAACAGCGATATGGCTGTTGGCAATGCCTAAGGGGAAACTATTAACCAATTTAGCTCAATTTCTCTTTGATACGGGCAGCTTTACCAGATAAGTTGCGCAAATAGTAGAGTCTTGCGCGACGCACCGAACCGCGACGTACTAACTCAATTTTATCAATACTGGGTGAAATAATAGGGAAAATGCGCTCTACCCCTATACCATTAGAGATTTTGCGGACTGTAAAAGTTTCACCATTGGTATTGGTGTTTTTGCGCTGAATCACCACTCCTTGAAATTGCTGGATGCGCTCTTTATTGCCTTCCACAATTTTCACGTGTACATTAATGGTGTCGCCGGCTTTAAAGTCAGGAATACCAGCTCTCTTAGCTGTATATTCTTTTTCTACTAATTTTATCAGTTCGTTCATGACGGTACGGATTTACATGCCCTCAAAAAAAGGACTGCAAATTTAGCCTGTTTTATAGAAAAACAACGCTATTAAGCTGAATTTTAAGCGGCACAAGCTCAAAAAAAATCGGAAAAAAACTTGCAAATGTGTTTCAAATAGTTTTTTATACTACCTTTGCTGGTTCAAAGCATAAACTGCATCACTCTACATGGCGTTCAAGAAAAACAAGAAGATTAGCAACGACTTTACTAAAATCACCATTAGTCTTGCTTCTCCTGAATCCATTTTGGAAAGTTCTCACGGCGAGGTTACACAGCCTGAAACTATTAATTATCGTACTTACAAGCCCGAAATGGGTGGCTTATTTTGCGAGCGCATCTTCGGTCCGGTAAAAGACTGGGAATGCCATTGCGGCAAATACAAGCGCATACGCTACAAGGGTATTATTTGCGACCGTTGCGGTGTTGAGGTAACCGAGAAAAAGGTTCGCCGCGAACGCATGGGGCATATTCAATTAGTTATTCCAGTGGCTCATATCTGGTACTTCCGCACGCTTCCCAATAAAATAGGTTATTTATTGGGGCTTTCTGGCAAGAAGTTAGACCAGATTATTTATTATGAGCGTTATGTGGTGATTCAGCCCGGTATTCTAAAAGACTTAAAAGAAGGCGACTTTCTCACCGAAGAACAATATCTTGAAAAATTAGACACGCTCCCGCGCGAAAACCAACTATTAGACGATAGCCATCCAGATAAATTTATTGCTAAAATGGGCGCCGAGGCATTGGAAATGATGCTTGCCCGCCTCAACTTGGATGAACTTTCTTATGAACTGCGCGACATGGCGGCTAACGACAGTTCCCAGCAGCGCAAGTCGGAAGCACTCAAACGCTTGAAAGTAGTGGAGGCGTTTCGCAGTGCCAATATGCGCCTTGAAAACCGCCCTGAATGGATGATTATCCGAATGGTACCGGTAATTCCGCCCGAGTTGCGCCCCTTAGTACCATTGGACGGTGGACGCTTTGCTACTTCCGATTTGAACGACCTGTATCGCCGCGTCATTATTCGCAACAACCGCCTCAAACGCCTAATAGACATTAAGGCACCTGAGGTTATTTTGCGCAATGAAAAACGCATGTTGCAAGAGGCAGTAGATTCGCTGTTCGACAACTCGCGCAAAGTAAATGCCGTGCGCTCCGATGGCAACCGTGCCCTCAAGTCGCTTTCCGATATGTTAAAAGGCAAGCAGGGGCGTTTCCGTCAGAATCTGTTAGGTAAGCGCGTAGACTACTCTGGTCGTTCAGTAATTGTGGTAGGTCCGGAGTTAAAACTACACGAGTGCGGACTGCCCAAAGACATGGCAGCAGAGTTATTCAAGCCTTTCATTATTCGCAAACTAATTGAACGCGGCATTGTCAAAACGGTTAAGTCTGCTAAGAAAATTGTAGACCGCAAGTCGCCCGTAGTGTGGGATATTTTAGAAAATGTACTAAAAGGGCATCCAGTATTGCTCAACCGCGCTCCTACGCTTCACCGTTTGGGTATTCAGGCATTTCAGCCTAAACTTATCGAGGGCAAAGCCATTCAGTTGCATCCTTTGGTATGTACAGCGTTCAACGCCGACTTCGACGGCGACCAAATGGCAGTACACGTACCACTGGGGCACGAAGCTATTTTGGAAGCCTCTTTGCTCATGCTTGCCTCTCATAACATTCTCAACCCAGCCAACGGTGCGCCTATTGCCGTACCTTCTCAGGACATGGTACTGGGCTTGTATTACCTCTCAAAAGGACGCAAGTCTACACCAGAGCATCCCGTTAAAGGAGAAGGCAAGTCGTTCTACTCGCCCGAAGAGGTGATTATTGCCATCAATGAAGGCAAACTCGATAAAAACGCCTTTATTAAGGTACGCGTACATGTGCGCAACGAGCAAACTAAGCAATTAGAAACCAAGCTGATAGATACAGTTGCCGGCAGGGTCATCTTCAATCAAGTGGTACCCAAAGAAGTGGGCTTTGTAAACGAAGAACTGACCAAGAAAAAACTGCAAGGCATTATTTCGCAGGTGTTCAAAATCGTAGGCATGGCGCGTACCGCTCAATTCTTAGACGACATCAAACACCTCGGTTTTCAGACTGCCTACAAGGGTGGACTTTCCATTGGCTTAGACGACATCATGATTCCTGAGTCTAAACACAAGCTGATTGAGGAAGCCAAAAAAGAGGTAGATAACGTTTGGAACAACTACTACATGGGTCTGATTACCGACAACGAACGCTACAACCAGATTATTGACATATGGACGCGCGTTAATAACAGTATTACCAACACCCTGCTCAAGCAACTAGAAGAAGACAAAGGCGGATTCAACTCTATTTACATGATGATGCACTCCGGTGCACGCGGTTCACGCGAACAAATTCGCCAACTGGGAGGTATGCGTGGACTCATGGCAAAACCCCAGAAAAACCTGCAAGGTTCAGTAGGTGAAATTATTGAGAACCCCATTCTTTCTAACTTCAAAGAAGGGTTAGACGTGGTAGAATACTTTATTTCTACACACGGTGCGCGCAAAGGTCTTGCCGATACAGCACTGAAAACGGCTGATGCCGGCTACTTGACCCGTCGTTTAGTAGACGTAGCCCAAGACGTAGTAGTCAACGAAGAAGACTGTGGTACGCTGCGCGGGCTAACAGTTGAAGCGCTAAAAGACCAAGAAGATGTAATTGAAAAACTCTCTGAGCGCATTTTAGGACGCGTTTCTGTACACGACATCTACGACCCCATTACCAATGAACTGATTGTAGAATCAGGACAGGAAATAGATGAAGATATTGCTCGCCGTATCGAAGAAACCAATATTGAATCGGTTGAAATTCGCTCAGTGTTGACTTGCGAAACCAAGCAAGGCGTTTGTGCAAAGTGTTATGGTCGCAACCTGGCAACCGGTAAGTTAGCCCAAATAGGCGATGCAGTAGGCGTTATTGCCGCTCAATCCATTGGTGAACCGGGTACGCAGCTCACCTTGCGCACTTTCCACGTAGGTGGTACAGCATCAAACATTGCCGTAGATTCCAACATTGTTGCCAAATATAGTGGCAGAATCAAGTTTGAAGAAATGCGCAAAGTAACAACCACCAACGCTGAAGGTCAAGCTATTGACGTAGTGATGGCGCGTTCTGCCGAAGTGAGCATTGTCAATCCGGAAACTGGGCAGGTGCTCATCAGCAACAACGTGCCATATGGCGCCTTCCTGCGCGTAAAAGAAGGCGATTTGGTAGAAAAAGGGCAAGAAATATGCTACTGGGACCCCTTCAACGCCGTTATCCTGTCTCAGTACGACGGTATTGTAGAGTTTGAAGCCATAGAAGAAGGTATTACCTACCAAGAAGAGTACGACGAGCAAACTGGTCACCGCGAAAAAGTTATCATTGAAACCAAAGACCGCTCGAAGAACCCCACTATCACGGTGCGCAATCCGCAAACTGGCGAACAGGCAAGCAGCAACTTGCCAGTAGGTTCTCACTTGGTAGTGGAAAATGGACAGCAAATTCGCGCTGGTCAAGTACTGGTGAAAATTCCGCGTGCTATTGGCAAAACCCGCGACATCACTGGTGGTTTGCCACGCGTAACTGAGTTGTTTGAAGCTCGTAATCCTTCCAACCCTGCCATTGTGAGCGAGATAGATGGCGAGGTAAGCTATGGCGGTATCAAGCGCGGCAATCGGGAGATTTACGTCAAAAGCCGAGAGGGAGTGCAAATGAAATACATGGTGCCGCTTTCTAAGCACATTCTCGTGCAAGAAAACGACTATGTGAAGGCTGGTATGCCGCTCTCCGACGGCGCAATCACTCCTGCCGACATCTTAGCCATTAAAGGTCCTACGGCTGTGCAAGAATATTTGGTAAACGAAATTCAGGAAGTATATCGCCTACAAGGGGTGAAAATCAACGACAAGCACTTAGAGGTGATTGTTCGCCAAATGATGCAAAAAGTTGAAATAATCGACCCGGGCGATACTACTTTCTTGCCTGGTCAGGTTGTAGACAAATGGACGTTCCGTGAAGCCAACGACTCCATTTTAGACAAAAAAGTTGTGATTGATGCAGGCGACTCTACCGTTATGAAAAAAGGTATGATTGTAAGTGCCCGCAAGTTGCGCGACGAAAACTCCAGCCTAAAACGCAAAGACCTAAAATTGGTAAAAGTGCGCGACGCCCAACCTGCTGTATCTAAACCTACTTTGCAAGGTATCACCCAAGCATCGTTGGGTACTAAGAGCTGGATTTCTGCTGCATCGTTCCAAGAAACTACCAAAGTGCTTAGCGAGGCTGCTATTCGCGGAAAAACGGACTACCTCACTGGGCTGAAAGAGAACGTGATTGTAGGGCACCTCATTCCGGCTGGTACCGGTATGCGTGTATTTCAAACCAATCGCGTATTCTCCAAAGAAGAATACGAACAAATGCAGGAGTCTAAAGAGGCAGTTAAAATGCGTTCTAAGGACTATCAAGAGCAGTAGAGTGAAAGCAATTCACTCACATCAGCCGCTCCGAAACCACGGAGCGGTTTTTTTATGCAATTTTTTTATTTATTTGGACGCAAAAAGGCTGTAATGTACTCCTCTGGGAAGAAAACTTACGTGCTACTATTTTGTCTATGGTTTGCAAAATGGACAGCAGCACAATATTACCAAGTACAACTTTACCAAGTAGAGCAAGGACTGCCCACAAATATTAGCAAATCAATTATACAAGACAGATACGGCTTTGCTTGGATTGCAGGCGATGCAGGGATGGTGCGTTTTGATGGAAAAAGCTTTCTTCATTTCAAAAATGCGCTGTCCAGTGATTACACCAAACATATTATTAGGCGTGAGAATGGTGATATATTAGTAGCTCATGACAAAGGAGTGACCAAAATTGTATGCCGCCCCGATACAGTTAACTTCCAAGACTTATTTCCAGATACCCAACGCAATAGTATTGTTGCACCTAAGCGCTTGTATGAAGATAGACGAAAGCGCTTATGGATTGGACAAGACCAAGCCATCGCTTGCTTATTACCTAACGGCAAATTGGTGCATTATCCTTTTCCCTTGACCGAGCGCACCACCAGTTGGAACCGCTCCTTTTCTTTCGCCGAAACCATAGACGGGAGTTTATATGTAGCCTCCCAACGCGGTCATCTTTTCCGTTTTGATGAGCACTCTTAGCAATTTGTAGCCATTCAACTCTTAAACACTTCTTTTAAAGTGTGTAGCGCTTTTATCAGCAATGGCAACACCTTATGGGCAGGAACTGAAAAAGGTGTTTTTGAAATAAAAATTTCTGAGTCCAACTGGCAGGTTGCAGAGGCAAAGCTGCTATTCGGTATCCCCGATGTGTCTTGTTTACATTTGGAATCCTCTGGTTTGTTACTCATGGGTACATGGAACAAAGGCTTGTATCGGGTTAATATCAAACAACAAGAAAGCCCACCAGCAAAGATGTCCCACCTGCCCTACAAAGTTATCAATGACATCATCTCAGACAAGGCAGGTAACTACTGGGTCTGTGCCGATGAAGGAGTTGCCTTGTTGTATCGCACCTACTTTGCCCCCTTAACACTGCCTTTTGAACGAAGCTACGTATTGTCCATATCAACAGGGGAGGATGGTGCCATTTATGCAACTGAGGGAGCTATTTTGTGTAGCATCAATAATCGCATCATGAGCCAAGGGCAAATACTGCTACAAGCTACTCAGTTGAATACAAAAGATATTTTCGCTATTTTAAAAACCAATGATGCTCTGTGGATAGGTACTTCCGATGCTCGTGTTTTTCGAATAACGGCTAACAAAGTGGATACTTTGGATTTGTCTCACATGATACCCAGAGTGACGCACTTTACAAAAGATAACCACAACCACATATGGGTTTGTGCTAATGCAGAACTGGTGAGAATTACGCCAAAACTTACCATAAAGCGCTATGGCAAAAGCGAAGGCATTCTTACCAATGTACAAATTGTAAGAGTGAGCCCCACAAAGGGAGTTTTAGCCGGAGGAAGTGGCATAACAACCTATTTATACCAATACGACTCTATCCGCGATAGATTTATCAACATTAGTAAACCCTTAGTAACACAAGGGCAAACAGAGTTTTTGGTAGAAGATATCCTGATTGACAGCAAACAGTCCATCTGGATAGGGGGCAGCTATGGTTTATGGCAATACGGTGAAGATTCTACGCGCAGAATACCGCTGCCAATGGACACAGATGTACATGCCATTGCCCAAGGTAGTAATGGTAGCATTTGGTTAGGAACCAATATTGGACTTTTGCAGTATCATAAAGGAGAAATGCGGCTTTTTGACGAAACCAATGGGCTGCCTTCTAAAAATATCTCTCATCGTTGTTTGTTGACCGATAACGACAAGCGGCTTTGGGTAGGAACTGCTAATGGCATAGCCTATGCTCAGCAATGGCATCTAACAAATCAGCCTACTCCTAAACCAGTATTCCTGCGAATTGAAAATGATGGTAAGAAAGTGTATTTTCATGCAGATAGCATCTATCATTTCGAGCATAGTACCTATTTGCATGTTGCTTTTGCCACATTGTCCTATCCTGCAAATAAGGTCAGATATGAATACCGCTTGATGCAGAAAGGCAACGAACCTTGGCAACCTGTTGGGCAAGAATTGTTCATTTCTCAATTAAAAAGTGGTAACTACACGTTAGAAATTCGTGCTATTCAACAAGGTGCTTTTCTTTACAGCCAGCCTTTGCAATTGCGATTAAAAGTAAGCTTCCCTATTTACTTACAATGGTGGGCTATTTTGACTTATCTTTTAATCCTTACTGGGATTGTTGTTCTTGCAGCAAGAATTTACAACATCAGGCTCAGGAAAGAAAAAGCGCGATTAGAAGCAATTGTAGCGTTTCGTACAAAACAAATCAAAGAACAAAAAGAAGAAATAGAAGCAAGAAATGAGGAGCTACACCGAAAGTCTGCTTTATTAGAGCAACAGAATCAGAAAATAATGGCAAGCATTCGCTATGCAAAGCGCATTCAAGATGCTATGTTGCCCAGTTACGACAAATTGAGACAAATTTTTCCCGATGTGTTTGTGTTTTATTGTCCCAAAGACGTGGTCAGTGGCGATTTTTACTGGTGTGCTTCATTGGAAAGACTACGCCTAATTGCAGCAGTAGATTGCACCGGACACGGCGTGCCGGGAGCATTTATGTCTTTAATTGCTTATGACCTTTTAAATGAAATTGTACTGGCAGACCAAGTAACAAACCCAGGTGAGATACTAAGCAAACTCCACGAACGTATTAATACAGTGTTGAACCAGAATCATACTGATAACCAAGATGGAATGGACATTGCCTTGTGCACATTAGATATACAAGCTCGGCAGCTTTGTTTTGCCGGAGCAAAAAGCCCTCTGTACTACTTTCACAATAATGAATTTACGGAAATTAAAGCTGACCGCAAATCTATCGGTGGTGTGCCATATACAGATAGCCAGCAGTTTACAACTCATCACATTGACCTTCAACAAGGCAAAAATATCTTCTACATTTTTTCTGACGGGTTTCGCGACCAATTTGGTGGCGCATCAGGCAAAAAGTTCTCTTCAAAAAAATTCAAAGCCATGTTGCAAGAGCTTTCCACTTTGCCTATGGCAGAACAAGAAAAACAGATAAAGCACGTATTTGAGGAGTGGAAAGGCGACTGTTTCCAGCAAGACGATGTGTTAGTGATGGGCTTTGTTATTGAGCTATTGGAATAGCTATCTGCGAGCCCTGAGAACGAGCCATATCACTACCGGTGCACCAATGAGAGAAGTGATGACATTAATAGGCAGCACTTGCCCGTTAGGTGGCAAGTAGCAGAGTATATCGCAGAATAGCAAAACACAAGCTCCCAGTAAAGCACTAAGCGGCAGTAATACATTGTTGCGAGAAGTTCGCGACAGCAGCCTTGCCATTTGTGGTACTGCCAGCCCAATAAAACCAATCGGACCGCAAAATGCAGTGATACTTCCTGCTAATAAACCCGAAAGAAGCACTAAGTGGCGGCGCACCTTGCGCACATCTAATCCCGCTGTTTGAGCATACACTTCGCCCAAGTGCAGCATATCTAAGGGTTTAAAGTACAGCATAGAAAACATCAGTGCTGTTGCAATAACAGGAGCAAGCACTTGCATTTTTTGCCAGTCTACTGCGGTGAGGCTACCAAACCCCCACATTACGTAGCGTTGCAACTCTTCCGAAGAGCTGAAATATTCCAACAAACCGACCAAGGCGCTTACTGCACTCCCCAGCATGAGCCCTGCAATCAGCAGAGCTGTATTTTGTCCGGCGGGTAGTCGTGCGGCAATTTGCATCATTACCAACAGTGCAATCACTGCTCCGTTAACGGCTGCTCCAATTGTCAGCCAGCTGCCCCAGAGGTTGCTCCACGGGGCAACTCCCCAATAATTTTCTCCTAATACAACTACTGCTACTCCTAAACTTGCCCCAGAACTGATTCCCAGTACATAAGGACCTGCTAATGGATTGCGAAAAAGCGTTTGCATTTGCAAACCGCTAACGGAAAGCGCAGCGCCCGCCAATACGGCAGTGCACATCTTAGGAAGTCTAAACTCTTTGATAATTAGGTAATGATTGGTTTGTTGCGCTCTTTTTCCAAAAAAGCTTAGTAGTTCCTGAAACGAAATGTATACGCTGCCTATGGCTACATCGGCTACGCATAGTAACAGCAGCAAAACAAATACGAGCGCAAGCAAACAATTTAAGCGCATAAGCGCAAAATTAAAGCGAGGAAACAGACTTGGATATGTTATTTTAGCAGCATGTCTAAAAAAGTAATTATTCAAAACTTCCGATTGGCTGCTGCACTGATGGACTTGCACCAAGCCAACCCATTTAAAATTCGCAACTACCAAAATGCTGTTTTTGCTTTGGAAAAAGCCGAACTACCCGATAGCGAAGTAAATATTGCCAACCTACTCGCTGCCGGACTTACCGAGCAAATGGCAGCAAAAGCAATGGCAATACTCACCAGCGGCTCTTTTGATGAACTGGAAGAGCTCAAAGCAAAAACCCCAGAAGGGGTAGTAGAAATGCTTACTATCAAAGGCTTAGGTGCTAAAAAAGTGCGTGCACTTTGGCAAGAGCTGGGTATTACCAGCATCTATGAGCTTGCTGAAGCCTGCCGCTCTGGCAAAGTGGCTGAACTAAAAGGTTTTGGCGAAAAAACACAAGCAGCCATTGCAGAACAGATTCAGTTTATACAAGCCAATGCTGAGAAGTGGCGCTATGCCGATGCAGAGCCTTGGGCAGCGTATCTGCTGCGGTTAGTAGAGCAAAAAGTGAAGCCTTTGCAGATAGCAATTACAGGACAGCTCGCCCGTTGTATGGAAGTAGTGGAAGGGCTACAAATAACGGCTGCTGTGGAAGACTTGCCAGTAGCTTTCGACCTGTGGACTACCGGCAACCCCCACATTGCTACCGACTGGACTGCTTGTTCGCCTTTTGCATGGCGCGGGTATTTGCTCGACCAAAACACAGGCAGTAGCATCATCCCCGCTGAAATCAAGTGGACATCGGCTGAATCATTTGCCCTCATCAATCTCAAAAACAGTGCTGCACCTGCTCATTGGAGTGGCTTAGGCATTTTTACGCTTGTTAAGAAACAAAACCAATTTGCCTCGGTAGAAGCAGTTTATCAAGCACTTGGTTTGCCTTTTGTACCGCCCGAACTGCGCGAAGGCACATTTGAAATTGCTTTGGCAAAAGCTCATCAGCTGCCTCGGTTGGTGGAGTGGCACGACCTAAAAGGCATCTTACACAACCACTCTACCTACTCCGACGGCAAGCATACCTTGCTGCAAATGGCAGAGGCTACCCGCAACATGGGCTACGAATACTTGGGCATTGCCGACCACTCAGTTTCAGCCTATTATGCCAACGGACTAAGTGTCGAGCGCCTGCAGCGCCAACATGCCGAAATAGAACAACTCAACCAACAGTTAGCCCCCTTCAAAATATTAAAAGGCATCGAATCAGATATTTTAGCGGACGGCAGTTTAGACTATCCCGAAGAAATACTGGCTACTTTTGATTATGTAGTAGCCTCTGTTCACTCGGGGTTGAAAATGGATAAAACAAAAGCCACTCGTCGCTTGCTTAAAGCCATTGAAAACCCCTACACTACCATTTTGGGGCACCCTACTGGAAGGCTGTTACTGCAGCGCGAAGGTTATCCTATCGACTATGAGGAGGTTATAGCTGCTTGTGCCACTTATGGAGTAGTCATAGAAATCAATGCCAACCCTTGGCGCTTAGATTTGGACTGGCGTTGGGTACATCGCGCTATTGAGGCGGGCTGCTTACTAAGCATTAATCCAGATGCGCACGAAATAGATGGACTGCAAGACATGCGCTATGGTTGGCTAATAGCGCGAAAAGGAGGAGCCGAACGTCGCCACATTCTCAACGCATTTTCTTTGGCAGAGATACAAGCTTGGTTATCAACCCGAAAAAGCATGCGTAAAAAATAAACGCCAAGCAAACATACTCATATAATCATTAGTTTTGATAGCGTCTCTTTATTAGATTTGCATGCTAAAAAAGAACTTACTTTACGATGTCAAAAGTAATCAAACTCAAAAAAGGGTTCAATATTAACTTAGCAGGTAAAGCAACTACCCAACTTGCGGAACACACTCCCGAAACAGTTGCCATCAAATTTGATGATTTTCCGGGTCTATATCGTCCCAAAATTCTTGTCAAAGAAGGAGATGCTGTAAAAGCTGGTTCTCCTCTATTTTTCGACAAGGCAATGGAGAAGGTCATCTATGCTGCTCCTGTAAGTGGTGAAGTAGTAGCGGTAAGGCGCGGAGAAAAGCGTAAACCAATAGAAATTGTGATTTTGTGCGACAAGCAAACAGAGTACGTTGAGCATCGCAGATTTACTGTTTCCGAAATTGCTAACCTCAGTCCCGAAGATGCGCTAAATCACATGGTTGCCAGTGGCGTATGGCCTCAGGTCATCCAACGCCCCTACGCTATTGTTGCCAACCCAGACGTAGCCCCTAAAAACATTTTCATTTCCACATTCGATACCAGTCCGCTGGCACCCGATTTTGAGTTTGTTTTCAAAGGTCAAGAGCAATTTTTTCAGGTGGGTGTCGATGTGCTGCGCAAAGTAGGTAAGTGCGAAGTTCACATCGGTTTAAATGCCGCAGCAGAGGTCTCCAAAATATTTGGTTCTGTAAAGAACGTGCAATTTCACAAATTCATCGGACCGCATCCGGCGGGTAATGTGGGGGTGCAAATTCACCACATCGCCCCTATCAATAAAGGAGATGTAGTATGGACACTACATCCTTATGGGGTGATCCAAATTGGCAAATTATTTTTAGAGGGTCGCTACGATGCCTCTAAGACCATTGCCTTGGTGGGTTCGGAAGTGAAACAACCACAATATTACAAAACTGTATTGGGCGCAAACATCAGCAAGTTGGTTGCTCATAATGTAAAAAGCGACCACGTGCGCTATATTAGTGGTAATGTACTGGTAGGGCAAAAGATAACTGCCGACGGACACATGGGCTTCTACGACCACATGGTCACTGTTATCCCAGAAGGCGACAAACCTCGCTTTTTCCTAACAGAGGGCTGGTTAGCACCTATTGCTAAGCGCCTGAGCTTCCATCGGGCACTTGGACTACTTTCTTTTCTGAACAGCAGCAAAAAAGAGTATGTGTTAGATACCAGTACCAACGGAGAAGAAAGAGCCTTTGTAGCTACGGGTACATTTGAACAAGTAGTGCCTATGGATATTTTGCCCATGCACTTGATCAAAGCTATTTTAGCAAACGACTACGATGGCATGGAAGCATTGGGTATCTACGAAGTGGCTGAAGAAGACTTTGCTCTTTGCGAGTTCATAGACGTATCGAAACAACCTATCCAAAAAATTATTCGTGAAGGCATCAATATGATGCGGGAATCTTAAGTAAACCGGCAATAAAGCTATGAATTTCTTACACCATCTCTTGGAAAAGCAACGTCCGCTTTTTGAAAAAGGCGGCAAATTTGAACGCTTCTATTATGTGTTTGAGGCGGCAGAGACTTTTTTATTTACGCCGCCCTCTACTACTCCTGCACGTGGTGCGCACATTCGCGATGCTATAGATTTAAAACGCATGATGATGACTGTGGTAATTGCCATGTTGCCATGCTTGCTGTTTGGTATGTGGAACGCAGGTCATCAACACTACTTGGCTATTGGTCAAGAAGCAGATTTCATGACCAAGTTTTTGTTAGGTCTGCAACATACACTCCCGATTATTTTGGTAGCTTATGCTTCTGGTGGTTTGGTGGAAGTAATTTTTGCTATCATGCGTAAACACCCCATCAACGAGGGCTTTTTGGTAACAGGCATGTTAATTCCATTGGTGATGCCTATTACCATTCCGTTGTGGCAAGTAGCCGTAGCTACCATTTTTGCTGTATTAGTAGCCAAAGAAGTTTTCGGAGGAACAGGCATGAACGTGTTGAATGTAGCTCTTACAGCACGCGCTTTTCTGTATTTTGCCTATCCTACTGAAATTTCTGGCTCTGTATGGACTTACTTAGGCGAAGGAGCAACCACAGTAGATGGCTACTCCGGCGCTACTGCTCTGGCAATTATTGCAGAAACCTCTGAAGCATTGAAGAGCAACTTCACACCCGGAGCGGCTGTGGCAGCACTCAACAACGTGTCTTGGGCGCCCGGCTTGTTTTCTTTTGAAAACTTGTTCTGGGGGGCTATTCCGGGCTCTATTGGCGAAACCTCCACGCTGATGTGCTTAATTGGTGCCGCCATTTTAATTGCAACCGGCGTGGGCAGTTGGAAAATCATCCTAAGTGTATTTGCTGGAGCCTATCTGACTGGACTGTTGGTGAATGCAGTAGCTTTAAATGCTTACATGGATTTACCAGCACACTACCATTTGGTCATTGGCGGTTTGGCATTTGGAGCTGTATTTATGGCAACCGACCCTGTGTCGGCTGCTCATACTGAAACCGGCAAGTGGATTTACGGTTTTTTGATTGGCTTCTTTACCGTCGTGATTCGTGTATTCAACCCTGCTTATCCAGAGGGCATTATGTTGGCAATTCTGCTCATGAATGTATTTGCCCCACTAATCGATTATTATGTAGTTCAAGCAAACAAAAACAGGAGATTGAGCCGTGCAACAGTCTAATTTTTACGTAATAGCATACACTGCTGGGCTAACTATTATCTGCGGTCTGTTGTTAGCCGTTACAGCTACCGGATTGAAGCCCCGTCAGCAAGAAAACATTGCCTTAGAGCAAAAGAAAAACATTCTTGCCTCCGTAATGACCTTGCAACCCACAGACGACATCAAAAGTATCTACGAAAAACGAGTGAAGTCTTACGTGGTTGATTTTGAGGGCGAAGTCAAACAGGGAATTAAAGCGGAGCAAGTAGCAGTAGCAGAAGAATACAAGAAAAACAAAGAAGACCGCCTCTATCCGGTTTACGAAATTCTATCGGAAACCAATCCAGCTAAGACAGAGTACTATGTGTTTCCGGTGTATGGCTTTGGATTGTGGGACAATATCTGGGGGTTTGTAGCGCTCCAAGACGACCTCAACACCATTAAAGGAGTTAAATTTGAACACAAAGGCGAAACCCCGGGATTAGGGGCGCGCATTGCCACCGAAGAAATACAAGCGCGCTATGTTGGCAAAAAAATATTTGAAGGCGACAAAGTAGTATCGGTAGTGATGCAAAAAGGCGAAGGACAAGACTACAGCAACAATCCGCACCAAGTGGATGGCATGTCTGGTGCTACCATAACAGGCAAGGGTGTGAATAAAATGTTGCTGGAATACTTCGAGGGATATTACAATTTCATTAAGTCTAAAAGCAACAACAAAATCAGTTTCAACCAATAATTATGAGCACACAAACTGAAACGGCAGCAAAAGTTCAATCTGCTGAGCCGCTTTTTTCAAAAAAGAACCGCAAACTTCTGGTTGATCCATTAGACGGCAATAACCCCATTACAGTGCAAGTGTTAGGCATTTGCTCTGCACTAGCTGTAACCGTACAAATGAAGCCTGCTCTGGTGATGTCCTTAGGGGTAATTTTCGTAGCCAGTTTCTCAAGTTTGTTTATCTCATTGCTTCGCAATACTATTCCTACGCGCATCCGCATTATTGTTCAACTGGCAGTAGTAGCAAGCTGGGTAGTAATTGTAGACCAGGTGCTTAAAGCCTATGTGTATGATGTTTCTAAGCAGCTCTCGGTATTTGTAGGGCTCATTATTACCAACTGCATCATCATGGGGCGCTTGGAAGCTTTCGCATTGGGCAACAAACCTTGGCCTTCTTTTCTCGACGGCATCGGAAACGGCTTGGGCTATGGCGTCATTTTGATTATTGTTGCCTTTTTCCGTGAATTGTTAGGTTCAGGCTCTGTATTTGGAGTAAAAATACTAGGTGCCGACAGCCTCACAGGTTTGCCTTACCAAGGTAACGGATTGATGATGTTACCTGCCGGAGCATGTATTGTGATAGGCTTGCTGATTTGGGCGCAGCGTGCGCGCAATGGATATGCCGAAGAACATTAATGTTGAATTAAAAACTGTTCAAAAACATGGAACTGATTAGCTTAGGAATCCGCTCTATATTCATAGACAATATGATATTTGCCTATTTCTTAGGCATGTGCTCTTATTTGGCGGTATCCAAAAAGGTGCCCACCGCTTTGGGTTTGGGTATGGCTGTTATTTTTGTACTGACTACCACCGTTCCATTAAACTGGTTGATTGTCAACTACTTGCTCAAACCCGGTGCACTGGCTTGGATTAGCCCAGCTTTTGCTGAGGTAGATTTGTCTTTCCTTTCCTTCATTGTGTTCATTGCCGTTATCGCCAGTTTTGTTCAATTAACTGAGATGGCAGTAGAAAAATTTGCTCCTGCACTCTACAATGCCTTAGGTATCTTCTTGCCTTTGATTGCGGTGAACTGTTCTATTTTAGGGGCTGCCTTGTTTATGCAAGGTCGTCCTTACAGTTTTGCCGAAGCCACAGTGTATGGTTTTAGCTCTGGTATCGGCTGGATGATTGCTATTGTGGCATTGGCAGCTATTCGCGAAAAGTTGCGCTACTCCAATGTTCCTAAACCCTTGAAAGGACTCGGCATTACCTTTATTTTAGTAGGACTGATGTCGCTTGGCTTTTTGAGTTTCATGGGCATTACCCTGTAACAGGTACTCGTGCCAATATTTTGTTGTTCAAAAAAACCCGACAGACGTTAATAATCTGTCGGGTTTTTTTGTTGATGTGTGCAAGTAGCTTATAGTAACAAGCATGCTTTTCAATACAAATGTAAGCATCTGAAAAATTCAGTTTCCACTTTGCTGTTGCCTGCTGCCATTGTTTGTGTTTTTTACAGCCTTCAACATGGCAAGTATGTTAGACACAACATAGGAAATAACCCGCACAACATTACATTTTAAATATTGACTCTTCACTAAGTTTGTTTATCGGACTTTTACTGTATTTGAAAATCATTGCTTATGGAAATCAGAACTTTTGCTCCGCCTTCCGAACGTCCTGTGGTATTGTTAAAAGCTGTGCCACTGTTGAAAGCCAAATCGGAAATAGTAGTAGTAGGAGCTGGAGCTTTTGGGGGATGGACAGCCCTGCATTTGCAACTTTTGGGATATCGGGTAACTTTAATAGATGCATTTGGACCAGGCAACTCGCGTTCGAGCTCGGGTGATGAAACACGGGTAATCCGTAGTACATACGGTAGCAACGAAACTTATTTTGACCTCAACAGACGGGCATGGCAACTGTGGCAAAATTATGAAGCATTGTGGGGAGTTAAACTGTTGCATCGAACAGGCGTGCTGTGGCTCTGTTACCAACCAGAGGTACCATTTATTGATGCTACCTTGCCTTACATGAAAAAACACGGGCTTTCCTACGAATACATCTCGGCTGACGAGGCGCGTTATCGCTATCCCCAGATTTTTTTCGATGATTTGCATCATGCAGTATTGGACAGAGAAGCAGGTTATCTGATGGCAAGGGAAGGTTGTAAGGCAGTAGTAGCTGCCTTTATACAGGCAGGTGGGCATTACATACAGGCACAAGCCTTGCCGCTACCCATTAAAAATGGGCAGTTGCCGGGCGTTGTTCTTTCTACTGGCAGCATCGTACAGGCGCAGGCGTATGTATGGGCGTGTGGGGCATGGCTGGGGTATTTATTCCCAGAGATATTAGGAAACGTCATTACTGCTACCCGGCAAGAAGTGTACTATTTTGGTATGCCAGAGGCGCACGCTGCTGCCTGGGAGGCTTTGCCTGTATGGATTGATTGGAGTAGGGGGGAGGAATTTTTTTATGGTATTCCCGGAAGTGGCTACCGTGGATTTAAGGTAGCATATGATAAGCGAGGCGAAATAATACATCCTACACATATGGACCGGCAGCCAACTGCCTCGTTAGTAGAACAATCGCGTCGCTTTTTGGCACATCGCTTCCCAGCAATGGCACATGCTCCTTTGGTAGAAGCACGTGTATGTCAGTATGAAAACTCTCCTGATGGCAATTTTATTTTAGACTGCCACCCAGAAGCCAATAATTGCTGGTTCTTGGGCGGCGGAAGCGGGCATGGCTACAAACACGGACCGGCGCTGGGTGAATGGGCTGCCCAAATTATAACCGGTGCCAAGCCAATAGAAACATTGTTTAGCCTTGCGCGAATAACAACTGCTTAAGCCTCTCCTTCATTACTTTTTTTGTTAAACTTTTTTAAGCGAAACTTAAACAGATATTTTGATTTTGTTTAATTTTCGCTATATTTGCTTTAACAAACAAGTATATAGCCATGACCGCATCAGAATTTAGCCATTCAATCAAAGACATGACTTCTTCACTCAAACCTTTTGCAATGAAGCTTACAAAAGATGTAGAAGAAGCCAATGACCTGTTGCAAGAAACTATGCTTAAAGCATTCATTAATCGTGATAAGTTTGCCGAAGGCACTAATTTGAAAGCATGGCTTTATACGATTATGAAGAACACTTTTATTACTAACTATCAGCGCTTGGTACGTCGGAATACATTCATAGATTCTACTGAGAACTTGCACTATATCAATTCTTCATCTAATATTACACATAACTTAGCCTTTTCAGCTTTTGCCTTAGCAGACATTAACAAGGCTATCGAAAATTTGGATGATGCCTACCGTGTGCCGTTTGTGATGCATTTTCGAGGATTTAAATACCACGAAATTGCCGATAAGCTCCAAATACCTATCGGAACGGTGAAAAACCGTATTCATATTGCCCGCAAAGAGCTAAAGGAAAAACTGAGCGTCTATTCTACAAATATGAATTAGCAAGCAAAGCACTTCAACCAGCTCAAAGCCCGATGTCGTTTGGCATAGGGCTTTATTTATTGATTGGTGCGCCAAGCAAAATAGCCACTCTTTCATATGCAAAAAAAAACGATAGATTTTTCACAAGCCTATTGGGGCAGCTAATAGCTTACTAATGCAAAAGATGTGGATAAACATGTGAGCAATTCAGTTTGCGCACTGCTGTTGCGCGTTGCCGTTGTTTGTTTCTCTCAAACAACTGTTTCAGTAGCATGGAAAAAGTGCATTCTTTGTAGAAAGCTTAGCGCATGTTTAGGTTTGATAGGGGCAAATGTTATAGATAAAAAACTAAACAACTATTTAGACAAGATGTCAAGATAAACAGGATTTGGTAGCTGAAAAGCAACCTTGGCTTGTGAGGATGCAAATAACGGAACAAGGGAGACTAAATGGCAGGATATTAATAATTACGCCGTTGCGCGTGTCCACACGTGCGATAAATGTTGAATTAGGTGGCTTATGAGGACGCGAACAACGGCGAGTTTGCCTTCATGAATATGAATTTGGCAAAATGAATCTTACAAGAATTGAAACAACTGCTAATGCTCAATTTACTTGTATTTTTCTGCTAATCGTCGAATGATTGCCAAGTCTTCTTCGCTAATGTTTTTAGGCGAATAAAGTTGAAGCGTTACGTACAAGTCGCCGCGCTGCTCAGGCTGGTCGTAAACAGGCATTCCTTTACCTTTCAAACGAAATACTTTGCCGCTGTCGCTGCCTTTGGGGATAGAAAAAGCAATGTCTGTTCCTAATACATGCATAGTAACTTTTTCTCCCAGCATGGCGGCAAAGCTGTTTACTGGTAGGGTGTAGTACAAGTCGTTACCTTTTCGTTCAATATTTTTGTGAGGTTTTATTTTGATTTTCACGAAAAGGTCGCCTTTGGGTCCGCCGGGTACGCTACTTTCTCCGCCATGTCCAGTAAGTTTGAGCACTTGCCCGTCGGCTACACCGGGTTTAATTTTGATGCGCAACTTTTTGTCCATTACCGATAAGATACGAGTAGCACCGTTAGCAGCATCTTCCAAAGAAATTTCCATTTCGGTTTCATAGTCTTGCCCGCGTGTGGCAGTAGCACGGCGCGAAGAGGCATACTCGTTACCACCGAAAAAGTATTTGAAAAAATCTGAGAAGCCACCTTCGCCAAAAATATCATCAAAACTAAATCCGCCTTCTCGCTGCGTACGGTACTGTTGTTGCCATGAGCGACCATCGCCATAAGTATAGCCACGCATAAAGTCTTCGGGATTGCCACCATATTGGCTATACTTTGCCCAGTCGGCGCCTAGTTGGTCGTAATATTTGCGTTTTTCGGGGTCACTCAATACTTCGTTGGCTTCTGAAATTTCTTTAAATTTGGCTTCCGCAGCCTTATCTCCCGGGTTTTTGTCTGGGTGATACTGTTTGGCTAATTTACGGTAAGCCTTTTTAATATCTTCAGCAGTTGCATTTTTAGGCACCCCTAAAATTTTGTAATAGTCCTTATACTCCATATTTTTTGCGTTAAAAAAATGGCTTCGTTGTATTAACGAAGCCCGTGCATTTTGAGTTCGCTCAGAGTTTAAGTATTTTCATCTCTACGCGACGGTTTTTCTGCCTTCCGGCTTCGGTGCTGTTGTCGGCAATAGGTTGTGAGCCTCCAAAAGCAGCTGTTAAAATGCGGTCTTCGCTGATGCCTCGCTGGGTAAGGTAATTTTTTACTGCAGCTACACGTCGCTCGGAAAGGGTCTGATTTTTTTGGGGATTACCTACGTTGTCGGTATGTCCGCGTAACTCAATTACAACATTGGGATTTTCTTTTAGAAAAGCAACCAACTTGTCTAACTCAGCGTAGGACTCACGCCGGAGCACAAAACTGCTTTGTTCAAACAAGATGTTGGAAAGCTGAATGGTTTTGCCCACTTCTACTTTCTCGTTCTTAAATACGATACCGCTGTTGTTGTCTTTATTGGTAGAGCTGTTGTCCGATTTATTTTCAGTAGCTCGTTCGGGTTCATTGTTAGGCTTAGCATCTGGTTTGGGAGGTGTAGGTTCTGTTTTTTTAGCTATTACTGGTTCTTCGGGTTCTGGCTTTTTCATTCGCCAGAGTTTCACGCTACCGTCGTAACTACCCGAGGCAATCAAGTCTTCGGTAGGGCTAAAACGCGCCATGCGTACAATCTGCCGATGCCCACCCAAAGTAGCAATGAGTTTGCCATTAGTTAAGTCCCACACGCGCACAGAGGTGCCATAAGCAGCTGTAACCATCAGTTTGCCGTCGCGGCTGAAGGACGCACCGCTATAATTCTCTGGGTCTGAAACTTGAAAGCTGCTTAAAATGCGTCCATTGGTAGCATTCCAAATGGTAACCTTGCCGTCGTAGCTCCAAGTAGCAATGCTGTTGGGGAAAGGTCCGTTTACTACATCATTCAGGTAATTGCCCTCATAACGGAAATAGCGTACCATGAGCCCATCGTTCAGGTCAATGAATTTGACTAAGTTCCCTACCGTTACAACCAAGTATTTTTCATCTTGCGAAACCGTCCCACCTGTTACAGTGCTGTACCATCTGCCACTAGGCTCATTGGTAGAGTGAATCATTTCGGCAGGTTGTATTTTTCCCGGAACACCTGTTTTAATGTCGGCTTTCATGATATAGCCATTGTCGCCGCTAAAGTAGATGTAGCGGCTATTAGGCGAAAATACAACAAAGGAAACTGAGACTAAATCTTGTTTCAAAATACCAGAAAAAATGGGGAAAGGTTTGTTTTGAAAACAACCGATGTTTTTTCCGGTAGCTACTTCCCATACGCAAGCTATGCCATCCTCACCTGCACTGGCCAGTAAAGAGCCATCTTTGTTAAAGGTTACTTCATAAACAGTTTTCGTATGCCCTTTCATTTTGCGCAGCACACGTCCGGTTGCTACGTCCCACAAGATAATTTGTCCATCTGAGCCGCCGCCGGCAATCATTTTTCCATTGGGGCTAAAACGGATGTTTTGTACCTGTCCTTCATGACCTTGCAGCGTACGCTCTAACTGAAATTCTTGCGCATAGCCGCTGTACATCTGCCAAGCCAATAAAAGGCATGTGAACGTTTGTTTACCAATGTTTTTCATGGTTGTTGAAGCATGATATTGGAAGAACATCATTTTTTGCCAAAGGTTGAAAATAATGAGTAGTTTTTGCAAAGCATACTGTTAGATAAACGAAAAACAAATTTCCTGCCTAAGAAACTCGGCAAGTAGAACCTTATTTAATTATTTCTCAATGCACTAGTGCAATTGAAGGAACACATTGGTAAAACCCATTTGGGGCAGAGGTGGACAGATATTGCTGAAAGTTAGTTCGTTGTGGTCTAAAATGTATGATGAATGTTTGGGGAAGCAGAACAAGACTTCACTTCTGCATTATGAGCAAAATAAAAAGCAAATTGCCTTGGATTGTCTTGGTATGAAGGTTGTAAAAAAGACCCAGCGCAAAACTTTTTACGCGGGATTTGCGGCAAGCAATTTCAGAGCCACCTCGCCGTTGGTCGTGTTCCCATGAATAACGTAGTTTATCTTTGGTATCGAGAAGCTAATCCTGCCATCAAACAAAAGCTTGGTAATCCATATGCTGTTAATGCTCCTCTGAGAAATACTGTCATATGTGACAGGGAAGGGAAATACAGCTACGGTCAGGAAACTGTATCAACAACTCAAACATTTGCAAATCACACTGATAACTGGGAAGGGTTTGCTACCCAGAAGAATTATTTTTTTCTCCAAAATTACCGCTATCATGCATTCCCGCCGCCAGTTAGTTAAGCATTAAAGTTGGTTGATAAGCATTTGGCTTGTTTAAACAAGAAGTAACATAACGCTTGGCAGGATGTATTTTTGAGTTTACTGTTCAGGTGTTGCAAGTTTTTTTTAATGGGCAGCAAACAGCACTCCTTAGGCTTCCAGCATTTGTAGGCGAATCAGATTGCTGTAGGTACCCGAGTTGTCGTTCAAGAGTTCCTCATGAGTGCCTTGCTCAATAATTTGACCTTTGTCAATCACATAGATTCTATCTACTTTTTTGATGGTTGCCAATCGGTGGGCAATAATCAGGGTAGTGCGGTCTTTCATGAGGGTTTCAAGTGCTTCCTGCACCAAATACTCCGACTCGGCATCTAATGAACTAGTCGCCTCGTCTAACACCAGAATAGCAGGATTTTTCAGGATGGCACGGGCAATGGCAATGCGCTGCCGCTGACCGCCCGAAAGTTTAACACCTCGCTCACCAACCACTGTATCCAGACCTTCGGGAAAGCTCTGAATGAAGTTCCACGCATTGGCTTTGCGGGCTGCTTCTATAATTTCTTCTTGGCTTGCATGAGGTTTGCCGTAGGCAATGTTTTCACGAATGGTGCCTCCAAACAAGATAACCTCTTGTGGCACAATACCAATGTTGCTGCGATAGTCGGTTAAGTTATAGTTGGTAATAGGTTGGTTGTCCACTATAATTTGTCCACTTTGCGGCTCGTAGAACCGCAACAGCAGTTGTACAATAGTGGATTTTCCTGCCCCACTGTGCCCCACTAATGCTACTTTCTCACCTGCTTTGATGTGAAACGAAAGATTGTTGAGCACTAGCACATCTTCGCGGGTAGGGTATCGGAAGGTAACATTTTTGTAGGAAATATCGCCTTTGAAGCGCGGCGTGACCGCCGTAGTTGGGGCATGTGCAAGTTCGTCTTCCATTTCCAAAATTTCGCGGACGCGCTCCGAAGCACCTACGGCACGCTGTAATTGCCCGTAGATATCGCCCAATCCTCCAATACTACCCCCAATGAACATGGTATAAATGACAAACGAAGTTAGGTCGCCAATAGTGATTTCACCTGAGGCAACCAGCCTAGCACCATACCAAAGTACGACTACAATGCCGCCAAAAAGTGCCAAAATGATAAATGAAACAAAAGCACCGCGATAGCGCGCTGTGCGAAGTGCTGTGATTACCACCCTTTGCAGAGAAGTGTGATAGCGATTCACTTCGTATGCCTCATTGGTATAGGCTTTTACCATGCTGATAGATTGCAGCGTTTCTTCCACTACCACATTAGCTTTGGCAAGTTCGTCCTGAGTTTGCTTAGACATTTTGCGGATATGCTTGCCAAAGAGCAAGCCGGAAATAACTAACACAGGAATGACGCCCAGCATGAAGAATGTAAGTTTGGGCGTATGCCAGAACAAAATGCCCAAACCAATGAGCAGTACGCAGAACTGTCTGAAAAATTCTGCCAGCGTAACTGAAAAAGTGTCTTGTAAAAGTGCAATGTCTGCTGTAATGCGGCTCATCAACTCGCCTGTTCGCTGGCTGTCGAAAAACCGCATAGGTAGGTGCATGAGCTTTTCGTAGAGGCTTCTGCGAATATCTGCCATACTGCGTTCGCTAACGCGGCTAAAAAAATAAACGCGCAAAAATGAAAATACAGCCTGTATCACTAACACACACATTAGCACCAGTGCAATAGTGTTGATATTGGGCAACAGTTCGGATGCATTGCCAGTGGCGGCATCTACAAGCTTGCCTGTTAGGAAGGGAAACGCCAGTACTACTGTACTGGAAAAAAATAGGAAGAACATACCAGCAAAAAAATGACTGCGATAAGGATACATAAATCGGTAGATGCCAACCAAGTGTTTGAGGGTATGCTTGTTGATTTTGCCTTTCTCGCGGTCAGGTAAGTCTTTGCGTGCCATTTATTAATGTGATTTGAGCTACAAAGTAAAACTAAAAACGGGCGAATCGTTCCTTAATTATTTGTATAAATCCATGCAAAATTAGAATATTGCTGTGCATCAATCATGAATTGACCAAGCTATGCAAACAGGCGCACCCGAATTTGTTTTAGGAGTAGATATAGGCGGAACCTTCACCAAATACGGATTTGTCAGCCGGCAGGGCGAGTGTATTGGCGAAAATAGCCTGCCTACTCACGCTGATGAGCCTTTTAGCCACTTCGTAGCGCGCTTGGTACAAGCCGTAGAAGAAACTCGTCAAAATTTAGGTTATCCCATTCAACTGCGCGGCATTGGCATGGGCGCGCCTAATGCCAACTATTACACTGGTCGGATAGAAAAGCCGGCTAACCTGAGCTGGGGCGATGTAGATGTAGTTGGGCAACTCAGCAAATATTACAAAGGCATCCCAGTTGTGATTACTAACGATGCCAATGCAGCAGCCATCGGCGAGATGAGATTCGGGGCTGCCCAAAACATGCGAGATTTTATCATGATTACACTTGGAACGGGTTTGGGCAGTGGCTTGGTTGCCAATGGACAACTAATTTACGGGCACGATGGCTTTGCAGGTGAATTGGGTCACATTATTGTAGACCCTAACGGCAGGATGCATCCTAACGGCAGGCGCGGCGCGCTGGAAACCTACGTTTCGGCAACGGGTATTAAACGCACCGTATTTCAATTACTAGCAGAATATCCCGACGAAAGCGAATTGCGCAACCTAAGTTTTCACGAAATGACTGGCGAACACATCACTGCTGCTGCCCAACGCGGCGACAAGATTGCATTGGAAGCCTACGAATACACAGGTCGTATTTTAGGCATCAAACTAGCCGATACAGTTGCCTACACTAGCCCTGAGGCTATCATCTTCTTTGGCGGTCCTACCAAAGCCGGCGACCTGTTGCTCAATCCTATTAAAAAGCACATGGAAGCCAACCTGTTCCCCATTTATCGCAACAAAGTGAAATTGCTCATTTCGGCATTGGAAGGACGGAATGCGGCTGTACTAGGGGCAAGCGCGTTGGTATGGCAAGAAATAGAAAAGACATAGCTCCTGCTATTTTTGTTTACCTTCCGCTGCTGAGCCTGTTGAAGGTATATTATCTGGCAGCTTGAGCAACTGTGGGACTGTAACAAACGCATACCCTCTCTTGTGTATCCCCCCAGTGATGGCAGGTAATGCCTCCATAGTTTGTTTTTTGTATCTGCCTGCACTGTGCAACAAAATAATGGCTCCCAGGTGCACATATTTTAACACGCGTTGACTGATAGCTTGGGCAGTATTTGCTCTGCGGATGTTATGGGCGACGCACCATTCAATCTGCTCATCGGTAATAGCTCCAAAAGGCGCTCGCAACCACATAGGTTGCCTGCCATTCGTGGGCAGTCAGTTAGCGTAAGTTGCGATGGCTTTGTCCACGCATACCGATGCTGTGTCCGGCGGCAACCATGCGCTCCAATATCTTCCCCCATTTAATAACGCTGTCGACTGTTACATAAAAAGTAGCTTTGATGTTTTCCTTTGCCAATATTGCCAGCACTTGCTGCGTGCAGAGGCTGTCTGGACCATCATCAAAAGTGATAGCCAATACTTTCCTATCTGTCATTTTTTCAAGAAAAATAACTGTTGGGATAGTGTAGCGCTTGCCGCTGTACTTCACGGGCAGAATCTTTCATTTTATCGGAAGTAAACTGATTGCGCAAAAAAGGTCGCGGATTAGAGGCAGTAAACGCGCAAGTCAAGAATAGTAACCAGATGAATAGCAATAGTTTCATAGTGATTTTTATCCCTTGATACCATTGCTATTGATAAGTTTCCTTTTGTTTATACGAGCATTGGCTCGAGGGACTTTTAATCAAAAAAATGTGAATTGACTGAGTTTCTGGGTCAACTGCAAGTAATACAAGAACTTTCTTCAAAGGCAGCCAATGGTTATTCGTGAAGATGCAGACAACGGGCAGCGTGTAACGGCAGCATGTAAATTGAATTTTTCAAGTGTTCAATAGTTCTAACAAAACTTTTCTGTTGTGCGCCACTGCACAAATCAACGTTTAAGAAACAGCACCAGATTAAGCGTTTGCGAATAGGTTTTAAAGTTATTCGTGCAACCAAGCTGATGGAGATGAGAGATGCCACTTGGCAAGTACATCATATTTGCCTTGTTTCAGTGGGCGTAGGCGGGTAAAAAATTTTCAGAGAAAATCGCCTACATCAATCAAAATCTGTATTAATTTGTCATGGGTAGAGCCATGTTGTGTGGCAAAAAGCATTTTCCTTAAAAAGTACAATTAATAGGTAGCCAGTTATTAAGCCGCTATAGCATAATTGTGCATTATCGAGCACTTGAACTTATGAGCCTCAAAGCCACTTTCCATTTAATTCTTCACACCTGCTTTGCTATTGTGCGGCGCATAGCTTGGATTGTGGCAGGAGGTACAAGTATAAATTGGTTGTTTGTACTGATAATGTTTATTACGCTGTCAAATTGGACTGTTATCAAATTTGTAGCAATAGTGCTTGTGTTTGTAGTGGGCTTTCCAATAGCATGGTTGCTATTGGGCAAAACATATGGTTTGCGGCAAGGTATCTATGAATTGACAACTACGCACAAAACCACTCTACTGGAATATATCATGCACCAATTGCTAACAGCAGTACAAGCTAAAACTTCAGACAACCCCAAAATACAGCAGAGCTTATTACAAAGTCGCCAATGGTTTGTCGGCATGCCTGCACCTGTCAAGTGGGTCATGAGTGCGCTTGTCAACTATTTACCGCTTAATGAAGTTTTACAGGAAGTTATTCAAAATCAAAAAATTACCAAGGAAAATTTGATAGTGCTTAGTCGCTTAGCAGCACAGCAGTTAGATGCACGTACAAATATTGGCTTGTTGCAACCCTCGCCGTTTCCTTTGTGGGTATTGGCAGCAGGCAACCTGATGGCAATGGTGCTGGTAGGTATTGGGGGCTAAGAAATGAACCAATAAAATGCGCAAGGTTTTGAGATGCTTCGAAACGATTTAAAATTTTGTTGTTGCGCGCTGCTGCACTGCTGAGTACCCCTATCAAAACCTTTGGGAGCGCACTACAGGCGTTATGTGCACGATGAGCTTGATGGTAAATGGCTTACAATTGAAAAAGTTAAGAGGATGTTTAGGTTTTACAGCGGCAAACATGATGAAGAAAAACCTAAATCACTACTTAGACAGGATAGCAGGATGAATAGGGTTTCAGTATTGAATAGCTGGAAAAACAGGCTTGCTACATCGTAATGCATGTTTTTACTTGCAACAGGTCTAACTGCGATATACTCGGTAATGATTTTTGTGCCTACTTACTCGGCAAATATTTCTGCCAAATCTATCTGCAAATCAGGGAAGATGTGCGCATTGAAAACTTCGTCTTCGGCAAATACCGCCTTCAAGACAAACTTTTCCTCTTCGTTCAAAATAAACTGAAACAAACTTTGTTCCGACGGATAAACTACCCAGTACTCGCGCACGCTGTTTTCTTCGTAGAGGGCATACTTGGTTTTGATTTCCTTTTTGGAATTGCCCAGCGAAAGGATTTCCACAATCAAATCGGGTGCACCAATGCAGCCGTGCTCATCAATCTTAGACTTGTCGCATATCACACATATGTCGGGTTGAACAACCGTGTAAACCTTCTCGTTGGCTTGGCTTGTTTTCCTTTTGTCTAATAAGCGAACGTCAAACGGGGCGGGGTACAGTTCACAAGTGCTTTGGCGAAAATATACAAACATGTTTCCGTGTAGCCTACCTGTTATTTTCTGATGCCTCGCACTTGGCGCGGGCGACATTTTGAAGATTTTACCCTTGATTAACTCTATGCGTTCCTCCAATCGCCAGCGCAGATAGTCGGCATAGGTGTAAATGCCGTTCGGGTCTAATTGGGATATATCGGTGATGATTTTTTCCATTTCCTACAAGTGTTTACTCGGCAAATATTTCTGCCAAATCTATCTGTAAATCAGGGAAGATGTGTGCATTGAAAACTTCGTCTTCGGCAAATACCGCCTTCAACACAAACTTTTCCTCTTCGTTCAAAATAAACTGAAACAAACTTTGTTCCGACGGATAGACTACCCAATATTCGCGCACCCCACTCTCTTCGTACAACGCGTATTTGGTTTTCATCTCCTTTTTGGAATTGCCCGGTGAAAGGATTTCCACAATCAAATCGGGTGCACCAATGCAGCCGCGTTCGTCAATTTTAGATTTGTCGCATATAACCGAAATATCGGGCTGCACGACCGTGTAAACCTCCCCATTGGCTCGGGTTGTCTTCCTTTTGTCTAATAAACGAACGTCAAACGGGGCGGGATATACCTTACAGTATCCGGCTCTTTGAACTTCGTACAATAGCCGCGAACTGAGTTTTAAAGCTATTTGTTGATGCTTCGCACTCGGCGCGGGCGACATTTTGAAAATTTTACCCTTGATTAACTCTATGCGTTCCTCAAATTGCCAACGCAAATAGTCAGCGTAGGTATAAATGCCGTTCGGGTCTAATTGGGATATATCGGTGATGATTTTTTCCATAAATCAAGACTTTTTGTCATGGGTTAAACTAAAATACCTTGCCGATAGCTGATAAATTGAAAGCAAAGGATGTTGCTTGCTTCGTAATAAAAATACACAAAAAACCGCACATCCTATTTTAAAGCCGGCTCTAAACGCTGCAAGTGATTGATTACCTGATGGATAGCCCCTAACTTTTCTGCCAATGAGCCAATGAGTTGCTGTGTTTTTTCGGGCAGTTCGTCGCCTGATACGGTGGTGCGAAAAGCGTTGATTTCCAACAATTTGGCTACAATATCGGTGGTTTCACCAATTTCTTCATACCGTTCCAGCAGTGCTGCCCAGTCTTGGATGGCGTGTTGCAAAACGGGCAGCAAGTTGCTTGCTGATGCTATTTCGGGCAGCAGGGCGCGGGCTTCGGCTATTGCCTGCGCACCCGAAACAGCAGTCTGCATTGCCAAGTCGGTGGTATGTGCCAGTGCATCCATGCGGGTTTGCATGTCAGCAATGATAGCTTCAAAGCGAGCAATAACATCGCAAGTGTGCTGCACCTGTGCTTTTTCGGCGATTATGGATTCTTCCAATGCTTCGCGCAGTGCTATTAATGGGGTGATGTTTTCCACATCGGCAGTGGCATATTCGCCTGCCCGCGTGTGCCTGTGGCGGAAGGTTTGTCCGTTTTCGATTTCCCAAAAGTCAGCTTCGTGCAGTCGTTGGATGCGCTGCCCTTCGCGCAGTTGCAGAAAGTCGGCGGCGGCAGTCCACAGCAGTGCGTACCCTTCCTTGTCGGTCAGAACGATTGCCTGTCGGGTCAGGTTGAGCAGGGCTTGGGTGTGGCGGTAGTGGCGGGCTAACTTTTCGGCGTGCATTTTTGCCCCTGTACATTCGTGCAGGGTGATGAGTACTGCACCAATTGCCTCGCGGCGCACCAAATTGCGGAACGTCCACTCGCCCCAGCATTTTTTGCCTTTGGCATTGATGAATGAAAATGCTGCGCACAAGGTCTGTTCGGGCTGTGAAATTATCTCTTCTAACAGCGCCTGCGGGTGGGTATCCGATTCATCGTCAGCTAATTGCAATAGGTTGATTTTTTGATTTTCCGCAAAGCCTAACACCTGCCGGAACGCTGCATTTGCCCATCTGATTTCCCCGTCGGGTGCACAAAGGGCAATAGCTGCTTGTGTTTGCATGGCAATCTCGGAGAACTTGTTGAGTTGCAACTGCAACCGCTCTGCTTGTTCACGGCTGCGGGTTACGTCGTGCAAGTGAATGACGGTATGCCCACCCGCTGCATTCATCGGCAACTTGACTACCTGCGTTTCCATGCGCTGCGTTTGCTGCAAAGCCTGATTGCGCCAGCGAATTTCAGCCTTGCCGCCCTTGTAGAGTAAGTGCGCCGCTATTTCGGGCGGTTGCGCCAATGCTTCTATCGGCAGGTGGTTGTTGCCTGCCAGCGCCTTCATGGCAGGGTTGGCGTAGAGGAAGGTATGTTTGGCATCTATTGCTGCTATGGGGTCGGCAATGCTGTCCAATGTGGCAGTAAGCAGTGCTATTCGCGCCTGTTGGCTGCGCTGTTGCTCGTTGGCGTGGGTAGCATCCCAAATAGCAATAATCATACCTCCGCCAACGGACTCATCATTGGCATTTTGCAACACAAAATTGCCTTCGCGCCATTGATTCTCCCGATTGCGGAAACGCGCCGCAAAGGTGCGGATACTGTCCAAAGCAGCTGCACCGGCATAATATTGTTGCTGCACTTCCGCCAAATCTTCGGGGTGAATGAGGCTGAACAGGTTTTGCCCTTTTTGCAAACCCGTGAAGGTTTCCAGCATAAGGGAAAGCTCTTTCACATTGCCTGAAACATCTGCCAGTGCCGAAAGAACGGGCTGCCGCGTTACCCAAGCGCGCAGTTGCCGCTCGTGCAGTGCAGCTTGCGACACATCGGGGCTGAGTTTGGCAAAGCGCAAGTGCGCTACCAGCACGCCCAATAAATGATTTTCCGCCTTTACGGCGCGGTATTGCTTGTAACAGCGGTAAAGATTGCCGTCTCTGTCTTGTTCCAGTGTTTCTTCGGCAAAGTGTCCGTTTTTGAGCATGTGCCCCAAAACTGCCATCGTATCCCGACCGTTGGGGTTTGGGAAAAGTGTTTCAAATCGCGTGCTTTCCATTTGTTGGGGCTGTTCTTGCCCCCATTGGCGGGCAAATTGCCGATTGCAGAATTTGAGTTTCAGCCGTTGGTGCAGCAGTCGCACCTGTGTATCGGTTTCATAAAATAGACCAATCGGCTCATCGGCTGTAAAATAGGCAAGTCCGCCGGGTGCGCCTTCGTAGATAAGCGCATATTCGTCTTGCAGCAGTTTGTACTTGTTTTTCTGAGCATGCAGCTCGGTGCGCGTGTCGCCGATGAGTTGCTGCAATTGCTGTATGGTCGCCTCTTTTTGCTGCAATTGCTGCATGGTCGCCTCTTTTTGCCGCAATTGCTCTTTAAGAGTGGCTATTTGTGCTGCCTGTTCTCCTATTTTGGTGGCATTTTTTTGGGCTTGCTCTTGGGTAAAATGCTGTTCCAGCGCCATGTGTACCAATTGCAAACAGGCATCCACAAGCAACTCATCGGCGACTTTTTCCAGCAGAAAAAAGCCTTTTTCGCCCGAAGACAGTTGCCATGCAAGCAATTTCCCCTCAGCAATTTGATACGGCAACACAACAGCTGCCTGAAAATGCTGCACCTGTTCGGGGAAAGTTTCAGCGGGGCTGTGCCATGTAAAGCCTTTCGGCTGCTGCTCTAACCAATGCCAAAGGGTTTGCGGTGCAATTACGGGCAGTTTGTCGTAGGTTCTTGTTGTTGTTCCACCTAACCATTGCAGCCCATCGGCTTGCAATATCCATACTTCAAAAGCTGCCGCTGCCTGTGCTGTTAGCTGCTGCAATTGTTCAGGTAGATTTTGTAGTACCGATGCCGCTGCAAGCTTGGTATAAACCATGCGCAATGTTTCCTCCAACTGTTGCGATTGGCTCTGTAAAATGCTGATGCGATGCTCAAAAGTCTGAGCGGTTGCTTGGTAGAGTTGTTGCCACTCGTGTTGCTGTTGTTGCACGTGGGTGTTGATAGCCTGAAACTGTCGCCAAAGCACTCCGCCTACGACAAGTGCGCCTGCAACGGCAGTCAGCGGAATGCTCCAAGCGGGCAAGAGCGGCTCGCCTAACAACCACAAAAGGCAGATAATCAAAGCAACAGCCATTGCCATAGCAATGGCGGCAAAAGAGGAGAACGACGGCGGAAGGGGGATAGGTTGGTGCATGGTTGTTAGCAAAGTATGCTAACATAAGTAAAAAATGTTTTTTATGAAGATAAAACTGCCGCAATAGAAAGAGCCAGCAGCACGAAATTTTAAGCCGATACTCCTAACAGGTTTTCGTGTCTCACAAAAAAACACTTACGGCATGTCGAGCAACACACTTCCAGTAGGACTCTAAGCCCAAAAATTTTCAAAACTTGTCGAGTTACTAACGCGTTACGTAATCTGCATGTGGAGCAATGAACAACAGCAATAGAAGTTAAATTTTCTTAATATGCGGTTACATAACTCGCGTTCAATGGTGTTTTATTACGTTTCCACTACGCGGGTGATAATTCCAATTACCCCTTCTTGGCTGTTGCCAATAATCCAAACTTGTTTTTCGCCACCTCTGATGGTTTTATAAACGCGGATGTTTTGCAAGTGGCTTTCTATGGCGGCTTTCAACGCGGCAAAGCGCGCTACAACGGCTTTGTCTTCTTCGGTATGCCATTCTTGCACTGTGGCGGCATAGCCCAAAACATCATCTAAGCTAACCTCTTCCATATCGTCGGGGCGGTCGGGAAAGGCACTGAGGGCTACTATTTCAAAAGGCGCTTCCGACTCGCTAATTAACAACAACCCTTGGGAAAGTTGTTGCAACTCGCTAATGATGGCACCGTTAGTGTGTTGTGTATCAATAGGTAACATGGTTAGTAAGTAAATTTAAATTTGCTTAAATCAGGTTTGTTTTGACGTTTACGTTTTAGTTCATACGCATAAATAACTTGTCCCAGATTTGCCATAAAAGGAAAACCGATGCTTTCATACTCATATTTGTCATCGTTGAAGATGCCGTCTTCATTCACATGAATGACAGCGCTGAGCATAAACTCTACCCCGTTCTTAAAGTCAACAATATAAGCGTTGTCTAACAAATAGCCGTAGGCATCGCCTACTTTGTTGAAAATGCGAATATGGTTGGGAATAGGTTGCTTAGTATTGCCATACATGAAGAACTTGCAGTAGCTGTCGTAATTGCAGCAGGTATCGGTGTAGGTGGGGTAGCCGCCGCTCTCCTTGGGATACATGCTCATATGGCGATATAAGAACCGGTAGTCATCTTTGGTGAGTTGGAAGCGTTGTGCAGGTGGTACAGTTTCGGGAAATATGAGGGTTTGCAGCACGCGGTGCATAGTAGAAAGCGGATAGTAGTTTTTATCTGCAAAATCCATAGGTTCTGCAATTAGTTCGCCTTGAGGATTATTGCGAAAACTGATGTAGCCTTTGCCTTTGCGGGTAGTGGTTAATGTATTCGGATAGTTTTTTTCGTTTTTGACCAAAGGCTGTTGGTAGATGATTTTATTGTCCTGATAAAAAGTGATGGGGTTTGTATAGCGTGCGGTTTCTGGAGTATCTCCTACCGAGAGGCGGTGAACAATGCGCAAGTTAAACCCCCTGTTGCGAAGCGATTCGTTGAGCTCTTCTTGTCCAATGAATTCATACAGCCGATTGTAGGCATCATTATCGCTCACAAGCAGTATTTTTTTGATATAGTGCCCCACAGAAGGCAGTCCGTTGGGGGCTGTTTCATCGCGACTGACAGCTGTTTGTCGTGTATAGGCACTGTCTATGCGCAAAGGTGTATCGCGGGTAAGCCCTTTGATATGTAACCGATTGATTTTCTCTAATGCTACAATAGCAGTGGGTAGTTTGACCGTACTGGCAGGATAGAAATACTGGTTGTCGTTTAACCGATAGGTAAAATGAGTGAGCACAGGACGATTTTTCTTGTCTCGGTCTATTTGTGTGTAAATGATTTGCAATTCGTATTTGGCAGGGTCAGTCAAAACAGTGCCAAACAAGTCAGGGCGGCTTTTGAGCAAAGTTTCAATCAGATTATCGGCTTGTGCTAACCCTTTCATAGTAGTGGTTAACAAAAATATTATAAAAACAAGCAAGCTTCTTTGCGTACTTTTCATGGCTGGTTTTGTTAGTTTTACAATCATAAATTTTAGGCAAAAACAGGAACTCATGGCACAATATAAAACTACTGCTGAATTAGGACAACTGCGAAAATTTGAAAAAATTCCAGTGGAAATCTATCCTGATGCAGAAGAAGCATCTAAGGCAGTTGCCCAAGAGATAGCAGCCTTGATTAAAATTAAGCAGAAAAAAGGCGAAATAGCAGTACTGGGGCTTGCCACCGGCTCCACTCCCACTAAGGTATATGGCGAATTAGTTCGTATGCACCGCGAAGAGGGGTTGAGTTTTTCTAATGTAATTACTTTCAATTTAGACGAATACTACCCCATGCAGCCGGATGCATTGCAAAGCTACGTCCGGTTTATGCATGAATACTTGTTTGACCACGTAGATATCCCGCGAGAAAATATCCATATTCCCGACGGTACTATTCCCGTAGAGCAAGTAGATGCTTTCTGCCACGAATATGAGCGGAAAATTGCCGCTGCCGGTGGCATCGATCTTCAACTACTGGGCATTGGGCGCACAGGACACATTGGTTTCAATGAACCGGGCTCTTCTCGGGAGTCGGTAACGCGCATGATTACCTTAGACCGCCTGACGCGCATAGATGCTGCCAGTGATTTTTTCAGTGAAGAAAACGTACCGCGTCGTGCTATTACGATGGGCGTAGGCACTATTCTAAAAGCCCGCAAAATCATTTTGATGGCTTGGGGAGAAGGCAAAGCTAAAATTATTAAGCATGCCGTTGAGGGACAGATGACCGAGATGTTACCAGCCTCTTTCTTGCAATCGCATCCTAACAGCGTAGTAGTGTTAGACGATGCGGCAGCAGCCCAATTAACCCGCATCAAAACGCCTTGGCTGATAGGACCTTGTCGCTGGAACGACCCCCGCCTCATTCGCCGTGCTGTGGTTTGGCTTTGCCAGCAGGTCAACAAACCTATCCTAAAACTTACCGACAATGATTACACCGAACACGGCATGAGTGAACTGGTTACCGAACACGGACCGGCTTATAACATCAACATCCAAGTTTTTAACCAATTGCAGCATACTATTACGGGTTGGCCTGGTGGCAAACCTAACGCCGACGACAGCAACCGCCCCGAGCGCGCCAAGCCTTTCCCCAAACGCGTAGTGATTTTTAGCCCGCATCCCGACGACGACGTTATCTCGATGGGAGGAACGCTCCTGCGATTAGTTGACCAAGGACACGATGTACACGTAGCCTATCAAACCTCAGGCAATATAGCAGTTTTTGACGACGACGCCATCCGCTTTGCCGATTTTGTGAACGACATTAGTAAATCTATTAACATACAAGGCGATGCAATCAAAAATTGGTTTAACCAAATAGTAGATTTTATCCGCAATAAGCAACCCGGTCAAGTAGATATTCCCGAAGTGCAGCTGATTAAAGGCATGATTCGGCGCGGAGAAGCGAAGGCTGCCTGTCGCTACTGCGGCGTACCCGATAGCAACACGCACTTCCTTGACCTGCCGTTCTACGAAACAGGACGCGTCAAAAAAAATCCACTCGGCGAAGCAGATATCCAAATTACTATCGACTTGCTGCAAAGCATCAAACCACACCAAATTTATGCTGCAGGCGACCTGTCCGACCCACACGGTACCCATCGGGTGTGCCTACAAGCCGTTTTTGAAGCCTGTAAACGGTTAAAAAACGAAAAATGGATGAAAGACTGCTACATTTGGCTCTATCGGGGTGCTTGGCAAGAGTGGGATATTGACCAAATAGAAATGGCTGTTCCTATTAGTCCACAGGAATTGTTGCGCAAACGTCGTGCTATTTTTAAACACCAGTCGCAAAAAGACCGTCCGCTATTTCCCGGCGCCGATGCCCGCGAATTCTGGCAACGTGCCGAAGACCGCAACCGCGCCACTGCTGCTATGTACGACAAACTCGGGTTAGCTGAATATGAAGCAATTGAAGCCTTTGTGCGACATAAAATTTAATCCAACTCTGTTTTGGTGGTTCCAAATAATCGGGCTAATTTTGCCCCACTTTTTCCATTTTAAAATAAGCTAAGATGTACGCAATTGTAGAAATCGCTGGACAACAGTTCAAGGTAGAAAAAGACCGTTACATCTACACACACCGCTTAGAGGCTGCCGAAGGAGACACGCTCACCTTCGACCGCGTGTTGTTAGTAGAAAACAACGGCACCGTCAACGTTGGAACCCCGACCGTATCGGGTGCGAAAGTAACAGGTAAAGTGCTTGCCCACGTGAAAGGCGAAAAAATTATCGTATTTAAAAAGAAGCGCCGCAAAACGTACGTAAAACGCAACGGACATCGCCAGCAATTTACCAAAGTACTCATTGAAGAAATTAATGCGTAACGTTTAAACTCTGATACGACTATGGCACACAAGAAAGGGGTAGGTAGCTCCAAAAACGGCCGCGAATCGGAAAGCAAGCGCCTCGGCGTGAAAATTTTCGGTGGTCAGCAAGTGATAGCTGGCAATATCATTGTTCGCCAGCGCGGCACTAAGCATCATCCCGGAAAAAACGTGGGTATGGGCAAAGACCACACGCTTTATGCGTTGGTAAACGGTATTGTCAAATTCAAGCGCAACAAAGACCGTTCTTATGTATCGGTTGAGCCTGTTGTACAAGGCTGATGTAGCAGGAGACAAAACACCTGAGCCCGAGAGCGGTAGACCTCTTGGGCTTTTTAGTTTAGGCGCCATTGCGTCAATAATCAGCTTTTATCAGTAACACTTAAAAAAGTAAAGATGAGCCGCAGAAGTAAATTTTCATTTTGCACTTTTTAAACAAAACCGATAGGCTATTTGTGAAGAGACGAACAACGGAAGCACAAACAACACAAGGCTAAATTGAAAAAAAATTGCCCCAGACGTATAGATGCTTGGTGAAGCCGTACTAATTCAAATTTGCTTTTTCCTGTATCAGGCGTTTTACTTTGCTTTCTAAGGCAAGGGCTTTGGGCAGCAAGATGCGGTTTTCAATAGCAGCGTGTGTTTGCAGTTCGGCTTCAAAGCGCTGCAATTCAGAATACAATACGCGAACCACCAAAGGGGTAGTAGCATCGGTAGCATAGTTGCAGGTTAGTTCCCGAATGCCGCGCATGTCGTCATCGTCGTCGTGGTGATGAGCAGCAATGCTTTCCATTGTGTTTTTTTGCATAGCAAAAAAGGCTTTTCCCAGCCCACCACGGCGATACAGCGCATCGTCTAAAAGTAAAATGTAGCGAAAAGTTTGATTTTCTTCTTCTAAAATATGTCGTGCGAAATCTTCTGCAAATAGTGGAAAAGCCATTTTCAGGTCTGCTATGGTTTCTTGCATATCTTGGGAAAGGCTTTGCACCTGCACCTGGCTAACCAAATGTTGCATGTAAGGCAACCTACGACGCATGAAAATACGATGCGCGTGTTTAAGGTGATCTATAATAGCATCAACAGTGTAGCTTTTCAGCAGTTCGGGCAAGGCAATGCGTTCTTGCTGTCGCAAAGACTCCCACTCCTTTAAAATAGGAGCTGTACTCATCCGCTTCTCGCGACACACGGTTTCCAATGTTTTGTGAGCATGTTGGCAAAAGTCAATCCCGAAAACATGCAACACTGCACCAATAGCATGGTTTTCAGCTACCAACTCGGAAAGACTTTTCTCGCGCGACAACATAACTTATAGCTTGTATACAAAGTTAATAAAAATGTAGAAAGTGCATAAAAAAGCAGTGTGTTTATTTTACTGTTTGGTGTTTGTACAGCCCGCCGGCGCCGCGTTTTCATCTGAAGGCAACACAATGGTAAACTCTTCTAATACCTTTTTGTTATAGGCTTTCCATCCGCTGCGGAAGTCGCGACTGGAAACAGCTATGAAGTTGGCTAAGCGCTGCGAATTTAATTGCTCTAACAGAACGCCATAGTCGCCCTCATATTTGATACAATAGCCAGAGTAAAAAGTTGCCTCTTGGTTTTCTACCAAAACAAAATTGGGGCGGACATTCATAGGTGCAAATAATATTTTCTTGCCAAAGCTGGTATCTAAGCCTTGGCTTCTGCCAAAAGCATACCAGGCTACTGGATTGGGCTTGCCATTGTCTCGTTTATCTAACTCTGTTCGGATGCTTTGTAAATAGCTATATGCGTATGGAAATTCCTGACGGAGCTGTTCTTCCGCAATAATTTGGTGCTTGTTGGCTACTTTTTGGTAGGGAAATAAAATGTACTCTGTAATCGGGTCTGTGCTCTTTTTTAGCCGAGAAGCCTTGATAATGGGTTTCAGAATGGCTTTTTCCATTTTAACCTTACCTTTTAGGCGTGTATTTGCCCATACGTAATCTGGTTGGTCGGCTAAGGGTTCAACTGTAAAAATATAGGCTTTGTCGCAAAGGGTTGTGATGCCTACATGAATGCGGCAAATGTCTTTCAAACGGACACCTTTGTTTTCAGCAGCAGTTGGATGTATTTCAAAACGCCATACTTGCGAATTTTTGATTTCCTGAAAGCTAATTATACGTGTTTGCACATTGCCCAACGCGTCGGCTTGTTCAAACAGAAAACTGTCGCGCTTTTGTTTGCCGAAAATGGTGATGGCGCTGTAAGTAGTTGCATTGTTGAAAAGCTGGTGATGTCCGTAGTTAGTGATTTTAATAAGCCTCTGGTTGGTAGCAAAATAGGTGCGTAGTTGTTTAGCAGTTTGGTTGTAAAAAAAAGTATTGGGGGTAATAAGCCCGCATATGCCCTTCGTGCTAAGTAGGTGATTGCACAATTCAAAAAAAGCAATGTAGGCATCGGTAGAACCGCTTTTGCAAAAGTCGTAGTAATGTTGGATAAACTTGCGTTCTTGTGCTTGTAAGTGCTGAATCCTAATATAGGGCGGATTGCCAACAATAAAATCAAATTTTTGCTCAGTAGGGTCGAGAATTTTTTGTAATGCATTCTGTACACTAATATTCCACCTTACCTGAATACCAAGGGGGGCTATCAATTGGTCTAACTTTCGGATGCAATGGGCTACTGCTTCGGCGTCAACATCCCAACCATATATGTTTTCTAAATGGGTCTTCAAGTGCTCTGGTGGTAGGCAAGCAATCATTGTTTCAGCGATGGCAACCAAAAAACGCCCGTCGCCGCAAGAGGGGTCTAAAATGGTTTTGCCTAATACTTTATTGCCAGTAAGCCCTACGTCGGTCAAAATTTTGTTGACTACCCAAGTGGGCGTATAAACTTTTCCCAATAATTTTTGGTTATTATAAGTTTTTGTCAACGAACCCATAGAGACAACATTAAACGCTACAAGCAAGCAAAGTATTTTTCAGCAGCGAGACAATGGTCATAGGTCCCACTCCTCCGGGGACAGGCGTGATATAGCTGCATTTGGGGGCTACCTCGTCGAATGCTACGTCGCCTTTAATGCTGTATCCGCACTTTTTAGAAGCATCTGGCACACGGGTAATACCCACATCAATCACCACAGCACCGGGCTTGACCATATCTGCCTTAATGAATGCAGGTTTTCCCATAGCGGCAATTAGAATATCGGCACGGCGGGTTTCCTCGGCTAAGTTAGCAGTGCGGCTGTGTACAATGGTAACTGTGCAGTTGCCGGGGTAGGCATTGCGCGACATCAACAACCCCATTGGCATGCCTACGATGTGGCTTCTGCCTATCACTACGCAGTGTTTGCCTTCTGTGGAAATTTGGTAATGTTCCAATAGTTGAATAATGCCCAAAGGCGTGGCAGGAATGAAAGTAGGCAAGCCTAATGCCATTTTGCCTACATTGGTAGGGTGAAAACCGTCCACATCTTTTTCGGGGCTGATGGCATGGATAATTTTCTGAGCATCAATATGTTTGGGTAAGGGTAGCTGTACAATATAGCCATCCACCTCTGGATTGGCATTGAGGCTGTGTACTTGTTCGAGCAGCTGTGCTTCGCTAATAGTTGCTGGTAGGTGAATGAGGGTAGAGCGAAACCCTACGCGCTCGCAAGTACGCACTTTATTGCTTACATAAGTTTGGCTGGCACCATCATTCCCCACTAACACTGCCGCCAAATGAGGAATGCGTTTGCCACTTGCCCGGCGGGCGGCTACGGTTGCTGCAATTTGTTGTTGAATAAGTTCGGCTACAGCCTTGCCGTCTATGATAACCATACATTAAAATTTGTGCGAAATTAGCGCTTTCATCAAACTTTGTTTGTGAAAAATACTTGCAGACTATTTTTTGGGAAGTGCCACCAAGCTAACTTCGCGCATGGCAGAGCTTATTCAAATTCATCCACAAAATCCTGAGCCGCATAAAATTCGCCGGGTAGTGCAATGCCTGCGCGAAGACGGTGTGATTGTTTATCCTACCGATACAGTTTATGGCATTGGTTGCGACTTGTACAGTGCCAAAGCCATTGAACGCATCTGCCGCATCAAAGGCGTGAAGCCGCAAAAAATGCATCTTTCTTTTATTTGCTACGACCTTTCCGATATCAGCCATTATGTCCGCCAAATCCCAAACCCAGTATTTCGAGTAATGAAGAAAGCGCTTCCCGGACCGTTTACCTTTATATTAGAGTCCAGTAGTGAAGTGCCCAAAATTGTAGGGCATAAGAAAAACCAAGTAGGTATTCGCGTACCCAATCATCCAGTGCCGCGCGCTATTGTGAAAGAATTGGGCAACCCTATTCTCACTACTTCCATCAAACACCAAGACGAAGTGATCCGGTATATGACCGACCCTGAGCTTATTCATGAACAGTATGAACATCTGGTAGATATGGTGATTGACTCGGGCTACGGCGGGAATATTCCTTCTACAGTTGTTCTCTGCAACCACGACGGCAGCATGGAAATTGTAAGAGAAGGTCTGGGAAATTTTGAACTATACTTATAATGTGCAATATTTGCGTCCTTGTTTGCGTTTTATATATAGCAAAGCAAGCTATACTACTAAACTCCAACCGGCAAACTTAACCATCCTAATCATTTCAGTGATATGAAGACTGTACCTTTCTTATGAATCAGACGCTTTTTAATGATGACTTTTTGCAACTTGATTTTCTGCCCGACGAAAACGTATTGATTGAAAATTGGTATGGATTTGTGGATTATGCGCGTTTTGTAACAGCTACTCCAATTGTACTCAAAGCTATTCAACAAACCGGAGCCCATTTAGTATTTTCAGATCTAACAAAGCTCAAGTTGTTGCGTGAAGATGCTTACTCGTATTTAATTCACGAGAAGGCTCGACAGTTGGTGAAAAATGGCGTCCATGCTTATGCTTTGGCTATCAATCCGGAAAAAGCTGGCAGTTCAACAGTAGCGCACCCTATCAATGTGCAAGTTAGTTTAGGTGGCAATCGTTTGGAGTTGGCTTCTTTCCAAAATACGCGCGAAGCAGGTATTTGGCTCAAACAGAAAAGTTTGCAACCTCAGGCAAATAGGTAACTTTGCAAATGAAGTAAAACTACGCTCTTGTTTTAGTTCATGATGCAAACCTTAAATCGGCATTTTTTGCCGGGTATGTTGTTGTTGCTTTTACTTGCTTGCTCGCAAGAGCGCGAGGTACCCGATGTATCGCACATTCCGATGCAAATTAAGTTGGTGCGGCTCGAGCAAGAAATAGCTGCTATTGACAACGAACAAGCGGCGCGCCGTTTCATAGAAAAATATCCTGCCTTTGCCAATGCTTTCTTGTTCTACAATCGCTTGCGCGACGAGGCGGTGCCTATCAGCGACATGGTGCGACTGGGAAGAAGCACCTACATAGACACCCTTGCTATGGAAGCAACCGAGCACTTCGGCAACATGGCAAGCATTCAGGCTGAATTGGAAGAGGCTTTTCGCCGCATCAAGTACTACTACCCCGATTTTCAGCCTCCTGTAATATATACTATGGTAACCGGTTACGGCAACGACCTAACTATTACCGACTCTGCTATTTTTGTTGGTTTAGATTACTTCATGGGAAAGGCTTCGCGCTATCGTTCGCCAGACCCTAACTACATTTTCAACCACTATCGCAAAGAATTAGTAGTGCCAGCCATAGTACTCATGCTTTCGGCGCGCTACAACCAACTCCAAGAAGGCAATCACACGATGCTCAACCAAATGATTGCCTACGGAAAAGCTTATGAGTTTACCTCACAAATACTACCTCACGTCCCCGATTCACTCATTATTCGCTATACTGCCCAAGAAATAGCAGATTGTTACGCCAATCAAGATGTAATATGGGCACATTTTGTAAAAAATAACCTGTTTTTTGAAACCAGTCAAATTGCCGCTAAGCGCTATATTGAGCAGCGCCCTCATACTTTTGAAATAGGCGACGAATGCCCCGGCAGGGTAGGTACTTGGCTGGGCTGGCAAATCGTGCGTGCCTATTTGCAGAAGCACCCCGAGCTGAGCCTTCCTCAACTAATGGCAGAAAAAGACGTCCAAAAAATTTTTGAAAACTCTGGCTACAAACCGCAGAAGAAGCAATAAGCCGTCTAAATTCATCGTAAAAAAGCAAAGCTATTGCATCGGATACGGCGCTTTTTTTTCAACTATTGTTAGTTGGTCTGTTGGTAATGGAGCAGCTGTTGCACAACAACGTTTTTGTGAGTCAGGCGATTTTGTGCTTGAAAACCAACAAGTCATTCAAAATTGCCGCATCGGCTACCGCACTTTGGGAAAGTTCAACGCAACCAAAAGCAATGTTATTCTGTTTGCGACCTACTTTACTGGCAAATCGGAAGATTTAGTGAGCTATGTAGGAGGAAAAGACAAGCTGTTAGACAGTACGCGCTATTTCATCATTCTTACCGATGCACTGGGCAATGGTGTCTCCTCTTCGCCTTCTAACTCCGACTTACAACCACATGGCTGCCAGCCAAGCGCTCCCATTTTGAGTGAATCAAAAGTTGATGAGGACAATTTACGTCGCTGTTGCGCGCCGCCGTTGCGCGCCGCCGTTGCACTTATCTTTCAGAGTAGCTTTGCTAAAATTTGGCAAAGCATATATTGTTTTGCATAATCGCCTGGTTGAGAAATGCAGGAATGAGCGTGCTGTAGGTAAGCATAATTTTATCGGGGTCGTTGAGGTGCTCAATCATGTCCTGGTATTTTTGCAAGCCATGATTTTTAATGACTTGCTCGCGCCTTTCCTCTTGTTGGAAATAGATGCTCATGCCAATAGGGTCTGCTTCGGGGTGAAACTGTGTACCAAAAAATTCATTGGAGATACGCATTGCCATCACAGCGCGCTCTAAATTCACGTGTGGACGAATTTTTTCCAACGAAAGTATTTGTGCTCCTATCTCGCGCATGCGGTTAAAGTTGGGTTGTACTACTTGCCAGTCGCGTGAGTCTACTGCATAGAAGGGGTCTGGCAACAAGCCCATGATGCTATCGTTCATTCCTTCGATGGTTTTGTGAACAGGAAATACGCCAAATGAAGTAGAGCGGCGTTGGGTAACATGCCCTAAGTCGAATAGCCGTACTACCATCTGGAATGAATGACAAATAAAGAAAACGTGTTTCTTATTGTCGTTCTGGTTTTGGTTATGCCCCCAAAGTTTTTCAATCAGCTTAAAATAATTCTTCTCCCATTGTTTGCCTTCGCCATCGTAGGGGCTCCCCGGTCCGCCGGTGGAAATATAAATGTCGTATTGTTCAGCATTAGGGAACTCGTTTCGATAACGGCATTCAAAAACATCAAAATCCAACAACACGCCATCATGCACACCGCTTTGCTCATGAATAATTTGCTTAATACAACGCATTCCCTGATTGGGAAAATTGTCATACAAATCTAAAATAGCCACCCTCACCAAAGGTTGTACTGCATTGATGATTTCCATATCAGCAAAAAATACAGTCAAATTTCTTTAATTATACTTAACAAACAAGCTGAATCATTTGTTCTCCATACTTTTTTGTAGCTTTTGCAAAGCAACAGTTGCTTCTTCTGGTGTGTTCACGTTGGTTAGTTGTTCGGGGAATTGAGGCAAAACGATTGCTATGTTGTTGTTGATCAGCGCTTTGCGCGGGCAATGATAACCCATGCTCAAAAATTGAAGCAGAATAGCGTATGCCTTGGGCTCCCAGATAGCAACCAATGGTTCGGGGAGGTTGTCGTGGGGGCTTTGAAAAGCAGTTGCCATTTTTAGCGGATTTCGCGCTGCTATCAGTTGTTCCAAAGTAGCAGGCTGTATGAGTGGCAAGTCGCAAGCTAACACCAGCCATGCAGCATTGGGATGCTGCTGAAATGCCGATAAAATGCCACTCAAAGGTCCTAAACCAACGAATGTATCGGGTAATGCTTCGTAGCTTTTTGGCACGCTTGCCAATTGGTCGGTGCGGCAAGAAATAAATACACGCTCGCAATAAGATGCCAGAAGATCGGCAACATGTTGTTGCTGTGGCTTGCCATGATAGTTTAACTGAGCCTTATCTGTTCCCATGCGCTCGCTTTTGCCGCCTGTTAACACCAGTCCGTACAGTGGGGCTCGGCAGCTATTGAGATAATTGCGCACCCATTTTGCAATAGCAACGGCATCGTTAAAACAGAGCACAGGAACACTACGCCCCTCCAAACATGCTGACAAATAATGAGGGATTTCCATATCATCAGCGGTTTTGAGCAGCAGCTGCACATTGGTTAGCTTGTGCAACTTTTTTTCCAGTGGCTTAACAGGGTCTATTACAGCAATTTGAGCAGCAGCATCAAAATGATTGCCATTGACCAACACCCAGTCGGCAGCAGTTAGCATTTGCTTTTTCTGAAAATCAGTAAGTTGCCCTGTAAAATCCACTCGAGTGAAGGCAATTTTGTCTGAAAACGCGCCCCAGCCACCCGCCTGCATCACTTCGGGGAGGCTGTTGCTGTCGGCATGGTGGTCAGCATCGGCATAGACCATATTTAGCTCCGGCAAAGCCGTTGCCAATGCCTTAGCCAATTGCACTATTTTATTGCAAGGCGTACCTACTACCGAAAGCTCGTACCTGTGAAAAGTGCCTATTTGAGGACGTGGTATTTTACTGTGTTTAGACAAAGTGATAACTTTTTTGCCTCAGCGTGAAGATAAGGTTAAATTGTTTTATTTCACACCTACATGGCAAAAATTTCTTTGCCTTTGTAGTGTATGGTTTGCGCTTGCCAAGTGGTTTTTTAGCGGTCATCAAATATCAGCAGCCAGCCCTGTATAAGGCTGTGGATGTCTAAGTAGTGTACTAACTGCTCTAAACCTCACTTGCGAGGCTGTTCCCCTCGCCACATTTTCATCTCAATGACCTACTTCCAATGTAAAAAAGTAACCGCCATGTTTAACCGTTTCTCTTCTAATGTTTCCACTTCTTTGAAATTGTGCCTCCGCCCACTCTCCGTGCTCTCCACTGCCATCACTGCTCCGAAGCGATGTTGAAGTATTAGCTCATGATTGAGGTTAGTAGCCTTACAAGCAAAAGAGACCTGAATGGTTCATGCAAAAATTACTTCGGGGCTACTCCTCTGTTTCATTTTGCCATTGCTGGTAGGCGCGTTGCAGTTCACTAAGGGCATGGTAGTCTTGCATGTTTTGACATATGGCAATGCCTTTTTCGTAGGTTTCTTTTGCTTCTTGGTGGCGCCCGGCTTCCCTATACATGGCTGCCAAGTGGTAGTAAGTTGCTGTATAGTTAGGATGGGTAGTGGCAAGCTGTTCCAGCATTAGCAGGGATTTTTCAGGAGCTGTTTTTCGGTATTCCATGGCTACTGCATAGATTAAAAAAGCATCATTAGGCTCGCTTTCAAGCATTTGCAATAATTGTTGCAATCTTTCCTCACTTTTCATTGAACAATACGGTATCATAAAATGTTATGCAAGCATAATATTTTAGAGCAAATTCTTTGATTTAACCCAAAGGTTATCTTAATTCGCAAAGCAAATATAGGACACCGAAAATTCACTCTTTTGTTTGCCTAATCATATGAAAATACTTGTTTGTATCAGTCACGTTCCAGACACCAATGCTAAAATTCCGTTTAAGAATGGGCAGCCCGATTTGAACGGTATTAGTTTTGTTATTGCGCCTTATGATGACTTTGCCTTAGCACGTGCTGTAGAGTTGCGCGACCAAACCAAGGGGAAGCTCACAGTACTCAATGTAGGGTTGGCAGATACAGAGCCTACCATCCGCAAGGCACTGGCTATTGGTGCAGATGATGCCATTCGGGTGAATGCTCACCCGCACGATGCCTTTTATGTGGCTTCTCAAATTGCAGCTATTGCCAAGCAAGAAAACTACGACCTGATCTTAATGGGGCGCGAAAGCAGCGACTTTAATGGCGGTCAGGTTCACGGCATGGTTGCCGAAATGCTGGGGCTGCCTTGTATAGTGCCTTGTATGAAACTCGACCTGAACGGCAATATTGCCACAATGCAACGCGAAATAGAAGGCGGTAAAGAAATAGTAGAAGTAGCAACGCCATTTGTAGCCGGCTGCCAAGAACCTATTGCCGAGTGGAAAATTCCAAATATGCGCGGCATTATGTCGGCTAAGACCAAACCACTAAAAGTGGTAGAACCGGTGGATGTAGAAAAATATACTCACATTGTTCAATATGAAATGCCTCCACAACGCAGCAGCGTTAAAATGATTGACAAAGACAACGTAGCTGAGTTAGTGCGCTTGTTGCGCGAAGAAGCTAAAGTAATTTAAGTTTTAACCGATAAAATTTATAGCAATGAACAACGTGCTGATATACGTAGAAGCAGAAAACAATGCTGCCAAAAAAACTTCTCTGGAAGCAGTGAGCTATGGTGCTGCTATTGCCGAAATGCTGGGCGGTAGGGCGGTTGCCCTTGCTACGGCAGATCTGGCTGCCGAAAATATTGGCGAGTTAGCCAAATTTGGTGCAGACAAAATATTGCATTTTGGCGGTCATGCCGTTCAAAGCAGTGAAGTTGCTCAATTAGTAGCCGCAGCTGCCATGCAAGAGCAAGCAGCTGTAGTAGTTACTGCCAAGTCTATTGTGGCTGATTTGGCAGTGCCTATGATTGGGGTGAAACTACAGGCTGCTGTGGCAACCAATGTAACGGCTCTTCCTGATTTGAGCAACGGCTTTGTAGTAACCCGTTCAGCTTATAGCGGCAAGGCTATCACCAAGGTTGCCCTTGAGGGTAACATCAAGGTGTTAAGCATTAAAAAGAACGCCTCAGGTACGAAACACTACGACAAACCTGTGGTGGTAGAACCCTTCAACATTAGCATTCAGCCCAGTAGCATTGTGGTAAAAGAGGTTAAAAAACAAACCGGAGAAGTATTACTGCCCGAAGCCGACATTGTAGTTTCTGGTGGGCGTGGTTTGAAAGGACCTGAGAACTGGGGTATGATAGAAGAATTGGCAAAAACTCTGGGAGCCGCTACTGCTTGCTCTAAGCCAGTCAGCGACATGGACTGGCGTCCTCACCACGAACACGTAGGACAAACTGGTATTAAAGTAAGTCCTAACCTGTACATAGCAGTTGGTATTTCTGGTGCTATTCAGCATTTGGCGGGTGTCAACTCTTCCAAAGTAATCGTAGTAATTAACAAAGACCCAGAAGCGCCTTTCTTTAAGGCTGCTGATTATGGCATCGTAGGAGATGCTTTTGAGGTAGTACCTAAGCTGAACGAAGCATTAAAAGCAGTGCTGTAATATATGCTATAAAACCTTAGAGAAGTAAAGACAAGCGACGTGCAACGGCAGTGTGCAGGTTGAATTTTTCAAGTGTTTAATTGCATAACTTGTATTGTAGCAAGTTGATTCTTGTAAATACAAACAGCAGCTAATCAGTTTGAACTGTTCATTCCATTTTGCAGGTGCTTGCTATTTTTTTAATATCACTCAAAATTAAACCCAACAAGTATTAGCTTGTTGGGTTGCTTTTTTATGAACAGAAGTAGGTTGCTCGTTTATCAACGCTTTAGTTGTTAAATAGAAAAGCCTGCTGTTACAACCAAACCGATGCGGCTGCTGCTCATATTGACGATTGGTTCGTTTTGTGGCAACCGATAAACGCGGTACTGGCTATCAAAAAAGTTGGTTATCAGAGCAGCATCTAAAAAGAAGTCCTGCTTGCGGATGCCTCCTCCAAAAGTGATAAATGTTCGGCTTCGGTTGTCGTTGTTGTCTCGCATAGGGTTTTGGTAGAGTGCATAGCCTCCCCGTAGGCGATAGTTACCCAGTCGGGCTTCTGCACCTAATCGAATATTGAGTGCATTGCGATAAATAGAGGAGATGGTAGCATTGTCGCCAGCAAAAGAAAAGTCAGGATTAGGATTAGAAAAACGCGTGGTGCTGTAATCTATCATTTCTATATCGGCTGAAACAAAACCACGTTTACCTAGTAAAAAGGCAGCTCCACCATTGATGCGCATAGGTGTTCTCATGGTATAGCGCGACTCAATTACATCGGTGCGAGCCCGCTCATTAGAAAGTACGCGAATGACAGGTTGTCCATTCCGAAATTCTGTAAACGGATAGTTGTTGTATAGCACAGCAAGTTCTGCCTCATAAATGTCGGTGATACGGTAAACAGTTGGCGTAGTAAGCGATGCGCCAATGCGGAAAAAGTCGTTTGGGCGAATGATCATGCCTATATTAGCATTGATACCAGTTCCATTTTGGCGGTTTTTTTCGGTTAGTTCTAAGCGATTGAGTGGCAGGCGCTGCCCACTTGGCAGGGGAGTAGTGCTGTTAATCACGTTTTCAGTGTAAACCTTGTCTTGTGCATAGCGCAAGGTAGCAATGCCAATGCCTGCACCCAAATAAAATTTGTCTTTGATGTTAATTCCGTAAGCAACATTCCATTGGCTTTGCGCACCACTTCGGCGGATATTTTCTGCCTGTACAGTAGGCGCCAGAGGTACAAATGATTCGTAAGAATTGCGCGTAGTATTATCTCTAAAAAATGGATTAATCAGATAAGTGGCATATGCTAATCCTTCAAGGCTGAAAATGCCATTGCGTAACTCATCGTCTAACTCACTCCAAGGCACGCGTCCGTCGGTGCGGTCTAAAAAGTAATCCACAATGGAGTTACGCGTATTCGTGCCACGGTAGTTGATTAGTTCTTGAAAGTCGTTGTTTCGCGTCATGGTGATGGCGAAGGTATTGCCGCGAATGGTGCCTTCTGCCCCTTTGTCCGTTGAAAAGTGCAAGCCTAAATGGTTCAGATTCAGGTTGAAGTTACCGGCAGTAGTGTTTTCACCTAAGAAAGTACTGCTTGTATTGGCTGTATTGCCAGCAAAACTAAAAGTCATTTCCGACTTGCGCAGCAGCCCCAGTCCTGCCGGATTGATAAAAGCTGCTGTAGCATCTGCTCCTAATGCAGTGTTTGCACCAGCAATACCCTGGAACCGCGCTGTACCACCAAAGCGAGTTTGCGAAAAGCGCAGTGCATCGTTGTAGTAGCCTAAGGCGCCGGGAGATATGTTTTGTCCGTTTGCTATTAAAGTAAATGCAAGTATCCCGATGCTAGAAGAAAAGCATATAGACAGAATTCGCATATGTCTGTTTGGATTGTTGAAAGATGTAATTTATAGGATTAACGCAATTTTAGCTGCACAGGTTAAATCCGTTGGCAACTGTGAAATTAGACTTATTTTTGCAAAACGTTTAACATCTATCTTCAAATTAATATGTCTTCCGCAAAATATGATGTGATTATAATCGGCAGCGGTCCTGGAGGCTATGTGGCTGCCATTCGTGCCTCTCAATTAGGTATGAAAGTAGCCGTAGTTGAAAAAGAAGAACTTGGCGGTATTTGTCTTAACTGGGGTTGTATTCCTACGAAAGCCTTGTTGAAGAGTGCTCAGGTGTTTGAATACATCCAACATGCCAAAGAGTACGGTATAGAGGTGAAAGATTATGCAGTCAATTTTGAAGGCATGATTAAACGCAGCCGCAGTGTTGCCGGTGGCATGAGCAAGGGTATTGAATTTCTATTCCGCAAAAACAACATCACCAAACTCATGGGGTTTGGTAAGGTAAAACCCGGCAAAAAAGTAGAAGTAACAGCTGCTGATGGCTCTAAGACCGAATACAGCGCCGACCACATTATTTTGGCAACCGGAGGGCGTAGCCGTGAGCTGCCCGGTGTGAAAATAGATGATAAAAAAATTATTGGCTATCGCAAAGCAATGGCTCTGGAAAAGCAACCTAAGAGCATGGTGATTATCGGGTCGGGCGCTATTGGAGTGGAGTTTGCTTATTTTTATAATACTATTGGCACAAAAGTTACCATTGTGGAGTATATGCCTAACATTGTGCCACTGGAAGACGAGGAAATATCTAAACACTTGGAAAAAGTCTTCAAAAAAGCTGGGATGACCATTATGACCTCTTCCACTGTAGAAGCCGTTGATACGTCGGGTGAGGGTTGCAAAGTAAAAGTAAAAACTGCCAATGGCTACGAGGAAATTCATTGCGATGTGGTGCTTTCTGCAGTAGGCATTACTACTAATTTGGAAGGCATTGGCTTAGAACAGGTAGGTATTGCACACGATAAGGGTAAAGTGCTAGTAGATGAGTTTTACCGCACCAATATACCCGGCTATTACGCCATTGGCGATATTGTGAAAGGTCCAGCACTGGCGCATGTAGCCTCAGCAGAAGGCATTATTTGTGTAGAAAAAATTGCCGGTCATCATCCTGAGCCGCTCAATTATGGCAACATTCCCGGATGTACTTATTGCAGTCCTGAGATAGCCTCTGTAGGCATGACTGAAAAAGCTGCCCGCGAAGCTGGCTACGACATCAAAGTAGGTAAATTCCCCTTTACAGCATCCGGAAAGGCAAGTGCAGCAGGTGCAAAAGAAGGCTTCGTTAAAGTGATTTTTGATGCCAAATATGGTGAGTGGTTGGGCTGCCACATGATTGGTGCTAATGTTACTGAAATGATTGCCGAAGTAGTAGTAGCGCGTAAATTAGAAACTACGGGGCATGAAATTATTAAAGCAGTGCATCCGCACCCCACTATGTCGGAAGCTATTATGGAGGCTACTGCCGCAGCCTATGGCGAAGTGATTCATATCTAAGTGTTTGGCTTAGAAAATGAAGAAGCTGGAAAAGCCCGATAGATTTCCCTATCGGGCTTTTTTATTGGCTGATTTTTTTGTGCTGCTGTTGGCAAGTAGGAGAGAGTATGTAACTTTTCATGACTCCACTTAACTTGACATTGAGAATCAACTTCTTACAAGAAGGGATAAGCCAAAAGATTGCGTTTTTATGGGGCTGTTTTCAGAGAAAATAAATTTTTTGCTAAGCATGCATCTCTGCAAACTATTTGTTCATGAAGACGCGAACAAGGGTAGCATACAGCGGCAGCGTGGAGGTTAAACTTTTAGCAACTGGTGTTGCGGTTATCAATTCTCGTACACAAGTGTGATTTCCCGGCTAATGGGCTGGCACTCGTTGTTGCAATTGTCTTTAAACTTGGCATAAACGCGTTTAAGACCGGCGCCATCGCGTAGGCTCCATTTTTTAGAAGCCTGATAAGGTTCCCAAATAGCTCCGTCGTCAAATCTTGGCGAGTTGGAAATCATCATAAAGTTGGCTTTACGGGCATTGAATTCAAGTGTTACCAAGGTTGTTTTTGTAAGTGTTTGATTGTTTCCTGCAAATTTGATAGCTCCGGGAATGGGGGCATCGGTATCTAACAAAATATTGTCGCTTGCTATGCCAGACTCATTACCGGCTTCATCGCGAAACTTGACAAAAACAGTTTTTTCGCCATCGCTAGGCGACAGAATCCATTCTCTGCTTTCTTTGTAGGGTTCCCAGCTTGCGTTGTTAAAGTATTTATTGTTGCTTATCATCATTTCTTTTGCACCTTCTGCACTAATATCGAGTTTTACTTTGCCATTGGCGGCGTTGGTACATTCTTCATTGTTGTTAATAATCACTTTCTCGTTGATAGGTTCTTGACGGTCTAAAATGATAGAAGCTACTACGGGTTGTGTTTCATTGCCAGCACGGTCGCGGAACTTAGCAAATACTTGTTTTTCGCCATCCTCTCCTTCAAGTTTCCAATTGTAAATATAAGGCTCATAGCGTTGCCATTTAGCATCTTTAAAATCTTTGTTGTTGCTTATCATCATATCTACAGCATCTTGTACGGAAAGTTTTAGGGTGACGAGTTTGTTGATGTTTGTACAATATCTTGCTCCGTTATTGATTTTAATGTCGCCTCCTCGGGGAGCGGTCATATCTAAACCAATTTTATCATAAGCTACTTGCGATATGTTGTTAACGCGGTCTTTGAATTTAACGAATACCATTTTTACGCCGTCTTCACCAATCAGTGTCCAATCTTTTGTAGTAGTATAGGGCTCCCACTTAGCATTTCGGAAGTCGTAGAAATTGGATATCATCATTTCTACAGCATCTTGCGCGAGCAGCTCGAGTTTTACTTGTTGGAATTTTACTTGCTGATTTTCTGCTAAAATTTTTACGGAACCTTTCTTAGGTGGAGTTCTATCTAAGATGATGTCGTCGGAGTAAACATGAGATTCGTTGCCGGCTTCATCTTTAAACTTAGCATAAACGGTTTTTACCCCGTCGCCTCCTGATAATGCCCAATTGATATTGAGTTCTGAGTAACCGCGCCAGCGTTCTCCGGCAAAGTCGGGGGAGTTAGAAATCATCATTAAAGCAGCTTGTTTAGCTTTCACTTTTACTACCACCACTTTGTCGGGGTCGTTGGTGATGGAGTCGCCTCGATTAATGACGATGCTACAGTCGAAGGGTGGTTTGCGGTCTAAGATGATGTTGTCAGCCACTATGTCCGACTCGTTACCTGCTTGGTCGCGAAACTTAGCTACTACGTTTTTTAAGCCGTCCTCCCCTTCCAGCGTCCATTCTATGGAAGTGTTGTAGGGTTGCCACTTAGCACCAACAAAAGTACTGTTGTTGGAAATCATCATTTCAGTAGCCCCTCTGGCAAACAGGGTTAAGTTTACTTTTTTATCAGGGTGAGTAGTAAACTCGCGGTTATTGTCTATTACAATACGACAGTCTATTGGTTTGGTGCGGTCAAGTTTAATTTTAGTGCTGGCAATATCGGAAACATTGCCGGCTTCATCGCGAAACTTGACATATACTCCTTTTTCACCGTCATCGCCGGGGCTGCCCAGTTTCCAGTTTTTTACCTCTGTACGGTACACTTCCCAGCGGGCATTGTAAAAGTTGCTCGTATTGCTCAGCATCATGTACTTAGCTCCTTCGGCAGAAATTTTCAGATTGACTGTAGCACTTGTGTCATTAGAAATTTTGGTCATGTCGCCTACGATTTCTATGTGCGGTTTGGTAGGCGGCACCCTGTCTAAAATAATTTCAGACCAAGCCGTTTCGGAAAGATTACCTGCTTGGTCGCGGAAGCGAACATATACTCTTCTCACACCGTCTCTTTCGGGCAGGGTCCATGCAGAAGAAACATTGTAAGGGCGCCAAGCGACATTTTGAAAAGAGCTATCGTTGGCAATTTGCATTTCGTGGGCGCCTATGGCAGAAAGTCGCAACACAACTGAATTAGACTTGGTGTAGCGATTGCCGCCATCAATAGAGATGCGAGGCATAAGAGGGGGTTCTGTATCTACAATAATAGCATCCTGCGCTACGGCTGAATAATTGCCGGCTTCATCGCGAAAGCGCACTTGTACTACTCGCTCACCGTCTCCGGGAGGTTCTAACTTCCATTGGATGGTATTTTGCATCGGTAGCCACTCCGACCCTCCCCGAATAAACACTTCTTTGGCTCCTTGTGCACTCAAAAAAAGCGTAACTTCTTCTTTATTAGTGTAAGCATCGCCATTATTAATTAATACGCGAGGATTAAGTGGAGGCGATGCGTCTAAAATAATACGGGCGCTAACAGGTTGTGAAACATTACCTGCTACGTCGCGGAAACGCGCATATATTATTTTCTCCCCGTCTTCACCCAATAGTTGCATTTTGCGGCGTTCAGCATAGGGTACCCATTGGGCACCTACAAAGTCGCTACGCAAGCTGATTTGCATTTCTTTTGCTTCTTGGGCATAAAGCTCTACGCTCACGAGGCGGTCGCGTGCATTAGTATATTTAGCCCCTCCGTTGATAGTGATGCTACAATCGGTAGGGGGCTGCCGGTCTAATTCAATTACAGTCTCAATAACATCTGAAACGTTACCTTGGTTGTCTTTAAACATGACGTACACGTTTTTCAAGCCATCTCCGTCAGTAGTTTTCAATCGCCACTTAATAGAGGTTTCGTAAGGACGCCACCGCTGATTGGGGAAACTTGGGTCATTAGATACCATCATTTCGGTAGCACCGCGTCCAAAAAGTTCAAGTACAACAAGGCCGTCTGGATCATTGGTAATATTTTTCCCGCCTCGCATTCGCACTGCACCATCAATTTGTGCCCCTGCTGAAAGCGAGCAAAGAAATAAAATTGTCGTAAAAATGCTATGTTTCATACTTGCATAGGGGCTATCATCCTGCCTATAATCAGGGTGTACAAAGCCAATAAAAACTATTGTTATTGAAAAGGCAAGGGGTAATTTGCCAATTTTATTTATTCAGATGTGCAAAACTTGTACCATCCAAATGCTGCTTGTGAAATAGTTGCAACAAAAGCCCCAGCAATACGACAGCTATGCAGCCAATTACATTGAACCAAAGGTAAGAAATTGTAGTCAATTTCCAACATCCCAGTACTATTAACTCGGCAAGGATAGCCGCCTGAAATATTGCTTTGGCTTTTATGCGTTTAACGTAGAAAGCTGCTAAAAAGATACCGAGGATAGTACCGTAGAAGAGCGAGCCTAAAATGTTGACTGCTTCAATCAAATTATTGCTAAGCGAACTGGCAAGTTCTGCAAACAAAATGGCATATGCTCCCCATGCAAGCGTCATCCATTTGGACACCTTTAAATAGTGCGATTCGTCTGCATTAGGCTTGATAGAACGTTTGTATACATCTATTACAGTAGTGGAGGCAAGTGCGTTGAGTTCGGAAGAGGTGGATGACATAGAAGCACAAATCACAAGGGCAATGAGCAAACCCACTAATCCTTTGGGAAGGTTTTGAATAACAAAAGTGAGGAATACGTAGTTAGTATCAGCAGATTTTCCCTTGCCCTCTAGTTCATTTTGTTGGTGAATAATAGCTTGCGCTTGTTGACGAATAGCATTTGCTATTTGCGTTTGCTGTTTTAGTAGTTGTTGCGTTTGGGCTATTTCGGCAGGATTGTTTTGCCGTAGAGCTTCTGCCAGCCGAAGGGTTTGTTGGCGTTTTTCCCAAAAAAGCTGCTGATATTTCTCTTCTAAGGCTCGGAAGGTAGCCCCTTGTTCCGACTGGCGCGCCTTTTGTGCCTCTACCTGATTGAAATACAAGGGGGGCTGATGAAATTGATAAAAAACAAATACCATTGCGCCAATGAACAAAATTAGAAATTGCATCGGGATTTTGATGAAGCCATTGAAAATGAGACCTAAACGGCTTTCAGTGGTAGATTTACCGCCTAAATAGCGCTGCACTTGCGATTGGTCGGTGCCGAAATAAGAAAGCTGTAGGAAAAATCCTCCAATAATACCCGACCAAATATTATAGCGATTGTTCCAGTCAAAACTCCAATCAATACTTTCCAGTTTGCCTGCCTTACCGGCTATTTGCATGGCTTGCCATACTCCTACTTCTTGTGGCATTAAGTGAAAAACCATATATAATGCCACTATGAGCCCTATGAAAATGACAAACATCTGTTGTTTTTGGGTAACGCTTACTGCTTCTGTTCCGCCTACGACCGTATAAAGCACTACTACGCCGCCTAATAAAAAGTTGACATAAAAAATATCCCATTGCAAAATAGTAGAAAGCACTAATGCTGGGGCGTAGATAGTGAGCCCGGCTGCTAATCCGCGTTGGATGAGAAATAAAAATGCGCCAAGCGAGCGCGTTCTAACATCAAATCGTTTTTCTAAAAATTCGTATGCCGTGTACACGTGTAAGCGCTGATACAAAGGAACGGCAGTGATGCAAAGTACGATCATTGCCAGTGGCAACCCAAAGTAAAATTGTACGAAGCGCATACCGTCGGAAAAAGCCTGCCCGGGGGTGCTCAGAAAAGTAATAGCACTAGCTTGGGTAGCCATAATGGACAAGCCAATTGTCCACCAATTCATTCTTTTGGAGAGTAAATACTCTTTTGTGTTTTTGCTGCCACGCGTTTTCCAAATACCGTAGGCGGTAATAAAGCCAATGGTAAATACCAAAACTAACCAATCTAATGACGACACAGCAATCCAGTTTAATGATTACAGATGTAGGCTTGCCAAAAATAGAGGATAAAAAAAGAAATTCCACTTCTGGCAGAAGTGGAATTTCGAGTATTTAATGTGGCTTCACGTGACTTATCTGCCTTGCAATAGCTCCCAGTTTACTTCGGCAATTGGGCGTTCCAATTGCGTAAATACGGTGCCCCTGTCCAAAGCTACTGGAATCTCATTGAGGCGGTTGTAGCGACGTGCATCAACCCAACGATGCCCCCAAGGTTCGCACCATAGCGAGTAGCGGCGTTGGAAAAGAATTTCGTTAATCAAGGCATCGCGGGTAGTGGCTCCCGAGTAAGCGGGCAGCCCAGCGGCTGTGCGAATGCGATTAATGGCACGCACTGCTTCGGCTGTGTTGCCAGTTTGTGCATTTGCCTCGGCATAGATGAGCACCAATTCTTCGTTGCGCAAATATTTGATAGGAGAGGTGTTGGTTGGATAGCGCAAATCTTGCCATTCGCCAGCTAGTGGAATGTTATCAGTAGTAACTACTACAGGTGAGCGACGACGGAAAAATTTGCGCTGCACCCGCAAGTCGCCAGGTAGGGCATCGCTAATGAGCGACGGATGCACTACAATCATGGTGTTTACGGGAGCATCTAACACAAAGAAGAGCGGATTGAATAAGTCGGGAGGCAGACCATAGACAAAAGTAGGACCAGCCTCTAAATCCCCATCAATGTTCATGAAAGATTGGCTGAGTGCATTTAGGGCTCCTTGCCAATCTTGCCGGTAGATAGCCAAACGGGCAGCGATAGCGCGGTTTAACTGGCGAATAGCGGGTATGGTTCCAAAGCCGTTAGCTGTAAAACCTGCTGTGAGGCGGAATGGGAAGTTGCCTGTTCCGGCACGCCCCAGTTCATCATTCGCTTCGTTGAGTAAAGCGTTGATGCGAGCAAGCGCTTCATTGTAAGGGACAAAGGGTCCGGGGTTTAGCTCATCGGCTACGTCTATGCGAATACCGTTTTGAAACTGCCCATTGGCTACAATCATGTATTGGTATGCCTGAATGGTCTTTACAAAACCGCTAACGGCAAGGCGTTCTTGTTCTGTAACTACGTTGGTGTTGCGAATAGCCTGCAACAATATATTGCCTTGTTTAATAGTTTGGTAAGGTGCATCATAGGCTGGACCTACGGCAAAAAATTGTCCGTCGGGGCGGCGTCCACCTTGTCCAAGCCAGTCGGTCTGCCAACGAGGGTCAGATGCATTCAGGTACCAAATTTCGCGACCAAAGCAGCCGAAAGCAGCCGTTACGGTAAATACATGTGCCCGATGGCGAAACTCTAAACCCGTAATCAATGATTGAATTTGGTTGCGAGTAGCATTCTGCTTAACGCTTTGCAAAGAAGGGTTGTTAGGGTCTATGGCATTTTCCAAAGTAAAGAAATTGCAGCCGCTGTTGCCTAGCAAAGCAACAGTAAAAAGAGCGGCATATATCGATTTTTTTAACATGGCTTTCAAGATTTTAGAGTTGGTGGTTTAAAATTCAACAATCAGATGCCCAAAGAAACGCTTGGAAGTTGGATAAGGGGTAACATCAATACCTGAGCCAATAGAGCGTTGACCGAAAGTAGAGGTTTCAGGGTCGTAACCTTCATACTTGGTGAAAGTAAGCGGGTTGTTGGCAGAAACTCCCACTCGCACGCGGCTTATCTTATCGTCGAACCATTGCGTTAAGGCATTTTTAGGCAGGTTGTAGTACAGCGCTATTTCGCGGAGGCGCACGTAGCTCGCATCTTGTACCCAGCGACCGGCGTTGTTGAACGGAGCAGGCGGGCGCTGACGACCATTAGGAATACCGTCGCCGTCGTCGTCGCGGAACCAGCCCGGCGTGGTGCCACCTGCATCGGTGAGGAATGCGGTGAGGTTAATGTTATCGCCGCCTTGCTTCCAATGCCACAGCATGGTAAATTCAAAATTTTTCAGGAAGGAGATTTCATTGAACCATGACATTTGGAAGTCGGGTTGCTGGTCGCCCCAAACAGTAAATACTCCCGGCGATACTTGTGGGGTACCAATAATGGTAGTGGGCGAAATGCCTTCGCGAATCCAGAAAGTGCCCAGTGCCGTACCAAAGCCTCCTGTGAAATAGGCAGGAACTCCTAAGCGCTTCGTGAGCAGGCGGTTCTGCCAGTACATTACGCGTGTAAACCAGCGGAAGTTTTCTTGCTGAACAGGCGTAGCACCCAAAGAAACTTCCCAGCCTTTGTTAGAAAGTTGTGCTAAGTTGCTGGGTATGGTATTGATACCCGTAGAAGGTGCTAAGCTGAGGTTTTGAATATTATTGCGAGTTTGTTTGTCGTAGTAGGTCAGTTCCAACTGCAAGCGGTTGTTGAAAAAACCTGCATCTATACCTACTTCCAACTCACTGGCACGCTCTGGTTCCAGTGAGGCATTACCTGCCGCTGTAGTAACTACTGAGCCTAGAAATCCGCCAATGTTAGCTGCATTGAGCGCCGTAAACGTTTGTCCGAAAGCAGGCAAGCCGGCAGTCTCTCCATACGCAATGCGTGGTTTCACCTGATTGACAACTTCTTTAAAACTCCAAAAATCGAAGTTAGCTACATTTACAGCCAGTGAAGCTTTGGGGAAGGCATAAAACTTGTTGGCATCACCATTTAAGGTAGATTTATCCCAACGAATTCCTACCGTAGCTACTACTTTGTCGTCCCAGTTGGCTTCTTGCTGAGCAAACAAACCTACGTCGGTAATGTTGCTCTGCAAAGATTGGAAGATTTCTTGCACTGTTCCTTGTCGGAGGTTCTTTTGTCCGGGTGCTAAGCCGCGTGAGCGGGTCAGCAAGCTATTTTCGCGGAAGTTTAGCCGAACAGTACCCACTTGGGAATTCATATTTACCTTGCCAATGTTGAAATTGTAAGTAAGAGCCAACTGAATGTTGGTGTTAAAATTGCGGGTTTCGCCCCACATGGCATCGCCGGGGTTTGCTTGTGCGCGTTGGTATTGTAGGTCTTCAGGCAAATACACCAGTGTAGCATTTTGCGTGAAGTCTAAGCCGCCTTGTGCAATAAACTTCAACAGGGACTTGTCGGTTTTAATTAAGTCTGCTCCAAAATTGAACGATTGGATGAATCGGTCAACCACTGAATTGTTGATGCCGCGGTCGGTAACAGCAATAGGGTTCTCTGCAAAGTAGGGGTTATCAGGATATACGCCGTTTTCATTAGGAAACAGGTTGAAATAGTTAGGTACATAAGCGATGTTGTAACCAATACTTGCGCCAGTATTGTTTTGGTTACCTGTGAAGCCGCGGTCGGTGATGGTGCGGATGTAATTAGAACCTACTCCAAAAGAGATGCGGTCGTTGAGTTTGTGGTCAATGTTAGAACGAATGGAGTAGCGTTTAAAGCCTGTGCGGCGCACAATGCCGTCCTCGTCGGTAAGTGCTCCGGAAATGAGGAACTTGGTTTTTTCATTCCCACCAGAAACAGCTACCCTACTGTTGAGCAAAGTGGCTGTGTTGCCGTAGAAATATTTTTCATAGTCGTAGCGCTGACCGCCGGATGCCCGAAAGCGCTCTAATTCAATAGCTCGGCGGGCAGCCGGAAAGAAAAAGTTGATTTTTTCTTCAGTCCAATCGTCCACTCCCAGCAAGCGTTGTGCACGGGCAAAACCTACGTCTTGTGCAAAGGAAACTTTGGTGCGTCCTGCTGCACCTTTTTTTGTAGTAATGATAATTACCCCTGCATTGGCACGAGTACCATAAATAGCAGCGGCAGAAGGTCCTTTCAATACTTCTATGCTTTCAATATCGTTAGGGTTCAGGTCGGCAAGGCGGTTGGGGGCATCATCCTGAGCGCCTACACCCGCACCTGCTTCTGCGCCTGACACAGCAGCACGACCGTTGCGGTTAGTAGCATTGTTAACATACACGCCGTCTACAATATACAGCGGTTGAGAAGCTCCTACTAAGGAAGAAATACCGCGCAACTGCACCGAAACTCCACCACCCGGAGCCCCTCCGTTTACATTAATATTGACCCCCGTCAATTTCCCATACAGGGCGTTGTCTACCGTTTGAATTTGTGTAGTACCTATGAGCTCTTTGGCAGAAACCGTAGAAACGGCATTGGCTAGGTTGCTTCGTTTAATAGAAGATGCCAAGCCAGTGATTACTACTTCTTCCAGTCGAGTTACGTCTTCGGTAAGAGCTACATCTACCGTTCCGCTGTTAGCATTTACCTCGACTGACTTGGAAAGATAACCAATGTAAGAGAATACCAATGTAGCGCTACTGCCGCTGCTAATATTGATTCGGTATGCACCATTAGCATCGGAAATGGTTCCCGCCGTAGTACCCTTTACCACAATGTTTACCCCGGGCAGAGGGTTCCCACTTGCAGCATCTTTTACTGTACCTTGCACCGTGTACTGGGCAAAAACAGCATGGCTTGCCCACCAAAAAGCTAATGTAACTCCATAGTGGATGAGACGATTGAACGTAGAAAATTTCATAGCAAAATAGTTTTGTTAAAGATTGATTGCTTTAAATCTAATCGGTTTGTACATAAAAACTCAAAGTAATGGTGAATATTTTTGTTAGGTAGCAAATGCAAGTTTTTGTGTGCCTATCCTCATTATGGGAAATACTCATAGCAGTGCAGTGCCTGCGGAAGAGCCAATGCGGTCGGCGCCAGCGGCAATCATGGCGAGTGCTTGCCCTTTGGTGCGAATGCCACCTGACGCCTTGATACCCATATACTCTCCTACGGTTTGGCGCATTAGCCGCACGGCGTGTTCAGTAGCGCCGCTACTGCCAAATCCGGTAGAAGTTTTCACAAAATCTGCTCCTGCATCCTGCGCAATTTTACATGCTCTCACAATTTCCTCATCATTTAGGTAGCTAATCTCTAAAATTACTTTCAAGATAGCATGGCTTTCATGGCACATTTTGGCTAATTGAGCAATTTCGCCTTTTACCCAACTCATTACACCAGTTTTAAAAGCACTTAGATTCATCACCACATCTATTTCTGTGGCACCGTCTGTAAGAGCAATTTCTGTTTCACGTGTTTTTGTTTCCGAACGGTTATATCCCAGCGGAAAACCTACTACTGTTGCCAGTTGAACAGGACGAGCACCAATGTCGCGGCGCACTTTTTTAACCCAATAAGGTGGTACGCATACGCCTACAAATTGATACTGGATAGCTTCTTCTACCAGTCGCTCAAAATCGTCCGATGTTGCCACCGGTGAAAGCAAGGTGTGCTCGATATGTTGGCTTAAAGTTTCCATTACAGTAAAGAGGCTTGTAAAAATCTTAAACTTTGTGTTATTTATGCGGGTTAATGTTAATGAGAACATCACAAAAAATAAACAGGACTCATGCTAAAAATACTGAGTGGGGTAGCTGTTTGCATCATGGGTGCGGTGGCTGCCGTTGCGTCTTACTTTATGCATCACAATGAGCCGTCTACTACTGTTTGTTGTCAGCTGAAAATGCCTGCTATCAGCTCGTTCGCTGCTTTTGCCTCCGACCGTGCATTTATTGATAAGCATATAGAGCCGCTTTCCTTCAACTTTGTTTCTCAGGCGGGGGGCAAAATGATTAGCTATCCAACTGCCGATGGCAAAACCGCCCAAGCGTGGTTGATTCCTGCCAAGAAGAAAAGCAACCAGTATCTATTTGTGTTTCACGAATGGTGGGGACTCAATGATCATATTAAAGCAGAAGCTGAAAAATTTTATCACGATTTGCCTAATATCAACGTTTTGTGTCTCGACCTATACGACGGACAGGTAGCTACTACGCGCGAGCAGGCAGCTCAACAAATGCAAGCGCTTAATCAGGAACGAGCAGTAGCCATTGTAAAAGGGGCTATTGCTTATGCGGGTAAAAAAGCGAACATTTTCACCATAGGTTGGTGCATGGGAGGCAGTTGGTCACTGCAAACAGCCCTGTTAGCAGGTAAGCAAGCTAAAGGTTGCGTTATGTATTACGGCATGCCCGAGCGAAATGTGGAACGCCTTAAAACACTGCAAACCGATGTATTAGGCATTTTTGCTGGGCAAGAGCAGTGGATTTCACCCAAAGTGGTAGCAGAGTTTGATGCGAACATGAAACAAGCTGGCAAGCAATTGACCTACAAAATTTTTGATGCCGACCATGCTTTTGCCAACCCAAGCAACCCGAAATTTGTCAAACAAGCTGCCGATGAGGCTTATGCTATGTCGTTAGACTATTTCAGGCAACGCATGTCATCAACAAAATAATCCTACATGAACAATGAAACGTGTAAATCTATGGTTGACAGGGCTGTTGATATTATTTACAGTAGCCTGCCGTAATCAAAAACAAGAACCCATTACCGACGTCAATGCCTTGCCCATTAGGCAGTATGTTTACGAAGTAATGAAGTTTTTTTATTTGTGGCACGATAGAATACCGACAAATATCAACCCTAACAATTTTAGCACGCCAGAAGCTCTGTTGGAAGCCATGTTGTTCCGTCCAACCGACCGATGGAGCTATATTGTAAGAGATAACGGAGCTACTGCCGCCCAACTGCAAACAGGTTCTACGCAAGGCTTTGGATTTGTTTGGGGGTTAGACCGCGAGCAAAATTTGCGACTGGTATTAGTACATCCTAACTCCCCAGCCGAAGATGCCCGCTTAGTGCGCGGCATGCGTGTGTTGAGCGTAAATGGCACAGTGATTAATCAAGGCGCTACTAATATCCCTCGCTTTGACAATACGGTGGTGCTTTCGGTACAAGACGCCTCGGGAGCTATTCGCCAAGTGGAGTTGCAGGCGCGCAATTTTAACATGCGAGGCGTTACATTGCGCGAAGTAAAACAAGTGGCAGGCAGAAAAGTAGGCTATTTGGTGTTTTCTATTTTCACCCAGTCGTCTGTACAAGAATTAGACGAGGCGTTCAGTTTTTTCCGCAGCGAAAATGTAAATGAATTAGTGCTGGATTTGCGCTACAACGGCGGTGGAACCCCCGAAGCGGCTCTGCATTTGGCAAGCCTGATTGCGCCTAATGCGGCAGGAAGACGCTTTCTACAATATCAGCACAACAGTCGCAATACGCAGCGAAATACCGAACTTGTTTTCAAAACTGTTACCAACGGGCTAAACCTAAACCGCGTGTTTATTCTAACTACTAGCAATACCGCCTCAGCAAGTGAATTGATTATCAACGGGTTGCATCCATTCATCAATGTTCAGACCATTGGCACCACTACGCATGGCAAGTTTGTAGGCGGATATGTATTTACACATCGGGAGGGCTATTCGCTGGTGCCTATTTGTTTTCAAAGTGTCAATGCCAATGGTGATACTTTCGCCAATGGTTTTGAACCTTCCTTTCGCGCTACCGATGACCGCACGCGTCCCTTTGGGGATTTGAATGAAAACTTATTGGCGGCAGCACTACACTTCATCGCTAACGGCTCGTTCAGCGGCTATGTGCAAACTGCTCGCCTAGAAGATGATAGGATAGACGAGCAACTGCTTTATGCAGAAGATAATGCTATTCGACGCTTACCCATTATCGGTAAATTAGAATAAGCCACCAAATCCGCAAACGAGTGTTAATTTTATCGGGCAATGGAGCGCATTAATTAATAGTAGCAAGCTGACTAATGAGCCCTACAAATTTTCAAAAACTTGTAGGGCTTTTTGCTAGTAACCGCTTGGGTTGTGCTTGAACGCCATACAAGCACTAAGGTGAGAGAGGCAATTAAACAGAAAAATATCATTTTGGTGCTACCATTGCATGCTGCCATTGCAAGCATTAGCAGGCATACCTTTTTCTACAAGGCTAGGCGCGTTTGAAAAATTCGATTGCTCCACAGGTTGCTCATGTCTTGCAAGCCAATGCTGGCAGCGTATGAAAATGCGAACCTAGCATCGTGCATCGCTTGCTTGTTGATGATTTCCCTACACACAAGCCCGTGCAGTTGTCTGTTTACGGCAAAATATATAGTTCAATACCCGTATCAATCAACGAAGAGTTAGAAATGGTGCCGGTACTGATGCGTGTGGGCGAAACTCCTTTTTGTATCAAATATGAAGCTATGCTAGCAGCACGTTTTTCACCCATTTGTGCAGTACCCTCTGGGCATCTAACTTGTACTTTCAATGTGCCGTTCTCTAAAAGAAACATGCTTAGTTTATCCAACACAGGTATAGCAGAGTGTTTGAACTTGTCGCTTTGTGCATCGAAACTTATTGCTGGAATGTGCCAATTAGTTTCACTTGCAATTGGCTGCAAGGTAATGGTATGTTCCTCTTTGCCGAGTTGTTCACCCGTCTGCCAGTAGGAAAGAAATCCACGGGCTATTACTTCGATAAAGTAGGCTTCCACGGGCTTTTCTAAGTAGAAGTTGAATTTGCCGTTAGCGTCTGTGGAAGTAAATTTAACGGTCTTAGCACTACTTACGTCTATTAGCTTAACAGTAGCTCGCAAGGGTTGTTTTTGTATTGCATCTTTCACGTTTCCGTTGATAGTAAATACAAAGGCAGTAGTTTCTTGTTGCTCGCTTGTTGGTTTTGCATCAGTTGCTTGGCTGGTTTGCAGGTTGAAGTGCCTTTGCAAGGTTTGGGTATTGCTGCCTGTTTCGGGGTTGCTAATGCGAAAATTTTCTTGGTATTGGATTTTGCCTTGTAGCCAAATGCGCGCTTGTATGTCTGTTTCTACGGGAAGTTCTATTTTGTAATAACCGAAAGCATCTGTGCGTACTTGAATACTTTTGTTTTGATATAAGAATTGGATAGTTGTATTGCTAAGAGGTTCGCCGCGCCTACCAGTAATTTTTCCTGTTAATAGTATTTTAGTGAGAGGAAAGAACAGATAAATGTCTTCGCCGCCAACACTTCCCGAGCGATTAGAAGCTAAAAGCCCTTTTTGTCCATAGATTTGCATCCAATAATCATCGCCTGCAGAGTTAATGGGGAAGCCGATATTTTCCGGCATAGTCCAACGTTTTTTGGCGGGGTCGTATCGGGTTGTAAATATATCGAATCCGCCTATGCTGTTCCAACCTTTAGAGCTAAAATAGAGCGTTTGGGTATCATTAGCAAAGAAAGGTGTATATTCGTCGCGCGTGCTATTGATTTCTACGATAGGATAGGGTACACTCCACACACCATCGGTTTTCAACTCAGTATAAAAAAGGTCTAAACTGCTTGTTTCGGGATTGAATGCCGAGAAAATCAGTTTACGGCTTTGGTCGTACAGCGTAGCAGCTAAGGGACGGCTTGTTTCGCGAAAAGGCACATCTAACTCGCGTAAAACCTGCCAACCTGTTGGAGAAGGTTTTACCATGTACAGTTTGCCCCCCTTAAGAACCAGTACACTGCGTTCGTGTTCAATCCATTGTAATACTGCAAAATTGTTTTTGTTGATATTGTCTTCTAGCTGACGCGTCCATTGTCCATTGGTTTGTTGTTGAGCTATGAACCATCCTTCTTTTTCCGGAGCTGTTTTCGATTCAGAAGGCTGATTTCTTTTTTTTCTAATAAACCAAAATCGTTGTGTGCCAGCATAGCCTACGGGCACACTTTCATTGGCTAGAGAGTTAATGTTTCGGATATTTTCTATATTAAATAAAACGGGCTTTTGTTGTAGCTCTAAGGCGTAATTGATGTGAGTGAGCAATGTAGTTGCCTCTTTGATAAATTTTCTACTGCCGCGTTCGTTTAAGTAAGAGTTGAGGATGGTTTTACTTTCTTCAAACAAATGTTGCATGTAAGCAGCTCTACTGAGCCAATAGTAGTATTCATCTAAAAAAGTGGCTTGCGACTTAGGAATCATCTTTAAGTAATCATAGGCTGTAGTAGCTTGTTGCAAGTGCAAATAGCAAAGAGCTGCATAATACAAAGCTTGTTCATCTTGTCGTTTTTCAGCCAATATGTTTTCAAACAACAGAACTGCATCGGCATATTTTTTAGCACGATAAGCCTTCATGGCTTCTTCAAAAAGCGAAGGCTTTTGGGCTTGCAATGAGCTGGTTATTCCTGCAAAAGCAATAACTATGCACCAGTACCAGCATGCAGTGCTTATTAGCCGCCTACTTTTTTTACTTTGTAGCCTTGTTTGAGCAGCCATTCGCAGATTTTTTCTCTCCAATCGCCCTGAATAATGATGATACCGTCTTTAACGCTTCCACCTGTGCCGCATTGAGTTTTTAGTTGCTTGCCAAGTGCTTCTAAATCAGCCGTTTTTCCAACAAATCCTTCTATCAAAGTAGCTGTTTTACCTGCCCTTTTGCGGTCTATGATAACTCGGAGGTTTTGTTGAGCCGGTGCGAGTGTCTCCGGCTGTTGCGGGACATGCTCTTCATAGACAAAGTCGGGGTTAGTACTGAAAACAACTCCGGAACGATTTTTATATGATTTTGCCATTGTTAACGCAGGTCAACTTCTACTACTTTTGGATACTGCGACTTATCAAAGTTAAAGAAAGCATCTGCCACAACAATATCGGGCTGAAACTTATTGATGGTGTAGAGCGAGCGCCTTCCGTTTTTTTCGAAAATCTGCCAGCTTTTCAATTCACGCGTACGTTTGTTAATAGTTAGCCTGATTTTGAAATAGTTCAGATTTTTATCGTCGGGAATAAGGTCAATTACGTCGAACAACTCGTTGTTTTCTTTTTTTTCTTCCATGTAATAGTATTTGAACCCTTTTTTGTACATGTTGTACACTTCGGCGGGGTTAATATCGCCGCTTTCGGGGTCGTATTCAGTAATAGTTACTTCGTTGTCTTCTTTGGAATACGTCCAAACAGTTGTTTGGTTATTGTATATTTCTTGGTTACCTAACTGGAGGCGGAACTTAGCCCCTTTCACAGTAATCACACCGGTAAAAGTTTCATCTAATTTTTCTTGCGGGCTGCGCAAATGGTAGCTAAACTCTGCCCGAAAGGCGCTCATTTTCTTGTAGCGCTCGCTCATTGCATTTAAGATAGCTTCTGCCTTAGGGTCGCGTGTGTTCTGAGCACAAATAACAAGCGGTATACAAGCCAATAAGAGAATGGTGAAAATATGCTTCATGATATTAATTTGGGGTATACAAGATCTCACGACAAGGATTTCAATAATTGTTCCAAAGCGTATTCGTCTTGAATCAAAACCTTGCGGGCTTTACTTCCTTCAAAAGGACCTACTACGCCTGCTGCTTCAAGCTGATCCATGATGCGTCCGGCGCGATTATATCCCAAGCTCAATTTTCGCTGAATGAGCGAAGTGCTACCTTGCTGATGTGCTACCACTAATCGGGCAGCATCTTCAAACATCGAGTCGCGATTGTTTAGGTCAACTGTTTTAGTTTCAGCTCCTTCGTCTTCATATTCAGGTAGCAAATAAGAGGTATCATAGCCGCGTTGTTCACCGATAAACTCGCAAATTCGCTCTACTTCGTGCGTGTCAATAAAGGCACATTGCAATCGAATGATATCAGAACCATTCGAAAGCAGCATATCCCCTTGTCCCACAAGTTGTTCGGCTCCGTTGCTGTCTAAAATGGTGCGGCTATCTACTCGTGAGGAAACTTTGAAAGACAAGCGTGCAGGGAAATTAGCCTTAATAATACCAGTAATAACGTTTACCGAAGGACGTTGCGTAGCCACTACCAAGTGAATACCAATAGCCCGTGCCAGTTGAGCCAAACGCGCAATAGGGGTTTCTATCTCTTTCCCCGCTGTCATCATCAAGTCTGCTAACTCATCAATAATTAGCACAATATAAGGCAAGAAGCGATGCCCTTCCTGCGGATTAAGCATCCGGTGGGTGAACTTGTGGTTATACTCTTTAATGTTGCGGCAACCAGCTTCCTTGAGCAAATTATAGCGCACATCCATTTCAATACAAAGCGAATTAAGCGTATGAATCACCTTGCGCGTATCGGTAATGATAGGTTCTTCCGAGTTAGGCAGCGTAGCCAAAAAATGACGCTCAATTCTGTTGAACAAAGTAAGTTCTACTTTTTTAGGGTCTACCAGTACAAACTTGAGCTCTGAGGGATGTTTCTTGTACAGCAACGAAGTAAGAATCACATTCAACCCTACCGATTTGCCTTGTCCTGTGGCACCTGCCATCAGCAAATGCGGCATTTTGGCAAGGTCGGTTACAAACACTTCATTAGAAATAGTTTTACCCAATACAATAGGTAACGCTTTGTCGCTATTGACAAATTTTTCATGCGTAATAACAGAGCTCATGCTTACTATCTCCCGATTTTTATTAGGCACTTCTATGCCAATGGTGCCGCGTCCTGGGATAGGAGCAATGATGCGAATGCCCAAAGCAGATAGGCTCAGCGCAATATCATCTTCCAGAGTCTTAATGCGTGAAATTTTTACTCCAGCCTGAGGAACAATTTCGTACAGCGTTACCGTAGGACCAATAGTTGCCTTAATGCTGGAAATACCAATGCGAAAATTGCTCAGGGTTTCTACTATTTTATCTTTGTTTTGTTCAAGTTCTTCTTTGGTTACGCGTACCTTGCTAACTTCGGGAGGGTCGAGTAAGTCTGGGGTTGGGTATTTATAAGAACTCAGTTCTAAGGTATGGTCGTATAAGCCAAAGCGAACATAGGCTGGTTCTTGTGAAAGCTCTTCTTCCTCCTCGTACGATAATTCAGCGGTAGGCTCAGACAGCGTAGTATCCTCAATGCTAAAAGCAGGATTGTTCTCCAAAGGTGGCACACTTGTCGTGTTGGTTGTATTGTCGTATAGGGTTTCCTTTTGAAGGGTATCTGCTTTTTCTTTAGTGCGAATGGTTGCGCTTTCCACTACCGGCTGAAAGTTTGTTGTATTTTCTTGGGTAGGCTTATCATTTCTAGGTGGCGTTTGTCGCAAACTATTCATGATAATCTCTGCCGGGTTAAAATTGTTGCGTACTTCTTCGGTTGCTACTGCTGCTTTATGCTTAATTTGTTGAGCGGTTTGTTGAGCCTTTTGTTGGAAATTCAGCAGCGTATCAAGGTCGAAGCTGTACACCATGAATACAATAAAGGCTATTAGTAATAACAGCAGTACTGCCCACCCCATAAAATTATACAGTCCTTGGGCAAGTCCGTAACCAATAGCGCCGCACAAAAAACTGTAGTGACTTTCCGACTCGGTAACCAGTACTAAATAGCCAAACGAAGTGCTGAGCCAAAATAAGAAGAAGGTGAAAATTTTAGCTGACTGCCAGCCTGTGAATATACTGCGACGAAACACTAACAGCCAACCACCATTCAGAAAAATAGGAATAAACAAAAAAGAAGCAATACCAAACCAGCGATAAATGAAGTAGTAAGAAAGCACAGCACCAAACCTACCCAACCAATTTTGGGCAGTAGTATTAGAAGAATCCCATGACTCTATGATGCTTTGATCTGCTTCACCTGTATAAAAGTAAGAGATAAATGAAAGTGCCAATATGAAAGAAAAAGCTATCAGCAAAAGCCCAAGAGTAATATGGAAGCGTCTGTCTTGTAAGAAAGCTACTAAATCTTTTAATTCCACAAACGACGCTTTTTTTTTCTTCTTATATAAGTTGCGTTTAGCAGCCATTTTAGAATGCTATTTAATCAGTTGCCTACAAAAATACTGTTTATCAGCATAACCTCTAACCATCCCATGGTTTGTTATGAAGAGGCTCTTTTGAGAAATCAGTTCAATATAACACAAATCTTTGATACCTGATAGTCAGTTTATTGCGATAAAAAGGAATCATATAATACCACGCAACGAGCCTAATGTTTATTCGATTTAAGCCAGAACGCCATTTGCTACACGTTTCATAACCACAATATCAACTAATTGAAAATCAATTTTTTAATAAAAAAATTAAAAAAAATCGAGACGACTATTGCATAATTCATGCGCTCTTTACAACTTTGTAGCCCTGATTAACGGGAAATAAAATCAAGCTCATTGACTTTGACTGGCTGCTTTTATCACTCCAAATAAAAGACCAAAAAAATTAAAAAAACATTTGTTGTTTTGAAATCGAGTTATACCTTTGCACTCCCGTTTTGGGAGTAGGGGGGTTAGGCGAGTGGGGAGAAAAAAGTTATAAAAAAGTTATAAAAAAATTTGGAGGTTGACATTAGGGTGATTAATTTTGCAGCCCAAAAGTTAGAGAGGGGGGAGATAAGAGGGGATGAGGTTTTGGGGTTGTCAAGGCTAGTTGATAGGGCTAGCGGAGGTTCATTGACAGGATGGCATACGAGAGTAAGGTTCACGCTAGGATAGAATAGAGAAAGTATTTTA
>JANWVT010000005.1:0-2500 GCA_025056255.1 Bernardetiaceae bacterium | reverse complement strand
GAGCCGGAGCGAAAGCGAGTCTGAATAGGGCGAGTTAGTCAGTAGGGGCAGACGCGAAACCTTGTGATCTACCCTTGGTCAGGATGAAGTTGGGGTAAAGCCCAATGGAGGTCCGAACTAGTGAACGTTGAAAAGTTCTTGGATGAGCTGAGGGTAGGGGTGAAAGGCTAATCAAACTGGGAAATAGCTCGTACTCCCCGAAATGCCTTTAGGGGCAGCGTCAGCAAGGGTTTACAGAGGTAGAGCTACCGATAGGACTAGGGGGCTTCACCGCCTACCAAATCCTGACGAACTCCGAATGCTGTAAAGTTGTGCTGGCAGTGAGGGCATGGGTGCTAAGGTCCGTGTCCGAGAGGGAAAGAACCCAGATCATCGGCTAAGGTCCCCAAGTGCAGGCTAAGTTGAACAAAGGCGGTGCGGCTACTGAGACAGCCAGGATGTTGGCTTGGAAGCAGCCATTCATTTAAAGAGTGCGTAACAGCTCACTGGTCGAGTGGTCGTGCATCTATGATAAACGGGCATCAAGTCTGCCACCGAAGCTGTGAATCTGTTAGGATGGTAGGGGAGCATTCTGTTTGCGGAGAAGGCTTACTGGGAGGTAAGTTGGAGCGGACAGAAAAGCAAATGTAGGCATAAGTAACGATAAAACGGGTGAGAATCCCGTTCACCGAAAGGCTAAGGTTTCCTGTCCAACGTTCGTCGGGGCAGGGTTAGTCGGGGGCTAAGGCGGACCCGGGAGGGGTAGCTGATGCACAACAGGTTAATATTCCTGTACCAGTGTATGCAAGATACGGATGACGGGGATGTAAAGTGTTTGCGCGCGGACGGAAGAGCGCGTTAAAGCCTAATGGCGATAGTACAGTGAACCTTCGGGGGAACTGATAATGACACGGAAGTCCTCCAAGAAAAGTTCGATATTGATGTTTACACTGCCCGTACCGGAAACCGACACAGGTAGCCGAGGAGAGAATCCTAAGGTGCTCGAGTGAGTCATGGCTAAGGAACTAGGCAAAATGACCCTGTAACTTCGGGAGAAGGGGTGCTTCCTCCGAGAGGAGAAGCCGCAGTGAAAAGGCCCAGGCGACTGTTTAACAAAAACACAGGTCTCTGCCAAAACGAAAGTTGACGTATAGGGACTGACACCTGCCCGGTGCCGGAAGGTTAAGAGGGGATGTCAGCGCAAGCGAAGCATTGAATCGAAGCCCCGGTAAACGGCGGCCGTAACTATAACGGTCCTAAGGTAGCGAAATTCCTTGTCGGGTAAGTTCCGACCTGCACGAATGGTGTAACGATCTGGGCGCTGTCTCGGCCATGAGCTCGGTGAAATTGTAGTTGCGGTGAAGATGCCGCATACCCGCCACGGGACGGAAAGACCCCGTGCACCTTTACTACAGCTTTGCATTGCCACCGGGCAAGCGGTGTGTAGGATAGGCGGGAGACTGTGAAGTGGTGTCGCCAGGCATCATGGAGTCGCCGTTGAAATACCGCCCTCTGCTTGTTTGGTTGCTAACCCTTCGGGGGACAGTGCATGGTGGGTAGTTTGACTGGGGTGGTCGCCTCCAAAAGGGTATCGGAGGCTTCCCAAGGTTCCCTCAGCACGCTTGGTAACCGTGCGTAGAGTGCAATGGCAAAAGGGAGCTTGACTGTGAGACAGACATGTCGAGCAGGGACGAAAGTCGGGCATAGTGATCCGGTGGTTCTGCATGGGTGGGCCATCGCTCATAGGATAAAAGGTACGCCGGGGATAACAGGCTGATCTCCCCCAAGAGCTCACATCGACGGGGAGGTTTGGCACCTCGATGTCGGCTCGTCACATCCTGGGGCTGGAGAAGGTCCCAAGGGTTCGGCTGTTCGCCGATTAAAGTGGCACGCGAGCTGGGTTCAGAACGTCGTGAGACAGTTCGGTCCCTATCTGTGATGGGCGTAGGAAGCTTGAGAGGGCCTGACCTTAGTACGAGAGGACCGGGTTGGACCAACCTCTGGTGTATCTGTTGTGCCGCCAGGTGCAGCGCAGAGTAGCCAAGTTGGGAAGAGATAAACGCTGAAAGCATCTAAGTGTGAAACTCGCCTCAAGATGAGGCTTCCTTACAGGGTCGTCAGAGACGATGACGTAGATAGGCTGCAGGTGTAAAGCGCGTAATCGCAAAGCCGAGCAGTACTAATCACCCGAAACTTTCTTGGGCTCAATGCCAGAATATGAGCGTGAGTTACTCTTTGCCTGTATGAAAATATGTATAAATCTTAATGGTGGCTATGGCGCCGGTGTTCACCTCTTCCCATCCCGAACAGAGAAGTTAAGCCCGGCAGCGCCGATGGTACTGCGGTAAAACGTGGAAGAGTAGGTCGCCGCCAACTTATTATCAAAAACCCTTGATACCCTCAAGGGTTTTTTATTTTTCCCCTTCATTCCGGCTCTTTCAGTGAAATGTAACATTTCAACCCGGATTTTTCTTCAAGGAGTTTTCCGAAAGAGATTTCTTTTTTTGGGATACTACCAAAC
>JANWVT010000059.1 GCA_025056255.1 Bernardetiaceae bacterium | reverse complement strand
AATCGTACCATTCAGGAATTGAAATCAACTCCCAAGCTGCAATCCTACACTCCTCGCAACAATTTTAATCGTACCATTCAGGAATTGAAATGCGGGCTCTTTGAACCTACCCGCGCGGCGGCAAAATTTTAATCGTACCATTCAGGAATTGAAATGCAAGTTGCGCGGGCGCAAAGTGAACGCCCGGTGATTTTAATCGTACCATTCAGGAATTGAAATTCGCTTATCGTTGCTGTATGTAGTTCGCATCTTGCTGATTTTAATCGTACCATTCAGGAATTGAAATTTTGTAATAAATGCAAATGGGCGCAAGGTTTTTATGTATTTTAATCGTACCATTCAGGAATTGAAATTGCTTTTCTCATTATCTGTGATAACCCCAGCGTCGAGATTTTAATCGTACCATTCAGGAATTGAAATACATATGATGTTGCTAACGATGCTGAAGTTTCTTTCATTTTAATCGTACCATTCAGGAATTGAAATCGTATAGCTCCACCATAAAGTAGCACAAGCGTTTCGGATTTTAATCGTACCATTCAGGAATTGAAATTATGTTAGTTGCAGCTTTGGTAAAGACAGCAGCGTGATTTTAATCGTACCATTCAGGAATTGAAATTAAATGAATTGATAATTTATTTTCTTCAAACATTGTATTTTAATCGTACCATTCAGGAATTGAAATTGATCGTTACAGAGGACGGCGAGGAAATCGTTGTAAATTTTAATCGTACCATTCAGGAATTGAAATGTGCCACAATAGCTTGGCACAAGGATATCCATGCCACAAATTTTAATCGTACCATTCAGGAATTGAAATATGAAGTTTTACCACCGGGACACGTGCTAAGATTTGATTTTAATCGTACCATTCAGGAATTGAAATTAGGATGGTGAAATAGGATTGGTATCTTGCTG
>JANWVT010000058.1 GCA_025056255.1 Bernardetiaceae bacterium | reverse complement strand
GTTTTAATCGTACCATTCAGGAATTGAAATAGTACTTTCGCGAACTAGCTGAATTTTCACAAAGCGTTTTAATCGTACCATTCAGGAATTGAAATCTTTTTATTAGCATGCTACCTGCTATTGCACACTATGGTTTTAATCGTACCATTCAGGAATTGAAATATGTAACTGTGATGTTGCGACCTAATAACACGCTCTTGTTTTAATCGTACCATTCAGGAATTGAAATTTAGGCATGTTCTGCCATGTTGGCTGTTTAGCTGTATGTTTTAATCGTACCATTCAGGAATTGAAATTTGCAGCAGCAGATTAACCTCACTTAGTTGGTTATGGTTTTAATCGTACCATTCAGGAATTGAAATCAACTTCAAATCAACGGCAACGCTTGTGTCTGTTGTTTTAATCGTACCATTCAGGAATTGAAATATCATAAGTGCGAATTGCCGTCTGAGGCACTAATTTATTTTAATCGTACCATTCAGGAATTGAAATGCGAGTGGAGAGGCGGCAGCTGGGAAGCCGGCGTTTGATTTTAATCGTACCATTCAGGAATTGAAATATTATGCTTATCTTAAAAAAGGCGATATTATTTGCAATTTTAATCGTACCATTCAGGAATTGAAATGCAAATGCTTGCCCAAACAGAAAGGGAACTAATCAAAAATTTTAATCGTACCATTCAGGAATTGAAATAACGGTGCAGAGGTGTATTGTTTAGGAGTTTCAGATTTTAATCGTACCATTCAGGAATTGAAATATTTTTTTATTTGTTTGATTGTTGCTCAATCCAGTTGAATTTTAATCGTACCATTCAGGAATTGAAATCCTACACTGATGAGAGCATTGGCAGAGCTCATCAAATTTTAATCGTACCATTCAGGAATTGAAATTGAATTTCAGCGCATCTTAGATACAGAGCGC
>JANWVT010000057.1 GCA_025056255.1 Bernardetiaceae bacterium | reverse complement strand
CCCCGCTCGGGTCCCTCTCGGGTACCCCGGTCGTTTTACTCCCTACAACCCGCGTTGGATTGCGACGGGCGGGGGCGCAGGGGGGCGGGGGCGGAGGCGGGTTAGGTCGGAGTACTCCCTTCAATCAGAGATGGATTGCGACCGTCATCGACAAACAGTTTTGATAGTGGGGAGTGTCGGAGTACTCCCTTCAATCAGAGATGGATTGCGACCAAGCCTGTCCGGCAAGGCTGCTTTTGCTAGCGGGGTCGGAGTACTCCCTTCAATCAGAGATGGATTGCGACACAAATCATCCTCAAATGAAAATGTTTCTTCTTCTAGTCGGAGTACTCCCTTCAATCAGAGATGGATTGCGACTGTGTCATTAGGTAATTCGTCCACAGAGAATTTTAAGTCGGAGTACTCCCTTCAATCAGAGATGGATTGCGACCCCGCCGACTCGAAGTCGGCTTTGGCAATTGTAATTGTCGGAGTACTCCCTTCAATCAGAGATGGATTGCGACTTCGGTAAAACAACCGGTGTTTGGGAATTTATCAGTCGGAGTACTCCCTTCAATCAGAGATGGATTGCGACTCCTCTGAGTTAAATAATTGATAAGATGTCAGCATGTCGGAGTACTCCCTTCAATCAGAGATGGATTGCGACAATTTTGATTTCGTTTTTCATCTCAAAACAAGGGGGTCGGAGTACTCCCTTCAATCAGAGATGGATTGCGACACCTCGTATTCCCCCCTCCCAAATGGGAGGCCTTTTTGTCGGAGTACTCCCTTCAATCAGAGATGGATTGCGACTTGCCAAACAGCTGCTCGCGCAATTGCGCAGCAGCGTCGGAGTACTCCCTTCAATCAGAGATGGATTGCGACTGGAGGCTGCCATCCTCCTTGTAAATTACCTTGCGCCGGTCGGAGTACTCCCTTCAATCAGAGATGGA
>JANWVT010000056.1 GCA_025056255.1 Bernardetiaceae bacterium | reverse complement strand
CAACCTTACAAATGCGCTGTGTAAGGTATATTTCAATTCCTGAATGGTACGATTAAAATGCGTTGCCGGTTTGGGATAACACTACAACGTATCCAGATTTCAATTCCTGAATGGTACGATTAAAATATGAGCTGTCGAATCGATTTCGATCCATTTGTCAAAAATTTCAATTCCTGAATGGTACGATTAAAATTTTGCATGGCTTTATTTTTATTGTTTTCTGTTAGATATTTCAATTCCTGAATGGTACGATTAAAATAATATTGCTTGCATCAAAATCGTTGGCAGCAAGAATATTTCAATTCCTGAATGGTACGATTAAAATTTGGCAACAAGCCGAAAAAACGTTGGCACAATACAGAGGAACAATGTATTTTAAAATGTTTGCATTCTTGTTACATGGAGCCGATAAAGATTAGAGCGTATTTGCGTTGTGGTGTAATTGCAGATAAATTTTTGCCATTGGACGGCATCTTGTTATACCACAAAATGCGAGCAAAGTATGGTTACCAAGACATTACACAACCAAGTGTAGTGTTAAGCGAGTTGGTCGATTTACCACTTGCCAAGCGCAACGAAAGCCGCAAAGATTGGTATTACGCATGCAGTTTCGCCCAATGGGCAAACGTAATTGCAGAAGGCGAAGACGCTTACAGCAAGCGCTTTGACTTAGCTAACGCGGCAAACTTTATAGACTTTAAAAACAAAGTTGGTAAAGTGGATACAACGCGTGGTGAATATAAAAATTATAGAAACATATTGTTTTACTGGCATGCGTTGTATATTGACTGGTACGCTGTCGGGGTAAAAGAGGAAGTTGAAAAAATACTGCGTTTTTGTACGCATATTGGCAAGAAGGCAGCACAAGGAATTTCAATTCCTGAATGGTACGATTAAAACCAACGCCTCTCAGAATTATTCCTTGCCAAATTTCTGCATTTCAATTCCT
>JANWVT010000055.1 GCA_025056255.1 Bernardetiaceae bacterium | reverse complement strand
TTGCCGCTTTTTAAATTTCAATTCCTGAATGGTACGATTAAAATTTATGATTGCGACGGGTCCCAGTTTATCACAATAGTATTTCAATTCCTGAATGGTACGATTAAAATGTTGCCAACGGAAATTAATAAATTTGAGGCACCCTCGATTTCAATTCCTGAATGGTACGATTAAAATAAAGTTCACACACGAAGCTAAAATAATATTGTTTGAAATTTCAATTCCTGAATGGTACGATTAAAATGCAAGCGCGTGCTTTTGCGCAACAATTGCACGCAGCATTTCAATTCCTGAATGGTACGATTAAAATTTGCGCGGCTGCACAATGAGGGAGTTATTGTAGACAAATTTCAATTCCTGAATGGTACGATTAAAATTACAAACAAAAAATTGCGCCTGCATGGTTGCGCAATTTCAATTCCTGAATGGTACGATTAAAATTTACTGGTAATTCACCTTTACTTATCAAAGTATAAAATTTCAATTCCTGAATGGTACGATTAAAATTTGGGGTACGGAATAAACAGCGACGGCACGGTTGTATTTCAATTCCTGAATGGTACGATTAAAATTTTGCGAGCAATTAAGGCTTTTAAACTTAATGCAGAATTTCAATTCCTGAATGGTACGATTAAAATTCGTTTGTAGCACTTATTATTTGCTGAACTGGCAAATTTCAATTCCTGAATGGTACGATTAAAATTCTGTTATTGTGCTGCATTGGTCCAGCTTTACGGGTATTTCAATTCCTGAATGGTACGATTAAAATTTCCTGGGGAAAATTCGGTTTTTTAATTCGGTATTATTTCAATTCCTGAATGGTACGATTAAAATGTTTTTCGCTCCCTTATGAACGTAAAAAGTTACGTTATTTCAATTCCTGAATGGTACGATTAAAATTCAACACTTCTTTCTCTCTCAAATTTACCGCGCGATAATTTCAATTCCTGAATGGTACGATTAAAATAAGTCTGAGATATCTGTTGATACATGTGTGTG
>JANWVT010000054.1 GCA_025056255.1 Bernardetiaceae bacterium | reverse complement strand
AAATATCTATGGGGCGGGTTGTGCACGCATCTGATTCTTGATTTCAATTCCTGAATGGTACGATTAAAATCTGTTTCGGCTGGCAGGCGCGCGGGTGGCTTTCGGTTATTTCAATTCCTGAATGGTACGATTAAAATATGTGTTAAGTTCTGATGAGATTGTATTTGAGTTTGATTTCAATTCCTGAATGGTACGATTAAAATCAGATAAGCTCGTACATCTTTTTTTTGTCTGCTTATTTCAATTCCTGAATGGTACGATTAAAATTGTTAAACTTGAAAGATTGCCGCTACTGCTTGCCGCCTTTCAATTCCTGAATGGTACGATTAAAACATAGAAGCAGGTAACGACCAATATTTTTTTATCAACTTTCAATTCCTGAATGGTACGATTAAAACAAATGCGCGCGATACTATTCCAGCGCTGTTAGCCAACTTTCAATTCCTGAATGGTACGATTAAAACTGCAGCCTGGTATTTACTCTTTTTGCCCTCGTTGCTTTCAATTCCTGAATGGTACGATTAAAATATTCGTGCTACTTTAAGAAAAGCAGCAACATCTTTTAATTTCAATTCCTGAATGGTACGATTAAAATTAGATGTAATATTTGTTGGAGGTAATATTGTTATCGTATTTCAATTCCTGAATGGTACGATTAAAATCCCACCGGGAGTTCACCTTGCGCCCGCGCAATTTGCCTTTCAATTCCTGAATGGTACGATTAAAATAAATTTTTATTAATTAACATAAATAACGAAACGAAATTTCAATTCCTGAATGGTACGATTAAAATCTGTGAAACTTTCAGGCTTGTTGCTACTAATTGCAACATTTCAATTCCTGAATGGTACGATTAAAATAATCTCATCATTTGCCAATACGTGTATGTTTTTGTACTTTCAATTCCTGAATGGTACGATTAAAATTATATATGAATTAAAAGTGTATCTTTGCAAAAGATACTTTCAATTCCTGAATGGTACGATTAAAATATGTCTGGCAAG
>JANWVT010000053.1 GCA_025056255.1 Bernardetiaceae bacterium | reverse complement strand
AGTACTCCGACTATTATTGCCCGCATTTTCGTATAACGGCCACACATGTCGCAATCCATCTCTGATTGAAGGGAGTACTCCGACACAGCCTGCCAATCCTTAGGGGCGCAGGGGCTGTAGTCGCAATCCATCTCTGATTGAAGGGAGTACTCCGACCTTTGCAAGAGACTTTTCCCATCTGGACTTCATTGTCGCAATCCATCTCTGATTGAAGGGAGTACTCCGACATCAGTTGTTGAAATCAATGGATGTGGAAAGACATCGTCGCAATCCATCTCTGATTGAAGGGAGTACTCCGACAACCCATCCACGTTGAGGTGGAGGGGGTTGGGGTTGGTCGCAATCCATCTCTGATTGAAGGGAGTACTCCGACAACTCAGTAGGACGAAATGAAGTCCAAATGGGAAGGTCGCAATCCATCTCTGATTGAAGGGAGTACTCCGACTTCCGGTCCCGGACAAACTCAGCAAAACGGGGACAAGTCGCAATCCATCTCTGATTGAAGGGAGTACTCCGACTTATCATTATTATGGAAATTATAATTCAGCTGGAAAAGTCGCAATCCATCTCTGATTGAAGGGAGTACTCCGACCCAGTGCTTCTTCTACCCCTCCGGGACGCCAAAGGCGTTGTCGCAATCCATCTCTGATTGAAGGGAGTACTCCGACTTATGTAGTGGTCAGATTCGACCACTATAACGGCCGTCGCAATCCATCTCTGATTGAAGGGAGTACTCCGACTAGTACACCCACCCGTTTAGAGATTAGATTAAGCATTGTCGCAATCCATCTCTGATTGAAGGGAGTACTCCGACAGCCCACCCTTTGCGCCCGCGATCGCCGCCGCCGACTGTCGCAATCCATCTCTGATTGAAGGGAGTACTCCGACGCCTGTCGAGTGGTGGGAGCAGAGGGGCTATATGCCCCGTCGCAATCCATCTCTGATTGAAGGGAGTACTCCGACGAAGCTGAACACATCGATGTTCCCGTCGAAGTTGAGTCGCAATCCATCTCTGATTGAAGGGAGTACTCCGACAGATATGTTAGGTAGAAACAATGCAGACTCACAGAGTCGCAATCCATCTCTGATTGAAGGGAGTACTCCGACGAGGCGGCCGCTTTAGGCTTGGAGACAGTTCCTGTGAAAAGTCGCAATCCATCTCTGATTGAAGGGAGTACTCCGACATAC
>JANWVT010000052.1 GCA_025056255.1 Bernardetiaceae bacterium | reverse complement strand
AGGCTGTACTCCTTCAACAGAGATTACGGTAAGAGAATATGTAGACTACACTTTTTTCTCGCATGGGCAATTTCTTATGCTATGGTCTTGTGTAGAGCACTCTATTGAAGTTGTTAAGGCTGATTGTAGCAAGCAGCGCTGGTCCCAAACTGATTGTGTGCCGATGTAATGAAAAAGTCCATACTATCTGCATATAAATGACAGATAGCATGGTTTCATAAATGAGAATCACTGACAATGAGAAAAAGCATTGTATTATCGTTTTTATGTTGCCTGATTGTACAGTTTTGTATTGCGCAGGCCGTTGAGGTAACTTACACCCAACAGGTGAAAAATATACCTCAGAAGGCGCGTGCTGATATGAGCGATGCGGCCCTGAAATTTTTGTTCACTACTCGTGCCGTTTTACAGGCAACCAATGATGTTTCATGGTATCAGGAGACGGGGGAAATGGTTTTTACTGAGAAAAAATCTGCTACTAACAAAGATTTGCCTGCCAATCTGCCACTGAAACAAGAAGAAATAACTTCTATCCAATCAGAGAAAGTTTACAGAAAGTCTTTAAATGATACCTATAAGTCGTTTAAGGAGCAATCGTTGGTATTAATGTACCGTTCTGTGGCGCATGTTTTTCGTGTAGAAGAGGTATTGCCTGCATATAACTGGACGATTACGAATGAGGTTGCTACTATTGCAGGTCTGATATGCAAAAAAGCAACGACTATGACTACTATGCAGCCACAAATGCCCGTAGAGGCATGGTTTACTGATGAAATTCCTATTTCCAGTGGTCCTGGTTCGTTTCACGGATTGCCCGGCTTGATTCTAAAAATAGAAACGCCTGTGTTTTCTATTGCGGCAGATAAAGTTCGGTTCGTAGCTTCGCCTGTCATCAAAAAGCCAACAGAAGGGGAGCTCATGACATCTGAACAGCTCATGCAGCGCATATCCCAAAGACCCAAAGCCGACAATTAAATCAACTTATCTCTATATTGTCCATATCATACAAACACGTTTCACTTGCACTGCTGCTGCTTTTATTGACAATACACCTCCTTGCTCAATCTGTCAGGGTAGAATATGTGGAGGAATCCAAACGAAAATTTCCACCCGGCACTACTCAGGCGGCTATGGATTTTATGCGGTTTACAAAGGCTGTACTCCTTGCTACGCCCGAACAGTCTTGGTACGAAACAGCGCGCGA
>JANWVT010000051.1 GCA_025056255.1 Bernardetiaceae bacterium | reverse complement strand
GGTACGATTAAAATTTTGATATAACTTTCAGTGATTTGTTCTACACCAAAATTTCAATTCCTGAATGGTACGATTAAAATCCGCGCGCGGTTTTAAATTTTTTGCTTTGCAGCGATTTCAATTCCTGAATGGTACGATTAAAATTGCAATAAATCCGCTTCGAATTTTTTGGCGGCGTCTTATTTCAATTCCTGAATGGTACGATTAAAATTTGAAAACCGTTTTCAATGCTGACTGGCGTATAATATTTCAATTCCTGAATGGTACGATTAAAATTATTTGAATTCGGCAATGTATGTATGTACCCGCAAAATTTCAATTCCTGAATGGTACGATTAAAATCGAATTGAGTAAGCAACAATTTTGTCTGTATTGCGATTTCAATTCCTGAATGGTACGATTAAAATTTGTACGTTAAACAACCAACAGAAAGGCGTACGAAATTTCAATTCCTGAATGGTACGATTAAAATGTGTGTGCTCTGCTCAACATAAAAGAGCGCACACATTTCAATTCCTGAATGGTACGATTAAAATTCGGCAAGAAATCTTAGATATTAAGCAACGCAATACAATTTCAATTCCTGAATGGTACGATTAAAATTGATGTCAAGTTTGTTTCGTTTATATCAAAAAGCGCATTTCAATTCCTGAATGGTACGATTAAAATTGTTATTTTTAGCCGCCTCGATCGCTTTTCTCAGTTATTTCAATTCCTGAATGGTACGATTAAAATCAAGTAAGCAGCTTTTTTGATTTCAAGCTACATCAAAATTTCAATTCCTGAATGGTACGATTAAAATCTTTAAAATACAACCCAAGTGCTTTTAAACTGATGTTATTTCAATTCCTGAATGGTACGATTAAAATCGTACCTACATCCGCTCCAACAAGTTTGACAACGTCATTTCAATTCCTGAATGGTACGATTAAAATCTGCAACAAAATTAGAAGAGACTGTTGCACAAATAACATTTCAATTCCTGAATGGTACGATTAAAATTTTATAGAAAAAGCTAAGCTATACATTAACACGGCATTTCAATTCCTGAATGGTACGATTAAAATCGGGCAAACAAGGAGTCGGAGTCAAGTTCGAAGATTATTTCAATTCCTGAATGGTACGATTAAAATACAGGTAGCTACTGAGCGTTTGAATCTGATTTACAATTTCAATTCCTGAATGGTACGATTAAAATATAAGACTCTGTTCTT
>JANWVT010000050.1 GCA_025056255.1 Bernardetiaceae bacterium | reverse complement strand
GACCAGCCCAAAGCGGCTTGCTGGAAGTAGGCGTCCCAGTCGGAGTACTCCCTTCAATCAGAGATGGATTGCGACCGTTAGCCACAGCCCCGATTTTTATATCGGTCAGCTGTCGGAGTACTCCCTTCAATCAGAGATGGATTGCGACATCGTCGATGAGGATTTAAACTATGATGATGATTCGTCGGAGTACTCCCTTCAATCAGAGATGGATTGCGACTTTCTTTGCAGGCCAATTCGAATTCTTGCCTCTGGATTGTCGGAGTACTCCCTTCAATCAGAGATGGATTGCGACGCTACATGCCGAGTCGGGATGACACCCACCCGGTTGTCGGAGTACTCCCTTCAATCAGAGATGGATTGCGACGATAAAAAATCTCCTTCGACTTCAAAGTCGTTGGGGAGTCGGAGTACTCCCTTCAATCAGAGATGGATTGCGACAGATAATTGTCTCTTTTGAATTAAGTAACACTTTCATTGTCGGAGTACTCCCTTCAATCAGAGATGGATTGCGACTCGTTTTCTTTGTCCCACCATATATAGTGGAACCAGTCGGAGTACTCCCTTCAATCAGAGATGGATTGCGACACTGTGGGTGGTGTGTGTGGTGCAACGCCATTTCTGTCGGAGTACTCCCTTCAATCAGAGATGGATTGCGACTCAAGCTTGATCCCCTAATAGACTTTTTCATACAGTCGGAGTACTCCCTTCAATCAGAGATGGATTGCGACAGTTTATTGATAGGCGATGTACGTTGTGACCGTATGTCGGAGTACTCCCTTCAATCAGAGATGGATTGCGACCATTTATATCCCCCCTCCTGCTGGGGGTCGCAGCCAGTCGGAGTACTCCCTTCAATCAGAGATGGATTGCGACCGGTTTTAGCTGGGAATCACCTGAGAAAATGCCGCGCGTCGGAGTACTCCCTTCAATCAGAGATGGATTGCGACAAGATTGGCAAGGGTGTATTGCTTTCATCTCCCTCTCGTCGGAGTACTCCCTTCAATCAGAGATGGATTGCGACATTATTTTGTAAGTTTTTCGCGGAATTTCCTGAACGGTCGGAGTACTCCCTTCAATCAGAGATGGATTGCGACGTTATATGTCGGAGTACTTCCTTGCTTTCAAGTGCGTCGGAGTACTCCCTTCAATCAGAGATGGATTGCGACATTTTCTGTAAGCCCTTGGGAAACAAGACTTTTTATGTCGGAGTACTCCCTTCAATCAGAGATGGATTGCGACTGGTGTTGCCGGAA
>JANWVT010000004.1 GCA_025056255.1 Bernardetiaceae bacterium | reverse complement strand
CCACCAATAGTGTAGGAAAAAAAGTCAAAAGTGTGATGAACTGTTCGCGGTTTAACTTAGTGCCGCTTGCCTTCTGATAATCAATAAAAAATCGCGTAAGGTAGTTGTCGGTATCCATATTTTCGTACTTTATTTGCCCGATATTTGTTGCCAGTTTGTCTAAGATAGATGAAAAAGCGTGTAAGTTTATTGATAACCTTGTTTTTCAGCATGCTTGCTTGGGCACAACAAACTACCTCAGCAAACATGTACTCTGAAAAAGCAGCCGAAATCAGCTTTGTTGTTCGAGAACACAACTTCGGTGATGTAAAAGCGGGGCAAATTGTAACACATCCATTCGAATTTATCAATACGGGAAATGCACCTTTAGTGTTGGCAGATGTGCGTGTAACTTGTGGCTGCACGGTTATTAACTGGCCGCGCCAGCCCATTGCGCCGGGTGAGAAGGGTACAATCGTAGTACAGTTTAACTCTGCCGACCGCATAGGACCTCAAAACAAGATTGTTACGGTACTTTCTAATGCCAAAAACGAAATAGAACGCCTGCTGATTCGGGCAAACGTGGTGCCGTAACAGATTTTTTGAGAACCTATGTTTCCGCTGACCGCCGCTATTGTTGTAATCTGGCAGGTTTTTGTGCCTGTTGCACTTGTTGTTTGGGTGCTGCTCAAACGCTGCCGCTCAACTTTTGAGGCATTGCTGACCTTGGCGGTAGCCTGGACGTGGTTTTTGTACATTTTTTACGTCGGGCGTTGGGATTTTACCTCCCACTATTTGCGCTATGCGCTGCTTATTGCCCTTGCTGCCGCATCCTTTGCATGCCTGTATAAAGCGTACAAAACGCCCTTTTACGTACCCTTGCCGAAGGCTACCCTGTTTTCCCAACTACTGATGTTGGCTGTTTTTGCATGGCTGACGGAAAGAGCCATTGCGGGATTTGCGCCTGATAGTGAGCCGATTGCACTGGATTTTCCGCTTAGGGAAGGTTTTGTTAGCCACGGCGGGGCTTCTACTGTCATCAACTACCACTATTCGGACAAAGGCGCGCAGAAATATGCCGTAGATATTGTTCGCCTCAACCGTGCTGGTATGCGCGCAAGGGGATTGTTTCCCGAGAAGTTGGAGGATTATGCCGTTTTCGGTGATACGATTTTTTGCCCTTGCGACGGGGTTGTCGCAAAGATGCAAGACGGGCTTCCTAACCAAGCCATTGGCAAATCGGACGCAGAAAACCCTGCGGGCAACCACATTGCCATTGCCTGCGACGGCGTGTTGGTGATGATGGCGCATTTCATGCCCGGCTCATTGATGGTGCAACTTTCGGACACGGTGCGTCGCGGGCAGCCGATAGCCCGCGTGGGTAATTCGGGCAATACGTCCAATCCGCATTTGCACATACATGCCGTTCAGGGTAGCGACACAAGCCGCCTGCTTTCGGGCAAAAGCGTGCCGATGCTGTTCAACGGTCGATTTCCGGTAAGAAACGAACAGTTTCAGCGGTCGGAGTAATGCTGCGCCCTACAAATTCTTGTAGTAATGTCTGATTTTTTCCACACTTAGTTCCAATGCGTTGAGTGCATTGAGCGTTTCAATATGATTGGCTTCTACTAATTCGGCTAAGCGCTTGTCTACAAAAAGGTTTTCGCGGCTGTGGCGCAGTTCGGCAGGGGCTTCGCGGTGCATCCGCTCTTTTTGGGCAGCAATAAATGCACTCAGTTTTTCGGCATGTTCGTCCCAATATTTCTCTACCAGCGGATGCGGTTTTTTGTATAGGTAGGTCGTTTTTTCTACTTTGTGCGTCTTCAATGGTAAAATAATAGACTGGGAGTTGTAGATAAATTCTACCTGATGCTCACTTTTCCCTTTTCGGGCTTTGACACGGTAGGTCAGTTTTTCGTTTTCATCGTACACACCGATGGTAACAGGCTCGTCGATGCCAAGTTTTTCAAACTCTGTGCTTTTGATGTATTTGCCCTCAAAGTGGTTTTCTATGCCTAACACTTCAAAATATTGGCGGTCTACAAGGTAGAGTTCCTCAGAAAAAGTTGTATTAGGAATTTTAGTTTCGGCTTTTACCTCGTCTTCAAATTGATTGATTTCTTTGCGCAGTGCCACCAAATTAACTGCCAGCGTGTAGCCGTGCTTGCGAATGGTTTCTGCAACAATTTCCCGCGCTACATCAATTTGTTCAGGATGCGACCAGAGGCAGTAGGCAATCAGGAAGCAATCCATTAAGTCCACTTTGTCGCGTCCGTTCAGGAAGGCAGAAGTGCGCAACAGGCGGACAATTTTTTTCCAGCGGCGGTCGTAGATGCGGAAGGGGGGATCATTTTTCGCATCGTATTCTTCTAACTTCAATCGAATGATTTGAATCACATTCACCACTTCCTCGGGCACAGCAATTTTTTCTATTGCTTCACTCCACTGCTCGTATTCGTCGGCTGTAATTTTTTCTTCTTGGGAAAGCGTGTCTTGGTATACGTCTTCCGTGCTGAGAATCATGCTGATAAAGTTACCACTTTGGCGAATTTCGCCAATAACCGTGCGCAGCAGAAAACGGTCCCAGAGGGCTTCCAAACCTTCGCCTACGGGCGGTAGTTCGTTAGAAGCAGCAATGATACCCTTCACATTCACTTTTACATCTGTTTCGCCGTTGCGATAGATGCGCTCGTTCAGCACGGTGAGCAATGCGTTTTGGATGGAAGGTCCTGCTTTCCAGATTTCATCCAAAAACACCACATTGGCGCCGGGCAAATAGTTGTCGGTCAGGCGTTCGTAGCGGTCTTCGTCTTTGAGTTTTTTGATGGAAACAGGTCCGAAAATTTCATCGGGCGTGCTGAATTTGTTCATCAAGTACTCAAAGGATTTGCCATCGCGAAAGGCAAATTTCAACCGACGGGCAATCAGGCTTTTAGCTACGCCCGGAGGTCCTAGTAAAAATATACTCTCCCCTGCCACTGCTGCCAGCAAAGAGAGGCGAATGATTTCTTCTTTCTCGTAAATTCCTTTGGAAAGCTGCACCAGCAGCCGTTTGGTTTTCTCTCTGACCGATTGTTGCATAATCCATTAACAAGGCGGCGGCAGGGTTTGTTTGATTTTTGTCGGATATGCTGATTTTGCTGGCAACGATTGCGGATAAAGGCAGCGATGCGAATACACGCGAATTTTTCGCACACATCTGTCTCTATCCGCCTTCTAATGAATTTACGTTTGAATTACGCCCACATTGTACCGCTTGCGAATAGGTGCATGGTTGGCGGCTTCTATGCCCATGCTGATGACTTTGCGGGTTTCTAGCGGGTCTATGATGCCATCTACCCAGAGGCGTGCGGCAGCGTAGTAAGGAGAAAGTTCCTCGTTGTATTTGTCAGTGATTTCTTTGAGCAGCGCGGCTTCTTGTTCAGCAGTAATTTCTTCGCCTTTGGCTTTCATGGCAGAAACTTTGATTTGCAGCAGGGTTTTAGCTGCCGATGCACCGCTCATCACGGCAATTTGGGCTGTAGGCCAAGCATAAATTAGGCGCGGGTCGTAGGCTTTGCCGCACATGGCATAGTTGCCGGCTCCGTAGGAGTTGCCTACGATGATGCTGAACTTGGGCACAACGGAATTGCTCATGGCGTTCACCATTTTGGCGCCGTCTTTAATGATACCACCATGTTCGGAACGGCTACCCACCATAAAACCTGAAACATCGTGCAGAAATACCAGTGGGATGCGCTTTTGGTTGCAGTTCATGATAAAGCGCGTGGCTTTGTCGGCAGAGTCGGAGTAGATAACGCCGCCCATCTGCATTTCGCCTTTTTTGGTTTTGACCATTTTGCGCTGATTGGCAACAATGCCTACTGCCCAGCCGTCTATGCGTGCCAGACCACAAATCAGTGTTTGCCCGTAGAGTTCTTTGTACGGGCGAAATTCGGAATTATCCACCAATCGCAAAATGATATCCATCATATCGTAGGGCTTGGTGCGGTCGGCAGGGAATAGCCCATAGATTTCTTCGGGGTTGAGTTTGGGCGGTGCAGGAGTTTTGCGGTTGAAACCTGCCTTGGGGAAGTCGCCCATTTTGTCAAAAATATCGCGGATAGCGTTCAGGCAACTCTGGTCATCGGGGAATTTATAGTCTGTAACGCCCGAAATTTCGCAGTGGGTAGTGGCGCCGCCCAGTGTTTCGTTGTCTACATTTTCGCCAATGGCAGCCTTGACAAGGTAGGAACCCGCCAAAAAAATCGTTCCTGTTTTGTCCACAATCATGGCTTCGTCGCTCATGATAGGCAGGTATGCACCACCGGCTACACAACTGCCCATAATGGCGGCAATTTGCACAATGCCTTCGGATGACATAATGGCATTGTTGCGAAAAATGCGCCCGAAGTGCTCTTTGTCGGGAAAAACTTCGTTCTGCATGGGCAGATACACACCCGCACTATCTACCAAATAAACAATCGGCAGGCGGTTTTCCATGGCAATTTCCTGCGCGCGAAGGTTCTTTTTGGCGGTAATTGGGAACCATGCACCTGCTTTAACGGTAGCGTCGTTGGCAACCACAATGGCTTGCTTGCCACAGATATAGCCGATACAAACTACTACGCCGCCCGAAGGACAGCCGCCGTGCTCTTCGTACATACCTTCGCCGGCAAAAGCACCAATTTCTAGTACGGGTGCATCTTTATCCAATAGAAAAGCAATGCGTTCGCGGGCGGTGAGCTTGCCCTGCTTGTGTTGTGCCTCTATTTTTTTTGCTCCGCCCCCCATTTTTATTTTCTCGTAGCGGGTTTTGAGCCTGAAAAGTTCTTGTTTGAGCAAATCTTCGTTTTTGTTGAATTCAATATCCATGTGTAATGTGTGTTGCGGAAGATACGGGCAAAATTGACAGATTATTACCTAACTGCCAACAGAACCGGTTGGTTATCAGTTGGTCTGTTGTGCTGTTGTTTCTTCTTCGCACTAAACGAATATGAGACAGCATTGCCTTGCAAAAGCTGTGCTGAGACGCGCAGACCAAGCTGTTAGCGTTGTCTATGGTAAAATTGCACTTAATCGGACTTGTTCAGCTTGTCCAGCAAAAAAACGGGTAGTATGCCTGCCAATACAATCAGGCAAGACATCGCGGCGGACTGCTGCAATTTTTCATCGTCGGCATATTCGTAGGCTTTGGTTGCAAGTGTGTCAAAATTAAACGGACGCAAAATGAGCGTGAGCGGCAATTCTTTGAGAATATCTACCACTACCAGCATCATGGCTGCCAGAATAGCCCCGCGCAGCAATGGCATATGTACCCAAAGCAAGGTTTGCAAGCGATTTTTGCCCAGAATAGCTGCCGCGCTATCCATAGAAGGCGATATTTTTTGCAAGCCGGCTTCCAAAGGATTGAAAGCTACTGCCATAAATCGCACCAAGTAGGCATAGGTGAGTGCAAGTAGTGTACCGACCAAGCTGATTTGCAACCACTTACCCACAGCCAGCAACAGCGCCAGCACACCAATGGCTACTACTGCACCCGGCATGGCATAGCCCAAATTGGCTAGTTGCACTGTCAGTTGAGTCAGCTTTCCCTTGCCTATGCGGCGGATATAGGCAAGCAACAAGGCAATAAGCACAATAATGGCGGCACCAGCAAAGCCTACCTGTAAAGTTTGCAGCAAGTATTTGCTGAAATCGCTTGTGAGCAGTCCTTGTACCCATCCGCTGTATGCCCAAGCAAGCAGTTGCGCAAAAGGGAAAACAAAGCCACCCAGTGCTGGAATCAGGCAACAAAAGGTAGCAACGCTTGCCTGCCAACCATGCAAGGGTTGACGCGTCAGTAGTCGCTCGCTCTTCCCAACCGTATAGCGCAGATTGCGAGTTAGCCAACGCTCGGCAATACTTAGCGCAAAGACAACCGCCAGCAGCAACCCTGCCAACTTCATGGCAGTGTGTACGCTGTTCATGGCAAACCAAGCGCGAAAAATACCTGCTGTGAAGGTGGGGATGCCGTAGTATTTAACCGTGCCATATTCGTTCAGGCATTCCATCAGCACCAACATGCCGCTGCCAACAATGGCAGGGCGCGCCATTGGTAGGGCAACAGCAAAAAAACGCCGCATCGGGGAAGCGCCAAGTAGCTTGGCAGCCTCTAATGCACCTGCCGCCTGCCGCTGAAAGCTGGCGCGCGTAACCAAGTAAACGTAAGGATATAACACCAGCGACATCACTGCAATTGCCCCACCGAGGTGCATCACATCGGGGCGGAGAGGCAACGCTTGCAGCAGCCCTCGCTCAAAAGTATATTTATAGACGTAGGCATTAATGTAAGCAGGAATCGCTAGTGGCAGCACGAGCAACCACGAAAGCAGCCGCCTACCTGGAAATTCGCAGGCAGTCACTAACCATGCCGAGGGGATACCTAACAGAAGCGTTCCGACAAGTACGCCCACAGCCAGCCCCAGTGTATTTTTCAGATATGCAGGTAAGAGGTATGCGTACAAGTGTGCCCAGTAACTATCGGCAGGGGTAAGCCATTGCCCCACCACATACAGTGGCGGAACAGCTAAAAGGGCTGCTATTATTGCCAATAACAGCCCTTTGCTTATATATCGGAGCGCCCTTGAACAAGATGCCAACATGCAGCCAAGACTACATAGAAGGGAAGAAAGTATCTAATTTTTCCACTTCGTTTTTTAAGCGCTGCAAGTTAATCGCTTTATTGATGGCATCAATGGTAGCGTCTTTTACTTTTGAAAGACGTTCTATTTGTTGACGCACCTTGTTGTTGTCGTCGCTGAGCTTTCGCGCCATGGCTTCTTGCAGCACCAGCACCATCTCGCGATTGTTTTTTTCTACTAACGAAATGTATTGCGAATAGAGGTATTCAAACTCTTTGTAGAGAAAAATTACTTCGCCAATGCGCTTGTTCATTTCAATTAGGTTGCCGCTGCGAATCAGCTTGCCATAGTTAATACCACCTGCTTCGGTAGCTTCGCGTTCCAAACGCGCCAAGTACTCACGCACAGCACCAGCATTATAAGTTAGAAACAACGTGTTGAGGTAATCTGAAATAGACTTAGCGCGTCTTTCTAAGTTAGGGTCTATAGAGCGTCCACTTGCTTGGATGTTTTGCACTACAAAGTCGCGCAGTTTGCTTTGTAGGTTAGCAGTTTGTACCTGATAGCTATTAATACCCAGTGCAAAATTTCGGTTAAGTTCGTTCAGGCGTGCATAGTATTGGGTAAACTGCATCATCTCGTCGCGGAAACGCACCACATTTTCTTGCGGAATATCATTGCGGCTGACAAACAAGGTAGTGGCAAAACTTAACAGCGAGTTGCTAACCCCTAAAATGGGTGCGGCAGGTCCTGCCATTGTTTGTAGCACTGGATTTTCTAGTACCATGCGAGCTGCCTCTATAATCCGGTTGCGGTCGCGGCGCGCGTTAGCTGCAATGTATTGGTCTATGAGTGCCATTACACGCCGGTTGTAGGAAAACCCTAAGCTCTCATTAGCCGGATTATTCAAATCAGTAAGTATGTTCTGATATTCTTCTACTTGGTTGAGTGCCTCCAAAATGTTAAGACGCTGGTTGAGCATGTCGAATACTTCTACGGAGCTGATTAAATTGCGTTGGATGATTAAATAGCGGTCGCGGTCTGTTATTTTCATGCGTTGGTCAAACTCCCGCACGCGAATATCTACACTGCTAACAGCACTGTTGAAGTTGTTGACCTGCTCCTGTAACGACTTCTGTAGCTCGGCAATGCGCAAACTATCGGCACGACGTTGATTTTGCAACGTACGAATCAGATTTTGATTGGCACTCAGCTGTTGAAATAATAAACGAAGAGAGTCTGGCTGTATGGATTGGGCATCGAGCGACATAGGCAAAAAAGCGCTGCCCCATAACAGCCAAACAGCGAAAATGCGCCTCATAAATTTCTTCATCGGAATTAGGTTGTTGAATGTGTGCTAAATTACGACTTTTAGCATTTTGTTTTCAAAACTATCTGTAAAACGATATAGGGCAGTAGCTTTACCAGTTTCGCCTTTGTAAGTTTGCATATGTTAAATGCCACTCCCAAAGTTTTTATGACAGGTGCAAGCGGCTTTGTAGGCAGTTACATGGCTCGTAGGTTTTTGCAGGCAGGTATTCCTGTTACAGCATTGTATCGAAACCACTACGGAATGTTACCAGAGAATTTGCCCGGACTTACTTGGATTAAGGGAGACCTAGCCGACGTGCCGCTATTGACAGAACTAACTGCACAGGCAGACTGGGTGATTCATGCAGCAGGACTTGTCTCTTTTGCACCCGCCGACCGTCAATTACTGTTCAAAATTAATGTAGAAGGTACGGCTAATATAGTAAATGCTTGTTTAGCTACTGCTGTGAAGCGCTTCTGTTTTGTGAGCTCGGTAGCTGCTCTTGGTGGCAAACAGGAGATCATAGATGAACAAGCGCGATGGGACAACTCCCTTCCCTACTCGGCATATGCGCTCACTAAACATTTGGCAGAGCGCGAAGTATGGCGCGGCATTGCCGAAGGGCTGCCAGCTTTTATTGTCAATCCTTCGGTTGTATTGGGCAGAACAGCACCTAACACCCCTTTGGCAAAGCTGCTCCGAGTAGCAGCCCAATCGCCTATCTATCCGCCGGGCGTTATCAACTTGGTAGATGCTGGCGATGTAGCTGAGGGAGTTTTTCGGCTGTTTCAACATCCCAAAGCCATTGGAGAACGTTTTATTTGCAACGCAACTGCTGTTAGCTATCGTTATTTCTTTGAACAGCTAGCAAAAGCAATGAACATCCCAATAAAGAAACGTGCTGTTTCGTCTTTTTGGCTTAAATGGATGGGTACAGTAGGCGAGTGGCTCGGAAGTCCATTTAACAAATATACTGCCTATGCGGCTTGTCAAACGCATCGCTACAATGGCAATAAGCTTGTAAAATTTACGCACTTGTGCTACCGCAATGTGGAAGAAAGCATTTGGGAGGCAGCAAGTGCTATCCAACAATTTAAAAGATGAGACAATGGCAAAGCAAAAAAGAAAAAACCCTGCAACAAAAGATATTTTAGTGCAACGCTTTGAGCAAATGCTGGCGGAGGATACGCTCGTATTTTTCGACTTGCATGAATTTGAACACATTATTGACTACTACAAGGTTCACTCCCAATGGCGACGTGCCCTTAAAGCCTGCGAAACTGCACTGGCGCAATATCCGTTTGCCTCGGAGTTAGAAATAGAAAAGGTGCAGATTTGGCTACACATGCGAAAGTACCGGCAAGCATTGGAGCAAATTGAAAAATTAATAGAACACAATATTCCCCTCAATGAACTACTCGTATTGCAGGCATATGCGCTGGTAGGGCTCAACCAATTTTCACAGGCTATTAAGAGTTTACTCAAAGTATTGGACTATTCGGAAGAAAAAGAAGAGATACACTACCAAATTGCAGCTTTGTATGTGCGTTCGGGCAAAATCCAACAGTCGCTCCCTCATTTTTTTGAAGTGCTCAGGCTCAATCCCGACAATACAGATGCCTTGTTAGAGCTTGTTGATGCCCTTATTACTTTGTATCGCACTACCGAAGGGAAGCAGTTTTTTGAAGCGCAAATTGACAATAACCCAGAAAATTTTCGCTTATGGCGCAATGCTGGCATCTTTTTTAATGCAACTGGCAGGTTTCACAAAGCCATAGACATGTTTGAATATGCCCTTGCCCTACATGAAGCCGACTTCCTCACTTGGTATTACTTAGGGCATGCCCAAATGAATGTAGAACGATATGAAGATGCTCAAACTTCTTATCACACGGCAATTGGTTTGAAACAACAAACCGGCGCTGTTGACCCAGAAATGTATTGCTGTTTAGCTGCTACTTACGAAAAGCGCAAACATTATGACAAAGCCTCCCAGTTATATCGTAAGGCAATACATATGGACGAGCGGTGCGCCAATGGCTGGTGGGGCATTGGCATCTGCCTTATTAGGCGTGAGCGCTGGTACGAAGCCATCAATTTTCTCAAAAAAGCAGTACAATTAGACAGCGAGTGCGAGCCCTACTGGCTGGCATTGGCAGAAGCCGAAGCGAAAACCGGCAATATAGTCTCTGCTATCGAAGCCTATCAGCATGCCAGCCATCTTAATCCTGCCAATCCGCAAACATGGTTAGACTGGTCAGAAATTTACCGCGAACAAGGCGATTATGCGCAAGCCATCACCTTGCTGAAAGACGCCTTGGAAGAGTGCCCCTCTGCTGCCGACTTATACTATCGCCTATGCGTGTATTGCATAGAAGCCGGCAAATACAAACAATCGTTCGCTTATTTGGAAAATGCACTAATTTTGGACTTCGATAGACACACTGTCCTATACGAATGGATTGAAGATATCAACATTCAAAAGACACTTTTTAAAATCATCAGCCAATACCAACGCTGAGGCTTGTTACAATTACATGATGGCAAACTACTTTCTGAAAGACGTTCCCGAACGTACTACCAAGCCACGTGAGAAAGGGCTCACAATGGTGATGGATAAAGGTTTGAGTATCCGCGAAGTAGAAGATATGTTAAGTGCTTCGGCAGAGTTTATTGACTTGGTTAAACTAGGATGGGCAACCTCCTACTGCTTTCCCAACTTAGCTGATAAACTCAAAGTATATCGCGAAGCAGGTATTCCTGTTTATTTCGGCGGCACTTTGTTTGAAGCCTTTGTTGTACGCGGACAGTTTGAAGATTACCTCCGCCTAATGGATAAGTACGAATTAGCTTATGCAGAGGTATCGGATGGTTCGCTGGAAATGAACCACGAGGAAAAATGCAATTACATTCGCATTTTGTCGGAGCGCGCAACAGTGCTGTCGGAAGTTGGCTCCAAAGACGCCGAAAAAATAATCCCTCCCTATAAATGGATTCAACAAATGCGCAATGAACTGCAAGCAGGCGCATGGAAGGTGATTGGTGAAGCGCGTGAAAGCGGTAATGTAGGCTTGTTTCGCTCCAGTGGAGAGGTGCGTTCAGGTTTAGTAGAAGAAATCCTGACGCAAATACCTTTTGAAAATATCATTTGGGAGGCTCCTATGAAATCGCAGCAAGTGTGGTTCATTAAATACTTAGGAACCAACGTTAACTTAGGAAACATTGCACCTAACGACGTAATTCCATTGGAGACTATTCGACTGGGTTTGCGTGGCGACACCTTCCATACGTTCTTGGGCGGCAAACAACCGCAACTGGGTGCAGCCCCTGACGTCAATCATTAGCAGCATTAAAGAACCGCCCGAGCAATGCAATGACAACCAGTTACCAACTATTCCAAGCGGTTATACAAACCTATTGGGCTTGCTGATGTTTCTTTTCTTGTAACGGAAGCGAATTTAAAAATTGCCTTTCCATGCTCCCGTTGTGTGTGAGGGCACACAACGGCATGGCTGTACCCCGCTTATTCCTACGGTAACTTTATGTTAGCTACTAACGCCTCAGATCAGAAATTTAGTAGCTGTTTAGGTTTTATAAGGTTCATTTTGCCAAATTTATATTCATGCAGGCACTCTCGCCCTTGTTCACATCCTGACCCACCGCGCGTGGAAATACATGCAACAGCAAAAAAACTTTGGAGTGTAGAAGAGCAACATTCCGAACCCCCAACTCCAAACTCCGAAATCCAAACTCCGAAATCCAAACTCCGAAATCCTGTCAATCCTGTCAATCCTGCTATCTTATTTAGGTTTTAACGTTTGCCCCTGTAAAGCCTAAACATGCTTTTAATATAAATTTCGCATCGCCATTGCACGCTGCTGTTACTTGTGTTTGCACCAATAACTACTTTGTTGTGTGTGCAGAGACACGAAGCAGCATTATTTCCACCTTGCTGTTGCCTATTTCCTCTCTAAGATTTTATTGCATAACTGAGTACTGTTCAAGCAAACAACTTGCTACCTATGCGCACCATGTTACTGCCTTCTTCTAAGGCAATGCGATAGTCGTTGCTCATACCCATAGACAAGATGTGTATGTCGGGCAGCCAATATTTGAGTTTTTCGAAGGTTTGGCGCAAGCCGGCAAATTCACGGCGCACCTGTTGCATATCGTCAGTGTTTGATGCCATGCCCATTAAGCCGGCAATGCGAATATTTTCCAGTTCTAACAGCTCAGGCGACTCAAGCATGGTAAATAGCTCTCGCTCATCCATCCCAAACTTGGTTTCTTCTTGTGCAATGTGCATTTGTAGCAAACAGGCAATGGTTCGGTTGTGTTTTTGAGCGTGTTTGTTGATTTCTTGCAGCAGTTTAAAGCTATCTACCGAATGAATCAAGGCAATAAACGGCGCAATATATTTCACTTTGTTAGTTTGCAAATGCCCAATGAGGTGCCACTGAATATCGTTAGGCAGTGCTTCGCGCTTGGGAAGCATTTCTTGCACGCGGTTTTCGCCAAAAATGTGCAGCCCTAATTGGTAGAGTGCTTGTAGGTCTTCTATGGAGCGCGTTTTAGTAACAGCTACTAACGTAGCATTGTAGGGCTTTAGTTCTTCTAAAACAGCTTGAATAACTTCTGTGCGAATCATACCAGCGAAATTAGGCAGAAGTACTGGCAGTAGCAATGCAAAAAGCAATTGAACATTTCCTAATTTACAGATGCAAACATGATTGTTATGTGCGATACGTTGGTTGCTTTGCCTTCAGCTACTGCCAGTGGCGCTACTATTCTGGCTAAAAACTCCGACCGAGAGCCCGATGAGGCGCAAGCCATCAGCATAGTGCCTCGCCGGATTTGTCATGAACAATACTGCACTGCTACTTTCATTAGCTTGCCGCAGGTAGCAGAAACATACGCCTGCATCCTTTCCCGTCCATTTCAAATGTGGGGGGCTGAGATGGGGGTAAACGAATGGGGAGTAGCCATTGGTAATGAAGCTGTTTTTACGCGCGTCCGCATTTTGCGCAACAATACTGGACTTACCGGCATGGACTTGTTGCGCTTAGCATTGGAACGTTCTAAAACAGCTTGGGAGGCTTTGCTCAACATCATTCAACTATTAGAGACTTACGGACAGGATGCCTGTGGTGGCTATCGCAACAAGCGCTTCTACTATCACAATAGTTTTTTGATTGCCGATGCACAAAATGCTTATGTACTGGAAACAGTGGATAGGCATTGGGCATATCGGCGAGTAGATGCTTGCTATGCTATTTCTAACCGCTTGTCTATTGGAACTGATGCTGATGCCCTAAGTAGTGGAGCAGCAGCCTTTGCCAGAGCCAAAGGTTGGTGGAGTGGAGCGCAACCCCTACATTTCAGCCATGCATTTAGCGATTGGCTCTATACCGGGCTTGGGCGCGGCAAAGCACGGCAAGCATGCACTTATAACTGGCTTATTGCCAACCAAGGCAAACTTACTGCCGCCCATTTTTTCGATGTTCTGGCAACGCATCATTTGCCACATCCGCAGTTCAAACCTGCCAAAGCGACAACAGCCGATATTTGCATGCATGCCACAGGCTTGCTCAATCCCAATAGCACAACGGGGAGCATGGTTGCTCACATTAGTAGTGCCAGTCCTCCTGTTGTGTGGTTAACCGGCACTCCGCATCCTTGTATGTCGGTATTTGTGCCGTTCGTTTTTGGCGCCGAAATACCCGCAGACTGGCTTACGCCAACTGCTCAGCCCGACCACTCGCTGTGGTGGCAAGCAAAGCGTTTACAAGACTGGGTAGCCAAAGACTATCCTAAGCGACATGCTTGGCTGGAAGAAACGCGTGCCGATTTGCAACACCATATTTGGCAACAATACCAGCAGACTCCTGCTGACCAATTGGCACAACTTACCTATGAAACATTGTTAGCCGTGCGGCAGTGGCTTGCTAAGTGCCTATCTCAATCAACTTGCCAAATATACGCCCAAGCCCAGTAGGGTAACGAACAACAAGGCGCTGAGCGCCATTTGTTTCAAATATAGGTCAATACTGGGGTGGTTTCGCAATCGGCTAACAGCCAGTCCATTTCGTACTAATGCAGGAACAGCTCCTACGAACAGCAAGGGATAAAATCCTTTTCTAAGCAGTAGGGCATACACCAATGCACAGCCCAATGCGCCGCCCAATAGCAGCCAATGGTACAGCACGGCGCGGTCTGTTCCCAGTCGCACCGGTATAGAGCGCTTTCCTGCTGCTTTGTCCGAGTGGATGTCGCGTATGTTGTTGATATTCAACACAGCAACAGCTAAGAGCCCACAGGCGGTAGCAGGCAACAGCAACATGGTTTGCCATGCTAAGGTGTGCAGGTAATACGAGCCTATTACGCCTACCCAGCCGAAGAAAATCAGTACGGAGAGGTCGCCCAAACCTATGTAGCCGTAGGGTTTTGCGCCGGCTGTGTAGGTGATGGCAGCAGCGATAGATGCCAATCCTAAGCCTAAGAAAAGCCAAAAAATAGGCTGAAAGCCGCTAAAAGCTGTGTATAGCAAAGCAATGCCGGCGCCAAAGGTTAACAGGGCACAAATCAGAATGCCGCGTTGCATGGCTTGTGGGCTGATTATACCCGATTGAACTGCTCGGGCAGGACCTTGCCGCCCCGTAGCAGTATCGGCACCATGCACAAAGTCGCCGTAGTCGTTGGCAAGGTTAGAGAGTATCTGCAACAACATAGTGGTGAGTACACACCAGAAAAACACCTGCCAGCGAAAGCTACCCTGAGCCGCTGCCAACCAACTACCCAAAAAAATACTTGCCAGTGAAAGCGGCAAGGTGCGCAAGCGAAAAGCCCTTATCCATGCTTTGACAGATGTGTTCATATCACCTATTTTCACGGTACACGTAGTTGAGCATCAGCTCTTTCTGTTCCGTAGGCACTTGTACTAAATTGCTAATTAACCAGCCACTATTGAGCCCCGAGCGGTTGAAGTAGGCTATTTCAAAATACCATCCCGGAATTTGAAAAAAGTGAAAGCGCGTATCTTGAACAGTGACAAACTTAATGGCACCACGCCGAAGGTCATACAAAAATATATCTAAATGCGTAGGTGATTGATAGCCTTTTGATGTGTAATCTTCCACATGTAAAGGCGACTCAAATATCCGATTAAGATTCATAAAGCCCAATTCGTGGCTTTGAGGGTGTAAAAAGTTGTTCTGATTTTTGGTAACAGGTTTTAAATAGGGAGCATAGGGGCGAAAATAAACACGGTCTATCACCCACTTATATCCGTTTCTTTCTTTTTCCAACACCATGAACAGAATGGCTTCTTCTTCTTTTCCGCTGTAGCTGACGGTAATTTTTACTTCTGCAAACCAATCGCTTCCAAAAAAATCTAAATAGATAGGTCGTTCGTGGCGCGTAATATCAGCAATGAATGCTGTTTTCAAAGAGGGAGAAATGCTAGCGCTTTGGTCATCAAACAGCCACTTCAAATACTGTTTGCGTTGTTCAGGTTCGCGGTATAGTTTGCTGTTAGGGGCGTAAGCTACTCCTTGGCGGTCTTCTTCGTTATTGAACCGCTTAATGAACTGCGAAAGTTGCTTAGTGGCAGCATACAGGTCGGTGATGTCGCCAGTAGCAATTTTTTGGGCTTGTAAAAAACTACTACTGGCGAGGAGCCATATAACTATCGGCAAACTAATGAGCAACCGAGCTAACATATTTAACCTCGTCGGGTTTCAGTTACCTTAATGTCGCCCAGTAGCACGTCCCAAAAGCCAATTAACCGACCGCCAATTTGCTGCTGCTTGCGTTCTACGTAAACAGTAATGTCTTTTTTGGTTACGTCCACATAGCGCATGCCGTCTTCCATGACGCCCTCAAATCGTTGGTAAATAGTGATAACACCTACAAACCTGCCATCGGGTTGTTGCACTAAATCGCTGATATACTGAATGTTGTACCATTCTATATTGACGCGTTGATAGTTGAGCGCGCGCAGCCGCTCTAAGTATTTTTGAACAGGATAGTAGCGAACGCCTTTTCGATTCAATGAAGACACGCCCATTTGTGCACCCTCCATAAACAGCTCCATAGTGCGTTCAATAACGCGCTGCGATTCGGTCAGGGGAGTTGCTTTGTCGCCAATGATGCTGATATACTTGCTCAGGTCTCGCACCTTTTCCAATGCTAAGGAGTCAATGGCGCGTTTGCGTTCAGGGGTAATGTTGACAGATTGTGCTTGCAGTGGCAAGGCTGTTGCCAGTAAAAACACCAGCACTAAAACAGACTTGGTCAGATGATTCATACCGGAATAAATTTGGTGTAATTCGTTATTCAAATGTTTTGCCAATTTAAGCGGTGGTAGGCTTAGTTGGAAGAAATGAGCGGATGTAAATCCATAGACCGGCTATTACTAATGGAATGCTTAACATTTGTCCCATATTCAGCGGTAGCCCCTCTTCAAAGGGTACCTGATTTTCCTTGAAAAATTCATAGAAAATGCGTAGGCTGAACAATACCCATACAAACAAGCCAAATAGCCTACCAGTAGGAGTTTGGGCTTTGGTCTGGTGATAGCTGAAATAGAGTGCACCAAATAGCAAAAAACAGGAGATAGCTTCGTAGAGCTGTGCTGGGTGGCGCGGCAGTTCATCTACCTTGTGAAAAATAAAAGCCCATGGTACATCGGTAGGCTTTCCAATAATTTCCGAATTCATCAGGTTGCCTAAGCGGATAAAGCCGCCACCCAGTGCTACCACAATCACAATTCGGTCGAGCAGCCACAAATAAGGTTGGTTGGGGCGCTTGCGCGTGTAGAGCCACAGCCCTAGCAAAATTCCGATGGTAGCACCATGACTGGCAAGTCCGCCTTCCCAAACTTTGAGAATATCTATCGGGTGCGCCAAATAGTAGTCGGGCTGATAGAACAGGCAGTGTCCTAACCGCGCACCTACCACTGTGGAAACAATCATGTAAACCATGAGCTTTTCCAAGTCCGACTCTGGCTTACCTTCCAACCGATAGATGTGTGCCATGATAAATTGCCCTACAAAAAAGCCCAGCGCAAACAGCAAACCATACCAACGAACGGTGAACGGACCTATTGAGAAAATTTCTGGCTCAACATTCCAGTCAACAAAAGCTAATAGTGTGAGTGCTTCCATATGGGGCAAAGATAGAAAAACCAAACCCAAAAGAATACGTAGTTTTGCACATGAAACATAAACTTCTCCTAACGGCAATCGCCACTGGCATGGCAGCAGCAACTGCAATGGCTGTTTTTCTGGTAGTATTGTATGGCTTTCAGTTAAATCCTTTTGGACAATACAAACTGATGTTCATGCCCCTGTATGCCCTTGTGTTGATGTTTGGATTGTGGCATTTTCGCAAACAACACATGGGCGGGTGGCTACACGGCTGGCAAGCCATATTTTTAGGAGTGCTTACTGCTATTGTTGCCGCTGCCACGTATGCAGCAGTAGTGTACGGATTATTGGCGTACATTCTACCCAATATGCTGATGCTGCATCGTGCTGAGCTGAACAATTGGATGGTGCGCCATCGGGTTGTGATGGTGGAACAAATGGGTAGCCAAGCATATGCTAACAATTTACAGGCGATAGAACGCATCACCGCTGCCGATATTGCCTTAGACGAATGGATTAAAACAGCTGCTATTGGCTTGGTGATTGGAATGGCAGTAGGATTATTTTTTAAAAAAACGCCTCCCTCAAAATGACGACTATCCGCACCCTGCAAGTCAGCTAATAGCTTAGTAAAAATCTCGCTTACTTTTGAAGATTTACGAGCCTGAAATAGACAGTGCTTGTGCACCGTGCACACAAATGAAAAATGGTTGTTTGTGCAGAGGCGAAGAATCATAACGCAGGAATTGAATTTTTCAAATATTTAATTGCATAATTTTCGTTCAAGTGAATAGCATGATGAAAGTTGTGATATACAATGCTGACCTGTTTACCACTCTAAAACTTTAATATCTGCACAAAAATACCTCTGGCAGCATGCCTCATGCATTTTTAAAGCGTTGTTACTCCATACTTGCTGTGAAAATAGCACTCATGCTAAAAATATAATTTTTCAAAGAGAACAACTCTAAAAAACATTTTTTTGGATAAATAAAGTACACTTTGTTTGTTGTAACACCTAATTGCGTTTTGAGCACATAAAAGAGTCAAAAAAAATACATAAGTATGTTTTAGTTTGATATTTCGTATGGAACAACCGCTTTATTTCTTTTTTGTATATATTATTCAATTAAAGTAATTTTTTTTAATAAAAAAACAAAATTATTTAATGTTGCGTTTTGGAACTAAAATGCAGTTGTATATTTTTTATAATGCGTTCGAGTAAGCTAAATTGATGTTTTAAGCACCTAAAAATTAGCTTTTTGTTAAAAAAATACAATAAATTTTACTATTTAACAATCATTTGTATTTAAATTTTACAAATCAAATATTTAATTTGTTCAGTTTTTTAATTGAAAAAACGTTCAAAGATTTTCTACTGTTTATATTTGGGCATCCATAAAGTGATTTTTTAAAATGCACATGAAACCTAATTTTGTTAATTATCGTTATTAATATTACATTTGAAATAAGCAAGATGTTATATTGAAATTATTCAATTTTAAATTAACAACGTTATATTTGAAAAAGTAAATTATTTACGAACATGAGGCTAACTTTACTTCTTGCAATGATTGCTTGGATTTGGGGCAGTATACCCAATGCCATAGCACAAAATACCTTTACAACTGCTGGTAATTGGAGTAACCCAGCAAACTGGTCATCTTCCAGTGTGCCTACTGCTACTGAAAACGTTATTATTGCTGCCAACTGCACAGTTGATGTTGCAGCGGCTTGCAATAATCTGACAGTCAACCCCGGTTTTACATTAACTGTACAAGGACTCAACTTTACCGTGAATGGGAATACGCGCATTTCCTCTAATGCTTCTTTTGTGGATAACAATAATGCCGGCACTACCAACTTCAAAGGCATGGTGCGCGTGGACTCCTTGGCTTCTTGGACCAGTACGGCTGTAACAACACCTGCCAACTTAGTATTTGAAGGTGGCATTATTTCCATTGCCGGTCCTGCGGCAACTTCCTTTAATGCAGGTGCAGCTACTTTTGCTACCAGCCAGAACTTGTTTAGCCGCACGTTTATGAACTTTGTCAATAGTGTGGTCATTGGAGCAGGTGCAATTGTCAATAGCCAAGCACTGGTGCGCATTTATGGTACTTTGAACGGTGCAAATGCGGCTTCTACTTGGCAACAGAAGCGCTGGTACAGGCATCACCCTGCTTTCGGACCTTTTGGCACACCCGATACCAAAGAGGCTGGTGGCACATTGGAATATAACAATGCTACCCAACCCATGAATACCGGTGATTTTGATGTAAATTATTTTTTAAGCACTGTGAACTATACGCGCAATAGTAGCCCACAAACGGTACGTGCGGTACATTACTATAACTTGGGACTGTTCAATGGTACCAATGGCGCCACAAACCCTAAAACCATTACCGTCCCTGCCGGTGAATTGCGTGTAGACGGTATTTTAACCATTTATGATGCCCGTTTTATAGTAGCAGGTAGCGGTAGGCTCAAAGTAGTGCGTTCCTCCATTGGGCGAAATGGACGATTTATCTACAACTCTACCGACCGAAACAATGCAGTAGGCGGCTTCAACACAATGGATTACTACACTGGGCAGTTTGACCATGTAGATGCCACAGGTAATACCACTCTTTCATCTAACAATAACACCTTTACTTTCAGCAGTTCCTCTCGCGAGTTTACGTTTATGCGAGGACCGGGGCCCGGAGGGGTATTTGCTGTAAAAACGACTGATTTTACCACCGCTCCTACATTTGTTATCATACAGGCGGAAATCAGTACCCGCACCATTGGGGATTATACTAATGCGGCTGAATTAATGATAGGTAATGGCTTTACAGACGACTTAACGCGTCACGACCCACCTACCGCACGCCTGCGATTCAATCTGGTAAACGGCAACCAGTTTTCCATTACCCATCCGGATGGTACATCTACCACCAGTGCCAACCAGTCCGGCACACAAACGCTTACGTGGGTAGTTAACCGCTCCGGTGCGGCGCAAACCTACACAGCCCCCGATGGTACCAGCGAAGGCGTTGCCAACAATACGGTAGATGTATGGCTTGGCACCACCAAGTTTGTGAATGATATAGCCATGGCAAACAGCGGGCAAGCTATTAACGATATCAAATTTGTATTTGACAACGGTAACAGCAATAATAACGTTCACGGCATCAATAACCCCAACCAGAGCTATATTACGCTGCGCAACCTGCGCATCTTTACCGGTAATCTGCCTGCGGGGCAAATTGGCGGCATTGTCAATCGCTATGCGCAGGTAACGGCTATCAATACAGCCCGTACTTCATTTACGGTAAACAGCAGCACCGGATTCAATCCCGGCGACCGCATTTTGATTATACAAATGAAGGGTGCCACCATAGATGCTACTTCACCAGCTACCAATCCTAACTTTGGCACTATTACAGACTATAACAGCGCGGGCAGATATGAATTTGCTACCGTCAGTACAGTACCCAACGCCACTACAATTGACATAATGGCTGCCACCACCCATACTTTTGACCCTGCGGGTAGGGTGCAAATAGTACGCGTGCCCAGTTTTACTGATGTAACAGTGGTAGCACCGCTAACCGCACCGCCTTGGAACGGCACAACGGGCGGCGTATTGGCATTGTGGGTATCAGGTACGCTTACGCTCAACTCCGACATAGATGTTTCTTGTATGGGCTTCCGAGGTGGGGCTGTTAGCACCTCCAACGGCAGCTGCCGCGATGCTACTTGGGCTACTAATAATAATCAATGGGGTGGCAAAGGAGAAGGCATTGCAGAAACTACTTTTAACCGCGGGCGTTCCAAACTGACCAATGGCGGCGGCGGCGGCAACCCGCACAACTCTGGCGGCGGCGGTGGCAGCAACTTTGGCGCAGGTGCAGACGGTGGCAGGCAATGGAACTGCACCGGTGTCCCTAACGATAACGGTTGTGCAGATAATCCTAACGGCAACCCAACTTCTAACAACGGCGGCAAAGGCGGGCAATCATTAGATTATTCAGCTTACCGCTTGTTTTTAGGCGGTGGCGGCGGTGGTGGTCAGCAGAACAATGACGTGGCTACTCCCGGTGGCAACGGAGGCGGTATTGTCATTATCCATGGCAACACGTTTGTAGGCAATGGCTATTCCATCATGGCAAACGGACAGTCTGTACTGGCAGGTGCCGGTGGCGACAGCAGTGGCGGTGGTGGCGGTGGTGGTAGTATTTTACTCATTGGACCTACTTACACCACTAACATCCGCTTGTATGCCTCCGGCGGCAAGGGTGGTGATGTAGAATATTCCAGTTGCCATGGCAATGGCGGTGGCGGCGGTGGTGGTTTGGTGCGCCTTACCGTTCCTTTACCTCCTGTGATGTCCATCTACAACAATGGAGGGGTAAGCAGCCGCAACAGCAATAACTCCGACTGTGCCCTGCAAGGCAATGCTTATTTCTGTGCAGAGGCATCGGGCTTGGGCGGTGCCCTTTTTGAAAACCTAACTCCCTTCCCCGTAGAAATTAGCCAATTTGGAGCAGAGCGCAGCGGAGAAAGAGAAGCGCGCATCTATTGGACTACGGTTTCTGAAAGAAATCATGCTGGCTTTGAAGTGCAAAAGAGCCGTGACGGCATTCACTTTACTACTTTTTCCAGTATTTATGGAGAAGGGGGCGATAGCTTTACTACGCGCCACTACGAAGCATTCGACCAAGAACCGCACTATGGTGCTAACTACTATCGCCTGAAACAGATTGACAAAGACGGTACAGTTAGCTTTTCTAAAATAGCAGTTGTGTATTTCGACCATCGCGTTATTAACGGAGCTAGGATATTCCCCAATCCAACTTCACAAGACCAATTGTATTTGCGCGTAGAGAAAACAGATGCCGCTGTTGCTGTGATGGGTTTTGATTTGGCTGGTCGCCCTATAGCTGTTGATGCAGAGAAAACAGCCCTAGGCGAGTATCGCTTGCATCTGCGCCGGCAGTTACCCCAAGGGTTGTACCTGTTCAAAATAAAAGTAGGCACTGATGAATACGTAGAAAAAATAGTGATTCAGTAGCCTCTGCAAGGCAATAATTGAGCCTCATCAATTCTAATCGAAAAATCCGGACAGTTTCTGTTCGGATTTTTTTATTGCCTGCTGCAACGGCTGATGTGAAGGTGGCGTAAGGGGGAGGAATACGAAACTTATCAACTTTTTAGTTCTATGAAAAAAATCATTTTTTCTCCCATTGCCGCAGCGATTATACTTGCAGGTTCTCTGGCAGGCTGCTCCTCCGGTACGGACGTTGTACCTGATACGGCTACTGCTAATAACGGCACAACACCACCCGCAGAAGTAACGGCATGTACCTCTTTAACAGGCATCCAAAAAATCCTGTGCCTGGCCAATGCTTTCAAGTCTCAGTTAGATGCTTCGCAACTGGCAGCTGTTCAACTTACATACAATAAGACAGATGCCGTCAAATGGTCAAATTTTCCGCAGTCGTTATTGTCGGCTGCCAACAAAAGGGTAGGGCTGAACTTTGGCTCCATGACTGCTACGCAAATCAGTTATGCCAAGGCATTACTGAAAGAAGCCGCAAGCACAACCACCAACGAAGGCTGGCAGGAAATAGAGCAAATATTAAATGCCGATGACTATCTGAAAACTGTGAATGCCAACGGTGGCTATGGTTCCGAAAATTATTACATCGCATTTTTGGGTACACCCGCCGCTACCGGCACTTTTGAGATACAGTTTGGCGGTCATCATTTGGCATTTGCCAATACCTATAAAGATGGAGTATTGGTTGGTGCAACACCTTCGTTCAGAGGAATTGAGCCAACGGGTGTTTTTACTTTCAATGGAACAACCAATCAGCCGCTGGATCAGGAACTATCCGCTCTTGTGGCCATACTTAACTCACTTTCTGCTACCGAGCTGACTACTGCAAGGCTGAGTCCTGCGGTTACCGATCTGGTAGCAGGTCCTCAAAAGGACAGCAGTGTTCCTGCGGCTTATGCAGGCGTTAAATGCAGCAACCTGACAACTGCTCAGAAAGAACTGGTGATGAAAGCGATTAAAACTTATGTGGAAGACGTAGCCGACTATGCCACATTTGCCGCTGCCTATGAAAGTGAAATCAATGATACCTACATTTCATACTCCGGCAATACATCGCTCAGCATCAGAGGCGATTATATCAGAATTCACGGGCCGTCTGTCTGGATTGAATGGGCTGTTCAACCGCCGGTAGCGCTTAGCCAGCCACATATCCACTCCGTTTGGAGAGATCGCCGAAAAGATTACGGAGGTAACTAAGCCCGACTACTCAAAAAAAAATTGACCACCTGCAACGCATCTCCTGTAGGCAGCGTATCGGGAACGAAACCAACAAATTTTTATCGTCATGCATCTCAAAATGAAACTCTGCGGTTTTTTTATAGCAGTAATGCTAACACTGGGCATTACAAGTTGTAACCATTTAAATGAAGAGATAATGTGTGATAATCAGGAGGGCAAAGAAGTAGCCTGTGGACTGGAAGTTACTGCTGTGCAGATGTCCTGTGCAGGTTACGGTGCTTTTGGCAACCTCTATTTTCTCACCGATGCGGGCGAATACCTGCAACCGTGGGAAATGTTTCCCACATTTGCGCCCGTACAAATTACTGCCGGCAAGCGGTATGTCATTGGATACAAAACAGCGAGGCGCAACAACCGCTATCATGACCGTTCTCAGTGCAAACTCTACGACGAGAAAGTAGAAAAAGCAACCCCTATCAAACTCACCTGCCTAAGTGAGGCTGCCTGTGGGGAGTTGGAAGCTACCGTTAGCGATAAACGCCCAGTGGACGGTTGTTTAGAGTTTGTATTGGACAATGGCGAACGGCTGCTCGCCGATATTTCGCACCTGAATATTGTACTGGAAGACGGCGAGCGCATCCGTTTTTCCTATGTCATTGCTGATGGTATCATTCCCTGCGGCACGCGCATCCCTACTGTGGGAAAAGTGGCACGAGTGAAGTGTGTGGTAAGAAACAAGCCGCTGTAAATGGAGCCGTTGTTAGACCGAGTGGTAATAAAACCACCCAAACAACTTTACTTTGCAGTTCAACAGTGCAGCATGACTCACCCGGTTCAGACAGCGGAGACAAAAGACACTAACCAAGCCGACAGCGCCGAAACACAGCTCATACGCGACTGTTTAGCCAACAAACGAGGCGCGCATGAGCTGTTTTACAAGCGTTTCTACGGATATGTCATGAGCATTGCCTTGCGCTACTCCAATCACTCGGAAGAAGCCAAAGAAATCACCAACGATAGTTTTGTCAAAGTATTTAAGCATCTCAACCGCTACGACCAGCACCGCCCTATCAAATCTTGGATGAGGCGTATCGTTATCAATACAGCATTAGACAGGTTGCGCAAGAACAAGCGCGAGCTCCGGCAAACCGATATTGAACAAATAGTGATACCGGCACCGGAAGAAAGTGTTTTGCAACAACTTTCGGCAGAAGACATCATGCGCATGGTACAACATCTTTCTGCTGCACAGCGGGCAGTGTTCAACCTGTTTGAAATTGAAGGTTTTTCGCATGAAGAAATTGGAGAAATGTTAGATATTCCAGTAGGTACTTCCAAGTCGCACTTGGCGCGCGCTAAAATGAAACTCAGGCAAATGATTTCCGAGAGGCAGTATGGAAAAGAATTTTGACGACTTATTAGCTCAAAAATTCAAAACAAGTTTAGAAAATTATCCTGTTGAGTGCCCTCCCCATGCTTGGCGAGAGTTTGAAAAACACTACTGGAAAAAGCAACCCTACCAACTAATAGCTTGGTGGCAGCAGCACACCTTGCGCATTGCAGCTGCGGTGCTGTTAACAACCACTGGCATATTGGTATGGTATTACTATGCTCAGCAGCAACAGGAGCCAACCACAGCTATCACCTCGATTGATGTGCCTCGTTCGGCACAAAACTCCGCTGACTCTACTGCTGTTTGGGTGCCTACTCCGCAGCCACCTATCGTTGCGCTCAATACTCCTAACAGCCCAACGATGCCTTCCAACCAAAAACAGGCTGCCGTCAAAACGCACTCAAAAACAACAAAATGGCGGGCTGCCACTGCTGCCTTGCAAGACATAACAATACCAGAACCGAACCAATTTGCTGTTGCAGAACTGCCAGTTACCAAAACTGAACTTGTAGAACTGGCACCAACTCCATTATTACCTCTTCCATCTTCCGATACTACTACCCGCCTTGTTGCTACGCAAGCGCTTGCTAGCAACTCTGCTACCACACAACCGGTCAGCATCTTGAAAATACAGCCGGGTGTACAACTATGTTCAGGTGTAATAACAGGTAAAGATGCTACTGTGCCGTCGGTTTTTTACGGCGCCGGATTGGGAATAGAGTGGTGGATTCAACCCCAAATAGCACTCACTACCAACCTTCAAATGGTGCAAACAACTTATGAAACGCCTAAAAAGCGCTTTCGTGTATTCAACAGCATGCAGCGCGACCCCACCGACCGGCAACAATTTTCTCCTGTTTATGCCGAAGAAACTGTTTATGGGCGCGTTAGGCTGAACTTGGTACAAATTCCGCTAACTATTAAGTGTTTGATAGGAAGAAGATTTTTTCTTAACACTGGTGGCGTGAGTTATATAGCTGCTAACGGTACTTATGCTGAGAAAATTGTACAAAATACGCTTATGGGCAGATTGCACCATCCCGTAAACTCAGCGGCGCATACCTTGCAACCTTTTAGAACCATTTACGTAGGTGGCGGCATGCGCTTGCCTTTTAAGGGAGCAATACTACACATTGAACCTCATGTAAATTTACCTCTCGGCGATTTGTTGCACGATGTAAACAACACTTCTTTGCAATGGGTAGGAATGAACCTTGGGCTATACTACGGAAGTGCTAACTGAAACAAACCAATTGATGGCTTTGTTATAGTCGTTAAAAAATCTTTGCTGCATGCAAGCATCAACAACTTCATTCTTTCGGCTTTCCTCGGCTAACTGTTCAAGACTAACAAACATATCTCCTCCGGTCAGAAAAGCCCGTTTTTGTATACCGGCTTGCACTTTTTGAGGATACACATGATTCGCTGTCCACAACTGTAAACTGGGAAGGATGCCATATTTTGCTTTTGCTGCAAGCAAGATAGCATCAGTTCCTTGTAATCTTCTTCTGTTGTAAAAATAGATGTCGTCCAAATAGCCTCCATCAAGCTGTAAGCGCTGTCAAACTGCATTGGCAGATGCCTGCTTTTAAATACTGTTTTCACAGAGCTGATTTTTTCGTTTACTGTTTTGAAGTTTGTTTTTGCAATAGAGCAGGTATCTGTAAAGCATCCTTAATAAGGGCATGGTGTAATATACAATTTAAAAAGTCATATGCACACGAGCAATTGCAAATGTTTTTGCACCATGACATGGTAGTTTTGCCGTTGTTAGTGTCCTGACAAGCAACCAACTTGTATGTATGAGGACACTGGCAACGGCACAAATATGCTATCTTGTCATCCTGTTTTTATCGTTCTCCAGTCTGCACGAACGACCGTTTGCCGCAGAATATTGGATTTCGGGATGCGGAAAATTTCAAAATTCGGAATCTCAAATCTTGTTATTGTTTGTGTCTCTGCATCAATCACCTGAATTTGAGGATTGCTCAGAAGCCTATCTTCTGCCAGTCAGTTTGCGGAATATTACTTGCTGCTCAGCAGTAGGATTGCTCACTGGAACAATGCTATATTGTGCTGTACCACTGGTGCCTACTTTTACAGCCATTTCGCGCATAAGCCCGTCGCGGGCAAGGGTTACTTTGATAGTCTCGCCTATTTTGCGATTGGCAATGTAGGCATTTACAGCAGCTGCATTATTCATGCGAAAGCCGTCTATGGCAATAATTTCATCATTTACATTGATGCCATCGTTGTATGCTGGTGCATCTTTGCGGGTAACTTTTACAATAATCCGATTGTTTTCGTCGGCGAGGGTCATGCCTAGGCTAGGCGTTTCATCGGGTATTTTGCTGAGTCGCAAGCCTGCATAGGCAAGATATTTCTCGTAATCGGTAGGAGCTGTGCCATATACGTAGTTATCAAAAATTTCATCCATATTTTTTCCAGCAGCGAGTTCGCATGCCTTTTTGAGTTCTGCTTCTGTAAAACCGCGATTAGCTTTTTTGTAGGTATCGTTGTAGAGAGCACGCATTACATCATCCAAACTTTTTTGTCCTTTGGTATGATGTAAAATCTCCAAATCGATTAACATGGCTACGCGCGCTCCTGAACCATAATAGGAAATGCTGCTGTTGATAGAATTTTCATTGCGGCGATAATATTTAATCCATGCATCAAAACTGGCTTCGGCAACAGACTGCACTTTGCTGCCGGGTGAGTTTTCATGTTCGTTGATATTAGCAACCAGGTCGCGTAGGTAAGCATTTTCATCAATCAGTCTGGCACGACGTACGATTAAGTCGTCGTAGTAAGAAGTAAACCCTTCTGCCATCCAAAGTTGGCGTGTGTAGTTTTCCTTGTCGTAGTCAAACGGACCGAGCACGTCGGGGCGCAAGCGCTTAACATTCCACAAGTGAAAATATTCGTGTGCTGCCAATCGTAGAAAGCCCAGATAGCCGCTCGGGGTTTGATAGGCATTCCGATTGACTGCCAAAACGGTAGAGTTAAGATGCTCCAAGCCACCTGTGGCACCTCCGCCGAGGTTGTGCACAATAAACAGATATTCTTTACAAGGTAACTCGCCAAAAATTTCGACAGCAGCTTCAATAATAGCTTTGGTGTCGCGAATTAAGCGCTGCTCGTCGTATTGCGCCACGCCATACATGGCATATTGGTGAGGCACTCCGGCAGCCATGAAAGAAATAATTTTGTGGTTGCCAATTTCAATAGGCGCATCCGCCAATTCATCGTAATTAGGAGCGCGCAATGTGTACTTGTCGCCGTTGATTTTTTCTAAGGTGCAGGAAATTTCTTTCCACTCTTTATAAGGTTTAATGCGCAAGGTAGAGGGCAGATTTACAAAACCGTCTGGAAACATAAATATCCCAGAGGGGCTGATAAAGGCATGCGACTCGTCCACAAAGCTAGTACGCACCGATTGCTCAAAGGCATATACGCGGTAGCTGAACACTACTCCTTTGGCGCTACCTAATTGTACGCGCCAGTTGTTCTTGTTGATTTTTTGGAATTTGAGCAGATTGCCGCTGAGGTCTTTGGCTGTTTCTCCTTCTACGTTTTTGGCAAACTCGCGTATTAGGTAGGAACCCGGTGCCCAAACTGGCATCTTAAAATCTACATATCCGCGTTTGAGCAAGGCAGCAGGCAGGTTTTCAAACCGCATCTCCACTTCCACATAATGCGTGTGGGGGGCATCTATACTCAATTGGTAAGACAGTTGTTGTGCGCTAAGGCTACCAGTGAGCCACCAAGTAGCGAATGCTACAAATAGTTTTAGTTTTTTCATGATGTTGGAAATTTGATTTGCCATAATGGCAAAAGTAACTTATCGCTCCCCAAATAACAGACCACTACGCCGATTTTTGCTGCCCTAACGCAACTTGTGCAACTGTAACATTATAAACATATAATTTCTACGCACCGTTGCACGCCACTATTAACATTGTTTGTTTTTGCACGAACAACCTTTGTTGTGTGTGAATAGACTTTAACAAAACTTCAAACACACTTTGAACGTATCTGAATTTGATATTAATTTGCAAACACGTCTCAACTTCACTGCACTTGACTTTTTGGGCATAGGCATTTTCCTGTTTCCCTCTCATAGAAGCGATGCAACCAACTTTCTATGATGTACTATATTTTCGCATGCTAAAAAATGAAACCAAACTACATGTACACGTGCAAGCGCTTAGGCGCTTTTGTAGCTTTGTATCTTGTTTGTTTATTGAGGGTATCTGGACAAGACCATCGCTGGGACTTGCAACGCTGCATTAACTATGCGTTGGAAAATAACTTACAGCTGAAAAATTCCCTACTCAATATTGAAACTAACGAGGTGGCGCTGCTACAAGCTAAAATGGCGCGTTTGCCTAATTTAAACGCAGGCGCCAATCAGCAATGGAATCAGGGGCGTTCTATTGACTTTTTCACCAACCAATTCACCAATCAGTCGGTTGCTAACTTCAATGCCAGCTTAAACACCAATGTTACGGTATTCAACGGTTTTCGTTTGAGTAATACCATTAAGCAGAATGCAGCTATTCTGGAGGCGAGTCGTTTAGATGTAGCACAGGCTAAAAACGACTTGATACTAAACATCATTAGTGCTTACTTGCAAATTTTGTTCAATCAAGAACTGCTAAACGTAGCTCGCACACAACTTGCCAGTACAGAAGAGCAACTGGCGCGCACCATGAACCTGATCAGGGCAGGGGCATTGGCAGAAGCCAGTCAATACGACGTACTCTCGCAAAAAGCCAATGATGAAAACCGGATTACCACTGCCGAAAACAACTTAGAAATTGCCATCGTTAGGTTAAAATTACTTTTGCAACTACCCGTTGAAACACCTTTCGAGGTAGTGATTCCCTCTTTACCTGACCCTTCGCCTTCGGACCTCATCATGCCGCCGGCAGAGGTGTTTGCCATAGCACAGGGCACGCAACCCAATGTGTTGAGTGCAGACAAGAGCGTGGAGGCAGCTCGCTACGGCATAGATTTGGCAAGAGGCAACACCATGCCTACTATTTCCATTTTTGGTTCCTTGCTTTCTGGCACCTCGAGCCAAACCCGCACAAACACCTTTGGCATGCCCGTACCTACTGTAATTGGTTTTTTAACCGACAATCCTACGCAAACCGTTTCTACCCTGCAAAGCAAAATTGTGAGCAGCGAAAGAACGCCGTATTGGCAACAGTTGGAGAACAATTTCCGCAACAGTATCGGCTTGCAAATTCAAATTCCCATTTTCAACCGCTATCAAGTACGTGCAGGCATTGCTAATGCTAAAATTCAGTACAACCGCAGTGTATTGCAGGCGCAAATAGTGCGCAACCAGTTGCGTCAAACAATTGAACAAGCCTATGCAGATGCAAAAGCAGCACAAAAACAGTTTATTGCTAATAAAATCCGCGTGCAAGCCTTAGAAGAGTCGTTTCGGGTAATAGACCAACGCTTTGCAGCAGGGGCAGCCAATTCATTAGATTATGCTTTGGCAAGAAATAACCTCAATATTGCCCAATCAGACCTTGTGCGTTCTAAATTTGATTATATTTTTCGCATGAAAATCCTCGATTTTTATGCAGGGAAAGAGTTGAAACTTTAATTGACAATGGCAAAGCAAAACAACTACCGACTCTACCTTATTGGAGGGGCGGCTCTTGTAGTACTCATTGTGATAGCGGCAATTGCTCGCCGGCAGGGCTGGATTGGCAAGCCGAATGCTACGGAAGTTATGCTGACCACCGTAAAAAGAACAGATATTATTGAAAAAATTAGTGCCTCCGGCAAAATTCAGCCCGAAACAGAAGTAAAAATATCGCCTTTAGTTTCTGGGGAAGTAATTGAGGTATTGGTTAAAGAAGGGGACTCTGTAACAGTGGGGCAGGTGTTAGTAAAAATTAAACCAGATAATCTTCGTTCAGTTTTAGACCGCGTACAGGCAAATTTGAACACCCAGCGTGCCAACCTCTCGCAAGCCAAAGCACGCGTAGAACAAGCCAAAGCGCAACTGATTCGCCGCAAACAAGAGTTAGACCGCACCAAAATTTTACACGCTCAAAAAGCTGTTTCCGACTCTGATTTGGAAACTGCTATTACCAACTACGAAGTAGCACAAGCAGACCTCAAATCAGCCGAACAAAGCGTAGAAGCAGCCCGCTTTACCGTGCTGAGTGCTGAGGCACAAGTGAAAGAAGCCAGCGAAAACCTCTCTTTCACTGTGATTACAGCCCCTATGAGTGGCATTGTTTCTAAGCTGAGTATCGAGAAAGGTGAGCGGGTAGTAGGTACTTCGCAAATGGCGGGAACAGAACTACTCCGCATTGCCGATTTGAACACGATGGAAGTGCGCGTAGATGTTAATGAAAACGACATCATCCGCGTCAGCAAAGGCGATTCAGCTATCATAGAAGTAGATTCATATTCATTTCAGGGAATTAAATTTGCAGGTATTGTAACCAAAATTGCCAATAGTGCCAAAGAAACCCCCGGGCAGTCGCTCGATGCTATTACCGAGTTTGAAGTACGCATTCGCATGTTGCGTAGCTCCTACGAACAACTCATTCGAGAGCGCAATGGTCAGGAGCCCTTTCGCCCCGGTATGACTGCCAACGTAGAAATTATTACCGACCGCAAAAACAGTGTACTGGCTGTGCCATTGGCAGCAGTAACCACTCGCAGCAATACCGTAGAAGCCAATGTGGTAGCCCAATCAGACAATCCTAACGAACCTCAACTTAGCCGCGATACTAAAAAATCTGCTGTTAAAGAAGCTGTGCAAGAAGTAGTCTTTATTAACGACAATGGCAAAGCTAAAATGGTAGCCGTAAAGACAGGCATCAGCGACTTTGAAAATATTGAAATTGTATCGGGGCTTAAAGAAGGCGATCAAGTAGTATCGGGTCCGTTTTTAGTAGTTTCCAAAACTCTAAAAGATGGAGACGCCATTGTTCCCATGAAAGAAAATCCTAAGAAAAAAGACTAATGAAATTATGTGGCATTCAGATGATTTCTTAAAAGCATTAGCTTTGGCTGGTGAAGCGCACGCTTCGCAAAAAATACCGGGCTTAGAACGCCCTTACTTAGAGCATGTAATAGGAGTAACCATGGAGGCACTACGGGCTGCTCTGACCGACGAGAGCCTCAACTACAACTTGATTATTTGTTGCGGACTGTTGCACGATGTAGTAGAAGATACATCGGTTTCTTTGACCACTATTGAAGAACAATTTGGTACGCAGGTAGCTCAGGGCGTTGCTGCACTTACCAAAAACGGGGCATTACCCAAAGAAAAGCGAATGGAAGATAGTCTTGCTCGCATCTTGGCTCTTGGACTGCCAGAAATCAGGATTATTAAAATGGCAGACCGTTGTGATAATTTGCGCAAGCCACCGCCTCATTGGACACGTGAGAAAATTCTTGCCTACTACAACGAAGCACACTACATTCTCAATACCCTGCGCGGGGTAAATCGGGCAATAGAAGACCGCCTCGAAGAGCGCATCCAGCAATACGAACAATACTGCCGCAACTAGTAACTACAAATACAACAGCTTGAGCTTTGTTGTGCTCATAATATCGAGTAAGCCTAAGTGGCTGTCGCTGAGTTGCGGCTGTTGAAGTAGATAGTGGCTTCAAAAAAATGATAACTAAGAGCAGGTTTTAAGTTGTTTTACAGAGGCAAACATTAAAACCTAAATAATTTAGACAGGATGGCAGGATAAACAGGATTTTGGAGTTTGGATTGAGGATTTCGGAATGTTCCTCCTCTACACTCCAAAATTTTTTTTGCTATTGTATGTATTTCTACGCGTAGTCAGGGTCTGGATGTGCACAAGGGCTACGGGAGTTTGGATTGAGGATTTCGGAATGTTCCTCCTCTACACTCCAAAATTTTTTTTGCTATTGTATGTATTGCCACGCACGGTAAGGATTGTTCACGAGGACGGGAACAAGGGCGAGTGTGCCTGCATGAATATGAATTTGGCAAAATGAACCTCACCAAAACCTAAACAACCACCTATTTGTGATAAAGGGTTGGATAAATTTAATTGTTCTTGCTGTTAAGACACAAACAACTTGTGCCCTGCTGATAGATTGTTTGTAAAGACATGGCAACGGCAGCATGCAAATTAAATCTTTCAAATGTTTAAGCGCATCATTCGCATCGCTAATAAAAAATATTCCTCGCTTAGCGCACTTTTTTAGAATTCTTTTATTAAATTGCCCGTTACATTAAAAATTAGTAAACAATGGGTCAGTTTTTTCATGAAAATGAAAAGTCGGCTTGTGGAGTAGGTTTTGTTGCTAGCCGACAGGGGGTATACGACCACCGGATTTTACAGCAAGCATTGTATGCTTTGAAGTGCGAAGAGCATCGCGGCGGATGTGCTGCTGACCGCATTACAGGCGATGGCGCTGGTATTATGACCGACATTCCGTTTGACCTATTGGGCTATAAAAAAGGAGAAGTAGCTGTAGCATCGCTTTTTTTGCCCACCGATGCAGAAAAACAAAGGATTGCACTAAAAACATTTGAAGAATCTTTTTCACTAATGGGTCTGGAAGTGATAGAGTACCGCGACGTACCTATCAATCCCGAAGTATTAGGTCCGCAAGCCCGTGCCTCTATGCCCGACATGCGCCACGCCATTATTGCCCGACCGAAACACTGCCGCACCGACTATTCTTTTGACAAGTTGCTTTATCAGGCAAAGCAGTTCAACCGCATCCGTCAAAAGGATGTGCAGCAAATGCCTGAATTTTTTTTCACTTCACTTTCAGCTAATACCATTGTTTACAAAGGACTGATTCGCGCCGAAGATTTAGACCGTTTTTACTTAGACTTGCAAAATCCCAACTTTAAGACCCGTTTTGGCATTTTCCACCGCCGTTTCAGCACCAATACCGTTAGTACTTGGGACAAAGCTCAACCTTTTCGCTTTATTAGTCACAACGGTGAAATCAACACCATTCAAGGCAATCGCTCATGGGCATTTTCACGCGAAAAAGCACTGGGTCTTAAAAAAGACGAACTGCTCAACCACTACAAAGTGAGCGACTCGGGCAGCTTGAATGAAATGGTAGAAGCCTTGGCGTTTCGCAGTAGCATCCGCTACATAGAAGACATTTTGGCAATTATGATGCCGCCAGCGAAAACAGATAAAGACTTTTACCGTTTTTGGAGCCGTGCAATGGAGCCATGGGACGGTCCAGCACTCATTATTTTCGGAACAGGCAACAAAGTAGGAGCTCGATTAGACCGCAACGGTTTTCGTCCTTGTCGCTGGGCAATGACAGAAGACTACTTCTATTTGTGTTCAGAAGCAGGTTCGTTCAATATAGACGAGTCTGAAATTTTGCGCAAAGGCACGTTAAACGCTGGCACCGGTGTTACGATGAACCTCATTACGGGCGTGATTAGCTTTTGCGACCCCAGCGAGTCGCGCGAAAATATTGGTGCACAATACGACGCCCGCCTGCTACCCATGCAAAGCCTCGACCAAGCGGACGAACCCCTTTTGCTCAATAAAAAATACCTGTTTGCCTATACAGAAGAAGATGTTGCGCGTATTCTGATTCCGATGATGAGCACCGGCAAAGAACCTATTGGCTCTATGGGCGATACAGCGCGCATCAATATTTTCTCCGACGAACCGCGTTCGTTTTTTGATTATTTCTACCAAACTTTTGCTCAGGTTACCAATCCTCCATTAGACTATCTGCGGGAGAAGAATGTAACCGACATGGTCAATTATTTGGGTAAAAAGCCCAATATTTTTGCTCAAAAGGAGCTAATTCCACCGCCACCTGCTTTTGAATTGAAAAGCCCTATTTTGTCGTTGGGTGAAATGCGATTTGTCAGAGAGCTAAAAAATTCACCCGAAGGCGTCTATCGCCCTGTGGCAGCTGAGTTTGACATTACTTTTAAACGCAAGCACGGCGCCGTAGGCATGCAGCGCAAATTAGACGAACTAGGCAAAACCGTAGTAGAAGCCGTAAACAGCGGCGAAATTTCCGTGGTAATCCTTACTGACCGAAATGCAGACTACGAAAACCCTCCGATTCCTTCTTTGTTGGCTTTGCGAGCTGTGATTGTGGCGCTTACCGATGCAGGTTTGCGGTTAGAAGCCTCCATTGTGGTAGATTCGGGCGAAATCAAGACTACCCACCACGTTGCCTGCCTAATAGGGTTCGGAGCAACAGCAGTTTGTCCTTATCTTGCCTTGCAAATGGCGCGCTACGAAACAGCGCACAAAATCAGTAAAATAGAACTTTCTGCCGATGAAAAAGAGCACAATCTGCTCAAAGCCTTGCACGAGGGCTTGCTGAAAATCATGTCTAAGATGGGTATTTCGGTATTGCGCAGCTACCAAAGTGCCAAATTGTTCAGTATTGTAGGCTTGAACAAAGAGGTAACCAACCGCTATTTCCCAAAAGTACACACAGTTTTGGGTGGACTAACCATCAGTGGTATTGCCGATGAAGTGCTTACCAAATTAGAAATTTGCCGTCGATACGAAGAAAAACAACAGCTTGTCAATAATTTTCTCTACCGCGAAGATACAATTGGCACTCAGGGAGAGAAACACTCCATGACCTTCGCACGCTCTAAAATCATTCACCAATTGGTGCGCGATACTGGCAAGGGACTCAATAATATGGAGCTCTACGACGAGTATCTCAAAATGGGCATTCAGCAAGCTCCTGTCAATGTGCGGCACTTGTTCACTTTAAAAAAAGCAGCCAATCCAACGCCATTAGACAACGTAGAGTCGCGGATGAATATCCTACGCCGCTTTGGTTCAGGGGCTATGAGCTTTGGTGCTATCAGTGCTGAAGCCCAGCGCGACATCATTTTGGCAATGCAAGAAATAGGCGGACGTAGTAACAGCGGCGAAGGTGGCGAAAATCCTTATTACTTCACCGAAGGCATTACCGCCAGCACCAAACAAGTAGCCTCCGGGCGCTTTGGTGTAACTGCCCTTTATCTGGTTTCGGGTAATGAATTACAAATCAAGATTGCACAAGGCGCAAAACCCGGCGAAGGCGGGCAACTAATGAGCGTGAAAGTCAATGCTGATATTGCTCGCGCTCGGTACAGCAATCCCGGCATCGACTTAATTTCTCCTCCTCCGCTACACGACATCTACAGTATTGAAGACCTCAAGCAACTTATTTACGAGCTGAAACAAATATGCCCAGAAGCCAAAGTAAACGTGAAGTTGGTAGCAGGCGCCAACATTGGCACCATTGCCGTAGGAGTTGCCAAAGCAGGTGCCGATGTAATTGACATAGTAGGAGGTGACGGAGGAACAGGTGCCGCTTCGCTCAGTTCTATGAAACACGCCGGATTGCCTTGGGAGTTCGGACTAGTAGAAGTGCATCAGGCGCTGCTACAAAATGGCTTGCGCAAACATGTACGCCTGCGCACCGACGGCGGTTTGAGCACGGGCGAGGATATTGTGATGGCTGCCATCATGGGAGCCGAAGAGTACAACTTTGGCAAACTGCTACTGGTAGCAGAAGGATGTGTAATGGCGCGCATTTGCGAGAAAAACACCTGCCCCGCAGGTATTACTACCCACGACCCCGTTTACAAAGCCAAGTACAAAGGTAGCAAAGACCACATCGTTAAACTGTTGGAATATATTGCCGAAGACGTGCGGCGCAAGCTCTCCTTGTTAGGGGTGCGCTCACTGGATGAAATCATCGGACGTACCGATTTGTTGGACATCAACCCAGCAGCTCGCGATTTGATTAAGCGTCGGAACTTAGATTTGAGCTTTGTACTGGGGCAACCTATGCCCGGCTATCAAACCGAGCCCAATCCGTTCTTTGAGGGCATCAGCCCCCTCAACCGGCAGATTGTAGAAGACAGCCGCGCTGCCATTGCCGAAAATCGACATGCAGAGTTTAGCTATCGCATTCAGGCTACTGACCGCGCTGCATTGGCAACCGTAGCTGGCGAAATTGCACGCAAAGAAAACCGCTACCGGCAACTGTTTTACAAAGACAAGTCGCTGTACCCTTACACCAAAACGCTCAAATTCACTTTCACAGGCAGTGCTGGTCAAGGTTTTGGCGTATTTATGACCGACGGCATGGAAGTGAAACTGTATGGCGAGGCTAACGATTCGGTAGCCAAGTCTATGTCGGGCGGTAAAATGGTGATTACGCCTCAGAAAAATGTACGCTTCCGCCCCGAAGAAAACGTTATTATTGGCAATTGTGCGCTATATGGCGCCACAGGCGGTGTGCTATATGTGCATGGCATTGCCGGCGACCGCTTTGCTGTGCGCAACAGCGGTGCCTATGCAGTAGTAGAGGGCGTAGGATTACACGCCTGCGAATACATGACGCGTGGCAAAGTAGTAATTCTGGGCGAGTTTGACCAAAATTTAGGCTCTGGCATGACCGGCGGCGAAGTGTACCTCTACAAACCTCGCCAAATGGCTTATGTCAACCGCGAATACCTTACTCCTATTGCTCCGCAGCCCGACGACTGGGAAGAACTATACGCCCTTTTGCAAGACTACCTCATTGATACGGGCAGCAGCACAGTAGCCTACATCATGGAAAATTGGGAAACTGCCAAAGAAGATTTCGTGCGTTTGGTACCTATCAACACAGTGAAAAAAAAGAAAACCGTAGCAGCTACCAACAACAACGTAGCGGTGAGTTTTTAGTGCAAATAGCCTAATTTCGGGAAAAAGAACACTGTGGCAAAATACCTGCTGTTTCCCTCCCAAGCGGCAGCCAAAGAACGGGTGCCGCTTTTTCAAACTGCTCTTATCCGAGCAGGCAAGTTAGAAATTTGTTTGGCGCATACACCCGAAGGTTTTTTTGCAGTTAGTAATGAGTGTACTCATCAACGAGCCTCTATGCACAAGGGCAAGGTATTACCCGAGTGCAAAATTCAATGCCCTTGGCATGGCTATACTTTTTCACTTAAAACTGGCGAAGACCTATCTGGGAACGACTGCCCAGCATTGAAAACCTACCCAATTCACGTTTCGGAAAAAGGCATTGAAATTGAGCTGTAAGTTAGCAGTTAGTAGCCTATTGCAACATTTGCGTTAGTGCTACAAATTCTGCTACGCCAAGCTGTTCGGCACGCTTTGCTAACAATGGATGCCCAGCAATAGCAACAGGAATGCCCAATGGTTTTAGTGCGTTGCGCAGCGTTTTCCGCCGTTGATTGAATGCTGTTTTTACAACTGTAAAAAATTGCGCTTCATTGCAGCTGAGTTTTTCAACAGCATTGCGGCGTAGTGTAATCACTGCCGACTTCACCTTGGGCGGGGGCTGAAATACGTGTTCGTGAACAGTAAACGCATATTGTATGTCGTAAAAAGCCTGTAACAGTACACTTAGGATGCCGTATTCCTTCCCGCCGGGTTTAGCGGCAATACGCATTGCTACCTCTTTCTGAATCATGCAAACCATTTCAGAAATGAAGTGCCTGTTTTCCAACAGCTTGAAAAAGATTTGCGAAGAAATGTTGTAGGGCAGGTTGCCTATAAGAGCGAGCGGTTCGCCTTTGGCAATTTCATCGAGATGCATGTCCAAAAAATCAACATGATGCAAGCGCTCAGCAGGCACGTAGCTCATTTTTTGCAAATAGGCAATCGAATCTGGGTCTATTTCTGCTATGTGTAGCTGATACGCCGCACTACTTGCCAAAAACTGAGTCAATACGCCCATACCCGCCCCTATTTCTAACACTTTTCGATAGCCGCCGTGCCCAGAGAGCAAGCTGGCAATGCGTGCTGCAATCTGCAAATCTTTAAGAAAATGTTGTCCTAAATGTTTTTTAGGTTTTACTTGCTCCATCATAGAACAAAGGTACACAAAGCGTGAACGCCGATGCGCAATTGGAGGTTGTAATTTTAGTATTCAATCTGAAGTGTAGAAATGCGTAGCAAATTGGCGTACAGGTTCCTGTTAGTAAGTTGGCTAGCTGGGTTAGGGGCTTGCTATTATGCTGCACACCAACCGCACCCTTATCCATTTGATATGCCGCTCCCTTTGGGTGATACAGTGCCGCAACCCGCACATAATCGGGCAACAGTAGAGGGAGTAGCACTAGGCAAAATGTTGTTTTTCGACAAACGGCTTTCAGCCAATAAGCAACTGGCTTGTGTAAGTTGCCACCAAGTTGAAAAATCATTTGCCGATACAGCTGCACTGACTACTCGGGGCGTTTCGGGCAAACCTCTGATGCGCCATGCACCAGCACTTATTAACTTAGCTTGGTCAGAGCATCTTTTTTGGGATGGAGGTGTGCGCAATTTAGAGTCGTTGACTTTCTCGCCGCTTCGGCATCCCGATGAAATGGCAGCAGACTTGCCAGCATTAGTTGCTAAGTTACAGGCTATTCCCGAGTATCGCCAAGCTTTTCGGGCAGCCTTTGGCACCGACTCCATTACAGCTGCACTTATCAGTCGCGCATTAGCACAGTATCAGCGCACCCTGATATTTGCCAACAGCCGCTACGACCGCGTACAGCGAGGTTTAGAGCAGTTTAACAGCCTCGAACTGGAAGGGTGGAAAATTTTTCAGCAACACTGCGCCCGTTGCCACACTCCACCGCTTTTTACCGACGGGAAATTTCATCGCAACGGTTTGCCGCTACCCAGTCTCATAGATAGCGCAGGCATTTTACTGGGTAGGCAGCGGATTAGCTTGCAACCTGCTGATTTTGGCAAATACAAAACCCCAACTTTGCGCAACATAATGGTAACAGCTCCTTACATGCACAATGGCAGTTTGCCCGATATAGCAGCCGTTATCAATCACTATCGCACTTTGCCCGACTCAGCCAGAGTGGCTCATCAGCTGCCCGATGTGCGCTTTCGCACTGCCAACACCAATGCCCTGATAGCCTTCCTGCATACTTTAACCGACAGTAGCTTTTTTCAACACACTGCAAACACTCCCAAATTTTACAGGAAATAATTAAATTACATGCTGTTCCAACTCAACTAATGCTTAAAAACATGCTGAAACGAGTTCTACTATATGTGCTTTGGTTGGCAAGTGCTGCAATGGTGAAAACAGCAATAGCACAGTCATCTGTTCACCAACGTTTGCAGATAGAATATAGAAAAGAAGGGATGCCAGTGGTGTGTCCTCCTACTACTAATCACATTCGCAAAAACATTCCACCACCCGAAGCCTACTTGAAATGGGTAGAAGCACGCCAATCGGGCAGAGTGGAAGAAACAGAAAATGCGCGCTTCATTGTGCAATACCAAGGTTTTTCTCCGGAAGCGCAGGCTGCTTTTCAGCGAGCAGTAGACATTTGGTCGCGGCTAATTAGCTCTCCTGTTCCTATTCGCATTCGTGCTATTTGGGAACCTAACAATCGTGCCAATGTGTTAGGCAGTGCTACTAGCAATGGGTTTTATCGTTCACCCTTTCTGCCACGTTTTCCAGTTTGGTATCCGGTAGCACTTGCCGAAAAACTGCTTGGGCAAGAGCTCAATGGAGAAGATGCCGATATTATTGCCAATTTCAACAGCAACAACAACAACTGGTATTTTGGAACAGATGCTAACCCGCCGCGCGACAAGTGGGATTTGACCAGCGTAGTATTGCATGAAATTGGTCATGGATTAGGCTTTGTAAGCAGTTTTCAGTTTGAGAGCGGGCGCAACTTCGGAAGATGGGGCGAGAGTGGCTTCCCCTTTGTGTATGACCTTTTCGTAGAAAATGCCCGTGGCGAGTCGTTACTGGACTCTACCCTGTTTCGCAATAACTCGGCTGCACTGGGGCGCGAACTAACCAGTGGACAAGTCGTTTTTCAAGGGGCACCCGTTCGACGTGCCAACTTAGGCGTGCCAGCACCACTTTTTGCGCCTACTCCTTGGCAGCAGGGTTCGAGTATTTCCCACTTAGATGACCGAACCTACGACGGTACCAGTAACCAACTCATGATTTCTTCTATTGGTAATGGCGAAGCCATCCACGACCCCGGTCCGGTAACCTTAGCTATTTTTGACCAAATAGGTTGGCGAAACACCCGCCTGCAGCACACGCCCTTGCGCAACACCGATGTTGCCGACCGCCCTTTTACCTTGCAAGCTACCTTGCTAAGCGATACTACCCTCAATTTTGCCGACTACGAGGTGCGCATTATCTATTCCTTAGACCGGTTTGCTACACAGCAAACAGCTATCATGCGCCGTGTTAGCGGTAATGTGTACGAAGGACAAATTCCAGCACCCAATCGAGAGGTCACCATTAACTACTATTTAATGGCTGAAAATACCCGACAAAACGTACAAATTCTGTGGCCTGCAGGCGTGGCACCGCGTATTACTTATGCTTTCACCATTGCTACTGACAACGACCCCCCTGTTATTAATCATACACCTCTTTCCATTTTACAACCCAATACCACAGAGCTTATTATTTCTGCCAATATTACAGACCGTTTAGGAGTAGATACGGCTTATGTAGAGTACCGGCTTAACAACGAATCTGTAACAACGGCAGGCATGGTAGAAGTACAGCCTAATAATTTTGCTACCTTGCTCCGCTTTCCACAAGGGCGCATTGCAGAAGGCACTACGCTGAGCTATCGAATTGTTGCGCGAGACGTCAGCAGCCGCCGCAATCAGGCAAGCAATCCTGCCAGTGGTTTTCATCAGGTGCGTGCCGAAGGGCTCTTGCCTGCTCGCGACAGCTACACCAACGACTTTAACCAAGGAGGCAGCGAAGATTTTATTGGAACAGACTTTCGAATAGCTACACCAGCGGGTTTTGAAAACGGTGCTATCCACTCCGACCACCCTTACAAAGATGGCTCCGGCATCAACAACGAAAGCGACTATATCTATCAAATGCGCTTCCCTATCACTATTCGGCAACAAAACTCAACCATGCGCTTCGATGAAATTGTACTGGTAGAACCCGGTGAACCCGGCTCGGTATTTGGGCAAATTACATTTTGGGATTACGTGATTGTAGAGGGGTCAAAAGACGGAGGCAAAACTTGGACACGCCTGCTAAATGGCTACGACTCGAGCGATAAAAACGAATGGCTCAACGCATTTAATCGCGGCATCTCCCCTAATAACCCCAACTCCACTACCGTGGGTACGCCTGCTTTGTTTCGCCCGCGCAGTATTGACATCTTGCGCACTTTTCAACCCGGCGACCAAGTTGTTTTTCGTTTCCGCTTGTTTGCCGACGAGTCGGTACATGGTTGGGGCTGGGCAATTGATAACTTGCAAATTCAAGCAGATGCAGTAGGCATAGAAGACTATTTGGCAAGTCGAGAAGATATCCGAATTGCTCCCAATCCTGCTGCCAATGGCAAATTGGCTATTTTTGGCTCATTGCTCAAACGCGTCGATAGGTTGCAAATTAACGTAACAGATTTACTGGGGCGTGAAATATTCAGCGAATCTGTACAGACCAATAGTTTACGCTTTTTCCATGAACTAGACTTAGGTAAATGTGCTGCCGGTATTTACTTGGTTGTGTTCAACATAGACGGCAACATACTGACAAAGCGCGTGATAGTAGAATAATTACTCTATTATGCTACTTTATCAATTGCTTCGCCTCATATTGCTGATAGCTCTACGCGCTTTTTTTGGACGCATTAGCCTTAATGGGCTTGAAAATGTACCCCCAAAAGGCGCTTTAATCATAGCCGCCAATCACCCCAGTACATTTTTAGACCCTATTGTGGTAGCAGTGTGGTTGCAGCGCCCGGTATATTTCCTAACCAATGGCAGCGTTTTTACCTCTCAGTTGGTCAAGTGGTTGCTTCGGCAATTATTTATGATTCCTATTTATCGGCAAAAAGATAGTTCCCAAGCAGCCCTTAAGAACGAACAAACTTTTGCAGCCTGTTTTGAGCTCCTTGCCAAAGGAGGCGCTCTACTGATTTTCCCAGAAGGCAGCAGCGAAGACCGACGCGAGCTACGCCCCTTGAAAACTGGAACAGCGCGGATTGCACTAGGGGCATTAGCGCATCTGCCCCCTGAAAAAGATGTTCAAATTGTTTGTGCAGGTATCAATTACACCAATCCGCGTCGGTTTCAGAGTTTGCTGAAAGTAAGCTATGCGCCGCCTATTTCTGCACGTAGTTTTGTACAACATCCTAATAGTGTGCAAGCTCTTACCGATGCTATCGCTGCCACACTGCGCCCGCTACTGGTTATTACTCCCAATCCAGAGGCTGACCAACTAACGCGTTATATCGAGGAAGTATACGGCTACCAGCTTAAAAAAGAGCTCTCTTTGGATTTGCCCTATACCGACTCAGTCTTTGCTGTCTCGCGCCGCATTGCAGAAGGGGTTGCCTACTTTTCGCAAGTGATGCCTCAAGAGGTAGCACGTTTGAAACATCTGCTTACCAACTACTTGCGCCAGCTCAAACAGTTGCAAATTTCAGATAAGGCATTTAACAGTTTTGGTCTTCATTCGGTCAATTGGTACCAGTGGTTGGTAGTGATAATAGGCTTTCCGTTATATTTATACAGCGAGTTGCACAACTTGCTGCCCTACCGCATCCCCGGTTGGTTGGCTATTCGCCTCACCCAAGAAACTGTTTATCGCGCGCCGCTCAATCTGTTGTTTGCTATTTTTACATTCGGTTTTTTTTACCTACTTTATGCCTATCTGTTTGTAAGTTGGATAAGTGCCGTTTGGTGGCAACTGTTGTTGTATTTGCTCAGCCTGCCCTTGTCGGGGTATTTTGCTTTTCACTACTACCGTTTTGTGCACTTTTTACTCCAACAGCAACGCGTTTTGCGCCTGTACCGCCATGCGCCTGCTACATGGCAAAGCTTGTGCGAACAGCGCCAGCAGATTGTTAATCTGTTAGAAGCAGCCAAAAACACTATCCTTGCTGCTTCATAAGTGAAAACAGTTGTTGGCAGTCTTCTTGCCAAAATTGCACCAGCCATTTCCGGTCGGTTTCGCTGAGAGCGGGCGGTATATTGGCATTGCGCATGGCTTGCTCCGGCGTGCGGATGCCCGGTATGACCGTGCTAATGGCGGTGTTGGACAACACAAAACTAAATGCCAATTCGGTCAGGCTCATTCCATAAGCCTGTGCCATTTCCAATAAGGGTTGTAGTAGCTTAGCTGCTTCTTGCAAAACAGGTTTGCTAAGGCGAAAACTGCGGTGGTCGGTAGGTAAAAAAGAACTGTTTGCATCAAACTTGCCAGTTAGCAACCCAAATTGCAGGGGCATCCGAGCAATAACGCCATATCCACCCTGTTGCATTAGCTGCAGATAAGGGGTGATAAGTTGATTGAAAATATTGTAAACAACCTGAAAGCCATGCCCAAATCGATTTTCCAAGCAGAATTCGGCTTCTGGCTCAGGGGCAAAGGTAAGCAACGAGATGCCGTACCAGCGTATTTTGCCCTCTTGTTGCAAGGTTTGTAATATGGCTTCTAACTCGCCACTTTCCAGATGTACTACTCTGGCTACGTGAAGTTGGTAAAAATCGATAGCCTCGCGCCGCAATCGTCGCAAACTTTGTTCGCAGGCTTTGCGCACATAGGTTGGGGTATAGTCGATTTGGATAGTATTGTTATCGCCTTGTCGCTGTCCTACTTTGGTAGCTATTGCTACATCGGGGCGGTTGCCAAAAGTTTTGCCAATCAGTTCTTCGGAGTGCCCCAGTCCGTAAAAATCGGCGGTATCGTAAAAAGTAATACCACAGTCTAAGGCTTTGTGCAAAGCTTTTATCGAAACCGAGTCATCGGTAGGTCCCCAACCGATGGGAATGCCTCCTACTTGTGCCTCGCCGCCAATTGCCCATGCACCGAAGCCAACCCGGCTTATCTGCAAATCGGTATTGCCGAAACGAACGTATTGCATACTTCTGCTAATCGTTATCTACAAAAAGTGATTTGAGCTCGGTGGCGTCGTCGGGCTTCATGCGACCTGCTAAAATGAGGCGCAACTGCCGGCGCCGCAATGCTCCTTGGTAGAGTCGTTGCTCTTCGGCTGTTTCGGGAATAAGCTCAGGTACTTGAATAGGGTTACCCGACTGGTCAACGGCTACAAAAGTGCTAAACGCTTTGTTGGTAATCTGCTTGGTACCAGTAGGAATATCCTCTGCACTCACTTCGGCATATACTTCCATAGATGAGTTGAACGCACGCGTAACCTTTGCCCGAATAGTTAACACATTGCCCAATTTAATGGGTTTTTCAAACGAAACACTATCCATCGAAGCCGTTACTACCGTACGATTAGAGTGTTTTTGTGCAGCAATAGCAGAAGCAATATCAATAAAATGCATCATACGCCCCCCCATCAAGTTGTTGAGCGTATTGGTATCGTTAGGAAGTACCATTTCGGTCATGACTACTTCCGACTCGCGGGCAAATTTCTTTTTATTCATTGTACCATCACGTTTCCCGCAAAGATAAGCAGCGGTGCGAGGGTTTGGAAAATAGGCTGTTGAACAGTGCGTAAATTCTCTTAGCCGCTCGCTGTTTATTAGCAGCAACTCATTGCAGCTTTGTAAAAAGCAAACAGCATGACCACTCAACTAACAAACGCGGCAGGGCACAATAGTATCGTAAAATGATAAAAAAATTTGAATAAACGGTTTAGCCTTGGTAGTTGTTTAGGTGTTGGTGAGGTTCATTTTGCCAAATTTATATTCATGCAGGCACACTCGCCCTTGTTCCCGTCCTTGTGAACAATCCTGACCGCGCGTGGCAATACATGCAACAGCAAAAAATTTGGAGTGTAGAGCAGGAACATTCCTAAATCCTAAATCCTGTTTATCTTGCCATCCTGTCTCAGTAGTGAGAGAGGTTTTAACGTTTGCCCCTGTAAAGCCAAAGCGTGCTATTCTACTGGTGGCTCTAACTCAGGGGCAGTAGGCAAGTCGGGCAAGCGATTCAGTAGTTCCTGCAACTGTTGTTGCATCAGTGCAAAAGGCTCGTGTTTTTTGCTAACATATATAATGCCCAAATAAGCTGGCAACTGTTTTTTGCGGGCAAGCCACTCGGCTTTATACAACCTGTATATCTCGCGGCAACGGCGTTTGATTAAGTTGCGGTCGTGAGCACGCTTAAAATTTTTGCGCGATACTGTTATAAGTATTTGTGGGAAGACCTGCGTACGAATGACTGACTCAGACGGCATGAGAAAAATTAACTTGAAAGGATATAAAAAAAGAGAGGAGCCTTTGGTGAAAAGCTCCTGTATCAATTTTTTGCTTTTAAGCCGCTCTCGTTTAGGTAAGCCGTTGACTTTCAATACCTTATGAGGTTTTAGAGGGATTTCGGATTAACCTTTATGACGAGGCTCATCAGAAACAGTCAGTTTTTTGCGACCCTTGGCACGGCGGGCTGCCAATACCCGACGACCATTGTGAGTGGACATACGCTGACGGAAGCCGTGCTTGTTGCGCCTTTTGCGATTAGAAGGCTGGTAGGTTCTTTTCATGACTCTTCGCTTTTTAAGGCTGCAAATTTAGCACGGCTTTCTTTCATAGGCAAACAGCTTTGTAAAAAAAGCTCGACAACTACTTCATTAAGTACAACTTGCCATAACCTTGCTTGAACAAGTTATCACCAGCCGTAGGGCGATGGTCAAATTCTTCGCCACCAGCTTTGCGCACATCTACTTTGTACAAGTATACGCCTCGTGCCAGTTGGTCGCCAAACTCATCAGTGCCGTCCCAAGCATACTGGCTGATGTTGTTGCCAATTTGCAGTGGACCTAAATCTTCCTTGAAAATAGTTTTTACTACTTTTCCCGAAACGGTCATAATTTGAATGCGAATGTCTTCGGGTATTTCACCGGTAAGCGTAAACACAAAGCGTACACTGGTAGAGAACGGGTTAGGATATGGATAGAAATTAGTTACTGTGGTTTCATTAATTACGCGGAAAGTAATCCGGTAAGGCTCTTTGCCCGAAGGGTTGCCCGTAACGTCGCGAGCCTGCACGGTAAGCAAGTACGTTCCGTTGGCTAACTTCTTAGAGCGATACTCAATAATGAATCTGCCCGAAGCATCTACGCGCCAGTTGAGGTTAGGGTCGTTAAAATTGATGCGACGCATCTCTGCATTAGGCAGGTTGAGCCCCAGCCGGATGTCCCAGCCGGTAGTGTCGCGCTTAATCAGTCGTTTGTTCTCATCTTTTAGCGTGATGATAATTAGCGGCTCGGGCGACACAATCTCGCCATCCATAATTTGTCGCCCATCAATGGCAACATCCAGTACGGGGTTAATGTCGTCGGGTTTAGTTCGGAAGCGCACTTGCAAGGTATTGTTCTCATAAACCTGTTCAGCTTGTATGCGCGGATTGACCGTTACAGTCATGCGGTTTTCACCCAAAAATTCCAATGAGTTAACGGGTACTTGAAAATAGGTCAGCTCGTTGCGTTTAGGAGCAGCGATACGCATGCGGCGGGTGGTAGTGGTTAAACTTTGGATATTTTCAATCTGATATTCCACCACTAAGCTATCGGTAAAATCGTTGCCCGATATGTTGAGGAAGTAAAATCCGATTTTTGCTGTATCGCCTTCAATGATATTGAGGGTGGTATTTTCTCGATAGCTGAGCGTGTCGTATAGCAAAATGCCTTCGGGAACTTCTTTGTAAATTACTTGCCAACGTTGCAACTGGTAGGGCGTACGGTTTAAGCTATCGGTTATGTGCAGGCGCAGCTTGAGATAAGGAATTAAGGTTGGGTCTAAGTCGCGCAATGAGAAGTTATCAGGGCGTACGTCGCTAAACAGCGTACGCTCAACGCCTTGAAAATCAACTCCGAGAACTTCTAAGCGCCAGTTCTCGCGTTGCGGATTTTCTGCGTTGTTAATCAGGCGCAACAGGTTTCCCCACTCAGCTGCCGGTCCGATGAGCGTAGAGGTAATAGTGCCATTGCTAGGAGTAAATCGCAATGTGTGGTTAATGGTTGCTTGCCCTGCACTATTGCCCGCAAATGCTTCGATAGCTGTACCTTGCGGGCTGCCTTTCCTACCGATAATAATCATGGGAGAACCACTTGGGTAGCGAGTACGGAAGGTAGCAACATTGACGCCTATAGTGCCCATGGCATCTAGGTTGCCCTGCCCCCATCCACTAAAACCTACAGTGCGGGAGTTCATAACAATAACATAGTCACCATTTTTGACTTGGTTAAAGGTTTGCCGCAGTACGTCGCCGCGCACCAGTTCGCATTGGTCAATGGCGGCTACCAACAGCGAGGAACCACAGGCATCCATGCCTACATCGGGGCGATAGAATTGACCCGTTTGCCCGTCAATAGCAGTAATGAGTAGGCGGTCTATACTCACGCCCGGCACACAGAAGCGACTGGGCTGGTTAAGGGCACAACTACCAGTGATGAGTGGCTGTCCGTTTACGTTCAGTACAAAGTTGAGCGCGTTTGGATGAGTACTGCCATAGGCGGTACCTGTAATGGTAAGTGTTTGGTCTTGAAAATGCCACTTGCGCTGTTGCAGGTCTAAGCGCATGGCGCGCAGTTCATTTTTGCGAAACTGCGGGTGGCGACTTTGCGACCAACCATCGGGGCTATTGCGAATAAATACAAAAGAAGATTCTACCCAAGCCGTATCTTCATCGGCACGTGGCTCGGCATAGCGCACGCGCCAGTAGAACACAGTGCTGTCAGGTACGTTGGGCAATGCAGTTGTCCATTGTGCTGTAACGTAGCCAAAAACGGTGGTGTCGCGTCGAAGGCTGCTGTTAAATAAATATGAAGTGTCTAATTGGAAGCGATAGCGACGCTCTGCAGAAAAAGGGTCGGAGTTTTGGGCAATAAATGGCACTGGTTGCCTGCTGACTATGCTAAACTCTTTGGGGGCAAGCGGAATCATGGTGCCGCGCAAGAAAAAGAAGTTGAAAACAGCCGTGTTATTGTCTTCTCGTAGCTCAGGCACTCGGTTTTCAGCGTCTATGGTGATTTCAAAGCGATTCATGCCGAAAATGCGGTTTTGCGAATTGCGCGGATTGACCACCGTAAAATACAGCGTATCCTGATATCGCACTGGGTTGAATGCCTTAACTGGCAGTATATCTACTGACCCGTCGGAGTAGGTGCGGCGAATAGAAACGGTTAATTCTCTGCTATCGGTGATGCCAAAATTAGAGACCACCATGCCAATGCGGAAAGAGTCTGCCTGAGCAGTAATGACGCGGGCATTGTTAAAGCCTTTAATGAAAACCTTGTCATTGCTAATAGCATAGTCGGGCATAGGCGCCTTAAACAAGTGAATAGCGGGGTCTCCTGCTAAAATGAATTGCTGTGCATTAGCAATGCTAAAGTCGGTAGGTGAGCGCTGCAAATAGTCTCGGAGAAAATTTTGAATGGCTTTTCCAATAGGCAAGTTGATGTTTTCGCGCTTGCCAAGTACGTTTTCGTAGAAAATTTGTGTGTAGGCGCGTAGCGGTCCGGCAAAGCCCAAGTGTCCGTGTGCAAGCCATAAGATAGCGCCGCGTTGTCCTGTATTGAGCCAATCTTCCGCCATTGAAATGTTGTACTGGAACACATCGCCCGAGCCACACCCATTTACAATAACCATTGGGTAGCGTCGGCGGTTGTTGTAGCCTAAGGTAAGGTTCGATACGCGCCCAATGTCTATATCTGCAAAATCCAGTGCAGCGTGTCCGTAGAAAGTCATTAGCCCCACACCGCGATTAACTTGGTCGCGAATGTTGATAAACTCTACAAAATCGGTAGTTTTTTTGGAAACGGTTTCTACTTTGGCACCCAAAAAATCGCCTTTGGCTACTTCGGCAAAGCCATCCATGTAAGAGCGGAACAAGGCGTTTTCTGAAACTGTAAAGCCACCGCTGAGATGCAGTACGTTTTTCTTCCACAAATCGTCAAAGGCAAACTCTTCGTACTCGATTACTTTGTTTAAATAGTTGACAATGTGTACTGGGTCGAATGCAGGAAGCCTGCCAGTAGGGATTGCCGGAATATGCTTGGGAAAACCTGCTAAGCCAGCGGTAATTTCATTGTCCGAGCCGGGGCTTCCGTAAGGCGGAATCTGTGTCCATGCAGCTATGGAGCCGGAGTTCATGTAGTGAAAAGCAGCTATTTGCAAGCCCTTGCCCAGCAAAAACAAAAATTTGGGATTGCCATTTTCTAATGCGTAGTCGGCAAAGCGGCGAATTGCCAACGGAGAGGGCTCTCCTTCGGTAAATTGGTCAAAAAGTTCATCTATATTCACCAGCAGGGGTTTGTAGCCTCCTCCTTTTTCCGATGCGCGATAGTTGGCATATGCCTGTGCTGGGTCGGGTACGTTGCCAGAGGGGCGTCGCACGATGGGATGTGATACAATCAGGTAATCGGAGGTTTCTACGGGTAGGCGGCGGAAATTAACGCGCGTGATACCTGTGGGGCGTGTAATGCGCGAGTCGGCATACAAGGTGCGTCCGCGCGTAGTATTGGGCACTACCACTGAGAAGCCGCCGCTGAGGCTTTCTCCGCTCATGATGCTCACATTGCCCTCATCGGAAATGTCCAAAACACGTGTATTAGCCGGTAAATTGGTGATAAAAATCCGCGAAGTGCCGCTGGGGTTGGGGTTGAGGTTAAACTTGCGAAAAGAGCTGCCTTGCATGTTAAATCCTTGCGGATAGGTTAGATAAAAATGCCCAATGGCAACTTCTTCGTCGGCGCGTTCTACCCGATTGACGCGGTAGCCCATCAGGATATTGCCTGAGGGAGCAGGAAAGCGGAAGGTGGAGTCTAAGTTGGCAACTAAATCGACCACAGAATAGTTTTGGAACAGTGCACTGGCAACCCGAGTTTGATTGGCGGCTGTAGTTCCCAAAAACATCTCTACGTTGTGTAGTGTGTTGGTGCGTCCTGCTACGCGAATGACAGCTTTGGCAGGCACCACTAAGTTGCCGCGTGGCTGCACTACGTCTTGTAAGGTATAGGTGCGGTTGGTAATAGTGGCGGATGGGCGAAAGCCGAGCAGTACCAGTCCTTTGCCCTCGTTGAAGTGTGAAAAAAGTCCGCCTACATCGTTATTATTAATGATGTTAGAAGGGAACAGCACTCCGTTAGCAAAGTTACCATTGCGCGAATCGATAATTTCTTGCATGTGATACTGTTCGGCTGGAATGTTGTTGTTGCGCTCTGCTACTACTGCCATGCGTTTACCGCGTACATTGCCAGCAGTCAGAAAGTAGTAAGCTGTGTTTTCGTAAAAGTTAGCGTACAGATTGGTTACGTGGTCAGGGGTTTCATACATAGGCAAAATCAGGTCTAAGCCTGCTGGGCGTCCGTAGAACTCGATGTAGTCGTTAGCATCAAAGCGTCCGTCGCTTTCTCCAAATACATGGATGGCAATTTCGCGCCCGCGAAAAAAGATGCGGATGTTGCGCGGGTCGGTGGTAGCTACGGGAAAGCCAGCTGCTTGCAGGTCGGCAGGCAAAATGCGGTAGATGCCTTCTGCCCGAATCGGGATTTTGTAGTAAGTCTGCTGAAAATCAATCCATTCATTGCCAAAGCGTTGTGCATGAGTTATTCCTGCTGTCAGCATCAGCAAGATGTATCCGAGAAATCTTTTCATCGCTTTATTGTTCTTTTTGTCTTTTTGTTCTTTTGTTTATCTGTTTTTGTTTTTTCAAAGTCGCCGCGCAGGCTAAACACGTGCGAGTAAAGCACTGCATCGGAGCGTAGGGCATTAGCCAAAGCATAGTCTATCTGAAAGTTCAGGATGCGGAATCCGAGCCCAAAACTTGGTTGCATTTGCATGTAGTAGCTTTTGTCGAAATTTTGCAGGCGTTGAAAATTGCCTACGCCAGCTCGTAAGAAGAAAGTTTGCTTGTAGTGCCACTCCATGCCTGCTTGCATATCTGCCGAAATAAAGTTGGTGCGCAACAAGGTATTTCGCTTGCCATCGGTTGTGAAGGTAAAGCCTGCCGTAAGTACTGCTCCCAAGTTGTCTGACAATGGAATTTGGCGAGCAACATCTGCCACTATGCGTGGCAAGGTGAGTTCTATGGCATTGGTAGGTATTTGGTTGCCTGTTTGGGAGAAAATATCGAACACACTCTCAGAGTTGTAGTTCCAAACATTGAAAGTACTGGTGATGTCTCTGCCTGCTAAGCCAAACCACCATTTGCCGCGTTGCAACTGCGCGCCTGCATCTAATCCAAAGCCCCACGCATTGGCAAAAGCCCCTGCAGTGCGGTGAATAATTTTAAGGTTTGCCCCTCCTTTCAGCCCTTTGAGCAGCGAGCTTTCTCTGGCGTAGGAAAGCAGAAAAGCATAGGAAGCATCGGCAAATGACCCTACGTTGTTGTAATTCACAGAGCCATCGGGGGCAACAAGCAGTCGCGTATCGGGAATATTGTCAATGCCCATGCGGATAGCAGAGAAGGCAACCGCACCGCTTTCATCTAGTTGGGCAGCAATGCCCGCATAGTCGTAGTTGGCTACTCCGCCAAAATATTCGGCATGCATTAGCGATGCCTGAAAAGGTTTTTTGATGTGCAACAGTCCAGCAGGATTCCAAAAGGCAGCTGTTACGTCGTTAGCTACTGCTGTTTGTGAACCTCCCATTGCCAATGCTCGCGCACCAACGCCAATGCTTAAAAATTCGTTGCTATACTTAGGAGCAGAAATACCCTGCGCAAATATTGACAAAGTAACCGCGCTTTTCAACAGTGAAAATAAAGTAATTTTACAGGTGTTCATACCTTTGGAGTGAGCCTGTTCAAAAATACAATTTTTACACAATAGAATGCAATTTCACCTCGTTAATCCATGAGAAAGCTGCGTGAAACTCTCCTTGCTAAGTCATGGACATTTTTGCTGCTAATTTTTGCTGCTGCTTTGTTGCCCTTTTTCATATTATCGCTGTTCAATCATCCTGCCCCTTGGGATGATTATTCAGTAGCTTGTTTAGTAAAACAATACGGCTATGGGCAGTTTTATGTTTACTTTTTGCAACATTACAACGGACGTTACATTTCTGCTTTGTTACAAGGGCTCAATCCATTGGCTTACGATAGCTTCGATGCTTTTCGCTTTGTGCCTATGGTTTTTATAGGGGGATTTGTTGCTGCTTGCTACTATTTTATGCGCCGTTTCTGGAAATATCAACTCCCCCTGTGGCAGATAGCAGTAATTACGTTGGGCTATTGCGCCATTTTTTTTGCCTACGTGCGTTCGGCTGTTGAATTGTGGTATTGGTACTCCTCATCGGTTGTGTACGCAACGGCTTTTATTGCAGTATGGACGTGGCTGGGAGTAACCGCCCCTCTGTTGCAAGGTGAAACCCTTACACAAAAAGAAATGATTAGTGCTGTTATGCTTGCCTTGTTGCTACCCGGCATCAGCGAGGCAGTGGCTATCAGTACGCTTGCCTTTGCCAGTGCTATGGGGATAGTCGGATGGCTGTTGACAGATAACTCGATGCAGCGCCAACAAAAAACCCGGCAATGGTTCGTTCTTGTTGCTTGTATGGTTTTAGGGTTGCTGCTCTACAGCATATTAGACGGAACACATGCGCGCATCAACCTTCATACAGAGGCTTTTAATTGGCATCGAGTGGCAACGGGGTTGCTTATGCAACTGCCTATTATAGCTTCGTGGGCTGCCAATAGTACACTTTGGTTGTTTACACTGTTATGCATTCCTTCGTTTGCTCGCCTTGCAAGCCGCTTGCCCGTTACGCATTTTCTACGCATGCCGCCATGGCTAATGGCGATACTTACTGTAACAGTGATTTTAGCAGCAATACTGCCTTACTATTTGGTAACTGGATTTATCTATATTTTCGTCCGCATTGAAAACATCGCATTCTTTTGGTTTCTATTTTTTTGGTTTGCTAATGTTGCTTGCTGTGTAAATTACTTGCAAAAGCGTTGGCAGGTGCAGTGGGAAGCTATACCTACTTATGCTGTGGCAGCTTTGTTGGCAGCAGCTCTTTTCAAATTGTATTCTCCTAATACCAAGGTGGGGGTGGCATGGATAACTTTGCTCAACGGCGATGCGGTGCAATACGAAAAAGACCATCAAGCGCGCTACAAACAAGTGTTGCAACATAAGAAAATGCACCCAACCGATACTTTGTTGCTTCCGCCAATTGATACTCACATGGAATTGCTTATGTTTGAAGAACTGACTACTAATCCTGCTCATGCTGTTTCTAATCAAGGATTTGCCAAATATTTTGGTATCAGTGCTGTGAAGGTACAATGACAGAGTTGACGTTTTTAGGAACAGGTACCTCGCAAGGGGTACCAGTAATTGCCTGTAATTGCCGGGTTTGTGGCTCCATAGATTTTCGCGACAAGCGTTTGCGCACCTCAGCTTATGTGAAGTTTAATGGATACAGCATTGTTATAGACACCGGTCCTGACTTTCGCCAACAAATGTTGCGCGAAAATATCACACACGTGGATGCTGTGCTATTTACGCATGCACATAAAGACCATACAGCCGGCATGGACGATATCCGCTCGTTTAATTTTAAAGACCAACGCGACATGCCCGTGTATGCTACTGCACAAGTGATAGAACAGTTAAAACAAGAGTTTGCTTATGCTTTCTCTCCTGTCAAATATCCCGGTACCCCCAGTATTGATTTGCGAGAGATTAATAAGCATCCGTTTGTAATGGACGACGGACAAACTACCATTATCCCTATTGAAGTGATGCACTACAGATTGCCTGTAATGGGTTTTCGCTTTGGCAACCTGACTTATATTACAGATGCCAACTACATTGCTCCCGAAGAAATGGCAAAAATAGAAGGCTCAGAAATATTGGTTATCAACGCCTTAAGAAAAGAGAAGCACATTTCTCACTTCAATTTGGAAGAGGCGCTGGCAATAGTAGAACGCATCAGACCGCGCATGGCATACCTAACGCATATTAGCCATCATCTTGGGTTACATGCCGAAGTAAGCCAAGAGCTTCCAGCCAATGTACAACTGGCTTACGACGGATTGAAGGTACAGGCAGGGTGAACCGACAAGTGAAGCCACTCCAACCGCACAATTTGTTGCAGTCAATAGAGAATATACTCCCCAACAAGCTTGTGCTTTATATCAGGTGCCGTGCTTTTAGTTCTAAGTACTTGTTAATTGTATCAATGGTCAATTGAGTGGGTTCAGTAAGGATGGCGTAAATTCCATTTTGCATCAATCTTTTAGCAATGAGCTCTTTTTCAAGCATAAATTTCTCGGCAATAGTTTTTATGTATACCTCTTCCAAATTGCGCGGGCGGCTTTGCAGCAGTTGGTTTAGTTCTGTGTTTTTAAAAATAACGACTATTAGTAGGTGTTGTTTAGCTAATTTTTGCAGTCCGGGAAGTTGCCGCTCGAGCGACAGTTGTGTTTCAAAGTTGGTGTAAAGAATTAGCAAGCTGCGTTGTTTTATTTTTTTTAATAGCGTTGTAAATAACAGGTCGTAGTCGGGTTCCTTATAAGAGGTTTTTTGGTTATACAACGCTTCCAGTATTTTTTTCATTTGTGTTTGTTTGCGTTCGGCAGGTAGAATGGTGCCAATCCGCTGGTTAAAGGTTACCAGACCGGCTTTATCGCCTTTTAGTAGCGCAATATTTGCCATTACTAATGATGTGTTAATGGCATAGTCGAGCAGTGTAAGCCCTGCAAAAGGCATTTTCATGGCGCGTCCTTTGTCTATCACGTTGTACATGTGTTGCGAGCGCTCTTCTTGAAATTGGTTGACCATGAGCTGGTTACGCCTTGCAGTGGCTTTCCAATTGAGCGAGCGGTAATCATCGCCACTTACATATTCGCGGATTTGTTCAAACTCCATATTTTGCCCTATGCGCCTAATGCGTTTCAGACCGGCTTCTGTTAATCGGTTAGCAAACAGCATCATTTCATATTTGCGCATTTGTATCAACGAAGGATATACCGAAACAGTAGTTCCTTGTGCAAACTTATAGCGGCGTGCTACTAACCCAATAGGAGAGGTAACGTAAACGTTGATTGCACCAAATTGGTACTCGCCTCGTTTAGTAGGGCGCAGGTAGTAGCGAAACTCCACAGTGCTTTTAGGGGGTACATTATGCTGCCGCAGATGCAGATTTCTGGCTTGAAACTGCTCTGGTGCCTCGTCTAATACTTCTATGCCTACTTTAAAGCGATAGCAATTGCGCGCCGTTATACGAATCAGGTTAGCCTCTCCATTAGAAAGTTTGCTTTCCATATGGCGGTCGGCTGTAACACCTTGCTCCAAAGAAAACAGCAAGCCTATATCGATTAGCAACACCAATACGAGCAAACCATTTAATATTTTAGCCGGAAGAAAAAGCCATTCTAAACCGAATGATAGTGCTAATAACGCTATCAGCACCATACATGCTATTAGCAAGCGGTTTTGCAAATAAAGAGCAGATAAAATTGGCATATTATCACATTGAAGCAATCTAAGATAAGAAAAACAGCTGTGTTGGAGTGCTACCAGCTGTTTTTTTGATACCAAAAGTTTAGCAATCGATGGCAGCCATGCGGTGCGTTGCCAAATAGCTGGCAAAAAAACAGCTGTTTTTTACCTGTAAAATTGTTAGTGAATAATATTGGATAAGCCTCTTAGGCGAGAGTGGATAACCATTTGCGAGTGTTCAGCAGTCTGTATCGACTACAAAACCAAAAAATGCGCCCCAATTACATCAGTCGTACGCCTATCAACATAATATCGTCTAATTGAGGTTGCATACTTTGCGCTTGCCAGTGGTTAAGTGTTTCAATAAAAATTTGCTTTTGTTGTTCCATTGGAAGGGCATGCACCTGCAAAGCCAGTTCTTTCAATCTTTTAATGCCAAATCGTTTGTTGTTTGGTCCGCCGAACTGGTCTTGATAGCCGTCGGAGAATAAGTAAAAAACCAGTGGTTGTTCAAAAGAAAAATAATGGTTAGTAAAGTGTTTATTGGCGTAGTCATCTCCGCCTATGTCGGTTAGGTCGCCTCTTGTGTACAGCAAGGTATTATGCTGTACAATTAGAATGGGTGCTCTGGCGCCAGCAAATACAAGTTCTTTTTTTGCTTTATCAATGCGCACAAGGGCAATATCCATTCCGTCTTTGTTGGCTGTTTCGCGTTGTTTGAGTGCTTTTTGTACCAGCATACGCATTTCACTTAAAATAGCATTGGGCGTAGTAATGCCGTGCTCCACAACGGTTTGCTCTAAAAGGCTGTTGCCAATTGTACTCATTAGTGCACCGGGCACGCCGTGTCCGGTACAATCGGCAGCTGCTAAGAAAATGTAGTGGTCTTTTTCCTGCAGCCAATAGAAGTCGCCGCTCACAATATCTCGGGGCTGATAGACAACGAAGTGCTCAGGAAATACCGCTCGCATAGCTTCGCTCAAAGGTAGCATAGCTTGCTGAATGCGCTGTGCATAGCGAATGGAATCGGTAATCATGCGGTTTTTTTGTTCTAACTCGCTGTTTTGGGTAGCAATAAAGTCGCGCTGAGCCAATATTTCTTCTTGTTGAGATAGCAGCTCGGCTTGTGCTATTTCCAAACTCTTGTTTTTTTCATCTAATTGTCGAAGAGTTATTTTCAGCATCAAGCTGTTCATGAAATTACTTTTCAGGATGTAATAGCGAAAAATGGAAATGGAAAAAGACAGTATGCCAACTACAAAAAATCCGGGAAACTCGTTAGAAACGAAAAAGTTTATGATAGGTTGTTTGCAAAAAAGCGCGAAAAACAGAATGTTGATGCCAATAATGTAGGTGAAGTTAATGACAAAAATGACTGGATAGAGGATAGTCATAACTGCTGCTGCAATAAAGCAAATAATATTCGACACTAAGTAGGGAACCCAATCTATGCAGTTAGGACGATAGGCAGCTGAGGTAAACAGTGCCACAGCGACCACTTCAAAAACAATTTCATGCCGAAATTTCAAAATGCGCTGCAAGGCAAGTGTGAGCAAAATGACCGGCGTAGGAAACAGCATCATGAACCACCAAAGTAGCTCATTTTCCTTGGGAACGTGCCATTGAGAAAGAATGCCCAGAGGATAGAACAGGGCAGCCAACCAACCTCCCCAAGTGGCATAGAGTTTTCCTATCCGGCGGTATTCATTTTGCCATTCAGGTTCGAGCTCTGACACGTTCAGATGCTGAGAGAACAAGAAATTCATGACAATTAAAAATTGGGATAGACATAATGCTGAAAAATTTGACCAATTTCTTGTCGGAATTCTCGATTCCGAATTTTGTTAAGCATGTAATCGTAGTCTTCTTTAATATTGATTTTGTAGTCAGGGTTAGTATTAGGATGTGCATCGGGAGTCCAAGCGCTGTGTATAGTAAACCCAAATGACATGTCTGGATGATGAAGTTTGCAAATAGGTCCTCCTGCTAAGTCGGTGGCGTCAAACAGCCAAACTTCCGGTTGGTAATCATAAGTGCCATTGGCTTGTGGATAGCCTACTGTTACAGTAGTGAAAATGTATCCGTCCTGATAGGGCGGCACATCAGCTCTGGACTGGCTGCGTGGAACAAATTGCAACGACCAAAAGTAGGTTTCTTTATCAAAAGCGTAAAAATCTTTTACTGTCATGCTTTCTGTTTCTAAACAAAACAGCACATAAGGGGCTCCTTCTTGCGTAGCTGCAAGCACTTCCGATACTGGTACTGTGCGGCGGCGGTTGGCGCTATCGTATAGTTGGCGAATAAACACAGTGAGCATATCGGAGCGCAGACCATAGCTTTGCCAGTATATGTGGGTGATGTTGTCGGTAGTATGGTCGGCAGAGCACAGGTTGCGGTGAGTGTACAGACCAACTCCCCACGTATGTGCGCCTTGTTTGTCGGTATGAAAGTAATATTTACTGCGTTCAGCCAGATACACGCCATTGCGAGCATCTATAACAATTTTTCCCACTTGCCCCACATCCATTGCTCCCACTGCCAGCAAACCTACTTTGTCGGCGCTCACTTGCCGTTCAGGATAAAGCGCCTCGCGGTCATAAGGACGCAGCCACTCAGCGGGGCAGGCAGAGCAGTTATGTGCCGAAAACAGCGTAATAATATCGTCTGGGTTTTGATAGTTGACCGAGAAATGTACCATTTCCATTGGAATGACGATTTTTTTAGCCTGTACTCGCTTAACATTGGGCTGTAAGTCGGCACGACGAATCAGATAAATATCAGTAGCATCTTGCTGCACACCGCTTGTAAGTTTTCGGATAAAAGCATCAAGCTCGGGCTTATCAGGAAAAATGTTGTACAACATTACATCTAAACTGAATTTAAATGCAGCATCAATAAGGATGATGTAGTCTTGGCTGAACCCGATTTGATGCATGTTTTGGTCAATTAACAGCCCTTTGCCTTGCTGGTCGGTAACTTCCCATTGTTGCAGCGCCCCTTGACCGTTCCATTTCATCAAGTAAACCGCATTTTTGTTGCTAATCAGGCTATCTATTTTTCCTAAGAAAACGTTTTTGAGTAGGTGCCATAGTTTTTCCCAAACAGTTCTTTGGGGCACATATTGGTTTTCTAGTGTTTTGAAAAACTTACTTGCGCGGCTGAGCAAATCTTTTTGAGAAAGATTTTCTTTTTCTACCAGTTGCATAAAGTTGCGAATGCGGGCTTCCAATCCTTCTGGGTCGGTCTCTAACCCACTAAAAAGAGTGGTAGCAGCCAAGAGCGCTTCGGTTGTTTTGGTAAAATTTACCGTAAATAGCTCGCGTGTGCGTGGGTCAAAAACTGGGTGCGCTGTGGTAAGCACCATGGCAAAAGGCGGATTCATGAACGGCGGGGTGCCAGCACGCCACTCTTTGTTTTTGCCAATTGGGGTAATGAGATTCAAATTGTGGGGGTCAAACTCGAAAGGTCTACCAGCATCGAAAGTAGCCAGTAGGCGGGTGTTGGTATCATTGCCAAATTTTACAGGTTGAATAGCAGTATTGATTTGGTTGCGCGTTCCCATTTTAACAGAAATGCGTGCCAGTCCGAAATTTCGAAAGCCATATTTTTTATGCCATACTGTTCCGCGCATGGTTGCCTCGTCGGCATAGTAGCAAGGGGTTCGTAGCAAGCCCGTGCTAAGCAATACTTGTCCTTTCTTGGTGAAGTCAAATTTGAGTATGAGTCCATCTCCATTAATAATAGGAGTGCCATATTCTTGTGCTGGCGTGCCGTCGGCGTATTTTTCAGGATACGGAAGTCCGTTTGTGTTGACCGTTCCTACAGCAGAGTTGATGAACACAAAGCCGTACAAGTCAGTTGGCAATTGTCCGGCTTCCACGTTGAGTAATATTTGGTTGAGTTCTTTGCGACTGGCAGCAAGCAAAGGTCGGAGCGACATACCCAAGTAATATGTTTTTTCAAATTTAAACATGCAAAAATGTAAATCTTGCATATGTGCGATAAAGTTGCTAAAATTACGAATAAATACATGTTTATATGAATATATGTTTTGCCGTTTTGAGACATGCTGCATAGCCATGTTGTTACATGTATCAGCTTGCTGCCAGAGTCATATTAACTGGTGGACGCGCTTGTCTGTTACAGAGCCTATTTCGCCAGCTGTTTATGTAGAATTAGAGGGGCAGATGCGTCGGCAGAATAACTTGTTCAATCAGGCAGCGTGGAATCCTGCCTACGAACACTTAACGCATAGCATACGCGTATTTGTTCACTACAAGCCGTCGCCTAAGTTTGCCGCCAGCATCTCACCCTTCACTTGGTTTGCTGCCAGCCCTATTATTGTTAGTCCCTCCGATGCAGATGCTCCATTGCAGCACGAGTTTCGCTATGCAGCACTAACGGAGTGGCAACCCGAACTAAGTAAAAAATGGACGGCTACTTTGCGCGCATGGGCAGAATACCGCCATTTTCAAAACGAGTCTGTTGACGATGCAGTACGGCTGAGGCAACGCTTAGGGGTGCGCTATCGCTTTAATGATAAGTGGATAGCTTTTGCCGCTAATGAGCTCTTACTACATGTGTTTGGCATGGCAGAAAAGCAGCACTATGACCACAATCGGTTAATTTTTAATGTGCATTACAAACCTAATGCTCGTTGGCGAGTAGAATTAGGATATATCTACATCAACCGTTTGCTGCGCAACAGAATGGAGCTAATAGACGAGAATAACCTTGTTACTCATTTTTACTACACGTTGCCGCCAAAGAAGTAACCACCTTTTTTACGAATATGACAATGAAAAAACAACGCGAGCGTAGAGAATTTCTCAAACAACTAGGTGCTGTTGGCATTGGGACAACCACCTTTTCGAGTTTTCCTTTTGCTGCTCAAACTGCTGAACGAACGAGCAGCCAAAAGTCGAACGCCGAGAGTTTTACCATTTACTTGCTACAAACTACCGATGTGCATTGTCAGCTACATGCACATGACGAGTTGTTTTGGGAAAATGGCAAAATAGTATTTAGAAAAACAGGCGGATATGCCTACTTAGCAAGCTATTTAAACGAGTTCAGGAAAGCACATCCGCATACGTTCTTGGTAGATACGGGCGATATGTTTCAAGGAAGTGAACTTTCGGTGAAAACCAAAGGGAAAGCTCTGGTGCCTATCTTGAATCAGTTGCGCTACGACCTTTTCTTACCCGGCAATTGGGAAGTTGTTTACTACAAAAAAACAATGCAGCAACTACTTGGCGCACTTCATGCGCCTAAGGTGTGTACTAATATGTATCACGACTTAGGAGACGGTAAAAAAGGAGAGCTCATTTTCCAGCCGTATCACATCTGGCACGTAAATGGCGTCAAAATTGGCTTTATAGGTTATACAGACCCCTTAGTGCCCCTTAGGCAGTCGCCCAACTACAGCAAAGGTATTATTTACACGCAGCCCGAGGAAAATATTGCCCACTACGTAGATGTTTTGCGCAATCAGGAACAGTGTGCTTTTGTTGTTTTACTGTCTCATCTGGGCTTATCTCAACAAATTCATTTAGCTAACTCACCTGTATGTGAAGGAGTGGACTACATCTTTGGTGGAGATACCCACGAGCGCGTTCGCACCCCAATTGTATGCAAATACGCCAAGGTAGTAGAACCGGGTGCTTTTGGTTCATTTGTTGGCAAGTTAGCACTTACCGTGCAAAATGGCAAAGTCATAAAAGACGAGTATGAACTGGTAGAAATCAGTACTACCCGCTACAAGCCCGACAAATCAATGGAAGCACTGATAGCAGAAAGCGAGCATCCTTTCCTAGAAGACCTTAACACTGTCATCGGTTACAGCACACTACCGCTATACCGCTATTTCGTGATTGAAAATACCATTGACACGCTCATTTTAGACGCCCTGTATTGGAAGCTCAAAGACGAGTACAAAGTAGATGTTGTCCTTTCCAACGGTTTTCGGTTTTGCTCGCCACGTGCTACTCCCGACAAAACCGGCAATATTCCCATCAACAGCGCTTTTTTATATGAAATGTTGCCCGTTGACAGCATTGTACGAGTGGCACAGGCTACAGGTAAGCAAATTCGCGAATGGCTGGAAAAAGAACTAAACAACGTATTCGCCAAAAATGCAGCCGAACGATTTGGTGGATGGGTAGTGAAGTTTAAAGGCATGAAAATTACTTTTTATGCATACGGCGAGAAAGGGCAACGCGTGCAAAGCATACTGATTAACGACCAGCCGCTTGACCCTAATAAAACTTATACCTTGTGTGCGTGCGAACGCGACGGCGACCCCGAAGACGTGCTCTGCCGGATGAAGGGAGTAACCAATATGAAAAATACGCCTTTTACCCTGCATATGGTTATGAAAGAGTATTTGAAAGTCAACAGCCCTGTAACGCCCCGCCCTGCTCTTTCAGCCAAAGCATTAGACGTGCCACAAGAACTGCTTACTCAGGTACGCGGTGTGGACTATCAATTTCAATAGCCTTTGCAAATGCGTTAAGCAATTGAGCTCATCTCAACTACATTGGTTTGAAGCCACATTACCAAACTCGACAGTCTTCTCAAAGCTGTCGGGTTTAATCTTACTTAGTAGGGTGGCACCTTGTGGGTACGTGAAATTCCGACCCAAGGCGAGTAAAAACACTACTGATAAATTAATCTAAGAAATTTTCAAAACTTTCCAAGTTTTGCAACAATTGCTGCAAGCAGTTTAAGAACATGTGTAGGTTTCATAAGGGTAAACATGTAAAAACCTGAATCACTACTGCAGAATGGCATTATGAACAGGATTTCAGTATTAGTAGCTGGAAAAACAACCTTACTACATCGTATAGAAGTTTGGATTGAAAATTTCGAATTGCGGAATTTTTCACCCTCTACACTCCAAAACGTTTTCGCTGTTGCACGCATCTCCACGTGCGGGGTTATACGAACAAGGTTGAGTTTGCCTGCATGAATATAAATTTGGCAACATAAATCTTGCAAAAACCTGAACAACTATTACATACTATTTATGGCACAAAACAATATCGAGCTCAAAAGCATCGAAAATGTTCAAAAGCCACTGAGCAAGCATGACAAAAAAGATGAGTAAATTGCATTAAGCAACTATAAGCAATGGATTTATGGAGTCTGTACGTGCCAATCAACCGGCGCCTCTTCCACGCCTAAGCATGAATAAACTCTGGGAAGACGTACTGGGAATTTTTGATGTTGAAAAGGGTTTTATATACACCTTTTACTATTTGCTGATACGTCCTCATTGGGTAGTGCACACCTATTTGTTTGCAGATAGAACAAAATTGACCAATCCGTTTAAGTTTTTAGCAGTTAGCATCACCCTTTCTGCCTTAGTATTGCTCAAAACTGATATACTGCAAAAATCCATGACACAAGAACTTCAACAAGCCTCAGCAAAATCAGTAGTAGAGCAAACAAGCTCCCCCCCGTCTAACCAAGCAAATGCACCTAATTTACCTCCTGCCGAAAAACAGGCTGAGGTGATGTTTCAATTGCTCAACGATACTTTCAGCTTTGCTTATTTTCTGTTTATTCCGCTAATGGGGCTTCTTTCTTGGCTGCCTTACCCGCGCAAGCAACTATTTTTAGGAGAACATATCATCATCCACACCTATGTTTCAGCCTTGTGGAATTTTATATTGGTGTTGGCATATCCGCTGCTGTTTGTGCTGCCAGAATTGCTGCAACCTATTTTTGTAGTTTATTTACTGGGTTATTTTTTCAGCCTTATGATTATTTACAAGCATCTGAGCCAAAAGAGCTGGCAGTGGTCTTGTGTGTACACGCTGGGAGTGGTTAGCATTGGCATGTTTATCTCGGTGGCATTATACTCTATCTTTTTGGCTGTTGGTACTTTTTGGAAACTGTTGCAAGCTCCAACAACATAATTACCATTCAGTAGAGTTTTACTAACTTGCGGCTCATTGTAAACTGATGTTGATACAAAGCACAATTATTGCGTTCTCACAATGAGCGATATACAAAAACTCAAAACGCTTGCTACTCAAATCAGGCGCGATATTTTACGCATGGTACATGCTGCGCAGTCTGGTCATCCGGGCGGTTCATTAGGGTGCACCGAATACTTCGTAGCACTGTATGGCGTGATAATGAAACACAACCCAAACTTCCAACCCGATGGGATTGGTGAAGACCTGTTTTTCCTCTCTAATGGACACATTTCACCAGTTTGGTACAGTACTTTGGCACGCTTTGGCTATTTCAGCGTGCAGGAACTCGCTACTTTTCGCAAAATTAACTCTCGCCTGCAAGGACATCCCGCTACAGAAGAAGGCTTGCCGGGCATTCGCGTAGCCTCCGGCTCATTGGGGCAAGGGCTTTCAGTAGCTATAGGAGCCGCACAAGCCAAAAAACTCAACCAAGACCCCCACTTGGTTTACGTACTCATGGGCGACGGTGAACAACAAGAAGGACAAATTTGGGAAGCAGCCATGTATGCTGCTCATCACAAAGTAGATAATCTGATTGCTACCGTTGATTTAAACGGACAACAAATTGACGGTCCGGTTAGCAAGGTGATGAACCTAATGGACTTGGGTGCTAAATACCGCGCTTTTGGCTGGGAGGTAACCGAGTGTACCGAAGGCAATAATTTAGAACAGGTGATAGCTGCCTTGCAACACGCAAAAAACCTAACTGGAAAAGGAAAACCCGTGATTATACTCATGCACACCGAAATGGGCTACGGGGTAGATTTCATGATGCACTCTCACAAATGGCACGGCGTAGCCCCTAACGACGAGCAACTGGCAAAAGCACTGGCACAACTGCCAGAAACCGAATGGAAAGACTATTGAGAACTTTATTGCTACACACAACGTTTAGTAAGCAAATAATCAATCGTTAAAGCAGCAAATAGTGCTGCCGTACCTATCTGCATCGAATAGAATGGAAGGATTAATTATGACTGCCCAACTAATTCTGGCAATCACCATTATGGTGGGGTTGCACGAGTTAGGGCATATGCTACCAGCCAAGTGGTTTGGTATGCGCGTAGAAAAATTTTCTATCGGATTTCCCCCTAAACTTTTCAGTTTTAAAAAAGGTGAAACCGAATACATGGTAGGAGCACTACCGTTAGGCGGCTTTGTGAAAATTGCCGGAATGGTAGATGAATCGCTCGATACCGCCCAACTTAGCTCTAAACCACAACCTTGGGAATACCGTTCCAAACCTGCTTACCAACGACTTATTGTGATGCTCGGCGGCATTACTGTGAATGTACTTACAGGCATTGTGGTATTCATTGGGTTAGCATATTTTCTTGGCGAAACCTACCTACCTATTAGCGAAGTAAACAAACACGGTATTCATGTAAGTAAACTGGCAGCGGAAATAGGTCTTCAAGAAGGTGATAAGTTAATTGCTATCAACGGCAAAAAATTAGAGCGCTATGAAGATGCGCGCAATCCAAGTTTCTTTTTGGAAACAGGTAGCTACTACACAGTTTTGCGCAACGGCAAAGAAATGATGATTCCCCTCCCTACCGACCTGATGGATAAACTTGGCGATAAACAAAATGCTTCTTTTATTGACCCCCTTTATCCGTTTGCCGTAGGCGAGGTACAACCCGATATGCCCGCTGGAAAAGCTGGATTGCAGCCAGGGGACAAAATTATTGCAGCCAACGATACCCCTATTCTTTATTTCCAACACTTGAAAAGCTTTCTTGAAAAACACAAAGGCGAAGAGGTAAAATTTGTGATAGACCGCAAGGGTGAACAAGTCATCAAATATATCCAGATTACCCCAGAAGGTACCATTGGTTTCCGTCCAGAGTTTTTGCTGCAAACAGCTGTGCGCAAATACAGCTTGGCAGAGGCAGTAGTGCGTGGTACGTTCAACGCGTTCGACGTAGTTTTTGTACAGCTAAAAGCATTTGGCAAAATGTTTCGCGGCGAAATGTCGGTTACCAAATCCCTGAGCGGACCAATTGGTATTGCCAAAGTGTTTGGCGGCACATGGGACTGGATACGCTTTTGGTCATTAGTAGGGTTGCTGTCTATGGTATTGGCTTTTATGAACCTGCTACCCATTCCAGCCTTAGACGGCGGTCATGCTGTATTCTTAACCTATGAAATCATTTCAGGACGCGCTCCTTCACAGGCTTTCTTAGAAGGTGCACAAAAAGTAGGCATGCTCCTGTTGCTCGGTTTAATGGTATTTGCCTTTGGAAACGACATCTACAAACTGATTTTCAATTAGAAAATTCTGCTTTCTATTTTATGCCCCACAGCAGCCCAATAGGTTCCACAAGCTTATTGGGTTTGTTTATTTGTTGCCTATTCGTGCCAATTTTTGATATGATGCAAATTGTACAAAAACCTGATAATCAGTTGCTTATGGATACTTTCTCAAAAAGTGTGTAAAGCGAGTGGTTAAGAAGGAAATCAAAAGAAAAACAACTACACTTTACACAAGCAAGTGATTAACATTTTGGAAGAAAATACCCTTCTATCGAGGAAATATGGAAGCGAGTTTAGAAACGATAATGCGCATGAAGGAAGAGACTCATAATCAGTAGCAGGGGAATGGTAGGAGGTGTGTCCGTTGTTTGTGTATCGTAAAGGATTCACCAATACAACCCCATGGGGGGTCGACAAACTTGCCGGGTTTTGGCAGCACTGTTTGCCACATTGCCCCTGCGATATGGCAAACAGCAACTAATTCAGAAAAATACAGCCTTGCTTATGCTCAACTTCAATGTGCTTTTAGTTGAAACTACTCGACTATTGGGTTACTTTTACACCGTTTTTACTCACAGCATCGAACAACTTAGTTTTTCAATAGCCAGTTGAGCAACCAAGCAGCTGCCACAAACAAGCAAGTATAAACCAGTGCGCTGCTCCATTCTTGCAAAACAATCTTGCCAATTCCAAATAGAGCTGAGTAGCACAGCAACAAACCAGTTGCCCATTTGGCAAGTAATGCAGGCAATTTATTTTCAACAGGCATTTGCAAGGAATTAGCGATGGGTTTCCAAGCTCCCTGCGGGCGCACCTCGCGATAGAATTGTTGCAAGTGTTGCCATTCGGTTGGAGGGGTAAGAAAAGTAACCGCCAGCCATGCAGCAGTAGTGAAACTTACTGTTAGAAAAAAACTTGCCGGAAACTCCATATGCCATGCAAAATGCGAAAGCGAATAGCCGACAAAAGGCGCAATAGTAGCAGTTATTTCACTCCACGCATTTACACGCCACCAATACCATCGTAAAATAAGCACCAGTCCCAAGCCAGCACCGCACTCAATCATGAAATTAAATGCTCCTGAAAGAGTTTCCATTTGTGCGGTAATGAACAAAGAAACCACCATCAGCAGAAAAGTGGTTAGGCGCGAAGCTGCTACAAACTGGCGTTGGCTTGCCTGAGGGCGTATAAAGCGTTTGTACAAATCATTGATGATATAGCTTGCTCCCCAGTTCAGTTGCGTGGAAACCGTGCTCATATAAGCTGCTAAAAAGGCTACCAGCAGCAAGCCACGCAATCCGGCAGGAAGAAACTCTTTCATTGCCAATACGTAGCCTAACTTTTTGTCGGCTTGCGGCAAATCTGGATATAACACCAAAGCACACAGCCCTACTACAATCCAAGGCCAAGGACGCAATGCATAGTGAGCAATTTGAAACAGCAACATGGCTTTAATGGCATGTTGTTCATTTTTAGCACTCATCATGCGTTGGGCAATGTAGCCACCTCCACCCGGCTCGGCACCCGGATACCAGCTTGCCCACCATTGCATGCCTACATAGGCTAAAAAACTACCCAACCCCAGACTGAATGCTTGTGCAGTAGTGTTAGCAGTATCAGCATTACTCAGGTCAAGAGTAGGAAAAAAGTGCAACGTCCATTCAGGTAGTTGCCACTTCAAGCCCGAAATACCACCAATCTTTTCCGACTGAACTACTATGACAGCTAATATAATGCAACCCGACATGGCAATAATAAACTGTATGAAATCGGTAACTACTACGCCCATCAGCCCCGAAAGACTTGAATAGATTACTACCATTAGCATAGCTGCTCCTACCCATCCAAGTAACTGTTCATCGGGAACATTGAAAAATATTTTAAGTAGTGCGCCAAGTGCCAGATTGACCCAAGCAATAATGACCGCATTCATAAAAATACCCAAATAAACCGCTTTAAAGCCGCGTAAAAAAGCTGCTGGCTTGCCGCTGTAGCGCTTTTCAACCAACTCCACATCGGTGATGATGTTTGCACGCCGCCACAAGTCGGCAAAGAAAAAAGTAGACAGCATGCCACCAATGAGAAAATTCCACCAGAGCCAATTGCCACTAATGCCATTTTTGGCTACCAGTTCTGTTACCAATAGCGGCGTGTCGGCAGCAAAAGTAGTAGCTACCATAGAGGTGCCGGCTATCCACCAAGGTAAGTTGCGCCCACCCAGAAAAAAATGTTCTACTCCTTTCTCAGCTTGTTTGGCATAACCCATGCCAATACCCAAAGAAACAAGCAGGAAAGCAATAATCACTGCCCAGTCTATCCAGTTCAGTTCCATAAATGAAGTTATACTTTACAATGGTTTGATTTCCTATTTGCAAATACGTTAAATAGGCAGGAAATCCCAAATTGGATTCGTAACTTTGTGAATTCACAGCCAAAATGTCAGTCGGGTGGCTGTTTGGCACGTTTTTGAACCACCTGTAAAAAACTGTTATGTTAGATTTTCTCACCAAAGGTTTTGCCAAACTGTTTGGCACCAAGTCTGAGCGCGACCTAAAAGCTATCGCGCCCATGGTAGCTGCTATTAATCAGGAATATGCTAAGCTCAAAACGCTAAGCGACGATGAGTTGAGAGGTAAAACAGCTGCTTTTAAAGCCATCATTGCGGCTGAACTTGCTGAATTAGACCGTCAACTTGCCGAGTTGCACCGGCGCATAGCCGAGCACCCGGAAATGGATATTGAAGAGAAAGAACAGATTTTCCAACAAATAGACCGCCTTGAAAAAGAGCATGACAAAAAGTTGGAAGAAGTATTGCTCCGGCTATTGCCAGAAGCCTTCGCCGTAGTACGCGAAACAGCTTATCGCTTTACACACAACAAACAACTGGTAGTAACAGCAACTCCCTTTGACCATGAAATTGCGGCTACTCGGCAAGGAGTTACTATTGAGGGCGACAAAGCCATTTGGCACAACCAATGGATGGCAGCCGGCAATATGATTACTTGGGAAATGGTCCACTACGATGTCCAACTGATTGGAGGTATTGTGCTTCACCAAGGCAAAATTGCCGAAATGGCAACCGGTGAAGGCAAAACATTGGTAGCTACCCTACCGGCTTATCTCAACGCCTTAGGAGGCAAGGGCGTGCATATTGTAACCGTAAACGATTACTTAGCTCGCCGCGACTGCGAATGGATGGGTCCTTTGTATGAATTTCATGGCTTGCGCGTAGATTGTATCGACAAGCACCAACCCAACACCCCCATGCGCCGCCGTGCCTACTTAGCAGACATCACCTATGGCACCAATAATGAGTTCGGGTTTGATTACTTGCGCGACAACATGGCGCGCGAAGTATCGGAGCTGGTACAGCGCAAGCATCACTATGCTATGGTGGACGAAGTAGACTCCGTGCTCATAGACGATGCCCGTACCCCGCTGATTATATCCGGACCGGTAGGCGCAAGCAACGAAGACGAGCAACTCTACTACGAGCTAAAGCCTCGCATTAGCCGATTAGTGGAAGCCCAAAAGCAACTGGTCATTAAACTGCTCAACGAAGCCAAAAAACTCCTAGCCGAAGGCAAAGACGAAGAAGGAGGATTAGCACTATTTCGCGCCTACCGAGGACTGCCCAAAAACAAACCCCTTATTAAGTTTCTAAGCGAGCCGGGCATTAAAGCCAAAATGCAGAAAGTAGAAAACTTCTACTTGCAAGACAATGCTAAAATGATGCCCGAAGCCGACAAGCCCCTCTACTTTGTAATTGACGAAAAACACAACTCCGTAGAGCTTACCCAAAACGGCATTAATTTCATCACAGAAGCAGGCGAAGACCCCAACTTCTTTGTATTGCCCGACATCGGCGTAGAAATTGCCAACATAGATGCCAATGACCAACTAAGCGAAGAAGAAAAATTGCGCGCCAAAGACCAAGTATTAGCAGACTACACCATCAAAAACCAACGCATTCACAGCGTCAACCAGCTTTTAAAGGCTTATACCCTGTTTGAACGCGATGTGGACTACATCTTAGTAGATGGCAAAGTAAAAATTGTAGACGAGCAAACTGGGCGCATCATGGAAGGACGCCGCTATTCCGACGGGCTGCATCAGGCATTGGAGGCAAAAGAAAACGTGAAGGTGGAAGAGTCTACTCAAACTTACGCCACCATTACGCTGCAAAATTACTTCCGCATGTACCACAAGCTGGCAGGCATGACTGGTACAGCAAGCACCGAAGCAGGCGAGTTCTGGGAAATTTATAAGTTAGATGTAGTAGAAATACCTACCAACAAGCCCGTAATTCGAATAGACCATGAAGATAAAGTATATAAAACCGTACGTGAAAAATATAATGCCGTAGTAACAGAAATTCAAGAGCTTGTAGCTGCCGGAAGACCCGTGTTAGTGGGCACTACCTCGGTAGAAAACTCCGAAATCATTAGCCGCATGTTGCAGCTGCGCAAAATACCTCACCAAGTGCTTAACGCTAAGCAACATGCTCGCGAAGCAGAAATTGTTGCCAACGCCGGTATTCCCGGAACGGTAACCATTGCTACCAACATGGCAGGGCGCGGTACAGATATCAAACTAACCCCAGAAGCCAGACAAGCCGGCGGACTTGCCATTATTGGTACCGAACGCCACGAAAGCCGCCGCGTAGATCGCCAGTTGCGCGGACGTTCTGGACGACAAGGAGACCCCGGCTCGTCTCAGTTCTTTGTTAGCCTTGAAGACGAACTGATGCGTCTTTTTGGCTCAGAGCGCATCGCCAGCATCATGGATAGGCTGGGATTGGAAGAGGGTGAAGTTATTCAACACCCTATGATTACCAAATCCATCGAGCGCGCGCAAAAAAAAGTAGAAGAAAACAACTTCGGCATCCGCAAGCGATTGCTTGAATACGACGACGTAATGAACGCACAGCGCGAAGTGATTTACCGTCGCCGGCGCAATGCGCTTTTTGGCGAAAGGTTATCGTTAGACATCATGACTATGTTCTACGATACCTGCCAAGAAATAGCCGAAAACCACAAAGGCGACTATGAAAACTTTAAATTAGCCGTATTGTCTCAGTTTGGCACTAACTCTGCCATTAGCGCTGAATATTTTGCCAAAAATAGTACTACTCATATTACCCAATCGCTCTATGAGGAGGTATACGGGCGCTATGTAGCTAAAAACAAGCAGTTGGCAGAAATGACCTTCCCTGTATTAAACCATACCTTCCAAACACAAGGAGCGATCTACCGCGATGTAGCAATTACGTTTACCGATGGCAGAAAAATGATTAACATCATTACCAACCTGCAACAAGCGGTAGCCACTGGCGGCATGTCACTCATTCAAAGTATGGAGCAAGCCATCACACTGGCGCTAATAGACCAGTACTGGAAAGAGCACTTGCGCGAAATGGACGACTTACGCCAATCTGTACAATTTGCTACCTTAGAGCAAAAAGACCCCTTGCTCATCTACAAGTTTGAAGCCTTTGAATTATTCAAAAATTTGATAGGCGAACTCAACACGCAGATTACCGCTTTCCTCTTCCGCGCTATGCCCTATAACGAAGGACAAAATGCCGTGCGCGATGCGCAAGCAGTAGCAGCAGCAGGCAAACAACAACAAAAGCTTGCTACCAACAAGTCCCAAGCGGAAACTATTAGCACCCGTAGCGACAACAAAGTAGCTTATAATACCAATCGGCGAAACGTAGAAGTTACCAAACCTATTGTATCCCAAAAAATGCCCGGCAGAAATGAAAGGGTAACCGTACGATACATGGACGGAAGGATAGTGGAAACCAAATTCAAAAACGTAGAACAAGACTTGAAAGACAACAAGTGCATTTTGATATAAAACAAATTCTTGCCATACAGGTAGCAGGTCTGGTTCTTTGTCTGCAATTGCGGGCAAAGAATCTTCCTTTTTGGCGATAATAACGCAAATGATTGGCAATCAGCTTGACAAGCTGCAACTTGCAGGCAAAAGCGCAAAAAGCAAGTATTGGCTACAAAAAGTATGCTTCTAATTTTCCAAAGAAAATTAGTGGCTGCCATACCGATAACTTGTTTGTGAAAACATGAACAACGGCGACGTGCAACGGCGACGTGCAACGGCGACGTGCAACGGCGGCGTGCAACGGCAATGTTAGCACTACTGCCAGTTGTAAGTTCATGTTAGAGTTAACTCCAAGCTTTGCAGCAAACTTTTATTTCTTCCAACGTTTTTGTTGGCGTTTTGCCATTTCCTGCTCTCGTTCATTGTTGGCAGGCTGATAAAATACAGCTCCTTCTAAGGCGTCTGGCAAATATTGTTGTTCTACAAAACTTTCGGGATAATCGTGTGGGTAGAGATAATCAGCGCCGTAGCCTAACTTTTTCATCCATGTAGTAGGTGCATTTCGCAGGTGTAAGGGTACGGGCAAATCACCAAATTCCTGCACTGCTGCCTGTGCTTTTCGGATGGCAGTGTAGGCACTGTTGCTTTTTGGCGAACAAGCTAGGTAGATAGTTGTTTGCGAGAGAATCAGGTCTGCCTCAGGCATCCCCACAGCAGCTACCGCCTGAAAGCAGGTATTGGCAAGCAATAAGGCATTGGGGTTAGCGTTGCCGATGTCTTCTGAAGCCAAAATCAGTAGCCGGCGAGCAATAAACTGCGGGTCTTCACCGCCAGCCATCATACGGGCAAGCCAATAGAGCGCTGCATCGGGGTCGCTGCCCCGAACAGACTTGATGAATGCCGAAATAATATCGTAGTGTTGTTCACCATGTTTATCATAGCGAGAGGTGCGTTGCCTAGCAACTTCTATAACCACACGGTTAGTGATAACAACCGGAGCAGAAGTGGCAGTAGCAATAGTCATTTCTAACAGGTTTAACATTTTACGAGCATCGCCGCCGCTAAGGGAAATCAGGGCATCTGTTTCTACTAGCTCAACACGTATGTTTTTATCGGCACTTTCGCGCGCTACTGCTCTGTGTAACAATGTGAGCAAATCTTGCTCGCTAAGTGGTTGCAATACAAAAACTTGGCAGCGCGACAGCAAGGCAGCATTTATTTCAAACGAGGGATTTTCGGTAGTAGCCCCTATCAGGGTAAGTGTGCCATTTTCCACTGCACTGAGTAGAGCGTCTTGCTGTGCTTTGTTGAATCGGTGTATTTCGTCTATAAATAAAATTGCATTTGGCTGAAATTTTGCTCTGTCAATAATGTCTCTAATTTCTTTAACACCAGAGTTAATAGCACTAAGGGTAAAAAAGGGAAAACGCAAGGTTTTGGCTAACAGCAGCGCCAATGTTGTTTTACCTGACCCGGGCGGTCCCCATAAAATACATGAAGGAATGTTTCTATTGCGAATCATCTTGCTGAAAATGCCATCTTTGCCTGCTAAATGGGTTTGTCCGAGGTATTCTTCCAAACTTTTGGGGCGCATCCTTTCTGCCAGTGGTATGGTTCGTTCCATTGTTCTGCGGCTTAGGCTCAGTAGCGCGAATGTAAAAGTTTGGGCAAAGAAAATTGCTCTTCCGGTTGTTTTGCTGGTGCTTTTTTTCTTGTATGCATTTAGCACTCTGAGTTAGCCAGACGTTGCCCCTTATTTACATGTTTGTAAGAGGTTTGCTCAATCATGCCATTCCAACCACTTTTAGGCATTGTCAAGTTATTTAACAGTTCGTGGAAATTGTGAGAAAATCGACTTAATAGTCTGCTTTGTTTGTCTCTTTTCAGAGCAAGCAGTTTTTGCTATGCTGCTGTGTCCATAGCAGGCTTTACCTATGGCAAATAGTTGTTCGTGCAGACACGACCAACGGCGCGTGCAACGGCGCAGTGGAAGCTAAATTTTTCAAAGGCTTAGTCGCATTATTGGTGTTATGGCAACAAAAAAGCCTCCGAAAAATCATATTTTCGGAGACTTTTTGCAAATATAATCAGCAAACACGCTAATAGAGTTTGCGCTTAACCTCGCGTTCTTCGTAGGCTTCTATAATATCGCCCACTTTAATGTCGTTGAAGTTTTTGATGCCGATGCCACACTCGTAGCCAGCTTTTACCTCGGGCACATCATCTTTTCCTCGACGCAAAGAAGCTAACTCGCCTACGCCTTTTTCACCTCCATAGACCACAATACCGTCGCGAATAACGCGAATGCGTGCGTTACGCTTAATATGACCGTCGGTAACTCGGCAACCTGCCACATTGCCCACCTTAGGAATTTTAAACACTTGCAATACTTCGGCATTACCCAAAATTACCTCTTCTATAGTAGGAGCAAGCATGCCCTCTATGGCGTCCTTTACATCGTTGATAGCATTGAAGATAATAGAGTACAGGCGGATTTCTACCTGTTCTTTCTCTGCCATTTTGCGAGCATTAGGAGAGGGGCGTACCTGAAAACCAATAATGATGGCATCGGAAGCAGCTGCTAACAATACGTCTGACTCTGAAATTTGTCCAACGGCTTTGCTGATAATATTGACCTCAATTTCTTCGGTGGAAAGCTTAAGCAGCGAGTCGGCGAGGGCTTCTACTGAGCCGTCTACATCACCTTTTACAATAATGTTGAGTTGCTTAAAGTTACCTAAGGCAATGCGTCTGCCAATATCGGAAAGAGTGGTTCTTCTAGTAGCACGGATGCTTTGTTCGCGCAAAATTTGTTCGCGTCGGGTAGCAATTTCTTTTGCCTCGCGCTCCGACTCCATCACATTGAACTTGTCGCCAGCTTGTGGAGCCCCGTTTAAGCCCAATACCTGCACAGGCGTAGAGGGACCGGCTTCTTTGATAATTTTGCCTCGATGGTCCATTAAGGCTTTTACGCGTCCGTAGTGTGCGCCTGCCAAGATAACATCGCCTTTGCGCAAAGTACCCGCTTGTACCATTACAGTAGCCACATAGCCTTTTCCTTTGTCTAAGGAAGCCTCTATCACTGTTCCAACTGCGCGCTTGTTAGGGTTCGCTTTGAGGTCTAACATTTCGGCTTCAAGCAGTACTTTCTCCAGCAACTCATCTACACCAATACCTTGTTTAGCCGATATTTCTTGGCTTTGGTATTTGCCGCCCCAGTCTTCTACAAGGAAGTTCATTTTAGCAAGCGACTCCTTGATTTTCTCTGGTTTTGCTTCGGGCTTATCTATTTTGTTGATAGCAAAAACTATGGGCACTCCTGCTGCTTGAGCATGGTTGATTGCCTCTTTGGTTTGGGGCATTACATCGTCGTCGGCGGCAATCACAATAATGGCTACGTCGGTCAGTTCGGCTCCTCTTGCCCGCATAGCGGTAAATGCTTCGTGCCCGGGTGTATCCAAAAACACGATTCGCTTACCGCTGTTGGTAATTACGTCGTAGGCACCAATGTGCTGCGTAATGCCACCGGCTTCTGCTTCTGCTACTTTTGACTTACGGATGTAGTCTAACAGAGAGGTTTTGCCATGGTCTACGTGTCCCATGATGGTAACAATAGGAGCACGTGGCTGCAAATCTTCTTCGCGGTCTTCTTGTTCGCTAGTAACAGCTATTTCTTCTTCGGCGGAAATGAATTCTACATCATAGCCAAACTCATCGGCAATAATGGTGATAGCCTCGGCATCTAAACGCTGGTTGATGCCGACAAACATGCCGAAGGAAAGGCATTTGGAAATAATTTCATTAACCGATACGCCCATTAGGTTTGCCAAATCGTGGGCTGAAATAAACTCGGTTACCTGTAGTACGTTGGCTTTTTCCTGTCCTGCTTGTTCTTCCTGTCTGCGCGCTTGCGCCTGCCGTTTGTCGCGTTTGATTTGTTTTTTGATAATCTGCTGGCGGTTGTTGGCACCTGTGAGGCGGGCAAGCGTATTTTTGATGTTTTCCTGTACTTCTTTTTCCGATATTTCTTCTTTTAACAAGGTTTTTTCTTGAGCGTTGTTCGCCTTTTTAGCAGCGGGTTGTTGGCGTTGCTGTTGGTTGTTGCGATTAGGATGTTGCTGCTGTCCGCCCGATTTTTGTTGTGTTTGGGCAGTAGGAGCTTCTTGCTTAACAGGGGTTCCCGGGCTGCTTTTAATGCGTTTGCGCTTGCGCTTGTTCTTGTCTTTCTCATCGGAAGAGGCAATGGGCTTGGGTTTTTTCTTATCTTTTTCTACTGGCAGCTCAATTTTACCAATTACTTTCAAGCCCTGCAGCCGTTCAGCTTCTGCCCTAATCACTACCTCGTCTGAGCTACTTTCAGGAGCTGGGGAGGTGGTAGATGATTGCACACTGGCAAGTGTTTTTTCTGGCTGTTCTTGCTGAACGGGTTGAGCCATAGGTGGATTATTTATGGTAGAAGATGGCTCAACAGTTGTTTTTTCCTGACTTGTTGGCACAATCAGAGGTTGTGGTTGCTCAGCAACAGTAATTGGTTCGTTTTGTGGTGCACTTGGAACAACGGGGGGTAGCTCTGGTTGTGGTTCAACTTTGGGAGTTGTTTTTTCTGCAACGGGTGTTTGCTTTGAGGGAGCGGTTGCTCTTTTTGTTTCTGGCTTGGGAGCGCTTTTGTTAGCATCCAAGTCTATCTTGCCCACTATTTTTAAGCCACTGAGTTTAGAGCTTATTTTCTCTGGCTCTTTTTTTTCAATTGGCTTGTCTGCACTTTCTTTTTTGCCAAAAGGTGATAGGGTAGAGGTTTTGACGCTGATGATGTTGTCTTCCTCGTCTTCTTCCTCTTTGCGGCGCTCGCTTTGCTGTTCTGAGCTGATAACAATATTTTCACCATAAGACTTGCCAATATGCAAGTTAGAAGCCTCCTTTTTTACAGCAGCAGAGGCGGCAAATTCTTTTTCTGCCATTGCATATTGGTCTGCCGTGATTTTGGTGTTGGGGTTATTGTCCACCTTTACTCCTTTGCTTGCCAAAAAGTCGACAAGCATAGCAGTAGTGACACCAAAGTCGCGGGCAACTATCCCAAGCCTATAGGTTTTATTTTCTGTCATAAGCAATCGCTCACCCTTGCGGCGGTTTAATTAAAACTTCTGCAAAATTAGCCTTTTTTAACAGTACTCAAAAAAGTTCTTATTACTCAAACAGATTTAACAAGTAAAAGATTCAATACAATGCGATAAAATATTTGTCAGAAAATTATTCAAATTCTTTCCGGAGAATGTCGAGTACAAAGTCGATGGTCTCTTCTTCCAGTTCTGTTTTTTTAATCAGATAGTCGCGGCTCATGCTGAGTACACTGCGTGCTGTATCTAAGCCAATTTTGGTGAACTCCTCGATTACCCAGTCATCTAAAACATCGGAAAACTCTTTCAGTTCTACATCTTCTTCTTCCTCGTCAGCATCGGAAAGTTCGCGGAATACATCTATTTCCATTTCTACCAGTTTGCTAGCCAGTTTAATGTTTTGTCCTCCTTTTCCAATTGCCAGCGACACTTGGTCTCGTTTGAGAAAAACGGCTGCACGAGCATGTTGTTCATCAATTTTAATGCTTGATATTTTGGCTGGGCTAAGGGCTCGCTGAATAAACAGTTCAATATTGTCGGTGTAATTGATGACGTCTATGTTTTCATTGCACAGTTCGCGGACGATGCTGTGAATGCGCGAGCCTTTCATGCCTACGCATGCGCCTACGGGGTCGATGCGGTCGTCGTATGACTCTACGGCTACTTTGGCACGCTCACCGGGTTCGCGTACAATTTTGCGAATGGTAATAATGCCGTCGTACACTTCGGGAACTTCTTGTTCGAAAAGGCGCTCTAAAAAGATAGGGGAGGTGCGCGACAAAATAATGCGCGGATTGCCATTGACCATTTCTACACGATGAACAATGGCACGAACGGAATCTCCTTTGCGGAAGCGATCTTTGGGTATTTGCTCAGAGCGAGGAAGTACAAGTTCGTTACCTTGTGCATCGCGCAGGATGGCTTCTTTGCTCAGTACTTGGTAAACCTCACATGTTACAATTTGCCCTACGAGTACTTTGTATTTATTGAAAAGATTGTCTTTTTCCAAATCTTTGATTTTTTGAATCAGTGTTTGTCGGGCGGTTTGCACGATACGACGTCCAAAGTCTTCAATTTTAACATTTTCGGCAACTTCTTCACCTACGGAAAAATCTTCATCTATTTTGCGGGCGTCGCTTAGGCGAATGTGTTTGTTTTCATCGTAATTAGGCGCATCATCTTCTACTACTTCTCGGTAGTGCAAAATTTCAAGGTCGCCTTTGTCTATATTCACAATTACGTCAAAGTTTTCGTCGGAAAGGAATTTTTTCCTAATCATGGTGCGAAAAACATCTTCTAATATGCGCACCATAGTTGGACGGTCAATAGACTTTTGACTGGCAAATTCTTTAAATGACTCTATCAGTAATCCGGTCTCCATTTTATTTTTGTTTTGTTTAGTCAAATGAAATTTCAACTACTGCTTTAGCAATTTCGGCAAAAGGAATCAGCATAGCTTGCTGCTGAGATATTTTTTGTTGGGCTTTTTTAGTTTTTTTTACAGGCAAGGGCTCGAGCAAAATGGATTCTGGGCTTACTTGCACGAGTTTGCCTTTATGAGTAACTCCGGTTGTGGTATCTACCCTGAGCGTTCGCCCAATATTGGCATAGTATTGCCGGAGCATTTTAAGCGGTTGCCCCACACCGGGGGAGGATACTTCTAAAACGTAGGCATTTTGAATGAGGTTTTGTTCTTCTAACCACTCAGACAGTTGGCGGCTGATGCTAGCACAGTAGTCTACACTAACCCCTCTGTCGCCGTCTAATGATACTACTAAACGAGCGCGCCCAGATTTGTCATGAAATTGAACATCTACTAAGAAGAAACTTTCTTCCAACAGTGATTGTACGTATGCGGCTACTTTTTCTTCCAACTCCATACTTTAAAAAAGAATAAGGGGGAAACTCCCCCCTATTGCGTTAAACAAATTCCTGCACTAGTAGTGCAAAATTAATGGTCAAAATGCTGATTTGCAAGTAAGCATCTGTGGTGCAAAGGTACTATTTTTTAGTTGGCACTTTTACCTTCATTGCCTCTTGCACTGCTCGGTAAGCGTTCACAATGCCGCCAGTAATGCAAAGGGTGCTAAACTTGGCGGTATTTTCGCTGCCGGGTACTTTTACTGACTGGTCAGTTTTGATAACGCTCTTGAGCAGAATGTCGCGCAGTTGAACGGCGGTCAGGTGAGGAAAGTAGGAAAGCACCAGCGCTGCTACACCAGTAGCCACCGGTGCTGCCATGCTTGTTCCGCTCTGTTCTTTGTATTTTTGGTTAGGTACGGTAGAGAAGATATCTACGCCCGGGGCAAAGAAATCAACCGTATTTTTGCCATAATTGGAGAAGTTGGCTACTGCTTCTTCCCCATTTTTCCAAGAAAGTGCGCCTACATCGAGCCAGTTATTAGCTTTTTTACCGTTGTTGTATTGGCGCTGTGGATAAAAGTTGACTTTATCGGTATCCATTGCCTCATTGCCAGCTGCGTGGATAAGCAACACGCCCCGCGATTCGGCATATTGTATGGCGGCATCTACTGCTGCTTTATCGGTTGTGTACTGTTTGCCAAAGCTCATGTTGATAATTTGTGCACCGTTATCTACGGCATAGCGAATAGCATTAGCTACGTCTTTATCGCGCTCGTCGCCTTCGGGTACTGCCCGAATAGCCATAATGCGCACATCGCTGGCAATACCGTCTATTCCGATACCGTTGTTGCGTACAGCTGCTACAATGCCTGCTACGTGTGTACCGTGTTCAGCATCAGGACCTTTCACATCGTTGTTTCCATAGTACCGCTCTGAGGAGTCTTCATAGTTGTCTCCTACAATGTGGCGTGGGTCGAAGTCGGGGTTATAGCCATATTGCAGACCATTGCGATAATAGGCTTCGGCTTCTGCCAAAGAGGCTTCATCTAATCCGAAGACAGCTGCCTGTAAGTAGACGCTTTTAGCTGCCATGATGCGTTCGTCTTGGCTTTCAATCCCTTGCACCATTTCGTTGGTCAGTTCTTCGGTATCTAAGTAGGCTTTGAGCAAACGCACGCTTTTGGTGTATATTTCGTTGAAAATACCGAACTGCTCCATGCCCGAGCGCATCTCGGTTTGTTTTTCGTTGAACTTGGCTTGTATGTCTAAAAAATATTCGTAATCAGCTTTTTCTGTTGGGCTTATGTTGCTGGCAGATTTGCCTTCGAAGCGTTGTTTGAGTTTCTTGTAGATACGCGTGAGTTCGTAGGTATCGTAGTGGACACTTTTGCCGTCTTTTCCTCCTATGAAGTTCCAACCGTGTATGTCGTCTATATAGCCGTTGTTGTCGTCGTCTATGCCGTTGTTAGGTATTTCTTTGGGGTTTGTCCAAATATTAGCTTTTAGGTCTTCATGGTCTATGTCTACTCCTGAGTCTATAATAGCTACTACTACCGTTTTAGTAGGTTTTCCTTTGAGCAATTCGGTATAGGTTTTTTCGGTGCTCACCCCCATGAAGCCGTCGCGCGTTTTGTCTAAATGGAACCAATTTTTGGGTGCTTTTTGCAAAGAATCTTTGAATGGTTGCAGTAATTGCTCTGCCCGCCCAGCAAGGTGCAACACAATGAAGAGCATGTTTGCGCAAGCAAACGACTTGAAAGTAAATTGCATAATCTTTCTACAAAATTTTCTATTTTACAAATGTATCATAATTATACGTTTGTAGAGCTGTTTAGATTTCAATTTTGTGGACATGTCTAAAAAACGCACGCCCTCTGTTGTTACCGAGGAGCATACGCACGAGGATTTACCGGGCAATGAGCCTCTGTTTATTGCTGGTGTAGGGGCTTCTGCTGGCGGTTTGGAAGCCATATCTGAGTTGCTTTCTCACCTTCCCTCAAAACCTGCCAATCTGGCTATTATTGTAGTGCAACACCTGAGCCCTACCTATAAGAGCATGTTAGTGCAGTTGCTCAGCAAACATACCAACTGGGAGGTAGTGGAAATTAAAAACGGCATACCTGTAAAAGCAGGTACGGTGTACATTACTCCACCAGATAGCGAAATTAGCATCGAACATCAGATTTTGTATTTGAGCAAGCCAATTGTTTCGGTAGGTCCGAAACCTTCCATAGACAGCTTTTTTATTTCCTTAGCGGAAGACTGCCATCAGTTTGCCATTGGCATTATTCTCTCTGGAACAGGCTCAGACGGCGCCAAGGGTATCAAAAAAATCAAAGCGCTTGGCGGATATACTATTGTGCAAGACCCACAAACTGCTAAATACGATGGTATGCCTGTAGCTTCCATAGAAACTGGACAGGTAGATGTGGTGTTGCCTCCCGACAGAATAGGCGAAGAATTGCTCAGTTTTGTGCAAGACCCCGAAAATTTACATCGCTCTACTGCAGTAACCGTACGACTGCCCGAGATTAAAACCGATAGTCTCCAACAAATCTTTAAACTCCTTTCCAAGAAAACAGGTACCGACTTTTCTCAATACAAACCTACAACTATCTTGCGCCGCTTAGAAAAGCGCTTAGATATGCTCAAGCTGTCGCACATAGACGACTACTTGCGCTATATCGAATTGCATCCGGAAGAAGTGGAAACGCTTTTTAAAATGATTTTAATAGGCGTAACCAGTTTTTTCCGCGATACGGAAGCATTTGCTGAACTGGAAAAATATTTAGCCAAAATTATCTCTTCCAAAAGTTCAGGGGAAAGCATCCGCATTTGGGTGCCGGGTTGTGCCAGTGGCGAAGAACCCTATTCGATTGCCATTTTGCTGGCTAAGATACTGGGCAGTAGGCTGGGCACTTACAATATCCAAATTTTTGCCACCGACATAGACGACCGCGCCATTGCCTATGCTCGCCGCGGCATCTACACCGAACAGGCAATGATTCATGTAGAAAAAACTATTATTGACGCTTTTTTCGTTCGGGAAGGCAACGAATACAAGCTCTCTAAGCGCATCCGCTCGATGGTGCTTTTTTCAAAGCACGACGTAACTAACAATCCGCCTTTTGTAAAACTCGACCTTATCAGCTGCCGCAATCTGCTCATTTATTTCAGCACAGCACTGCAAAAACACGTGTTGCCACTGTTCCACTATGCACTTAACCCCAATGGCTATTTGTTTTTAGGCAAGTCAGAAAATATTGGGCAGTTTTCTGATTTGTTTGCCACTATCGACAGTCGCAACAAGATTTTTCAACGAAAAAACATTACCAGCATCCACAGTTTGCGCTTCTCACCTTTTACTACGCGGCTCAAGCCGGTTGCTCTTGCGGAAGTGCAAGACTTTCCGGCTCTTTCTATCAAGGAAATGGTCAAAGAAACCATCTATAACACCTTTGACTATCCGTATGTGGTGATTAACAGCAACATGGATATTTTGGAAATACACGGCGAGGTGAGACCCTTTTTAAGCCTTCAACAAGGCACTATGGCAGCCAACATCGTAAAAATGGCACAACCAGAACTGCAATTAGACTTGCGCACGCACATTACACGCGCTATTAAAGAGCGCATTCCCGCTTCTGCTCCTATTCGAAAAATTAGTTTTTTCAATAAAGACTTTTTAGTGCGCACCATTGTTAAGCCGTTGGTACATTCTCGACATCAGGAAGAGCTTTTCATGGTCATCTTCGAGCAGCAAGACCCCGAAAAAATTGCCAGTGTAGTACCTGAAAAACTGGTTAATTATGATGAAAATCAGCGGATTATAGAGTTGGAGCAAGAGCTGACTGCCACCAAAGAGCAGCTACAATCTTTCATTGAGGAATTAGAAACCAGTAATGAGGAGTTGCAATCGCTCAATGAAGAGTTGCAATCGGCAAACGAGGAGTTGCAATCGGGAAATGAAGAATTGGAAACTACAAATGAAGAGTTGCAGTCTACCAACGAAGAGATGCAAATAGCCTATGCCGAATTGCGCAGCGCCCACGAAGCACTTGAATCGCAAGAGCGCCAACTGCGCGAATCGGAGAAAAACATGCGTGCTCTGCTCAACAACAGCTTGCAAATCTCTTTGTTGATTGACAAAAACTATCGCGTGATAGCATTTAATAAACTTGCCGCCGAGATGACCAAAAACACAGTGGGTAAAGAGCTGAGAACAGATGCTATTGTGATGGACTACTTCCCGCCGGCAGAATTGGAAGAGTTTCAGCGCAATTTTACCAAGGCACTAAAAGGAGAAACCGTTACTGGCGAACGACATCTGTTTTCGCCTCTGCAACAGCGCGAATTGTGGTATCGCTATCAGTACAGCCCCGTAGAGTCGGATGATGGCGTTACCTCAGTAGTGTCGCTTTCTATGTTAGATATCAGCTTGGAGCGCCACGCGCAAAAAAAACAACTCCACAATGAAAACATGATTACAGCCGTGTTTGCTACTACCGACATCGGCATTAGCATTGCCGACGCGCAGGGCAGATTTGTGACGGTCAATCCGGGCTTGTGCCAAATGCTTGGTTACGAAACGTATGAACTCATTGGGCAGCATTTCACTATTATAATCCCCCCTGAATACCGCAAAGAAGCCAATGAAAGACACCGGTTTTGTTTAGAGGGCAATAAAATAAGTGGTGAATACAAGTACCTTCATCGGAACGGTACACTCATAGATGTATTCAAAAACAAGTCGTGTATTACCGATGCCGACGACAAGCGCTTTGTAATGACTTTGGTGCGCGACATCACCGAAAGCAAAAAGTATCGGAACTTACTTGAACAAACACAGGAAAATACAGGCGTTGGAGGCTGGGAGTACGACCTGCTCACGCAACACTACATTTGGACAGAGGAAACCTACCACATTTTCGGGGCAGCGCCTTCTTTCGTACCTACACGCGAAGCATGGTTCAACTATTTTGAAAGTGAAGCCAGAACCTTCTTGGCACAAGTAATGGACAAGGCAGTTGAGAAAGGCGAAGCCTTTGACCTTGAACTGCAAACTATTCCTATTCAGGGAGCGCGTAAATGGGTACGCTTTACCTGCAAACCTATTCGGCTTTACCAAAAAACCATCCGGCTGTTTGGAACGGTGCAAGACATTACCCACGACAAACAAATGGAGCAGCAAATTAAGATGCTCTCGCTGGTAGCAAGCAGAGTAGGCGCCGCCGTGGTCATTACCGATGCCGAGGGTTACACCGAATGGGTAAATGAGAGTTTTACACGCATTACTGGCTACACACTGGAAGAAGCCATAGGCAAAAAGCCCGGGCACTTACTCCAAGGTCCGAAAACCAACCCAGCTACTATTGCACGTATCAGGGAAGCCTTGCAAAAAGGAGAACCTTTTTACGAGGAGATTCTCAACTACAGCAAAGGCAAAAGAGAATATTGGCTCAGTTTAGACATTACCCCTGTTCGCAATAAAAAAGGGGAAATCACTAACTTCATTGCCATTCAACACGACGTAACTGAGCGCAGACACAAAGAAGAGTGCGTTCACCTACAAATGGAATACCTGCAAAATATACTTGCCCAATCAAACAAGTTTTTTGCTATATTCGACAAACACAGCTGGCACTTGCTTAGTTGCTCTTCTCAAACAGCTCGCTTCTTAGGTGTTGAACCAGAAAAAAAATGTGCTTTTGCTGCTATTTTCGTGCAAGACCTCACCGAAGCAGACAAAGCAAGCCTGCTGCAGCCCGAAGCTAAACTCACTGTTGAAAATCAGTTACAACACAACGGTACTAAGGTGCGCCTCAGTTTCACTAATTTGCCTGCACCCGATACCAACACTATCTTTGTTTTAACAGAACCTCTATGAACCCATTCTCGGCAATGAACCTTTTTCGTATCCAATTGGCAGCGCTTTGGCTGGTATTAGGGCTGATACTGGCTTGCCAGAAACAACCAACGCCTAAACGCTTAGAAGGAACAATAGGCAGCAATGGCATGGTAGTTTCTACTCATCCGATTGCTTCCGATATTGGCCTGTCTATCTTGAAAAAAGGAGGCAATGCGGCAGATGCAGCAGTGGCTACTTTTTTTGCCTTAGCTGTTGTTTTTCCTGAGGCAGGCAACATTGGGGGAGGTGGATTTGCGGTCTATCGCACCAAAAACGGAGAAATAGGCGCATTAGACTTCCGAGAAAAAGCACCGGCAGCCGCTCATCGCGACATGTACTTAGACGCAAACGGGGAGCCTATCCAGCACCTCAGCACTCGTGGGCACTTAGCCGCAGGCGTGCCCGGTGCTGTTGCCGGCATGGTAGCCCTTCACCAAAAGCTGGGCTCTTTGCCATGGAAAGAGCTCGTTCAGCCGGCTATTGACGTAGCCCGCAATGGGCATGTGCTTACTGCCATAGCAGCTGCCAACTTAAACCGCATGAAAGCAGAGTTTCAAGCTGCTAATCGCTATCCAATCCACTTGGTTCGCAACGACCGCCCTTGGCAAGCGGGCGACACCATTTATCATCCCGAACTTGCCCAGTCGTTAGAACGCATTCGCGACTACGGCAACGACGGATTCTACAAAGGAAAAACTGCCGACCTCATAGTAGCCGAAATGCAAGCCGGCAAAGGACTGATTACGCACGAAGACTTAGCCAACTACCGCGCTGTTTGGCGCCAGCCTGTCATAAGCTCATACAAAGGTAAATACCGTATTATTTCTATGCCGCCACCTTCAAGCGGAGGAGTAGCCCTACTGCAACTAATGCAAGGCAGCGAAAACTACCCACTTGCTAAATGGGGGCATAATACTGCCAAAACCGTGCATGTTATGACTGAGTTGGAACGCCGTGTATATGCCGACCGCGCTACACACTTAGGCGACCCCGACTTTTACCAAGTACCTGTGAAAATGTTGCTCAATCCACAATACAACCGCTCGCGCAATGCCAATATCCGCATGGATAAAAAAACGCCTTCGACTGAAATAAAAGAAGGCAGTGTAGACAGAATAGAAAGCTTAGAGACTACCCACTTTTCAGTAGCCGACAAAGAAGGCAACGCCATTGCCCTCACTACTACTGTAAATGGCTACTATGGATGCAAGGTAATGGTGCAAGGAGCAGGCTTTTTTCTCAACAACGAAATGGACGATTTCAGCATCAAGCCCGGCGTGCCTAATCAATTCGGGCTCATCGGAGGCGAAGCCAATGCCATTGCCCCTCACAAACGCATGCTCAGTTCTATGACTCCTACTATTGTTGAAAAAGACGGAAAACTATACTTAGTAGTAGGTACGCCCGGGGGCTCAACTATCATCACAGGTGTGTATCAGGTTATTCTCAACGTAATTGAACACGGCATGACTATGCAAGAAGCTGTTAATGCCAAGCGGTTCCACCACCAATGGCTGCCCGACCATATCTTATTTGAAAAAGGGGCTTTTTCCGATGACACTAAAAAACAGCTGGAAGCCAAAGGGCATGTATTAGTAGAAGTAGGAGCCCTTTGCAAAGTAGATGCCATCCGAGTGCGTCCCGATGGCAAATATGAAGGAGCAGCCGATTATACTCGCTCCGACGGCAAGGCGGCAGGTTACTGAACAGTCTGATACACTTGTTTGCTTATTGCTCAGAAAATGTTACACAGAGCCTATTTAAGTAAGAATGTGAAAACCTGTTAGGGCTGAAAGGCTTTACCAGCTGCAGCCATGGCAGAAGTAGGTTGTTAGAATAACGCAAACAACAGCCGAGAAAATAGCACTTTCTCAATACTTAACTACACCACGTGCGTTAAGCATGTTTAGTTTTTTACAGGGGAAAGCAGGATGGATAAAAATCTAAATCCCTACTTAGACAAGATGAGCAGGATTGCAGTGATGAGAAACTGCAAAACAACCCTGCTACGGGATTGGGGAGTTTGGATTTCGGATTTCGGAATGTTCTTCCTCTACACGCCAATATCTTTTCGCTGTTGCATGTATTTCCACGCGCAGTAAGGATTTTTCACAAGGACGGGAACAAGGGCGAGTTTGCCCGCATGAATACAAATTCGGCAAAATGCAACTTACCAAAACCTAAACAATGTTAATTACAGGTATCATTTTCAATTGAGCACGAAGTTGCTGTTGCTGATGCCTGCCGTTGCTCCCACTCATTAAATGTTTGTTGCAACATGGCAAGCAACACATGGCTTTCCTGAGCCCCTACTACTGCATACCGGTTATTAAATAAAAAGAATGGCACACTGCGCACCCCTATGCTATGAGCCTGTTGTTGCTCGCGTTGTACTTGTTCTTTAAAAGTTTCTGACATCAGTAAAGTGCGCACTTCGGCTGCACGGATACCTATTTGTTCGCCTATTTGCGCCAGTGTTTCTATGTAATCGATGTTTTTGCCTTTGGTAAAATAAGCCTCGAAAAGCAATTCTTGGGCAATTTGCTGCTTGCTATGCATTTTGGCAAAGTAAGCAAACCGATGTGCCAAAAACGTGTTGACTACAATTGCCTTGTCGAAGCAAAGATGCAAGCCCTCAGAAATCCCCATTTCGGCTACACTGGCAAGCCTTTCTTGCACTTGATGCAATGGCATATTTTTCTTCTCTGCCAGCATCTGTGCATACGTTTTATTCAGGTCGGTAACTCTTTCAGGAGCTAACTGAAAACTTTTCCATTCCACATGCACCTGTGTGGCTTGTGGGAATTCCGATAAAGCACGCTCCAAACGGCGCTTGCCAATGTAACAAAAGGGACATACAAAATCTGACCAAATTTCTATCTTCATAAAACTTCGAACATCGGTTATCAACTCCAACATGCCGATGCAAATCAGGTGCTTTTTGCTTATGTAGTTCGGCAATTTTGAAGCGTTTTTATTAAAGGCACCTTGTGTTAAGTATTCCCATCCACATTAATCAACCTTTTTGAGCCCCAAAAGTTTTGCGTGGTGTAGGTTTGCAGTACTGCAAGAAACAAGCAACGAATCCTTCTATTTGGCAAGTATTCAGCAGGTTGCCTCCTTTTTTTGATTTATCAATGATGAACGCCCCCTACAATGCAGGCTCGTAAAATTCTAACCAACAACCATCGGGTGAACGCACGGCAAATGCTTCTACATTGCCATAAGGAGCTATGCAGGTATGTGTAACAGGTATTTGCAAAGCAACGCCGTTTTTTTGTACAAACTTGGCATACGAACGCAATCCCTGCACTGGGAAGCGAAACATTAAAACACCACGATTGGGCGGTATGCCACGTGCAGAAAAATCTGCTCCTTCTACATTGTCTATTTTGATAATATCCAACATATGATTGCGCGAGCCATCAGGCGAAACAATTGCCAAATGTGCAGGAGCAGAGGGGGCTATGTTGTAAGGCAAACCGAAGATAGTAGGTCCGGGTGTATGGCGGCAAATTGTTATTTGATTGAGTAGTTGAAAACCTAACTGATTGACGAAGAAGAACTTAGCGCGCTCCAAATCTTGTACTATCATGGCAGACAAATACACATTGCTCACAATATTGCGTCCGCCTGCCATGATGGGCTGGGGTGGGTCTATCCGATGTACAAGCGCAATGGTAATCTCGTCATGCCCTTTCATTAGTAATTCTTCTAGTAAGAAAGGTCCCATTTGCATCTGTACTGGATTGCCGATGCTGTGCCAACCCATTTCGCGCAGGTCGTTACAAACTTGTTGGATGTTATTGACGCGCAAGTCGATGTCCAAATACCCCCCTGTGTCCCAAGAATTTGCGCCGGGACGAATGTACTCTTGCTGGACACCATTAAATTTTATTAAACGAATTTGTCCTGTATCTGTACCGGGTAATTGTAACAACATTTCATCTGCCGTACACTGTTCTGGCAGTTGCCAAAAGGCTGGCTGATACCGGTCGCCAGTAGCTTGATGTACCACTTGCCAACCCATATAGTCGCGATAGACAGAAGCAGCTTTTGCCATGTCGCCGACACTGAAAACCACTTCGGTGTAAGAAAACAAGTGAAAAGACATTATATCGAAGGCTTTTAAAGCCAATATAAACAAATCTCTTTGGCAAACAAAAAATTAGCCATGAAGCAAAGCAGGCATGGAATAGACCCATTAAAGCAGTTTTACTTTTGCGTACTTGCGCAAATTGAATTGGGCTAGAAGCAATACTACAAAATTAGGCAATTACGTTTAGTGGTAACTAGTCCGTATTTGTTCGAAAAGTGGTTATTTGTAAAAAAACGAATAGCGGTGCAGCCAAAAACAACAACAGCGCCAAAAATAATCCCGACAGGTCTTGCAACTTGTCGGGATTTTTGCAACAGCATAAGCATCATTTTCTCACCCAATAAATTGCCAAGAATTTATCATGCACAAATACGGCAATTGAGGGGGCTGTTGAACAGCACGAATATGCTGCTTTCAGGGCAAAGTACGGAAAACCCAGTCCCAGAGTGGAGAGGAAACGCCAAACGCTTTGTCGTGGTCTTTGTAGTGGTGAATGCCGTGATTAATCCAGAGTACTTTCAAGAAGTTTTTAGGTGGAGGAAAAGCATGCACGGCATAGTGTACGAACAAATAAGCAGCATAGCCCAGCAAGAAGCCCGGCAAGAAGCCAAACATGTACTTGCCCATGATAAAGTAGAACAATACGCTCAGCAAAGCAGATATAGACAGGCTCAGCAGTGGAGGCATTGCCAGTCGGGATTTGTCTTTGGGGTACTCATGATGTACTCCGTGCATGGTGTATTGTATCTTGGCTTTTCGGGGCGTATCGGCTGCCATGTGAAAGACGCGCCGGTGCACAGTGTATTCTACAAAAGAAAAAACAAACATGCCAGCCAAGAACAAAGCAACAAGTTGCCATGAAGAAAGGGCGGTTTTTGCTGCACCATAATAAAGCAGCCCGGCAGCAATACCAACAAATAAGCTAATGGGCACTGCAATATGCGTGCGGGTCAGTTTTTCTAAAATCGGGTTTTGGAATAATTGTTTAGTCCCGTTGTTTTTCGGTTTAATGTAGGTAGGTGCGTTCATGATAGAGTTTAAAGTTTAATATCACAGATGTAACGAGCAGCAAACCCTATCGGTTGCCAAAAATTAGTACGCAAAATTAGAATTCAAGGCTGCAAATTGTCACATTTTGCTATCCTGTGCTTAAATTACGAAACTGTTAATTTGCCCAGTGTTAAATGTTAGAAGCAATGAACGAGCAGCAGCAACCTCTAACTATTTTGTGCATCACTTGCTATTTTAAAGGCGCTCAGTTTATGAGGGCTGCCAAAGCATTAGGCTGTTATGTTATTTTGATAACTGCCAAAAAATTAGAACACAAAGAATGGCCACGTGAAAGTATTGATGAAATTTACTATGTCCCGCAGGACTCGGACAACTGGAATATGGACGAGGTAGTACGTGGTATTGCCTACTTGTTTCGCAGCCGTAAAATAGACCGCATTGTGGCATTGGACGACTACGACGTGGAAAAAGCAGCCTACTTGCGTGAGGAATTCCGCATTCCGGGCATGGGTCAAACGCGGGCACGCTACTTTCGCGACAAACTTGCTATGCGCATGCAAGCTGCCGAAGAGGGCATTAATGTGCCAGCTTTTTGCCCTACTTTCAACTATGACGAACTGCGACATTTTGTTGTTAATCATCCCGGTCCGTGGGTGCTCAAGCCACGCGCTGCAGCTTCGGCAACAGGTATCAAAAAAATTCATACCATCAATGACTTGTGGTTAGCCCTCGAAGCGCTTGGCGATATGCAATACAACTACCTACTGGAAACCTTTCTACCCGGCGATGTGTATCATGTAGATTCACTGATAGATGGCGATGAAATTGTATTTGCCCGTGTAAGTCGCTACATGAATCCACCTATGGAAGTAGCACATGAAGGTAGAGTTTTTCGTTCGCACATTGTTGCTTTTGGCAGTAAAGAAGAAAAAGAATTGCTCAAACAGAACAAAAAAGTGCTCAAAGCAATGGGAATGAAGCGGGGAGCCTCGCACACAGAGTTTATTAAATCGGCTGCCGACGGTAAATTCTATTTTCTGGAAACCTCTGCCCGTGTGGGGGGCGCCAATCTAGTAGAAATGATAGAGGCTTCGGCAGGAATTAACCTATGGACAGAGTGGGCAAAAATAGAAACGCGCCGTAAAGGGGAAAAATACGAACTCCCCAAAATAGACCATCTCTATGCCGGTATCATTGTGTCACTTGCCCGACAAGAGCATCCCGATACAAGTCATTATAACGACCCTGAGATTGTATGGCGTATGAACATGCCCCAGCATGCTGGGCTTATTGTACAGTCGGAACGGTTAGAACGCGTAATAGAACTATTGGAAAATTATGCCCAACGTTTCTATCAAGACTTTTTCATGTCGTTGCCACCTTCTGACAAACCTACGCATTGATAGATTTAATTTTGTTGTGAAACGGAAGCATTACATCTAATTTAGAGCATGTTTTAGGCTTTACAGGGGCAAACGTTAAAACCTAAATAATTAGACAGAATGGCAGGATAAACAGGATTTTGGAGTTTGGATTGCGGAATGTTCCTCTTCTACACTCCAAAGTCTTTTCGCTGTTGCATGTATTGCCACGCGCGATGAGGATTGTTCACAAGAACGGGAACAAGGGCAAGCGTGCCTGCATAAATATAAATTTGGCAAAACGAGCCTTAGAAAAAACTCTACTTAACAACCAGCATATCTTTATACATCTCTAAAATTTCGCGGGCAGGTTCGTAGTTGTAGCAAAGTTCTATGGTGCGGCTAAGATAAGTAAAAGCTTTTTTAGGTTCATTGTTTTGCAGCCATGCCAACCCGTAGTTGTAAAGCAACCCCGGATGCCGCTCGTTGCGAAGGAGCATAGTAGAGTATAGCACGTCGGCTTCTATCATGTCGCCATCTTGAGCTAATCGGTTGGCAGTTGCCATTTCTGCTAATACAGGGTCTTGCTCTTTGCTTATCATGTATTTCAGATACCAGCTAAACGGCAACCCTACTAAGTAGAGTGCATTTTTCCAAATGGTTGCTTGGTATGTTCTGCCTGCACAAGTGTCGCAGATGTAATTTTCAGCAAAAGAAAAAGCCTTTTCGTTGGGCAACCAGAAAAACTTTACTTCCGGATACAGCTGCAAGCGCCCGTAATAGTTGCAGCGCGGACAAATATTGTACTGTTCCGATTTGGGCAATATTTGCTGGTATTGGTTAAAAATAGTAGTGCAATAGCGGCAATAAATGTAGTCTGAAAAAATAGCGGTAGTATCGATAAGCGCCTCGCAAGTAGGACATGAAATAGTTCGGAACAACTTACCTTTTCCTTCGGCTTCCCATTTTGCTCTGGCATTTGCCACATGCAGCCGACTTAAGTGCTGGTCGAGTGCACTTTTGACATTAAAAGCAAAATCATCGGCAACTTCTATCAGCAAAGCACTGGTTTCAGGCAATACGTATTGTAGCAAACTTTTGGGTAAAGCCAGGTAGGGCTTTAAAATAATAGCCAATTGGTTCATGTGCCTGTGTACGTGCAAAATGTCCTCTATTGGAATAGCATATTCAGTTAGCCTCAGTCCATTTTCGCCATCGGCACGTCCGTTTTGCAAAATGATAGATACCCGTTTGCCGTTTTCATTCAAGAAGCGGAATCTGAAATTGAGATAAGAGGATGGCATGTGTCAAATTTGCAAAAAAAACGTAAAAATCTGATAAAGCGTTAAACTTTCTGCTTGCAGTAGCATCTAAGCTAAAAAGCAATGCAGATATGAAGCCTATAATGGGCAGTAAAAAAAGTGAGGCTGATGCCCACAGCAAACATGAATGGGAGGCAAAACCTACCAAAAATATGAGCGCGGTAGCCGAAGATACCGATATTCTGAGCAAGTTTAAACAAGAAGAGTCTAAAAACTGGGCATTCGACCAACTGATGCGCAAATACCAACAGCGGATTTATATGCATATCCGCAAAATGGTGATAGACCACAACGATGCTGATGACCTTACTCAGGAAGTTTTTGTAAAAGTATGGCATCATTTAGATACGTTTCGAGAAGATGCTCAGCTATACACTTGGCTCTATCGCATTGCTTCTAACGAATGTTTGAATTTTTTGAACAAAAAACGCCGACGCTACTTTATTCCCCTGTATGATGTTGCCAAAGAACTGGCTACGAAGTTAGACCACCAACACGGATGCACCGGCGAGGAAATCCAGCTAAAACTGCAAAAAGCGCTTCTTCGCTTGCCCGACAAGCAACGATTGGTTTTTAACCTGCGCTATTACGATGAACTAACCTATGAAGATATTGCCAACATTACAGGCACTTCTGTAGGTGCTTTAAAAGCTTCTTATCACCATGCTGTAAAAAAAATTGAAGAATATTTAGCAAAGAATGCCATATGAAACTGGATGAGATACCTAAAAATGAGCCCATATTCCACGTGCCAACAAATTATTTCGACACATTGCCACAACGTGTGCTTCGGCGGGTACACAACCCTACCTCTGTGCCTCAGTGGCACCCACGTTTGTTGCGTTTTGCCTACTACTTGGCTGCAATTTGTTTAATTGTTGGCATTGGCATTTACAAAATGCAGCTTGCCGAGAATTATTCACAACAAACTTTATCTGTGGAAGAAATGCTCATAGAGTACGACATTTCAGAAACAGACTTAATAGATTACAAGCCCGCTCAGGCAAACTTACAAGAAGACGAACTTCTCATACATGCAGACGAATACTTACTTGATGTGTCGGAAGAAGACATAATTTACTAAGCTATGATAAGAGTGTTGTACTATTGCATAACTACCGTTTGTTGCTTGCTACTGTCATGGGCTGCAACTGCACAAAGACCACTCGACCGTTCGGAAATAGAAAAAATCCGCATGTCCATCATTCAAGAACGCCTACAGCTAACACCCGAACAAGCGAAGGCTTTTATTCCGTTACTAAATCGCTACCGAAAAGAACAATTAGAACTACGGCAGCAAATCATGAAATTGAGGCGCAAAAGCTTGGTGATGACCGACGAAGACCTGCGGAAAGCAATGGAACAAGAGTTCGACTTGCGCGAAAAAGAGCTGGCTCTTGCCCGCAAATATCACAAAGAATTTCTTGCCGTGCTTAATGTGAGGCAAGTTGCCGAGCTATATCAGTCTGAATTGGAATTTAAGCGTTTGTTAGTAGAGCGAATAGGTAGAACGCGAGCTCTGCCCGATGAAATAGACTAGTTGCCTTGTGCTGCATGCCTCTGCTTGTTACTGTGGAGGCTGCAGCAAAGGCAAGCACACGCTGCTACTTGTGTAGCTGAGCAAACAAACTGTTCTGCTTATGCCCCTATCTGAACCAACGCTGTGCAATGCGGAGCGCGTACTCAACAAAAGCCGTGGCTCCTTTTATATACGCCTCAGAGCCAATAAAATTACCGTCGGCATCTAGCATTTTATCTGTTTCGTGCGATTCAAAGATTCGCGGCGCAATAACAGCATCACCATCTAAAAAATTAATCAGTTTGTTCAATGTAGTAGTGAGCTGAAGTGCAGGTTGCCTACCTCCTCGCCCAGCAGAAACGCCTGCCAGTGCAAATACTTTATTGTCAAACAAATGTGCAAAGGTTTTTCCGCCCAGTTGGTCTAATGTATTGATAATTTGCGGGCTAAAGCTCCAATTGTACTCAGGAGAGAGAATAAATAGCAAATTGCTTTTTTCCCAAACCGAGATTAAATGTGCCTGAAACGGGCTGAGGTGCTCGGGTTGGATACTGCCTTCGCCCACCCAAGGAATATCGTAATTTTCAAAACTAACCAGAGGAACTCGGTCAAAACTGCGCTCTGCCAGCAGCTGCTGCAGTGCCTTAGCAAACCGAAGCGTGTTGCTTCCTTTTTGTGGAGATGCAGAAATAATACCGACAGTAAAAGTCATACAAAATTAGTTTGAGATAGTGTGTTCAACGGTTGTACAAAGTTAATCCAATACCACTAAGCACAGTGGAAGTTTGTTGAAAGTCTGCTAATTTTGAGGTTGAATGCTGATTGATGCACTTGTAAACACCTTTTTACTATGGGAAAAGGAGATAGAAAAACTCGCAGAGGAAAAATTTGGCGCAAAACATATGGCAACTCTCGGCGTCCTAAAACAAACAAGCCCTTGCCTGCGCCTACCCCGTCAAACAGCAAATAACCTTGTGCTGTTTGCCACTACATTTTCCGAAAGCAGATACCTGTGAGTGCTGTCATGAAGCTTTACAGTATCTGCTTTTTACCTATACAGGGGTAACCCAGCGCTATGCCGGTATTAACTTTTTCTTCAAGCTCCATAAAGCATTAATGTGCCAAGGCAGCCTATTGAAATAAGCAGCATAAAAAGAGACGGGCTCTGCGCCAAAACTGCTGTAAAAAGAACTAATATTTGCTACCTGCGGGCTTTCAAAATCGAAAATAAGCGGCTGCCCAGCATACTCGCGAAACATATAGTCCAACAGCATAGTTCTGCCGTTTTCCTTGCGAGCTGCATCAAAAGCAGCATTGAACAAGTAAATGATTTTGTTACCATCGAAGGCGAAAAGCGCTCCTGCGCCTAAATGTCCTTTACTATTTTTGGTGTACAACAGCCTACATTTACCACGTGTTCGCAGGGCATTGAAAATGGCACGCAGCCATTGGTAGGTGCGTGGATGCACACCGCCCATAATTTTTCGCTCGGCGCTGCGGCGAAACATTAAAATCAGCGGCTCTATGTTTTGTCCTTCAATAATTTGCAGTTCGGCACGCTCGGCTCTTCTCAGATTCATGGCGCGGTCGGCAGTGTAGTGTCCTCTAATGTGCTCATAAGAAGAGGCAAGCGACAAGTGATGAGTCTGTTGCGGATGAAAAACAACATCTGCAAAATCAGGACTTGCTTGTCGCTCTTCATCTAATAGCCAGTCGGTTAGTGCCTGTGAGTTACAAACATTAAACGGATAGTGCGAAGCATAGGAGTAACAGCCAAAACCCAGTCGGCAAAAAGATTCTATTACATCGGGGGTAATGTGTCCCTGTCGAGTAAAAACGCCCAGCTGCTGAGCAAACAGAGGCTGCCACAAGTAGCGAAAGGTAAACCGCTTACGCGTTGGTAAAGGCATAACAGCCTCATAGCGCCCCATGCGTTCGTGCACTACTGCATCCCAACGCGGAGAAACAATATCTAAATACCAAGAAAAAGCATACAATATTCGTTGTGGCGACTCGGCAATGCACTCATCCCAATCCCGTTTATTGATTTGCCAATGGGGTACAAACCGATACATAACAGCGCATTTGATTGGGCTCAAATTAAACGAAAGTTGTCAACATACAACAGCATAGCAACATGTTTCCTGTTCAATGTGATTTTTTGTTTAAAAAAAAACCGAATTATGACAAAATCATTTCTTTATGATTAAGTTTGCAAAACCCCTTCATTTGTATTTCCACTCGTTTTTTGTTGGAATTTGGCTACAAATTTGCCGATTTATGAACGATTGCTTGTTGGAGCAGCGCACGAAGCCTATGACACGAAGCGAACTTTACACAAACAAGGATAGAGAAGCGCAAATGGATTCTCATACCGATGTCCGCTTATTAGCCGAAATAGGTAAAAAAATTATTGCAGAACTCGACTTAGAGCGGGTTATCGAAGTGATTTTTGAGAGCTTATCCTCGCTAATGGATGTTGCTATTTTCGACATAGGCATCTACAATCAAGCTACTCAGCAACTTGAATTTCCCGGCGGCATAGAAGAAGGGGAGAAACTACCTTTTCATACCTATTCCACCATTACCGACAAGCACCGACTGGCAGTACACTGTTTCCTGAACCAGCAAGAAATCTATATCAACGATTTTTACAAAGAATACAATCAATATATTCCCAATGCACCTGTTCCTACTCCAATTTTAGGCAAAAATGCCAATTCCATTATCTACCTGCCCTTAGTGTGTAAAAACCAAACCATTGGCACCATTACTGTACAGAGCTTCCAGTACAATGCCTATACTCCCTACCATGTAGAACTACTCCGCAATTTGGCTGTTTACATTGCCATTGCCATGGAAAACGCCTCTACTTACGAGGAGATAGAAAAGCAAAAAGAACTGATAGAAATGCAAAATCGGGTGCTCAATGAACAAAAAACAGCACTTGAACAAGCATACCAAAACATTCAACTTTTAGGGCAACTGGGGCAACAAATCACTTCCAGCTTAGACATCGAAACTGTTACCGAGCGCATTCATGAAAGTCTTAATACTTTAATGGATGCCTCTGTGTTCTGGATAGGTACTTACAACCGAGAAAAAAATGCCCTTGAATTTGTAGGCGGTAAAGAATGTGGAAAAACCCTGCCCTACTTTGAACTAGACATGGCAGATGAGAATCGGCTGGCTGCCTACTGCTTCAACAACAAAGCCGAAGTATGGCTAAACGATTACCCCAACGAATACCACAAGTACACCAAGAAATTTGCTGGTGCTATCATGGGCGAAATACCCTTGTCTATTATCTACATGCCGCTCATGGCAAAAGACACCTGCATAGGAGTTGTAACGGTACAAAGTTTTCAAAAAAGCGCTTATACCGAAAACCACTTGCATCTACTGCGCTCTTTGGCAGTTTACATTGCCATAGCCATTGAAAATGCAAGCCTCTACCGAGATGTAGAAAACAAAGTAAAAGAGCGGACCATAGAAGTAGTCAAACAAAAAGAGGAATTGGAGGAAAGCCATGCACAAATAGAAAAAGCTTACCAAAACGTAAAGTTATTAGGAGAAATTGGCTTGCAGATTACTACCGAGCTTTCCACCGACAAAATCATCGAGAAAGTTTATGAAAACGTCAATGCGCTCATGGATGCCACTGCATTTGGCATTGGTATTCTGAGCGAGTCCCGTGCCAAAATAGAATTTCGCGGGGCAATGGAGCGAGGGCAAAAATTGCCTACTTTCTATCATTCCATGAACGACGACAAGCGTTTTTCAGTATGGGCTATTAAAAACCGTCGCGAAGTATTTATCAACGACTATTCTAAGGAATACAACAAATACGTAAAAGAGGTACAACCTCCTGCAGCTGGTGAAGACCCAGAGTCTATGATTTACTTGCCGCTTATCAGCAAAGACGTAGTGATTGGCGTTATTACCGTGCAAAGTTTTCGCAAAAATGCTTACGACGAGTACTCCTTGAACATATTGCGAAGCCTTGCTGTATTTATTGCCAATGCTATTGAAAATGCAGAAGCCTACCGAAAAATAGAAGACCAAAACCAAGACATTCGCCGCACTAACGACAAGATGACGGCAAGTATCAACTATGCTCGGCGTATCCAACAAGCTATGCTACCCGACAAAGCTGCTATTCAGACTGTACTACCCGATTCCTTTATCTTTTTCCGTCCGCGCGACATTGTTAGCGGCGACTTCTACTGGTTCTTAGAGAAAGAGAACAAGATTTTCATCGCTGCGGTAGATTGTACAGGGCACGGCGTTCCGGGGGCTTTTATGAGTATGATTGGCAACGATTTTCTCAACGAAATTGTCTCATTGCTACATATCGAGTCGCCAGAGCTAATACTCAAAGAATTGCACGCGCACGTGCGCAAAGCATTGAAACAGTCGGAAACCGACAACCGCGATGGAATGGACGTAGCCCTGTGTGTGATTGACCGGCAGCGACGAGTTTTAGAATATGCCGGTGCTAAAAGCCCCCTAATTTACATCCGACACGACCAACCACAAACCGTTTACCACATCAAAGGCGACCGAATCCCTATTGGTGGTATGCAAAAAGAACCTTCCCGAGTTTTTACCAAACACATCATCCCTATTCAAGCGCCTACTTCTTTCTATATTTTCTCCGATGGCTTACAAGACCAGTTTGGCGGAGAGCAGGGCTTGAAGTATTCTATCGGAAGATTGAAAAAATTCTTCGCCCAAAACTATCACCTGCCCATGGAGCAGCAACGCCGCCAGTTGCGCTTTGAGCTAATGGAGTGGATGCAACACGAAAGGCAAATAGACGATATTTTGGTGATGGGGTTCAAAGTAGAATAGCCAAAGCAAAGCTCAATCATACTTGTACATACAAAGCAGATTCCCTCTGCAATTATAAATTGAGAAAGTTACCCTAAAGACAGGTAAGCGTGCAGCAATAGCGTAACGCACACAGACGCAGCAGATTCATATCAACAAAAAACGAGAGCCACCGTATCATGATGGCTCTCGCAAGAAAGGTTGCAATGAGCAGCCCTCAATCACATAATATCGCGCAGCACTAACAGGGCTTCATTCAAGTAAAGGTCTTTCTTGAGGTTATTTATCCACTCCTTGTTTTTGCGGATGCGTGTAGAATCCAAGTTAATCTCGGGCAAATCTGCCTTGGCATTGAAAAATTCCAACTCGGAAGTAAACTGTAAACGTGCATCTGTCTTTTTGGCTTCTTCGCGGTCTTTGGCTTGTTGGGCGCGATATTTTTCCAAATGCAGCGTCACTTCTGTTTCTTCGCGCATGCGCTTGAGCCTACTGGCTGTTTGTTCAATTAAAGCAAACTGTGGGTTTTGGGCTACGCGCGCATGGCTGTTTTGTTTAGCCTTAGCAAACCTCGCTTCATTTTCAGCATATACTTTGTAGTTCAAAGGAGCTATTTCATCGGGAGGCAGCGGGTAGAGTTCTTGCTTTTCTCCCACTTTCAGATAGCTGTAGTTGTCGGGCAGCACAATGTCGGGCACTACGCCTTTCAGTTGGTTAGTAGTGCCATTGATGCGGTAGAATTTTTGAATAGTGAGCATCAGCGAACCCAAAGGCTTAATGTTGTTGAAAGTAGGGGGCAACATGCGGTCTAAGTCCATAATGGTTTGAACGGTACCTTTGCCAAAGGTAGAGTTGCTACCCACAATGATGCCGCGTTTGTAGTCTTGGATAGCACCTGAAAGGATTTCGGAAGCAGAAGCGCTAAACGAATTAACCATTACCACCAGCGGACCACTGTAAACTACGGAGGGGTCGGTATCTTCCAGCACTATTGGAGCACCAGATTTAGCTTTTACCTGTACCACAGGTCCTTTTTCAATAAATAGACCGGTCATTTCCACTACGTCTTGTAGCGAGCCGCCGCCGTTGTTGCGCAGGTCTAATACAATACCTTCTACTCCTTCGGCTTTTAGTTTTTGTAATTCTTTGCGCATGTCTTCGCCGCAGTTGCGCCCGCCACTGTTGCTGAAATCGGCATAGAATCCGGGCAGGTAGATATAGCCAATTTTTTTGTTGTTTTTGTTGCGCACAATAACAGATTTGATATAGGCTTCTTCGCGAATCACTACATCGCGAATGATAGGAATGACTTTGATGGTACCATCAGGTTTGCGAACAGTCAGACGCACCTCTGTACCTTTTTTGCCTTTGATGAGGCGTACGGCGTTGTCTAAGCGCATAGTAGTAACATCCACCGGCTCGGAATTGCCTTGCGCTACAGCTAAGATGTAGTCGCCAGCACGAAGCTCGCCTTGTCGCCATGAGGCGCTACCCGGAATAATTTCCACTACTTTAATCAGACCGCCGCGTTCCTGTTGCAGTTGTGCGCCAATTCCCTCAAATCTACCAGAGAAGTCTTCGTCGAAGCGTTCTTTGGCGCGTGGGGCATAATAGTTAGTATGAGGGTCAAATGTAGCAGTAATGGCATTGATATAGGTAGAAATTTGTTCGGGTTTTTCGGTCTCTTTCAAACGTTTAAAGTATTCTTTGAAGTCTTTGGCAGTATTCTCCCGCGCTTCTTGTTCTAACTCTGCCAACGTTTTATTGCGAATAGCAGCGGTATCGTTTGGATTTTTTTGAGCTTGTTCTTTAACATCCAGCGTATTGCTCAGACGTACCATTGTGTAGTATTTCAAATACTTACGCCATTGTTGTTTGAGTTCAGCCTCGTCTTTGGCAGGTTTGGTCTTCTCTGGGTCGGTTTGATAGGTTTCCTGCACAGTGAAATCGAAAGGTTGCGCTAAAATCTCGTCACAGAACCGTTCTGCCTGTTCAATGCGCTTGTTGAGCAATTGATGAGCGAGATTGTAAAAGTGATAGCGGTTATTGTTGATTTCATCGTCTAACTGCAACTCGTAGGCTGCCAGTAGCTGTAGGTCTTGTTGTGTAAAAAAGCGCTTGTTAAAATCGAGTTGGTCAATAAAAATTTTATACATTTTTTTAGAGAAGCTGTCGTCAATTTTGACAGCCGCATAATGTCGCGCCTGTAGGCTTTGCATCACCAAGCGCAATAAAACTTGTTCTCGCTCCGAATCTTCTGCCAAATTGGCACGTGTCGGGCTATACGACATCAACAGCAGTAAGCCTGCACACAGAACAGCTATCTTCAAGGAGTTTTTCATAATACGCATTGTGGGCACTTTTCTTCCCATAGCCCTTATCCAAAGTTAAAGTTAATGCAATCAACAAAAAAAGTGCAAGGATTATGCCCTTGCACTTGTGTAACATGCAGAAAACCTAAAAAGTTTAGGTTGCTACACGTATTCAGAAGTAGCTTTAGCGGCTAAGTATTCACGATTGAGAATAGCAATATTAGCCAATGAGATTTCCTTAGGGCATTCTGCCGCACAAGCTCCGGTGTTGGTACAAGCACCAAACCCTTCTGCATCCATTTGTGCAACCATCTGCTCTACGCGTTTTTTGCGCTCTACTTGTCCTTGGGGGAGCATAGCAAATTGCGCCACTTTGGCAGCCACAAATAGCATAGCAGAAGCATTTTTACAAGCTGCCACACAGGCTCCACAGCCAATACAAGTAGCAGCATTGAAAGCAGCATCGGCTACCTCTTTAGGAATAGGTATTTCATTCGCATCGGGGGCGTTGCCAGTATTAACGGAAATGTAGCCTCCTGCTTGAATGATACGGTCGAAGGCGCTTCTGTCCACTACCAAGTCTTTCACCACTGGGAAAGCTTTGGCGCGCCAAGGTTCTACTACAATGGTGTCGCCGTCTTTAAAGGAGCGCATGTGCAGTTGGCAGGTAGTAGTTTGCCCAGGACCGTGCGGATGCCCATTAATGTACATGCTGCACATCCCACAGATTCCTTCGCGGCAGTCGTGGTCGAAGGCTATAGGGTCTTCTCCTTTGAGCAACAATTCTTCGTTGAGCACGTCGAACATTTCCAGAAAAGACATATCGGGAGATATGTCTTTAACATGGTATGTTTTGAATTCGCCCTTGCTGTTGGCATTTTTTTGTCGCCAAACTTTTAATGTTAAGTTCATATCTTAAATGTCTTAAATCGTTACAAAACAAGATGGGACTACTTGTAGCTGCGCTGGGTGAGTTTTACGTTTTCAAAAATGAGGTCTTCTTTGTGCAAAGCAGCTGGCTGATTAGGACCTTTGTATTCCCAAGCGGCTACATAAGCAAATTTTTCATCATTGCGCAGGGCTTCTCCGTCGGGGGTTTGGTATTCCTCGCGGAAGTGCCCGCCACAGCTTTCTTCGCGATGGAGTGCATCATCCACCATCAGCTCACCCAGTTCTAAGAAGTCTGCTACGCGCGTAGCTTTTTCCAAAGTGATGTTGAGCTCTTCGTTGCTACCGCCCACGCGTACATTTTGCCAATATTCTTCGCGGAGTTCGCGAATTTTTTGCTTGGCACCTTTCAGACCTTCTGCATTGCGCGACATGCCACAATAATCCCACATAATTTTGCCCAACTCTTTGTGGAATTGGTCAACGGTTTTCTTGCCATTGATGCTCAGCAGCGTGCCAATTTGGTCTTTTACGGCTTGTTCAGCTTCTTTGAAAGCGGGGTGGTCGGTGCTAATTCGGTCGTTCCAGCCAATAGTTGCTAAGTAATCGCCCAATGTATAGGGGATGATAAAGTACCCGTCGGCAAGCCCTTGCATCAGAGCAGAAGCACCCAAGCGGTTGGCGCCGTGGTCAGAGAAATTGGCTTCTCCCAGCGCATACAATCCGGGGATAGTAGTCATGAGGTTATAGTCTACCCACAATCCGCCCATGGTATAGTGTACGGCAGGATAGATACGCATAGGCGTTTTGTAAGGGTTTTCGCCGGTTATTTTTTCATACATATCGAACAGGTTGCCATACTTAGCACGAATGACAGCTTCGCCATCGCGCTTAATAGCATCGGCAAAGTCTAAGTACACAGCAAGTTTAGAAGCACCTACGCCTCTGCCTTCGTCGCAAACATATTTGGCATTTCTACTGGCAACATCGCGAGGCACAAGGTTTCCAAAAGAAGGATACTTGCGTTCGAGGAAATAGTCGCGTTCTTCTTCCGGAATTTCATACGGCGGGCGAGTATCACCGGCTTGCTTGGGTACCCACACGCGTCCATCGTTGCGCAACGACTCTGACATGAGCGTTAGTTTGGATTGATGGTCTCCCGAAACAGGAATACAGGTGGGGTGAATTTGGGTGAAGCAAGGATTACCAAAGAACGCTCCTTTTTTGTAGGCTCGCCATATAGCAGTAGCATTACTGCCCATGGCGTTGGTAGAAAGATAGAATACGTTGCCATAGCCTCCAGTGCAGAGCAGAACGGCATGTGCTGAGTGACGCTCTATCTTTCCTGTAATCAGATTGCGCGTAATAATGCCACGTGCCTTGCCATCGTGCACTACCAAATCTAACATTTCGGTACGGGGATACATTTTCACCCTGCCGGCTGCTATTTGGCGACTCATTGCGCTGTAGGCTCCCAGCAAAAGCTGTTGACCAGTTTGCCCACGTGCATAAAACGTGCGCGATACTTGCGCGCCACCAAACGAACGGTTAGCTAACAAGCCGCCATACTCACGTGCAAAGGGTACTCCTTGAGCTACGCATTGGTCTATGATGTTAACACTTACCTCTGCTAAGCGATATACATTAGCTTCGCGCGCGCGATAGTCTCCTCCTTTAATGGTATCATAGAAAAGGCGATAAATGCTGTCGCCATCGTTCTGATAGTTCTTAGCTGCATTGATACCACCCTGAGCGGCAATACTATGAGCGCGACGTGGACTGTCTTGAAAACAAAATGCCTTTACATTGTAGCCGAGTTCTGCCAAAGAAGCAGCTGCAGAAGCACCTGCCAAACCCGTTCCTACTACAATTACTTCATACTTGCGCTTGTTGGCAGGGTTGACCAGTTTAAGATTGAATTTGTGCCTGCTCCATTTCTCGGCTAAGGGTCCTTCGGGTATTTTGGAATCTAACTTCATATGAGTTGTAGATTTATCTGATGAATAATTTGTGAATCCAATTTGTTTGCTTTTAGCATCAATTTACCAACATGAAAAAAATCCTGAAAGAATACAACTTTCAGGATTACAGTGCCCGCAAGTACATCACTACTGGAATAATGGCATAGCCCAAAGGTACTACAATACAAAACACCCAACCAATAAACTGAATCAGGGGAGTGTATTTAACATGGTGCAAGCCAAAGGTTTGAAAAGCACTTTGAAAGCCATGCGAAAGATGCAAGCCAATGAAGACCATGCTAAATACATACAATCCTACAATAAGCGGGTCTTTGAATGCTTCACTTACTACAAAGTAAAGGTCTTTTACTTGCATGCCGTCTATTCCTATGATGGGCATTTCGCCGAATTTCATTTTCCACCAAAAATTGGCTAAATGTCCCACCAAAAAGAGCAGTATAAAACTACCCAAAAAACCCATGTTGCGCGAAGCCCAAGTAGAGCGGTTTTCCACAATAGCATACCCCACAGGGCGTGCCTGACGGTTCTTAATAGTTAAAATAGTTGATTGGATGATGTGCAGCAGAATAAAAACAAAGTTGCCAATAGAAATAGTCTGAATAATAGGGCTGGTGGTCATGAACTTGGCGTATAAATTAAACGACTTGCCACCATCGTTGGCAAGCAATTGCAAATTGCCCAATAAATGAACCACCAAAAACAAACAAAGAAACAGACCCGTAAAAGCTACTACAATTTTACGACCGATTGTGCTAGTAATTGCTTTGGTAAACCAATTCATAGGAATTAGTGAGTTTGTGCTTGACAGATGATTTGAATATGATGGAATTTCCTCAAAGCTAATGGCAAAAGCCTTTTAAAACAATTCAGTTGCTGATGAAGGTGTTAGAAAACACGATAAAATCAGCTCAACCAAGCTACGTAGCCTGCATAAGCCAATGCTATAAACAAAGGTGGCAAAAATACTGTTTGCTCAAAAGTCCAAAAGTTCAATTGCCAAAAACGATAGCTTAACCCAGCACAGTAAACGTTGTAAAACAGCAAGCAACTGATAATGGTTGCCAATGGTTGCGCTAAAATGCCTGCATAAGGCGCCAAGAAAAATGCCGAACCGATGAAGATAGTCCCCGTAATGCCATTTGCTAAGTGCCAAACAACGCGATTGCTAATTGTAAACAAATGCAAGTGCATAGCGCCATGCCGCTGCAATAAGCCACCAATACCCAGTAAAGCCCACAGCAAAGGCTCGGGAAATGATACTTGGCTACCAATGCATGACAATACTTGCTGACCTATGAGTCCGGTTATTATCCAAGGCAACACATATGCCCAGTAGGCACGTTGCATGCCTTGCCGGGCTACCCCCATCAGTACGCCAATGTTTCGAGCGGCATACAACGAGGCTAAGCGCGGCAGCTTGCTGTAAAATGGCGCCTGTGAAAAGTCGGTAATCATTTGCAGTAGGCGCATACCGGTAGTGAAAGAGGCACCGCCAGCCACCGGTAGCATGCGGGCAAAAATCAGTACAGAAATTTGTGCTGTTCCAAAAGCAAACAGTACCCCCAAACCCGAGCGCCAGGCTACTTGCCAAATTTCAAAAAACAACGGTTTTGCAAAAGGAATTTTATGATAAACGTAGCCTTTCCCTAAAACATGTGCTAAATGTCGGTTGCGCCATACACTTACCAGTAGCCAACACTGGTTGGCGACAATCAAACCCAACACCCCCCCTTTGCATAACAATACTGCCAGATTAGTAAGGGCGGTTCCTACGCCAGTGAGTATTTCCCAACGGCGCAATGCTGGTACAAAGTTCAATCCCTCCAAAAAAGCTTTGTAGCGGTTGGCTTGTAAGTAAAGTGGGGCAATGAGTGCTACTACTACCCAAGCTGCCCAGCCTTCTTGCGGACAAGATAAAGCTGCTATAAAAGGATGCAGGTAATAGCTGCCCACAGAAGCAAGTAGCAAAAAAGCTACAATACTGAGCCAAGTATAAATACGGCGCATCGTGTTATACAACTGACTGATGCGCTGCTCTTCTGCACTTCCTTTTGCAAAAGCAATGAGGCGTGAAAAGGTAGGTGTAAAACCTAAGTCTATTGCATTTTGAAGGCTAATAATAGCAAGCAATACGTTCCACAAGGCAATTTCTGCTGCACTCAGGTTGCGCAGCGCCAATGGCAATACTAACAACGAGAGTGTCCTTGCGGCAAAGCTGCCCCACGTAGTCAGTGTGGGCGAGTTCCAAACTAACAATAAAAGACGTTTCACCCAACAAGTTTTGCCTCGCAAAGAAACAGCAAGACAGGCAGATTAGCGAACGGGCTCTTTTCTTTGTGAGGGGTCAGGGGCGCCGGGCGGCAAAATATACACGCCGGGCGGCAAATCCAGCTTGGGAAAGTCCTTAGGCCAAGAACCTTCGCCGTCATCGTTACTACTGTTGTTAGAATTGCGGTCGGTTTTACGCAAATCGGGTGGATAAGCAGCTATGCGAGCACCTTTGCGCAACATTAGGAACAAAACAGCATAGGCGCTCAAAAACAGCAAAATTTTAATGATGACGAGTATCATGGCGCAAAAGTTCAGGCTATAAAACAATCAATGCAGGTTATTCAAAGTTAGTAAATCATTGGTAGAATCAGTTAATTCGCAAGAAGTTTTTGTTCGTTTTTAACATTCTCTGACCGTATGATGAAGATGAAATGGAAACCGCATGCCATCAGTAGCCTATCAGTATTGGCTATTGCCATTGGTTGTTTTGGTTTAGGGGCTTTTATGGGTAAGCAGTGGCGCTCAGAAGATGCCCCTATTACGGCGTCTGTGGTAGCAGAAGCCTCCAAAATAATTGGCTTGGATTTTACTTTGGCAGAACGCGATTCGATGATTGACGAATTGGTGCGGGCAAGAAACAACTATACACGTATGAGAACGGTTCCTTTGCCCAATCAAGTGGCGCCGGCACTGGTTTTCCATCCTTCACCCAGTAGGCTAAACCCAGCCAGTAGGCAATCGACTTTCAAAATATCGCAGCAACAAAAAGTAGTATTGCCTGCTAATCGGGAAGAATTAGCTTTTTACTCAGTAACACAACTGGCTGAACTGATTCGCACGCGACAAATCAGTTCGGAAGAGCTAACTAAGTTTTTCTTAGAACGATTAAAAAAATACAATGAAAAACTTTTGTGTGTAGTAACCCTCACTGAGGAACGCGCATTGGCAGAAGCTCGTCAAGCAGATGCCGAAATTAAAGCTGGACGCTACAAAGGGCTACTGCACGGCATTCCATACGGAGCGAAGGACTTGTTGGCTGCTAAGGGCTATCCTACTACTTGGGGGTCGCCCATCTACAAAAATCAGGTAATAGACCAAGACGCTGCCGTTGTACAGCGCTTGCGTCAGGCTGGGGCTGTGCTGGTAGCAAAACTTTCTGTTGGGGAGTTTGCTTGGGGTGATGTGTGGTTTGGCGGTACAACGCGCAATCCGTGGAATCCGAACCAAGGCTCAAGCGGTTCTTCGGCTGGCTCCGCCTCGGCAGTGGCAGCTGGCTTGCTGCCCTTTGCCATTGGCACAGAAACATTAGGTTCCATCGTTTCGCCTTCTACTGTTTGCGGCACCACAGGCTTGCGCCCCACCTTTGGCAGAGTAAGCCGAACAGGTTGCATGGCGCTTGCTTGGTCTATGGATAAAATTGGACCTATTGCCCGCACCGTAGAAGATTGTGCCGTAGTGTTTCAAGCTATCTACGGACCCGATGGTACCGACCCAAGCGTTCGCAACTATCCGTTTACATACGACGCCACTCAAAGCATCAAAGGGCTGCGAATTGGCTATGTAAAATCCGACTTTGAACGCAACTATCCCTTCAAACAACACGACTCACTGGCTTTGGTCAAAATGCGCGAAATGGGAATGGAACTTATCCCCATAGAATTGCCAAACTTGCCCACTCGTGAACTGTCCATGATTATCACGTGTGAAGGAGCAGCGGCTTTTGACGAGCTTACCCGCAACAACTTAGATGACCAAATGGTGCGACAAATCAAAAATGCTTGGCCAAATGTATTTCGCGCCGGCAGGTTTATTCCGGCAGTGGAGTATATCCAAGCTAACCGAATCCGCACTTTGCTCATGGAACAAATGGAGGAAATCATGAAAAATGTGGATGTGTACATCGCTCCTTCGTGGGCAGGTACCAACCTGACCCTCACAAACTTAACGGGGCATCCGGCAGTGGTAGTACCGAATGGCTTCCGAAACGGAACGCCCGTCAGCATCACCTTTACAGGCAAACTGTACGACGAAGGAACGCTGTTGCGTGTAGCCAAAGCCTATCAGGATGCTACTAATTTTCACTTACAACATCCTTCTTTGTAGGGCTTACAAGATAGCTCGGTGAATTTTCAAACAATTGCTTTTCAATAATTATGATTGTATCGCAAATGGTTGTTTTGTGAGGGTACAAGAAACGGCAGCGTGCAACGGTAAAAAGGCTGTTTTTGGGGACAGGATGGCAGGACTGACAGGGCTAAGTCCAAAGTCAACAATCCAATTGTAAGCAACTGGCTCATGCCTTAGCCTACTTGTGTACGTTTTCACATGTAACAACAAGCCGTCGTTTGGCAGGGCACAAGCGACGGCAGGTGAAGACACGCACAACCGCAAGAAAAACTTGTCGGAATCGTTAGTAAATGCTATGCTTACAAGCGATATGTTACTGCTTTGATAGCCTGCATGGTTCGCTTCACATTGGGTAGTACGGCTTCTATCAGAGTAGGAGCATAGCTTAAAGGTACATCCATAGAATTGACGCGGAGGATAGGTGCATCTAAATAATCAAAAGCCATGCGCTGTACTTGGAAAGCCACATCAGTAGAAATGGAAGCCAAAGGCCACGCTTCTTCAATAATGACTAAGCGATTAGTTTTTTTCACAGAGTTAACTACTGCTGCGTAGTCTATGGGGCGCACGGTGCGCAGGTCTATCACCTCCGCGCTGATACCTTCTTTGGCAGCTTCATCAGCAGCTTGGAGGGCTACCTTCATCATTTTGCCAAATGATACCAGCGTAACATCTGTTCCCTCACGGACGGTTTTTGCTTGTCCAATCGGAATGAGATACTCGCTTTCGGGTACTTCGCCTTTGTCGCCGTACATCAGTTCAGATTCCATGAACACAACGGGGTCGTCGTCGCGAATGGCAGATTTGAGCAATCCTTTAGCATCGTAAGGATTGGAAGGTACTACTACTTTCAGCCCGGGCGTATTGGCATACCAATTCTCAAAATTTTGGGAGTGCTGAGCGCCTAACTGTCCGGCGTTGCCAGTAGGTCCTCTAAATACGATTGGGCACCCATATTGACCAGCAGACATGGGCAAGATTTTAGCCGCAGAGTTAACCACTTGGTCAATGGCAACCAAAGAGAAGTTGAAAGTCATAAATTCAATAATGGGGCGTAAGCCATTCATGGCAGCCCCTACGCCAATGCCTGCAAAGCCAAGCTCGGCTATGGGAGTATCTATGACGCGTTCCGGACCAAACTCATCCAGCATCCCTTGACTGACTTTGTAGGCGCCATTGTATTCAGCTACTTCTTCTCCCATCAGAAATACACGGGGGTCTCGACGCATTTCTTCCGACATCGCCTCCCGAAGCGCTTCTCTGAACTGAATTATTCTCATTCGTGTTTATCGTTTGTATTCAGCCAACTAAGTTCTTACACACACTACTAAAAAACAAGCAGTATGCTTTTGTAGTTAATAATTTGCTTGCTAATAGCATTTTAACCGCAATTTAACAGCTATTTTGGTTTTATGTTTGGTCGTTTTCCGCTAATATTGAGCAAATATGAAAAGCCTGAGGTTTTTTTGGGAACAACAGCTATTCGGTGTGTGCTCTTACTTAGGTGACCGGTTGGGTATCTCTATTAGCCATATCCGCCTGTATTTCATTTATCTGTCGTTTTTAACTTTTGGTTCACCGGTTTTCATTTATTTGGTGATTGCCTTTTGGTTAAATGTTCGGCAGTATATTCGCCAATACGTCAATCCTCTAAGAGGCATATAGCAACCTTTACAGTTGCGAATATTGCCTAATTCCTCTTACAAAATACGCCCAAACAATGCTGCCTTGCCATCGTTCTGGATGAACAAAGCCAATGGCGTGGCGCTGTGCTTGTTTTCGCTTGGCTTTGAGCTGCCTCAGGTGGGCATACAGGTAAAAATGGGCACGTAGCACTGCCCACAAGTGTTTCCATTCGCCCTGCAACAAAAAGCGGATACCAGCGACTCCGTCTAAGCACATGCGTGCAAATAAGGTAAACCACAATTTCTTCGGAGCTTCATTTTTAATGAGTGCCATTAAGCTGTTGCGGAAGTTGAGGTAAGTTTTTTGTGGGTTGCGATAGGCTAATGTGCCTCCACCTAAGTGATACACTGTGCTTTCTGGGCAGTACATAATGCGGTAGCCGGCATTCTTAGCCCGCCAACACAAGTCTATTTCCTCCATATGGGCAAAAAAATCATCATCAAATCCGCCTAATTGATGAAATAAATCAGCACGCACTAACATGCAGGCACCGCTTGCCCAAAAAACAGAGACTGGCTGATTGTATTGTCCTTCGTCTGGCTCGGTAGTGTGAAACAGCCTTCCTCTACAAAACGGATATCCCAGAGCGTCTACTAGGCCACCGGCAGCACCAGCATACTCGAAGTATTGCGGTTGGCGCTTAGCGAGCATTTTGGGCTGGCAAGCAAAAATTTGACGGTTGGTGCTAATGAGAGCCATTAGTGGCTCTACCCACTGTGGTGTTACTTCCACATCGGAGTTGAGCAGTAAGTAATAGTCGGCAGCGACTTGTTGTAGGGCTAAGTTATAGCCTTTTGCAAAGCCATGATTAGCTTGCAAGTCGATTAGTTCTACTGTGGGAAATCTTGCTTGCAGCATTTGCAACGAGCAGTCGGTAGAGCCATTATCAGCTACTACAATTCGCGCCCACGAGGGACTATGTTGCAATACCAAGGGTAAGTATTCTGTCAGAAGGTTTGAACCGTTGTAGTTGAGAATCACAATGGCTAACGAGGGATAAGATGTTTGGCTCATGTTAAGTGTGGCAACTATCGCATCAATCCGCTGAGGTCTATACCCGGAATGTTAGGGAATAGTCCTTCGGTTTGCTTTTTCAGGTATTCTTTGGCTTGCTCTTCTGCATTTTCGAGTGCTTTGTTAACAGCTGCTACAACCAAATCTTGCAGCATATCAACTTCCTCAGGTTGGAGCAAGTCTTTTTCAATGTGCAAGGAAATGAGTTGCTTTTTGCCATTGGCTTTGGCAACTACCATGCCTCCACCCGACTCTCCTTCTGCAAAAATAGTAGACAGTGACTCTTGCAGCTCTGCCATTTTGCTCTGCATTTCTTTTACTTTGCCGAGCATCTTCATCATGTCAAACATTGCCTATTTATCATTAATTTTAGGCAAAGTTAAACCAATCAGGTGGAAATATTCCGTAATGCTATGGTTAGCGCTACTGAGCGCTTGTATTATGCTCGGCAATGTTTATTACCACAAATAGGTACAGAGGGGCAGATGCGGCTGCATCGGGCACGGGTGTTGGTAGTAGGAGCTGGTGGATTGGGCTGCCCAGTGCTGCTATATTTGGCAACCGCCGGCGTAGGACATATAGGAATTGCCGATGGTGATGCAGTTGCTCTACACAACTTGCATCGGCAGGTGCTATATCGCTATGCCAATGTAGGCCAGCCCAAAGCAGTAGTAGCTGCTGCTTTGTTGAAAGAACACAATCCTTTTGTAAAAGTGGCAGTTTTCAACGAGTTTCTCACTCCGCAAAATGCGCAACAAATAGTAGCAGATTATGACTTGGTGATAGATTGCACCGACCGATTTGATGCCCGCTACCTTATCAACGACGTTTGTACGGTTATGGGAAAGCCTTTTATATATGGTGCCATTCACCGATTTGAGGGGCATGTAAGCGTATTCAATTTGCATGCAAATTCGCCTACTTACCGCTGCCTATTCCCTGAACCGCCTGCTGCAGGAACGGTGCAAAACTGTGCGCAAGCAGGCGTGATGGGTACAACCGCCGGACTGATTGGTCTGTATCAAGCAAACGAAGCTATTAAAGTTATTACCCAAGCCGGGCAAATCTTAGACGGCAAGCTGCTGATTGTAGATTTATTGACCAACCGGCAGCATATTTTCTCCTTACCACGGCAAACAAACAAAAACCAAATTCGTATACAAGAACAGTACCCAACTGACTATCAACCTAATAACTGCTCTTCTATGCTTGCTATCTCTCCACATGAGCTATATGCTCAGTTGCAAAAAGGACACCATTACTTTTTATTAGATGTACGCGAACCGGAAGAGTTTCAAATTTGCCACATTGGTGGCTCGGTGCTAATACCTATGCACGAAGTGCCTGCACGTGTTCACGAGCTACCGCAAGATACCGACATAGTTGTTATTTGCCACCATGGCATACGCAGCGCCCACATTATTAATTATTTGGAAGCCGTAGGACACCGCGCGCGCATGTACAACTTAGAGGGGGGATTGGATGCATGGGCGCGAGAAGTAGACCCCTCTATGCCAACCTATTAACCCACAGCAAAAAGCAATCTCGAGTAAATAAACAAGCCACCTGTTGCTTAACTAAGAAAAATCATGCGATTTTGATTTATTCACACTAAACAGCAGCCCATCAATTGTGTAATTAACTGCCTTTACGATGGAAAAACAGCATCAGAGCAGGGTAGCTATTGTTTCTAAGCCTACTCCGCGCGAACCTTTGAGCAAAATAAAACAGTTTCGGAGTGGATGAGCCTGCAACCACTCAGCAAGTTGTTCTTTATTGGAGAAATACAGGGCTGTATCATCAGGCTGCTGGCTGTTATAAAAAGCTTTTCCACAAAGCAAAACTTTTTCAAAACCGCTTTGCATAGCTTTTTCAGCAATTTCTCGATGTTTAACAGCACTGTAGCTGCCTAACTCAAGCATATCGCCCAGTATTGCAATTTTACAAGGAGCAGGTATTTGGGCAAAACTATCCAAAGCTGCCTGCATACTGGAAGGGTTGGCATTGTAAGCATCCATAATGAGCGTATTGTGCTCTGTTTTATGTACCTGCGAGCGATTGTTGGCAGGTACATAAGCAGCAATAGCTTGGTGAATAGCTGCTGCCGGAACGCGGAAATAAGTACCTATGGCTATGGCTGAGAGGATGTTATCAAAATTGTAGGCGCCAATCAGCTGTGTGTTGTGTAGCTTACCTTCCGAATCTTGATAACTGATAAATGGTTTGTTTGCTACCAACTCGGCGTGCGCGCATGTGTCGGGCAGCCCGTAATAAATTGGGCGAGGAAATTTTTTACCCAGTTCTGCTAACAGTGGATTGCGAGCGTTAATAAATGCCTGCCCTTTATTTTTTTCTAAATGTTCTAACAATTCGCTTTTGGCACGGATAACCCCCTCAAAGCTGCCAAAACCTTCTAAGTGTGCTTGCCCAATATTAGTGATAAGCCCAAAGTCAGGCTCGGCAATGCGGCAAAGCTCGGCAATGTCGCCTATGCGGTTGGCTCCCATTTCAATTACGGCTATTTCTATTTCAGGACGTATCTGTAGCAATGTTAGGGGTACGCCAATGTGATTGTTTAGATTGCCCTGCGTAGCATGGGTGCGATACTTTTGGCGCAATACAGCTGCTACTAATTCTTTGGTAGTTGTTTTGCCGTTGGTGCCTGTGATAGCGATAAAAGGTATTTGCAACTGCCGGCGGTGATGCTGTGCCAACTGTTGCAAGCTTTGCAATGCGTCTTCTACCAGTAGGAACCGCTCAGAAACTGCTACTGAGGGGTCATCTACTACGGCATAGGCAGCACCTTGTTGTAAGGCTTGTGCAGCAAAATGATTGCCGTTGAAATGAGCACCTTTTAAAGCAAAAAAAATACAGCCGTTGGGCAATTGGCGGCTGTCTGTGCTTACTATCGGGTATTCACGATAGCGAGCATAAAGCTGTTCAAGGGTAACTATCGTTTTTTGCATCTATGGCAAAAAGGCTTAGTAGATAGCAGGATATTTTCTTGGATCGACTTCGTGCATCATGGCATACACAGCATCGAATATATCCTCGGGATTAGGTTTAGTAAAATAATCACCGTCGGAGCCATAAGGCGGGCGATGTGCTTTTGCTGAAATGCAAACTGGTTTAGAATCCAAATATTGATAAATATCTTGGTTGTCCATAGTTTGCTGTAACATATAGGCAGAGGCTCCACCGGGTACGTCCTCATCAGCAAAGATGACGCGGTTGGTTTTGCGTACCGACTGCCCAATAATGCCAAATCGGTCAAAGGGCAATAAGGTTTGTACATCCACCACTTCTATTTCGATGCCTACTTTGGCAAGGTCTTCAGCGGCTTCTATTACAATGCGGCACATAGAGCCATAGGTTACAACGGTTACGTCTGTGCCTTGGCGAATCACTTCGGGAATGCCCAATGGCACAGTAAACTCGCCAATGTTGTCTGGCAAGCGTTCTTTAAGTCGGTAGCCGTTGAGGCATTCTATCACCAGTGCGGGGTCGTCGGAGAGTAACAAGGTGTTGTACATACCTGCTGCCTGTGTCATGTTGCGCGGCACAAGCACATGCATTCCGCGTAGGCTATTGATAATCATGCCAATAGGTGAACCCGAATGCCAGATGCCTTCTAAGCGGTGTCCGCGCGTTCGAACAATCAGCGGTGCTTTTTGCCCGCCAGCAGTGCGGTAGTGTAGGCAGGCTAAGTCGTCGGAAAGAGTTTGCAAAGCATAGAGCAGGTAGTCTAAATACTGAATTTCGGTGATGGGTCGCAAGCCACGCATAGCCGCACCGATGCCCTGCCCAATAATAGTGGCTTCGCGAATGCCAGTATCGCCCACGCGCCATTCTCCATACTTGGCTTGTAGCCCCGCAAATGCCTGATTAACATCGCCAATTTTGCCTACGTCTTCTCCAATGGCAAATACGCGCGGGTCGCGAGCAAGCATCGCATCAAAACAGGCTTGTAACACTTCGCGTCCGTCTACCAAAGGTGACTTGTCGGAGTAAATAGGCTTTACCTCGCGCACTAATAAAGCTGACTCATCTGATTCGCTTAACAGATGCGAATGATAGCGGCGGTCATTGTCTTTGTTTGCTTTTTCTACCCAACGAATAAGTGCCTGACGCGCCGGTATATCTTTGCCTCTTAGCGCACGCAAGCCGTGCTTGGCAGCTTTCATCGCATCTAAGTGCTGCGGATGAATAGTGCGCTGATATTCAGAACGCACCATGAGCAACTCTTCTTTCACTGCTTCATCGGCACAAGTATCAGCTGCTTCTGCCAACAAGCGCAGCACTTCTTGCTGGTCATCTTTCATGGAATTCACAAAGGCGGTCCATGCCCTATTTTTAGCTTCCAAAGCGCGCTGTTTGGCTTGGCGGTCTATTTCTTCCAACTCTTCAACGGTTGCATAGCCATTAGCTACCATCCACTTACCCATTTGCCTAATGCAGTCATACTCGGCTTCCCAAGCGAGGCGCTCTTTCGATTTATAGCGTTCATGCGAGCCAGAAGTAGAATGCCCTTGTGGCTGTGTCATTTCTGTAACATGAATTAGGCAAGGAACATGTTCGTATCGCGCAATGGCAGCTGCTTGCTGATATACTTGGCATAATTCGTCGTATTGCCAGCCTTTTACTTGAAATAGTTCAAAGCCGGGCTCAGACTCGGTTCGCTGAAAGCCAATGAGCACCTTGTAAATATCGCCCTTGGTAGTGTGGTACTCCTGTGGCACAGAAATACCATAGCCATCGTCCCATACAGATATAACCATAGGTATCTGCAGTACTCCGGCTGCATTGACGGCTTCAAAAAATAAGCCTTCGGAGGTAGAGGCATTGCCAATGGTTCCAAAGGCTACTTCGTTGCCTTGTATGGAAAAGTTAGTTAGGTGGGAGAGCTGTGGGTTGTGCCGATATAGCTTAGAGGCATAAGCTAAACCAACCAATCGGGGCATCTGTCCAGCGGTGCAGGAAATATCGGCAGAAGAGTTGTACTGTTCTACAAGATTTTTCCATTTGCCATTGTTGTCTAAACTGCGGGTGGCAAAGTGAGCGTTCATGCAGCGCCCACCAGTAGCTGGTTCTGCCTCTACATCGGCATGGGCATATAGCTGGGCAAAGTATTGCTCCAAAGTAAGTGCGCCTAAGGCAAACATGAAGGTTTGGTCGCGATAGTAACCGGCACGAAAATCGCCTTTGCGAAAGGCTTTAGCCATGGCAATTTGGGCAACTTCTTTTCCGTCGCCAAAAATGCCAAACTTGGCTTTTCCCATGAACACTTCTTTGCGCCCCATCAAGCTCGCATGACGGCTTTCACAAGCAATGCGATAGTCATTCAGCACCTCTTCGCGTGTTAGGGAAAAGTGAGCAGTAGAAACTTGGGTTTGTGCCATGCTGATTAGGTATGCGGTTTAATTACTACACAAAAATAGAGATTTTATCCGGTAAGGCGCACGAGTTTTTCTACTAATACACGATTGATGCGCTCATAAGACTCATAGGTCCATCCAGCTACGTGGGGCGAAAACAACACGTTGTTTTGCTGGGTTAGCCACTCGAAATCGGCTGCTTGTGCGGGTGTGAGTTGGTCTAATTTTTCTTGCTCCAATACATCTAAACAAGCCCCACGCAGCTTGCCTGATTGCAGAGCTGCCCGAATGGCGGCTAAGGGTGCAATTTCGCCCCGAGCAGTGTTGATGAACCAAACCGGATGAATAAATTTGTCAAAAAAAGATTCATTTACCCAGCCACGCGTTTCAGCCGTGAGCGGTATGTGCAAACTCAGTATCTCTGCCTCTGCCCACAATTGTTCTAAGGTAGCTTCGGCAGCGTATGTATCCGAAAAACCACTTTTGTACTTATCGTATGCCAACACGCGACAACCAAAGCCGCTAAGTTTTTGTGCAAAAGCCTGTCCTGTATTGCCGTATCCAATGATGCCTACGGTTTTGTTCATGAGTTCATAACCGCGATTTGCTTCTCTGTCCCAAATTTTTTGACGCACTTGGCAGTCGGCTTGGAGCAATTTGTTCATCAATGCTAACAGCATGCCTACGGCATGCTCGCCTACGGCGTCCCGATTGCCTTCGGGGGCATTAATCAGGGCAATATTGCGCGCTTGCAGCGCTGCTATGTCTATTTGGTCGGTACCAGCACCAGCACGTGCCACTACTTGCAAGGCGGCTGCCCGATGAATTAGCTCAGCATCTATTGGCGTTTTAGAGCGCACTATCAAGACATGATAGGCGGGTAATATGGCTAATATTTCGGCGCGGGTAATCTGAGGGGCATAATTGGTATTGAATCCTGCTTGCTGCAACAGGTTGGTCAAAGATGGATGCATTTCATCTATTATCAACACATTTTTACTCATAGCCGGTTACACAAAAGTTATCGCAAAAGAAGCACATAAAAAAGAAAAGCCATTCCGCTGCGGAATGACTCTTCTTTTGCTAAGGTGTTATGATAATCAGTGATTGCCGCCGGCACGAATCATAGCACAACGGAAGCCAATGGTGGCAGTAGCAGAATCTTCGGCTAAATAGCGGCGCGTACCTATTGCCAGCCAATAGGCAACGTCTTTCCAAGAACCACCTTTATACACGCGCACTTGGTTGTCAATCATGCTGATGAAGTTGGCTTTATCGTAGTTTTTAGCAGGGTCTAAATATTCTACGTCTTTAGGACGGTTACCTCCTCCTGCCAGTTTTAAGCCTTTGCCATCGGTACGAACGGGGTTCAAATCGCTTACATCTTCAAAAGAAAGCGGACGATACACATCTTCTACCCATTCATTTACATTTCCTGCCATGTTGTAAAGTCCGTAGTCATTGGGGGGATAGGCATAAATCCATTCGGTAATCATGGCACCGTCGTTGAGTTTACCTGCAATACCGGCATAGTCGCCACGCCCACGCTTAAAGTTAGCAAGAAACTCACCCATTTGCCTACCATAGGGGTTTCGCAGCGAGTGTCCGTCCCATGGGTAGATTCGGTTGTAGTCTTGCATTTCGTCTAAGTATTGCGTACCTATCAAACCTTTGGCTGCAAACTCCCATTCTGCCTCTGTAGGAAGGCGATACCCGGGTAATACCACACCGCTTTCCAGTGGAATTCTTTCGCCAGCTTTAGCTTGGGCTTTCTCCTGTTTGTTGCCGTTTTTCATAGCTAAACCGCGATTGACCGCTTCGGTACGCCACACACAATAGTTTACTGCCTGACGCCAAGAAACCCCTACGACAGGGAAGAAACGGAAACCGGGATAGCGTAAGTAGTGGTCAATGTAGGGGTCATTGAATGCAAGTTCAGCAGCCCACACGGTTGTGTCGGGCAGGGCGTCTTGGTAATATTGTTCGCCGGAGTCGCGCACGTAGTGCAAATATTCTAACCAGTGAACATTAGCTACTTCGGTTTCATCCATGTAGAAAGAAGCTACTGTAACAGTGCGCTCTATGTTGTCGCGTGCACCCAACACATCTTCTTCTAACGCACCTAAAATGTGACGCCCGCCCTCGATATACACTAAGTTAGGACCATCGGGCTGCCCCTTGAATTTGCGAAGAGCGAACTCATTGTTTTTGTTTTTGCCACTGGCAGAGCCGTACTTCAAACCTGTTGTAGTAGATTCCTTTCCGGGATCTATACTAGTTGGTTTCTTATTCTTGCTGCAAGCGACAATGGAAAGCGCCAAGAAGGCAGCTAAGCCAAGGTTTACTATCGTGCGAAAGCCTTTATTCATAACAATTTACTTTTAGATTCGGCAGATTTGGAGTTACTACCTGCAAAGTTTTCACAAGTTTTTTGCCATTCTGCTGCAAAGAACGAAAAAAAAGACATAATCGTATGCAATGGCAGGTGTTACTTTGTGCCTATATTCGATTCTCTGATGAAATACAGAGGGCGCCGCTTGGTATCGGTATTAATTCGGCTGATATATTCCCCCAAAATACCAATGCTAACTAACTGCACGCCTCCCAAAAAAAGAATAGCTATGATGATAGACGTCCAACCTCTTTCCACAGGCAGATTGGTGAAATAGCGAATGTAAAGCGAAATACAAGCAAACAGGAAGGCAACAAATGATACTATGAAGCCCACAATAGTAACAACTTTGATAGGGAAGTTGGAAAATGCTGTGATGCCGTCTAAGGCAAAGCGCAACATTTTGCGATACGTGTAACCGGTTTTGCCGGCATGGCGTTCGGCGCGGTCGTATTCAATATAGGTTTGCCGATAGCCAATCCAAGAAATCTGCCCGCGCAGGAACTTGTTGGTTTCGGGCATTTGGCGCAGTGCTTCCACCACTTTTTTGTCTATGATGCGAAAATCGCCTGTATCTACCGGAATACTGATGGTAGTAATAGCTGCCAAAATGCGGTAAAAAACCCGCGCCGTAAGCAATTTCATAAAACTTTCGCCTTTGCGCCGCCGCCGCTTAGCATACACTACTTCATAGCCCTCTTTCATTTTGGCGTACATCTCACCGATGAGTTCGGGGGGGTCTTGCAAGTCGGCATCTATGATGACCACCGCATCGCCGCGAGCTGCATCTATACCTGCACTAACAGCTATCTGATGTCCGAAGTTGCGGCTTAGGTCAATATATTTCACCTCAGGATGGGCGGCTGCCAACTGTCGTACCAATTCCAGCGTATTGTCGCGGCTGCCATCGTTGATGAAAATAAATTCATGAGTAAGTTGCAAACTGCGCACAACGGCAGAAAGGCGTTCGTAGAGCGGCTGTATGTTCAACGACTCATTGTAAACGGGAATCACAACCGAAAGGGCAGGATGGCTCATGGCTGATATTAAAAACTTGTTCAAGTATAAAAAAAGCAAATAAGTTGGTCAAATAAAGCCCAACTGCAAATGATCCATGTGAAGCCGCACTTCAACAACCCAAAATTTTGTTACTCCGGTTCTTGCTGGCTTAGGCAATGAAATGTTCCCAACCCCCAAACAATATCGGTGCAGTCCAGTCCAATGACACGGCGGTCAGGGAAGCACTTTTGCAAAATTTCCAATGCTTGCTCATCCTTGTCGCAACGGAAGGTTGGCACTGCTACTACCGAGTTAGCAATATAGAAGTTGGCATAAGAAGCAGGCAGGCGCATGTCTTCATAAACGACTGCATCGGGCATGGGCAACTCTACAATGTCTAACTGTTTGCCATTTAGCAGGCGCATGGTTTGCAGTGCTTTGAGGTTTTCTTGCAACGGCACATAGTTTTCATCGGACTTATTATGTTCTACCACCGTTACAACAGTATGCGCATTGACAAAGCGCGTGATATCATCCACGTGCCCGTCGGTATCATCGCCAACGATACCATCGCCTAACCAAAGCACTTGTTCAATACCGTAATAGTCTGCTAAGTATTGTTCTATCTGGGCTTGTGAAAGGTGTGGATTGCGGTTTGGGTTGAGCAGACAGGAGGTAGTGGTGAGCACTGTTCCTTCGCCGTTGAAGTCTACTGCACCGCCTTCCATCACAATACCGGGGCGAAACAAGGGCACTTGCAGGTAGCGAGCGATGTGCACGGGTATTTCATTGTCCAAGTCGTGAGGGGGATATTTTTCGCCCCACGCGTTGTAGTTCCATTTTACTACTGCTTTTCGCGCTGCTGCTTTGGGGTTAATAACAAAAGCTGGACCATGGTCTCTGCACCAAGCGTCATTGGTCGGGAAAAAATGAAAATGGATAGCTGAAAGGTCAGCACCTACCGCTTGCAAATGCTGCAAAGCAAACTGCTTCATTGCCTCATCGGCTACATTAATGTGTACCTGTTCGCCTGTGGCAATTGCTTTGACAAATTCAGCATAAACAGGATATATGGTATGTATTTTTCCGGGCCAAGAGGCTTGTTTATGAGGCCAACTCAACCAAGTAGCGCGATGTTTTGCCCACTCTGCCGGAAAACTGTATCCCAATGATTTTGGTGTCGCACCCGTAATTTCCTCAAACATGAAACTAATTTTGAATTAACGATTTTATGATTGCGGAGTTTAGAGTTTTTCGCATTCCGCCCTCCACCATCCACATTCCAATTTTACTCTACTCCCAGCAGTTCTACTTCAAAAAACAGCGTAGCATTTGGGGGAATTACACCACCGGCACCTCGGCTGCCATAGCCCAAGTGAGCAGGAATGAGCAATACTGCCTTAGTACCTATTTTCAGTTTGGCAATACCTTCGTCCCAACCTTTGATAACCTGCCCAGCTCCTAAGGTGAATGAGAAAGGCTGCCCTCTGTCCACTGAGCTGTCAAATTTAGAACCGTCTTCCAAATAGCCGGTGTAATGCACAATCACATTTTTGCCATTAGGAGGCAGTTCGCCTGTGCCTTCTTGGATGATTTTGATACCTAATCCGCTTGGCTGCATCGCAAAGCCCAAACGGCGCTCCACCACTGACCAACTTTGCAGGGCTTGTTGAATAAACAAGATTTCAGCAGCAGTGATTTTCAGGTTTTTATCGTTGGCAATGCTCAGCAAATAGGCTGTATCGTTAGCTTTGCCTACTTTGACTTTGCGGGCTGTTTTACCGTTGAGCAACAGAAAAAAGTCTTGTTTTTCTTTGAACTGTGCGCACAGCCCGTTGAAAGCAGTGGAAGTATGGCAATAATTGGCAGAAGTTGCCTGCTTAGGCAAGCATGTATGGCAATTGTCTTGTGCTTTGGCAACAAATAACAAAAACGTACAGGCAGCAGTTAGCAGCGCAATTTTTTTCATGTCTGTTATTTTTGGGCAAATTTATATAAAACTTTTGCCCTACTGCTGACAGGCTGCAAATTTAGAAGGCATGCCTACACTACACATTGGCTTGCCGGTATTGCTGCAAAAGCCAATTGAGGCTTTCTTCGACAGTATTGAACAGTTTGATATCGCGCCTACCAGAAAACAGTAAAATAGAGTTCAGCATGAGTTTGGTCAGATCGTTGAAGCCGCATATAGAAGAGGCTAAGATATGAGGCTTGTTATCGCGCGACATTTCTTTGGCATAAGCGATTAGCTCGCTGTTATAGCGGGCGTTAGCCACGTTGAGCAGACTTAGTACCGATTTTGCAGGGCGAACCTTGCAGTTTTCCCTCAGTTGCCGCAGTCCTTCTATCCCTTGTTGCGGAGTAGCATTGCTCAGGTCGGTGTAGAGTATTTCCACCTCTTCATAAATAATAAATCGGCTGTATTTCATAACTATCTGGGTATGCATTAGCAATGTGTAGTCTTGGAAGATAGTTTTTTTTCTTAGACTTTACAAAAGTTTGGCTATTTTATTCAGCCAAACAGCCAAACTTCATATGAAATATCATCAATTTTCGCCCGATGAGGTTCTACGACAACTGGGGACTTGTCGCAATGGTCTTTCTGACCAAGAGGTAGTAGCCCGCAGGGTGCAATATGGTTACAACGAAATTCCCGAAGCAGGAAAGCAACACTGGACGCTAATTTTCCTCAAGCAGTTTAAAAGTTTGCTTGTATTTGTATTATTCGGTGCAGCAGCTATCTCTTGGGCTACTGGACATGAGGCAGATATGTATGTTATTTTGGCGGTGATTATTATTAATGCAAGCATTGGCTTTGCACAAGAAATGCGTGCCGAAAACGCCGTAGCTTTGCTTAAAACAATGCTTGTACCACAAGCTAAGGCGTTGCGCAACGGCGAAAAAGTAACACTGCCTGCCCGTGAACTCGTACCGGGCGATATTATTGTAGTGGAAGAAGGAGACAGCATACCTGCCGATGCGCGACTGATTGAAGCTAAAAACCTACGCACCATAGAAGCGTCGCTAACGGGCGAGTCGGTGCCTGTGCAAAAAACAGTAGCAAGCTTGCCCGCTGATACCCCTATGGCAGACTGCCGCAACATGCTCTACAAAGGCACTTTCGTAGCAGGCGGCTATGCACTGGCAGTTGTTACAGGAACGGGAGTTAATACTGCTATTGGCGAAATTGCACTCTCGCTAAGCACTATTAAACCGACCAAAACCAATTTTCAACAAAAAACCGATGCTCTTGCCCAACAGATGGCAGTTCTTGCTGTGGTTAATGCCGGCTTACTTTTTAGTATTGCTTATTTCTACCGGCAGGGCTCATTAGACGAAGTTTTGTTAGTTGCCATTGCTGCCATGGTATCCTCCATTCCGGCTGGGTTACCGGCTGTACTTGCCATCGTGCTTGCCATTGGTGCCAATCGCATGGCAAAGCGCAACGCGATTGTTCGCGAGTTTACGGCAACCGAAACACTGGGAGCAGTTACTACCATCATTACCGATAAAACAGGTACGCTCACGCAAAATACGCTTACTGTACGCAAGGTGTTTGTTCCTAATATGCCCGAATGGGATATTACAGGCGAAGGCTGGTCGCCAGTTGGCAACTTTATGCACGATGAAACTATAATTGACCCTAAGGAAATTCCTACGCTTAGCCAACTGCTGACCATTTGCGGTTGGAGTAATAACTCAGACATTCAACACAACAAAGAAAAAGACACTTATCGTTTAGTGGGCGATCCTACCGAAGGAGCATTGTTGGCACTGGCACGCAAAGGCGGTTTTTTCCCCAAACAAGACACTTCCATTAGCAAAATAGATGACCTGCCGTTCAATTCTAACCTAAAAATGCGCGCAACGCTGGTGTCTACAAAAGGACAAAGACAACTGCTCGTGGTAGGAGCACCAGAAAAAGTACTTGCTAAGTCAGCCTACATAGCCACCCCAGAAGGCGTCTTACCTATGACTGATGAATGGGCACATCAATTAAAACACCGGATGGACGAGTGGTCGCTGCAAGCTATGCGCGTGATTGCACTTGCTTGGCGCAATGAACCAGACAATACCACCCATATTGCCGAGCAACATCTGTCCGATTTGATTTTTGCCGGAATAGTGGGCATGATAGACCCTCCTCGCCCCGATGTTCGCAACGCAGTAGCTGCTTGCAAACGCGCCGGCATCCGCGTTATTATGGCAACTGGCGACCACATCAATACTGCCATTGCCATTGCTCGTGCCACCGGTATCATAGACACTACCGAACAACACCAAACCCTTGCCCTCACCGAACAGCAGCTGCTTACCCTAGATGAGAAAGAGTTTGAGCAGGTTGTACATACTACCAACGTGTTTGCAAGGCTAACCCCTGCAATGAAGTTGCGCATCGCCGAAAAATTGCAAGCAGGCGGCGAACTGATTGCCATGACAGGCGACGGGGTAAACGATGCCCCCGCTCTCAAACGCGCCGATGTAGGTGTAGCCATGGGTGTGATGGGAACGGATGTAGCCCGCGATGCTGCCAAAGTAGTGCTGGCAGACGATAACTTTTCTACTATTGTCAGTGCAGTGGAAGAAGGCAGAATCGTATTCACCAATGCACGACAAACCAGTTTTTACTTGCTTACCACCAATTTTGCCGAAATTATCACTCTCATAATATCCATACTATCGGGTCTACCAATTCCACTTACTGCTACCCAAATACTATGGCTCAATTTGGTTACTGACGGCGTTGGAGACATTTCATTGGCTACTGAACGCGGGCACGGCGATATACTCAGCCAAAAACCAATCAATCCGAAAGAAAACATTCTCACAAGTGAAGCAATTCCTTTCTTAATTATTAATGCTGGACTGATGACCACCTTAACTTTAGTTGCTTTCAGTTGGTTTCTGCCAGCAGGTATTGACAAAGCACGCTCTGGCGCTTTTATTGTAATGGCTTTTTGCCAGCTTTATAATGTCTATAACATGCGTTCGCTACAACTTTCCATTTTTCAAATCGGTTTGTTTACCAATCGATACATCAACGTAGCCACAATATTTTCTATTTTAGTTCAAGTTGCTATTATAGAAATACCGCTACTAGCACAAATGTTTCACTTTCAACCAATTTCTTTCATGGAATTTATCACATTAGTTGGTGCCGCCTCAGGCGTTCTATGGATGGGAGAGCTCTACAAACTAATTCGATACCGACTATTTTGAACAACATATGGCAAGGTTATTGATATTTTCTTCAAGTAATCAAACTTTTAAAACAGGTATGATGAAAAATATATCAAAAGTAATGGTTGCTATTTGTTGGCTAATGCTAGCAAGTTCCTGCTCACATCGCCTTGCAGGTACTTGGAGTATTCAGAAATATGAGGTAAACACTGCTGGGCAATCGGGTTTCACCTTGTCCAATATTGGCACTATCACTTTCCGCAACAATGGGAAAGGCATCAAAAACCTCAATTACAATATATTAGGCGTAGCCAAAGAAGACAAAATTCCCTTCCGCTGGACAGCCACCGATACCTACGTTACCATAGACAGCAAAGGTTCTGATTTGGCTAAAACATGGTTGTTCATAGAAAACAAGAAAAAATTGCAGGTTTGGAAGGCTACCGACGGCGCCAATCAGGTTCAAGTGCTCGAACTGCGCAAGCAATAACCCGTTACAAGCACAATTGAAATACGCATAATAGTGTCAGAACCTTTTGTACAAGCTGAGCAGTGGCTTGGTTTTGTGCACTTGCTGCAATTGCCAATTGTACAGCAATTTTTCTCTAACTGCAACGATGCATGGCAGTGAATATGCTCTTATCTTGCGCTTTTCAAAGAAGCATAGCTATTTGGTATGCCTACGACCGAACACAAGTCAATGCAAAAAAACCTGCCGTAGTGCGTTTCCTTACACACAACAAGAGCAATTACGACAAGTTACACAGCAACAACGTGCTACGGCACGGGTAATGGCGACGAGTAAGCATCGTCGACTTGTTTAATTGCATGGCTTGCAAGTGACTTATTACTCAAAATTGAGAATGAGAGCTACGCGATGAGTGGTAACGCGGTCTAAGCTGGCAGAAACGCGATTGCCATTCTTAATCAGCAAGTTGGGAATACCATGTGAGAAGCGCAACTCTGGTGCAAATTTGAAAAACTCAAAGTACAAGTCCCAGCCCACTCCGTAGCAAATTTCCACATTTTGATTGATGGTTTGCAGCTGCAAATCGTTGAGGCGTTCTTTTTTACCTGCCACTTTAAAGTTGGCAGAAAGCCCTCCTATCATGTACATTCGATGGTTTCCGCGCCGCACTGACTTATATTTGAGCAGCACGGGAAATTCAACCATTGTATTTTCAAAAATTTCGTTGTGTACGTTGGCTGGGTTGTTCCGGTACTGGTACTCAATACTGCGCTCATAAAACGACACGTTAGGCACCAACCGCAAGTTCCACAATTCATTTCCCAACCGGAAACTGGTGATAAGCCCTAGCATAAAGCCGGGCGACCACCTCGGAAATACGGCAGTGGTGGTATCTTTGCCACTGGCAAAGAAGTCGGAGTGGCTAACATTAAATCGCGACTGATGCAGCCCCAGTTGAAACCCGTAGCGCAATACGCGCTCGTCGTAAGTGGGCATGTTTTTGCTACGTCCGTATCCTGTATTGTTGCGCTTTCTTTGTTGCGCCGCCCCCTCATGAGCAAACAGCATCATGAGCAGCACTATTCCAATCGCTAAAAATTGCATGAATTCAGAACAAATAAGCTACGTTAAGCAAGTGTAAAAATTCATGCCATAATCTTACAAGATAGTTGATTTTTTGCCCGTATAGATAGAACAGATGCCGAAGGTGAGGGGTTCGCATTGGGTTTCAGCAAATCCTGCCTTGTGCATGTGCTGCAAAAATACTGCTCCGTAAGGAAATTCTCGCACCGATTCAGGTAAATAGTCATAAGCAGCCGCGTCTTTGGAAATAGCCTTTCCAATGCGTGGCAATATGTATCGAGAGTAAAAATTGTACAACTGCTTAATGGGAAACACCGATGGCTGTGAAAATTCCAACACGACGAGCATGCCACCCGGTTTGAGTACGCGGTAAATATCTGCCAGTCCTTTATCTAAGTTTTCAAAATTTCGCACACCAAAGGCTACCATTGCTGCATCAAAAGTATTATCTGCAAACGCAAGAGCTTCCGAATCGCCTTTTTGCAGTTCTATTTTGCCCTGTAAGCCCATTTTAGCAAGTTTCTGCCTACCAAAAGCGAGCATGCCTTCTGAGATATCTACCCCAATAACTTTTTCAGGCTGGAGCGAAAGTGCTTCTATGGCAAGTTCTGCCGTTCCGGTAGCAATATCCAGTATCAGTTTTGGGCGAGCTGGCGCTAGCTTGCCAACGGCTCTCTTGCGCCAGTAAATATCAACTCCTCCGCTGAGCAGGCGGTTGAGCAAATCGTATCGGGGCGAGATATTGTCAAACATATCTGCCACCTGAGTTTTTTTACTCTCTGGTCTGTTCTTATATGGCACTACGGTCATACATCTGTTGAAAGCTACAAAGTTACATGCAAACTCTGGGAACATCCTTTATATTTGCCTATCGCTTTTTTATAAGATGATTTTTACCGAAAATGTTCGCGAAGCTATTAAAGCCATTCGCGATAATTTGTTAAGAACTTCGCTAACAGCCGCCATTATTGCTATTGGCATTACGGCATTGGTAGGTATTCTTACTGCCATAGATGCTATTCAAAACTCGGTTTCAGAAGGACTGGCAGACTTAGGTGCCAACACCTTTAACATCAGTGACTTAGACCGCCGCCGCAGGCAACAAATGGGGGTTAATACCACGCAAGCAGAACCTATTTCTTATGAAGAAATCACTACCTTCAAACGCCGATTCGAAGAAATCGCACCGGTAGCTTTGCAAACAACACTCAGCGGAACAGCCGAAGTCAAGAATGGTTCGCAAAAGACCAACCCCAACATATCGGTGATTGGCGTAGATGAGAACTATCTGGCAACAGTAGGCGGCGACTTGGAACATGGGCGCAACTTTTCTACCGTAGAGTTGCGCAATGGTGTTCCTGTGGCTATTATTGGCAACGAAGTAGCCCAAATGCTGTTTACAAATGCTGAAAAAGCCCTTAATCAGCCTATTTTGCTACTGGGCAATCAGTTCCGCGTGATTGGTGTACTGAAAGATAAGGGTGGCTTTGGGGGCGGTGGCGGGCTGAATCGCAACGTGCTGATTCCTTTTGAAAAAGCCGTAGCACTTGCCAATGGACGCAGGCTATACTACAGGGCTACTTGTATTGTGCGCAACCCCGCCGATTTGGAATATCTGATGGGTGAAGCCACGGGACGCTTCCGACTGATCCGGCGCGACCCGCTGGGCAAGCCTGAATCGTTCTTGATTGAAAAAAATGAAACAGCACAGGAAGCCCTCAACAGCATCAGCGACCGACTTCGAATTGGCGGTTTTGGTATTGGGCTTATCACACTGTTAGGAGCTTCCATTGGGCTAATGAATATTATGCTGGTTTCGGTAACAGAGCGAACCCGCGAAATTGGGATTCGCAAAGCCCTCGGGGCAACTCCGCAGCGCATTCGTGAGCAGTTTCTCATAGAAGCCATCGTAATTTGCATTATTGGTGGGCTGGTTGGCATTGTCCTGGGTATCCTCATTGGCAATTTGGTTGCCGTGTTAGTAGAATCGGGAGGATTTATTGTTCCTTGGGTGTGGATGGCAGTAGCGCTGGTAGTGTGCATAGCAGTTGGCATTATATCTGGCTATTATCCAGCCTTTAAAGCCTCCAAATTGGACCCCATAGAGTCTTTGCGATTTGAATAATTTGGCAACTAGATACTTGTCAGGTTCGTCTCGATGAAGGCAAACTTGATGAACGGAGAAGCGGCGTGGACGGTTATTTCAAAATCTGCTGCCTCTGTTCACATGCTCACAAACAACCCAATTTGATATTTGTGCACTTGTGAAAACACGCAACAACGCAATTAGTATCCTGTCCATCCTGCCATCTTGTCTTTTACCACACATCGCCGCTGCTGGTTGCTGTTATTTATCTTCATCGCTATTATTCGTGTCCTCACCGAATAACCCTTTAAGAACAAACACCATAGCACAGCGGACAGAGCGCGCTTATTGCACGCCTGTCCATATGCATATACCTGTGTCGAAAGTTTTTCCACACCGAGGTTTCTGTGCTTGGTTTAAAAATACTGCTTACAGCAAGTATACTTAGCTGTTGCCATTGGGGCTTACTGGCAGCAATGATGCTACACATTAGTATCTCACCTTCTGTTTTCCGACAGTAAAAATCTGTCGGGGAAGGCATCAGATATGCAAAGCGCGGTTTTCTGTAGCGGCTAAGCAGGCTTCTTTCATAGCTTCACTAAAAGTAGGATGCGCATGACTCATACGGGCGATATCTTCTGCCGAGGCGCGGTATTCCATAGCTACTACGGCTTCCATAATCATGTCGGCAGCTCGGGCACCAATAATGTGCACACCCAAAATCTCATCGGTTTGTGCATCGGCAAGTACTTTTACCAAACCATCGGTATCCATGCTTGCACGTGCACGGCCTAAGGCTTTAAAAGGGAAGGAGCCCACCTTGTATTTTCTACCAGCATTTTTTAATTCTTCTTCGGTATAGCCCACGCCAGCTACTTCTGGCCAAGTATACACTACACCGGGGATGAGCAGATAGTTGATGTGTGGCTTTTGTCCCGCCATGATTTCTGCTACCAGCACACCTTCTTCTTCGGCTTTGTGTGCTAACATCTGTCCGCGAATTACGTCACCAATGGCATAAATGCCGGGTATATTGGTTTCCAAGTGTTCGTTTACTTCTATTCTGCCGCGGCTGTCTAATTTTACGCCTACTTTATCTAACCCCAATCCTTCGGTATAAGGACGGCGTCCGGTAGCCAGCAAGCAGTAGTCGCCTCGGAAAGTAACCGTTTCGCCTTTATCATTTTCAGCCGTTAGTACTACCTCTTCGCCTTCCAGATGTCCGCCAGTTACTTTGTGTTTAAAGTGAAAGGCAAAGCCCAACTTAGCAAGTACCTTTTGCAACTCTTTTCCCAGTGTGCGGTCCATGGTGGGAATGAGCGAGTCAGTGTATTCTACTACGGTTACTTTTGCACCCATTCGCCCGTAGATAGAACCGATTTCCATGCCAATAACCCCTCCGCCAATAATGATAAGATGTTTGGGAATTTCTTTGAGTTCTAAGGCTTCGGTAGAAGTAATAAATCGCTTTTTGTCGAAGGGAATGCCCGGTAAAATGATGGGTTTTGAGCCAGTAGCAATAATCACTTTGTCGGTATTTAACAGTTGTATGTTGCCATCGGCAGCGGTTACTTTTATTTGATGACGGCTTTCAAACGATCCTACGCCGTGGTAAACATCTACTTTATTTTTTTTCATTAAAAACGCTACCCCTTCACAAGTTTTGCTCACCACTTCGCGTTTGCGTTGAATCATTTGTTCTAAATTGACTTTCAGATCGCTTATTTGGATACCATGGGTTTTGAAGTGATGCAGCGCATTATGAAAATGTTCCGACGAGTCGAGCATGGCTTTAGAAGGAATACAGCCCACATTTAAGCAAGTGCCACCCAGTGTGCTGTATTTTTCAATAATAGCGGTTTTCATACCGAGTTGTGCTGCACGAATGGCAGCTACATAGCCTCCCGGTCCGGAACCGATTATCACAACATCATATTTTGTATTCATGAGAAAAGAGTTTGGTGAAGCGTTTGCAAATTTACGGCAAAGGCTGTTTTGAAGCCTTTAAAAATTTTAGTATGCCTTTTATTTTTTCTGAATCAATGGGCTTGGCAATAAAATCAACAACAGTAGGATGTTTTTGAGCTTCCTCGCGGTCAGACTGGCGCAGCGAAGAAGAAAGCATGAATACGGGCGGTCGATGAGGCAGTTGTTCAAAGGCTTGTAGGAACTGCCAGCCATTCATATGAGGCATAATAATATCTAACAGAATTAATGATGGCTGTTCTTTGGTCGTTTTAAGAAATTGCAGTGCTTCTTCGGCTTTTAGGAAAGCATGCACTACAATGCCCGGATAGTTGCGCTGCAACAACGTTTTGCTGACCATGTTTACAATAGGGTCGTCGTCTATCAGCATTACCGACAAAGGATGTGCGGTATCATTAATCACCGAAACATCAGAGGCTTGCTGCGCTGTAATACTGTCGGCTTGGAACGGTTCCAATGAACGATTCATTTCACTAATGGCATAGTTGAGCTCTTCGGTGGCTGTTCGGATACGATGCATAAGCTCTAATACTTCTCGGTGGCTCATGTTGGCGCCATCCATATCATAAATGTTGAGCAAGCCCAAGATACTTGCTACGGGTGCGCGAAGCCTATGAGCAGTGAGAAAAGCAAATTTTTTGATTTGTTCGTTTTGCCTCAGTATTTTTTCTTCATTGCGCTTGCGCTCGTTGATATTAATAGCATTAATGATGACGCCAGAAGTAGTACCCAAGCGGTCGATAACAGGCGTATACGTAAATCGGTACCAGTTTCGTTCGCCCTTGTAGTTAGGTATTTCAACCTCTAAACTGATGTATTGCCCGCGAAGTGCAGCTTGGAAATGTTGTTCAAAAACAGTTTGCCGTTCACTTAGCACAAAAGTGCGGATGTCTAAACCCGGCAGCAAGCGCTTTTGCAGTTGCTCCAGCATGATATCAACCGCACGCTTGTTAAAGGAAATGATGCGATAGTCGGCTCCTACCAATATGTTAACGTCCGAAGAGTTGTCGAACATAGCCCTTAGCTGACCTTCCGATTGGCGAAGGCGTTCTTGTTGCCTTTGCATCAGCTCTTCGGCTTTTTTCTGATGATTAATGTCTTTCATTTGCACAAATACCCCCAACAAACTGCCGTCGGGGTACAAAATAGGCACAAGACAAAGGTGTATCCAGTAATTTTTTTTGTCGTCGCCAAACAGATCTTTTTCTTGCTCTATGAAAACTTTTTCTGCAATGACTTGTTGAATGAGTGGTTTAAGCGACTCTAAGGGCGAGTGGTTTATCGCATTAAAAAAATGGTCTTTAGGCTGCAGAGGGGGAAGATTAAATTTTTTCAATAGCACTGCTGAACGGGCATTAATAGCCAATAGCTGCCCTTCGGGCGATAGCAACAAATTGGCATGGGAGTGATGTTCAAACAGCGCCTTAAAAATACTTTCCAGTTTTACCAGCTCTTGCCTTTGCTGTTCAATAAGTTGTGATTGTTGGCGCATCTCATTCACATCGTACGCTGAAAAAAGCACCTGATGCACCTCTCCTGCTTGGTTTTTAATGGGCACATACATGCTCGCAAACCGGTAACAATTTCCACTGCTATCGGTAAGGTCAACTTCAAACTGAACGGGGTCCCCTTGTAGCGCCTGTTGAAAGTTGAGTATCATGCGCTTGCGTTGGTCCTCTGTGGAAGCATAGCGCAGAAAAGAAGAGCCTTCGGCAATAGACAATCCAAAAAAATGCTGAATGGTTTTTGCAGCTAACTCATTGTACGAGAGCACCCGCATTTGGCAGTCGAGTAGAATGTTGCCAATAAAAGGATGATTAAACACTGTTTGCGCAGTAGTGTCGCCCAATAGCATGGTTGTTGCAAATACGTTTTAAGAGGCTTGAATTGCCCGCATACAACAATAATACAGATTTTATTTTGCATATTTGCGCTGTTTTTGCCTATCGCACGGAAAAATCCTTGGATTTAAATGCGCAGCTGTATATGAGCGAAACCGTTATTTTCTCTATGGCAGGGGTGAGTAAAGTTTACCCTCCTTCCAAGCAAGTGCTCAAAAATATATATCTTTCGTTTTTTTATGGCGCAAAAATTGGTGTGCTGGGGCTTAACGGTTCGGGCAAATCATCTTTGTTGCGCATTATTGCCGGTATAGATAAAAATTATTCGGGCGAGGTAGTCTTTTCTCCCGGTTATACAGTGGGGCTGTTAGAGCAAGAACCTCAACTGGACCCTACCAAAACAGTACGTCAAGTAGTAGAAGAAGGAGTACAGGAAATTGTAGATTTACTGCGCGAATTCGAAGCTATTGGCGAAAAGTTTGCCGAACCCGATGCAGATTTCGATAAGCTATTAGCGCGTCAAGCGGTTATCCAAGAAAAATTGGAAGCCTGCGATGCATGGAACTTGGACAATAAGTTAGCGCGCGCTATGGATGCGCTCCGCTGTCCGCCCGAAGATGCGCTCATTGCTCACCTTTCGGGAGGGGAAAAACGCCGCGTAGCCCTGTGCCGCTTACTTTTACAACAGCCAGACGTATTGCTACTCGACGAACCTACCAACCACTTAGATGCTGAATCGGTACATTGGTTAGAGCAGCACCTCAAGCAATATAAAGGAACAGTAATTGCCGTTACACACGACCGCTACTTTCTGGACAACGTAGCGGGTTGGATTCTGGAATTAGACCGCGGCGAAGGCATCCCTTGGAAAGGCAACTACTCTTCGTGGTTAGAACAAAAACAAAACCGCTTGGCATTAGAAGAAAAGCAGGAGAGCAAACGCCAACGTACCCTACAACGCGAGTTAGAGTGGGTACGCATGGCACCCAAAGCCCGTCAGGCAAAACAAAAAGCGCGCTTGAATGCCTATGAAAGCATGCTGAGCGAAGAAACCAAGCAGAAAGAAGAAAAACTCGAAATATACATTCCGCCCGGTCCTCGCTTAGGGGCTAAAGTGATTGAAGCACACAACGTTTCCAAAGCCTATGGCGACAAACTCTTATTCGAAAATCTCTCTTTTTCGCTGCCACAAGGCGGTATTGTGGGGGTGATAGGTCCAAACGGAGCAGGAAAGACCACCCTGTTTAAACTCATTACAGGCATTGAAAAACCCGACAGCGGCACATTTGAAATTGGCGAAACTGTGCGCTGGGCTTATGTAGACCAAACCCATGACAACTTAGACCCCAACAAAACCGTGTGGGAAACCATTTCAGGTGGGCAGGAAATTATGCTGGTTGGCGGCAGAGAAATCAACTCGCGCGCCTATGTTAGCCGCTTTAATTTTAACGGTGCAGACCAGCAGAAAAAAGTAGGGCAACTCTCCGGCGGCGAACGCAACCGCGTACATTTAGCCATGACCCTAAAACAAGATGCCAACCTTTTGCTGCTCGACGAACCCACTAACGATTTGGACGTGAACACACTCCGCGCCTTAGAAGAGGGGTTAGAAAACTTTGCCGGCTGTGCAGTTATCATCTCTCACGACCGGTGGTTTTTAGACCGCGTAGCTACACATATCTTAGCATTTGAGGGCGACTCCAAAGTGCGCTTTTTCGAAGGCAACTTCTCCGACTATGAAGAGTTTCGTCGCAAACAAGAAGGCTACGTAGAACCTAAGCGCATTCGCTACAAAAAATTGGTCAAATAACTGATTATGTGTGCCTCACTTCAGTTTTGCATGGTTCGGAGCCTACTGCTCTTATTAGTTGCTTGCATGTGCCTGTCTTGCTTTGAAATTCGGGAAGAAATTACTATCAGCAAGCAAGGAAGCGGCAACTACGTCTTTCTGTTAGATATGAGCCGTAGCAAAAGCCTGATAGACATGGCTATGAGCATGCAAATGGCTAAAGACCGCACCTCTTTTGCTCAGATAGACTCAGCCTTTGCCAAAGGCACAGAACGGCTCGCACAAATCCAAGGCATCCAGAACGTACAGGCAATTAATGACCATGAGCAATACGTATTTGGCATGCGTTTCGATTTTCAGCACATAGAAGCTCTGAATGCAGCACTTAATCAGTCGCAAGAACAAGCCGAGTTGAATGGTACCAACATATTTACTTTTAAGAAAAAAGAATTGAGCCGCACAGAGCGCACACCCATCAGTGCCCTTGCCGACTTAGCAGTGCTGCGAAGTACGCCCGAAGGAGCTGCCCAAATGCAAACCCTTTTGCAAGGAGCAGCATATGTGTGTGTGGTACGTCCTCAAACAGGCAAAATTCGCTCGTTCAGCAACCCCAACGGGGAGTTACAAGACAACAATAAGACTTTTTATTACCGTGTACCGCTATTAGACATTATGGAGGGGAGAACCTCTCCGGCAAATACTATCAAGTTCAAATTTTAATCGATTCGTTTCAAAAATGGCTTATTTGTTTACTTCGGAGTCTGTTTCAGAGGGACATCCTGACAAAATTGCAGATCAAATATCTGATGCTGTATTAGACGCCATGCTCACGCAAGACCCTGATTCGCGTGTAGCTTGTGAAACTTTGGTAACCACCGGCTTAGTAGTAGTAGCCGGCGAAGTAACGACAAAGGCGTATGTAGAAATTCCCGATGTGGTGCGTGAAACTATCCGTCGCATTGGCTACACCAAAGACCAGTATCGTTTCGATGCTGAGTCTTGTGGCGTAATTGTTACCCTGCACAGCCAGTCACCCGATATTGCGCGCGGCGTAGACGAAGACCAAGCTACTCATAAGGAACAAGGCGCTGGCGACCAAGGTATGATGTTTGGCTACGCTACCAAAGAAACAGCCCACTACATGCCAATGGCATTGGCTTATTCGCATCAATTGATGAAAGAACTCGCCAACATCCGTAAAAACGAGCTCCACCTAATGCCCTATTTGCGCCCCGACTCCAAAGCACAAGTTACCATAGAATACGACAGCAACGGCAAACCTAAGCGCATCCACACCATCGTACTCTCTACGCAACACGATGAGTTTGCCAGTGAAACTGCCATGCTCCAAAAAATCAAAGAAGACATTATCAACATTTTGATACCACGCGTTATTCCTCCCGAATTAATTGATAAAAACACCATCTTCCACATTAATCCAACTGGCAAGTTTGTGATTGGCGGACCGCACGGCGACGCTGGACTTACGGGTCGCAAAATTATTGTAGACACCTACGGGGGCAAGGGAGCACACGGCGGTGGTGCTTTTTCAGGCAAAGATGCCTCTAAGGTGGACAGAAGTGCTGCCTATGCAGCCCGCCACATCGCTAAAAACTTAGTAGCAGCAGGCGTAGCCGACGAGGCACTGGTGCAAGTAGCATATGCCATTGGCGTAGCCCGACCAGTTTCAGTAAATGTTAATACTTATGGTACTGCTAAAACTGGTCTGAGCGACTCACAAATAGCCGACGTGGTAACAGAAATGTTCGACTTGCGTCCGCGTGCTATTATTGAACGCTTCGGGCTCAAAAATCCAATTTTTTCGCCCACTGCCGCCTACGGACACATGGGACGCGAGCCATTCGAAAAACAAATAGAAACCTTCCGCGTAGAACTCAAAGAGGAAAACGGCACCAAAGAAGAAATCAGGCGCCGGCAATTGCACCATGTGCAGTTCTTCGGATGGGAAAAACTCGACTACGTCAAACAACTTCAAGAAGTTTTCAAACTGTAAAACGCGCTTTCTTTGCAAGTAAGCAGACTGCAAACCCGTTAATACCACAACAAAGACCTTGCAAATGCGGCATCTTGCAAGGTCTTGCTTTTTATACTCGGCAGATGGAAGCAGCACCCTAACCCCTTGTACCCTACACAGAGGTTGTTTGCAAAGAACAACAGCATAAAAAACAATCTGCTCAATAAGGCTCCGCATTGTGCCAAGTACAAACCCGCCTTAAAAAATTATTCTTGTGGTGCAAACCACTTTTCAGTGCGATTCAACATCTTTGAAGCACTAATAGTTTACACAACGGTAGATGCCTGTTCATAATGAAAAAACTGTTTATAGTGTTGCTGCTCAGTCTTTGGACGTTAGAGGGGGTAGCACAAAAAATTCGCGGACGCGTAGTAGATGAGCAAAATCAGCCCCTCCCCTACCTAACCGTTTTTGAAGAAGGCACTTCCAATGGTACCACCACCAATACCGAAGGAGAGTATTTTCTGGAAGTTAGAGAAGGCAAAAAACGCATTGTTTTCCGCTATTTAGGCTATCAAACTGAAACCCGTGAAGTAGAACTGCGCAAAGGTCAAACCCTTACGCTCAACGTTCAGATGCAGCCCCAACCGGTAGTCCTTAAAGAAATAGAAGTAAGCAGCAAAGATGAAGACCCCGCCTATGCCATTATTCGGGCAGCCCAGCGCAATCGCAAGTTTTACCTCCATCAGGTAGACAGGTTTGAGTGTCAAGTGTACATTAAAGGCTTGCAGCGCATTATCAATGCTCCTAAAAAAATATTAGGACGCGACATTATTTTGCCCGGATTAGATAAAAACCGCTCCGGCATCATTTACCTCTCCGAATCGCTTTCGCGCTATTACTTCGAAGCACCTAACAAAGAAAAAGAAGTGATGATTGCTTCCAAAGTCAGTGGCAACAATCGCGGATTCAGCTGGAACAGTGCAATGGCTTTCCGTTTCAACTTTTATGAAAACTCCATGGAAAGCATTGGCGAGCGCAACTTCATCTCCCCAATTGCGGCTACTTCCATGTTGCATTACCGGTTCAAATACGTTGGCGAATATAAAGACAAAGGACTGACTATCAACAAAATACAGGTTATTCCACGCGCAAAAGGGGCACCGCTCTTTAGTGGTTACATCTACATTCAAGACAGCACTTGGCGTATCCACAGCACCGACCTATACATTACCAAAGACGCCGGCATAGACTTTGTTGATACGGTACGCGTTCGCCAACAATATATCCCAGTGAGTGAACAAGTGTGGATGTTAGGTTCACAGGTTATTGAAGGTAGTGGCGGAATTGAGTTGTTAGGTATTAAACTTCGATTCTCAGGAAGTTATACAGGTGTTTTTTCTAATTATGTGTTACCTTCCAAGTATTACTCGCAAGCTACACCAAAACCTGCTGCCGAAAATGCTAAACAGCAACCGCGTCAAGCAGCACCCAAAAAAACCGCTGTAGCACGAAAAAAAACCGCTGTACCCTCCCTAAAAACCCCCACAGCCGATACTGCTGTTATTTCCCAATCGCTCGATAAACCTTACGACAAAAACTTTTTCAAAGGCGAACTTATTCGGGTAGAGAGAGAAGCTAACACTGCCGACTCAAATTACTGGGCACAAGTTCGCCCTATCCCTTTAACGGAAGAAGAACGTTCGGATTACTTGCTCAAAGATAGCATCAGACAAGTAACCGAATCGGTGGCTTATAAAGACTCGGTAGATAGCATTCGCAACAAATTCAAGCCCATAAACATCATCAGCGGCTATCGGTACAACAAATCGGTTAGTCGGCTCAATTTCGACATCTCTGCTCCTATTAATGGCATCCAGTTCAACACTGTAGAAGGCTGGGCATTGGACTTAAACTTGCAAATGAATCGCTACGATAGTGCCCGCACGCGCAACACCGCCATTTTCGGAAACTTGCACTATGGATTTACCCTGCAACGTCCCTATGGCAGTGCAGGCATTTCGCATCGTTTCAATGCCATCAACCGACTTTACTTATTAGCCGAAGCAGGCAACAAGGCAGCACAATTCAACCCAGATGCTATTCCAGTGTTGCACAACACCATTTACACGCTTTTGCAAGAAGAAAACTTCATGAAATTATACGAAAAATCGTATGCACTTATACAAAGCGGAGCGCAGATAGCACGCGGATTAAACATATTAGTCTCAGTTCGTTGGGAACGCCGCAGCCCGCTAACCAATGCCGAAACTTTGCCCACTTTTTTGCGTCGCGATATTCCCGCACGCGCGTATACCAGCAATAACCCCTTAGACCCTTTTAAAGACCTTCCTGCTTTTGAAGCACATAATGCTTTCCTTACAGGAATAAGGATGCGCTATCAGCCCGGTAGCCAGTACAGAAGCTTTCCTAACCGACGAATTTTTTTGGGCTCGCAATATCCTGTTTTTACTCTTACCTATCGAAAAGGCATGGCTGATGTAAACTTCGATTTTATTAGCCTTTCGGTAGAAGACAATCTCAACTTGGGTATGCTGGGCAGTATGGAATACGATTTTTCAACAGGTACTTTTCTAAATGCCAAAAGGGTGGAATTGATGGATTTGAAACATTTCAACACTACCCAAACTATCTTTAATCCGGCAATACTACAAAGTTTTCGCGCACTGCCCTACTACCAATACAGCACCTCTGGCTTCTTTGTGGAAGGGCATGCCGAGCACCACTTCAATGGATTTATTTTCAACAAAATTCCGCTATTGAAAAAATTGCGTTGGCAAGAGGTACTCGGTTTGCACGTGCTTCACACAGAGCAATTGCCCGCATATGCCGAGCTGACTGTTGGCATTGAAAAAATATTTAAAATTTTGCGGGTTGATTACATTATTACTTTTCAAGAAAAAAAAGCTATGGGCAATTTTTTCCGAGTGGGGTTAGGCTTCTAATTGCGATTGATTTCTGATAGCCAATTGTCCACAAGCCGCATCAATGTCTTTGCCTCTGCTGCGGCGTATATTGACTACTACGCCTCGTTCCGCTAAATAAGCGGCAAATTTATCTAACGTAGCAGGGTCGGTATTGGCATATTGCGCCTCAGAAATAGGATTATATTCGATGATATTGACCTTAACAGGCACATGCTTAGTAAAGCGGTAAAGTTCTTCGGCGTCTTGCAACGTATCGTTGAATTTGTAAAATACGATGTACTCGAACGTAATTTCGCCTTTGGTTTGGGCATAAAAATATTTCAGGGCATCGCGCAAAGCTACAAGGCTATTGCTTTCATTGATGGGCATAATTTGATTGCGCTTTTGGTCGTTAGCCGCATGGAGCGATAAAGCCAAGTTAAACTTAACTTTATCGTCGCCCAACTTGCGAATCATTTTGGCAATGCCTGCCGTTGATACAGTAATTCTTTTGGGCGACCATCCTAATCCTGCTGGTGAAGTGATAAGGCGAATGGACTCTAACACGTTGGCATAGTTGAGCAAAGGTTCGCCCATGCCCATATACACAATGTTGGTTAAAGGCTTTTGGTAGCGTTGCTTAGCTAAGCGGTCAATAATTACTACTTGGTCATAAATTTCAGCTGCATCTAAATTGCGCACCCGCTCCATATAACCAGTAGCACAAAATTTACAGGTGAGTGAACAGCCTACTTGCGAAGAAACACAAGCGGTCATACGCGTTTCGGTAGGAATGAGCACACCTTCTACTAAGTGTTGGTCGTGGAGGCGCAAGCCAAGTTTGATAGTGCCATCGTGGCTTGTTTGCTGTTGGGCTATGCTAACTGGACGAACCTCGAATTGAGCTGCCAACTGCTCGCGCAAAGAAAGGGGCAAATTGGTCATGGCTGCAATATCGGTAACAGATTTTTTCCAAAGCCATTCGTGTATTTGTTTGGCACGAAAAGCAGGTTGCCCACAGGCAGCCATGAATGCCTGCAAATCGGATAAAGTAATTTTTCGCAAGTCTTTCTTAACAACAGCAACCGAATGAGAATGATTAGAAGGCGGCATTTTGACCATGGCAGCAGCTTTACTGCTGCAAAGTTCGCACATTTACAGCAGACAAGCAATTGTTATAATATGCTGATTGTCAAATTATTTGCTTTTCAAGCCATGCCAAAGCATCAGCTTCATTGGCGAATACTTTTTGGCGAGCATCTACCAAGTGGGCATTAGGCATTTGCATCACAGCTCGGATAGCGCCTTGTAAATACTCTTCCATGCTAAAACGGCTGAAAGGGTCGAGAGGAGCAATCAGCGCGCCGCGAAATCGCCCAGAAGTGGCATATAGCGGAATCATTTCTTGGTTAAACCACTCAACGGCTGTCAGCGAAATAGCTTCTGCATGGCGAAAATCAGACAGAAAAAAAATATTTTTCTCACTTTTCTGCAAATTCTTGTAAAGCTCGTATAATTTTTGATGAAATTCTATAAATTCTTCATCGGTATTATAACCTTCATAAGTGATTTTCAAACAAGGCGGGTGAGGGAGCCGTGTAAGCGTAATGCCTGCTATTTGTAGCAATATATCCTTGTTCATAGTCATCATTTTCAACATTTGGTTAGCAAGTAAAAGCCTGAATCATCATATAAAGGTACAAAAACGATAAGAGCTGAAAAAATCTTTTGTTGTACCTTTGTTTGCCAAACAAAATGTACCGGCAAGCGTTTGTGTTAAAAAATTTAGTGAGCAATGGAATTGAACGAGCAGTTAGAGGTGGGCATTTTGCACAGTCGCAACGGCAACTATGCGGCGGCTATAGAAGTGTTTGAAGCTATTTTGCGCCAAGAAAGCCGCTTTGTTCCAGCTTTATATCACTTGGGCTACAACCACTTTTTGCAACAACACTTCGAGCTGGCTATGCACTACTACGAGCAGGCACTATCTATCGAGCCATACAACGCCCACATCATCAGCGAAAGAGGAGTTGTGTTATTTCACCAGAACAGAAAAGAAGAGTCGCTGGCAGCTATGAACCTCGCTCAGGAGCTAGACCCCCACAATCCTTACCGATATGCCAGCCGCGCCTTTGTTAAAGATGCCTTGGGCGACTTACACGGTGCTATTGAAGACTACCGGCGTGCCTTAGAGTTAGACCCTGATGATGCGATAGTGCTTAATAATTTGGGATTGTTGGAAGAAAAGCTCGGTTACCAAGAAGCGGCTAAAAAGAAATTTATTCGTGCAGACGAACTAGCTAAAAAAATAGGCTATACCTTCAAAAATATACCGCCTAAGCCAGCAGAAAATACTGACAACATACCTCACCAGCAAGCAGATACTACACAGCCCAGCACTTCTTCTAGAACTGTCGACAATAGGCAACCAGCTGAACCTAATACAAAACATCACCCCAACAGAATAGCTCAAACTCTGCAAATGATGTGGCGCACCCTTACCAATGCAGCCTTGCGCAAAGAGTTCTGGCTTTTTATCAAACAAACACTCTGTTTGACGAAAACTAAATAACACCAGATAATTTATTTGGCAATCAGCTATTTACAGATAAAAATAAAAAGCAAGGATTCATAGAAAAAGCTTGTTAGTTGTATTTTTTAGCCATGAATGGAAGGATAGTGTGTGCTTGTTACACGTTAGCTATCTGTTACGCTAACAATATTGTTTGGTGAAAGCTTACTCTAAAAACTCATTAGTGAGCATTTCCTCAGGATTTATTGGTAATTGGAGTGCAGCATTTTCTTTTAACCAGCCGATATATTGCCGAAAGAGAGATACTTGAAGAATGCCCCAGCGCTCAAACATGTCTAAGCTCACCTGATTGGTAGCTACCATTGCCTTGAAGAGCATTTTATCATGAAACTCAACCCGCTGTGGGATATGCAGTTTCAAGATGTGTATAGCTTCGCGAATATGATCTCGGGCAAACCCAAAGCCTGCTCCAACAGCATGTAAAAATGTTCGAATAAGCGAACGATTGTTATGCGCCCAGTTTCTTTTGCACACTAGCAGTGGACAATTCGGATAGGGAACTCCCGCCTGATGAAGTGAAATATACTCTCCGGATATGGCATTGGTTTCCATTTCGGCTCCTTCCCACGGTTGAAATATCCAGCACATACTAGCTTGCCCACTTTTAAATGCTTCCCAAGTATCTAATTTGGGAACAATTTGCACCTGTGGATCAGCTATTTTAACATGCTTAGATACCTGTTGTACAATATAAGACTCATAAGGAAGCTCAAGAGCAGCGTAAACAGGCTGAACATTGGGGCGGATAGCAAATCCTGTTGCTCGAGGTTGTAACAAAGAAGCAATTGCCACACACTCCCTATTGTTGTGCCGATAAGCCTCTATCAATTGTTCCGGTGGACAAATGGCTATATCTACTTTTCCATTAACAAGTTTTTGGAATGTGTCGGTAGCGTAGTGGTCTTCCTGAGGGCTTACCAGTGAAAGCTTAATAGCTGAATCTGTTAACCAATTTTTCTCCTGCGCAACAATAATGCCTATGTGCAAACTATTAATAAACCAGTCCAGAGCAAGTTTAATTGTAGTCATTTTTAAAAATTGAAGCAGGAAAAAATACGAAAAAGTTTGCAAAGGGCTTTCGAACAAACGCAAACCATTTCTAACTGTTATGCAAATCAGCTGTTTACAAGCCAAAAAATAAAAGTAGAGCTTCCCGAGAAAGCAGGTCTTTGTTTGGCGCTTTTCCAAGCGTTTGCCTGTTGTCCTACTACTGGGTTAGCGGTAATCAATGCCACATGTCCTGCGCAATAGAAGATGCAAGCAATAGCAGAGGCAACAGGCAAGGAGGAATGTGTTTTAAATGATTCTCTTATTGCATCAATGGCATTATCAAGGGCTTACTGAGCGAATGCTAAACATGTTAGCTGCATAATTATCGGCTACTTGAGAGGCAATAGGTCCCATCATCACTGTACTTTGCCGATTTAGGTTAATCACGTGGGGCGCATTGAACATAGCCGATACTTCTACGTTGACAGCAATATTGTGTTGAGCATGATTTTGTGTATCGACAATAGTATTCAGTGGCAAGCGAATCACACGGTAGTTTTCATTTCCGCCGATGTGAAAAACCAGCCCGCGCGGATTGCCAGCAGGCGGGAACAATCTGCCTTCTAATAACACGAACTTATAGCCAGTATTCCAGTCCCAAGCCATGTTGTTAGAGGGGTCTAAATCGCCTACTTGGTCTGTAGAAAGATTGCGCTTAGGGTCTACCCCTACGGCAAATTCCAACAGGTCGTATTTACCTGCTGGCACTTCAAAGGGTAAATCGAACAAGTGCGTATTTTCTTTTCGAACAACTAAGTGATAGCTATTAGGCACAGCAAAAGAATCGCGTGTTACTGAATTTCTGAACTTTACGTTGCTTAAATAGAACTGAAATCGCTCTATGGTAAACACGTCGCCATTAGCATTGCGATATTGCTTATCTGCTAATATTAAAGGCTGTCCATCGTAGTGGATAGAAAGGTTTAACGTCATTTTGCCACTTTTGGCAGGTTCAGGGGTGTTGCATCCAGACACAACTGATATGGCTGCAAGCAGTACCCACAATTTTGTTTTCATGTCTGACAATGGTTTTGTATAGCACGCGTTATCATTAAAACAAGCTGTAAAAGACGTAGGTTCAGCCAGCTATCTCGTGAAAAGAGCGTAACTTTAAGCCGAAAATATGAAACACAAATTTACCTTTTTTTGCAACTGTATTGCAACTGAAACACAGCACTATTGACTGTTTATTTAAGCTTAACTAAGGTCACATGATAGACGAGTCGTTGTTGGGTACGCGCCAAAAAGCCCTGAAAATCAACTTAGACAAACGAATATATGGTTCTTTTGCCGAAATTGGAGCAGGGCAAGAAGTTGCCTCCATATTCTTCAAAGCCGGTGGTGCATCGGGAACGATTGCCAAAACCATGTCTGCCTATGACATGACCTTCAGCAATGCCATTTATGGAGAAGACAAACGCTATGTTTGTGAACCGCGCCTGTTGAAGATGTTTGCACATGAATATAATCTGTTAGTAGAGCGCTTAGATAAAAAACGTGGCGAACACACCAATTTTTTTGTATTTGCTAACACTGTAGAAACACTCAACTACCAAAAGAGCAACCAAGGGCATGGTTGGGTAGGCGTGCGCTTTCAGCTTGCACCGCGCAGCACCCCTAACGATGCAGTGATGCACGTTAAAATGTACGACAACGATACCCTGCTACAACAACAAGCCTTGGGAATTATTGGCGTCAACCTGCTGTATGCTTGCTTCTATCTGCACGACGACCCAGAAGCCATGATAAAGTCGCTCATGGACAATTTGAACCGCGACCGCATCGAAGTAGACATGTTCCGACTAACAGGTCCTAATTTCAAACACGTAGACAATCGGCTACTGAGCCTGCAATTAGTACAACACGGATTGACCGAAGCGGCACTTTTCGGTCCAGATGGCAACGTATTGCAGGCTTCAGAAGCATTTTACAAAAAAAATGTACTGGTGTTGCGCGGCAGATTCCGCCCGCTGACCCACGTCAATATGGATATGCTTGAAACTGGCTATCAAATGTTTACCCATGAACCGGGTGTGCAACCCGACAATACGCTGCGAATAGCCGAACTAACCCTGCAAGACCTCAAAGCCGCCGACCCCGATATTGATGAGAAAGACTTTCTCGACCGCGTGGATATACTTTGCTCGCAGGGACTCACCGTCCTCATTTCTAACTACCAACGCTACCACCGGCTAGTAGGCTACTTAGCCACTCAAACCAAACAGCAGATAGGCGTGATTTTAGGCATTTACAATTTGCAAACCATTTTTGATGAAAAACTATACGAAAACCTGCCGGGCGGTATTTTAGAAGCTTTCAGCACGCTTTTTAAGAAAAATGTAAGGCTTTATGTCTACCCTTTCCTGCATCAGGATACCAAAGTGCTGCGAACTTGTGAAAATTTTGAACTTGCCGAATCACAACGCTACCTGTTTGCCCACTTAATAGCCAACCAACGCATCCGCGACATTAAAAATGCTAACCTCAGCATTTTGCACATTATTTCCGACCATGTGTTAAAAATGATTCAACATGCAGAAGAAGGTTGGGAAAAAATGGTACCAGACGAAGTGGCACGCCTCATTAAAGAAAAATGCCTGTTTGGCTATCCTTGCGACCGTATCAAAGGCGGCTTTTTCTTAGATGCCCCTCGTGCTATAGACGCCTTGCCAGAATTTGAAGAACCCCCTCCATTGTAAAAAAACTCACCTATTTACCAAAAACTCTGCCCAATTCCAACACAAAAACCGATAACTTTGTGGACTAAACTCAGAAAATAACCTTGGCACTCATTAAGTCTATATCAGGAATCAGAGGGGTAGTAGGTGGCAAACCGGGCAAGTCCTTAACGCCGCAAGATGTAGTACGGTTTACAGCTGCTTTTGGCACTTGGGTGATAGAGCGCTCCTCACAACACAAAGTAGTGGTAGGAAGAGATGCTCGTACAACCGGAGAAGTCATTAGCCGCTTAGTAACCGCCACCCTGCAAAGCGTAGGACTAAACGTAGTAGATATAGGGCTTTCTACTACTCCCACAGTAGAAATTGCCGTTCAGGAAGAGCAAGCAGCAGGGGGCATTATCATTACAGCCAGCCATAACCCCAGCAACTGGAATGCCCTAAAGTTACTCAACAAAAAAGGAGAGTTTATTTCTGAGCAAGAAGGCGCTCAGGTGCTCGCCATAGCCGACAGCAACCAAATTGAATATGCCCGAGCCGGCAGTTTAGGTAGCTATTCACAAAACAACACCTATTTGCAAAAGCACATTAACAAAATTTTGGCGCTGCCCTTAGTAGATAGGGCGGCTATTGCAAATGCAAATTTTGAAATTGTAGTAGATGGAGTCAACTCCACAGGAGGCATTGCGGTGCCTATGTTGTTAGAAGCTTTGGGTGTTCAAAAAATAGAAAAACTATACTGCGAACCCAATGGACTGTTTCCGCATAATCCCGAGCCGCTGCCGGAGCACCTGACCCACATTTGCGCTAAACTACAAGCCGGAAACTATGACTTGGGCATTGTAGTGGACCCCGACGTAGACCGCTTAGCGTTCATTTGCGAAGATGGCTCGCCTTTTGGCGAAGAATATACATTAGTAGCCATAGCCGACTACGTATTGCAGCAAAATGGAGGCGGCAATACAGTCTCTAACTTATCTTCTACTCGCGCTTTATGCGATATCACCCAAAAGCGCGGCGGGCAGTATTTTGCATCAGCCGTAGGCGAGGTGAACGTAGTAGCTGCCATGAAACAACACAACGCCATCATTGGCGGCGAAGGAAATGGCGGGGTTATCTATCCTGCTCTGCACTATGGCAGAGATGCGCTTGTAGGTATTGCCCTATTTCTGACCCATTTGGCAAAGTTTGGCAAATCAGCCAAAATGCTGCGAGCAACCTATCCTAACTACTACATTTCTAAAAACAAAATTGAGCTGACAAACGGCATTGACGTGGATGACGTGCTTGCCAAAATACAACAACGCTACAGCAAGCAACCCCTCAACCTGATTGACGGGGTCAAAATTGAGTTCGACCGAGAGTGGGTGCACTTGCGAAAATCTAACACCGAGCCCATTATCCGCATTTATGCCGAGTCTGAATCACAAGCCACTGCTGACTTCCTTGCCAATAAAATCATCAGCGACATCAAAGAATTTATCACCTATAAGCCTAACTAAATACCCAAAGCCATGCGTGTGTACTTAGATAATGCCGCCACTACTCCCTTAGACCGCGAAGTGTTCGATGCCATGGCACCTTTCATGCTCGAGCATTTTGGCAATCCGTCCTCTATTCATTCACACGGCAGCAAAGTACGCGCTGCAATAGAGCAAGCACGCAAAAAAATTGCTGCCACGTTCAACACCTCTCCTTCCGAAATATTTTTTACCTCAGGCGGCACCGAGTCGGATAACACGGCTATCCGCTGTGCCATTCACACACATGGTATCCGGCATGCCATCACTAGCCGGTTGGAGCACCATGCAGTACTGCATACCTTAGAAGAGCTTGCACACAAACAAATTATCCGTTTGAGTTTTGTACAACACGACGAGCAAGGCAACATAGACTTAAACCACTTAGAAGAACTGCTTAGCAAACATCCCAACAGCCTTGTTTCGCTCATGCACGGCAACAACGAAATCGGCAACATACTGCCCATTGAAACCGTAGGCGAACTGTGCGAGCAGTACGGCGCATTTTTTCATTCCGATACGGTGCAAACCGTTGGGCACTATCGGATTGACCTACAAAAAGTGAAAGTGCACAGCATTGTAGGCGCCCCTCACAAATTTCACGGACCCAAAGGGGTAGGATTTCTCTATGTGCGCAACGACAAAAAAATTCACCCCTTCGTTACCGGAGGAGCACAAGAGCGCAACATGCGTGGCGGAACGGAGAATGTATACGGCATTATAGGCATGGCAAAAGCCATAGAAATTGCCTACCAACAATTAGAAACGCACGCTGCCTACATCCGCACGTTAAAAGGCTATATGATAGAGCGACTCAAAACCTATTTTGAAGATATCCGCTTCAATGGTGCTTCTGGCGACTTAAACAACAGCCTCTATACGGTGCTCAACGTGAGTTTCCCTCCTTCGGAAATAAACGACATGTTGCTATTCAATTTAGATATTCACCGCATCTCTGCCTCAGGCGGCAGTGCTTGTTCCAGTGGAAGCAGCATTGGCTCGCATGTATTGGCTGCTCTACCTCATACTGCTGGCAGAGGCAACGTTCGCTTTTCATTTAGCAAGTACAATACCAAAGAAGAGATAGACTATACCATTGCCAAGTTGGTAGAAATTTTCCAAATGCAAACTGCCTAAAAATCGAATCCTACATTTTTCTGCTAACTTTGCCGCCTGAAAATCAAGCAACAACTCATTTACAGGCTGAAAAACAATATGTCGATAGAAAACGCAGGCGTTTTTCCAAAAATTATTGCACACGCCAAAGAATACGGGTTTGTTTTTCCTTCTAGTGAAATTTACGACGGTTTGCAGGCTGTTTACGACTACGGGCAGAATGGCGTAGAGCTCAAAAACAACCTCAAACAGCTATGGTGGAAAACCATGACCCAAATTCATGAAAATATCGTGGGAATTGATGCGGCTATTTTCATGCACCCTAACACTTGGGTGGCTTCGGGGCATGTAGCCAGCTTCAACGACCCTATGATTGATAATAAAGACTCCAAAAAGCGTTACAGAGTTGACCACCTGATTGAAAACTATGCCGAACAACTCACAACTGAGGGCAAAACTGACAAAGCCAAAGCCATTTTAGAAGCAATGAACCAGCTACTGGCTGCCGAAAATTTAGAAGGGCTGCACCAACTTATCACCCAAGAAAACATCCGATGCCCTATCTCTGGCACTGCCAACTGGACAGAAGTGCGCCAATTTAACCTCATGTTTTCTACTCAGATTGGCTCGGTAGCCGATGAAGCCAATACGATTTACTTGCGCCCAGAAACTGCACAAGGCATTTTTGTCAATTTCTTAAACGTCCAAAAAACAGGACGCATGAAAATCCCGTTTGGCATTGCTCAAATTGGCAAAGCCTTTCGCAACGAAATTGTAGCTCGCCAATTCATTTTTCGCATGCGCGAATTTGAGCAAATGGAAATGCAGTTTTTCGTGCGTCCGGGCACAGAAATGGAGTGGTACAACTTCTGGAAAGAAATGCGCATGAAATGGCATCAAGCGCTGGGCATTCCTGCAAGCAAGTTGCAATATCACGACCATGAAAAACTGGCACATTATGCTAATGCCGCCTTAGATATCGAGTTCGAGTTCCCGTTTGGATTTAAAGAAATTGAAGGCATCCACAGCCGCACCGACTTTGATTTGCGCAACCACCAAGAGCTTTCCAAAAAGAAACAGCAATATTTCGACACAGAAATCAATCAGAACTACATCCCTTATGTAGTTGAAACCTCAGTAGGCGCCGACCGCATCTTCCTGATGCACTTGTGCAACGCCTATACCGAAGAAGTAACAGGCGAAGGCGAAAACCAAAAAGAGCGAACTTTCCTGAAACTACATCCTGCTATTGCGCCCGTGAAAGCAGCTATCTTCCCACTCACCAAGAAAGATGGCTTGCCCGAAAAAGCTGAAAAAATTTACAAAGACTTAAAAATGGATTTTCGCGTAGTGTACGAAGAAAAAGACAGCATCGGCAAGCGATATACCCGTCAGGATTTGATTGGCACGCCGTTCTGCATTGCTGTTGACCACCAAACATTGGAAGATGACACCGTAACCATTCGCGACCGCGACACAGCCTTGCAGCGCCGTGTGCCTATTGCCGCCTTACGCGACGAAATCGGTTACGCTGTATCTTTTGCCCGTGTGTTTGAAAAACTGTAAGCCCTCTCTGCTATGGCACGCTATCTGAATCCGTTTACTGACTTTGGTTTTAAGAAACTGTTTGGCAATGAACAAAATAAAGACTTGCTCATCAGTTTCCTCAACCAAATTCTGCCTGACAATCAGATTAGCACCATCAATTACCTACGAACCGAACACCTTGGGCAAACAGACCTCGACCGAAAAGTCATCTACGACCTATATTGCGAAAACGAGCGCGGCGAGAAGTTTATCGTAGCACTCCAAAAAGCTAAACAGTCATTTTTCAAAGACAGAACCCTATTCTACGCTACCTTCCCTATTCAGCAACAAGCCCAGCAAGGCGACTGGAACTACGAACTCAAAGCCGTTTACACTGTTGCCGTGCTGGACTTTTGCTTTGACGACGAAGACCGAGACAAAGTAAAAGTACAGGTTAAGTTGATGGATACAGACAAAAAGACTGTTTTCTACAACAAACTCACCTTCCTGTACTTGCAGATGCCCAACTTCCGAAAAAACGAAGAAGAACTGGAAACACTGGAAGACAAATGGTTCTACCTATTGCGACACTTGGCAGAGTTTCAGAACAGACCACAGCGACTGCAAGAAAAAATTTTTGACCGACTTTTTGAGGCAGCTGAAATTGCCAAATTCGACCCTCAGGAGCGACAAGCCTATGAGGACAGCCTCCGCTACTACCGCGACGTGAAAAATAGCCTCGACACTGCTCGCGAAGAAGGGCGTGAACAAGAGAGAATAGCTATTGCCCGCCGGATGCTTGCTAAAGGGTTTAGCCCTACGCAAATCAGCGAAGTAACCGGACTTACCCAAGCAGAAATTGAACTGTTGAGCAAGCACTAGTCTTTTGAATTATTTTTGCGATAGAATTGACAGCGTTAAAAACCCATTCATAGACAAACCTCCATACCAAAAAAATCAGTAAGCATCATGGGAAGAGCATTTGAAGCCCGCAGAAGCAGAAAGGAAAAGCGCTGGGACTGGATGTCAAAAACATTTACGCGCTATGGGCGTGAAATAGCCATGGCAGTAAAAGCTGGCGGACCTGACCCTGAACTGAATACCAAGCTGCGCCTCATCATTCAGAATGCTAAAAACGCCAATATGCCCAAAGACAGGATAGAAGCAGCTATCAAGCGCGCTTCTTCCAAAGAAGAAGGCAACTTTGAAGAGGTAGTATATGAAGGTTACGGTCCCCACGGAGTAGCTATTGTGGTGGAAACTGCTACTGACAACCCTACCCGCACAGTAGCAATGGTACGGATGCACTTCAACCGCTCAGGTGGTTCGTTGGGCAAAACAGGCTCGTTGGATTTCATCTTCCAGCGCAAAGGCGTTTTTGAACTCAATCCTGCAGGGCTGAATTTGGAAGAGTTGGAGTTAGAGCTCATTGATTTCGGTGCTGAGGAAATATACGAACACGAGGGCAAAATCATTGTTCAAACTTCATTTGCAGACTTCGGAGCCATGCAAAAAGCATTAGAAGAGCGCCAGATTCCTATTCTAAAAGCAGAACTGCAGCGCATTCCAACTTCTTATGCAGAGGTTACCGATGAGCAGGCAGAAGAAGTTTTAGAGCTGATAGACAAGTTTGAGCAAGAAGACGACGTAACTGCGGTGTTCCACAACATGAAATAAACACTTCTCTATGCAAGACCGTTACGCCATGCGCGGTGTTTCTTCCGCAAAGGAAGACGTGCACAACGCTATCAAGCAAATAGACAAAGGTCTCTATCCAAAGGCTTTTTGCAAAATCATTCCCGACTGGTTAGGAGGCGACCCCGCATGGTGCAACGTCATGCACGCCGACGGAGCAGGTACTAAATCGTCGCTTGCTTACGTATATTGGCGCGAAACAGGCGACCTTTCTGTATGGAAAGGTATCGCCCAAGATGCCATTGTGATGAATTTAGATGACCTGCTTTGCGTAGGGGCTACGGATAACATCTTACTTTCCTCTACCATCGGCAGAAATAAGTATCTCGTACCGGGCGAAGTGATTGCTGCTATCATCAATGGCACAGAAGAGGTATTGGAAATGTTGCGCAGCCACGGCATCGGCATTTACAGCACAGGCGGCGAAACAGCAGATGTAGGCGATTTGGTACGCACCGTTATTGTGGACAGTACCGTTGTAGCTCGCATCAAACGCAGTGCGGTCATTAGCAACGACCGTATTCAAGCAGGCGATGTTATTGTCGGGCTTGCCTCTTTTGGTCAGGCAACCTATGAAGACCGCTACAATGGCGGCATAGGCAGCAATGGACTCACCTCTGCCCGCCACGATGTTTTCCATAAACTACTGGCTGAAAGATACCCCGAAAGCTACGACCCGCAAGTCCCTGCCGACCTGATTTACAGCGGCAGCCGCAGCCTTACCGAACGCTTTGAGGATTTGCCCGTAAATATTGGACAACTGGTGCTCTCCCCTACCCGCACCTATGCGCCCATTATCCGCCAAGTACTTGCCGAACTGCACCCGCACATCAACGGTATGGTACATTGCAGCGGCGGGGGACAAACCAAAGTGCTACATTTCATCGACCGACTACACATCATCAAAGATAACTTATTTGCATGTCCGCCACTTTTTCGCCTCATTCAACAAGAGAGCGGTACAGATTGGCGCGAAATGTATCGCGTGTTCAACATGGGGCACCGCATGGAGTTGTATCTACCCGAACAATTCGCCGAAACGGTTATCCAAATTGCACAAGCATTTGGAGTTGAGGCACAAATTATCGGACGGGTAGAAGCTGCTGAAAAATCGCAGGTAACTATCCGCAGCTCTTACGGAGAATTTGTATATCATTAATCTTTTAGTGAGGTTAATGCCACGCTGCTATGCCTGCTTCATAGCCTGGATGCAGCGAAAGCCAGTTAGGAAGGCTGCGGTCTCCTATACTTCGCCCTTATTTTTAAATATCGTTGTCGGAAAGTCTTTTGAGAATGCACCCACTCTCGTAATCGCCTCTTGTAATTGGCACAACTTTGTTTCCTACAATTAATAGCACCTATTCTATTTTTTTGCTAAATGTAAATCCATTTCTTAGTCCGCACATTATTTCTAATGCATCCATTTTTTGAATAGCAATCACGACATGATGTATTTTTTGTTCCTGCGCACTTGCAAACCCGTTTTTAATTCCCGCCGGTCCTACTTTATCAGGCTTTTTCAGGTCTGATATTGCGCCGTTTATCGTCAATTCAGTTTTTTTACCTTCTACATGCCTGTTAATCTGGACAATGTAGCCGTTTTCTGCCAACAGCTTTGAGGCGGCGGCATTTTCTGTAAAGTCTTTCCTATGATGCTCAGGATGCGCCGTAGCGTATCCGCCTGTTTGATAGCTGAAAGCAACAGGCGTATGCACTTGGTTTACCAGGTCTGCATACTGTCTTTGTCGGGCAATGGCTACCTGTGCCGCACGTAGCGCATCGGCTGCAAAGTCGGGCTGTCGGGCAGGCACATAGCCGAATGTTCGGTGATTTTCGGGGAAAATAGCCGCATCAAAGTAGCTGTTCGGGAAATTGGAGCGCAAAGCCTTCGCGCTTAGTGGCGCATCGGTGGCGGCTCTGTTGGTTTCTACCAAATTGCAACGGCAGTTCCACGCAATAGCATATGGCTCATCATTTGCAAGGCGCACAATGCCATTGGGTTCATGTTGTGTTTAACACAATGAATCAATAAAAAAACTACTCTTTCAACGCCAAATTTCTCAGGCAGAAATATTGCAGATTGCTGGCTCTGCCAGTAGAGGCAGTAAAGCCCCAAATAACACGGGTTTCCCCACCAAAAACAGCATAAATGAGGTCTCTCACTCCTTGATACACTATTTCACCATCTAACCAAACTGTTATGCGCTGCTTATCGGGCTCCCAACGAAAGCTAAAACTGTGCAACATGTCATCTTCCAAATTAAAGCTCGGGTTGTTGTTGTGCCAATAAGTGTCATGATAGTTGGTTCCGTCTTCTAAATAGGCTACGTGGTCATGCGGCGGGTCATTCTGCCGCCAGTTTTGGTAGGTATCAAACTCGATGGCAATCGAGGGAGCGATGTAGGCACCTGCTCGGTAATACTTACTCCACCTACCATAGCCCATACACTCTCCCCAAGTACCGAATGCTTCAAAGCCCCGCTTGTCGTTGTGGATGACAAAGGTAATACCATCTGCTCCTTCTTCTTTATCTCCAAGGTAGATGTCGAAGTCTACCTGAAAAAAATTTTGTAAGTTGAGGCGAGTGTTATAATACGCAATGCCTTCGCTATATGCCACGTCAGGGGTGAGTTGGATACAGTCGTTTTTCATATAAGCAGCGTCTCCTATTAGCGTATATTGTGCCTGAGCAAGTGCTGCTATGCCAGTATAAAAGAAAATGAAGAGGAGTTTTCGCATAGCCTTATCGGGTTTTCTGTATTTTTGAACATGATGAACCGTTTACAACTCATTAAACACCTGACGTGGTGCATTGTTCTGCTCTCAACATTCATAGGGACAAGGCTACCTTTGGCTGCCCAAAAGCTCGGAACTATCTCAGGCAAATACGTAATGCTCGACCGCTACGGACTCAAACGCATTCGCCTGCCCGAAGGAAGTGAAATTTACTTTAAATTAGCCGGAGAAAAAAGCAAAATACGCGACTACATCGGAGAAATTTGGGAGAAAGATACTGCCATTTATTTACTGCAAAGCAAACAGGCTGTTCCTTTAAATCAGTTTCAGGTATTTTACTTCCCAAGGCGGCACATTCCTATGCTGGCAAAGCAAGCCGTTTTTGTGGGTTGTGGTTTTTTATTAGCCGCTGCTGTGGCAGACCTTATTCCAACCCGATTTTACGACCAACGAGAATCTGCCATAATTGGGGGCTCTTTTTTGGCAATTTCACAGCCTATGAAACTATTCAAGTGGAAAACTTTTAAAATAAAACCGGGGAAAAGTCGCGTACGCATCATGAACAACAATTGGCAATAAATACTTATTTTGGCATAAAATAATTGCCCATGCGCCGTCGCAATTTTTTACAATTAACTGCTCTAAGCAGTTTTGCCTTGGGAGTAGGCTGTAAACAGGAAAAGCCTTCCCAATACGCCGAAAGTATGAAGCCAGTTGTGATAGCTACTTGGAATCATGGACTGGCTGCCAATGCAGCAGCATGGAAAGTACTAAGCAGTAACGGTACTGCCTTAGATGCCGTAGAAACAGGGGTGCGCGTTTCAGAAGCCGACCCGCAGGTAGATAGCGTAGGATACGGCGGACTGCCCGACCGTGATGGACGGGTAACCTTAGATGCAGCCATCATGGCACACGACAGCCGGTGCGGTGCAGTAGCAGCGTTAGAGCACATTATGCACCCTATTTCGGTAGCCCGATTGGTCATGGAAAAAACCCCTCACTGGATGCTTGTAGGGGAAGGGGCGCTGCAGTTTGCCCTCGAGCAGGGATTTAAAAAAGAAAATCTGTTAACTCCACAAGCCAAAGCTGCTTGGGAGCAATGGCTAGCAACAAAAACATACAAGCCTACAATCAATGCAGAAAACCACGATACTATTGGCATGCTGGCACTAGACACAGCCGGACATGTGGCGGGGGCTTGCACTACCAGTGGGCTAGCTTATAAAATGCACGGACGCGTAGGCGACTCTCCTATTATAGGGGCTGGGCTTTTTGTAGATGGCGACGTAGGGGCTGCTACTGCTACTGGACTCGGCGAAGCAATTGTACGCATTGCCGCCTCCCACCTAATTGTTGAGCTTATGCGGCAAGGAAACACCCCTGAACAAGCCTGTAAACTTGCCTTAGAACGCCTTATCCAGAAAAATCCTCACTACAAAGAAATACAAGTTGGTTTTATAGCACTCAACCTGCAAGGACAAACAGGAGCGTACGGCTTGCAAAAAGGCTTTACCTATGCACTTCACACACCTCAAGGCAATCAACTTGTAGAAGCTCCTCATTTGCTTGCATAGCTCACTTACACAATTAGCCGAGGCAATGCGGCTTCTATTTGTGTCCGGCGAGGCTCATATTGAGGCGGCAATTTCAAGGTTGTCCCTAAGGATTCTAGCGGTTCATCTATAGTAAAACCCGGAACATCGGTGGCTATTTCAAACAAAACCCCGCCCGGCTCGCGAAAATACAATGAATGAAAATACATCCGGTCAATAGGTGGGGTAACGTGAAAACCTTTAGCCACTATTTTCTCACGCAGCGCCATTTCTGCTGCATCATCTTGCACGCGAAAAGCTATATGGTGCACACTACCACCTGCCACCACTCCCGAAGCTTCGCCCGGTGCTTCTACTAGGTCAATAATAGCAGCCTCTGTAACAGTGTCGGTAACGAAGCGATAACGGTTAACATCCTGTTCAGTTAAACGATACCCTAATATGTCGGTTAACACCTCAGCCGTGGGCTGTATATTGCTGAGTGTCAAAGTGGTATGATGGAAGCCACAAATTGCCTTAGTAGCATCTATTTCTGATGTTTCAAAGGGCAAACGAGTGTCGCGCGCCACATTTTTGGCAACAGTCAGTTCCAGTTTGAGCCCATCGGGGTCTAGGGCGGTTAAATATTCTTCTCCAAACTTAGTAGCAGGCGAATTTACAATAACGCCTGCCTGCTGCAATCGGTTTTTCCAAAAACCAAGGCTTCCCTCTGGAACTGATAAACCCACTTCGGTTGCCATGCCAACTCCACGTCGCCCTTTACTGATATGAGTCCACGGAAAGAAAGTCAAGATAGTGCCGGGTGCAGCATAGTAGTTGCCATAGTAAAAATGGTAAGTAAAAGGGTCGTCAAAATTGACTGTTTTTTTCACTAAGCGCAACCCCAAAATTTGCGTGTAGAAGTCATAGTTGCGCTGTGCATTAGAAGCAATTGCCGTAACATGGTGCAAGCCAAGCACTTGAGGAAATGTCATGGTACAAGTTGTGTGATAATTTCGATTGGATTTTGTAAAGTTTTATGAATCGGACAGGCATTGGCAATCTGTAATAAACGTGTGCGTTGGTCTTCATCTAAGCTGCCAATTAGTTCTATTTTGCGATTAATCAGACTTTTACCAGCTTCTTTATCGTAGTCATAACTGAGCGATACTTTGATTTCTTCCAAATCCCAACCCTTTCGGTCGGCATACATGCGCAAAGTAATGCCCGTACATGCTCCTAATGAGCCTATAAACAACTCTCCGGGACTTAATCCCAAGTCTGTGCCACCCAATGCAGGGGGTTCATCGGCAATAATAGTATTTTTCCCGTTGCTCAGTTCAGTGCGATAGTGTTCGCGTCCAATGCGCAAGGTTACTTTTTCCATGTAATCAATATTTTCGTTGTTAAATCTAAACTGTTTAGGTAATTTTTTCACCTACTAACAAGAAAGAAAGCGGACGCATAGACGACGGATGCAAGGGCTCGCGTATTTTTATCAATCGAAAACCGCTCGATACAATTAGTGCTACCCAATCACTAATGGTGCGAAAATACCAAGCATGTGTCTCGGAAAAGTCATTTAGTCCTTGCCAATTGTCTTGCTCCCAATGGCTCACGTAAGGTGCATCAGCAGGAAGATTGAATGGGTGCAAGGTTTGAATAATAACACACCCTTTCGAGCAAAGCATCTGGGGAGTGTAAGCCAACAATTGCTCGGTTATTTGTTGTTCAAACAGAGAAAAGTTAAAAGTAATCACATCAAAAAAATGGTCTGCTAAGGCTCCTGCCAAAATATCTTCATAAGAAGCTACCCAATATTGTTCTGTTCCTTTTTGTCTTGCGTATTCAATAAATGCCGGCACAGCATCTACTCCGCTCGCCTGAATCTGATGAGTTGCCAATGTTCTCACGAGCCACCCTTCGCCACAACCCATATCAAGCACAGAACGAGGCTGCAATAGTAACACCTCCTCTACTATCGCCCGATTAGTAGCTAATTGACGGCTGATGATTTTATTTTGTTCAATTGCATCAATCCAATGCTTTGCATTGGCTTTCCATGTAGGTATTATCCCCATCTAAGAATCCTTTTAAACAAACAAAAAAGGGATTGACTAAGCCAATCCCCATTATTTGCAAGTATGATATTTTGATTAGAGTTTGAAACCTAAACCAACTTGGAAGCTCAAACCGCGAGTGCGAATGTCTTGGTTGCCGAGGCTAAGAGGAAATCCAAACGCTCCATTAGGTGCACCAATCCAGTTTGCAGACTGACCATAGGCATTGTTGATATCGGAGAAGCCATGGCGATAGCGAGCATCTAAGAAAAGAGTAGCCCACTTGAGGTCAAAGTCTACGCCAGCACCTACAATCATGCCAATATCCATAGCCTTAAACTGGTTGGTAGCATCTACGCGATACTTAGTAGGAACACCAAAGCGATATCCTTCTACATTATTAGTGGCATGTACGTTGAAATCGAAAGAAGGACCAATAAACACTCTTGGCTCGTAAACAGAAAGCACAGGCAGTTTGAAGTATGACAGTAAGTTAGCCTGCACGTTGCTCAACCGATAGTCATTCAGGTTACCTGTAGCAGAGTTAAAAGTTCCCGGCTGACCAACATTAGTGCCTGCATCCGGAGAGAAACGAGCGGCACCGCTTTGAGAAAAGCCGGCTTCCAATGATACACCTACCCAGCTGTTAAAGTTGTACATAGCAAATGCTGTAGCCTGAGCACCTGCCAGAGAGGTAGTTGATTTGGTTGTGCCGGACACAGAAAAATCGTTCACATTAACACCGGTACGTACCCCTACAATAAAACTGGTTTCCTTTGCGGGTTCAGAACCGTTCTGGGCATGAGCGCCGAAGGTAAAAGCGCCAACGGCAAGGGCTGCCAACAGAGTAACTTTTTTCAAACCGTTTTTCATGGATTGTAAGTGTTTTCTTAAGTTTATTAATTGCAATTTTACACAAAACTAAGCACAGCAACGGTAATTTGAAAGTTTTGCCTTCGCTTTTGCTTAATTTTCTGTTGTAGAGTTGTCAGCAAATCTATAAAATAATTTTTAATCCCAAAGATTTCAGCTTGAAAAACATCAAAACTTTTAACTTCTGCTATGGAATTTCAACTTAAATCGGACTACGAACCTACCGGAGACCAGCCTCAGGCAATTGCCAAATTGGTACAAGGTATTCAAACAGGTGAAAAGGCACAAATTTTACTGGGCGTTACTGGCTCAGGTAAAACCTTTACTATTGCTAACGTAATTGCCCAAACCAATCGCCCCACTTTGGTGCTTAGCCACAACAAAACACTGGCAGCGCAACTATATGGCGAGCTCAAGCAATTCTTTCCCAACAATGCAGTAGAATACTTCATATCCTATTATGACTACTACCAACCCGAAGCTTATATACCTGCCTCGAATACTTACATAGAAAAAGATTTGTCTGTCAACCAAGAAATAGAAAAGCTAAGGCTAAGCGCTACCTCTGCTCTGATGTCGGGCAGAAGGGATGTGATTGTAGTAGCGTCAGTTTCTTGTATTTATGGTATTGGGAACCCTTATGAATTTAAAAAACATCTCATCCAACTTACGAGAGGAGCCACTATTTCTCGTAACCGGCTCTTGTTTCAGTTGGTCGATATTCTTTACAATCGTACAGAAGCCCAGTTTACACACGGCACTTTCCGAGTGAAAGGCGACACCGTAGATATTTTCCCTGCCTATGCAGATTTTGCTTATCGCATTCTGTTTTGGGGCGACGAAATAGAAGCTATTCAGCGCATTCACCCCAAAAGCGGTAGCAAAATATCAGATGAGACTACCATTACTATCTTCCCAGCTAACTTGTTTGTTACCGGCAAAGACCTGTTGCAAACGGCTATTAAAGAAATTCAGGACGACTTAGTAGCTCAAATTAAATTTTTTGAAGCCCAGCATAAATACATAGAAGCCAAGCGCATTCAAGAACGCACTGAATTTGATTTGGAGATGATGCGAGAGTTGGGTTATTGCTCTGGTATTGAGAACTACTCCCGCTATTTTGACCGACGACCACCCGGTGCTCCTCCTTTCTGCCTATTAGATTACTTCCCAGACGACTATCTGATGGTAATAGATGAAAGCCATGTAACCGTACCACAAATTCGGGCTATGTGGGGAGGCGACCGCTCGCGTAAAATTACCTTAGTGGACTATGGTTTTAGGCTGCCTTCTGCATTAGACAACCGCCCACTGACTTTTAACGAGTTTGAAGAGAAAATTAACCAAGTTATTTATGTAAGTGCCACTCCCGGCGAATATGAACTTACCATTTGCGAAGGTGTTGTAGTGGAACAAATCATCAGACCTACAGGCTTGTTAGACCCAGAAATTAGCGTCCGCCCCTGCCAAAACCAGATTGATGATTTGCTCGAAGAAATAGATGACCATACCAAACGCGGGGGGCGCGTACTAGTAACCACCCTCACCAAGCGCATGGCAGAGGAACTCACTGCCTATCTGAGTCGTATGGGTATTAAAACCCGCTATATTCACTCAGAGGTAAAAGCTCTTGACCGAGTAGAAATTTTGCGCGAGCTGCGCTTAGGCATTTTTGATGTACTAGTGGGAGTTAACTTGTTGCGGGAAGGTCTTGATTTACCCGAAGTGTCCTTAGTTGCTATTATGGATGCAGACAAGGAAGGTTTTTTGCGAAACCAACGCTCGCTCATTCAAACCATTGGTAGGGCTGCTCGCAACGCAGAGGGCAAAGTAATTATGTATGCCGACACCATCACAGAGTCTATGCAACAAGCCATAGACGAGACCAATCGCAGAAGAAGTATCCAGCAAGCATACAACCAAGCGCATGGTATCATTCCTAAGACAGTAAGCAAGTCGGTAGAAGCTATTATGAAGCAAACCCAAGTAGCCGACTCTAAAAAGCAGACTAGAAACTTCTACATAGAACCCGAAGATGATGTTGCTGCCAGCATTGCAGCAGAGCCCATTATAGCCCTAATGGATGCTGAGGGTTTGGAAAAACTTATCGTGCAAACACAAAAGAGCATGGAAAAAGCTGCCCGAGAGTTAGATTTTATAGAAGCAGCCCGCCTACGCGACGAACTAATGGCACTCAAAAAGCGAAAGGAGGAATTGGAGAAGTCGTAATAGCTACCTAAAACACAAGTTGTATGTATTTATAAGATTTACGTCGCCGTTGCGCGTCGCCGTTGCACGTCGCCGTTACTTGTGTCTTTACGCTGCCAAGCACATTGCTGTTGTTCGTGCCCCACAAATAGCAATTGGACAATGCTGAACTTATTCCTGTCAATTCTATCTGATGCAAACAGCTTTCATACACTTTTGCAATGGAGAAGCACATCATTCAGCTCAATTTAATTAAAAAGGCTGCCTTTTTAGGGCAGCCTTTGGTATAATATTCATGTAAGAATTAGTTGCAACGCTGACCGTCAGCACCTTTCTGAACCACTTTGAACTCTACGCGGCGGTTCAGAGCCATATTGGCTTGGTTAGGCTTGCCGTTCACTTCGTTAGGCACTAATGGAGAAGACTCTCCGAAGCCCTTGGTTTGGATGCGGCTTGCAGCTATACCCTTGCTGATGAGGTACTGTCTGGCGGCAGCTACACGACGTTCAGACAAACCTTGGTTGTAGTTATCATTGCCGCGGTAGTCGGTATGACCTTCAATGCTGATGTTAACCTGCGGATAGTCTTGCATGAACTTCACCACTTTGTCTAACTCTTGGATAGATTTAGGCAACAGTGAGGCAGAAAGCTCTCTTGGAGTCATATTGCGTGGGCGAGCAGTGGCAAAGTTGATATTGTCAAATGCAATTTTTGAAAGGTCATAGAGCAAGATTTCGCGGTTGATGGTGTCGCCAGCTTGCTTATTAGTCAAATCCAGTGTAATAGTAGCAGGAATGTATTGGTCGGCAGTACCCTCTGCACAATAGGTAGTGCCGGGGACTAACATAGCCTCATATTTGCCAGGTCCGATTTTCTTTTGACCAGTAACTTTTCCTTTGGAAGCATCGTTCGGCTTAATACCTACTACACCGTTTTCAATGGCTTCACGAGTCAGACCATCTACAACAGCCACAGTAGCTTTCACGCCTAAACGCTTCATTTGGAAAGTAGCGCAGCAGCAGGAATTGATGCCGTTGGTATAGTCAATTTCTTTTACAATTGGTTCATAGTCTTCTAACTCGATGGTCATTTTGTATTTGTTGCCCTCGGTCAGTACGGTTTGAATTTTACCGTCTTTGCTCTTCATAGAGTAGCTTAAAGAAGAGCGAGTTTCATTGTCTACTTTTACTACTACATCCAACGGATTTCCAGTAGCTGCATCTACTATGGTGCCTACAAATTGGCAGATGCGCTTCGGCTTAAATCCTTCGGGCAAAGGAGTAGTAAACAGTTCATAAGAGGCACCCATGTAGGCTGTGAAATAAGCCAATACATGCGGCTCATCATGAGGAGCAACTGACACTAACAGGTCGGGTTGATAAGAATACAGATTGTTTTTCACCAAAGGCACGATATCGGCGGGAATAGGTTCGCCCCAAGTATTGCCCGGCTTCAAGTGCGCATAGTATAAGTCGAAGTCATTAGATTTTTTAGGGCTACCGCCACGGCGAGTAGTAGAGAAGAAAACAGACTCGTTATCGGGCAAAATGCGAATGTGCTTGTCACAGCCACCATTTACGGGAGCAGGTAATTCTTCGCCGGCTCCCCACGAGCCGTCTAAGTTGCGCTTAGCAACCATTAACTTATAGCACTGTGCATTGCCTTGCTTTTCACCTTTGCGAACAAAGTACAGGCGCTGTCCGTCGGAAGAAATAGAAGGAAATCCTTCATAATCGCCTGTATTAACAGCCCCCGGAACAGGAACGGGCTCGCCCCACTCTCCATTGGCACCGCGCTGTGCCATGTAAATATCTTCATTGCCGCCGCCCAATTTAGCAAAGAAATACAGGGTGTTCCCGTCATAAGACAAAGAAGGACCTCCAATAAAATCACCATCAGCGGCTTTGCTATTGATAGATTCTATTGGTTTAGGCTCCAACCAAAAACCGGTCACGGTGTCGCGTTTAGCTTCCCACAGGCGATAATATTCCCATGTTTTGCCGCCCCGATTAGATTGATACACCAGCGTGCGTCCGTCTGCGCTGATGGCAGGCGAATATTCGTCGTGGAGGAGCGTGTTAATAATGTTGGGCATGCGCTCGCGAGCAGGCTGCACGTCTGCCTTGTAGATTCTGTCTGTAATGCGGTTGGTGATTTGACGTTGGGCATATGACTGCGTGCCCACCAGCAAACCAAGCGCAATCGCAAAACCTACATAGTTCACTTTTTGTTTCATAGGTTTAAGTAAGATTAGGTTAATTCATTAGGATGTTTGAGCATGGACGCAAAATAAATCAGTTTTACGTTCTATTCTGAATTTTTTGGCGTACAATTTTAAGAAATATGGCTGTGAAATCCAAAAAAGCCTTTTGCCTTAAATTTATGTGGATTTTCCTCAAAAGACAAATCTGTTTGTTAGATATTGTCTCTTTGTTGTCTTTCGCACGCCAATCTTCTATCTTTAAGCGCTTAACCTATCAATCACTGTAAATATGGAACTGAAACGCGCATTTGACTTTCTTTACTATCAACAAAAACATTATCCTAAAACCGATGCTCTTGCTGGCAAGGAAAATGGACAATGGGTAAAATATAGCACCCAAGATGTTATCGACATAGCCAACCGCCTTAGCATAGGACTTTTAAAACTGGGTATCCGAAAAGATGATAAAGTAGCCATTATCTCACCCAATCGTCCAGAGTGGAACTTAGTAGATTTTGGTATCCAGCAAATTGGGGCTGTCAGCGTACCTATGTACCCTACTATTACTGTTGAAGATTACCGATATATTTTCAACGATGCGGGGGTAAAAGTGGTGTTTGTATCAGACCGCGCACTCTACGAAAAAGTAAAACAAGCTACCGAAGGAATGGATATTTACGCCATCTACAGTTTTGACAAACTACCCGACGTAGCCCATTGGAAAGAATTGGAAGCCATAGCAAAAGGAGAGGATGTGAGCCAATTGGAGCCGCATAAAGCCGCTGTCAAAGAAACAGACTTGCTAACGCTGATTTATACCTCAGGAACTACCGGTCGTCCGAAGGGCGTGATGCTTAGCCATAAAAACGTGGTCAGCAATACACTTTCTGTAACAAAAACCTTCACACACATTCCTAATGGCAACTCCAAAGCACTAAGCTTTTTGCCTTTATGCCACATTTATGAGCGAACCGGCTCGTACGTGTACGTGTACAAAGGCATTTCCATTTATTATGCCGAAAACATGGACAGCATTGCTGCTAACTTGCAAGAAGTAAAACCAGATACATTCAATACGGTGCCCCGCCTGTTGGAAAAAGTGTATGACAAAATTGTTTCCAAAGGGTTAGAACTAACAGGCACTAAACGCAAATTGTTTTTCTGGGCATTGGATTTAGGACTCAAATATGACCCAGCCAAAGACATGGGGCTTGCCTACAATATGCAACTGAGCATTGCACGAAAATTAATTTTTAGTAAGTGGAAGGCGGCTCTGGGGGGCAACATCAAATCTATTCAATCAGGAGCAGCAGCGCTGCAGCCTCGCTTAGCACGTGTATTCTGGGCAGCCGGCATCCCTATCTGCGAGGGCTATGGGCTTACCGAAACCTCTCCGGTTATCTCCTCTACTCCTGCTATTCCCTCAGAAGTGAGAATCGGTTGCGTAGGCAAAGTAATTGACGGGGTACAGGTGAAAATTGCCGAAGACGGCGAAATCCTATGCAAAGGCGACAATGTGATGATGGGCTACTACAAACAGCCCGAACTGACAGCAGAAGTATTAAAAGATGGCTGGTTCCACACCGGCGATGTAGGCGAACTAGTAGAGGGCAAGTATTTAAAAATTACTGACCGCAAAAAAGAAATGTTTAAAACCTCAGGCGGAAAGTACATTGCCCCACAAGTGATGGAAAATAAATTCAAAGAATCGCTATTTATTGAGCAGATTATTGTTGTTGGCGAAGGACGCAACTTCCCCTCTGCGCTGATTGTTCCTTCCTTTGAAAACTTGCGCAACTGGTGCCAAGCAATGGAAATCCCTTATTCTAACGATGACGAAATGGTGAAACATCCGCGCGTGATTGCTAAGTTTGAAGAAGAAATTGAACATTACAATGCCCATTTTGGACAGTGGGAAAAAGTAAAAAAGTTTCGGCTTTTGTCTAAACCTTGGGGCATTGACTCAGGAGAGCTCACTCCTACACTCAAGCTTAAACGCAAAGTGATTCACCAGAAATACGCCAACTACATTGAAGAAATGTACACTTAACATACTACCTTTGGCAAGGTGGGAGCATAGTTTATCCCGTCGTCAGTTAGTCCTCCTTATTGCCCCGACAATCGCCTTAGGCTGCATGCAAAATTGAATTGGAAAAAGCCTGACGAGTTTTTGATGCTATGCTGTTGTGCGTGTCTCTCTGTAATTGTTCGTGGAGACGCAAACAACAGCTACCTTCAATAGCATAGAGGCTGGCTTTAAACAGGACGACGGAATTGACAGATACAAGTACATTGGTTAGTCGTTCCTTACCAGGCAAACAACGGCTGCATAATACAGCGGCGTGCAAGTAACACTTTTCAAACGTTTGATTGCATAGCGTGCATGGGCTAGTTATCTATTTCAAAATAAACAATGTCGCAGGTTTCGAGGTCGGCATTCAAAATCACTTTTTTCTCCTTTTTGCTATCTGAAACAATGACAGCTGTGGTGCAGGGCGGTTGTTTTCCCACGTTTTCGGCATAGCAAATGAGAAAATTGTTGAGTTGTGTGGGCGAAGCCTGTACTTTGATAATACGCGGTTCATTTTTAAGTTTATAATTTCTGAGAATCCAGCGATTATTGTACAGCAAAGAAATCACGTCGCCATCTTCTTTGCCTTCATCAAATATTTTGAGCGTTAGTTGTGTACCTGTAAAAAATAACTGATGCCCCGCCTTAACCTGCCGGTTCAGCAAACCGGTAATTCTACCGTTTTTTATGGTAATGAGTGAGTCTTCTACTTCGTTAGGCGAGGGCTCGAAACGGCGCAGTTCAATCATGCCGGGGTTGCAAGCCGTCCCGCTTTTTGCAACAGTACCCTCCCAGTTACCATGCCACACGCCTTTGCCGTCGTTGCCCACAGCCCAATGCAATCTGCCGCGTTTAAAACAATAAGAAGAGGCAATATTTTTGGGGCTAATTTCATTAACGTATTCCAATTCACGGATTTCTTGAAAAATCAAGGTATCGTTTGATAAAGTAGCTTCTAGTGCCAAACGCAATATATAGCGCCTGCCCCCTTTTTGCTTGGCGAATGAAAAGGAAGAACCCGACCATTTCCCAGCTTGCTGAGCATTGAGATTTAGTTCAAAATAATATTGCTCAGCAACATCGCTGCCCTTTTGTGTAATAAACCCTACCCATTTGCCCGACAAATCTTGCGGTATTTGGGCTTGCGTGGTTGCAATATAACTTGCTATCAGAATCAGCCCAATTATCTTTATTTGTTTTGTTGCTATCATGCTTGTGTTTGCTTTGTTGCCAGCAATACATTGTTCGTGTTTTCTATTCGGTGCAAAATGCGCGTAGCCAACCCTTTTGTCTGCAAATAAGAAGCCATAGCCAAGAGCTGCTCAGAGGGAAGCGTATGATGCATAGTATTAAAAAGTAGTGTACCTGTTGCCGACAACACCCGAATCAGCTGGCTTAAAAAATGGGGATGTGTAAAACAGGCTGGGATGCTGTCGCCAATGAAAATATCCACTATCACCCAGTCAAAGCAGTGCTTCGAACCGAACACATAAGTAGCAGCATCTTCGCAAACTATTTCTATGGGCGCAAAGCGTTCAATTTGAAAAACCTCCTTCGCTATTTGAATCATGGAAGGGTCTATTTCTACGCAGGTTATCAGATGTTGGTAGGCAAATCGGTTTCGCAGTGTTTCTATTAGCGAGCCACCCCCCAAACCCAATACAAGTACACTTTGTGCTGTGGGTTGGAAATTTGCCTCTTCTAGTCCTCGCTGCAAGATGCGTTGTAGCGAGCCATAGGAATAATTGCTCACGGCTGAGTCTAGCACCCGCCGCCCATGTTGCCAATTAATTTCCAACCTTCCATTGACGGGCGAGTGATAGACCCTATCTTGCAGGGGTAGTAAATAGCTGAGCCATTTTTTGATTTGCATATGCTACTTGCCATATGGCGAAACGCCAAATGTATTTAAAACGGCACATCATCAGGTGGGGGCATATCGTTGGCTTTACTGCTGAGCGTACTACCGATAGGGCTGTTACCAAACTCTTGGGTGCGATACTGCCCCATTGCCAAGCCATAGGTTCCGCTGCCCGCCTGTTGAAGTTGATAGTTGCTTGCAAAAGAGCCGAATTCTGCTCCATCTAAATCTGTAAACTTGGTGTAGCGACCCTGAAATTTCAACCAAACGCTTTCCAGCGAGCCATTGCGGTTTTTGGCAATAATCACTTCTCCTAAATCTTTGGTGGGCTTGCCGTCGGCATCTTCAGTGATGCCGTAGTACTCGGGGCGATACAGGAAAATGACCATGTCGGCATCTTGTTCAATGGCGCCCGATTCGCGCAAGTCAGAAAGCTGGGGGCGTTTGTCTCCACCACGTGTTTCCACAGCGCGGCTTAGCTGCGAAAGTGCAATCACGGGTATGTCCAGTTCTTTGGCTAATTGTTTGAGAGAGCGAGAGATAGAAGCTATTTCTTGCTCGCGATTGCCGCCCGTATTTTTAGTTCCGTCGCCACTCATCAGTTGTAGATAGTCAATAATGAGCAGTTGGATATCGTGTTGCGATTTGAGGCGGCGTGCTTTGGCGCGGAGTTCTAATACGGTGAGGGCAGGGGTATCATCTATGAAAATAGGCGCAGCACTCAGTCGGGTAGTTTTATGTACAATTTGCTCCCACTCATAGTCAGCCAGTTTACCTGTTTTCAACTTTTGGCTTTCTAATTCTGCCTCTGCAGAAATTAAGCGATTGACTAATTGCACGGAGGACATTTCCAATGAAAAAATAGCTACTGGCTTGCCAAAATCTACGGCAGCATTGCGCAGTGCCGACAACACAAAAGCTGTTTTGCCCATGCCCGGTCGGGCTGCTAAGATAATCAAATCCGACTTTTGCCAACCCGACGTGATGCGGTCTAAGGCAGCAAAACCACTTGGAACGCCCGTCAAGCCGTCTTTATGTGCTTTTTTAGCTTCAAGCTCGCGCAAGGCACTGCCCATAATACTGCGCATATCTTGGTAGTTGCGGCGGATATTGATTTCTGCCAAGCTAAAAATAGCATTTTCAGTTTGGTCTATTAGTTCAAACACATCGGTAGTATCTTCAAAAGCCTCTTGCAAAACGCGCCCCGCAATGCTAATCATCTCGCGTTTCATATACTGCTCAGCAATGATGCGGGCATGGTAAACAATGTTTGCTGCTGAGTTTACTTTGGTTGTGAGCAAGGTTACATAAGAAGTGCCCCCGGCAAGTTCCAAAGTTCCTTCGCTGCGCAACTGATTGACCACCGTGAGTAAATCTATCGGTTCAGACTTATTAAAAAGTGCCAAAATAGCCTTATAAATGGCTTGGTGTGCTTCTTTGTAGAAAGCAGCTGGTTGTAAAATTTCAATTACTTCGGTTAATGCGTTGCGTTCCAACATCAATGCTCCCAACACTGCTTCTTCTAACTCAACTGCTTGCGGAGGTAGTTTGCCCGTGCCCAACAAGGCAATATCGGTAGCAGACGCAGCCCGCTTCGATTTTCTAACGGTGGGTTTATCATCCTTCATACCGTAAAATTACATGAAATATACGCACTAAAACGCTATTTTTGAAGCCTTGAATATTTTTGCATGAAAATACACTTTACGGCTATCGGTGGCAGCGTGATGCACAATTTGGCAGTTGCCCTCAAATTGAAAGGTTATCAAGTAAGTGGTTCAGACGATGAAATTTACGAACCTTCGCGCAGCAGACTGGCAGCATACGGTATTTTACCACCTCAAGAGGGTTGGTTTCCTGAAAAAATTACGCCCGACTTAGATGCCGTTATATTAGGAATGCACGCCCGAAAAGACAATCCTGAGTTGCTTCGCGCACAACAGCTCGGCATTAAAGTGTATTCCTATCCTGAATATGTTTATCAACAAAGCCGCCACAAAGAACGCGTAGTAATTGCCGGCAGCCATGGTAAGACTACTACCACTGCTATGGTGATGCACGTACTCAACTTTCATAACAAAAAGTTTGATTATATGGTGGGTGCTATGGTGCCGGGCTTCGAAAGTACCGTCCGCCTGACCGAAGATGCACCAGTTATCATTATTGAAGGCGATGAGTATCTGTCCTCTCCTATTGACCTTGTCCCCAAGTTTCTCCACTACAAGCACCATATCGGGCTCATTACTGGAATTGCTTGGGACCATATCAATGTGTACCCAGTATTTGATGACTACGTTCGCCAATTTGAGCAATTCGCCGTACAAACCCCCAAAGCCGGTACATTGATTTACTGCGAAGAAGACGACCTTGCCACTATTGTTAGCACGTCTAACCAGATGCGCAGCGATGTGAACCTAATTGCGTATGGTACACACAAGCATGAAATATGCGACGGCAAAACACTGTTGCACACCCCTCACCATGGTAAAGTTCCTGTTGCAGTGTTTGGCAAGCACAACATGCAGAATATCAGCGGGGCAAAAATTATCTGCAACCGCTTGGGTATTAGCGATAAAAAGTTTTATGAGGCTATCCAAAGCTTCAAAGGTGCTGCCAAACGCATGGAATTACTCGGACAAAATGCACACACAACTGTTTATCGCGACTTTGCCCATGCACCCTCCAAAATTGAAGCTACCATTAGAGCACTGAAAGAACAGTTTCCGCATCGCAAATTAGTAGCTTGTGCAGAGCTGCATACATACAGCAGCCTAAGCAAGCACTTTTTGCCACAATACAAACATACTATGCAGGCAGCAGACGAGGCTATTGTTTGCTACAGCCCCAAAACGCTGGAAATTAAACGCATGGAACCCATTGATGAGCTTACCATTCAGGAGTGTTTCGACCACCCCAACTTGCGCGTATTTACCAACGGCTCCGACCTCTGTCGATATTTACTCGCTCAGCAATGGCAAAATAAAAACTTGCTATTGATGAGCTCCGGCACCTTTGACCAAATTGATTTAGCTCAGCTCACAGCAAACGTGTTAGAAAAATAGTGGCAATAGCTGAACACAAAAACACTCTTCCATTGTTATCAATGCAAATCAATAAAACAAATCACAAGAACATGAACAAATTGATTGCTGCCCTGCTCGCTGCACTCGTCATTCTGACAGTTGCCAACAATGCTGTACAAGCACAAGCTGATACCGAAACCGTTACTATTAAAACCTCTGCCCAGTGCGAAATGTGTAAAAAACGCATTGAAAAAGGAATGAGTCTGGAAAAAGGCGTAAAGTCGGCAGTGCTTAATTTGGACGACCACACACTTACAGTGGTTTACAAGAAAGGAAAAACCTCTCCCGAGGCTTTGAGAAATGCCTTAGCAAATATTGGTTACGACGCTGACAACGTGCCAGCTAATGAAAAAGCCTACAAAAAACTGCCCGACTGCTGTAAGAAAAACGGACACCACCAACACGACCACGACCACAGCAAGCACAAGCACTAAACACATGTCGTTTTTTGATAAAATACTGGAACAGTTATTTCCCAAACGCCTCCCCGAACACCTGCCAGTGATTGAGGAGGCATTGGTGAGAAGCCCCGCATACCGCAACCAAATTCTGCTGTGGCAAAACAGCGGAGCACATCGCAAGCTTGCCTATCAAGTATGGGAAGCATGGCAATTGAAAAAACAAAAACAAGTCGCCGAATTGGAGGTTCACATCCTTAAAACACAAGGAAGCAATGGCATTGCTCTAACTTATCATCCCCAAATTGGCAAACAGGAATTCCAGTTTTTCTTTGACCACCTTAAAGAACAAACCCTCCAAATAGGCTACAGACTGTACACTTCAGACCGACGCATATTCGCCCGTTCTAACTACTCAGAAACTATTGAAAAACACTACCTCAAGCCACCAATTGATTTACGGATAGAGAACGGGGCAGTACAACCCTGCGACCAGCGTTATGGCAACGTCATCATTGAACATATTCAAATTGATGATAAGCCAAGCTTTATTAGGCTCATGGCGCATTACTACCAAGACCAACTCTACCGCAAAGCCTTGCCTTTTGAAGAACTATTGCAACAAATACTGCTTTGAGCAACTTACACGCACCAAGTTGTTGTTCGAAAGCACACAAACAACGACAAAATTCATAAACAGGATTACCAAATGGGCAAGATGTGATTTTTTACCGTTATCCGTTGCGCGTATATTCATAAGTGGAAAATGGTTGCTCATTGAGTGCGCAAAAGGAGGATGCTTGCAACGGCGCGTGCAACGGCGCGTGCAACGGCGCGTGCAACGGCATAAAAAAGTGCTGTGCTTTTCTGATAAGCTGCACAAAATAACACACTGCTAAACAAGCACCCTAATGCCCCAGCTACCTACCGACACATATTCAAACAGTTCTGGAAAAGATATTTTGTTGGGTTTTCCCTGCTAACACACACCTAATTATTTTAAGAATATCAGCATACATTTGTGAAAAGCACATCAAAGTTCCATCAAAAATTAATTGCATGTCTGATTTTCAGCTTTATCTCATTGAAGGATTCAGGCACATTTCCGACTTGGGCGCATACGACCACATTTTGTTCATCACTGCCCTTTGTGCTATCTATCAATTCTCAGATTGGAAAAAAATTCTGATTCTAGTTACTGCCTTTACATTAGGTCATTCACTTACCTTGGCATTAGCCACCTTGAAAATAATTGCTTTTTCCACTGAGGTAATAGAGTTTCTCATACCTATCACAATTGTTGTTACGTGTCTGTTCAATTTTTTTTCCCCAGTGAACAACAGGACGGCTAAGCCACAACCCATGGCGTTCCGATACCTCACAGCTGCCATATTTGGCTTGATACACGGGCTGGGCTTTTCCAATTTTTTGCGCAGCATGTTGGGCAAGGAAGAAAACATTGTAGTGCCTTTACTGGCTTTTAACTTGGGGTTGGAAATAGGTCAGCTGGCAATTGTGTTGATTATCTTGTTACTCTCCGGCATAATCACTAACTTTCTGCATGTAAAACAACGTGAATGGAATCTTATCATCTCAGGAATGGTTTTAGGCATATCAATCACACTAATACAAAAAACTTGGATTTTTTGACACAATTCTTGTAGCTGTTTATGAATAAACTGTTCTACCTACTCAACAGGACACTTGCCCTTGGCTTTTTGGCAGTGATATCTTGGAATGCTACTGCACAAACACCTCGCAAAGCTGACTACATCAATAGGGCAGCCGAAAAATTTGCTCAACTGGGTACATTGCTACCCACCCCCAACTCCTATCGTACCGCATCAGGTGCACCCGGCTATAACTATTGGCAGCAACGTGCCGACTACGACATTAAAGTGCGTTTAGACGATGAGAAGCAACGCATTAGTGGCGATGAAGTCATCACCTATTTCAACAACTCACCCGACCCCCTCATCTATCTGTGGCTGCAGTTAGACCAAAACATTTTAGACAAAGAGTCGGACACTTACAAAACAGCCACCGGCAAAATAGAAGAACGCATGAGCAGCAGTGAGCTGAACGCACAGTTTGACCGAAGCTTCGATGGCGGGCATAAAATACAATACGTTCGCGACGCAAGTACCAATCGCCCTTTGCCCTACACCATTGTAAAAACTATGATGCGCGTAGAGCTGCCGCGCCCTTTACGCAAAGGCGAAAACTTTAAGTTAGCCATTGGTTGGAACTACAACATTAATGACCGCAAAAATCCCGCTTTACGTGCTGGCTCACGCGGCGGAGCAGATTTCTTCCCTGAAGATGGCAACTGGATTTACGCCATTACACAATGGTTTCCGCGCATGGCTGTGTACGACGACTACAACGGCTGGCAACACAAGCAATTTTTAGGACAAGGTGAATTTACTTTACCCTTTGGTAACTACAAGGTAGCCATTACCGTTCCAGCAGACCATATTGTAGGAGCAACAGGCGAGTGTCAAAACTACGCCCAAGTACTCACTCCCGAACAGCTGCGCCGCTGGGAGCAAGCCAAAACTGCTAGCAAACCTGTTGTGATTGCCACACAAGACGAAGCTGTTGCACGTGAAAAAAATCGGGCAACAGGCACCAAAACATGGATTTACTACGCCCAAAACGTGCGCGACTTCGCATGGACAAGCTCTCGAAAATTCATTTGGGACGCTATGGGCGTCAATATTGGGGGGCGTACAGTGATGGCAATGTCTTACTATCCTAAGGAAGGCAATCCGTTGTGGGGACAGTACTCTACCGAAGTAGTGGCACATACCTTACGCGTGTATTCTAAATACACTATCGACTACCCCTATCCGGTAGCTATTTCTGTAGATGCAGAAAATGGTATGGAATACCCCATGATTTGTTTTAACTATGGGCGTCCAGAAAAAGATGGTACCTACTCCGAGCGCATCAAATACGGCATGATTAGCGTGATTATCCACGAAGTAGGGCATAACTTCTTCCCCATGATTATCAACTCCGACGAACGCCAATGGACATGGATGGACGAGGGCTTAAATACTTTTGTTCAATACCTTGCCGAACAAGAGTGGGAGCGCAACTATCCATCGCGTCGTGGACCTGCCCGCTATATTACCGACTACATGAAGGCAGACCCCAACACTTTGGAACCCATCATGACTAACTCCGAATCTATACAAAATTTGGGAGCTAACGCCTACGCCAAAGCTGCTACCGGACTAAACATTTTGCGCGAAACCATTATGGGGCGGGAACTGTTCGACTACGCCTTCAAAGAATATGCACGCCGCTGGGCATTTAAGCACCCTACTCCAGCCGACTTTTTCCGCACCATGGAAGACGCCTCCGGTATCGACTTAGATTGGTTCTGGCGCGGATGGTTTTACACCACCGACTATTGCGACATTGCTATTGAAAATGTGATAGAAGCAGTTCCGTCCACAGGCAATCCCGAAATTGAAAAACCGATTGCAAAAGCACGCGCAATGGGTGGAGAACGCGAAGATATCGGCATTATCCGCAACCGCACCGAGATTAAGCAAACAGCTACCGAGCTCAACCCCGCTCTTAACGACTTCTACAACACCTACGACCCCTTTGCTGTTACTAAAACCGATAGAGAAAACTATCAGCGATACTTAGCATCCTTAGGTGACGATGAGAAGAAAATGATTGAAAGCAAAAATTTCTTCTATCAGATTGACCTAAAAAATTACGGCGAACTGGTCATGCCTGTTATCCTCGAGTTTGAATTTGAAGACGGCAGTCGCGAATTGCATCGCATTCCTGCCGAAATATGGCGCAAAAATGATAAAGAAGTAAGCAAAATCTTTAAAACCGACAAGCGTATTAAACAAATTTATTTAGACCCTTACCAAGAAACAGCTGACATTAACATGGAAAACAATTTCTTCCCAAGAAAAAGCCAGCCTTCTCGGTTTGAAATCTTCAAACAACGTCAGATGGGACGAGGCGCAACTAGTGGCGGAGAGAATCCTATGCAACGTGCTCGTCGCGAAAATGCCAATCCTAATGGCGGTAATGAATAGTTAACAAAAAATATAAACAATCGTTTAACAACCTTACAGAGACGATTCTGTAAGGTTGTTTTGTTCTTCGTCAATCTTATGCAAAAGGTTCTCATTACTGGGGGTAGTGGAATGATAGGTCGCCAACTAACCGACATGCTAATAGCTAAGGGCTACCAAGTATGCTGGTTGGGCAGGGCTACAGGCAACAGCAGCCCCGTTAGAAAATTTTCTTGGGACATTAGCAAAGGCTATATAGACCCCGAAGCACTTGCCGAAACAGACTACATTATTCACTTAGCAGGTGCTGGCGTGGCAGATAAACCTTGGACTGCTGCCCGCAAACAGGAAATTTTGGAAAGTCGCACCCATTCTACTGCTTTGCTTACTCGGGCATTGCGTCAGTTGCCACACCGCGTACAAGCAGTAATTGCTGCAAGCGCTATTGGCTTGTATGGACTAGACACCGGCGAGCGCCTCCTTGCCGAAAATGCTCCCGCAGGGCAAGATTTCCTAGCTCGTGTGGTACAAGCATGGGAAGCCGAAACTGACTTGATTGCTAAAATAGGCATTCGAGTAGTGAAGTTGCGCATCGGTATTGTCCTTAGTAGCAAAGGAGGTGCTTTACCTAAACTAGTACAACCGGTGCGCCTATATGCGGGTGCTCCCCTCGGCAGCGGTAAGCAATGGATGTCATGGATTCATGTAGAAGACCTTTGCCGCATGTTTATTTGGGCAATGGAAAATCCTTTGGTAATAGGTGCTTACAATGCCGTAGCTCCTCATCCCGCTACTAACGAAACGGTTATTAAAACGGTCGGTAAAATTTTGAAGCGTCCCATTTTACCGCTTCACGTACCAGCATTTGCCATTAAACTATTGTTTGGCGAAATGGGTAACATGGTACTGGGCGGCAACAAAGTAAGCAGTCAGAAAGTAGAACAAGCTGGATTTACATTTCGCTACCCTTATTTGGAGACGGCTTTGCAACATTTGCTATCTGCTGAGGCAACCGGCGCTACTCAATAAGAAACGGCTGTGGCGAAAAACACAATACAAACACCAGTAGGGCAATCCATCCCAGTAGTTTCCTACCGGTACTGAGCGGTGTTTCGTCAGCAGCCTGTGGATGATAAATGCCCAGTACGCGCCCTAGCAAAAAGCCAAATACCAACCAACCCTGATAACCTTTCCAGTCTGGAAAAAAGAAATTGGTAACAAATTGTGCCCCAAAAACGCTCACAGCCAGTAACAACACGGTCAGTTTATTGTTGGTGGTTTTGCCAAATACCCAGTACAAATACAGCAAATAAAAAGGCAACGAGGTTGCCAAATCCTCGGGCGCATCGTTGGGCGTAATAATGCCCAAACCAGCATAGAAAATAAATATCCAAAACAAGGCAAGCGAAACAGGACGATGTGCCTTGCTACCAATCAGCCCATAGAGAATATGTCCACCATCTAACTGCCCAATAGGGATTAGATTCAAAGCCGTAAAAAATAGTGCCAAATACCCCGCCAGTAGCCAAGGATAGTGCATCATTTCTTGTGGCGGTGGAATTCGTTCAGGGTCTGCCACATAATTTTTGAAAAACTCGAAAAGCAAATTACTGCCTAAAACAATATTACTACCCGGCGGAAGGTTTTTATATGCTTGTTCGTAAAACCGCACCCCAAACTGTCTGTATTCGGGGTGAATAGTAAAAATGTAGTCTATTGGCGGGAGGTTGGCAAAGCCATACCAAAGTACACCTAGTGCAATGACAAAACCAGCTAACGGACCGGCAATTCCTACATCGAAAAACACTTTTGCACTGCGGATGCGGCTGCGAATGCGAATAAAAGCTCCTAACGTACCTATGGAAGTGGGCAATCCTAAAAAACCTAGCCACATAGGAATATAGTAGGGCAAACTTACTCGCAAGCGGTATTTTTTAGCAGTAAAATAATGCCCAAACTCGTGTACTGTTAAGATGCCCAAAAAAGGTAGCGAGAAGGTCATTCCTTTCCAGAAATGATACCAACCCATAGGTTGCGCCGCATATAAGAATGAGTTGCCAAACATCCATTCTGCACCTGCCAACGTAGTGCAAACAAAAGTTAGCACAAACAACAATAGGTGAAGCAAATAACGACGGGTTCGAGGAGGAAGGCTCATCGTTTACTAATTTTGTTGAATGAAATAGCTCGCTGGCGACTGCAGCGGTGTCGAAATCCAGTATCAGGGGACTTAGCAGCATGCTTAGTAGCTCTGCCTTGCACACGTGCCCGCCACATTTTCCATGAAGAAAGTTTCATTTCCTGCCGCATTAGCTTGATTACATCTTTTTCAGGTAGCCCAAATTGAGCTAAGATTGCCTCGAAAGGTGTCCGGTCTTCCCAAGCCATTTCTATGATGCGGCTCACGTCTTCTTCGGTGAGTTGATATTGTTCGGCAATACGCATAGCTGACTTAGTTCCTTTTCTTTGTGCAATAGCCACCAAGGCGTGCCAGGACGATTGTGATGTTCATAGTGATATCCGAAAAAATAACAACTGATAAATGCCCACCAGTGATTCATTTTTTGGCTACGCGATTTGTGGATATTTTCCGGCGCATGCTCGCCCATGTGTGGCAAATAAGTACCAAAATAAAACAGTTGCAGCGTTGAGAGTACAGCAGGCAACATCCAAAAAACAATTAGGTTTTCCATTGGCAATGCCAACTTTAACAAGTTGTAACTAATTGCCATCAGCAAAATTTGCCAGATGTTGATGTATTGCTTAGCAAAGTGAACATACCAAACCCAGAAGTTGCCCCCATGATAGTCTGGGTCTTGGTCTGTTCCTACAAAACGGTGATGCAAGTGGTGCTTTCTGTTCAGGTTATCATAGAAATTGAATGAAAACAAGATACAGCAAATCCGTCCAATCCATTCATTGAGTTTTCTGTTGGTGGAAACCACCCCGTGCATTGCATCATGAGCAGTGATAAATAGTCCTGTGTACAGGTGTGTCAACAGTAAAAACAGTATATAGGTAATGGGTGAGTAGAAATCGAGCTGATGAAAACCTACGGCATAAACCATCACCAGTGACCACAAGGCAATAATCAGCATGGCAATCCATACCCCTTTCCCTGATTTGACTTGCTGCCGAAAGGAAGTTTGGGTGGCATAATTGGCAACTGTTTCGTTTGACATAGTGCGTATTTTATGGCTAATAACCGATGTAAATCACATTTGTTTTTTTCAAAAGCTCAAAACTTGCCCAACTACGGGCAAGCCTGTCAGGCGGCTGTTGTCTGGACAAACTGTTTGCCCGACCATGCAGCAACTTCACCAAAGTCGCTTGTAACTGAAGTCGCTCCAGAGGCTCTTGCTCTACTTGCTGCTTAGCAATCCTAACCGGCTTGCTGCCTCTGCTTTTGCCCCTCTGCTGCTCGCTTTTCTACTGCTTAAACTCATCATGTTCAACCCCAATTATCCTCTTGGTTCGCCTTTCCTTGCTCTGTGCTGCAGACCGCAAACAACGAGTCGTAGGGCGATACCGCTCAGGAAATTTTTCCTCAATTTACAAATGAGGGCTCTCGTCTTCTACTCTCGGTCAAATATGCTCAATATCCAACTCGTTCCAACGACGACGGCTCCATGCAGCAATATTAACAATTAACCCCTCGTGAAACAACGACGGCACAAATTCTCCCTTCGTGCCTACAACCTCCCCGCTGTGATTGTCGCAAACCGGTAGCTCCAACTTTGAAACAGGCATATCTGAATATCCCTATAAGCCCTTCCTAAAATGAACGCATCGGTATGCTTGCCTTGTATAGCCGACCCTAGCAACCCATAACCCAACGAAATAATGCTGCATTCGTGTATGGCTTGCCCACGTATGACTGCAAACGAATCGTATTGTTCTTGGCTTTTTACAATTCGATGATGATTGGCTGCTCCTTGCAAACCCGAGTTGAAAAACCTAACTAATAGCACGTTAGGGCAGTGCTAAACGCTCATGCCTCTTGCTACCAAAGTCCGTGCTAATCTCTTGCGGCTACAACTGCAACTCAACTATTTCCTTGCCTAACAAAGCCGACAAAAAGAGGCGCGCCACCCTTGTTGTCCTCCATTAAGTAGTTAACCGCTATGTTGCATATCGGATTGGGTGTCTGCATAATGCAATCATTTCATTTTCAACAAGTTGCCTATTCTTAATGAAAGGCTTAGGAACGCCATGCGCGGATTGGCATTGCGTTCAATCTCATAATATGTCCGATTAAAAATACTGCTCAACGCCACAAGGTTTCTTTCGTTGATAACCTTTGAAAATTGCTGAACAAATTCCATAGCTTCTGGCATCAGTCGTGTTTGCTCTTCGCCTACATACTGAAAAGTCAAGGTTTCGCGCAAAATAGTGAGCCCATATTGTAAAACCCCTTTTTGCGACTCTTTGTCTAATGTTGCAAAACGGTCTGCTTCTTTAATGAGTGCTGTTATGTCGGGCTTAACACACAGGCGCATCCAATGGCGAAAAGCATGCTGCCCCGTTTGTTCGGCAGCTTCTAACAGGCGTAGTGCTTGATTGAGGTTGCCATTTGCCAATAATGCTGTTTGATGCGCTTTTTCTGAGGGTAGTTTGTAGTGTTGTGTTAAAGTAGCTACTAACTCTGCATCGGTATAAGGTCTAACACTGACTAATTGCGTGCGTGATAAAATAGTTGGCAATACCTGCTCTATTTGTTGGGCTACTAACAAGAAGATTGTTTTTTCGGGCGGCTCTTCCAATATTTTCAGGATGGAATTGGCTGCACTGGCATTCATCAGTTCTGGTAGCCAAATAAGCATTACTTTATAGTTAGCTTCAAAAGATTTGAGTGAGAGACTTTTAATAATGTTGCGCCCTTCTTGTACAGGAATGATGCACTGCTTGTTTTCCACACCCAATTCAGCTGCCCAATCTGCCAAGTTGCCGTAGGGTTTGTTTTTCAAAAATTCGCGCCATTCTTTTAAAAATGCACTACTTACAGCGTCTTCGCGCTTAGTGACCTGCTTGGTAGTGGCAGTAGGGAAAACAAAGTGTAAGTCGGGATGAATGTAGCGGTCGTATTTGTAGCACGAGGCACAGGTTCCACAAGAGTCGGTGCTGGTTTCACTGCGGCTTTCGCAGTTTAGGAAAGTAGCATACCCTAATGACAGAGCGAGGTGAGGGCTACCTTCTCGTCCTAACCAAAGCTGTGCATGTGGGATATGTCCTTTTCGAACTGCCGCCACAAGCGTTTGTTTCAGTTCTTCAAAGCCGATGATATCGCTGAAACGCATAGCTTACAGCAGTTTTTGAAAGTGAAAACCTAATACTTTGTAGCCTTGATTGAACCAAAACTTATGCCCGCGATAATTGGTTACATAGGCATTCAACTCCGAAGCCACGCAGCCAATCGAGCGAGCATAGTCAAAAATCCAGTTCATCATTAGTTCGCCTACTCCTTTGCTGCGATAGTCGGGATGTACAACCACATTGTCGGGCTCAATGTGTTTACCTACGTAAAATTTGACCAGCACCCAAATGCCGGAAATAGCAATGAGGCGGTCGTCGTCGTAGACACCCACGCATTGGTAGCCTAGTGGCAACATTTGCTCTAAGCGCTCACGCAGCACTTCCTCAGGCAGGTCGGGGTTGGTTATTTTTACCAGCGGTAAAATGGTATGTATCTCTTCGGTAGGAATCAGTCGAACTTTAAACATAAAAAAGCGGCATTGTGTATGCCGCCAAATTTAAGGGTTTTGTGCAGAAAAGATTTACTTTATTTGATTCACTAATTCCTGTGCACGGTTTTTAATAGCCTCTACCTTGTCGCGCAAATCTTTCTGGATGGCTATCATTTGCTCAGGAGTAGTTTCTATGCGCTCATGAGCATGATGATGAGCTTCGCCTTCTTTGTCGTGCGAGTGGTCGTGTTCATAGCCGGGGACTTCTACTACTGTTTTGCCCCACTCTTGCAAGGCTTTTTCTACTTGCTCAGCTTCTGCCAACCAGGAGCGCATGGAGGCTGCCAACGAGTCGGCGCCAGCTTTGGAAAGGCTGTCGGCACGTGATTGCCACAAAGGCACTGCTTGTTTGACTTGTTTGAGCAAAGCCATGGTTTGTTTTTCGTATTCCATTGCTTGCTGATGATACTGCATAGCCTCAGCAAGTTGCTGTTGCTCTTTCTCGCTCGGACCGCATGCAAGCAAGCATGCAGCCATAGCCATTACAGAAAACAAGAGATTTCTCATTTGACCCCAATGTTTTGCAATCTTTTTACCCCAAATGTTGCTGGTTGCTGCTGCACCTGTTGTACTGCTCTGTGTTGCGACCACGTATAAATGGCAACTACTGCACTCAACAGCAAAGGCAGCCAAAAAGCTATGCGGTCGCTGCGCTTGGCACCCCTGCGATAGGCTCTGTAAAAAGCTACGCCCAGTAGCATAAGTTGTAGGGCAATAAGCCAAGTTTGATAACCGGCAACCGTGCTTGCAAGTGCAAGCATGGCATTACTTGCCCCTATTGCCAAGGGTAGAAATGGCAACAAACAGCATAGCGAATGCAACAACAGCGTGGTAAATATAGCAGGAACCAGAATGCGTTTAGCTTGCATGAACAAAATAAATAGGCTGCAAATTAGAGAAATTTACCCTAATTATGCAACTTAGTTGCATAGTTTATTAATGGTTGCGCCGATGCTACGAGGGCATTTAACAAAAAATCCAACTTATACGCTGCCGTTGCACGCTGCCGTTGCACGCTGCTGTATAAGTTGAATTTTTCGAGTGCTTTGTGGTTTGCAATTTATTTTTTCATCAGGGCAATAAACTCGTCGAAGAGATAATGCGAATCGTGCGGTCCGGGAGAGGATTCTGGGTGATATTGTACCGAAAAAGCCTTTTTGCCCCTAATTCGGATACCTTCTACGGTATTGTCGTTAAGGTTGATATGAGTCAGCTCTATTTGCGGGTGGTTCTCTAAACCTTCCATAATAACAGCAAAGCCATGATTTTGGGAGGTAATCTCTCCTTTTCCAGTGAGTAAGTTTTTGACCGGATGGTTCAAACCGCGATGCCCATGGTGCATTTTGAAGGTTTTACCCCCAGCTGCTAAGGCAAGCAGTTGATGCCCTAAGCAAATACCAAACAAAGGTCTGTCGGCAGCCAGTATTTGCCGTACAGTTTCAATAGCGTAAGGCATGGCAGCAGGGTCTCCCGGACCGTTAGAAATTAGATAGCCGTGTGGCTCCCATTGTTCCATTTCAGAAAAAGTGGTTTTGGCAGGAAATACTTTGCAATAACAACCACGTCGTGCTAAATGGCTGATGATGCTGCTTTTGACGCCCAAATCGAGCACTGCTACACGGAAGGGGGCATGGCTGTTTCCCATCAAATAAGGTTCCTGAGTACTTACCACCGAAGAAAGTTCTAATCCATTCATATCGGGTACTGTTTCAAGGAAATGGCGAATAGCCTCTTGGTCGGTTAGTTCGGTGGTAATAACAGCGTTCATAGCACCTTTGCTGCGCAAGTGGCGCACCAATGCGCGCGTATCGATGCCACAAATGCCTACAATACCAGCTTGCTCGAGGTATTGTTGCAAAGCAGCATCAGCGCTGTGGCGCGAGTACACGTCGGAAAAAGTTTTGACTACTAAACCCTTGATTTGTACCCTGCTGGACTCTACCTCTTCTTTCTTAACGCCGTAGTTACCAATGTGTGCAGTGGTATTTACAATAATTTGACCATAATAAGAAGGGTCAGTATAAATTTCCTGATAGCCCGTCATACCCGTATTGAAGCATATTTCGCCTCCGGAGGTACCTTCTTTGCCGATAGATTGTCCTGTAAAAACGGTGCCGTCAGCCAACATAAGCACAGCACTTTTGCGGGAAGCCACTTTGGTATTCATTGGATTAGAACGGATAAAATGGGAGTATTTTGTAAAAAAGGGAAGTTGCTGTTTACCAGACAACTTCCCTTGTATTGATTCGCAACAGGTTTCCAAAACCACATCTTTAAACAGCTACTGCTGATTCAGCCAGTACAATGACTCTATTTTTCAACACCTCAATAACTCCGCCGTCTATTGCAAAGTATTGATAGCTACCATCTGGGATGCGCACGCGTACTTTTCCTTTCTCCAACACACTGATAATAGGAGCATGGTTTTCCAGCACCTCAAAAGAACCTGCAGTGCCCGGTACTTGAATACCTGAGGCAGCGCCTTCAAATACTTTTTTGTCGGGAGTGATAATTTCGACTTGCATGGGCATTTGTGTTATTTCTTAGCTTCTGCCAGCAGGCGTTCGCCTTTTTCAATAGCTTGTTCAATAGTGCCTACCAAGTTGAAGGCTGCTTCGGGCAGGTGGTCTAATTCGCCGTCCATAATCATGTTAAATCCGCGAATGGTGTCTTTAATGTCCACCAATACTCCTTTCAATCCGGTGAAGGCTTCGGCTACGTGGAAAGGTTGCGACAAGAATCGCTGTACGCGGCGAGCACGGTGCACCACAAGCTTATCCTCTTCGGAAAGCTCGTCCATGCCGAGAATAGCAATAATGTCTTGTAATTCTTTGTAGCGTTGTAATGTTTCTTTTACGCGTTGCGCACACCTGTAGTGTTCTTCTCCAACAATATCGGGGGTTAAGATACGCGAAGTAGAATCTAAGGGGTCTACGGCAGGATAGATACCCAACTCAGCAATTTTGCGGCTCAATACAGTGGTAGCGTCTAGGTGAGCAAACGTAGTAGCTGGAGCAGGGTCAGTTAAGTCGTCAGCAGGTACATAAACTGCCTGTACAGAAGTGATAGAACCCCGCTTAGTAGAGGTAATGCGCTCTTGCATGGCGCCCATTTCAGTAGCCAAAGTAGGCTGATAACCTACGGCAGAAGGCATACGCCCTAACAAGGCAGAAACTTCGGAGCCAGCTTGTGTAAAGCGGAAGATGTTGTCAATGAAGAACAAAATATCACGACCCACCCCGTCTCCTTCACCGTCGCGGAAATATTCGGCAATAGTCAGACCGGACAAAGCTACACGAGCGCGCGCGCCGGGGGGCTCGTTCATCTGCCCAAATACGAAGGTAGCCTGTGAGTTTTTCAACTCTTCCATATCTACCTTAGACAAATCCCAGCCGCCTTCTTCCATAGAATGCTTAAATGCTTTGCCATATTTAATGATACCGGCTTCAATCATTTCGCGCAGCAAGTCGTTGCCCTCGCGCGTACGCTCTCCCACACCAGCAAATACAGAAAGACCGGAGTATGCCTTTGCAATATTGTTAATCAGTTCTTGAATCAATACGGTTTTGCCTACTCCTGCACCGCCAAACAAACCGATTTTGCCACCTTTTACGTAAGGTTCTATCAGGTCTATTACTTTAATGCCTGTATAGAGTACTTCGGAGGTGGTAGAGAGGTCTTCAAATTTAGGTGCAGGGCGGTGAATGGGTAGCCCTCTGTCGGAAGGAGGTTGTGGAATGCCGTCAATGGCTTCGCCTACTACATTGAACAAACGACCGCGAATGGCTTCGCCAATTGGCATTTTAATAGGACCGCCAGTGTCAATTACATCCATGCCGCGCATCAGTCCTTCGGTGCTATCCATTGCAATTGTGCGCACACGGTCTTCGCCTAAGTGCTGCTGACACTCTAATACAATGGTCTGTCCATTTTCTTTGGTTACGGTGAGCGCGTCGAGAATCCGAGGAAGCTTTGCTCCTTCTGCTTCAAAACTGACGTCCACTACAGGTCCAATCACTTGGGTAATTTTGCCAATATTTGCCATGAATGGTATAAGATAATCCGTCTAAAATCCTTGTTTTTCAGGCATAAGCCAAAAGTTGCGCAAAAATAGAGCGTAACATTGTTTCCTACAAATAATGCAGCATAATTTACAGAAAACAGCTCCGACAGAAAAGTGCTTCTGCAAGTGCTAATCAATCTTGTCAACTAAATATTGGGAGCAAACGGATAGTTTTATCAGTAGCTTTTGGGGAGGAAGCAGCCTCAATTGGAGAGAGTCGATAAAGATGTTGAACCGATTCACGGCTGCGCTTATATGGTAGATACCACTTTGTAAAAATGCTCCACAGCTTTTCGTTGTACGTCAACTACTCCGAAATCCAACGGTGGCAACCAATACACATCATCAAAACCGGTATTCGCAAGCATTTCTACACTGCCGGAACTAATCAGGCTGATGCGTTTGCCGTGCTTTTTTGCCAATAGCAGCAAGGCATGGCAGCCTTTGCCGCTTTCCGATTGGAAATCATAGCGCCCCTCGCCTGTGATAATCCAGTCGCTATGAACAACGCGCTGCTCCATTTGCACCGCATCAAAAAAATAAGCTGCTCCGCTGCAAATTGCTACCGAATAAAAAACGGACAATCCTAAGGCAATGCCTCCTGCCGCACCAAAGCAGGGCTGGTCGGTAATAGAAGGATTGAGTTGGTGAAATAACTGAAAAAGTCGCTCGGCATTTGCCGTAAAAGCAGGCATATCAGCATCTTGCAGTCCTTTTTGTGGCGCAAAAACAGGGATAGCACCTTGTTTGCCAAAAAACAGGTTGTCCACATCGCAAAGGCAGGTAATTTTTTTGATGGGCAGCAAGTTATCGGCTGACAGGCGGACTATTCGCTCCAACCATCGGTAACTGAAAGGTTGTATTAGTTGGTTATCAGCATCATACAATTCAAGCCCCAGTGCCTGCAAAATGCCAAGTCCCATATCTACGGTTGCGCTGCCGCCCAAACCCAACATGATGTGCTGCACTCCTTTTTTGAGCGCATCGGCTACCAATTGCCCTGTACCGAATGTGGAAGCACTCCATACGTCCTTGTCTGTACCCGAAAGATGGCGAATGCCCGAAGCAGAGGAAACGTCGGTACAAGCTACGCCACAGGCAGCATTATAGTAATAAGTAGCAGCTATGTTGCGTCCGCGTGCATCGGTTGCCACAACGGTATGCGGTTGCCATTGCAACACCTCGCCCAACAACCGGCAAGTGCCGTCGCCGCCGTCGGCAATAGGGCATAGGCTGAGGACAGCCTGCGGGTATTTGGCTTGCAACACCTCCGCAATGATTTGTGCAGCATGGTCAGCCTCGAGCGTGCCCTTGAAAGCATTAGGCGCTATCAGTATTCGCACCTCAAAACCCACCTTTAATGTAACTCCAACCTTGCTCTTGTCGCTCTATAATCCAGACCAAACCACGTGGTACAATCGGGCAGGTTACTAAGTCTTCCTCTTTGATGTTTCGTTGTATCAAAGTTTGTCGGCAGGCATAAAACTTAATTCCTTTTTGCTGAAATTCAGCAATTTTATCAGCAAAAGGGCTGTTTTTCATCAGCAAATCCAATCCTCTGTTGTGGCATATCACTTCCATTTCCAGATTTTCCTGCCCAAAGCCTTCTATTACGTTTTTCAATTGGTTCATCAATGCCCGATGAGCCGCCGTGTCACTTGTGGTAAATTGCATTACTACGCGGTGTTTCGTCGGGTTTTGAGCAGTGGCAGAATGAGGCGCTGCTATTGTGCAAACAAGGAAAATAAAAAAGCTGAACAGGCAAGTCGGCAGAACTTTCATAGCACTAAGTTTTTACTAAGTTAAAGATTTATGTGCAAATTTGAGCCATGCAATTGTTCTATGCGGCGCAAATTCCGCCCGTTCATCAAGAGTTTGTGCTTTCCGAAGAAGAATCTAAGCACTGTGTGCGCGTGCTCCGCATGGCACAGGGCGATGCCGTCCATTTCACCGATGGGAAAGGTACACTTGCCGAAGCGATGATTACTGATGCACATCCGAAACGCTGCAAAGTAGGCATTGTGAAGCGAATCATGCAGCCTAAGCCCTACCCGGGCAGCATCCACTTGGCGGTTGCGCCTACCAAAAATGCCGAACGAATGGAGTGGATGGTAGAAAAATGTACCGAAATGGGCATTGACCGCATCAGTTTTCTACTGACCGACCGGACTGAACGGGCACATTTCAACTTGGAACGCATAGAAAAGAAGGCGCTGGCTGCCATGAAACAATCGCTACAATGCTGGCTGCCGCAAGTGAGTGCCCCCTTGCCCTTTGCCGATTTTCTGCAAAAAGTGAATGAGACGGCTCGTTTCATTGCCCATGCAGACAAGGAAAAGCCGCTGCACTTGTTCCAACTGGCACAGCCCGCTACAGATGTTTGCCTGCTCATTGGCCCCGAAGGCGACTTTACCCCTGCCGAGTTGGAAGCAGCAAAGGCAGCCGGTTTTCAGGTGGTAGGTTTAGGCAATACGCGCCTCCGCACCGAAACAGCAGCCGTTTTAGGCTGCCATGCACTACATTTGTTGAATGAAGTAAAGTAATGGCAGCTATGATTAAACACCTGATATTGCTTAGCATTTGCTTGTTGGCAAGCCTGCTCTCCCTTGCCCAAGAGCGACCGCTCAAAATTGCCAAATTGAAATACAACGGTGGCGGCGATTGGTACGCTAATAAAACCTCATTACCCAACCTGATTGCGTTCTGTAATCGCAATCTGGGGACAAATATTGCCCCCGAAGAAGAGGTTGTGGAACCGGGCAGTCCTGAAATATTTTCCTATCCTTTCATCCACATGACCGGGCACGGGAACGTGGTTTTCAGCCCGTCAGAAGCACAAAACTTACGCAAATACCTCATTTCGGGCGGCTTTTTGCACATAGACGATAACTACGGCATGGATAAATTCATTCGCCCGGAACTGAAAAAAATCTTCCCCGAATTAGAACTGGTAGAACTGCCTTTCAACCACCCGATTTACAGACAGAAGTATATTTTTACCAACGGGTTGCCCAAAGTGCATGAACACGACGGCAAGCCGCCGCAAGGTTTCGGGCTGATTTACGAAGGTCGTTTAGTAGTATTTTATACCTACGAATGCGACTTGGGCAATGGCTGGGAAGACCAAATCATTTACAACGACCCCGAAGAAATACGTCAGCAAGCCTTGCAGATGGGGGCGAATATTATCATGTATGCCTTCACTCAAAATTAAACAACCATTTACCAATGGAGACTATCGTAGCAGTTATCGGCGGTGGCAGTTGGGCAACTGCACTGGTAAAATTACTATCTGAAAATGCGGTGGTAATTAACTGGTGGCTGCGCTCCAAAGCCGATTTGAATCATATTATCAATTACGGACACAACCCGCGCTACCTGAGCAGCGTACATTTAAATCTGAAAAAAATAAAGCCTCAGCCAGATTTACAAGCAGCCGTAGCTCCTGCCGACATTGTGCTGTTAGCCGTTCCTTCAGCTTTTGTGCAAGACGTGCTCCATCAGTTACCCGACAAGGCTCTACAAGGCAAAGTGGTTGTATCTGCCATTAAAGGCATGATTCGATACGAAAATATACTGGTTACTGACTATGTCAGCAAACGATTTGGGGTTACAGCCGACGACCTGCTTGCCATTGCCGGACCTTGTCATGCTGAAGAAGTTGCACTGGAAAAACTTTCTTACCTGACCATCTGCGGGGCAAACATCGCTAAAGCCAAAGCTTTTGCCGCCCTCATTAGCTGCCGGTATCTGAAAGCTACTACTATCGAAGATTTGGCAGGTGCAGAATACTGTGCCGTTATGAAAAATATCATTGCTATTGCTTGTGGCATTGCACATGGCTTGAACTATGGAGATAATTTTCAGGCGGTGCTTGTTGCCAATGCCATGCAGGAAATTCGCCGCTTTCTGGATGCAGTAGCGCCAATGGAACGCGACTTGAATGCCTCCGCTTACCTTGGCGACCTGCTTGTAACCACTTATTCGCAATTCAGCCGCAACCGCACTTTTGGCAGCATGATTGGGCGCGGGTACTCGGTCAAATCGGCACAGTTCGAAATGCAGATGGTGGCAGAAGGTTATTATGCCGTTGCTTGTATCTACCCGATTATGAAGAAGCATCAGGTCAAAATGCCGATTACAGAGGCGGTTTACAATATCTTATATGAAAAAATCTCACCGATTGTAGAGTTCCAAATTTTGCGAGACCAACTCTCTTGATTTGCACGCAAGTTGTGCAATTAAGCACTGTAAAAATGTAATTTCTCTTCCTGTTTTGCACTTTATAAAGTTACATACGCAAATGTACATAAGTTTGCTGTGCACCCAGCACCATTCTATTCGCTACAAAACTGATAATCAGAGTGTTTTATGCCAAAAGTGAAGAATTGGCGCGATATATTTTTGAATTGCACTTTTTCAGTATGTACATCCCTGTCAAAAACAGGTGGAGTACAACCATATGTGGAATTTACATTTTTCAAATACAGCTTTTACAGATGACAATGCACTGTGAAAATCGCTCTTGCAGATATTTGGCAACTAATATTTTCATCTAAAATCTGCCTGTGCAAACGTGAAAAAAATGTTACTTTGTGGTTGCACTCAAAACAACCTCTATCAAATGAGAAACGAAGAATTGGAAGAAAACCAACCCTTAAATATTGAACTCTCCGAAGAAATTGCAGAGGGCATCTATGCTAATTTGGCAATGATTGCGCACTCGCATACAGAGTTTGTAATTGACTTTATTAGCATGCTACCGGGCATGCCGAAGGCAAAAGTACGTTCTCGTATCATCACCACCCCTGAACATGCCAAAAGGTTTCTAATGGCATTAAAAGACAACATTGAAAAATACGAAGATACCTTCGGCAAAATCAGATTAGCCGAAGAGCCTGTTCGCTTTCCAATCAACTTTGGTGGCACCATGGGCGAAGCATAACCTAACACAGACATATGACTGCGCACCACTTTTCCTTTGAATGGCAAACTCAGGACGGATTGATGCTGCGCGGTCGCTGCTACTTGCCCCATTCACCTCAAGCATTGGTTGCTTTGGTACATGGTTTTGCTGAACACATCGGGCGATACACACACGTAGCTGCTGCACTCAACGCCCGAAATTATGGCTTCATAGGCTTCGACCTCCGTGGGCATGGACTTTCAGAGGGAAGACGTGGACATACTCCTTCCTATGAAGACCTACTGGAAAATATCCGTGAAATGCTGGCACTGGCTGCGGAAAAATTTCAGGGCGTGCCGCTGTTTCTCTATGGGCATAGCATGGGAGGCAACTTAGTTGCCAATTATATTATTCGCCATCAACCTAATTATCTTAAAGGTGTCATCATTACCAGTCCTTGGCTGCGGCTTGTGCAAGAACCCCCTCTGGCGCTTAAAATCATTGCTCACTTAGCCTACTGGGTGTTCCCGCAGCTGATGAATCCGACAAAACTCGATGTTACCCACCTGAGCAAAGATATTTCCGTACAACAGGCCTATGCTACCGACCCACTCATTTTGCGTGCTATATCAGCCGGCATGTTTACCCTTGTCAGTCAAGCAGGGCGCTTTGCCATTCGCCACGCCGACAAAATTGCACTGCCCTTGCTGTTGATGCACGGCTTAGACGATAAAATTACCAGTGTAGAAGCTACGCAACAGTTTGCACAACGCATCAAGCCCGACTATCTCACTGAACACTACTGGGAAAACATGCGCCACGAACTGCACAACGAAACAGAGAAAGAACAAGTAATTAACCTGATTATCAACTGGTTGGACAGCAAAATAAACTGATGTAAAAACCTTATTCTGAGCTAATACAGCTTGTCAAACCCCTGTGCTACCATAGCCACCTGCACCGCGTTCAGTCTCCGACAGACTCTCTACCGGTTGCCAAACAACACGCTCATGACGCGCAATGACCATTTGGGCAATGCGTGTGCCGTTTTCAACCGTAAAAGATTGTTCACCTAAGTTAATGAGCAACACTTTAATTTCGCCGCGATAGTCTGCATCGATAGTGCCGGGCGCATTTACAATGCTGATACCATGTTGCCATGCCAACCCGCTGCGCGGGCGAATTTGAGCCTCAAAACCTGCTGGCAACTCAATATACAACCCTGTGGGAATCAGTGCCCGTTGCAGAGGTGCTAGTACAACAGGTTGTGCCAAGTGTGCGTAAATATCCATGCCTGCCGAAAAAGCAGTTTGATAAGTCGGCAACGGATGCCCCGAACGATTGATAATTTTGACTTCCATTCTCCTTGAAAAACAAGCCAAGTTAAATAAAAATGCAATTTATGCCACCAAAGCTTTGTAACACAAGCTTCTAACAGCAACCTCATTAGCATGGCAGCAAGTATTTTTTTCAGCAAATGAAAACAGCGTCCTACTTTTTTAGCTTCTCTACCTTTTTGTTTTTTCTATCCTAAGTAGCTGATTGCCAAGTTGATTTGGCACAACTCAACAGAAATGTATTAACAAAGCAACGTTCAGTTATTCAAAAACCTCATCAAAACGCAAATTCTCGACTTGGTGGGGCGTCGCTCATATGCCCTAATAAAGATTTGCTCAAAAGCATTGTGTGCTTTTCAAAAAAAACTGATGCACCTCTCATACTCGTTTGCAGTTGTAAAAGTTAACACCTACTAAGTATGCAGAGCAAAACCATGCCATTGCATGCATCTACACATGTAACTAATCCACATACCCAGTTAGTAGGTTGTTTGTGCAGAACTAAACAATGGCAAGGGCATTTTTTTAATAATTAACTGCATCACTCGCATTACTTTCATTAATTTGCAAACGCCTACCACTGCTAACCACACTATGCACTATCACCTCAAAGAAGTTACTACGGCAGCACATCGCAAAGCTTTTCTGATGCTGCCTGTAAAATTGTACCAAAATAACCCATATTGGGTACGTCCCTTAGACGCCGATATTGAAAAAGTATTTGACCCCACAAAAAATAAGTTTTTCGCTCACGGCAAATGTATTCGCTGGTTACTGGAAAATGACAGAGGTGAAGTTGTAGGAAGGGTTGCAGCTTTTGTAAACAATAAAACTATTATGCAAGACAACGACCAACCGACCGGCGGCATGGGCTTTTTTGAATGTATTAACGACCAAGCTGCCGCCTTCCAGCTCTTCGATACCTGTAAAAACTGGTTGCAACAGCAAGGCATGGAAGCTATGGACGGTCCTATTAATTTTGGCGAGCGCGACTCTTGGTGGGGCTTACTCACTGAGGGATTCGACAGAATCCCCAACTATGGCATGTTTTATCACCATCCGTACTACAAAGATTTATTCGAGGCTTATGGTTTTCGCGAATATTTTCGGCAGTTTACCTTTTATCGCCCTGTGGACCAAGACCTATCTCCCGTATTGAAAGCACGTGCCGAGCGCATCTATCGCAACCCCGACTATCGGTTTGAGTGCATAGATAAAAAGAACCTGATGAAATATGCCGAAGATTTTCGCACTATTTACAACAAGGCATGGACAAAACATGAGGGCGTAAGTGAAATGACCCGAGAGCAGGCACAAAACCTCATTAAACAGATGGCACCAATTTTAGACCCCAAAATCATTTACTTTGCCTACTACAAAGAAGAGCCTATTGCCTTCTACATCAATATCCCAGATTTAAACCAGGCGCTAAAAGTGATGAACACTGGCAAGTTTAATTTATTAGGCATTATCCGCTTCCTTTGGTTCAAACTTACCAAAGACTTTGACAAAATGGTTGGGCTAGTATTTGGTGTTGTCCCTGAATTTCAAGGCAGAGGGGTAGAGTCTGCCATTGTAGGATATGCTCGCCAGATTACGAATGTAAAAAACTTCCGCTATAAACACTTGGAAATGAATTGGATAGGCGACTTTAACCCCAAAATGATAAAAGTAGCGCAAATGCTTGGCAGTGAAGTTGCAAAGGTACATACTACCTATCGCTATCTGTTCAACCCCAACCAATCTTTCCGCAAACCAACAGTGATTCAGTAATGATTTATTTCAAGTTGGAAAATTTTGTTTAAAAGATAGTTCACAACCAAAATCTGCACACACGATTCCGAAATGTAGCATCTAACTAGTGTGATCGGCTACAATAAGCCATTTGCCCTTGATTTTGCGCCATATGAGGGTAAAGTAGCCACCAAGCATTTCTTCTTTGCCATCTTTGGTAATGCGTTTTAGTTCCCATTTGCCAATAGTTTGGAAAACATCTGAGGCAAGTCGTTCATTCTCAACAACATCAAATTGCAGTTTGCCCATACCTTCCTTGCCCGAGTAGTTTTTTTGATAACGCTCATAAAGAGATTGCCAACCATACTGTACACCATTTTTACTGACAAATTTTAATTTGTCGGAGCGCAAGTAGTAAGACATAAACCCATCTAAGTCTGCGTTATTCCAGGCAATAGCCTGTGCTTGCAAAGCAGCACGAATGATGGCATCGTCCTTGTCTGACTGCGCAAGCGTTGTTCCTACGGGTAATAACACCATCAATAGCCAACTAACAGTTAAGCAAAAATGCATTGTAAAGAAGGTTATAAGTCGGAAGCAACAATTTTTGCTAATGCAAATTGAATCAGGCTATCCACAGTAGCTTGAGGATTTTCGTCAAATTGCTGCAAAATACGATTGGCAAGGATGGCATTTAGCGATACAGCCCGATGCCCCAGCAGCTCGGCAAAAGCATAATAAGCAGCTGTTTCCATTTCAAAGTTGGCGAGCCGCTCACTATTCCATTGAAAATGAGCACATTGTTCTAAAAAGCGTGGCAATAGTCGAGCGGCGCGTAAGTGCCTGCCTTGCGGCGCGTAAAATCCGGGAGTAGTTAGCGTAATCCCTTGCAAGCTACCTTCGGCAAACAAACGAACTAATCCAGCATCGGCGCTTACGCGGTAGGGAGTAAAAGGCAGCCCAGTAGCCTGTTGTAGGGCTACACAGAAAGCTCGCTGCTGATGCGACTGCTGCAAATCGTAGAAATTCATTAGGTTATCTAAACCTGCGGCAGCAATAGAAATTAAGCGACTGCCTACTGGAATATCTGCTTGCAGGGCACCAGAAGTGCCGATGCGAATAATATTTAGACAGGTATGTTGCGGCTTGATGGTGCGGGTAAGTAAGTCTATGTTGGCAAGTGCGTCGAGTTCTGTTAATAAGATTTCTACGTTATCCGTGCCTATGCCAGAGGAAATAACAGTGATGCGCTTGCTGCCTATGCTGCCTGTATGAGTCACAAACTCACGCTTGCGGGTTTGAAAGTCGAGGCGGTCAAAGTGGCGACTTACCTTAGCTACACGGTCAGGGTCGCCGACTACTATCACAGTAGTGGATAGGTGTTCGGGCTGCAAATGCAGGTGGTAGATACTTCCGTCAGGGTTCAGAATGAGTTCGGAGGGTGCAAACATGTTTGCAAAGTAAGAGTAAAAATTTAACTATCTTCCTCTTCATCAGCAGAAGCACTCTCGACTTTTCGAAGGGCTTTTAGCTCTATTCGAGCGGCTTCGGCAAAAGGCGTCCCATTCATGCGCTTGAAATAACTGGCTGCCATTTGTGGCTGTTTGTCTTCTTTGTACATCAGTCCTAAGGCAAATAGCATCATGGCTTTGGTTTCAGGCGGCAAAGTAGGCACCTTGGAGATTTTGTCCATTTCAAAAATAGCCATAGTGTGGTTCCCACTTTTATATTGGGCAATGGACTTGTAGAAAACAAATACAATGTTTTTCTGATTAGTACGCAAGCATTCTTCAGCAGAAACAATAGCAGCAGCGTATTCACCGGCTTTGAATTGGTTACGGCACAGCTCACAGTGCATTTTAGAGCGTTTTTCGGGATTTTTTTCTTTGTTAATTGAGTCCATTTGTGCACGTATCCGCTTCATAATTTCCTCACTCGACTCGTTGATATCTCTCAATAACTCATTGGCTTCCTTGTAGTTCGGTCTGATTTTGATAGCTTGACTAGCAAATTCACGAGCTTTTTCGTATTCGTAAACTTTTGCATATGCGTCAGCTGTTTTGAAAAAATACTCAGCAGAGAGTTCATAAACACGCGGCTTGAATATACCAATATCGGCTTTCTGCAAAAACTCGTTGGCTTTGGAATAATCTTCTAAACAATAGTAAGCATAGCCCAGTTCAAAGTAGTATCTGGCAAGGTCTTTAGGGGCAATACTGGAAGGTAGTTTGGGGATAAAGGTATTTAATGCACCAATGGTTTTCTGATATTGCTTTTGCTGGTTGTATATTTTTGCTTCTAAATAGTTCAAATCAGGATTGTTCGCTTGCAAGCTTTTACCTTTTTCTATGATAGCAAGTGCTCGGTCGTACGAGCGGACTTTGATATAGGCAGTAGCACTGGCAACAGCAGCCGCTATTTTTTTTACTGGGTCTTTTTGATACTCAAAAGCTTGTTCGTGTTGCGCACCAGCTTTATCGAAAGCTTTAGCAGTTTCGTATATCTTAGCTGCCAGTTCATAGGCTTTTGCATATTCTTTTTTCACTTCGGTGCACTTAGCTAATGTTTCCAGTGCTTTGGCAGGGTTTTTCATATCCCACCAACACTCTGCCATGCCATACCAATAGTCTGGCACTTGTGGCTCGGCTTGTATAGCTTTATTATACTGTTGTAAGGCGGCATCGTATCGCTTCGCTTTGTGCAGATTCTGGGCGTTCACATAATATTCAATACCGCTGCCTTTTTGAGCTGAAGAAATATGCACTTTCCATATACAGGCTACGAAACAAATAAAAAATAATGCTCGTTTCATAGTAAAGAAGTGATTATGAGTTTTTGGAATAGCCATAGAAAGTTAGATTAATTATTTGTTTTTTGCTGTCTGCCGCATGTAAAATTTTTCCTAAATCACGTTTCTTTTGTACAGATTTTATTGAGTCATTGTTGTAGAATAACTAACTATTGGAGGAAAACCATCAATGAGAAAACTGTTGTTAATTGGGCTCGTTCTTTTAGGGATGGGTGCTGCTTCTTGTGCTAAGTCGGGTTGTGCTGTCAATCGAAAGGGCTACAAAAAGAAGTGGAACTACTATAACCGCATTCAGTACCAATAGGCATAATTGATATCAATATGCATATGATAGCCAAACGGTATGCTTGTGTGTTGCGTTAATGCCTAGTTGGGGTAGTAAGCAATTGGCTCGAGTAGGAAATTGGAGCATGTGTGGGTTTTACAGGGGCAAAAACCTAAATCACTACTGCGACAAGATGGCAAGATGATCGCAAGTAGCTGAAAACAACCTTGCTACACAGTAGCGCCCGAGCTAAGGGGGCAACAGAGTTGTTGATGAGGACACAAACGGTAGCGAGTTTGCCTTTATAAATAGACATTCGGCAAAGCAAACCTTACAAAAACCTCCACAACTACTTAAACCCAAATGGGTTTTAAAACCCGTTAGGTTGTTTTTTGGGTTACTGCAGTAGCTAAGGAAAGATTGGAGCTATCACAACCGACGCGTTACTTTTTCCATCATTTGCTTTTTCCACGCGCCGAAAGTGCCAGCTAAAATGTGCTGGCGTGCTTGAGTTACCAGCCAAAGATAAAAGCTGAGGTTTTGCAAACTAGCAATTTGTCCACCTAGTAGTTCACCGGCAACAATCAGGTGGCGCAAGTAGGCTTTGCTGTAGAAGGTGTTTACGTATCCGCCTACTTGTGGGTCGAGCGGGGAAAAGTCACTTTTCCATTTTTCATTTTTGATATTGATGATGCCTTCTGAGGTAAATAACATGCCATTGCGTCCGTTTCGAGTGGGCATGACACAGTCGAACATATCTACGCCAAGGGCAATACACTCCAAGATGTTGGCAGGTGTGCCTACCCCCATAAGGTAGCGGGGTTTGTCTTTGGGTAGGATTTCACAAACCAAGCCAGTCATTTCATACATCTGCTCAGCGGGCTCGCCTACTGAGAGTCCACCGATGGCATTGCCTGCGCGGTCTAATGAAGCAATTTCTTCGGCAGAGGCTTTGCGCAAGTCTTTAAAAACGCTGCCTTGCAAAATAGGAAAGAGGGTTTGCTCATAACCATAGCGCGGCTCGGTGCTGTCGAAGCGCTTGATGCAGCGTCGCAGCCAGCGATGAGTCAGTTCCATTGACTTTTTAGCATAGCTGTAGTCGCAAGGATAGGGGGGGCACTCGTCGAAAGCCATCACAATGTCAGCGCCAATGATGCGTTGAATATCCATTACTTTTTCGGGTGTGAACAAATGGCGAGAGCCATCGATGTGCGACTGGAACATTGCACCTTCTTCGTTTATCTTGCGGCGGTCGGCAAGGGAAAACACCTGATAGCCGCCGCTGTCGGTTAAGATGGGTTTGTTCCAACCATTGAATTGGTGCAGTCCGCCGGCTTGTTCCAAAATAGAAAGTCCAGGACGCAGATACAAATGATAGGTATTTCCCAGAATAATCTGTGCTTTTACGTCATGTTCTAACTCGCGGGTATGTACAGCCTTCACGGTTGCCACCGTACCTACGGGCATAAATATAGGCGTTTGAATTTTACCGTGGTCGGTTGTGATTTCTCCTGCACGGGCAGCGGTAGTAGTGTCAGTAGCTTGCAGTTGAAAGGATAGGCGTGGCATGTTGCTTTAAACTTGTCAATCAAAAATGCAAAATTATGCCGCTCAAAACAGGCAATAGCTATACAGAACTAATTTTTAAGAAAAAAAAGTTGTCACCCTTTGCAGAGTGACAACCTCAACTTTATTACTCAGTCGGTTAGTTAGCTTTTCTTAGATTTTTGAGCGGCAAGCATTTCATTGTATATCTTGAGTTGATCGCCTTTAAGCACTTTTTTAACAGCTTCATCGAAGGTATTTTTTAGGCGTTCTGGCATGGTTTTTAGATCTTCTTGTCTGTCTTTCAACTCTTCTGTTCTTTTGGCAAGCGCTGCTTTCTCTGCATTGATTTGCTCAGCTTCTTCATCACTGGAAGCTACTTTTGCATTCAGTTCTGCCGCTTTGGCTTTAATCGCCTCTGCCTCTTTGGCAATTTCCGATTTAATTAGCGGAATGCTGTCGAGTCCTTGCTCGTAAGCAATGCGTGCTTCAATGAGTTCTTTTTTCTGAGCGGCGGTCAGTTTTTTAGTTGCATCTGTAATTTTGGAGTCAATGTACTTAATGGTTTGCTCCATTTTTTTCTTAGCACGGGTTTCAGGGGTTTCCGTTTGTGCATAGCACAAGGCAACAGCAAACAACGACAATAAGAGGGAGAAACTCAGTCTTTTCTTCATAGAATATGCATTTAAATAATACGTTGCAATTTATGCGAAGGTAGCAAAAATTGCATCCTAGTCTGTAACGACATTAACAAAAATGAAACCAAAATTGCCATATGCTAACACAAATTCAGCACTTAGCCCAAAGCATTGCAGAGCAAGTAGTGGCTCATCGGCGCCATTTGCATACTTATCCTGAGCTGTCTTTCTGGGAATTCCAAACAGCAGCCTACATTGCCCAAGAGCTGACCCATATGGGGCTAGCACCTCAAAAGATGGCGACAACAGGAGTAGTTGCTCTAATAGAGGGGCGCCATCCGGAGAAAAAAACAGTTGCTTTGCGTGCCGATATAGATGCTCTGCCTATTAAGGAAATGAATGAGGTGCCTTATAAATCGGTGCATGAAGGGGTTATGCATGCTTGTGGACACGATGCACACACCGCCTCGCTACTGGGAACAGCGTACATTTTGCAACAGTTGCGCCACGAATTTGAGGGAACCGTGAAACTCATTTTTCAACCCGGCGAAGAAAAAATCCCCGGAGGGGCTTCGCTGATGATTCAAGAAGGCGTGTTGCAAAATCCAGCACCTTCCCACATTATCGGGCAGCACGTAATGCCTCAGTTACCAGTTGGGAAAATTGGCTTCCGAGAGGGCATGTATATGGCTAGCACCGACGAGCTATATATACGCATAGTAGGGAAAGGCGGACATGCAGCGATGCCCGACCGGCTGATAGACCCTGTCTACATAGCCGCACATTTGGTTGTTAGTTTGCAGCAGGTAGTAAGTCGCATGGCACCACCGCGCATTCCTTCCGTGCTTTCTGTTGGGCGATTCATTGCAGAAGGGATAACCAATGTGATTCCCAACGAAGTGTTCCTACAAGGAACTTTTCGTACTATGGACGAAGAGTGGCGCGAAGAAGCACATCGGCGAATTGGCAAACTTGCTACCGAGTTGGTAAGCAGCATGGGCGGTATTTGCGAAATAGAAATTCGCAAAGGCTATCCCTATTTAATTAACAATCCTGCTCTTACTGCAAGAATGCGCCATGCAGCACAGGCTTACGTGGGCAAAGACAATGTAGTAGCCTTAGACCTATGGATGGCAGGTGAAGATTTTGCTTTTTATACTCAACACATTCCGGGGTGTTTTTATCGCTTGGGCACTGGCAACGAAGCACGTGGCATTGTTTCAGGTGTGCATACGCCTACTTTTGATATCGACGAGTCGGCTCTGATACTTGGTTGTGGACTAATGAGCTGGCTGGCAATAGAAGAGTTGAAACATGCCTAATTGAACACAGGTTATGCCATTAAACATTCTCTTCCACTCTGCCCCGGCAAGTTGCTGTTGCTTGCGTCTTCAAAAACAACAATTTGACAGCTTTGAACCTATTGCTGTCAATGCAGTCTGGTAAAAATGCTGTTGCACACCGCTGTGGCGAGTAGCTATTGTAGCAAACAAGTGGGAGTAAGCTGACTTGTTGAGTACTGCCCCTAACCGAATCCAAAAAAATTTTCCTTGTGGTTGGGCAACCTTTTGCAGCATGTATTGTCTGTTAAGTAAACACAAATGAGTGCGTTGGAACCTATTACAGCCGACATACACCGATATCTGATTGAGCGATGTCTGGAAAATGACCGCAAGGCGCAGTTTCAGATATACAAGCTCTATGCAGATGCCATGTACAACGTTTGCTGTAGGATGCTGAAAAACGAAGCAGACGCACAAGATGTGCTGCAAGAGGCATTTGTAGATGCTTTTACCAAATTGCACACTTTCCGATTTGACGCTCCTTTTGGCTCTTGGCTCAAGAGGATTGTGATTAATCGGTGCGTTAATGCCTTAAAAAAGCGCAAATTGCTGACTATCCATGTAGAAGAAAAAAAACTGGCACATCTTCCTGATGATGAGCCTGCCGATATGCACGAAGACGAAATAGAATGGGAAATTAGTAAAGTACGCCGCTGCATGGACAAACTACCCGAAGGCGCGCGAATTGTGTGCAACCTGTATTTGTTTGAGGGCTACGACCATGCAGAAATTGCCGAAATACTCAATATTACTGAGGCTACCTCTAAGGCACAATACAGCAAGGCGCGCAAACGCCTGCGCGAAATGCTCATGCAGGAAAAAACAACGCTATGGAAGATAAACTAAAAAAAATGGTGCAACTGCACCAGCAGGAAATAGATACTCTGCAAGCGCCCGAATTCTTGTGGGAGCGCATAGCAGCTGACTTAGATAAACAGCAAAACAAAGCGGCAACTCCCATACGCCGCTTATGGACAAAGCCTATGTTGCGGGCAGCAGCCGTTGCTTTACTAATGATAGTCGCTACCTTACTTATAAGGCAACAATGGGAAAATACTGCATCGCAGCAAGCTTTTTGGAGTCGCTATCCTGAACTACAAGAGGCAGAAGCCCGTTTTCGTCCTATGATAATAGCTAAGGTGCGGCGTTTAGAACAAATTGGCGACAAAGCGCTCACCGATGCCTTGCTACAAGACCTCGCCTTGTTGGAGCAAGACTATGAAACCCTTGCCAAAGACTTGCGCGACAATGCCGACAATCGCCAAATTGTTAAAGCAATGGTAGAAAACTATCGTAGCCGCTTGCAACTCTTAGAGCGAATTCTACAAGAAATAGAAAAAAAGCAAAACCATGAAAAAGCTGATGTGCAATTGTAAGTGGGTATTGATGATTTGTTGGGGTTTGCTGCTGAAAACTGCTTTTGCAACACCTCCTTATACCGATACTAAGGAAGTGCGTGTATCTAAAAAATTAACCTTCGACTTTAAGGCTCAACCCGACCTTACTGCTCGGCTCCAATTCAAATACACGCACATCATACTGACTAGTTGGGCTAAAGATTCAGTAAAAGTAGAGGCTGAAATTACTGCCAATGGCTCAAACTTAACAGAAGCCAACAAGATTTTAGAACGTGTAACACTCCAATACGACCATACCCCACAAAATTTGAACATGCGCTTAGATATTGCTCAGGAACAAGCGCTTGCTAAAAAAGGAGAGAATAACAGTTTTAGCAACATCATGAGCGGTTTGGTGCAGTCTTTTTCGGGCAGCAACCACATCAGCTCGTCTTCCAGTATTAACATAGACCAAAACAACTTGAAAGTTGTCCTAAAAATTCGATTGCCCCAAACTTCCTTTCCTACAATAGACAACCGCTATGGCAATACCGAACTGATAGGCAATTTTACCAACAAAGTAACTGCTGGACTGTTTTACGGCGATTTTAAAGCCGAACGCCTACACGCCGCACAATTAGACCTTAGCTACGGCGAGGTTTTCATCCGTCAGTTAGTTAAAGGTACAGTAATGTTGCGCCAAGGCAGCCTCAAATTGGAGCGCGTCGGCGAATTAAGCCTCATTTCTAACAGCACTACCGTAGAAATAGACTCAGTAGCCAATTTATTGTTAGATGCCCGCAACGATGATATCACCCTCAAAAAAACAGGCAAACTCAATGGCAAGGCGCACTTCACTCAGCTAGCCGTGCAACAACTTAGTATAGAGACTAACTTAGAAACGCAATTTGGCAGTTTGCAGTTTGTACGCCTGCTTCCCTCGCTTTCCACGTTAGACATCATGGCACGTTCAACCGATGTTCGCTTAGAGCAACTGCTTCCCGACACCCGCTACGACCTTGTAGTGCGACCTGAAAAATGGCAAGCACCAGAGCGACTGCTCCGACAAGAACGGCAACCCTTTGAAGCTGCCAAAGGGCATGTGCGTATTGTTTGGACGGAGGGTAATCCTAAACGCAGTATTGCCATAGAGAATCGCGAAGGCAGCGTGCTGATGAAATAACACACCAATGATGCAATTAAGCATTTGAATAATGCAACTGGCACACTGCTGTTGCTGGCACAAGTGCTCAAAGCCCAATAACAGCGCAAATGAATGTTTTTAAATTCAATCACAAAGGCGTATTGAGGTTTATCGCCAGCGGTGCGTTTGCCCTAGCAAAATGCGGTTAGCCGCCAGTTCGCGGTTAGAAAGAAGCGTGTTGTAAATTTTCAAGTCCTTTTGTAGGTCGGCATCCTTATTTAAATATTTAAAAATTTGGTCTACAAACTCGCTCAGCTCGTCTTTGATACTGTAAAAAACCCATTGGTCTACTTTCCTAAAGTTTACCAAGCCTGCATTGCGCAAGTATGCCAAATGCCGCGAAATTTTAGTCTGTGTAAAATCTAACACCATTTCTAAGTCAGAAATGCACATTTCTTTATTTTTATACAGTAAAAACAGAATCCGCAGTCGCGACTCATCGCCTAAGGCTTTGAAGAACTGTTCTCCAACAGTGAGATTAAAGTGTTTTACTTTCATTTGATTATGCGTTTAGGCAAATATAACAAGTTTGGTTCATCAAAAAATTGAAATTGCCTTAGCTTTGCAACAAAAAGCCCAGAAATGTCTGCTCATAGAAAAATTTCATGGCTTATTGCTCTAATTGCAACAGCTACGTTCATGCCCTTTCTGGGCGGCATCAGTTTGTTCGATTGGGACGAGGTAAATTTTGCCGAATGTGCCCGCGAAATGATTGAGTTAGGCGACTATCTGCACGTACATATCAACTACCAACCATTTTGGGAAAAGCCCCCGTTTTTCTTTTGGCTACAAGCCCTTGCAATGCACATATTTGGCATTGGTGAATATGCCGCTCGCTTTCCGAATGCCGTGTGCGGAGTTGTAACACTCGTGTTGCTTTTTCAAATAGGGGCGAAGCTAAACGGTACGCGCTTTGGCTTGCTGTGGGCAGGTGCTTACTTTGGTTCTATTCTATCGCACCTGTATTTTCGCTCCGGCATTATCGACCCATGGTTCAATCTGTTGATTTTTCTGGGGTTGTACTTTTTTATATTGTTCTACTGGCGCAAGGATGGCATCAAAGGCATTTCGTTGCGGCGTGGCGCATGGTATTACCTCATTATAGGTGGGCTATGGCTTTCTGTTGCCATTCTGACCAAAGGTCCTGTAGCACTGCTTATTGTAGGGCTTTGTTTAGGGATTTACTGGGTGTTAGAACGCTTCCGTTGGTATGCACATATAGGGCATTTTGCTGTTTATGTGCTCATCAGTACTTCGGCAATGTTAGTTTGGTATGGCATTGATGCCCTTAACAATGGTTTTTGGCTGGCAATAGAATTTACCAAATACCAGTACCGGCTGTTTAGTACGCCCGATGCAGGTCATGCAGGTTTCCCGGGTTATCACTTTGTAGTACTGCTAATAGGTTGCTTTCCTGCTTCCGTTTTTGCCATTCGCGCCATGGTCCTAGCGCCTCCAGCAGGGGAAAAGACGGCTCAAACCGATTTTAAACGTTGGATGACAATTTTATTTTGGGTAGTGCTAATTTTATTTACGATTGTAAAATCCAAAATCGTGCATTACTCTTCCATGTGTTACTTCCCGCTAACATATCTGGCAGCTTTGGCAATGGAAGCGATTGTACAAGGCAACATTGCCTTTAACAAATGGATGCGCAGCGGATTACTAGCCATTGGTTCGGTGTGGGCATTGGTGCTGATAGTAGTGCCCTCACTGGCACAAAATGCGGCTGCACTCAAACCATTGCTAGCTGCTGACCCTTTTGCACAAGCCAACTTAGATGCAGTAGTGCATTGGTACGGCTGGGAGGGTATTACAGGCATCATTTTTCTTGTTGGAACAGTTTGGGGTATTCGCCAATTAAACAATTCATCAACCGCACTGCAAGGCATAGCAGCCCTATTCGGTGCCACAGCGCTAATGGTAACCATGGTGATGTATCTCTACCTGCCTAAAATTGTAGAATATACACAAGGCGCTCCTGTAGCCTTTTTTCGGCAACTCGAAGGCAAAGATTGCTATGTACACACCTATGGCTACCGAAGCTACGTCCACTGGTTCTATGCTAAAACCAAACCCCATACTCGCCCCACTACCGACGACGGGCAAGCTTGGCAAGATTATTTATTCCAAGGGGCGGTAGACAGAGATGTGTATGTTTCTTGCAAAATTTTCAGCCGTGCTGAGTTAGACACCATCCCCACTTTGCGGTTCTTGTATGAACAAAATGGCTTTGTATTTTACAAACGGCAAAAAAGTAAGCAGGATGATGCGAATTATTTAAAGTAACACAAAATGCTTAGAGTCCGTTTAGTTTTTACAGGGGTAACAATGATGGATAAAAACCTCAATCACACTACTTAGGCAGGATGAACAGGATTTCGGATTTTGGATTTCGGAATTTTCCAACCCTCTGCCACGCCAAAATCTTTTCGCCCTTGCATATATCTCCACGTGCGGTAAGGGTCGTTCATGAGCAAGCCAACAACGGCAAAGTTGCCTTCACAAATACGCATTGGACAAAATCAACCCTACAAAGACCCAAACAACTTATCCTAATTACAAGAGTACAGAAAAAAGCGTACTTTGAATTGTATTTTTCCAGCATAGGCTTGCAATGGTGCATCAAAAAGACGCACTACTGCATACGTTTGCAATTAGCAGACTTGGAAAGCTTTTGTTGGCGTGCATCTGCATGGGAACTAACCCAAAAGGTTTGCTGGTAGGAAAATAAATATTACAAGTGTAAGCTACACATCCAATTTGTTACTTCCTGCACCACATGAGCATGTGGTTAGTGATTGTTTTTACGACGCAAAACGGCATGAACAGCCTCTACAATGTTTTTTGCTTTAAGTCCATACTTTTCCATTAGTTGGTCTGGGGTTCCACTTTCGCCAAATCGGTCGCGAACAGCTACCATTTCTACTGGTGCAGGTAAGTTGCGCACCAGTACTTGTGCAATGGCGTCACCTAATCCCCCGTTAATCTGATGCTCTTCGGCGGTTACTGCGCAGCCAGTTTTTCTAACCGAGGTCAAAATTGCCTGCTCGTCTAAGGGTTTGATAGTGTGGATGTTGATAATTTCAGCGTCTATTCCCTGTTCGGCAAGTATTTCGCCCGCTACAATGCTTTCCCATACCAAATGCCCTGTACAGAAAATAGAGACGTCGGTTCCTTGATTGAGCACAATGGCTTTTCCAATCACAAAAGGCATGTCGGCGGGCATGAATACAGGCACTACGGGTCTGCCAAAGCGCAAATACACTGGTCCGTGATGATGGGCAATGGCAATAGTTGCTGCTTTGGTTTGGTTGTAGTCGCAAGTGTTGATAACAGTCATATGAGGCAGCATGCGCATCATGCCCATGTCTTCCAAAATCTGATGAGTGGCGCCGTCTTCGCCCAGTGTAATGCCTGCATGTGAGGCACATATTTTCACGTTTTTCCCCGAGTAAGCAATAGATTGGCGAATTTGGTCATATACTCTGCCTGTAGAGAAGTTAGCGAAAGTGCCCGTGTAGGGAATCTTTCCGCCGATAGTCATACCAGCAGCCAGCCCCATCATATTAGCTTCGGCAATGCCAACCTGAAAAAAGCGCTCTGGGAAAGCCTTTTCAAAGTCGTTCATTTTCAAAGAACCCGTAAGGTCGGCACAGAGGGCTACTACATTGGGATTTTGCTTACCTACCTCTAATAAGCCTGCTCCAAAACCTGAGCGCGTATCTTTTTTCTCTGTATAGGTGAACTTTCTCATGGGCGAACGCTATTCCTCAACAACGTAGATATCTTCGTTCGGTTTTTTCATTAAAAACCTCTCTCTGGCAAATTTTTCCAGCATTTTAGGATTTCGATTCAGCTCTGCAATTTCTTTTTGCAGTTTTTCAACACTTGTTTTGTAAAAATGACGCTCCTGACGAAGTTGCTCTATTCGGCGGCGCTGCTCGTACTGGTTGTAAAGATTGTTGCCGTCGAAAAATGCCATCCAAAGTATAAATGCGCCGGCAAAAATAACGTAGAAATTGTTTAGCCGACTTACCCATTGCTTAATTTTATTTTTCATAGTGCTTCGAACCTTAAAAGGTACAGCTAACCGCTCGCTTTCCAAAAATAGGCAAATTATTGCAAACACTACCGACAATGAGAGAATTTTCTCAGCAATGCAACTGCTGGCAACTCTACAACGTAAAGAGCTATGCAACAACCAAATAACACGTATGAAAGCTTACTTAGGTGCAATTATCTTACTGCTAACCGTTGGTGCTTTTCAGTGCAGAAAATCTGTGATGCCAGAGGACTCTCAACTGATACATGTTGCTTACAACGAAACACAATGTGCCGACCCATGGCAAAGAGGGGCTAGCGACGAGGAAACACTGCGCCATGTAGAGCATTTCTTACGCGAAAGAGGTATCCGCTTTTCTGGAAGCAGCATTGTGCCTGCTCCAGCCAATCTGATTGTTTGCTTGGCTTGCAACTGTCCTTCGGGACGCATCATTATTGGCAAAATACCTGTGGAAGACCGCCCTAAGATTGAACAATACGGTTTTAGCATTCACCAATAGTGATGATTTACTCTTCGCTAAGCGGGCGAATCACAATGCTTACCGAGGCAATAGCAGGTAAAGTGTCGGGGCGCATGTATTGCCCAATCGACAGCTCATACTTACCGTTTGCCGCAAACCGATAAGACGGAACCAGTACCCATTCCTGCTCATACCAGTCGCCGATGCCGTTGCCTAAGGGCTCGCCTGTTTCAGGTTCAAAAAGGTTTCCCTCTTTCAATGTTTTCTGTAAGCTGTTTCCTGCTTCATCTTTCAGCTCAGATTGCAGATATAGATTATAGAACGGATAAGCGGGGCTGTAACGAACAGCACAACTGATTTGATAGGCAGGGATATGATCTTTAATCTCAAAACGAAAGGTAAGTGGCTGGTTTCGCAACCATTGGCTTTGTGGCAAATCTTGTTTTTGTTTAAATACAGCATCGCTACAAGCCAGTAGTGCAGTAAAACAGGCGATTAATAAAACAGAACGCTTCATGACCAACTATGACTCCCAACGAATGGGGTTGAGATGTGTAATGTTACGCATGAACACCGAGAGCCCCTCTACTTGATTGGCTTGGTTAAAAATAGGTTGGAAAGATATTTCGTAGTAGTTATCGGAGTGGTCTTTGCCTTTGTGGTTTTCAATAACGGTGAACGATTCACCAGCAAGTGCACGCTCGTATTGTTTGCGCCGCAAAGCGCGGTTGGTTTCCGGCACAATGTCATAGAGCATGTTCATACCTACTTGCAGCTCGATACCATAAGTAATTTTGATGTATTTCTTAAACGCATCGTTTGCTAATAACAGATTGAAACCCTTATCTATTGAGAAAATGTAGGTATCGGTGTTGTTAATCAAGCTGGTGAGCCCTGCTTCTTTTTTGCGAATTTCGGCTTGAACGCGCTGCATTTCTTCTTGGGTTGCTACCAACTCTTCCATATTTTGCCGCATTTCCTCTTCTTGTGCTCTGAGCTGTTCGGCAAACGATTGGGTTTCTGCCAGTAGGCGCTGGGTTTGTTCACTATTTTGCGCAAAGGCAAGGGTGCCGGCAATATTAGAAGCAATTTTTTCAATAAAGTCAATTTTATAGTGCTCGAAGGGTTCAAAAGAGGCAATTTCAATAGCACCGTAAACAACATCGTTAATCATCAACGGTACAATCATCAAGCAACCCGGAGTTGCCTCTCCTAAACCCGAGGTAATGTATACGTAGTTTTGTGGAATATCGGTAAAATAAAGCGAGTGTTTTTCCAAAACAGCCTGCCCCAACAGTCCGGAGCCTACAGGCACTTGTTTGTGGAGGTATTTTCGTTTTTCATAGGCATAGGCAGCTATTAGTTCTAAGTAAGGCTTTTCCTTATCTTGGTCTCTGAGCACAAAAAAGAAGCCTTGGTTAGCACCTACGTATTTCACTAACTCTGCTACTGAGTGATAAGCAAAAGCTTCCAAATCGTTTGCATATTGCCGAAAAATGTCCCCAAATTTAACTTGTCCTTCGTTAGCCCACGTGCGGATAGTATCTTCACGGTCGGCGCGCATCAAGTTGTCTCGCATAGCAAGCAAGGCAATACCCAGTGTATCGGCTTCGCTGCGCGCTGTAAATTGGTAGTTGTAGTTCCCTTTTCCAACCTCTGAGGCAAAAACAGCCATCGTGTTTTGAATCTCGCTCAACTCATTAATGCCATTATTGAGTTGTGCTATTTCAGGGGGGCTATTTTTGGATAGCTCAATTGTTTGGGTTTGCTTGCCATCTGCTACTAATTGCACCTTTTCGCCTATCTTCTCAAGTGGCGTAACCACGTAGTCGCGGAAGTATACAAACCCTACTATGCTATTTATGAGCATGACAAAGCTATAGACATACAGCCAAATGAAAGCGTTGCGCTCCTCTGCATTGACTTTTACGTTAGCAATGGCAATATCTATTTCTATATTGCGATTCATTTTAGTAACGTTCTGATAGAGAAAGTCGGCTATGGCGTTCATTTGGTTGCGGTACTCTATTGGGTTGAGGTTGTTCATATTGGCAGCCATCGCGTTGCTTTCTAAGCGGTCAATCACCTTACGCATCGATTGCCACTCGGCAGCCAGCTGCTGCATGTTTATCAAGTCTTGTCCCTCTGCGGGCTGCAAATTCATATTGTCGGAGCTGTTATCAGCAGCACCATAAACGCCGCCTTGTATCAATATGCGCAAAATATTTTCCATCTTAACTTTGGATATACTCAGCTGATTGCGCAGGTTGTCGTCTTGAGGATTGCGCATGACTGCAAATGCCAAGTAGCTACATTCAAACAATACTGTAGAGGCTTGTTGCAAAATGCGTCTGCGGAAAAGGTTTTCACTTTGTACGCGATTGATCCAAGATTGGCGTAAAAAAAATCCACCTACTACAATCAAAAATATACTGATTGCCAAGTAAAGGGTGAGTGCACGGCGAAGGCTTAGCGTTTGCATCAAATCGACTTTACTAATATGGTTTGATGACTTGCTCAAAAATAACAATTATTCAACGAAGCCCAATCAAAAAAATTATCTACCTTGTTTTTTGCATAAATTTAAGGTAAAAAACTGATGTCCCATGCTCTACCATAAGGTATACAAACATCCAGAAGCCAAAGACTGGGTAGTATTAATTCATGGAGCAGGCGGAAGTTCTTCTATTTGGTTTCGCCAATTGCGCGACTATGTGGCACATTTCAACGTGCTGTTGCTCGATTTGCGCGGTCATGGCAAGTCAAAAGACATTTTTGCGCACCGGAACTATTCTTTTACCGATGTGAGCCGCGACGTATTGGAAGTAATGAAACACGTGGGGGTTGAAAAAGCACATTTTGTTGGCATTTCATTGGGAACGCTCATCATTCGCACCATTGCTGAAATAGACCAGTCTAAAATTCAAACGATGGTTTTAGGAGGAGCTATTACGCGCCTCAACATTCGTTCGCGCTTTTTGGTGTGGCTAGCAGATGTAGTAAAACCTTTTGTGCCTTTCATTTGGATCTATACCATTTGCGCATATATCCTAATGCCCCGTGCCCGCAATCGGGAGTCGCGCAATCTGTTTATAGAAGATGCTAAAAAGCTGCGGCAGTCTGAATTTTTGCGCTGGTTTACTCTCACGGCAAGCATTAACCCACTGCTGCGCTACTTCCGCGAAAAAGAATTACCTATTCCCACGCTCTACCTGATGGGCGATGAGGACTACATGTTTTTACCCCAAGTCAAAAATCTTGTTAAACAGCATAAAAATGCTTTTCTTAAAGTGTTAAAAAATTGTGGACACGTCTGCAACGTAGAACAACCAGAATTGTTCAATCGTTATTCCATAGAGTTTATGCAGCGCTATTCTGCTAACGCTTCTGTTGCTTTCTCTTCCTAAAAACAAATTCATATGATAGGTTACCGTTTTACCCGATTCAATCCTGAGGAAACCAAACAAAAGGCAACCTTTGAAAAATTGCTCAACATTTTCATCCAACTGCTCAATATGACCTCGGGCGACGTGGGTGAAGCTATGCGTTGGCTTACTAACTTAGACCGCCGCTACGGGCTGACAAACAGCGAGTATGGAATTGGTGATTTTTTTGAAGACCTCAAGCAGAAAGGCTACATAGAAGAAAACACCATAGAGGGCACCATTCACATCACCCCTAAAACTGAGCAAACCATTCGGCGGCAAGCATTAGAGGAAATTTTCGGCAAGTTGAAAAAATCGGCAGGGGGAAATCACCAAACTGTTTTTAGCGGAACAGGAGATGAGCTGAGTGCCGACCTGCGTCCTTACCGCTTTGGCGACGAATTAGACCAAATTTCAATGACAGAAACCATCCGAAATGCGCAAATCAATCACGGATTAGGGGAGTTTATGCTCACCGAGCAAGATTTGGAAGTGGTAGAAAAGGAATATAAAACCCAAACTTCTACCGTGCTGATGATAGACATTAGCCACTCTATGATTCTCTACGGAGAAGACCGCATTACACCTGCTAAAAAAGTAGCCATGGCACTTGCCGAACTAATTACCACTAAGTACAAAAAAGATACGTTAGACATCATTGTGTTTGGCAACGACGCATGGCAAATTGAAATAAAAGACCTGCCCTACTTGCAAGTAGGACCCTATCATACTAACACCGTAGCCGGTTTGGAACTAGCCATGGATTTGTTGCGCCGTCGCAAAAACAAAAACAAGCAAATTTTCATGATTACCGACGGCAAACCTACTTGTTTAAAAGAAGGAGTGCGCTACTACAAAAACAGCTTTGGGCTAGACAGCAAAATTATGATGAAAACCCTCAATCTTGCTGCCCAGTGCCGTCGGCTTAACATTCCGATTACTACATTCATGATAGCTTCAGATACCTATTTGCAAGAATTTGTACGAGAGTTTACCAAAGTGAACGGCGGAAATGCCTACTTCAGCAGCTTAGAAGGGCTGGGCAACCTGATTTTTGAAGATTACAGACGCAACAAATATCGCACTAAGAAGGTGTAATTATTTTGCCGTTTAGCCACAATTGTACATGGCTTAGGTAGCAAAACCTTTCACAAACCTCGGTATGCTTGCCTATATTTGCACCTGCTTTTTCTCACATGACAACAGATTTTGTTTTCGGCATCCGTCCTGTACAGGAAATATTGCAATCGGACAAGGAAATTGACAAACTGCTCATTCAAAAAGGAATTCAAAACCAGTCTATTGCTGAGTTGGTGCAATCTTGTAGGCAAAGGCACATACCAGTAGTGCAAGTGCCGGAAGAAAAATTGCGCCGCATTACGCGCAAGAATCATCAGGGGGTTATTTGCTTGCTTTCTGCGGTTACTTTTGCCTCATTAGACCATATCATTAGCCAAACGTATGCCACTGGCAAACTGCCACTTTTGGTTGCCTTAGACCGCGTTACAGATGTACGCAATGTGGGGGCAATTGCCCGCTCGGCAGAGTGTGCAGGTGCTCAGGCGCTTGTATTACCAGAGCGCGGTACAGCGCGTTTGGGCGGCGATGCCTTCAAAGCCTCGGCAGGCGCGTTGAGTCATTTGCCCGTTTGTCGCGAAAAAAGCCTGCGCGGTGCGTTGCATTTCTTGAAAAATAACGGTTTACAAGTAGTAGCTTGCACCGAAAAAGGCACTACCAATATCTATCGAGTGGATTTTACCGCTCCTACTGCCATGCTGTTGGGTTCGGAAGAAGATGGCATCAGTACCGAACTGTTAGCCCTTGCCGATGTGCAAGCTTTTATTCCAATGGTAGGCAAAATAGCTTCGCTCAATGTGTCGGTAGCTGCTGGTATTTGCCTTTTTGAAGCACTGCGCCAGCGACAAGAACAACATTCTTGAACTGGTTGCGTTTTTTAATGGTAATGTTAACAATTATTTTCCGAATAATTCAATGTTTCAGCTTACGCCTGTCGTCCGCAATTTATTACTGCTGAACATAGCAGTATTTGCCATGGGTGCACTCTTAGAGGTGAATATTGCCAGCGTATTGGGGTTGAGATTTCCCGGTTCAAGCCAGTTTGAGTTTTATCAAATATTGACTCACATGTTTGTTCATGCAGGTTTTGGGCATATTTTCAGCAATATGCTGGCATTAATCGTATTCGGACCTGCACTGGAAATGTACTGGGGCGGCAGACGTTTTTTGCTATTTTATTTGATTTGTGGCTTGGGAGCAAGCGCTTGCTATCTGGCTGTTGAAGCCATAGAACTTTATCAGTTTCAAAATGCAGTAGAAACATATTTGCAAAATCCACATTTTGCAGCCTTCGACCGCTTGGTAGCAGATTTTGGCGGCATCCACAGTGGTCGTTTATCAGCATTTTTGGATGATTTCAGTAACAATCCGGATAGCTACGAACTGATAGCTGCCAGCAAGCAGATAGTGATGGATATGTATGAAAATAAAACCAACATACCAATGGTAGGTGCCTCTGGGGCTGTTTTTGGCATTTTGATGGCATTTGGTATGATGTTCCCTAATGTAGAACTGATATTGCTTTTCCCGCCGATTCCCGTCAAAGCCAAATATTTAGTACTTTTTTACGGCATATATGAGATTTACTCGGTTATGCGAGCAGCTCCAACTGATAACGTAGCTCATTTTGCACATTTGGGAGGCATGTTTTTCGCATTTATTCTAATCCGTAGGTGGCGGCAACGTGGCGAAATTTAGCCAAGTTATGTATATTTATACCATCAACATATCGCTTTTAGGGTTATGAATAGTTTTGTGCAAGATTTTAAAATAGCTTGGAACAAACAAAACAGCGGACTCAGCAGGCTAATCATTATCAACGTAGCCATTTTTGTCGTGCTCAATTTGGCTATGTGGACAGCACAAATATTTGAATTAGGTACGTTGGCGCATTTTCTATACACTGTTTTTTACATCCCCGCACCCGTAGAAGAATTTCTGATACGCCCATGGACATTGGTAACCTATTTCTTCACTCATCAAAATTTTTTTCACATTCTCTTTAACATGCTCATGCTTTATTGGTTTGGCATGTTGTCTGACCAATACATGGGCAGCAAACGGACAATTGCCTTGTACATATATGGTGGTGTGTTTGGTGGACTATTATACTTGCTGGTGTATAATACTATCCCGTTTTTCTACAACAACATGCCTGCTGCTGGTATGATTGGTGCCTCGGCAAGTGTTTATGCCATCATCACAGGCATTGCTACCCTTTTGCCTGAATATAGCATCCACTTATTGCTTTTTGGTGCAATTAGGCTTAAATACTTGGCAGCCATCACTATTTTCCTTTCATTTATTGGCTCATCAGGCTCTAATGCTGGGGGCAACATTGCGCATTTAGGCGGTGCCCTCATAGGTTACATTTTTGTGAAACTATTGCAAAACGGCAAGGATATGTCTGTGCCGCTAAACCGGCTGTTGTGGGTGCTTCCTAACTTTTGGAACAGTATTACCAAACCAAAATCTAAAATTCGTGTTTCATATAAAGATGCGTCTCGTAACCAGCGCGGTAGCGGAGCAGGCTCGCGTGCTATGCCTTCGCAAGAAGAAATTGACCGGATATTAGACAAAATATCCGAATCTGGTTATGAAAGTTTAACCACCGAAGAAAAACAAATGCTTTTTAAATACAGTGAAAAAAAGTAACATTGCCATATTTTGGTACCGTCGCGACCTGCGTTTGGAAGATAATGCAGGTCTTTTTTATGCCCTACAGTCGGGCTTACCAGTGCTGCCGCTATTTATCTTCGACCGCCACATATTAGATGCCTTAGAAGACCGCTGTGACAAGCGCGTAGCATTTATTCACCAGCAAGTTATGCACCTGTCTGAACAATTGCGGCAAATGGGTAGCACCTTGTTGGTACACTACGGAAAGCCCGAGGAAGTATGGCAGGAAATTTTGCGTACTTATGAGGTAAAGGCAGTTTTTGCTAATCGCGACTACGAACCCTATGCCAAAGAACGCGATGCCAAAGTAGCTAAGCTGCTTGCTGCTGCTAACATTCCGTTCTACGACTACAAAGATCAATGCATCTTTGACCGCGACGAGATACTCAAAGACGATGGTACACCCTACACTGTTTTTACACCATACAGCCGCAAATGGAAGAAATTGCTCACCAATACGCACGTGGCAATGTACGATACGGTTTCGCTGTTTCACCATTTCCTAAAAACCGAACCGCTACCCGTGCCAACATTGGCAGATATGGACTTTATACCAATACAGGTAGCCTTTCCTCCCAAAGAAGTAGCAGACCAAGTTTTGCAACAATATGGGGCAAAACGAGATTTTCCCGCTATTGCTGGCACGTCGCGCTTGAGCGTCCACCTGCGTTTTGGAACGGTTAGCATCAGGGCATTGGCACGGCGAGGACTTGCCCTAAGCGAGGCTTGGCTGAACGAACTTATCTGGCGCGACTTTTACATGATGATTCTCCATCATTTTCCGCACGTGGCAACCAGTGCTTTCAAACCTGCTTATGAGCGGATTTGCTGGCGCAACAACGAACAAGAATTTGAAGCATGGTGCAATGGCAAGACTGGCTACCCTATTGTAGATGCAGGTATGCGCGAGCTGAATCAAACTGGCTTTATGCACAACCGCGTACGCATGATTACGGCAAGTTTCTTAACTAAACATTTGCTGATAGACTGGCGCTGGGGCGAGGCTTATTTTGCCAAAAAACTGCTCGATTTTGACCTTGCTGCCAACAACGGCGGCTGGCAGTGGGCAGCAGGCAGCGGTTGTGATGCCGCCCCCTATTTTCGCATTTTCAACCCAACACTGCAAACACAAAAGTTCGACCCCAACCTGCAATATGTACGCCAATGGGTACCAGAAATTGGCAGCCCCAGTTACCAACCCATTGTGCAACATGAGTTTGCCCGCCAACGTGCCATAAAAGCCTACAGAGCAGCCTTGAACGAAGATGAATGATGTAAGGTAATTTCCTTGTGCCACAATAAATGACCCACGAGCCACACACTTGCCTAACTGCCCATAAAAGTTTTCAATCCCTGCAAGGTCTGCTACCCAGCAGGCACACAGTGGCATGTTTTTCCCTTGTTGTTATTGCATAGATTTGCATTACTTAGAGCGAATAGCCACCACGGGGTCTAAACGAGCAGCAACTATTGCTGGTACGATGCCAGAGAGAATGCCAATAACCGATGCCAACAACAGACCCAGTATAACTCGCCCTATACTTAGGCTGATTTCGAAACTTTCAGTAGAAAATAAGCTAAGCAGCGAAACTAACACAAGCCCTGCAATACCACCAATAATGCACAACAAAATAGCTTCGTACAGAAATTGAAAAAGAATAAAGAAGTTTTTGGCGCCAAGCGACTTTTGAATACCAATTAGGTTAGTGCGCTCTTTTACAGATACAAACATAATATTGGCAATACCAAAACCGCCTACCAACATCGAAAAAATGCTGATAAACCAGCCGGCAGAGGTCATAACGGCGATAATGCTATCTAAAAGAGCAGCAAAAGCCTCGGGTCGGTTAAGGGCAAAGTTGTCCTCTTCACGAGGCTTGAGTCCGCGATAAGCGCGCAGCAACCCGCGTGCTTCATTTTCTAACATGACCAGCCCGGCGTCGTGCTCATAGCCTTTCAGCATAATTTGAGGGCGCACGCCGCGGCGTCGTCCGGTGCTGAACATTTTAGTCATAGCCGTATAGGGAATCATGCACACGTTGTCGGTGCTGGGGGTATTCAGCAGCGTACTGCCTTGCCGTTTCATCACACCAATTACATTGAATTTGTTACCCCTAAGCGATATTTGCTGCCCAATGGGGTCTATATTGCCGAAGAGTTCTTTGGCAACCGTATAGCCCAGAATAACAACGTTGCGCCCGCGTTCATTTTCCTGAGGGGTGAAGTAGCGCCCTTGCTCTATATCTACTTTGCTTGCTTGGTTGTACTGCTGCGAAACACCCAATATGTTAACACCGGTTAAGCTGTTATTTTTAAATTTGACGGTATTGCCAGTCCGCACAGCAAAAACAGCTACAGCACTTGCCTCTGTCAGGTTGCGTTCTAAAAATTTGAACTCGTTATATGTAGGGTTGGGGCGTTGAAAATATTTCCACCAAGGATAGTCGCGGTTGGTGAAGTTCCACGGAAACACGTCTACATAAATAACCTTGTCGCCCATAAACGCCAAACTTTGGCGAATGCCTTTCTCAATAGCATCTACCATTGTCAGCACGCCAATGATGGCAAAAATGCCAACAGTAATACCTAACAACGATAAGATAGTTCGCAAGAGATTTTCGCGCAATGCACCTAAGGCAAACAAAAAGCTTTGGTAAATCAGTTTGAGGGTAAGCCACATAACAGCTACGATTGAAGAGTGTTTTCTTGGTAGATAAAATCGCTTTTTCCGCCGCGCTTCTCTATCAGTTTAACTTCTTGTATCACTATTTGAGGCGAAATAGACTTACACATGTCATAAATGGTAAGTGCAGCAACAGTAGCACCTGTAAGCGCTTCCATTTCTACCCCTGTTTTCCCTGTTACGCGTGCTGTGCAATCAATTACGACTTGGTCGGGTGGTTGTGTAGTGATGAGAATATCGCAACCGTCTAAGCCCAATGAATGGCACAATGGAATCAGTTCATCGGTGCGCTTGGCAGCCATGATGCCCGCTATAATAGCTGTTTGGAAAACAGCACCTTTAGGTGTTTGAATGTCGCCATTGTTGAATAGCGCTAAAATGTTGTTGCCTACCACTACTCGAGCTTGGGCACGCGCCATGCGCAAGGTAGCAGTTTTCTGGCTAACATCTACCATATGAGGCTGCTGTGAAGCATTTAAATGAGAAAACATTTTTAGAGCATTTTAGGTTTTACAAGGGTCAAAAATGATAAATAAAACCTCAATCACCACTTAAACAGCATGGCAAAATGAATAAGATGGCAAGTATGGAATAACCGAAAAACAACCTTACTACCAGACACAAACAACAGCTTAAAGAGTTTGGATTGAGGTTTTCACATTTCAGAATTTTCTAACCCTCCTCTACACGCCAAAGTCTTTTCATCTTTGCATGTATCTCCACGCGCAGTAAGGGGCATTCATGAGGAAACGAATAATGGCGAGTTTACCTGCATGAATATGATTTTGGCAAAATTGACCTGACAAAACACCTCAGCAATCACTTAAAGTTTAAATCGGTTTTTCAAGCGGTCTAAATTGAGGGCGGCACATTCTAAAGGGGTGCGGTTTCCGTAGGCTTCCTGTTCAATAATCCAATACTTCACAGGGCAGTTATTTTTAGCATACTCCAAAATACGTGGCATATCCAATCTGCCGTCGCCTAGTACAGTGCTTTCGTTGCTATCTTTGGAAAGGTCTTTCACATGAATGGACTCGAAATATCGGGCATATTTGCTCATCCATTCTATCGGGTCTGCTTGTGCGATGGACATGTTGCAAATGTCTAACTGTTGGCACACATATTTCAAATCGCTTTCTTGCAACATAATCTCGTACAAGGTTTTTCCGTCAAACTTTTCTTCAAATTCTTGGTGATGATTATGGAACCCAAACCGCAAGCCCATTTTGTTAGCTTCCATGCCGGCGTAGTTCCAGCCCTCGATGCCTATTTTTACCTCGTCGATATTTTTCTTGTCCCAAGGGAACCAAGGGCTGATAATGTGTTTTTGCCCTACGATGGCAGCATCTTCTAATGTTACTTTCCACAAGTCTGTTACTTGTTTAGCAGTGGCATTCCAGTGTTCTTTGCCGAAGAGGGTATGCCCGCTGGTCATTTTCATACCTAAGTCGGCAAGGATTTTTTTAAACTCTTTGGGAGAATAGCCGTAAAACTTGCGGTCGCGGTAGTTGGCATGCTCTACTTGCCTGTAGCCCATTTTGGAAAGAGCCTGCAAGGTTGCTAATGGGTTGTTTTTCATGTCTTCCCGAACCGAGTATAACTGAATGCTAATATTTTTCTTGCCAGCACTTTCAGCCAAACTAATAGCAGGCGAAGCAAGCAAGGCAGCTCCGGCAAAAGCACTATTTTTTACAAAACGACGACGCGAAACAGTAATTTGCATTTTCAGAAAAATGTTGATACCACAATAATGTGTCAATTAGGTTGATGTTTCAACAACGAATATAGTACTTTATTGGCAAACACATGGTTTACCTTGCATTTGCCCATGCGGTTTCCCAGTAGCAACACCCTTGTGCGTTGAATTTGCGCCAGCCAAAAGGCATTCCTTCGTGGGGGCGTACGGGTAAAGGCTCGCCTTGGGGGGCTTCGGGCTCGGAAGGTTCTACATACGTTTGTCTGCCAAGTTCGTTGAGGTCGGGCTGACCGGCATCTACCCAACAAGTAAACCAAAAGTCGGCTACCATTTTGATGGAGGCTCTCATGCGACGTTCCACCTGCCCTGCCAGCATTTGATGATAGGCAGCAGCAAATTCTTTGGAATAGACGCGTACATTGAGCCCGTTGCGCGTTTCATAGCTGTACTTGCGGTCGTCTCCGAAGCGCAAGGTAAGTTCGCGCTCAAAGCCCAATACGCTGTCCAATGCAACATGAGCCTCCCCTACTGCCTGCCAAGCACGCATGAGCGGATGAGCCTCGTAGCTTGCTCGCCCAATGAAAAAGTTGTATTGGTCGGCAAAGAGCTCAGGCAAGCGCGACTCCCAAAACCCATGGATACCATTCTGTCCCGTTTTCTGCCCGTTGTAATTTTCAGTGGTGTGTAGCGGCACGTTTGCATCGCCAATGTAGTGCCCCAAGTCGGCAGAGAGCCGCAAAATTTCGGCTGCATCTCGCCGCCTGAAAGCCTCAGTAAGTTGGTATTTCATGCGATTAATTTGCCAAGGAACAATGCCATAGGTACGTAGGGTATCTTCTGTGTACCGAGCAACGGCATCTTCCCAACGGCGCGGCATTTTGTACAAAGCGCTGTCGCCATATACATCCAAATCAATGTAGTGTCGTTCTGCTTCTCCTACTACTGCATAGCGCCGCTTGTCGGGATTAACTGCTTTTTCAGTAATGAATTGGATGTGTTTTTTGTAGAAGCCAATCATTTCAGTAGGTAGTAGAAACACCGCATAGCGATTGATGCGCTGATGAGCATAAAAGCCCCAAGATTGGGCAGATGAGCAAATAAGGCTACACAATAGCCAAGTGCTAATAAAAGCGAGGCTTCTGTTCATAATCAGGTAGTTTTTCGGTCTGATTTACAAAAATACTGGAAGGAAAACTTGATGGAAGCAAAACAATTGCTAATTTTGCGCTCCCAATTTTGGGCGTAAGCTGTTCAAACTATTCACAACAATGTCTGGTATCATAGGAAAAAAAATCGGGATGACTAGCGTTGTAGGTGCCGATGGACAAATGGTCGCATGCACAGTAATACAAGCTGGTCCTTGCGTAGTAACGCAAGTAAAAACGAAGGAAACAGACGGCTACGATGCAGTTCAATTGGGTTTTGGTGAGAAAAAAGAAAAAAATACCACCAAGCCTCTGTTAGGACACTTCAAAAAAGCCAACACTACACCTAAGCGCAAGCTGGTGGAATTCCGCAACTTTGCTACCCAGGTAAACTTAGGCGATACGCTGAGCGTAGCCGACGTTTTCAGTGAAGGCGACTACGTAGACGTAGTTGGCACTTCTAAGGGAAAAGGCTTTCAAGGGGTAGTAAAAAGACACGGATTTAGCGGCGTAGGAGAAGCTACTCACGGTCAGCATAACCGCCAACGCCACCCGGGTTCTGTAGGTGCTTGTTCTTTTCCTTCCCGCGTGTTTAAAGGTTTGCGCATGGCAGGTCGTACAGGTGGTCGCCGTGTAAAGGTGCAGAACCTCAAAGTTCTGAAAGTGATGCCTGAGGCTAATTTGCTGGTCGTTTCCGGTTCTGTTCCGGGAGCAAGAAACTCGTTCGTGTTGATTGAGAAATAATTAAAATGCACTTGAGAACATGGAACTGTCTGTAAAAAACATACAAGGAGGCGACACCGGCAGAACTGTAACCTTAGCCGAGTCTGTATTTGGCATCGAGCCAAACAACCACGCCATCTATTTAGACATTAAACAATATCTGGCAAACCGTCGCCAAGGTACCCATAAAGCCAAAGAGCGCAACGAAGTAGCGGGCTCTACCAAAAAAATCATCAAACAAAAAGGCTCTGGCGGAGCGCGTCATGGTAGCCGAAAAGCTCCTATTTTCATTGGAGGCGGTCGCATTTTTGGACCGCGTGTGCGCGACTACAGCTTCAAGCTCAACAAAAAGCTCAAGCAACTGGCGCGTCGCTCTGCACTTACCTACAAGGCAAGAGAAAATGCCATTCACATATTGGAAAATCCAGTTTTTGCTGCTCCCAAAACAAAAGAGTATGTAAAAATGATGAATGCGCTTTCTCTGGCAGACAAGAAAACATTGGTGGTACTGCCCGAACCTAATCCTAATTTCTACTTGTCTTCTAGAAATTTGCAGAATACCAAAGTAGTACAGGTAAACAGCCTGAATACCTACGATGTGATGAACTGCGACCAACTTGTTTTGTGTGAGGGCGCCGTGCCTATTATTCATGAAGCGCTTGGCAAATAAATTTCTTGGTGATACTTCAACACGTAAACAAAAGAAAACATGGATATTTTAATAAAGCCCTTAATCACAGAGAAACTCTCTTTACAGAGCGAGAAGGGCATTTTCGGCTTCCAAGTCGCCCTCAAAGCCAATAAAATCCAAATTAAAAAGGCAGTGGAAGAAATGTACGGCGTAAATGTAAAAGACGTTCGGACTATTATTGTAGCCGGCAAAAGTAAATCACGCTTCACTAAACGCGGCTTCGTTTCTGGACGCACGCCTAAGTATAAAAAAGCCATTGTACAATTGGCAGAAGGCGAAATGATTGACTTCTACAGCGAAGAGTAGTTTTCGTTTTGGGTAATTATAAGCAGGTTGTTTCGTACAAGCAACCTGCTTTTTTTGTTATAATACACCCGCATTATGCGGCTAAGTGCTGGCAAAAATCAGCCCCCTTCCTATTTGACCAATAACTACTTGCTAATGCATAGGACTACCTTTCGAAACTTGTAAGTATGGCTTGCATTTCCACAGGCACTAAGTAGCAAGTGTGCGTTGACAAGCGCAAAGCACTTTGGGGGCTAACTTACACTAAGTATTCGGCTATTTATCAGGCGAACTTTGTATCTCATTTGCCTTACCTACACCAGTTTGTAATAGCTGCTAAGTTCATGATTTTTGGCTTGGCTGCTCAGTTGTAACAAAACGGAAAAATGACTTTTGCTTAGAACTGAATGCCTACAAATAGGTTGTTTTAGCATAGTTTTATTGCTCAATTCACTGGATTGTTGACACATGAAAGCGGTAGTTATTGGCTCAGGTATTGCTGGTATTGGGGCAGCTATTCGTTTGCAATGCATGGGTTTTGAAACAGAGGTTTTTGAAGCCAATGCTTATACAGGTGGCAAATTATCGGAAATTGTGCAAGATGGCTACCGGTTCGATGCAGGACCCTCGCTGTTTACACTGCCCGAAATGGTAACCGACTTGTTCCGACTGGCAGGCGAAAACCCCAACGACCACTTTGCTTATACACGTTTAGAGGTGATTACGCACTACTTTTTTGAAGATGGTACCTTTTTGCGTGCCTTTGCTGAGCCGCACCGCTATGCAGCAGAACTATCTGAAAAATTAGGCATCGATTCGCAGCGGGTTTTGCGCTTTTTACAAGCCAGTCGCCAGAAGTACGAGCTCACCGCAGATATTTTTTTAAAAAGTACCCTGCACCGCCTACATGCCTTTACAAACGCTACTGCTATTAAAAAAATACTAAAAGCCATCGGACAAATCGGCAAGTTAGATTTGTTCCGTACAATGAACAAAGCCAATGAGGCAGCTTTGCAGCATCCGAAATTAGTTCAACTGTTTAATCGCTATGCTACGTACAATGGCTCCAGCCCCTACCAAACTCCTGCTACTATGAATATTATTCCACACTTAGAGCACAATCTGGGGGCATTTTTTCCTAAAGGTGGCATGCACGAAATTAGCCAGAGCCTTGTGCGATTAGCTAAGCGCAAAGGCGTGCAGTTTTATCTACAAAGCCCTGTTAGTCAGATTATTACCAAGCAAACTAACGGCAAAACCTCGGCAGTAGCAGTGGCAGTCAACGGGAAGTTGGTAGAAGCAGACGTGATAGTTTGCAACATGGATGTTACCAATGCCTACCGCAAGTTATTGCCACAAGCAAAAGCACCTGCCAAAATTCTACGGCAACCCAAGTCGAGTTCTGCCCTGATTTTTTACTGGGGCATTATCCGTACTTTTCCACAGTTAGACCTGCACAACATCTTTTTCAGCGCCGATTACCAGCAGGAGTTTACCCACATTTTCGACTACAAAACCATCTACTCTGACCCAACTGTTTATATTAACATCACAAGCAAATACCAACCTGAGGATGCACCAGCGGGCTGCGAAAATTGGTTTGTTATGATTAACGCGCCCAACAACACCGGACAAGACTGGGACGCACTGATAGCCCAAACCCGCCGGCACGTAATCGCTAAGCTAAGCCGCATGTTGCAAACCGATATAGCTCCGCTAATTGCCACCGAAGCCGTTTTAGATCCGCGCAGCATTGAATTGCGTACCTCCTCAGCCATGGGAGCACTCTATGGCAACAGTAGTAATAACCGCTATGCAGCATTTTTACGGCATGCTAACTTTTCTCATGCCATTCAACGATTGTATTTCTGCGGGGGCAGCGTACACCCGGGCGGAGGCATTCCGCTGAGCCTTTGCTCAGCAAAAATAGTCGCTGATTTGGTTGCAAAAGATTTTGGTCTTAAAACGCAAATTGCTTAGGAGCGCCTTAGGTAGTCGGCTTTTTACAGGAAAAATTACCCAAACAAGCAGTTTTGCAGCTTTCAGAACATTTGCTCTTGCTCATGCTATTGGGGCAAATACTCATCGCGCAGCAAACGCTGGCTTGTTAGGAAACTAACAACGGCGTGGTTATGAGTTAAATTGATGCTTGCAGCTAACCGGATATTGGCACAATATTCTTATCTTTATGCATAAGGAGTAGGTATGCAGCGCCCCGATAGTGTATGGTTTGCCCAAGAGCCCGTAGAGGTATTTTTAGATGAGTCTTACGGGCAGATACTTTATTTCCCACAAATGAAAACCATTTTTGTGGAGATGATTGGCGCTTTTTCTCATATGCAATATCGGCAGGTTTACACTTATACTTATGAGTTGCTTGTGCAGTTGCAGGCGTGTGCATGTATTGCCAGTCAATCGCGTAGTTTTGGTTCTTCTTTTCAAGACCGTAGCTGGTTGATTAACCATTTAGTTCCATTGTTGAGTCAAGCGTTTCCTACCCCAGATTTTATGATAATAGGAATTAAAGACTCAAACAATAACACCAAGCGTTGGATTGCCGATTTTTTAGAGAGAAGTCTACGCTTGCTTGCTCCTTTTTCTGTGCTGTCTGCCACAAGTTTTGATGATGCCATGTTGATAATACAAGAAAGACTATCTTCCGATTCATGGCGAACCAACGATTATCGGAAAGCCAAGTAACTTAACGATAGAGGTAAACTTAGATTTATATGCACACTTTCCCATCATCAACTTTGTATCCAGCAGAGCCACAGGTACTTTTTTGCCAACCCTACGGGCAAATACTTTACTATCCTGCCTACAAGGTACTGTACACTGAAATTATTGGCACTTTTACACATCAGGAATACCGCCGGTTGTACACTTTTTTGTTAGGCGTGTTAAAAACCTACCCTGTTCGAGGATGCATTGCCAGCCAAGCCAAAAGCAATGGCTCTTCTATACAAGACCGCGCTTGGTTAGTTACTTCTTGGTTTTCTCAGCTGAAAAATATCGTCGGCAACGATTTTATTTTGATTGGTTTGCGCGAAGCCCACGATACCAATGCCTTTAAGCGTTGGATTGCCGATTATTTAGAAAAAACTCTTAGTTCTATGGCTGCTTTTACAGTTCGGTCTATGCCCGACTTCGACAGTGCAGTCACCTACATCTTAGAGCGAAGCACACTAAAACAAGTTGACCAACCTAACGAAGGTAACAATAAACGGAGCAGAGAGCAGTAAACTGTCGAATCGGTCTAAGAACCCCCCGTGCCCGGGAATACTATCGCCCGAATCTTTAATGTGAATGCTGCGTTTAAAAAGCGACTCTACCAAATCGCCATAGGTGCCGGTAATTACAATGATAATAGCAATACACAACCATTGCCAAAGTAGCAGGTCGGTACAGTACAACGAAACCAAATAGGCAAAAGCTAATGCAAGTAGCGTACCGCCAATACTACCCTCCCACGTTTTTTTAGGTGATATGCGAAAGAATAATTTGTGTTTGCCAAAAGCACGTCCAGTAAAGTAAGCCCCTGTGTCGCTTGCCCAAATTAAGAACAGAGAACCCATTATAACATGGTTGCTGTAAACCCCTTTCATAAATACAGCAGTGTTGAGCAAAGCAAAAGGCACCGCCACGTAGATAATCCCAAGGTAAGTGAAAGCAACATTGCGGAAGGGCTTCTGGTCGTGCTTAGAATATAATTTAATCACAAAAGCAGTGGAAAGCAACACAAAAACAAGGTAGTATAGCTCATGGTTGAAATTGTATTTTTCCACCACAAAAGTCAGGGTAAACAAAATTAGCCCTACAGTGGTACCAAAAGTTCGCAGCGGCAAGTTGCCATCTAAGCCCAACAGTTTGTAAAACTCCAGCATGGTAAACATGCTAATGAAAAAAAACACGGCAAAATAAGTCCATTCATTGTAAGCTAGCGCGCTCAGAATAATCAACGCGCCCACAGCTGCCGCAATAACGCGTTGTTGCAATTCAGTCAGACCATTCAGTTTCCAGTTCATCTTTTAGCAGTTGCAGAGCTTTAATCACATCTTCACGCAATACATGTATTTCTACTTCGCCAAATAAGTTGTAGGCACTTTCGCGTTTGTTGACTATGATAGCTTGAATATCATTTGCTTGTAGCCGCTCTTTAATAATTTCGGCTTGTAACAGAGTAGCCGTGCTGTGTATTTTTTGCCAGTTCATTGTTTAACAGGGTTGTTTTCATACTTGCGCAGCCACATCAAAAGCCCCATAACCAACAGGGCAGAACTTATTGCCATCAAAGGCGACACAGCGGGAGTATCTTCAATATTAATATCTGTCCACTTCTGATGATAGGCATACATCAGTAGCATGGTGTAAGCATTGTTAAAGAAATGAGCCAACATAGGCAGCGCTAAGTTGCCTGTAAACACGAACAGATAGCCAAATATAGCCCCTAAGAGTGCACGAGGAACAAATCCGTAAAATTGCAAATGGAAAATACTGAACAGAACGGCTGCTACCCAAACTGCTACGTGCTTATTGCCAAAAAGCTGTTGCAAGCGCTGCTGCAGAAACCCACGAAAGAGCCATTCTTCACAAAAACCCGGAATAACAGCAATTACGAGTAGCCCAAGAACCAACTCCAGCGGAGATTGAAAATCTAACAACAGCAAGGTCAATCGTTTGAGTTCGGCTTCCTTATCCTTTGCCCAGTTTTCAAACTCTGCAAGCAAGGCAGGGAACTGCCATGCCTCGTTCCATTTTACTGCCCAACCGATCATTGGCAGTGCCAATACCACCACTCCAATAGCAGCAAGCCAAACCGTTGCAGGAAGTGGCTTGCAAATATGGGCTATGGTTTGCTTGTACAGGTTTTTGTCAGCATCCCATTGCTTCATAAACCAGGCTGGTACGAGCAAAAAACTACCTACCGCAATAACACCTTGCATAATCAACAGCCCTATTCGGTCGTTGCCTTTGGGGGCGGCAGTGGCAAATAGTATTTGGTCAATATCCCAGTTGAATAGAGGCAATGTAACAAGCAATCCTATAAAATTGAAGAAAAATAACCCTGCCGCAAATACTGGAATAAATAGCAGTAGTGAAGTCCATAGTGCGCTTTTGGGCGGCAGAGCATTCTCTTTTTCGAATAACATAGATTCCCCGTAATTTTGCAGGCAAAATATAAAAAGCCTTTCAGAATCGGAATAGCATGGTGAAAATCGGTGATATTGAACTGGGAGAGTTTCCGCTGTTGCTTGCACCTATGGAAGATGTAAGCGACCCGCCTTTTCGCGCCGTGTGTAAACAAAACGGCGTGGATTTGATGTACACCGAATTTATCTCTGCCGAAGGACTGATTCGCGAGGCTGCCAAAAGCGTTCAGAAATTGGATATTTTCGAATATGAACGCCCTATTGGCATTCAGATTTTTGGCGATAAAGAAGATGTGATGCGTGAGGCAGCTGCTATTGCCGACTCAGTCAATCCCGACCTGATAGATATCAACTATGGCTGCCCGGTGAAAAATGTGGCTTGCAAAGGTGCCGGTGCAGGTTTACTGCGCGACTTGCCCAAAATGCAGCGCATCACCGAAGCCATCGTCAAGATATGCAAGCGCCCTGTAACAGTGAAAACTCGCTTAGGATGGGACGAAAACAGCATCAACATCATAGAAGCCGCACAACGCCTACAAGATGTTGGTATTCAGGCGCTTACTATTCACGGGCGCACCCGCGCGCAAATGTATAAGGGGCAAGCAGACTGGCGACTGATTGCCGAAGTAAAAAACTTGCCTTCCATTCATATCCCCATTTTTGGCAATGGCGATATTGATAGCCCCGAAAAAGCCTTAGAATACCGCAACCGCTATGGCGTAGATGGTATCATGATTGGCAGAGCTGCAATAGGCTATCCGTGGATTTTCCGCGAAGTAAAATATTACATGCAAACCGGCAAAAAGCTACCCCCTCCTACCCTGCAAGAGCGCATAGACACTTGCCGTCAACATTTGGATTTTTCTGTACGTTGGAAAGGTCCGAAAATGGGCATCTTTGAAATGCGCCGACACTATACCAACTATTTCCGATTTATTCCGCACTTTAAAGAGTATCGCACGCGCTTAGTAGAAGCTACCACCTACGAAGCTGTTTGTGCTGTATTAGAAGAGGTAGCAGAGCGCTTTGCCGACGTGCCGCTTGATATAACAGCAGCATAAGCCCCACAGCATTTCTTAAACCAGTATGTTGGGTTTGTACATGAGCTTTATAGCACTATGGGACGCAACAAATTAGCACGCTTTGCCGACAATCAAGTGGCATACAACGTTTTGCAGCGCGGTAAGCCACAATATGAAACTATCCGCGGCAACTGGCAGCAAACCTACTTTCACAATACCAACCCTATTGTACTAGAACTTGCCTGCGGGCGTGGCGAATATACCGTAGCACTTGCCGAAAAATTTCCTGAGCAAAATTTTATTGGCGTGGACATCAAAGGAGCACGCTTGTGGAAAGGCAGCCAGTTGTGTTTACAAAAAGGCTTGCGCAATGCAGCCTTTTTGCGGGCACAAATACAAAATATTGAGCAGTTTTTTGCTCCGGGCGAGGTGAGTGAAATATGGCTGATTCACCCCGACCCGCGCCCCAAAGATGGAGACGAGCGCCGACGCCTCACTAATCAGCGATTTTTACAACACTACCGCCATATTGGAAAACCGGGCATGTGGCTGCGCCTCCGCACTGACAGCGCCCAGCTTTTTCACTACACAATAGAAGTGTTGCAAAGCGAAAACATTACCGATTTGTCTTATACAGAAGACCTGTACCACTCGCCGCTAATAGCTGACCACTTAGATATCAACGGTGCACCTATCCGCACCAAATACGAAGAAATGTTTGTTGCCAAAGGGCATAAAATTCACTACTTGAAGTGTCGCCTTTGGTAGCCGACTGCATTTGTACAACCCATGCGAGAGAAAATTACTCTGGCAATCAGCTGCTTGTAAATGAAAAGATTAGCGATACAGGTTAGCTGTACAAGCACATTTCTATTCCCACACGCTTGCTGGCTCCATTGCAAGCACTAATCAGGCCAATTATGTACAATGATGCTGAAAGTCGGCTGATGTGCTCTCACGCATCACAAAGGGTTGTTCGTGAAGAGATGAACAACGGCGACGTGCAACGGCGCGTGCAACGGCGCGTGCAACGGCGCGTGCAACGGCAACGTGCAACGGCAGCATGTAAGTTTGTTTTTTCCAATGCTTATAGTTGCATAAGCAGCCTACAACTCTACCGACTTGATTTTGGTGTATGGCAATCGGTTGCCCAATGCTTTCCAACCACGCACTTCTGCCAGTAGGTCTAAGTCGCAAATGGTAGTTTCTTCTTGCTTGTCGGCTTTTACATAGCGAATTTTTGCTTGTGCTTGTTCATCGGCAGTGGCTGCCAATAGCTTCGACTTGGGATGGTCGGAAATAAATAAAAACTTCTTGCCCAATGAACTGGTCTCTATTTGGAAGCGTTTGACATAATACTGCTGATTTTCGCCATCGAAGTAGATAGCTGAAACGATAGTATTTTTTGATAATTTGTACAGTTTGATTACATCGTTGGGCTCATACCGGTTGGCAAGGTCATAGCCTGTTACCTCATAAGTGCCATCTTTGTAGAGTGCCAATATGGTATCTTCGCCGTGAAATGTTCCCAGCAGATAGCCGCGCTGTTCAGTATTGAGCCGTCCTACAATGGGGTCGTAGTACACATCTAAGCCGCCAAGTGTAGAAACGCCCGCCATTTTTAGCTTCACACTTTTGATAGGATAGCGCGTTAAAATATTACCTTGTGCGCTGCGTCCTTTAATGGCAAGGTCTGAAAAGTCATAGTCGAACACTTTTACTTTGGCTTTACAGCCGGGCGTAAGGGTAACCGTAACAAGCTCTGCCTCGCCGTTGGGATTAGAAGTGAAATAGAGCACTTTGGAGCCGGGGGTGCCTTTGGTGAGCTCGTACTCTTTGTCGCGCGTAATACCGCCAATTTGGAAGCGTTTAGCGTAGGTAATGCCGCTCTCTCCGTCTAAATACAGCATGTTGAACGTACGCCTTTCATCGTCTTTGTTGAATACTTCGGCATGCAAAATGTCTTTCCCTACAAAAACCTTTTCAGCAATTTTGACTACTTTAAATGTGCCGTTGCGCAAAAACACGACAATGTCATCGATATCCGAACAGTCGCATACATATTCGGCGTCTTCGTCTTTTTTCAGACCAAATCCGATGAAACCTTCTTTGCGATTGATGTAGAGTTTTTCGTTAGCAGCAGCCACTTTAACGGCTGCAATGGTATCGAAGGTGCGAATTTCAGTTTTGCGCTCTCTGCCTTTGCCATATTTGGCGAGCAGGTTTTTAAAATAGTCAATAGCAAACTCAATCAGATGCGCTAAGTGGTGCTCAGTTTGGGCGAGTTCTTCGCTGAGCTTGCGCATGAGTTCGTCAGCTTTAAAAGCATCATATTTGGAGATGCGCTTAATTTTGATTTCTGTTAGTGCAATAATATCGTCACGTGTGATAGGGCGGTAAAATTGTGCCTTGTAGGGGCTGATGCCATCATCAATGGTTTGGATGACTTGCTCCCACGTAGTACATTCTTCAATATGCCTGTAGATGCGGTTTTCAATGAAAATTTTTTCCAAAGAGGCATACAGCAGTTTTTCTTGCAACTCGTTGCGTTTAATTTCTAACTCGCGGCGCAGCAGCGATACGGTTTGCTCGGTGCTGATTTTTAGAATCTCATCTACACCTAAAAACTGCGGCTTGTTGCCCACAATTACGCAGGCATTGGGAGAAATGCTCACTTCGCAGTCAGTAAAAGCATACAATGCCCCAATGGTGATATCAGGAGAAGTTTTAGGTTCAAGATGAATGAGAATTTCTACATCTTTGGCGGTATTGTCCACCACTTTTTTGATTTTGATTTTTCCTGCTTCGTTGGCTTTTAAAATGGACTCTATCAACGAGGCGGTGGTAGTACCATATGGAATCTCTCTGATAATCAGCGTTTTGCTGTCTAACTCTTCAATGCGGGCACGTACGCGTACTTTGCCACCTTTGCGCCCTTGCCGGTAGTCGCTCACATCTAGGAGCCCACCTGTGGGAAAGTCGGGATAAATTTCTATGGGTTTGCCTTTGAGCAAGCTAATGGAAGCACGAATGAGCTCGCAAAAATTATGCGGCAGAATACGAGTAGAGAGCCCTACGGCAATGCCTTCTACGCCTTGTGCCAATAGCAACGGAAACTTGACTGGCAAGGTAACGGGTTCTTTTTTGCGCCCATCGTAAGAGGCTTGCCACTCGGTTGTTTGCGGATTGAAGACCACTTCCAAGGCAAACTTGCTCAGGCGAGCTTCTATGTAACGGGCGGCAGCAGCACCGTCGCCAGTGCGAATATCGCCCCAGTTACCTTGTGTGTCTATCAGCAGTTCTTTTTGCCCCAAGTTTACGATGGCATCACTAATAGAAGCATCGCCATGCGGATGGTATTGCATGGTTTGCCCGATGATGTTGGCTACTTTATTGTAGCGTCCGTCGTCCATTTCTTTCATGGCATGCAGAATGCGCCTTTGCACGGGTTTGAGTCCGTCTTCTACAGCTGGTACGGCTCGTTCTAAAATGACATACGAAGCGTAGTCTAAGAACCAATTTTCGTACATGCCCGAAACAGGCAGCACTTCTTGCATCTGTCCGCTGTGTTGCTCCATGAAAAATCAATTTTTATACAAAATTATATTTTTTTATTGAAGCATCCATCTTACAACTGTGATAAGTTGAAGCGCAATTGGAAGCCAAAAGCAGTATTGGTGCGACGGAACGAATTAGATACTAACGGATTGTTGATTTGGCGGTCGAAATACAACTGTACGCTTACTTGTTGGTTGACTACGTAGTTAATAGTGGGGCGCAGTTGCAAGTTGTAATTGCCCATAGTAGCAATGCTTTCTTGCACGCCATCTTGAATGCGGCGTTGCAAAGTGCGCGTGTCGCGAATTGTAAACGACATGCGGAAGGTTAGGTCATTTTTCAGTACTACGTAGCCGCCATCAATTTTGAAAGGAATGCGCAAATTAGCTTTGGTAAAGCCTACGTCTAAGGTGAGGTCGTCGTTGCGCATTTCGCTAATCTGTGCATTGTTCAGGGTAAGCCCCAGTGTGCGCCGCTTGTTGTAGTTTAGTGTAATGGTCATGTTTTTAGTAGTGCGCATGGTTAGGCCCAAAAGAGGAGCAAAATTTTCATCTATGGTTACCTGATTCATTACAAAAATCGGCACAATGGCTTGAGTAACAGGGTCTATGATGGGGAACGGAAGCGCATGCTCGCGGATGTCTAAACGGAGAAAATCGGGTCCGTAGAGCAGCGACGAGGTAAAGTTGCCCACGTTGTAGTCATTTTTGTAGCTGTGTTTAATTTGAATTTGTCGGAAGTTTTGCTTGAAGAAAGGCAGTTGTGTAAGCCCTGTGTAGGTAAGCTGCCAATTGGGCAGCGGGATGCGCGGAAATGCCGACAAAGCCTGATTTTCAGGGTCTTTACCAGTATATGCCGATAAGAATGCAGGAATGAGCACGTCTTGTCCGTTGAGGTCGAAGTTAGCGCCCGGCACCTCAGTCTCTAATCGGCGGCGAATGATTTGCCGATTTTGGATGAATGTATCAAAAATAGGCGACTGGTTGGCTGCATTGTCGCGGCTGAAAGCCGTTCGCAAGGTGTTGAAACTGATGCTATACTGCCCATTGCGCATAGGCGACTGCGACTCGTGTGTTCCTATGCTCGGATTGAATCGGAACACTTCGCTGTAATTGCCAGTACTTACCTTGCGCCAATCTACCCGAAGGTCAAAATCTCTCACAGGCGAAATATTGGCAACAACACTTAGGTTGCTGTTGCGACCTTGCATGAACGAATTGTTCTGTAGCGGACTGATAGACAAGGCATTGCTTTGCGCCAACCGGTCTTTGATACTAATATCCTGACTGCCAAATACAAAGCCCCAACCCGGATTGTTGAAGTGGCGGTCCATACCCAGAAAGCGCGGCACAGTCAGTACGCCCGGAATCATGGTATTGCGCGTTACGTCGTAGTTAAACTGCACATTTTGAACAGCAGTGAGCAGGCGTGCAACCGTAGCCGATGCACCAGTGGGTTTAATAGGTGTAGATTGTTTAGCAGCTTGCTTGGCTTCTACCTCTGCAAGTTTGTTTTGCAAGCGTTGGATGCGGGCATCTATGCGGGCTATTTTTTTCTCCAATCGTGCAGAGTCCACAGGTTTAGCTGTGCGTCGGCGCACACTGTCTTGCATGGGGATAGTTGCCGAGGGATTCATTTTCATTTTCCATGCAGCAATTTTGTTGCGATAGCGGCTAATGCGTTTAGCATAGCGCACCGAATCGAACTGTATGTCTAAAATTTTACCTTCGTAGCGGTCAATTTTGGCTTGGTAGCGCAACTGCCGTGGACTCAGTGTAGGCTGTCCTTCGGCAGGGGTGGTTGGTAGGGGTGCCACACCTGTTAAAATGTTTTTGCGCTTTTGGTTGCGCTCTATGCGAGCTTTGAGGCGGCGTTTTTTGGCTTCTCCCCATGGCTCGGGTTGAATGCCTTGCCGATTAGGATTCAACAGCGCTCTCAATATGCGGCTTTTGTTATACAGCGTTCGCATGTTCATTTGCCCAGATACACGCAGCCCGCTGTTGTTTTGCATGGAGTTGCCCAGTGTATCGGCAATGCCTACCGCACCCGCAGTCCAAGTATAGCCCGCCTGATAGCGCGCATTGGCATTGAGCCAGTCGGTAGCAGGAAACATTTTGAAAGGTACTTCGTACTGAACCCCTACGGTTTGCACGTAGTTTTTCATCCGACCTAATCGGAGAATGTTGTTGATTACCGAGTCGCGACGTGTTACGTTGCGGCGCGGGTCTACCAGTTCGTTGTTGATTTCACCCACAGGCTCGTCAATAATGCTGAATGCCTGCGCATTGTAGTCCAGTCCCAACGATTTGGTCAGGCTCCAGCGCACGTTGTAGGCGCGGTTGAAGGTAAAGGCTTTTTCGTACAAGGGCGCTACCCCCAGTGTGTTCAAGTCTGCATTGCGCAACTGGGTTTTGATAAATCGCCGGTCTATATCGCCTGTAAAGGTGATGCTGGCAGGCATTGGGTTAATGTTGAAATCTTTCAGGAACTTGAGGTAGGGAGCATCCAGAAAAACTACGTTTTTGAATGGCTCTAAGGGGGTAGCAGTAGGATTGTTGTAATTATACTGCAAGCCCACTTTGGTAAAGCGCTCCACGTACTCTGCCGTGCGAATGTTGGTATTGGTGGCATCGGAATAGGCAAAGTTGAAGGCAAGGTTTTCAATATCCCACAAATGCGTTTGGGCATTGGTTTTTACTTTGGTTTTGCGCACGTTGGTGAAGTTGAGGCTTCGGCGTATCATATCTTCCCGCACCAAATTGCGCAAGCCAATGGCGTCGGCATTGGGGCGCGTTTCCAAAGCAAGCGACAGCGGCATATCGGGGTCTAAGGGATTGAAGTAGGGCGTTATTAGTCGGCGCTCATAGCTGGCAAACATAGGCAGGCTAAAGCCTATGCGCTCTAAACCAAACTTGTGGAGTTGTACAGTGGAAGCAATATCATACTCTAAGGAATGTTCGCGAGTGCGTTGTGAAATTTTGTCTTGAATGCCGCCGAAGAAAGGTGATGAGTAGCGGAAAGAGGCGTTCACAATGGCTACATCGGCAAGGGTAGCATTCAGCCGCGCTTGTGCTGCCCACCCCGGACGGCGATTGAAGCCCGCTACACGCAACTCGTTGACCCAAATACAAGCCGACTGCGGTCTGCCGTCAGGTGTTTCCGGATTGCGAATGCCAATCATGATGGTTTGTACATTGCTCAGGTCTGGGTTGCCCACAATAGTAACACGAAAACGCCCTATTTCTGTAATATAGGGCAACCGAAGCGACAAGCCCAAACGATTGCGCTCCGCCTTAGCATTTACTAAATCCATCACCCCAATATCTAAGCTGTTTTCCTCAGGCCAAATGCCTTCGGCAGTAGTAGTTCCTAAGGGCGTTACCAGCGAAGGCATTTGCACTTCGTAATAGTTTTCAGTAAAGTCAGTACCAAATCGCACAAACACGTTGATGTCGTTATCATTCAGAGGCGTTTGGCGGTTGAATGGACTAACATGGACAAACATTTTGATGCGTTCGTAGTTGACCATGTCCACGATGTAGTTTTTATAGACAGCTCTGGCATCGCGGTCGGCGAGGTTATCTACGCATAGCCGCAGCGATTGTTCGTTGCGACGGGCTTGAGTGTTGCTGGCAAAGTCTAAGTCGCGGATGAAGCCCGGCGGTAGCACATAGGGCGTGCGTCCTGACTCTGTTTTTTCCGGTCCGTTTTCTTCTGCATTCACAGAAGAAACTGTAAAAACAGTGCGAACAGGCTCGCGGGGCACTTGCAAGCCGGGCTGTTCGAGGCTTTGCAAAAAAGGACGCCACTGGGCACCCACTAACTGAAAGTGTGCCAAACGTAGCACAACAGGCTGCTCCCAGTCGGTCAAGTATGCACGAATAAATCGAATGGATTTGAAATCGTTGATGTCGCCTACTTTGCGGGTAAAGTCGCGAATAGGAATCCGGAAAAGATACCAAGTGACATCTTCGTTGCAACTGGTACGGGAAGAGGTTACTACTTTGTCTACAACGAAGGGATTACTCTCCAACCTTCCCGGACGAAGGTCTATTTCATATTCGTAGTATGCGTCTATATCGTTGAGGGTATTGTCTCGGTTGAGGTCTTCGTTATCTGGCAAAAAACTATTCGATTGCGTGCCAGCCCCCTCGGGCGAGTTGCCCTCCATGCCGTTGAAAAACTTGTATCGGTCAAATACTTTGAGGTCTTGGGCAGTGGCTTCGTCAGACAAATAGTAGGCGAAATTATCGGCTGAGGGGTCGCGCTCTATTTGGGCATAGGCAGCTCCGCTTACACGCGCACGTACTTGGTTGAGGTAGTTGCGGAAGAAGATGCGTTCTTGCTCATCGTTCAATCCGTCCATGCCTACATCTTGTCGTGCTCTGGCGCCGGGTTCGGCAGCAAAGGCATTGGTGAGGTAGGGCTTGCGCGTAACAACTCCCCAAGCAGTGCGCACCGTATCGCGGTCGGTGTCGTTGGTAGGTAAGCCGTTCTCAAAACCATGCCGCCCGTCGGGGATATAATCTTCGGAAATATTGCCCAAATTGAAGAACAGTTTCCCGCCGGTAGTGTTATTAATGCCTACATTTCTGCCATTGACATTGGTGATGATTTGCCCGTTGACGCCGCGAATGAAGGGGTCTAACAGCCAAAACTCGATGTATTGAATGTTGATATTGTCGAAGTCTATATCATGAGTGATGCCTTTGGTAATAGCACCGAAATTCTGTCTGGGATTGGGCAAGCGCCCGTCGGGCAGCAAGTTCGGATTGTAATTGTACATGCCGCGCTCTTCGGGGTAAAATGCCAAATCCATGGTCATATCGGGGTTGTTGAGCATTTGAGGGTCGCGTCCGCGAAAAATTTCGTCAAACGAAATGGGGCGTACATAATGGTTGCAGCGGTCTTGCTGACTGATATTAGAGGGGGGGGCTTGTCCGAGTCCGCGGTTGAAAAATACCGTGTTGTCCACTGTGTACCAAGCTAAGCGTGCTCTTCGGTAGGAGTACTCCAAAGGGTTGCTGGGGTTAGTCGGTCGGAACTGGTTAGGTACACTGCCCAATGCCCAAGTTTGGGGTTGCCGCCCCAGTTCATAGGGTACTTCTGCTCCTTCAAAGTCGTCAATAAACGAAGTACCGCCGTTCATACCAATGAGTTGATTGGCACCCGGAATAATTTGGGCAAAGTCGCCACTTAAAGCAATAGTAGAAGGCGCTTTGGTACTCACTAAGGGCAGTTTGTCTATCATGCGCGTGAGCCAGCGGCTTTCTTTGCGGTAGTTCAGCCCGAAGCCCCACAGTGTGTTGCGGGTAGGTTCTGCCCCAATGCTAACGCGCGTAATGTTAGGACGCTCGTTCATGTGCATCAGGGTGGTGTGCAGGCGAAAATCTTTGCTGAAACGATATTCCAGATCTGTTCCTACTAAGTTGCGGGTTTGGAAGTTGAACAAATCTTGCCGCTCGTACTGGATAATGATTTCTTTGCCCGAACTGAGAATGCCCGTGTTGGTGATGCGCACGGTGCCCATCTGATAGTCAACGGTATAGTCAGTTCCTTCCATGAGCATGGTGCCCCCTGCTCGAATTTGTACTGAGTTGCGGGCAATATTGATGCCGTTGAGCCGAATTTCTGCTGAACTTGCCGACTGAAAGCTACCTTTGATAAAAAACTTGCTCTTGCTGGTTAGCAGCATGGCATCCATGCGCGTACCGCGATACAGTTCGTTGAATACGTATCGGTTAATGAGTTGCTGTTCCACTTGGGGAATGAATTGCCGCTCTAAATGCGAACCAAATGGCTCTAACACTGGAAAAATAATCCGACCGTTGCGCGAGTCCACCGTAATGCCTTCTATAAAGTCCATGTTGCCGTCGGGCTGTGGGTCGTTGTTTTGGTTGAGCAAGTCTAAGCGCATCACTTGCACCAAAGGCACATCTTTCAGGTTGGCGCCTTCTTGCAAGTTGGGGTTGTCTATGCCAGTGGCATCGTCGCGATAAATAATGCGCAATTGAAAATTGGTGCGTTCTAACTGTTGGGTTTGCAGCGAGTAAATATTCTTCATCATCAAATCCCAAGAGGGAATGTCTTTCCGGATAGTGGAAGGGCGTAACATTTTCAAGATGATGATGTCGTTATTAGAGCGATTTTGATAGTTTTCAGTTAATTCTCCTACGCGATAGACCTTCCCGTTGTAGGTGTATTCAAACGATACAGCTAACACCTCGTCGTTGCGCAAAGGGGTAACTAACGAAATGTATCCTAAGTTAGGATGTATCACAAATTCGTTGGGTTGCAGTTTGCGCGCGCCGCGCAGCATTTCGTAGTCGGTACCTTTAATGAGTCCGAAGTTTCGCTCCATCACCTCGCGCAGGCGGTCTGGGTCGCGCACGGCGGGCGTAGCTTCCAAGTTAGCGAACAGCCGATTGGCGGCATTGTCGGTTGGCACTCTTCCAGCAGCCGGCGCAATGCTGGGGTTGTCGGCGCGGAAGGGTTCGCCCTCGCCTAAGTCTAATAGCGCTACAATGTTGCGCAAGGTCTGGGTGTTGTTATTTCGGTTGGTTACGTAGGCTTCTACGCGCGTAATCACTACGCCAGAGGTAATAACGGGAATGGTGCGCAGCGAGGGCTCGTAGTTGTGGCGAAAAAATTGCCCTAGAAAGAAATGGCGGTTTTCATCGTAACTGTCGGCGCGAATTTCAAAAGGGCGCACCTGTGCACCGCCACGAATGCGCATGGTTTCTACTGTTCCGCGCGACTGAGAAGCAATGGCGTTTATCCACAGTTTGCCAAAGCGCAAGCGTGTTTTTACTCCAAATAAATTTTGTGCGCCAGTAATCAGTCCGTTGCTAACCGGCATGCTCACATTGCCCACTTTTACTTCTTGGATAATGTCTTCTTCCTGCGCGGTGTAGCCGGTTAAAAACGTGTTTTCAAACTGGAACGAACTTTTGGTATCCCAATTAAAATTGAGGTTGAGTTTGGTTCCAATTTTTCCGACCATGTTGAGCTGAATTTGCTGGTCAAAAAACAAGCCACCGTTGCGCTGTTGTCGCAGCAGAATTTGTGGATTTTCAATTCGTTGCCACTTGCCGCCTAGGTCTAACACAATATTGCCGTTGGGCTGAATATCCAGAGTGCTACCTCCAAACAGGCGGTCTGCCAAAGGAGGCAACTTAATAGGCGGAATCAATCTTCCCGATTTAACAGGGTCTGTGCCGTCGGCAGCGCGCGAAAGCGTGCGATAGTAGTTGCGCGAAAGCTCTATGCTTCTGGCTCGCTCTACTTGTTCAAACGGAGCGCGGGCAGGAATGCGGTAGTTAAAATTGCCAATTTGTTGCTGCAGCTTATAAAACTGTCCGTTCGGTTCTAACTCAATTTTGGGATTGAATGGCTTGCCCAACAAAGGCGAAATGCGCTGGCGATAGGGCGTGAAAAAGCCTGCATAGCGCTCTATCTCGCGGTCGCGGAGCGAAAACGGACGGGTAACAGCTCGCCGGTTGATGCCACTGCCTAATCGGGTAGTGTCGGGTGCGTCTACATCAGTAGTATCCTGTGATATGGTTACATCCGTACTGGAAGAGGCGGGAGCTGTTCGAGTTGGCTGATTGGCCGATGTGCGCCTTGGTCTTCCTTGCGCACAAGCATCCTCTGTACAAGTCAATGTACAAAGCCACAGCAGGCAACAAAAACCTGCAACAAAATTTTTTGCGACTATCATCCCTGATTATGCTACCAATCGAGTAGAGTTTGTTTCATAGGCACACAAAGGAGGGTTGCAAAATAAACAAAAAACCAACGGATTTTAACAAGTGTAATAGCCCCATGCTTTTAATTACGATTCTAACACTTGGCGCAGCAATTCATCGGCTTTTTTGGGGTCTATTTTGACTGGTGCAGCTTTCATTACTTCGCCCATAAACATGCCTATCAGTTTCTTTTTGCCCTTTTTGTAAGCAGCTGCCTCTTGGGGAAACTTGGCTACAATGCCCTCAATAAGAGGCAATAATACATCGGTATTGCTTTCTTGTATAAGGTTTAAATTGCGGGCAACTTCTTTTACTTGTGCCTCAGGGCAATAGGCAAGGGCGGCGAGCAATTCTTTGGCTGCTACTGAGAAACTGATGGCGCCACTTTCGGTAAGGGCTACTACCTCTGCCAGTTGGCTAGGAGTAAGCGGCATAGCATCAGCGGTTTTGCCGTTTTCATTCAAATATGACTTGATAGGTCCCATTAACCAGTTTGAAACAGCTTTGTAGTGCTTTGTAAGCTGACAAACTTGTTCAAAAAAAAGAGCTGTTTCGCGCTCCTCAGTGAGTACAGCAGCGTCGTATTCAGGGAGTTGGTATTGTTGCTGAAACCTTTCCATCAGAGCTTCGGGCAGTTGGGGCATTGCAGCTTGTATACGTGCTAAATCTGCATCTGTAACCACAAATGGGGCTAAGTCGGGTTCGGGGAAGTAGCGGTAGTCATTAAGCGTTTCTTTGGTGCGCATCGCAAAAGTTCGTCCGCTTGCTACATCGAACAGTCGTGTTTCAGCTTGTATGCTTTCGCCTTGCTCTAACAACGTTACTTGCCGGACAAATTCATACTCAATAGCACGCTGTACGTTGCGCATGGAGTTCATGTTTTTGATTTCTACTTTTTGCCCCAATCGGATGTTGCCTTTTTTGCGCACCGAAACATTAGCATCGCACCGCATAGAGCCTTCTTCCATGTTGCCGTCGCAAATGCCCAAGTAGCGCACCAAGCGGCGAATGGTCGCCAAATAGGCAGCTGCTTCCTCTGGCTGACGGATGTCTGGCTCTGTTACCATTTCAATCAGAGGGGCACCGGCGCGGTTAAGGTCTATCTGCGTGTAGTCTGCATCGGGCGGATGTACCGACTTACCCGCATCTTCTTCCAAGTGGATGCGATTGAGCCGAATGCGTTTTATCCAATAATTTTTACTGTTGCCCTTGCGAACCCTGATGTCTAAGTAACCTCCTTTGCAAATCGGGGTTTTTTCTTGCGTAATCTGAAAACCTTTGGGCAAATCGGGGTAGAAGTAATTTTTGCGGTCAAAAATGTTATATCGCGAAATATCACAATGGCAGGCAAGCCCCATTTTAATTGCCATTTCCACCACAGCAGCGTTGAGCATCGGCAAAGTACCCGGATGCCCTAGTGTAATCACGCTTACATTAGTATTGGGGGCATCCCCAAAACGGTTAGCATCTGCTGCGAAAATCTTACTTTGGCTACTAAGCTGTACATGTACTTCCAGCCCCACAACCAACTCGTATTGCGATAAAACTGTTTCTGAAATGCTCATAAACAAATGCTGATGCCTGCGAATTTAGACAAAAGCCTGCACACTTGCAGCCCCAACCACAACTACATGGCAAAAACTCGAAAAACCTACCATAAAAATTTTTTTCTTGTGTGGAATCCTTCAGGGTTGTTGTTTAGTATACACAAAGAGTGCGCGCTGTTCCTACATACTATTGCCGTTGCACGCTGCCGTTGCACGCTGCCGTTGCACGCCGCCGTTGCACGCCGCCGTTGCTTGTATCTTCACGGACAAGCATTTTGTTGCGTATGACTACACGCAACGGCATAAGAATTGCGACGGTTTATAGAGCGCATTAGCAAGCAACCATCAAGTTGTAAAACAAGATTTTAATTGCATTGCATCCTTACAAGTATTTGCATGTAATATGTTTTTTTGAAGTATCATACACCGATGCTGCGCTTATTGCTGAAAAGCAATATTTTTTGTAATTTCAAGTAGCGTAATTTTACGCGCTCAATGATTATTATAAAAACCACTTCTTTGCATCTATATCAGAAAAAAATAGACAGAAATCATGAGGGCATTTCTACTTGCCGCTTGGTTATTATTTCTCAACACGCTGTTGGCACTAGCCGAGGGCACGCCTCAGATGCGCCCTACCCACAACGATGGGGGTTTTTTGTACATTTTGGACCCTAGTAACTCTAACAATTTTGCTGCCTACGGAGCCACCGATGAGCGAAGGCTTTACTTCCGCATTGCTAATACTAATGAACGCGTGTATATCGGCTTTGGTAGGTATAAGACAGTAAACATGGGCAATAACGCTGATATTGACCCGGTTAATCAAAATTTACCTTTGCCCAGTGCGGCCGGGGGTACTCAAAGAGAATTGAGGTTTCGAATCGTAGCTCCTGACAATACTATTGCTTTGCCTGAGCAAAATGTTCCCACGAGTGGGCAGGGTTTCATAGGGGATCAAAGTTTAGCCGCCTATAACCGTTGCGTAGCAGGACCTGCACAACTGGTAGGAGTTTCGGGTTACTATGCCATAGAATTCACTCCCACTATGACGGGAGACTATCGAATTGAATTTGAAACCTATCTTATAGGTACTAACATAGTAGCTACGGGTACTGGTAGTCCCAGAAAGGCATTATTACAATTATTCGACATTACAGTGGCTACGGGTCCGGGAGGTACAGTTTCAAGCTTTGACGCTACTACGGGGCAAGTAACTGGCGTATCAGGAAGCGGTACAGCAACGGCTATTCCCGGGAGAGTGTGGTCGCGGGCATGGTCGCTTAGTACGGGTTCAAATAGCGTTGCTTACAATGGCAGGGTATATCCTATTTCTGACGATGGGGTAGTAACCGAAATTAACTTCAATGGCATGCGGCCCTTTGGCTTCGTGATAAGTTGCAACCGAGATGGAATTAACACTGTCCCCGCTACTCCTGCTTCTAACTGGATTATTAATCGCCGTTCACGGGCACCAGTAAATTCCACAGCAGCCCCTCCTCATACTCCTTTATACCGCATTTTTCTTCAAAATCCAGATGTTAATCAATTTCCCAGCGGCACAATAGGTTGCTTGCATGGAGCTAATGTGAAACAATGCGATCAAAACCAGCCTTATTGCATCAACGTAACCGCGCAGGCACAAGGCGAGGTGGAAGTGATTATCGATCTGCATCCTTCTATGTCGTCTCCTGATGGGATCTACACTCCCGGAACAGCTGATGTGCGCCTTACGGAGAATTTCAATACCTCAGGTCCCCCTCAAACAAAATGCTTGCCATGGAATGGCTTAGACGGAAATGGCAATCCCGTACCCAATGGAAACATTCAGATTATTGTCAATTTCCAAGCAGGTCGAACGAATTTGCCTATTTGGGACATAGAAAATCATCCCAACGGCTTCATAGTGCGGCTGGTAAGACCCACCACCAATGCGTGTG